>NZ_JABUXW010000029.1 GCF_014897585.1 Brachybacterium tyrofermentans | reverse complement strand
AACACCGGCAACGACGCCGGTCGCCCCCGCTCACAACCCCGATGAAACATCGAGGCTAGCGATTCCGAGGGCGCGTTCCGGGAACGCACAGCTCGGGAGTCGTCAGCTCGGGAGTTCTCAGCTCGGGAGTTCTCAGCTCGCGTCGGCCGGGGCGCCGAGCTGGTCGGCGTCCATGATCGTGTACGCATACCCCTGCTCGGCGAGGAAGCGCTGGCGGTGCGCCGCGAAGTCCTGGTCCTGCGTGTCGCGCATGACGACCGTGTAGAAGTGCGCGGTGCGGCCGTCAGCCTTCGGGCGCAGCAGTCGACCCAGGCGCTGAGCCTCCTCCTGGCGAGAGCCGAAGGCGCCGCTGACCTGCACGGCGACGGATGCCTCCGGGAGATCGATCGAGAAGTTCGCGACCTTCGAGACCACCAGACGGGTCAGCTCCCCGGCACGGAAGGCGTCGAACAGCTCCTGGCGGCGGCGCACCGGGGTCTTGCCGGTGATGAGCTCGGCATCGAGGTGGGCGGCGAGCTCCTCGAGCTGGTCGATGTACTGACCGATCACCAGCATCGGCTCGCCCTCGTGCCGGGCGGCGATCCGCTCGACCACGGCGTTCTTCGCCGGATGCGCCGCCCCCAGCCGGGCCCGGTCGGAGGCCTCGGCCATCGCATAGGCCATGCGGTCGTCGGCCGGCATCGCGACCCGCACCTCGGTGCAGTCCGCAGGGGCGATATAGCCCTGGGCCTCGATGTCCTTCCACGGGGCGTCGTAGCGCTTGGGGCCGATCAGGGAGAACACCTCGCCCTCGCGGCCGTCCTCGCGCACGAGCGTCGCGGTCAGGCCCAGCCGGCGGCGGGCCTGCAGATCGGCGGTCATGCGGAAGACGGGCGCGGGCAGCAGATGGACCTCGTCGTACACGATGAGACCCCAGTCGCGGGCGCTCATGAGCTCGAGATGGGGGTGGATGCCCTTCCGCTTCATCGTGAGCACCTGGTAGGTGGCGATGGTGACGGGACGGATCTCCTTGCTGGCTCCGGAGTACTCGCCGATCTCGTCCTCGGTGAGGTCGGTGCGGCGCAGCAGCTCGCTCTTCCACTGCCGCGCGGAGACCGTGGAGGTGACGAGGACGAGGGTGGTGCGCTGCATCGCCGCCATCGCGGCCGCGCCCACCAGGGTCTTCCCGGCGCCGCAGGGGAGCACGACGACCCCGCTGCCGCCATGGCGGAAGCCGTCCACAGCCTCGGCCTGGTAGGGCCGCAGCTGCCAGTCGTCCTCCCGCAGCGCGATGGCATGGGCCTCGCCGTCGACGTACCCGGCCTGATCCTCGGCGGGCCAGCCGAGCTTGAGCAGCGCCTGCTTCAGCGCACCGCGCTCGGAGGGGTGCACGAGCACGGTCGACTCGTCGAGGCGCTCGCCGAGCATCCCTTGGATCCGCTTCGCCCGGGAGACCTCCTCGAGCACCGCGCGGTCCAGGGCGTGGAGCACGAGCCCATGGGTGGGGTCCGAGCGCAGCTGCAGGCGGCCGTAGCGGTCCATGGTGTCCGCGACGTCGATGAGCAGCGAGTGGGGGACCGGGTACCGGGAGTTGTCCACGAGGGCGGCGACCACGGATTCCGCGTCATAGCCCGCGGCCCGTGCGTTCCACAGACCGAGGTCGGTGATGCGGTAGGTGTGCACGTGCTCGGGAGCCCGTTCGAGCTCGGCGAAGGCGGCGATCGAGGCGCGGGCGGACTGCGCCTGCGGATGTCCCACCTCGAGCAGGAGGGACTTGTCGCTCTGGACGATGAGGGGGCCGTCGGTCATCCCCTCAGGCTACGCCGCAGATGCGGACGGACGACGGGCCGACGGGGTGTGCCGGGACACGCCCCATCGGCCGTCGGGGAATTGCGGCTCAGCCCTTCGCGGGGTCGGGCAGCTCGCGGCGGTTCAGCCGCTCGTACATCCCGAACTCGAAGAGCACGACGAACGGGATCAGGGCGATGATCGAGATGATCAGCATGCCCGCCACGGAGCTGATCACGGAGATCACGAGATACGCGACGATCGAGGTCCCGAGGTTGTTCTTGACCAGGGAGAAGCTCTCCTTGACCGCGGCGAACGGCGAGGCGCCGCGCGCGGCTGCCGGGATCGCGAACATGAGCATCACGGCGGCGATCAGGCCCGGGATGTAGAACAGGAGGAAGCCGACGAAGGTGATGGCGCCCACCAGCAGAGCGGTGAGGATGACGCGGAACGGGCCGATGAGCGCCTGACCGATGCTCGGCCGTCCGCCCTCGAGGATGATCTCGGCGCTGCGCACGGAGCCCGACTGCCACAGCAGCCCGAAGGGGACGGTGAGCAGTCCGGCGCCGAAGAAGATCGCATAGAACAGCAGGAGAGTGCCGACCGGTACCTCGTCGGACGCTCCGGCGGTCTCCATCGCGGGGAGCATCGCGGCGAAACCACCGGCGAATCCACCGATGAGGATCACGGTGGCGATGGCACCGTAGATCAGCCCGGCGACCAGGAACGGGACCCAGTTGCGCAGCAGGGCGTTGCCGGCGAACTTCAGGGCGGCACCCAGGTCGGAGCCGAGGTCCTGACCGGGAGCGGGAACGCCCGATCCGACCTGGCCGTCCTGCAGACCCCAGGCGGCATCGTGCGAGGGTCCGGGCTGGCCCGTCGGGCCTGCCGGCGCCGGCTGCCCGTAGGCCCCGCTGGGAGACGGCTGGCCGTACGCGGCCGCAGGCGACGGCTGGCCGTATCCCGAGGCGGGTGACGACTGGCCGTAGGGGTCCGCAGCGGACGTCTGGCCGTATGCCCCGGCGGGCGACGGCTGGCCGTACGACCCACCGGACTCAGGCTGGTCGTAGGGCGCGGCGGACGAGGGCTGCCCGTAGTCGCCGGCCGGGGAGGGCTGGCCGTACGGGCTCGCGCCGCCCGGCTGGGCAGATGGTTCGTGCGGGGGCGGGGGGACTGTCATGTGTCTGGTCTCTCTCGCGGTCGCGGCGTCCCGGCCTGTGCAGGCCGGTCCTCAGGGGCCGAAGCGGATCGGCTCGCGGCGCCGTTCCCGGCGCCAGCAGGTACACGATACGAAACGTTCGGCCCCGGCGATACCCGACGAATGGACGACGCACGGTGACCGACGGCGGGATCCCGGCTGTCCGGACCTCGCCGTCCCGCGGCGCTTCTGAGGGCATTCAGCAGGCCCCGCGGCGGGCGCACCGTGCCCTGCACCACGGCAAGCCCTGGCACGTGGGGCTACCCCCGCGCGCTTTTCATTAGAATGGGCCGTGATGGACCGGGCCCCGCAGTGCGTCGACGTCCTCGGCGCAGCGGTCCGGCCCGGCTCGACAGTCACCTGATCTGAGGAGAACCCATGGCTAGCTTCGCTCCGTCCCCCGCCGATGTCGCGGACATCGGTGTCACCGGAATGGCGGTGATGGGCTCCAACCTGGCCCGTAACTTCGCCCGCAACGGCTTCAAGGTCGCCCTCCACAACCGCAGCGTCGGCAAGACCGAGAAGGTCATGGACGACCACAGCGCCGACGGCGAGTTCTACCCCTCGGAGTCCATGTCGGACTTCGTCGCCTCCCTGCAGAAGCCGCGCGTCGCGATCATCATGGTCAAGGCCGGCAAGCCGACCGACGCCGTGATCGACGAGCTCGCCTCCCTCATGGAGGAGGGCGACATCATCGTCGACGCCGGGAACGCCCTGTTCGGCGACACCCGCCGTCGTGAGGCCGATCTGCGCGAGAAGGGCCTGCACTTCGTGGGCTCCGGCGTCTCCGGTGGCGAGGAGGGCGCCCTCAACGGCCCCTCGATCATGCCCGGCGGCACCAAGCAGTCCTACGAGCGCCTCGGCCCGATGCTCGAGAAGATCTCGGCGCACGTCGACGGCGAGCCCTGCTGCACCCACGTCGGTGCCGATGGAGCCGGCCACTTCGTGAAGATGGTCCACAACGGCATCGAGTACGCCGACATGCAGGTCATCTCCGAGGCCTACGACCTCATGTCCAAGGCGCTGGGCAAGAACGCCGGCGAGATCGGCGACGTGTTCGCCGAGTGGAACAAGGGCGACCTCGAGTCGTTCCTCATCGAGATCACCGCCGAGGTGCTCCACCACACCGACGTCACCTCCGGCAAGCCCTTCGTGGACGTCATCCTCGACCGCGCCGCCCAGAAGGGCACCGGCGCCTGGACCGTGCAGACGGCCCTGGACCTCGGCGTCCCGGTCACCGGCATCGCCGAGGCCACCTTCGCCCGCTCCGTCTCCGGCTCCACGCCGCAGCGCGAGGCCGGCCTCAAGGTGCTCCCCGCCGAGGCGCAGACCCTCGAGATCGCCGACGAGGCCCAGTTCATCGACGACCTGCAGAAGGCGCTCTACGCCGCGAAGCTGGTCTCGTACTCGCAGGGCTTCGACGAGATCGCCGCGGGCGCCGAGGAGTTCGGCTGGGACATCGACCTCGGTGCGATGGCTCGCATCTGGCGCGGTGGCTGCATCATCCGCGCCCGCTTCCTGAACCGCATCACCGAGGCCTACGAGCGCGACGCGAAGCTGCCGCTGCTGCTCTCGGACGAGTACTTCACCACCGAGATCGCCAAGTGCATCCCGGCGTGGCGTCGCGTGGTGGCCTTCGCGGCCGCCAGCGGCTACCCGGTGCCGGTGTTCGCCTCGACCCTGTCGTACTACGACGCGGTCCGCTCCGAGCGCCTCCCCGCGGCCCTCGTCCAGGCCCAGCGCGACTACTTCGGTGCGCACACCTACCAGCGCGTCGACGCCGAGGGCACCTTCCACGTGGAGTGGTCCGAGGACCGTCGCGAGACCAAGCAGGACTGATCCGCCACGGAGCGGACGATCGGTCGTGACCGTCCGTCCGCTCCGCGCTAGGACATGACGAAGGCCCGGACCATATCGGTCCGGGCCTTCGTCATGCTGCGGGTGATCGACGGCGCCTCAGCGCCTCGATCCGCAGATCAGTAGGTGTTGACGCTCGCGGAAAGCCCTCCGGTGGCGATCACGATCACGATCAGGATGATGTAGAGGATCCAGATGATCGCGAAGACGATCCAGCCCCACTTGTAGAGCTTGTTCGCCAGCGGGAGGTCCGTATCCGCCTTGACCAGGCCCACGATGGCGAGGGCCAGGACGATGAGGTTGCCGCCGCAGAGGATCGAGACGATCAGCTGGACGATCCACTTGGTCTTCTTGACGGGGGCGCCTCCGGTCGGCGCGGCAGGAGCGAAGTTCGGGTCGGTCATGATGGTGGTCCCTTCGAGGTTCCTAAGGGTTGAGTCCCCTGAACGTTTCATCAGTCGCCGCGGAGATCCCGCTCGACGTCGAAAGAGATCATAACCCTGGGAATACCCTGATGCGCCATGGGCAGAAGTCCCCACGCCGGTGGTCCGCCACGACGGCGGCGTCCTGGATCAGCCAAGCGTCACCCGGTGCACGAGCACCGTGAACTCCTCCGGGCTCCCCGACTCACGGGCCCGCAGCCGCCCGCCCTCGAGGGACAGCGCGTGCACCTGCTTCGCGACCACGCCGCCGCGGCCGTCGACGATCCCGATCGCGATCTCGCTCTCCTGCGCGATCGCCTCGAGCAGACGGTCGGTGACCGACAGGTCCGTCGCGCCGGCCTCCGCCGCCCGGATCCGGCCGACGGCCTCGAGGGCCGGGACCCGCAGGTCGGGCCCGTCGACGGTGACCAGGTCGGGGTCGACCGGACCGCCGGGAAGGGAGTGCGCGAGCTCGGGCCCGGCTGCGCTGCCGTCGGGCCCCACTGCCTGCGGGGAGAGACCGGCCGTGCGTGCCAGCTGCAGGGCGAAACCGGGATCCGAGAGGGTCACGGCGACGGTCGGTGCCAGGCGGCGCAGGGAGAGGGCTGACGCCTCGGGGGCGACCTGGAGGAGGTCGAGCACCTCGGGGTCCGCCGTGAGCACGGTGGTGGCCCGGGAGATCTGGACCCGCCCGTGTCGACGCTGCTCGTCCTGCAGCAGGTAGCTCAGACCCTGCGGGATCGGCGAGCGCGAGGCGCTCTCCAGCAGGGCGAGCAGGGCCTCCGCGTCCCGCCCCGAGCCGAGGGCCCGACGGACGGAGGCGGTGCTGAACCGCAGCGTGAGCGCACCTCCGCGGGAGACGACCTCGGCCCAGTCCAGCAGGGGCAGCAGACGCTCGGCGGGGCGACCGGGCACGACGACGGTGAGGTCGGCATCCAGCAGCACCTCGTCCACCGGGGCGGGGGCCGCCTCCTGCAGGGCTCCGGCGAGACGGGCATCGGCCTGGGTGACGTCCTCGTCCAGCGCGAGCACCAGCTCCTGGCCGAGCACCGTCAGCGCCCCGTCGTCGAGCACCCCGAGCGCTTCACCCTCCACCAGCACCGCGGCGGTCTCCTCCTCGATCACGTCGGCCGGGACCAGAGGGAACGCCCAGGCCAGCGAGAGCGCCAGGGAGTCCTCCTCGACGCTGAGGCCGGGGCAGGTGCGCAGGGCGCGCAGCAGGCTGCCGCGGCGCGTGCGCACGCCGTCGCGGCGGGTGAGGTCCGAGAGCAGCGAGCGGTTCGCGCCCGCGGCGTCGGGGGTGCCGACGACGGCTGCGAGATGGTGGCCGAGTGCCCAGGCGAGGACCAGCTCGGCCCAGCGCTGCTCGGCCGGTTGGATGCGGTGGGCGTCCCAGTCCCGGGTGGGATGCCATTCCTGCCCGTCGTGGCCGATCAGTCCGGCCTGCCAGGCGGATTGCAGCACGGTGGCGTAGTTGAGGGTGGAGGTGCCGGCGCGATCGGCGAGGCGGCGCAGGTCACGCTGGGGAAGCCCACCCTTGCGCAGCACTCCCGGCGGGTCCTCGTCGAAGCCGCGCACGGTCCCCAGCAGTCGCAGCGCCTCGAAGGCCCGCTCGACGGCCTGGGCCGAGCGGGAGCCCGGGATGCTCTCGGTGAGCGCGGGCCCGGTGGGGGAGCGGCGCAGCGCCGCATGGCTGCGGTGCACGCGACCGCCGCGGAGCGCCAGCTGGACGGTGCGGGGGATGTGCAGCGTGCCCTCGCCGTCGGCCACGACGATGCCGGCACCCTGCAGGGCGGCGGCGAGGCGGCCGCGGCCCTCCACGGTCGACGGGCCCCAGGCCAGGGTCTCGAGCACCTCGGACAGGGTCTCGCGCGCGGCATCCACCCGGCGTTCCGCCTCGGCCGGTGTCGGGTCGTCCGGGGTGGCAGGGGCGAGGCCCGCCGGGGCGCGGAGACCTTCGCGCAGCGGGCGGATCAGGTGCAGCTCGTCCTCGCCCCAGACCAGGGCGAGGGTGGTCAGGCGCTCGAGGCCGGGGGAGATGGTCGCCGGATCCGAGGAGACCGCCGCCGCGAGGTCCGCCGGTGAGGAACCGTCGTCCAGCACGGCGAGCGCTTCGACCAGATGCAGCTCCGGGAGGGTGAGCGCTCCGAGCGCCCGACGCGCCGAGGTGGCGCCGGCGGCACGGGCCGCGAGGGGGCCCAGCCCCTTGGGAACGGGCGAGGCGAGATCCGGTCGGGCGAGGAGCAGCGCCTCGAGGCGGTCGTCGCCGAACCGTCGCAGGGAGTCCGCGAGGGACCGGATCACAGCGGTCATGGTGCAATCCAGCATAAAGTGATTCTGCAGTGCTCAGTGCACGCGGTCCGGATGGATCATAGGGACCAGCCCCCATAGCCCAATCGGCAGAGGCGGCCGCCTTAAAAGCGGCACAGTGCGGGTTCGAGTCCCGCTGGGGGCACGAGGTTCCCGGAGCGGAACCCGATCAGGTCGTGGAGTCGGACAGGTCCCGGGAACCCGACCGGTCCCAGGAGCGGGACCGTCCAGGGAGCCGGTCCTGCCCGATTCCCGGGGACGACTCGTTCCGGGCCACAATGGAGGGCATGACCGCAGACTCCTCCGCCTCCGATCAGCTCGCCGCCCGCCTCGACGGGGTGCTCGCGCGCCTCGACGACGCCGCAGAGCGCAGCGGGCGCGATGGTCGGGCGATCACCCTGCTGCTGGCCACCAAGACGCGCACGCCGCAGGAGATCGCCACGGCGATCGAGATGCTGAGGGAGCGCGGCCGGGAGATCGCCGTGGGGGAGAACCGGGCTCAGGAGATCGCCAAGCACGCCGATCCGCTGCTCGTGGACAACGGGGTGCCACGGCACTTCATCGGCCGACTCCAGACCAACAAGGCCCGTGACGTGGTCGCGTTCGCCGAGCTGATCCACAGCGTGGACCGCACGGACATCGCCGACGCGCTCGAGCGCCGCGCCGATATGGCCGGCCTGGTGCGCGATGTGCTCGTGCAGGTCAACACCTCGGGGGAGGAGTCCAAGGGAGGATTCGCCCCGACGCTGGAGGCCGTCGGCCCGATCCTCGATCGTCTGCGCGCGAGCGAGCATCTGCGGCCCGTGGGCCTGATGACCATCGGCGCCAACACCAGCGACGCGGACCAGGTGCGGGCCTCCCTGCGCGGGCTGCGGGAGCTGCGGGACCAGGCCCGTGAGAAGTGCGATCTGCCGGAGCTCGAGCAGCTGTCGATGGGCATGAGCGGCGATCTCGAGATCGCCGTCGAGGAGGGCGCGACCATCGTGCGCGTGGGCTCGGCGATCTTCGGCGCGCGCGCCTGACCGGAACCGCGCCGGACCCAGGGCCCCGCCTGACCGGAGCCGCGCCGGACCCAGGGCCCCGCCTGACCGGAGCCGCGCCTGACCGACGGCCTACTCCACGAGCCCGTCCAGCTGGCTCAGGACGTCGTCCAGGTGGCTCTGGCCGCGGAGCAGACGGGTGAGGCGGCCGTGCGCGGTGCTGCGCGGGCCGGGCTCCGGGTGGTGCGCGTAGATCGCGAGCTCCATGGTGAGGTCGTAGACGGCCAACCGCTCACGCAGGTGCTCGCGCTCGAACAGCTCCGGATAGGTGCCGTGCAGCCAGCGGGGGACCTCCGCGAGAGCGGATCTCTCGAGCCCGTGCCCGCCAGGCGTGGGCGGGAACTCCTCTGACCTCGCGCACCAGCGCAGGAGGGTGTCGAGCTCGGCATCGGCCGCCTGGGCCGATGCCTCCGCGAAGTCGATGAGCCCGATGACGCGCCCCTGGTCGACCATCACGTTGGATCCGTGCAGATCGCCGTGGACGAGCACGGGGCGGTCCTCGGCGAACAGCCCCATCCGCTCCTGGAGCCACGCGGCGACGTCCGCGAGCAGGCGCGGGTCATGACCGGGCCGTCGCCGAGCGGCCTCGACCTGCGCCGGCGCGGCGCTGACGAGGGGCGGGTGGTACGCAGGCCACGGCTCGCCGGCGAGCGCATCGACCAGCCACGGCGGCAGCAGGCTCTCCGGCACCGGCATCTGGTGCAGGGCTCGCAGCGCCGAGCCGAGACTCTCGATCAGGGCGCGGCGCGTGGACGGGTCCGCCTCCGGCCACGCCGCATGCAGGGTGCGGCCGGGCAGGCGTTCGGAGACGTACCACGGGCCGTCGGGGCCGTCCCCGTGCGCGATGTGCGGGGCGTGGGGGACCTCGGTGCCCTCGAGCAGGCCGACGACCGCGGCCTCGTGGCGGTAGGCGTCGCGGAACCGCCCATCGCTCAGCCGGACCACGTGGTGCTCGCCGACCCACGCGCGGCTGACCCAGCCGTGTGTGGGGAGGTAGCGCCCCCGAGCCGGCAGGCCGGCGGCGGTCAGCGCCCTCCGCAGCGCCGGATCGGCGACGGGCTCGCCCTCGGGCGCCGTGGTCACCACCTCAGGACCCGGGGCCGACGAGCGCCTGGGGGTTCCCGTACTCGTGCTCGAGGACCTCGCAGGCGGCGCCGACGGCGATGAGGTCGGTGCCGCGCGTGGAGAGCATGACCTCGACATGCACCCAGGGCTCGGCGTGCAGACCCTCGGCCAGCGCCGCGCGGATCGCGTTCATGGACGACTCATGGTGGGCGTAGACGGTGCGGCCGCCGAGGACCACACGGTCCACGTCGACCAGGCGCACGATGTCCACGACGATCGTGGCGAGCACCTGGGCGGCGAGGTCGTCGTCCCCGGCGGCGAGGGCGGCCTGGTACTCGGCCTGCGCGCAGCCGCGTCGGCCGCAGGTGCAGGGGGTCCCGCCCATCCGCACCACCGTATGGCCGGCCTCGCCGGCATGGGAGTGGGCGCCGCGCACGATCGAGCCGTCCAGGCACAGGCTCGCCCCGAGGCCGTCCTCGACCAGCACCAGGGCGGCGTCGTGGAGCAGGCCGGGCTGGGACCAGGTCTCGCCCACGAGCGCGGCGCGGGAATCGTGATCCAGGAGCACGGGGAGGCCCAGCTCCTCCAGGAGCAGGCGGCGGATCTCCGCCCCGCGCCAGGGATCGGGGTCGGAGGTCCCGCGGTAGACGCCCTCGGACCAGTCGACCGGACCGGGCATGCCCACCCCGGCGCCCAGCAGCACCCCGGGGCCCACCTCGGCGAGGGCGCGCGCCTCCGTGGCGAGGGTCTCGATCAGCTCGGGCACGGGCTGCAGGCGGCCGATCTCGAGCTCTCGGCGCTCAAGGATCTCGCCGCTGAGGTCCACGACCACGCCGTGCACCCGCGAACGGGTCAGGTGCAGGCCGATCGCCCGGCGGGAGGACGGCACGATGCGGTAGAGCGTGGTCGGCTTGCCGGGGCCCGCGGCGAGCGTGCCGGCCTCGGCGATCAGCCCTCGACCCATCAGGCGCCCCATGATCTTCGAGATCGCCTGGGGCGTGACCTGGAGCGCGTCGGCCAGCTCGGCCCGCGAGACGGGGTCGCCGCGGCGCGCGACGGCGAGCACGGCGGCGTCATGCGCGCCGGCGACGCGGTCCAGGGGAGTTGTCTGTCTCACGCCGGTCATCCTCGCACGTGGTCCGTGTCTCGGCGCGCTCGGGAGCCACGCCGGCGCCGAGCCGACGGCGGCAGAGGACCGGTGCCCGCGAGACTCGGCCGGGACCTGCAGGGACGGTGACAGACGGCGCTCAGCGCGGACGCGACGACTGGAGCGCGGGGGATATGTGATCCGCATCGGCCATGCAGCGTCTTGACGTAACGCAACAGCGTTGCCTTACTCTGGACGCCGGGTCGATGGAGCCCGCCCCTGAACATCCGCATCCGAAAGGTCGAGGCACTCATGACCACCATCGACAGCACCCGAAGCATCCGCACCGCCCCACCGCCGCTGACCCCCGCCCGCCGCCGCCTCGCGCTGCTCGCGATCGCCCTGGGCGGCTTCGGCATCGGCGCCTCCGAGTTCGTGTCCATGGGCCTTCTGCCCGGCATCGCGCACGGCCTGCTCGGCGAGCAGATGGCCGCCGACCCCGAGGGCGGCATCGCCAGGGCCGGCATCGCGATCACCGCCTACGCCCTCGGCGTCGTGGTCGGCGCTCCGGTCCTCGCCGTGCTCTCCGTGCGCTGGAGCCGGTCCTCGATGATCATCGCGCTCGCCGCGGCGCTCGCCGTCGGCACCGTGCTCTCGGCGGTCATGCCCACCTTCGAGCTGACCGTGCTCGCCCGCTTCGTCGCCGGCATTCCCCACGGCGCCTACTTCGGGGTCGCCTCCCTCCTGGCCGCCTCCCTCATGGGGCCCGGTAACCAGGGCAAGGGCGTGGCCCTCGCACTCTCCGGGCTCACGGTCGCGAACCTGATCGGCGTGCCCGTGCTCACCGCCGTCGGCCAGGCCGCCGGCTGGCGCGCCGTCTACCTCCTGATCACCCTGATCTTCGTGACCACCGTGGTGGCTCTGAAGCGCACCATTCCGCACGAGCCGAAGGTCGTCGGCCGGCGCATGGTCGAAGAGGTCGTGGCGCTGAAGCGCGTGCAGCTGTGGATCATCATGGGCATCGCCGCCGTCGGGTTCGCCGGTGGGTTCGCCGTGTTCAGCTACGTCGCCGACATCACCACCAAGGTCACCGGTGCCCCGGCCACCGCCGTCCCGTGGGTGCTCGCCGCCGCCGGACTCGGCATGACCCTCGGCAACGTCATCGGCGGTGCCGCCACGGACCGCTCCCTGAACAAGACCCTCCTGATCGGCTTCCCGATCTACATCGCCGCCCTCGTGGGCCTGTTCATGGTCGCGCACCTCTCGCTGGTCGCCCTGCTGGTCGGGTTCTTCCTCGTCAACGCGGCGAACTCGTCCCTCAACCCGGCGATGCAGACCTGGCTGATCCGCGTGGCCCACCGCTCCGAGGTGCTCGGCGCCTCGCTCAACCACGCCGCCTTCAACGTCGCCAATGCCCTCGGCGCCTCCCTCGGCGGCGCCGTGATCGCCGCCGGCTTCGGCTACGAGGCGCCGATGGTCGTCGCGATCGCGCTGGCCTGCGTCGGCTTCACCCTGGTGATCGGGACCCTGGTGGGCCTGCGGGTGCGTGCCCGTCGCACCCTCGAGGTCCTCAGCGAGCACGAGGACACCATGACCGGCTCGCTCCCGGTCGTCGAGCCCGTCTCCGTCTGAGAACCACCACCTGTCCGCCGGGGCCCGGCCTCTCCCGCAGGAGGGCCGGGCCCCGGCGCATCCGGTCGGCCCGACCGGCGCCCCGACTTCCGCCCCGGAGCTCGTCATACTCGGTCATCCGGCTCCTGACAGCGGAAACCCGCATGCCTACAGTGGAGTGGCGCCGAGCGACGGCGCCCGAGCTGCCCCGCCTCACCGGAGCCGCGCCGACGCAGAGACCGTGGAGGCCCCGTGCATATCCAGACCGCCGCCGTGCAGACCCTCCGGCACCATGAGCACGGTGCCGTGGTCCCGCCGATCCACCTCGCCTCGACGTTCGAGCTCGACCCGGGCCGCGAGGACGGCAGCTACGCCTACCAGCGCGGCGCCAACCCCACCCGGGCCCAGCTCGAGACCGTGCTGGCCACGCTCGACGGCGCCGCCCACGGCTTCGCCTTCGCCTCCGGCATGGCCGCCACGGCCGCCGCGCTGTCCACCCTCGAGGTGGGCGACGAGGTGATCCTGCCCGCGAGCGTCTACGGCGGCACCTACCGCTTCGTGGATCTGGTGCTGCCGGGCCGCGGCGTCACCGGCCGCTTCGTGGACGACCTCGGTGCGCTCACCGATGCGGACTTCACCCCCGCGACCAGGGCGATCTTCATGGAGACCCCGGCGAACCCGACGCTGCGGATCACCGACCTGCGCCGCCTCACCGAGCTCGCCCACCGCCATGGGGCGATCGTGATCGTCGACAACACCTTCATGACACCCGTGCTGCAGCGCCCGCTCGAGCTCGGAGCCGACGTCGTCGTCCAGTCCGCCACGAAGTACCTCGCCGGTCACTCCGACCTGCTCGCCGGCGCGATCACCACGAACGACGAGAGCCTTGCGGAGGCCTTCGCCCTCGCTCAGAAGGCGCAGGGAGGGGTGCTCTCCCCGGGGGACTCCTTCCGCCTGATCCAGGGCATCAAGACGCTTCCGCTGCGCCTGGAGCGCCAGCAGGCCAACGCGGTCGCGATCGTGGACCACCTGCGGGGCCATGACGACATCGCCCAGGTCTGGTACCCCGGCTCCCACAGCGAGGACGAGGCGCGCATCCATGCCGGACAGGCCACCGGCACCGGCGCGGTGCTCTCCTTCGAGCTCGCACCCGAGCTGGACCGCGTCGCCTTCCTGCGAGCCCTGCGCTATCCCGGATACGCCGTGAGCCTCGGCGGGGTGGAATCGCTGATCTGCCGCCCGGCGACCATGACCCACGAGGCCATGACGCCGCAGGCCCGGGAGAAGGCAGGCATCTCCGACGAGCTGCTGCGGCTGTCCGTCGGCATCGAGGACATCACCGATCTCCTCTCGGACCTCGACCAGGCGCTCGCCGAAGCCGGCTGACGGGCGCTCGCCGCCACCCGCAGAGGCGGCGCTCCTCGCGGAGAGCGGAGCGGGCTTCCAGCCCAAGCACGGGAAACGCCGATACAGTAGGGGAGTCGGCGCGCCAGGGAACGGTGCTCTCCGTCCCTGACGTCGGCCCACCATCTCTCTCGTGAGGAGCGCCATGGCACGCCACAACATCGTGTTCGGCCGTGACCAGGCCGTGCAGGGGCAGAACTACAGCGCCCCCCAGTTCGGTCAGTCGCAGAGCGGCCCGGCCCAGGGGACCCAATGGTCCCAGGGCTTCGACCAGCAGAGCCCCGACAACCTCGAGGCCATGTACAGCAGGCCGGCTGCGACCGGTCACGACACCGGCCGCATGACGATGCGCGACGCCCTGAACGCGATCACCGCGACCCTGGGCCTCATCGTCGTCGTCGGCTTCGCCGTCGGGATCACCCCGAAGTTGCTCGGCGCCGTCGCTGGCCCCGAGGGGCAGCAGCTGGGCTCCCTGGTCGCCGGGGGTGCCCTGGTCGTCGGTCTCATCGGCGGCCTGGTCATGGCGATGGTCAACATCTTCAAGAAGCAGCCCTCGGCGATCGCCGTGCTCGCCTACGCCGTGTTCGAGGGTCTTCTCCTCGGCGGCATCAGCGGGATCATGGAGCTCGCCTACCCGGGCATCGCCCTGCAGGCCGTGCTCGGCACCCTCGCCGTGGCCGGCACCGTGCTGGTGCTGTTCCGCGTGGGCGTGCTGCGCACCTCGCCGAAGCTCACCAAGATCGTCTCCGTGGCGATGGTCGCCTACCTGATCTTCGGCGTCGTGAACATCGGGTACCTGCTCATGACCGGGCAGAGCCTGCGCAACGGGCTGATCGGCCTGATCATCGGCGGCCTCGCCGTCGTCATGGCCTCGTACTGCCTCGTGATGGACTTCGAGGACGTCCAGCGCGCCGCGAACTCGGGCGCGCCGCGCAACTACGCCTGGCGCTGCGCCTTCGGGCTCGCCGCCACCATGGTGTGGCTGTACATCGAGATCCTGCGGATCCTCGCGATCCTCCGCGGCGACTGACAGCGTCGATCGGCGAGCGCTCCGTGCGCCGCCCGTATGCTGGAACGGCGGGTCCCCTCCTCGGGGGCCCGCCGTTCCGTTCCCGACAGAGAGGTGTTCCCGATGGCCGAGCTGTGGCAGTGGGTGCTCGACCACGGCGTCGTCGTCATCACGTACATCTTCTTGGCGATCGACGTGATCCTGCGGATCCTCGGCCTCGTGGTGGTCCCGCGGAACCGACGGCCCGGATCAGCCCTCGCCTGGCTGATGGCGATCATGATCTTCCCGCTCCTCGGCTTCCCGTTGTACCTGCTGCTGGGCAAGGCGCAGCTGCCGCGGAAGCGACGTGAGAAGCAGAAGGTCATCAACCGTCTGATGCATGTGCGGGCGCACGACATCCCCGACAGCGAGCTCGATGCCGATTCGCCGAGCTGGCTGCAGTCCGCGGTGAACCTGAACCGCGAGCTCGGCGCGTTCCCGCTCACCGGGAACAACTCTGCGGATCTCGAGATCGACTACGACACCTCGCTGTCCCGCATGGCCGAGGACATCCGCGCCGCCGAGAGCGAAGTGCACGTCCTGTTCTTCGCGATGGCTCTGGACACGACCACCCAGGACTTCTTCGATGCCCTCGCGGAGTCCGCCGCTCGTGGCGTGAAGGTCCGGGTGCTGTACGACCACTGGGCCTCGCTCACCCACGGCTCGGTCTACCGGGCGATGCGTCGCCACCTCGACGCCCACGGCATCGAGCACTACCCGATGATGCCGGTCAAACCCTTCCGCGACGGCGCCTTCCAGCGGCCCGATCTGCGCAATCACCGCAAGCTGCTGATGATCGACGGCCAGATCGGGTGGATGGGCAGCCAGAACCTCATCGCCGCGCACTACAACAAGCGGGCCAACATCCGTCGGGGTCTGCACTGGCAGGAGACGATGGCCCGGTTCCGCGGCCCCATCGTCTCGGAGATGAATCTGCTGTTCGCCACCGACTGGTACTACGAGTCCGCCGAGATGCTCTCCGAGGCCGACCTGGTCCAGGCCCCGGTCGACACCTCCGGAACCTACGAATGCCAGCTGGTCCCCAGCGGCCCGGGCTTCGTGTTCGAGAACAACCTCGCCCTGTTCAATCAGCTGTTCTACTCGGCGGACCGGCGCATCTGCGCGGTCAGCCCCTATTTCGTGCCCGACGAGTCGATGCTCGCCGCGATCGTGACCGCGGCGCGCCGCGGCGTCGAGGTCGAGCTGTTCGTCTCCGAGATCGGCGATCAGTTCCTGGTCTTCCATGCCCAGCGCTCCTATTACTCGGAGCTGCTCGCGGCAGGGGTGAAGATCTGGCTCTACCGGGCCCCGACCATCCTCCACGCCAAGCACGTCACCATCGACGACTCGGTGACCGTGATCGGCTCCTCCAACATGGACATCCGCTCGTTCCTGCTGGACATGGAGAGCTCGATGATGGTCGGCGGCACCGATTTCATCCAGAAGATGTACGACGTGGAGGACGTCTACCGTTCGCGCAGCCGGCAGCTGACGCTCGAGGAATGGGAGCAGCGGCCCGTGCCGATGCGGCTGCTGGACAACCTCTGCCGGCTCGCCTCGGCGGTGGTCTGAGCAGAAGAGCTCCGAGCAGGGCAACTCCGAGCCGGAGTGCTCTGAGCGGGGGAGCGGAGGCGGTCAGCTGCCCAGCCCGGTGAGGGATTCCAGGGCGGCATCAGCGGCCTCCTCATGGTCGGTGACGCCGACGGCGGTCTCGAGGGCGAGGGCGCTGGGACCCTGCTCGGTCTCGAGCACCACTACGACGATCTCGGTGGCGTCGGTCTTCTCGAGGTCGTCGGAGCCGAAGTTCACGATGGCCCGGGTGGTGTAGCCGGGCATCCCGGCGATGGTCACCGGGGTGGTGGTCTCCTCGTCCCAGGTGCGCTCGCGGGCACGGTTGTCCCCCCAGTCGCCGTCCGTGAAGAAGCATTTCGCGATCTTCTGGGAGGCGATCTCGTTGCCCGGGTACTCGACGCCGGGCTGCCAGTCGACGGCGCCGACCGTGATCGTCGAGATCCATCCCTCCTCGACCAGCGCGGTCGCGACCTGGGTGTCA
Source organism: Brachybacterium tyrofermentans (assembly GCF_014897585.1). Lineage (GTDB taxonomy): Bacteria > Actinomycetota > Actinomycetes > Actinomycetales > Dermabacteraceae > Brachybacterium > Brachybacterium tyrofermentans. The sequence continues at coordinate 34,580 of NZ_JABUXW010000029.1, read as the reverse complement.
TTGAGGAAGGAGGCGGGCCCGGCGCTCTCACGGCCGTCGAACACGGCCGGCGGGATGAACTGGAGGCCACCGCCGAGCAGCTTCCCGGAGGGGTTGGTGGAGGCCCGCTCGTACTCGGGGGTGTAGCAGCGCTCCTCGACGACTTCCGTCGGGGTGGGCGACTCGGACTCCGTCGACGTCGTGGAGGCGCTGGAGGAGGCGCTCTGGCTGTCGGGGCCGCTGCTCGCAGCGGGCCGCAGCACCAGATAGGCCACGGTGGCGCCGACGATGAGCAGGAACACGAGCGCGAAGGAGAGCCCGCCGAGCAGCAGAGCGTTGCCTCGGCCACCGCCGGTCTGCCGGGTCGTCATTCGACGACCTCGAGGCTGGCGATGATGTCGGCGAGCTCCTGGACGTGCTCAGGCTGGTCGGCCGCGACGTCGCTGGCCAGGGCGCTGGGCCCGTCGGGTCCTTCGACCACGATCGCCGTCACCACCGAGGAGTCCGTGGTCGCGAGGATCTCGGGGTCCTCGAAGTGGTAGGTGGCCTGCACGATCCACGCCTGATGGCCGTCGACTGTCATGACCTCGGAGCGGTAGTCGGTGACCTTCGGGTGGTCGCCGAAATAGGCGACGACCCCGGAGGTGGTCGCGTAGCACTGGAAGATCGCGACCGCGGCCTTCTCGAGCCCGGGATAGCCGCCCTCCTCGTCCGACCAGACCACCCGACCGAGGTTCACGACGCTGAACCAGGAGTTCTCGACCTGTCGTCCCTGGGCGTTGACCTCGGACATATAGGGGAGGTCACCGGAGCCCCACGGGTAGTCCCAGGTGTCGGGGATCGTGTACTGGAGATCGCCGCCGCGGATCGTGCCGGGGTCCGAGGACGGGGGCGAGCCGGGGTCGCTCGGGAAGGTGCAGTCCGTGGTCGGCTTCTCGGTGAAGATCGGCGGAGGGGGAGCGAGGTCGGGGTCCTCGGGATCGGGCACGTACTCCGACTGGCCGCCGGCGGTCCGGTCACCGGTCTTGAACGCGGTGGGATCGCCCTCGTCGAGCACGGAGCGGAACACCGTCTGCGAGAGCACGAGGGCGATGACGGCGAGCAGCACGACCCCGGAGCCGACGACGGCCAGCACGGTTGCCAGGGTCCGGTGGCGGGCCCGCTCTCCGGGCTCGCCCAGGGTCACGCCGTTCTCGGCAGGCCCCGTCCCGGACAGCTCATGCGGATCGTGATCGCTGAAGTCGGGCAGGCCGGAATCAGGCGACCGCTGATCGTCGCTGTGCGGATCCTGAGTCATCGCCACCTCCCCGGCGCGGAGGGCCCCTGCCCCGTCGAGGGATCCCTGAAGAGGACCCCGTGTCCCCGGGTGATTCTCGCATGCGACGCCCGGCGTTCCTGAACCGGGACGACCCGCGGGACGGACCTGCCTCGACCAGCGGGATCGACGGTGCCGCGATCGGCGGGCCGGGCAGCAGCACGAGGAGCGGGGCCACCAGCAGGTCCAGGTCACGACGAGCAGGTGCGATTGATACTCTCCGGGCACAGGCCGACGGAGACCTCGCTCCGGTCCCGGCACCGATAGATGGAGTCCGCATGCGCCCACCCCTCGTCCTGACGATCGCCAGCTCCGATTCCGACGGGGCCTCCGGCCTCCAGGCGGATCTGAAGACCTTCACGGCGCTCGGTGCCTATGGGGCGAGCGCCGTCACCATGGTCTCGACGGTGAACTCGCAGGGGCTCCGCGGCATTCACTATCTGCCCGGAGATGTGGTGCGCAGCCAGATCGATGCCGTCGCCACGGACCTCCTGCTCGACGCCACCAAGATCGGTGCCCTGGGCAGTGCGGCCGTGGTCGAGGCCGTCGCGGAGGCGGTGCGCGAGCACTCCGGGTCGCTGGGACGTCTCGTGCTGGATCCGGTGATGGTGGGCAGCGACGGTTCGGCGCTGATCTCCGCGGAGGGCGCGACGGCGCTGCGCGACTCCCTGCTGCCGCTGGTCGATGTGCTCACCCCGAACATGGCGGAGGCGGCTCAGCTGCTGGGCCGGCCGCTGGCCACCTCGATCGACGAGATGCGGGAGCAGGCGCTGGCCCTCCAGGCGCTCGGACCGCGGGCCGTGCTCATCACCGGCGGACGGCTGGAGCACGACGACGCGGTCGACGTCCTCGTGCACCCCGGCGGCACCGATCTGCTGCGGGCGGAGCGCGTGGCCGGACGGTTCGTGCGCGGCGCCGGGTCGACCCTCTCGGCCGCGATCACGGCGCAGCTCGCCCGGATCGAGGAGTTCAGCCGCGCCGGGGAGCTCGGCGAGATCGGCGATGCCGGCAGCCAGGACGACCTCGTGACCATCGTGGCCTCGGCCCGGGAGTTCCTCGCGAGCGCCATCGAGAACGCGCAGGGCTGGAAGGTCTCCCGTCACAGCGGGACCGGCTACAGCCCCTTGAACCACCTGATCACGCTCGACAAGGCCTGATCGCTCGACAGGGCCTGATCGCTGAGCCCGGCCTGATCACTCAGCCGTGAGCAGCCCGAGCTGCTCCTTGAGAGCGAGCACGCGCAGCACGGACTCCTTGACGCGCGCCAGGTTCGCGGGATCCTCCGCGGCCCACGCCTCGAGCGCGTCGACCAGCTGACCGGTGAGCGAGGCGTCGGCCGTGATCACCACGTCTCCGCCGGCGGCGAGCGGACGGGTGGCACGCTCGGCGACGGGAACGTCGGCGACGGCCTGAGCGGCCCCGATGTCGTCCGTGATCACGAGCCCGGTGAAGCCGAGCTGGTCGCGCAGCAGGTCCTGGATCGCGGCCCGCGAGAACATGGCGGGCACGCCCTCCTCGAGCTGCGGGTAGATCGCCGAGGACATCATCACCAGCTGTGCGCCGGCGTCGATCCCGGCGGAGAAGGAGCCCAGGAACGGATCGTCGGGCCCGGTGACGGTGTCCTCGATGCCCTCGGCCGAGAAGTCGGTGTTCTCGCGGACCCTGCCCAGGCCCGGGAAGTGCTTGAGGGTCGCCGCCACCCCCTGGGCATCCAGCGCCTCGACGGCGGCTGCGACGCACTCGCCCACCTGCTCGGGCTCCGTGCCGAAGCCGCGGTCCAGCGTGCCGACGGGCCCGTTGCCGTCGCCCAGCGCGGGATCCACGACGTCGGCGACGGGGGAGAAGGCCACGTGGATGCCGAGAGCGGCGAGGTCCTCGCCGATGCTCGTGTACGCCTCGGCGACGGCGTCCGTGCCGTCCTTCCCGAGGGATTCGGCCGACGGGGTATTCCGGGCGGCATCCCCGCGCAGCATCCTCACCTGCCCGCCCTCCTGGTCCACGGCGATCAGCGGGGGCAGGTCGGGGCGGGAGCCCTCCTGGGCGGCGTCCACCGCGGCGTCCACCGCGTCGGCGCTCTCCCACACCTGCAGCAGGAAGATCCCGCCGGCGTGATGCTCCGCGAGCACCTCGCGAGGGATCTCGGTGCCCGCCGGGATGCCGACCAGCACCAGCTGCCCGGCCAGCTCCCGCGGCTCGAGCTCCTCGAGCAGCAGCTCGGCGGCCGTCGGTGGATCCTCGGTCGGCTCGGTCGTGGGGTCGTCGGTCGGGCCCCCGCCGTCCGAGCCGTCCGCCGAGCCGGTGCCGCCGTCCGAGGAGCCGCCGGAATCGCCGTTCCCGTCCGTCGCCGGATCCTCCCCGGGAGTGGTGCAGGCGGCGAGGGCGGCCGTCGGGGCCAGGGCCAGGAGATGACGTCGTCGCATGGCGCCAGTGTTCCATGCCGACCCCTGCCCCAGGATGCTGTGATGTGCGGCACCGGACGCCCCGTAGGGTGGCCCCATGAACACCGAGACGTCGCCGCGGGAGCACCCCCGAGCTGCCTCGATAGAGTCCGGGACCGGCACCGCGCTGGAGACCTGGGTGCAGCGGATCACCGAGGCCGGTGGTCCCGATCTCGACCACGCCGCCATCGCCCGCCTGCTGCCCGAGCGCTGGGACATCACCGAATGGTGGGCGCAGGGCGTCACGGTCGCCTATGAGCAGGTCATCGGCCGACGGGTGGTGGGACAGAGCTGCGACGGCGATTTCTCCGCCTCCGCCTCCCGGACCGTCCCGGGGGACATCGACGCCGTGCGCGACCGCTGGGCGACATTCATGACGCCCGCGCGACGAGAGCAGCTGGGACTCGAGGAGCCCCGCCTCAGCGACACTGCGACCTGGCGCTATTGGCGCGCCGCGGTGGCCGACGGGAGCCGCATCTCCGTGAACATCACGGCGAAGAGCAGCCCGGCCGGACGCACCTCGACCGAGCCCCGCAGCACGCTCGGCATCGAGCACAAGGGCCTGGAGACGGCAACCGGCCGCGACGCCTGGAAAGCCGCCTGGAGCCGGACCCTCGCAGACTTCACGACCTCCCCCGACGACCTCCTGAAGGAGACCCGATGACCGACGCCGCCTCGCCGAGCCCATCCGCCGCCCCGCAGGGCACCTCTGCCGCGCAGCTCCCCGCCCCCGACGGCTCCTCCGATCCCCACGAGTGGCTCGAGGACGTGACCGGGGAGAAGGCCCTGGCCTGGGTGCGCGAGCACAACGCCGCCGCGGAGTCCGAGCTCGACGCGGTGCGCGATCCCCGCGGATCCGACGCCGACGAGGCACCGCTCGCGCAGACCCTGCAGCGCGAGATCCTCGAGATCCTCGACGCGACGGACAGGATCCCGGGCGTGGTGCTGCGCGGCGAGCATCTCTACAACTTCTGGACCGACGGCGAGCACGAGCGCGGGCTGTGGCGCCGCACCACGCTGGAGTCCTACCGCACGGACGCCCCCGACTGGGAGATCCTGCTGGACGTCGATGCGCTCAACGAGGCCGAGGGCGAGGACTGGGTGTGGCACGGCGCGAGCCTGCTGCGCCCCGTCGGCCTCGAGGACGGGGAGCCCTATCGGCACGCCCTGATCGACCTCTCCCACGGCGGCTCCGACGCCGACGTCACCCGCGAGTTCGACCTCGAGACCCTCTCCTTCGTGCCCGAGGCCGAGGGCGGGTTCTTCCGCCCCGAGGCGAAGGGGAGCCTGAGCTGGATCGACGTCGACACGGTCTGGGCCTCGACCGATTTCGGCGAGGGCACCATGACCAGCTCGGGCTACGCGCGCCAGGCGCGCCTGTGGACCCGCGGCACCCCGCTGGACGAGGCACTTCTGGTGCATGAGGTCGCCGAGAACGACATGGCCGTGTTCGCCGCCCACGACTCCACCCCCGGCTGGGAGCGGGACTGGGTGATCGAGGCGCACGCCTTCTACGACAACAGCGTCCACGTCGTGGATCGGGGACAGGAGCCCCCGGCGCTCACCACCCTCGACGTCCCCCACGATCTCGAGGCCAACGCGCACCGCGACCTGGGCATCTTCAGTCCGCGCAGCGACTGGGAGATTGACGGGACGACCTACCTGTCCGGCTCTCTCGTCGTCGGTGACTTCGACGGCTTCCTGCGCGGCGAGCCCGAGCTGCACGTGCTGTTCGAGCCCACCGAGAGCACGTCGCTGGAGGGGATGACCATCACGAAGACCGCGGTGGTGCTCTCGATCCTCGAGGACGTCGTGCACCGCCTGGAGGTCCACACCCGCGACGAGGACGGCGCCTGGGTGAGCCAGGACCTCTACCCCGAGCTGCAGGGCTCGATCGGGGTGGCGGCGGTCGACTCGGACGTCGACGACCGGATCTGGGTGACCGTGACCGGCTTCATCGAGCCCACCACGCTGCACCTGGGTGATCTCTCGGAGGTCGCCGGCGGTGGCGAGCCCGGCGAGCTCGAGATCATCAAGTCCACCCCGGCCCGCTTCGACACCACCGGCCTGGAGGTCAGCCAGCACTTCGCGACCAGCGATGACGGCACCCGGATCCCGTACTTCGAGATCTCGAGCACCGACGCCGTGGAGTCGGAGCGGCCCTCGCCGACCCTTCTGTACGGGTACGGCGGCTTCGAGATCTCCCTGACTCCGAGCTACCTCGGCGCGATCGGCAAGGCCTGGCTGGAGCGCGGCGGTACCTACGTGCTGGCGAACATCCGCGGCGGCGGCGAGTACGGGCCGCGCTGGCATCAGGCGGCGCTCAAGGAGAACCGTCATCGTGCCTACGAGGACTTCGCCTCGGTGGGACGGGACCTCGTGGAGCGCGGCGTCACCGACCGGGACCATCTGGCGGTGCGCGGCGGCTCCAACGGCGGCCTGCTCACCGGGAACATGGTCACCCAGTACCCCGAGCTGTTCGGGGCGGTCATCATCCAGGTGCCGCTGCTGGACATGAAGCGCTACAACCATCTGCTGGCCGGTTACTCCTGGATGGCCGAGTACGGCGACCCGGACACCGAGGACTGGGAGTACATCCGCACCTTCAGCCCGTACCACCTGCTGCGCGAGGACACCGAGCAGCCGTATCCGCCGACCTTCCTGCTCACCTCCACCCGCGACGACCGGGTCCATCCCGGTCACGCCCGCAAGTTCACGGCCGCGATGGAATCCCTCGGCGCGGATGTGCGCTCATGGGAGAACACCGAGGGCGGGCACGGGGGAGCGGCCACCAACGAGCAGGCGGCCCGGATGAACGCCCTGCTGTACACGTTCCTGTGGAACACGATCGGCTCGTGAAGCTCCCCGGCGTGCGCTCCACCGACCTCTTCGATCGTCCCGCGCAGGACGATCTGCTGCAGATCCGCAACGACCTGATGACGGTCTACCGCGAGATCTCGGCCGGCGACGAGCGTCTGTTTCCGCTGCGCTATGCGCGGACCGTCCCGCGCAGCACTTCGCTGCGACGGACGGCGTCGGCCGGAGCGCCGGTCGACGAGGTGACGGTCGACGGCGCCGAGCAGCCCGTGGCGGCAACGCCGGAGGTGCCCGTGCTGCTGCTCCCCGACGGGCCCGACCGGGCCTCGGTGCTGCCCTACGACGTGCTGCGTCGAAGCCTCGCCGGGCGCGGCCTCGACGTGCTCATGATGGAGCACCGGGGCGTGGGCCTCTCGCGCCTCGACGCGGAGGGTCACGACCTCCCGCCCCATGCCATGTCGCTGCGTGAGGTGCTCGGTGACGTGCTCGCGGTGCTGGACCATGCTCGGGCCCCGCAGGTCGCGCTGTACGGCGTGGGCTATGGCGCCTACTTGGCCCAGGCACTCGCCGTCCTGCACCCCGAGCGGGTGCATTCCCTCGTCCTGGATTCCCCGCTGACCAGTGCGGACGACGAGAAGATCGCGCAGGAGACGCTGCGAGCGATGTACTGGGACGGCACCGTGCCGGCCACCTCGACGACCGCGTCGTCCCTGCGTCGGCTCGTGGGGGAGGGCGTCGTGGACGGGTACCGCGCGGGTCCGGTGGTGCTGGCCGTCCATGAGCACGGCGGGCCGTCCGCCGTGCGGGACCTCGTGGACCTGCTCGCCCTGGGTCGCGGTCAGCTCACCTGGAACAGCGTGCGGCAGGTGCTGAACCGTGACTGGCTGCAGTCCACGCCGTACGTCATGGAGTACGACCTGACCGCCCGCATCCTCCACACCGAGCTCGGCGGCGGGCATCATGCGGACGGCGGTCCGCTGGATCCGCTGGTGATCTCCGGTGAGAAGTCCCGGACGGTGCCGCCGTTCACCGGTGAGGTGCTCGATCTGCACGAGCTCGCCCCGGCGATCACCGCCCCGACCCTGGTGATCACGGGGTCGCTGGATCTCATCTCCCCACCTCGGATCGCCCGGGAGCTCACGGCACGGATCCCCGGGGCTCGACTGCTCGAGGTCCCCGGGGCCGGCCACTCGATGCTCGACACCCGCAGCCAGATCACGCAGATCGCGGCCCGCTGGAGCGCCTGCGGGGCCGCGCATCTGCTGCCGGAGCACGCGCACGAGCTCGCGGCGCTCCCGGCGACGCCGACGGATCAGGCACTCTCCCGCGGCCTCCAGATCGCGCTGGCCGCAGAACGGTACTCGCCGTGGCGGATCCGCGTGGAGTCCGCCCGGGCGAAGCGGGAGCAGGCCCAGGTCGACCCCCGGTCCCGCCGCACCCGTCACGTGAAGCTCGACTGAACGGCTGTTACGGACCGGCCTGTCCGTCCCGGTCCCCTCGATCGACGGGGCCGCCTGTCGTCGGCCCGACATCCGAGACGTACGACCCGGCGATGAAGATTCGCAGGAAACTCTTCGAGGACGATGGATGATTTCTGCCCGGCGGTCTTCAGATCGGTGCGGGGCCCGCATACCCTGGAATCTGGTCGTGACCCGGGGAGCGCGATCGATGGCTCCCGGTCGTGGCCGGAGAGAAGCACCGCAGGACTGAACAGCATCACGATGGAACAGCACAGGGGGAACCATGCGTCGACGGGTGACGGGCGTGCGCAGCACGGACTCGCCGGCCTCGACGCCGCGGGTCTCGATCGTCCTGGCCGCTGCGAGCGTCGCCGCCGTCGGCGCCTTCACAGGCTTCGGCATCGCCGGTGTCGGGCCGCTGGCCGCGCTCGCCGGGGACCAGCAGGACGACCCGACCGTCGTCCAGGAGGTCACGCCGTCCGACGGCGGCGGAGCCGACAACGCCCCCACGCAGACGCCTGAGCCCGCGAGCCCCGGGACGACGACCGCCGACCCGTCGCCCGAACCGGACTCGCCGTCGCCCGAGTCGGATTCGCCGGACACGGACGCGGATTCGCCGACTCCGGAGTCGGAATCGCCTGCCCCGGAGACGGAGGAGCCGACCTCCGAGGCACCGGATGCCGAAGACCCGGACCCGTCGTCGGAGAACCCCGCCGAGGACGAACCCACGACCCCGGAGTCGACCGAGGACCCCGGTCCCGTCGGCCCCAGCCCTGTCGAGCCCGCTCCGCCGACCGATGACCAGAGCACACCCCCGGGCGACGGTGCAGGCGGCGAGGACGACGGAGACGACGGCAGCGACGGTGGCGGCTCGACGCCCAGCCCGACCGACCCGACCACGGAGCCGTCGACCGATCCGACTACTGATCCGACTACTGATCCGACTGCTGATCCGTCGACCGATCCGACCGATCCGTCTGAGCCGACTGAGCCGACTGATCCGACTGAGCCGACTGATCCGACTGATCCGACTGATCCGACGACAGCTGAGCCGACCGAGTCGCCGAGCGAGAGCCCGAGCTCGACCGATCCGGAAACCACCCCGTCCACAAACGATCCATCCACCGATCCCACCGATCCCACCGATCCCAGCGATGGCGGCTGAGGTCGCCCCAGGATCGATCGCTCCGACGCGCTCACCTCTCGAGGACGTCGCGAGCAGCCGACGGGCACCTCAACGACTGCACGATGACCTCCCCGTCGCGAGGGACACCGTCAGACCCCCAGCAGGTGAAGGATCTCGGCACGGTGCCGGATGATCCAGGCGGCGCTGCGTGAACGCCAGGCCAGCCGCCACGGCACGGAATCGTCCGTCGCCGCCTCGCCTGCCGAGATGTTCAGTCGCGTGGCCTCGTACGCCGTATCGCGGATCGCGTAGTCGCTCATGCCCTGCACGACCGCCGGCCAGAGCGCACGCTCCAGGCCGTATGCGTCCAGGAAGGCGCGCAGCAGCTCGACCTTCTCCTGGAGACTCGTCAGCGGAGCGACCGCGTCGACCTCGGGATCGTGGAACCGCATGGTCAGCCAGCAGGTGGCGGCGATCTCGTCGAGTCGCACGATCGGGCCCGCGAATTCCCAGTCGATCAGGGACACGGACTCCGCCGAGGTCACCAGGACGTTCCAGGGCCCCGTGTCGCCGTGCCCGATCACGATCTCGGAGAGGAAGGTGCTCTCGCTGAACGGGTCCGGGGCATGGGCCCGGAACTCGAACGGCTGCCACGCGTCGGTGGGCAGTGCGTCGAAGTCCGCGCCGGCGTCATGGAGCGAGCGCAGCAGGCGACCGAAGGACTCGACCTGATCGCGGTTCAGCACCACGTCGACCGCCGTGGTCCCTTCGACGAAGCTGACCTCGTCCAGCTCCGGCGACTGCTCTGCGAGCGGGACCGGCAGATCGTCCACTCGAGCGTCGGCGAGATGGGAGAGCAGCCGATGCACGGTGGTCGACCAGACCCGCCGATCACGCGACACGCTTCTCGAGGTCACCGAGACGAATTCGTCGGCCACAGGTTCTCCGTTCGGGGGAAGATGCTGAGGGTCCAGCAACCAGGTAGCAGGTACCAAGAATGAGGGTGCCTGCGGTGGTTCCAGGATCCGAGCGTAGGCGGCTGCAGGCACGGCGGCGATCGAATACTCGAGCTCCTGTGCGTGCGCAGGCGGCCGGGCTCTGGACCTCGTCCGTCGTCGCGCACCGGGCGCGAGAGGCCGATCTCGTGATGCGTCGCGCCCTACGGCCGGCACGCCACGCTGAACCCGCCGTCGTCGTAGACGGTCTCGAAGTCCGTCCTCCAGGTCTCCTGCGACCAGTCGGTGATGTCTGCGGGCGGCTGCTCGGCCCAGGAGAAGGCGTAGACGTCGCTGAGCACGCAGTCGGGCACCCTCGTGTTGGGACCGTGGATCCACTGCACGTCGTGGTCGGGCACCGCCTGGGCCATGAGGGTGATGTCGACGGCGAGCACGGCGCCGTCCGGCACGGCGTCCAGCGCGGCGGCGGCGTACGGGGCCCGCCATGTCGGCTCCCAGCTCCCGGGCCGCACGACGTCCAGCACCGGCATCGACCCGCCCAGCATCAGTGTGACCACGGCGGAGGCCGCGACCGCGGTGACCCGGATGCGCCGCACGGGCACCGGGGCGTGGCGCCGCAGCCACGCGGTGGCGCGGCCGCTGCGACGGTCGCCGAGGGCATCGAGCAGCGCGGCCAGGGCGATCGGCATGAGCACGGCGTCGTAGTGCCAGCCCCATCCCCAGTAGAACTCGACGGTGCCGGTGAAGCGCCAGGCCAGCGTGGGCAGCACGAGGGCGATCAGCGGGGAGCGGGCACCGATGACCCCGGCGGCCAGCAGCAGCATCAGCACCGTCACCCACTTCGCCCCCGGCCAGAACACGTCCAGCGGCGAGCCGAGGTTGTCGGTGTAGTCGTACTGCCCGGCCGTGTTCAGCGCCGGCAGGATCACGAAGGTCGACAGGATGAACCAGCCCGCGCCCCAGCAGGCGAGGGCGTATCCCAGCAGGCGATGCTCGCGATCGTCCCGGTGCCGTAGTGCGATGATCCCTCCCAGCAGGGCGACGGTGAGACCGAGGTCCTCCTTGACCAGCACCAGGGGCGCCGCCCACAGCACAGCGGCGGGCACCCGGTCACGCAGCAGGGAGGTCAGGGCCATCGCCAGCAGCGGCACCGCGAACGCGATCTCGTGGAACTGCACGGACGCGGCGGATTGGAGCCCGAAGGAGAACACGTACGCTCCGCCCGCGACGGAGCCCAGCCAGGGGCCGAGGCGATCGATCGCGAGCCGGGTCAGCGGGATCGCGGAGATCCCCAGCAGCAGCGCCTGGGTCCACAGCAGCGCCTCGCCCGAGGGCCATACCCACCACACGGGGGCGAGCAGCGCCAGGATCGGATGGAAGTGATCGCCGAGCAGGTTCACGTCGTCGCCCTTGATCGGGACGATCGGCGCGCGCAGCTCCCCGTAGGCCCGCGCGAGCTGCGTGAAGATCCCCAGGTCCCATGACCGTGTCACGAGGTTCCGGAACTGCAGCGTGCCCTGCACCCCATAGGCGACGGTCGCGAGCACGGCGAGCAACGGGGGCACCAGGAGCCATCCCCGCCGCGCGACTCGGTCGGTGGACGGCGGGGCGTCCTGCCGGGTCGAGGGAGCGTCGGCGGTGCGGTTCACGGTGCGAGGGTACCGGGCCCGCACGCGCGGCCGGATCGCAGGGGTGGGGCGGGGCTCTGCTCCGACTCGTGAGCGCCTCGCCGGCGAATCCTGCACTGACCATAGAATCAGCTCATGACCTCGATCTCTTCCGGCCGCCTGCTCCGCCTCACCGTCGCGGCGGGCGCCGTGGGCGCTCTCACCCTCATCGAGCCCCGACGGCTCGGACCCTGGACCCGTGCCGCCTACCGGGTGGGCACGGCTGCGGTGAGCGGTCTGCTCGTCGCGGATACCACGACGGAAGAGGGGGCGCTGCTCGACCCGGCACTCGACGGACTCCTCACCGGAGGTGTCACCCTGGGCCTCATGGACCTGTCCGAGCATCTGGATCACAGGATCGTGGGCGGGCTCCATCGTCTCGGGGTGTCGCGGCCGCGGTTGTTGCTGGCCGGGATCGGGGCGGCTGGCGCGGCGGCGCTCTACCTGGTGCCGACGCCGACCTGGGCCGAACGCGGTGGCGAGCTTGCTCCGTCCGAGGACGACCAGGCGACGGTGGAAATGCCCGAGCAGGTCAGAGCGTTGATCGCGGCTCTGCTCGCGCCTCCGGCCGACGGCGGCGACCATGCCGGCGCCCCCGCGCTGCGCACGCAGCTGGACTCCACCCGCGTCATCGATGTCGGCAGCGGGAGCAGCGACGTGATGCTCGTCGTCGAGCGGGCGGAGCGCCTCGCCGTGCCGTGGAATCAGACCTGGCCGGTCACCGGCCGCTTCGATCAGGGCGGCTTCTGCTTCTCGCTGGAGCTGCAGATCGATGAGGGCCGGCTCGGGATGCTCAGCGTGATGGTGCTGGACGAGGACGAGCGCGTGGACGAGGCCCTCGAGTTCCTCGACCGTCCCGGATACGAGCTGCCGACGCCCCAGGCGATCACCCTGCACCATGAGAGCGAGAGCGAGGAGCCGTCGGACGCACTCCCGTGACGGCGAGCTGTCACCGGGGCCTGCATGGGCCCTTACACGGGCGGCGCAGCCGTGGCGCCTCGTGGTTGCACGATCGTGGCCTGGATCTTCAGTGATTGGGCTCACGCCGGTGCATCAGGCGTGATGAGATGCGCAGTGCTGGTGCGCGCCGGTGATCCCGGGCGCGACGATGCGCAGCGCACCGCCCATCCCATCCCCCGGAGGAACGCTTCGATGCCCTTCATCCACCCTCACCTGCCCAGACCGCGCGGAGTGCTCGCGGCGGCAGCCGGCGCGACCCTCGTCGCCGGTCTTCTCGTGACCACACCGGCGCTCGCCGACGGCGGCCCCGAACCCCTCGGATCCGCCTCCGACCTCGGCGTGGACACCCCCACGCCCGACGAGGTCCTCGACGCCGCGCCCGAGGCGATCCCCGGGCGCTGGCTCGTCGAGGTCTCCGGCGACCCGGTGCTCCGCGGCGGCAGCCGCTCGGCCAACGTCTCCGCCCAGGACACGGTCAGCGCCCGCGCCGCTGATGCGTCGATCCCGCTGACGGTCGATACGACCTACGTCCAGGGCTGGAACGGCATGGCGGTGCAGATGGACGACGCGGACGTCACGAAGCTGCGCGCCGTCGACGGTGTAGAGGCCGTGTACCCGGTGCTCGAGGTGGCCCAGCCCGAGCCCGCCGAGCCTGCGGACGCGGGCCCGGAGGATGTGTTCGGCAATGCCATGACCGGCGTGGACCAGGTGCAGGAGGTGGACGGCCTCACGGGTGAGGGCGTCACCGTCGCGGTGATCGACTCCGGCATCGACTACAACAACCCCGACCTCGGTGGATCCGGCGTCAACGACGAGAAGGCCGACTTCCCCGGTGATCGCGTCGTCGGCGGCTACGACTACGTCGGCGACGACTACGACTCCACCACCGGGATCCCCGCGGCGCCCGACGCCTACCCCGACGACTGCGGTGGCCACGGCACGCACGTGGCCGGCATCATCGGCGCGGACGGCGAGGTCATCGGCGCCGCCCCTGACGTGGACCTCCTCTCCTACCGGATCTTCGGCTGCGACGGCACCAGCAGCACCGACGTGATCCTCGAGGCGATGGAGCAGTCGCTGACCGACGGTGCGGACGTCGTGAACATGTCCCTCGGGGCGAGCTTCATGACCTGGCAGGACTACCCCACGGCGCAGCTGGCCGACTCCCTCACCGCCAACGGCGTCACCGTCGTCATCTCTGCCGGCAACGAGGGGGCGGCCGGGACCTTCTCGAGCGGCGCCCCCGGCGTCGCCTCCGACGCGATCACCGTCGCCTCGGTCGACAACACCCACATGCGCACGCCCTTCGGCATCGCGGCCGACGGCGAGCGCGCCTATGCCGCAGCCACCGGCGGTCCGGCCGCACCCACCGAGGGAGAGCTCGCGCTGATCCCTGCTGGCGAACCGGGCACCGAGGCCGCGCAGGGCTGCACCGCCGACGCGGTCCCGCCCGCCGCCAGCTCCGGCCAGGCTCTGCTCGTCGAACGCGGCGTCTGCTCCTTCTACGAGAAGGCGCTCGCCGGCCAGGAGGCCGGCTACGACGCCGTGATCCTGTACAACAACTCACCCGGCGCGGTGAACCCCACCGTCGAGGGCGACCCGGCGATCACCATCCCCGTGGTCATGATCGGTCAGGCCGACGGGGCTGCGCTCCAGGAGGCGGCCGCCGCGGGCGACGTCACCTGGGCCTGGCAGGAGGGCACCACCGTCGTCGAGAACGCGACCGGCGGGCTGGTCTCGGACTTCTCCTCCTACGGGCTCACCGCCGAGCTGGAGCTCAAGCCGGACATCGCCGCTCCCGGCGGTTCGATCTGGTCCACGGTCCCGCTCGAGCAGGGCGGGCACGGCGCGAAGTCGGGGACGTCGATGGCGGCTCCCCATGTCGCCGGTGCTGCGGCGCTGCTCCTGCAGGCCCACCCGGCCCTCGCACCGAAAGATGTGAAGACCGCGATGATGAACACCGCGGATCCGCTGACCTGGTCGCTCTCACCTGATCAGGGCTACCTCGAGCCGGTCCACCGTCAGGGCGCCGGCCTGCTCGACCTGGTCGAGGCAGTGCACACCACGACCAGCATCGGCGCTCCCTCGATCTCGCTCGGCGAGGGCGAGCAGGGCCTGCAGACGGTCACCCTCGGGGTCACCAACGACTCCGACCAGGAGAAGACCTACGACATCGGGGTCCAGCACGGCGTCGCGACCGGCGCGCCGACGGAGAACCCGCAGTTCTACACCGCCGAAGGCACCGCCGACCCGTCCGCGTCGAGCATGACCGTGCCGGCCGGCGCCACGTCGGAGGTGGAGGTGACCCTCGGTGAGGACTTCGGCGAGGACGGCCTCATCTACGGCGGCTGGGTGACGTTCACCAGTGCCGACGACGACCTCGTGGTCCCCTTCGCGGGCCTGTCCGGCGACTACCAGGCGCTGCCCGTCCTCAGCGACCAGGGGATGGGCCTGCCCTCCCTCGGGGTGAGCGATGGAGCCGGCGGCGTGCTGCTGGATCCGGAGGGCGGGAGCACGTACACGATGCAGGACGGGGACATCCCCTACCTCGCCTACGCGTTCTCGTACCCCGTCGAGCGGCTGGAGATGAAGGCCTACTCGGTCTCGAAGACGGGGAAGCTGCGGCTCGTGAACCCGGGCGTGGGCCTGATCGATTCCACGGACCACCTCGGTCGCTCCCCGGAACCCGAGGTCTACGGCTGGGACGGCACGTACGCCCTGAAGAACGAACGGGTGCGGACCGTGAAGGATGGCGACTACGTGCTGCAGATGCGGGTGCTGAAGCCCCTCGGCGATCCGGAGAACCCGGACCACTGGGAGACCTACACCTCCCCGCAGTTCACGATCGACAACCCGGCACGCGGCAAGGACGACGCCCGCTGACCGAGGGCGGCGCCGTCCCCGAGCAGGGCGGCGCCGACGGGCGTGATGCACGCTAGAACACTGCGAGGGCGGTGGCACCCGATACCCGGGTGCCACCGCCCTCGCCGTCGTGCCGTCGCCGTCGCCGTCGTGCCGTCAGCCGTCCAGCTGTTTCGCCTCGATCCGGGCGAAGCGGATCTCGCGCGACTCGACCTCCCAGAGGATCCCGATCGCGTCGTCGTCCAGTGCCTGGACCACCGAGTAGTCCAGCGGCCCGGGCTCGAACACGAGTGCTTCCTGCCAGGTCGCGCCGTCGTCGGCCGAGCTGTGCAGGGTGCCGCGCACCCGCGCGAAGCGGTCCCACGCATTGCTGAACAGCAGGATCGTCGCGCACGGATCCTCGGGCGACGCGTCCGGGAAGCGGCGCGCCAGCTGGGCGTTGTTGCCGGGGTCGACGAACTGCTCGTCGATGCCGAGGTCCTCCCAGGTCATGCCGCCGTCCGCCGAGATGGCGATCCTGCGGTGCCCGCCGCGGGCATGGTCGCGGGAGTTCAGCAGAACGCGCCCGTCGGAGAGCTCCACGACGGTGGTCTCGTCCATGTCCTCGCCCACCGGCTCGCCCCGCTGCCAGGTGGCGCCGTGGTCGTCCGAGATCAGGCAGTAGGAGCGCACCACCTGCTCGTCGCTCGGGGCGCCGCCCACCCAGAACCAGCCGGCGTAGGGCTGCACGAGCCGCCCGGCATGCGGACCGCGGCGCAGCTGCAGTCCGGTGCCGGAGGTGGGGAAGGCGGTGCGCAGCAGCTCCGGTGGGGAGGCGATCGCGGTGAGGGAGCGGTGCGTCCAGGTACGGCCCTGATCGGTGCTCGTGCTCACCGCGGAACCCAGCACGTCCCGATCCGCGTCGTCGGTGCCGGCTACTGCATCCCACACCCCGCGATCCTTGGCATGGGTGTGGAACACATGCACGGTGCCGGTGACGGCATCGACCACATAGCTGGGGTCGCAGTACCACTGGCGTCTTTCCTGGTCCGCCTCGCGCAGGGACTCGAACCGTCCCCACGTGCGGCCGCCGTCCAGCGACCGGCGCTGCACGAGTCCTGTGGGATCGGGGACGTCCTGACCGGTCTCGCGGCCGTCGAAGGCGGCGAGGACGATCCCGTCGCCGAGGTGGGCGAGGCCCACGATGCGGTACCGGGGCCACGGCCCCTCCCCGGCCCGGGCGAGCACGGAGTGGGGGACCGGTGCCTCAGGGACCGGGGAGGGGCTGTGGCCGAGGGAGATCACCGCGAGAGGATCCAGTCCATGTCGAGGCGGGCGAAGGTGATGGTCTCGTCCGCCGCTTCGTAGAGCAGGCCGAACTCGTCGCGACCGATCGCGATGACCACCGAGTACTGGCAGGCGCCGGCGTCGAAGACCCGCTTGCGCTCCCAGGTGGCGCCGTCGTCGGTCGAGATCTCGATCGTGCCGTTCACCCGGTCGTTCGGGACGTGGTCGGCATGGGAGAACAGCAGCACCTTCGCCGTCGCGGAGCCCTGCGGGGCGTCCGGATACGCCCGCGTGATCTGCGCGTTGTTCCCCGGATCCACGAGGGACGGATCGCGGTGCAGATCCTCCCAGGTCTCGCCACCGTCATGGCTCAGGGCCACCCAGCGGCGGCCGGTGCGCACGTTCTCCCGCGAGTTCATCATGAGCGTGCCGTCGGAGAGCTCGACGACCTTGTTCTCGTCCATCTCCGTGCCGACGGGGGTGCCCATCGTCCAGGTCTCGCCCTGGTCGTCGGAGTAGACGGAGTACGCCTGGACGATCTCCGCGTCCCCCTCGCCCTCTCCGCGGAAGAACCCGGCGTACTGCTGGACCAGACGGCCGGCGTGCGGGCCGTAGTGCAGCTGGATGCCGGCGCCGGAGGAGGCGAACATGGCGCGGCAGTCCGCGGGCTTCACGATCTCGGTGAGGGAGCGGTACTCCCAGGTCTCGCCGTCGTCATGGCTGATCGCGACGGTGGCGCTCATGATGCTGCGGTCCTCGTCGTCGTTCCCATAGTCGCCGTCCCACACGCCGACGTCCTTGGAGAACACGCTGAAGCAGAAGACGGTGCCGGTCCTGCGGTCGACCACGTACGACGGATCGCTGAACCCGAGCTTCTCCCCGGGCTCGGTGGATTCCAGACCCTGGCGGATGACCGTGGGCTTCTCCCACGTGCGGCCGCCGTCACGCGAGCGACGCTGCCACAGGGAGTTCGGGCTCGGAGAATCGCCGCCGATGGGTCGCTTGTCGAAGGCGGCGAGCAGATCGCCGCTCGGGGCGACGGCCAGAGCGGGGATGCGGAAGTTGGCCACGCCCTGATAGCCGGGCCAGGCCAGCGGCT
Source organism: Brachybacterium tyrofermentans (assembly GCF_014897585.1). GTDB lineage: Bacteria > Actinomycetota > Actinomycetes > Actinomycetales > Dermabacteraceae > Brachybacterium > Brachybacterium tyrofermentans. The sequence continues at coordinate 16,635 of NZ_JABUXW010000029.1, read as the reverse complement.
GGTCCTCGTAGGTGCCGTGCCGGCGGCCGTTCTCCTTCGGCGGCGGCAGGGCGGCAGCGGAGCCAGCTCCTGCGCCGAGAGCGGTGACTGCGGCGACGCCGCCGAGCAGACCGCGGCGGGACAGACCGTTCACAGGGGTGTTCATCATCGAATCTCCTTCAGGTGGTGGGTGGGGACAGTGCACGCGTCGGGGACGCGAGATCGAGAGCCCGGGCGAGACGCGCCGGCCCTGGCGGTTCGGGCTGGGTCGGGCGGCGGAGCTCAGGGGGAGAGCGCGTCGGCGGCTTCGCCGACGAGGACGGGCGCATGCTCCTCGCCGGCGTTGGACTGGTGGCCGATCAGCCGCACCGGCGCGCGGCCGTCCTGCGTGATCCGCAGGTCGGAGAGGGCGCAGCCGGTCAGGTTCCAGACGCTCGCGGGCAGGTCCCGGACGGTGACGTCGGTGTACCAGAGCGTGTTGCCGCAGAAGGTCGGGGGCAGCACGCCCTCGAGGACCACCCCGGGGCCCGGGTCGCGGACGGTGTCGCCGATGGGGAGGGCGAACTCCGCGGTCCAGCGGCGCGGTGAGCCGCCGTTGGCATGGTTCATCGTGCAGCCGGTGACCGAGCCGTGGTTCCAGTTGTCGGTCGCGTGATCACCGAACGGGCTGGTGGCGGCGATCGAGTAGTAGGCGCCGTAGCAGCCGACGATGACGTTGCCGGTGAGGTTCCAGTTCCCGGAGGAGTTCCAGACCGCCAGCCGGCACGTGGTGAAGACATTGGCGGCGAGCACGGAGTACTCGCAGCGATCGGCCGTGGAGACGCCGAGGTAGCAGTCCTCGACACGGTTGCCGGTGATCTGGAGACCGTAGGAGAAGTAGTCGTCCGCGGCGTCCCCGGTCGCGGCGATCCCGGCACCCTGCCAGCCGATCAGATCGCAGTCGATCACCCGCAGATTCCGGGCCCGACGGGCGCGGATGGCCGTGTGCTCGACGGTCAGCTGGACGTCGAGGGCCGGGGCCTCGGTGCCGAGCAGCCGCACGCCCCGGATCGTCACGTCCTCCGCCTTGTCGATGACGAACGCTCCGTGACCGGTGCTCGACACGCTCACCGTCGCGCCGTGCCCCTCGATCACGGTCCCGCTGGGGAGGTCCACGGGAGCGTCCAGGACATAGCGCTGTGCGGGATCGAGCTGGATCTGCGGGGTCGTCGCGAGCACCTCAGCCCAGTCGGCGCCGGCTGCCAGGACCGGGACCGACTCGGCGCCACCGGTCCGACGAGGCTCCGGCGGACCGGCCACGGCGGCCGACGGGGCCAGCGCCGCGGCGAGTCCGAGGCCGGCCGCACCGAGTCCCGTCAGCAGGGCACCGCGCCCTATCTCCCCGCCGGCGCTATGGCCTGCGTCAGGTACCGGGGCGGGCCCTCGCGGTGCACTGGGCTGCTCCGGGGGAGCGGTCGTGGGGTCGTGGGTCATGAGGACGTCCGATCGTCGGGGACTGGTGGGTGAGGACGACGGTCCGGGTGCTGGGCGGGGTGGGTCAGGCGGTGGTGACGGCGTGGTGGAACCAGGTGGTGAGGGTGGTGGGGTGGGTGATGGCGGTGCCGACGACGACGGCGAAGGCTCCGGCGGTGCGGGCTGCGGCGGCCTGGGCGGGGGTGTGGACCCTGCCCTCGGCGACGAGGACGCTGGTGGCGGGGAGACGGCCGGCGAGCTGGTGGAGGAGGTCGAGGTCGGGTCCGTCGGTGGTCGGGCGGGCATCGGTGTAGCCGGCGAGGGTGGTGCCGATGATCTCGACGCCGGCGTGGGCGGCGACCAGGGCGGAGTCGAGGGAGTCGCAGTCGGCCATGAGGGGGCCGTCGAAGACTTCGCGCACGGCGTGCACGGTCTGGGTGAAGGTGCGGCCGTCGGGGCGGGGGCGGGTGGTGCCGTCCAGGGCGAGGATGTCTGCTCCCGCGTCGATCACGGCGTGGCAGTGCTCGAGGGTGGGGGTGATGAAGACGCCGTCGGTGCCGTCTTTCCAGATGCCGATCACGGGGACGTCGACGGCGTTCTTGACGGCGCGGATGTCGTCGAGGCCTTGGGCGCGGACGGCGGTGGCGCCGCCGGTCTGGACGGCGGTGGCGACCTGGGCCATGGTGCGGGGGTCGCGCATGGCTTCGCCGGGGTAGGCCTGGCAGGAGACGATCAACGAGCCCTCGAGCGGGGCGATCAACGGATGCATGGGGAAGCCTTTCATCGGGAGAGGAGAGCGTCGTGGGCACTGGCCGCCGCCCCGAGCAGGGCCGCATGGGTGCCGGCGCTCGCGGGAAGCACCGGGGTCGCCGCGACGACGTCCATCGCCTCCTGCGCGATGCCCTGGCGCACGGCGTCGCCCCACGGGCCGTCGGCCTCGGAGACTCCGCCGGTCAGGGCCACGACCTCGGCGTCGAGCACGTTGAGGAGCCCGCCGATCACCCGGCCGGTCGCGAAGCCGGCCAGCCGGTACGCCTCGAGCGCGGCCGCATCGCCCTCCAGGGCGGCTCGGGCGAGCCCATGACCATCGGTGATCTCGGAGGCGGGCACTCCTGCGTCATCCCCGGACTCCGCCCTCAGGCGATGCGCGAGCTGCACGATGCCCGGCCCCGAGGCGAAGCCCTCGAGGTGGCCGACGCGCCCGCAGGGGCAGGGCACGCCCTCGGCCTCCGGGACGGCCAGGTGGCCGATGTGCCCGGCCGCTCCGTGGGCGCCCAGGACCGGGGAACCGCCCACCACCTGGCATCCGCCGATCCCGGTGCCGACGGCGACGAGCAGCAGAGAGTCGCGACCGCGGCCCACTCCGAAGCGGGCCTCGCCGATCCCGTGGGCGTGCACATCGTTCAGCACGGTGACGCTCACCCCGAAGCGCTCGGCGAACGGGCCGGCGACGTCGGTGCCCGCCCACCCGCGCAGCGAGTCCGTGGCGTGGGTGACTCGCCCCTCGGCGCTGTCGATCACGCCGGCGGAGGAGATGCCGACGCCGGCGATCGGCGCTCCGTCGCGCACCTCCTCGGCGAGCTCGAGGGCGGCGGCCAGGATCGCCGCGGCCCCGTCGCGGGCCGGGGTGGGAACCGTGCCCACTCGCTCGACCCGTGGCCTCGGAAGAGCCCCGTCGGCCGAGCCTGCACCCGAGCCCGAGCCCGAGCCCGAGCCCGAGCCCGCACCCGCCCCGCGGACCAGGGCGGCGCGGATCTTCGTGCCCCCGAGGTCGAGGGCGAGGACCGGATCAGGCATCCGTGCCGCCCAGCAGGCCCGTCTGCTCCAGGATCGTGCGGATTCGGCCCACGGTCTCGCCCTCGATCGGCGACATCGGGACGGTGACGTTGTTGGTGGCGATCACGCCGAGCTCGCGCAGCGCCGTCTTGAACGCGCCGATGCCGGCCGCCGGCCCCACCTTGTCGGTGGGCTGGAAGACGATCTCGAACAGGGCCGCGAGGCGATCCTGTTCGCGGCGCACCAGCGCCCAGTCCTCGGCCTGCGCGGCGCGGTGCATGCGGGCGTAGCCGGCGGGGTCCACGTTGCCCAGGCCGGGCACGGAGCCGTCGGCCCCGGAGAGGTAGGCGCCGTCGACGACGACCTCATGGCCGGTCAGCAGCGTGAGCGGCGAGCCGGCGTCCCGGTTCATCGCGGCCAGGCGGCGGAAGGAGACGTCGTCACCGCTCGAGTCCTTGACCCCGGTGATGACGCCGTCCGTGCCGAGCTGCAGCAGGTGCGCGGGGGAGAGCTTGGTGTGCACGCACACCGGGATGTCGTAGGCCCAGATCGGGGCGTCGGCCGCGGCCGCGATCGTGCGGAAGTGGGTGTCGATCTCCTCGGGGCCGGTGATCGAGTAGAACGGCGCGGTGACCACATAGCCGTCCAGGTCGAAGCGCTCGGCGGCGCGCATGTGGTGGATGACCCGGTCGGTCTGCATGTCGATGACGCCGGCGATGACGGGCACCTGGCCGGCGACGAATCCGGTCACCGCCTCGAGCACCTGGGACCGGCGGGCGTCGTCGGAGTAGGCGACCTCGCCGCTCGAGCCGAGGGCGAAGATGCCGTCCACGCCGCCCTCGAGGAGGTGGGCGATCAGGCGCTCGAGGGAGGCCATGTCGATCTCGCCCTCGGGCGTCAGGGGCGTGAGCAGAGGGGGGACGACACCGCTGAGGCGATCGGCCGACGAGGTCGAGGGGGAGGTCTGCGTGGTGGTCATGTGGGGTGCTCCTTCGAAAGGCATTCGGGGGGATGGTGGTCGGCGCGCAGGTCGCTACAGGAGCGAGGGCGCGGCGGCGAGCAGGGTGCGGGTGTACTCGTCCTGGGCGTCGGTGAAGATCCGCTCGGCGGTGTCGTGCTCGACGATCTTGCCGCGGTTCATGACGATGATCGAGTCCGAGACGAAGCGGACGGTGCTGATGTCATGCGAGATGAACACCAGTCCCAGGCCGAGCTCGCGCTTGAGGTCCATGAGCAGGTTCAGCACCTGGGCGCGCACGGACACGTCCAGGGCGCTGGTGGGCTCATCGGCCACGATGATCTGCGGCTCCAGGGCCAGGGCGCGCGCGATCGCCACGCGCTGGCGCTGACCGCCGGAGATCTGCCGCGGCAGCACCTCCATCGCCGACTGCGGCAGGCCCACGAGATGCAGCAGGTCCGTGACGCGGGCGAGACGCTCCCGCTCCGTGCCCACGTCGTGCACCCGCAGCGGGTCCATGAGCGTCTCCCGGACGGGAAGCCGCGGGTTCAGGGCTGTCGCCGGGTCCTGGAAGACCACCGAGACGGTGCGTCCCAGGTCTCGGCGTCGGGCCCGCGAGCGGCCGAAGGGCCGCCCGTCGAAGAGCACGGTTCCGCTGGTCACGGGCTGCAGTCCGGTCATCACACGCGCCAGGGTGGACTTGCCGGACCCCGACTCGCCCACGATGCCGAGCACCTCGCCGCGACGCACCGACACGCTCACGCCGTCCACGGCTCGGATGGTGTCGGGCCGCAGCAGGCTGCCGGTGCGCAGCTTGTGCACCACGTGCACGTCGTGCAGCTCGATGGTGGGCGCGGGCCGCACGTCGACACTGTCCGCGCTGTCCGCGCTGTCTGTCCCGGAGGTGTTCTCGGTGATCTCGTTCATCGCAGGTCTCCTTCGAGGGGAGCGGGGACGGCGCCGGTGCTCGCCACGACGTGGCCGGAGCCTCCGACCGGGAGCAGCTCCGGCCGCCGGGCGGGATCGGCCGACGGGTCCAGCGAGCGCGGGGCGAAGCGGTCGCCGGGGGCGAAGTCGCGCGGCGAGGGAACGGTGCCGGGGACCTGGTGCAGGCGCTCGGCACCCGCCTCGATCGACAGCACCGAGCCGAGCAGCCCGCGGGTGTACTCGTGGCGGGGGTCGGTCAGCAGATCGTGCTGGATGCCCTGCTCGATCACCTGGCCCGCGTACATCACGGTCACGCGGTGGGCGAGCTGGGCGACCAGGGCCAGGTCGTGGCTGACGAACACCATCGCGAAGCCGAGCTCCTCACGCAGCGAGTTCAGCAGGTCCACGACCTGCTTCTGCACGGTGACGTCGAGCGCCGTGGTGGGCTCATCGGCGATGACCAGCTTCGGATCGCGGGTCAGGGCCATCGCGATGAGCACGCGCTGGCGCTGGCCGCCGGAGAGCTCGTGCGGGTATGCGGACAGGGTGCGCTTCGGATCCAGGCCCACGAGAGCCAGCAGATCCTCGGCGGTGCGGGTGCCGCCGCGGCTGGTCAGCTGCGCCAGCTGCGAGCGGATCAGCATCGACGGGTTCAGGGAGCTCAGCGCGTCCTGGTAGATCATCGCGATCTCGTGGCCGCGCAGGGCGTTCATCCGCTTCGGGGAGATCGACAGCAGATCGACGTCTCCCAGCATGATCGTGCCGCTGATGCGGGCGGTGCGGGGCAGCAGGCCCATGATCGCGAGGCTCGCGACGGACTTGCCGGAACCGGACTCGCCGACCAGGCCCATGGTCTCGCCCGGGCGCACCTGGAAGGAGACCCCGTCGAGGATGTCGGTGCCGTTGTGCGCCCCCGGGAAGGAGACACGCAGGTCCTGGACGTCCAGCAGCGGCGGCAGCGACCTGTCGACCACCTCTCGCTCGGGCCGTGCCAGCTCGGCGGCCCGCAGTGCGGCGAGGGAATCGTCCAACAGGCACCGCGCCGTCTCCGCGTCGGTCGCCCCCAGCACGTCGGGCTGTGCCCCCTTCGCAGAAGCTGTGGTCTCAGCAGTCTCACCAGTCTCAGCGGTCGCCGTGGCGACGCCGGCCTCGTCGGCCGCGACGTCGACCTTTGTGCGGATCCGCGGGCTGGCCATGGCGTCGGTGAGACCCTCGGAGAGGATGTTTAGCGAGAGCACGGTCAGCAGGATCGCGAGGCCGGGGAAGAATGTGGGCCACCAATAGCCGGCCAGCAGCAGCTGCTTGCCCTGGGAGAGGATGTTGCCCCACGACGGGGAGGGCGGCTGCACGCCGGCGTTGATGAAGGACAGCGAGGCCTCCAGCACGATCGCGTCGGCGACCAGCACGGTCGCGAACACCATGATCGGGGCGATGCAGTTGCGGGCGACGTGCTTGAGGAGGATCCACGGGGTGGAGGCGCCCATGACCTGCGACGCGGCCACGTAGTCCTCGCCGAACTGGGCGAGAACGTTGGCGCGCACCACGCGGGCCAGCTGCGGCACGTACAGGAAGCCGATCGCGAAGATCAGCACCGGCAGCGACGTGCCGAACACGGCGACGAACACGGCTGCCAGGGCGATGCCCGGGAACGACATGACCACGTCGAGCACCCGCATGAGGATCTCGGACGGCACCTTCGAGGCGGTGGCGGCGAAGGAGCCGAGCACGGCGGCGCCCACGAGCGCGGCGGCGGTGGCGGCGAGCCCGATGATCAGCGAGGAGCGGGCACCGTGGGCGACGCGCGAGAAGATGTCGCGCCCGATCCTGTCGGTCCCCATCCAGTGGTCCAGGCCCGGGGGCTGGACCGGAGGGCCGCTCGCGAGGGGACCGTACTGGGCGACGACCGGCGCGAAGATCGCGAGAAGGGTGAGCCCCACCAGGAACAGGACCGCGATGCGGCTGGGCCAGGGGAGGGCGGTGAACGGGGCCAGCGGGCTGCCGCTGACGGACTGGAGACGGGATCCGAGCTTCCGTCGCATGTCAGATGCTCCTGATGCGGGGGTTGACGACGACGTACAGGAGGTCCACGACGATGTTCACGATGATGAAGGAGATCGCGACCACGAGGGTCACTCCCTGCACGAGGAACACGTCGTTGCGGGTGACGCCGTCGAGGATGAGCTGGCCCATGGCCTGGATGTTGAAGATGATCTCGATGATCACGGCGCCGCCCATGAGATAGCCGACGCGCAGGCCGAGCACCGTGATCGGCGTGATCAGCGCATTGCGCAGCACGTTGCGGCTGACGACGACCGGGTAGGGGATGCCGGCACCGATCGCGGTGCGCACGTAGTCACGGTCCAGCTCCTCGACCATGGCCGTGCGGACCACGCGGGTGAGCGATCCGGCGACCGGGATCGCGAGCGCGAGAGCCGGAAGGGTGATGTTGTTGAGGTAGACGGCGGGATCCTCGAAGAACCCGACCCAGCCGGAGACGAGGGCGGGGAACAGCTGCCAGCCGCCGGGGATGTCGGCGAGCCACTGGACCAGCAGCAGGGCGAGCCAGAACGACGGCGTGGCGAGCGATGCGACGGTGAACACGCGGATCACCTGGTCGAGCCAGCGGTCGCGGAAGAGGGCCGCCAGCACGCCGAGCACCGCGGCGATGACGATCGCGATCGCGAGGCCCAGGAAGGTGAGCTGGAGGGTGATCGGGAGCGCGCGGGCGACGACCTCGGTGACCGGGGTGTTGCCGCTGGTGGTGCCCAGGTCCCCCTGGAGCATGCCCCCGAGGAACGAGAAGTACCGCTCCAGGAGCGGGTCATTGAGCCCGTTGGCCTCTCGATACAGATCCAGCGCCTCCTCCGAGGCGGATTCGCCGAGCGCACGCCGAGCCTGGTCGGTGGGCGAGAGCGACATGATGACGAACACCAGCAGGGTGACGCCGAGGATCATGAGCGGCAGCGCGACGAGGCGCCGCCCGAGGAGTCGGACGAGTTGGGACACGAGGTCCTCCGTGGGTCGAGCGGTGGATCAGGACGAGGAATGCGAGGGGCCGACGGGGCAGGGCCGACGGGGCACGGCCGGCGACGACGGGGCTGCCGGGGCGGGGCGGCTCGCGGCTCGCCCCGCCCCGGGCGCGTCACTCCGCCTGCGTGGAGGCGACGTCGATGAAGCTGAGCCCGGTCAGCGAGATCGGCTGGAAGTCCACCAGGGTGGTGGGGTCCCAGGCCGTCGGGGACTTGCGGTGGAACAGCGGGTAGAGCGGGACCTCGTCCGAGATCAGATCGAACAGCCGGCCCCAGATCTCCTCCTGCTCCGCCGGGTCCACGGCCTCCAGGCCCTGGGCGAGCAGCTCCTCCGTCTGGGTGCAGGCCTCCTGGCCCTTCCAGTGCATGCGGTTCTCGGTCCAGACGGGGCTGCCGTACCACCAGCGCATCAGCAGGTCGGGGTCGTTGCCGAACACCGAGGGGTCACCGGGGGCGACCATCACGTCGAAGGAGTCGGGGTCGGAGTCCACGGTGGTGTAGGCGTCGGCCGACTGCTTCTGCTCGAAGGTGACGTCGATGCCGATCGCGGAGAGGGACTCCTGGATGATCGGGGTGCACTGCTGGACCCAGTCGTGGTCGGTGACCAGCATACGGAAGGACGTCAGGCCGGTCTCCGCGAACAGGGCCTTCGCCTTCTCGGCATCCAGGGAGTAGACCGTGGAGGCTTCCTTGTAGTTCGGGTGGTCCTTCTGGACGAAGCAGCTCGCGGGCTCCGCCTGACCGCTGAGGCCGGTCTCGATGACCGTGTCCATGTCGATCGCGTAGAGGAACGCCTGGCGGTTCCTCAGATCGTTGAACGGGTTGTCCTTCCCGTTGTTGAACATCGCGAAGAGCAGGCCGAAGCCGCCCACGGAGTCGACCGTGCCGCTGCCCTTGAGCTGGTCGATCGAGAGATACGGGACCGAGTCGATGACCTGCACGGTCTTGGACTGCATGGCATTCGTGCGGGTCGCGGCGTCCGGGATGATCTCCCAGCCCATGGTCTTGCCCTGGGCGGGCATCGGCCCGGTGTAGTCGTCGAACCGCTCGAACTGGACGACCTTCGAGGTGGCGCCGTTGTCGGTCATCGTCCAGGGGCCGGTGCCGACGGGATTGGCGTCGAACTCCTTGGGGTCGGCCTCGACGGCGGCCTTGGGCACGATCTTCACGGTCGAGAGACGCTCGGCGAACACGCCGGTGGGGGCGGTGAGGGTGAAGGTGACGGTGGTGTCGTCCTTCGCGGTGACCGACTCGATGAAGGGAATGAACTGCGAGTACAGCGAGGCGTTCGCCGGGTCGAGCACCCGCTCGAAGGAGAAGACCACGTCATCGGTGGTGACGGGGGAGCCGTCGTGGAAGACGGCGCCGTCGCGCAGCGTCACATCCACGGAGGTGCTCTCCGCTGACGGGATCTCGGTGCCCAGCGCCGCGTAGACCTCGCGGGTCACGGGGTGCAGCTCGGTGAGGCCCTCGAGGGTGTGCCAGTTGACGGCCACGGTCAGAGCGGCCGACGTGCTCATCGGGTCGTAGCCGTTGGTGCCGAGCTCGTAGCTGATGGCGGCGCTGAGGTGGCCGTCCGGGTCCGCATCGCCGGCGGGGGCGCCGCCGGAATCCGATCCGGTGCCCTTCCCGGCGTCTTTCGGGGCGCAGGCGCCGATGCCTGCGACGATGCCGGCGGCGCCGGCGAGAGCGGCGGAGCCGCGGAGGAAGCTGCGCCGTCCGAGTCGATCGGCGGAGATGGTGATCGCCATTGATGCATCCCTTCAAGGGGTGGTCCGGACGCATGTCGCGCCAGGGTCGGGGGAACGCCGTCCTCGCAGTTCGACGATGTCCGCCACGCTGCGAAGATCAGACGTATGATGTCTGATGACCGGGACAGTACAGGAATCGATCACTGATCGCCACCACGGGACCGGATACCGATACGCAGCAGTGACCATCCGTCCGATCTGAGGTTCGACGGGTGCGCACGGCATGATGGGGCATGCGTCACAGAGGTGACGGTGCACCGGGGGAGGACAACGAGATGGCTCGAACCAAGGGAGCTGGCAACAGCGCCGTCGACCGCATCCAGGATCTGATCCTGGCGGAGGGCATGGTGCCGGGGGACCCGATGCCCACGGAGACCGCCCTGTGCGAACGGCTGGAGATCTCGCGCTCCTCGGTCCGGGAGGCGATGCGCACGCTGGCCTCCCTGGACATCGTCGAGGTGCGGCATGGTCACGGCACCTTCGTGGGCCAGCTGTCCCTCGCCCCGCTCGTGAACGGACTGCTGTTCCGGGCGCGGCTGGACGACGGCAATGATCTGCGGGCCCTGCGCGAGGTGGTGGAGCTGCGCATCGCCATCGACCTCTCCGTCACGGATCAGCTCGTCGAGATCTACCGCGGCACCACGAACCCCGACCTCGAGAGCCTCGTGGAGGAGATGCGCGTGCTCGCCAGCACCGGCCGGCCCTTCCCGGAGGCGGACGCGGCCTTCCACGGCGCCCTGTTCTCGCGGCTGCCCAACGGTCTGCTGCGCCAGCTCGCGCAGGCTTTCTGGGAGATCCACACGACGGCGGTGCCCCTGCTGGAGATCGTGCAGTCCGAGGACATCCTGGTCACCGTCGACGCGCACCAGGCGATGCTCACCGCCCTCGAGGCGGGGGACGCGGACGCCTATCGCGACGCCGTCCACGAGCACTACCGGCCCTTGGGTCGCACTCTCGACGCCGCCGGCCGCGCGGCCGCGTCGGCCTCGGCGGGGTGACCCCGGAGCGTGTCGTCGTGACCTCGGATCCTGCCGCCACGACCCCGGACCCTGTCGCGACGGCCCCGGATCCTGTCGCGACGACCCCGGATCCTGTCGCCACGACCCCGCAGCAGGTCGTCGCGCTCCTGCGGTCCCGGCCCTGGGCCTCCCTGGAGTGGGCTCGTGACCTGGTCTCCGAGTTCCCCGACCGTCTGCACGGCGTGCTGGCGCACTGGGGCCTGGAGGTCCGGCATGTGCATCTGGCGGGCGCCGGACTGCCGGTGCTCGAGGTGGAGCGTCGGTCGGGACCCGTCGGCCCCCGTGGACCCTCCGACGCCCCCACGGGCTGCGGCCTCCAGACGACCGGCAGTTTCGTCGTGAAGTTCGGGGGTGGGGGAGCCGATGTGGCCCAGCAGGCCCGGATCCTGGCGGCGGCGGACGGTCACGGCTACGTCCGGCTGATCGCCCACGACGGGGAGCGAGACGCGATGCTGCTCGAGAAGCTCGGCCCGATGCTCCCGCAGACCGTCCCCGATCCCATCGCCCAGACCGATCTGCTCGGTGACCTGCTGCTGCAGGCCTGGGAGGTCCCGCTCGACGTCGGGCGACCCTTCGCCCCATCGCAGAAGGCGCGCTCCCTGCTGGCGATCCTCGACGGCGCCCTCGCGGCCGGCGCTCCAGGATCCCCGCTCCACGCCGAGGTGCTCGGCCGAGCCCGGATGCTCGCACTCGATCTCATCGAGTCGCCGTCACAGCATCAGGTGGTCGTCCACGGCGACCCGCATCCCGCGAACGTGCTGCAACGCGGCGACACGCACGTGCTCATCGACCCCGACGGCTTCCTCTGCGAGCCCGAGTACGACCTCGGGGTCGCGCTGCGCGACCACCGGCAGGTCATCGACGATCTCGACCGCACCGACGGGCCGGGTGCCGGCCGTCGCTGGCACGCTGAGCTCGCCGAGCGCCTGGCGCGGCGCGTCGGACTGGACCCGGAGAGAGCCCTGGCCTGGGCGCATCTCGAACGCGCGACAACGGGCGTCCATCTCGGCCGGCTCGGCTATCTGGCAGAGGGCGAGGCCTGGCTCCGGACGGCGCGCCGCGTGCTGTGCTGATCCGCCCCGGCCCTGTCGCGGCGTGAACCCGCCCTCCGCGGTGCCGCCCGGAGCGCTACCGTGGTCGGCATGAGCGATGCGGACGACCTCGGACAGCTGGCGGCGCTGGACATCTTCCTGCCCTCGCCGCCGCCGGATGCGGAGACGCAGGAGGCCTTCCTCGACGAGGCCGCGGCCCTGGCGCTGGACGGCCATCCGATCACCGTCTACCTGCAGGATGAGGACGCCTGGGCCTTCGAGGAGTGCGAACCGGTGCGGGCGCTGCTGGACTCTGCCGGCGAGAGTGCTCTCCCCGTGACGCTGCTGGGGCTGGACATCGTGGTCAGCGCGATGTACCCGACGACGGAGCAGATGAGTCGGTTCGCCCGGGCGGGGACGCAGGCGCGCGAGCGGAGCTCGGCAGCGGCCTCCGCCTGCGTCCCCGGCGGTGCCCCGATGCCCCGCGAGGCCGGCGGGTTCGCCGCCCAGCTGATGGGTGCTGCGCCGGCCCCAGCCCGCCCCGCCGGAGGACCGGACATCGGCGCCCGACGCAATCTGATGGGCGGCGACATCGGGGACGGTCTGCCTAGTACAGGCACAGGCACAGGCACAGGCACAGGCGCAGGCGCAGGCGCGGGCACAGCCGCATCCGGCGCAGGCGTCGCCAGCACGTCGGCCAGCTGACTCCGCCGTGAACGGCGCGGGCCACGGGGCCGCGGGGCCGTCAGCCGGTCATGACCGCTCTGCGGACGCAGTCGCGCAGGAGCTCGCGACGGGCGTCGTGGACCGTCGTCGGCTCGGCGGAGGTCGCGGCATAGACGGTGCTGACCGGTGACCAGGCCATGGACATGCTGATGACCATCGCCATGATGTCGAACGGGTCGCCGGCACATATCGTCCCCGCCGCCTGGCCGTCGGCGATGAAGGCCAGCTTGCGGTCGTCCAGCCGGTCGGCGTCCTCGACGAGGTGACCTTCGGGTCGACGCTCGAGGCGGGTCCAGGTGGCCAGTCGGATGAGTGACGGCTGCTCCACGTACTCGTCGTAGAGGCGCACGGCCCAATCCGGGAGGTCCGAGGAGTCGATCGGGACCACTTCCACGATCCGCTCCAGGGAGTCCCGGAAGATCGCGTCGAACAGGCCGTCCTTGTTCCCGAAGTAGTCGTAGAGCTGCGCTTTGTTGGTGCGGGCGGCTGCGACGATGCGCTCCACGCGCGCACCGGCGATGCCGTGCTGCGCGAACTCCTCCGTGGCAGCGTCGACGATGCGCTGCCGGGTCGCGGCACCTCGTGCGGTCAGCACCTTGGTCGGTCGTGATCCGGTCTGCATGCTTCCACGATACGCAACAGAACAGTTTGTTTGACTTCGGCGTCCCGGGGTCGCACACTAAAGCAGACCGAACAGTCTGTTGTTAGGAGAGACGATGCGAAGTACTCAGGGATGGGTGGCCCACCGATCAGCCGCAGAGGGGTCTGCTCCGGACGGGTCTGCGGCGGATGGGTCTGCTGCGGAGCACGCAGCCGCAGGCGCCCGCGCGACGCTGCACCGGGAGGCGGTGGAGCGCCGCGATCTGCGGGCAGACGACGTCGCCGTGCGCGTCGACTACTGCGGCGTCTGCCATAGCGACCTCCACGCCCTGCGCGATCACGGGGGTAGGAGCGCGGGCGGGGATGAGGCTGCGGGCGCGAGTGCGGCGGCGGCCGCGGCTGCGGATGAGACTGCGGAGGCGACGGATGGTGGCTCCTCGGTTCCCCTGGTCCCCGGCCACGAGTTCATCGGTGTCGTGACCGAGATCGGTCCGGAGGTCCAGCGCTTCGCGATCGGGGACGTCGTCGCGGTCGGCAACATCGTCGACGCATGCCTCGTCTGCGACATGTGCACCGCCGGGCAGGAGAACTTCTGCCGGGAGTTCCCCACGCTGACGTACGGGGGAGTGGATCGACGGGACGGGAGGCCCACCCTCGGGGCATATGCGCGCGAGTACGTCGTGCGCGAGGAGTTCGCCCACCGCGTGCCGGAGGGTCTGGATCCGAGCGCCGCAGCACCTCTGCTGTGTGCGGGGATCACCGTCTGGGAGCCGTTGACGGCGCTCGAGGTCGGGCCGGGAGTGCGTGTCGCCGTGGTGGGTCTGGGAGGGCTCGGGCATCTCGCGGTCAAGCTGGCCACGGCGCTCGGCGCCGAGACCACCGTCATCAGTCGTTCAGCGGGGAAGCTTGAGGATGCTCGGCAGCTCGGGGCTGCGGATCTCCTGGTCTCCGGCGACGGGCCGGCGATGGCCGCGGCGCGGGGACGATTCGACGTCATCGTCGACACCGTGGCCGTCTCCCACGAGCTCGCCCCGTATCTCGAGCTGCTCGCGCTCGACGGCACCCTGGCGCAGGTCGGCTACCTCGGCCCCGTCACCGTCGAGACCACGGATCTGCTGCTCGGACGCAAGAAGCTCACGTCGGCCGGAAGCGGAGGGATGGCGAAGACCGCGCAGCTGCTCGAATTCTGCGCGGAGCACGGCGTGGTCGCCGATGTCGAGGTGCTCCCGTCCTCACAGGTCGGTGAGGCCCTCGATCGGCTTGCCCGGGGTGACGTCCGCTTCCGGTTCGTCCTGGACATGTCGGACCTCGACGTCGACCCGAGCTGAGCGGGGTGTCCCGTCTGCCCGTCACTCAGCCGAGCGAGCAGGCCACGCCGTTGAAACCGTGGTTGCAGTACCCGTTCGGGACCTTCTCGAGGTACTGCTGGTGCTCGGCCTCGGCGGTGTAGTACCGCCCGTCGCCGGCTGCCGCGAGCGGCTTCAGCTCCGTGGTGATGGCGCCGCGACCGGCCGCGTCGAGGGCGTCCTGGTAGCGGACCGCGGAGTCGCGGACCACCTCGCCCTGCGCTTCGGTCCTCCAGTACACGGCGCTGCGGTACTCGGTGCCCACGTCGTTGCCCTGGCGGTTCGCCGTGGTGGGGTCGTGCTGCTCCCAGAACTGGGAGAGCAGTGCCCGCAGGGTCTCGTCCCCGCCGGTGTAGACGACGCGCACGGCCTCGGTGTGTCCGGTCTTCGCGGAGAAGACCTCCTCGTAGGTGGGGTGCGGCGTGTAGCCGCCCGCGTAGCCGGAGGAGGTCGTGTGCACACCGGGCGTCTTCCATGCGATGCGTTCGATGCCCCAGAAGCAGCCGCCGGCCAGGATGATCTCCTCGGTGTCGGCCGGCCAGGGGCGCGGATCGACCGGGGAGTCCGGGCCGAGCATGTCGGTGCCCAGCACGAGGTGCTCGCGCGCGAGGGAGTAGGTGTACTGGTCTCGGCCGGGGAGCGCATCCTCCGGCGTGACCATGTCCTTCTTGTGCCCGTACAGGAGATCCATCATCTGCCACATGAGCGCCACGCTAGTCCTGCGCGCGGGCGAGCGGGAGGGGGCCGGGAGGCTTCTCACGAGGAGGGTTCACGGGGAATAGAGGGGCCGGGAGCCGCGGTGGTGCTGTCGGCGGCCGCGCTGCTCTCGGGCGGTGGGTGGTCGCTGCCTGTCCGCTGGCTGGTCGCTGCCGTACTTCGCACACAGTGACCCTGGCGATTCCTCGGCATCCAGGTTCTTCGTCCGGCCGCGAGATGCGGTCGGAGGTCATTCCGGCGACTCGAGGGGCGGCTCATCTGACGGGCTTGACCGGCGGGTCATCTGACGGGCTTGACCGGCGGGTCATCAGTCGGGCTCGACCGACGGACCTTCTGACGGGCTCGACCGACGGACCTTCTGACGGGCTCGATTGACGGCTCTTCTGGCTGACTCATCGGGCGCAATCGTCTGATGGCATCGAGTTATCCACAGCGCATTCACGACAGTGGACGAGCGTGAGTTCTTTCCTCCACAGTGGGTGGTTATCCACAAATTAGTCCCCAATTCCTCGGGGGTCTTGTTCGGAGGTGCTTTGAGGGTCACTCTGGAGGGGAATCAACGAACAGCTGTTCGATCCCGGCAATGATGCCGACGACGGACGACGCAAGGAGGAGAGCCATGGAAGCGGTCGTGACGGCGCTGCCCGGCTCTTCGCCTGCGTCTGCCTGGACCAGGGAGCTCGCGGGCCTCCTCGAACGTGCCCCGCGGGGAGAGGATCTCGCGAGCTCCTCGGACCATGACCTGATCGACCTCATCGCGGCTCTCGAACGGGGGAAGGGCGCGCTCGGTGCCTGCCAGGCGCACGCGGAGGTCGTGTTCCGGGAGTCCCAGATCGCCGCGCAGAGGCACCAGGGGGTCGCGCGGGGGGAGCTCGGCAAAGGGGTCGCGGATCAGGTCGCGCTTGCCCGCAGAATCACTCCGAAACATGCTTCGGATCAGCTGGTCATCCACCGGATCCTCGTCGAGACGCTGCCCCGCACCACCAAGCTCCTCGAGCAGGGCGAGATCAGCGAATGGGCGGCTGCCGAAGTTGCGAAGAACGTGCTCGTCCTCAGCGACGAGGATCGAGCGCTCGTCGACCAGGAGCTCGAGGGGAGGCTCCCCGCTATGACGGCGTCGGCCTCGGGCCGCGCCACTCGCGCTCGGGCACAGGAGCTGGACCCCGCCGCAGCTGTCAAGCGCGCATCCCGAGCGGTCGCCGAGCGACGGGTCTCGATACGTCCCGCGCCGGACGGCATGTCGATCCTCCACGCAATCCTGCCCACTAACCTCGGGATTTCATGGGGGTGTGGTCCCGACCGGCGGACGGCTTAGAGAAAGGTG
>NZ_JABUXW010000099.1 GCF_014897585.1 Brachybacterium tyrofermentans | reverse complement strand
GCAGCTGGGCGTGGACCTTCTTCGCCCCGTAGACGCCGAAGTTCGCCGCATGGACGCGGTGGATCTCGACCAGCAGTTCCTCGTCGCGTAGTGCTCGCTTCGAGGGTGGGCGGGTCTTGAACGCGTAGTACGTGCTCGGCGCGATCTGCGTGCCCGCTGCGGTCAGCGTTCGACAGATCGGCTCGACGCCGAACTCATGCCTGTACTGGTCGATGTACTCCACGATCAACGCTGTGGGCGGTCGAGCTCCGCCGCGAAAAAAGCCGAGGCTGACCGCAGGATCGAGTTCGCCCTGCGCAGCTCACGCACTTCCTTCTCCAGCTCGACCAGGCGCTGGGACTCGCTGGTCGTGGTCCCGGGACGGTGCCCCTCGTCGACCTCGGCCTGCACGACCCAGTTCCTCAGAGTCTCGGGATTGATCCCGAGCTGCTCGCCCACACGGCGAAACGTTCCCGACCTCGTCGATGGATCGCGCCGTGACTTAACTGCCATCCTCGTGGCTCTCTCCCGAAGCTCGTCGGGGTACTTCCTCGGTGCTGCCATGCTCCTCATCCTCCCGTGGATTCAGAGCCTCCACCAGACCCGGGGCGATTCA
>NZ_JABUXW010000028.1 GCF_014897585.1 Brachybacterium tyrofermentans | reverse complement strand
ACACCGCCCGAAGGACCTCCGAGGGAAAGACCCCGAGAGAGATCAAACGCTGCCTGAAACGCTACGTCGCTCGAGACCTCTACCGCCGCCTTGAGTACCCACCACTATCCACTTGACGCACCATAGGAGCGTCCCCTCTCCCGCGCGCGAGAGAGCCGGGATCGATCCGCGGGCCGGGATCGGCCAATAGGATCAGCGCTCGACGCCTCGCCCCGGAGCCTCAGTCCTCGTCGCTCACCCCACGGCGCTTGCCGCGCTTGGACCTGCCGGACGTGCGCGTCGGGACCGTGACCTGCCGGGCGGATTCGTCCTCGGATTCCCAGTCCATGGCGTCCAGGGTGTCCTCCTGGCCCTCCTCGGCGCGGGCGAACAGCGGCTTGGAGATCTCCCCTTCGCCGTCCTCGAGGTCGACCTCCGTGGCGGTCGCGGAGACTACCCAGCAGGTCAGCGCGATCACCAGGGCGACCACGGCGATCCCCCAGCGCAGGAACACGTTGGTCCCGTCCGTGGCCATGCCGACCACGGAGCTCACCACGAGCGCGGAGAGGAGCGAGGTGACCAGCACCAGCGGCAGCGCCACGGACCCGATCGTGGCTCGCAGCGTCCCGGTGAGCACGGCGCCGCCGAGCGCGCCGGAGTGGCCCCACGAGCCCGGGCCGCCGTAGCGTCCCTGACCGATGACCGTGGAGGCGTTCGCGAGGGTGGAGCCGGCGCCGAGGGTCCACAGACCGAGAGCGGCGGCGCTCAGCACCACACCCACCACGAGGCCCGGGAGGGCTGCGGGGCCCAGCCCGAACCCGGCGACGAGCGGCATCAGCACGACGACCACGAGGGCCGGCAGCACGGCGCGGCGCACCATCTCGGGCAGGTCGTCGAGCGCCGCAC
Source organism: Brachybacterium tyrofermentans (assembly GCF_014897585.1). Classification (GTDB taxonomy): domain Bacteria; phylum Actinomycetota; class Actinomycetes; order Actinomycetales; family Dermabacteraceae; genus Brachybacterium; species Brachybacterium tyrofermentans. The sequence goes on along the minus strand of NZ_JABUXW010000028.1, from coordinate 53,481 downwards.
CGCTGCGGTTCTCGAGCATCGCGGCGCGGGTCTCGACCACGGCCTCGGCTCCGAGCCGGCGCGCGCCGTCCAGCAGGCACGAGGTCACCAGCAGCACGGTGAGCACGCCCAGTCCCACGCCGGCCAGCACGGGCAGCGAGGCGGGGCTGAGGGCATGGAGCGCCCGGTCCTCCCAGACCGTCGTCGCACGGGCGGCGGTCTGCAGCGCGTTGACCACGGGCCACAGCGCCGCGAGGGCGGTCAGGACGCCGGCGAGCAGCATCGCCGCCCGGGGGCCGGTCGCCGCTCCGGACGCGGCATCGCGGAGCCCGCGCTCGATGCCGGGGCGGTCCACCAGGCTGGGTGCCATCAGCGACCCGGCGTAGGCCACGGCCACCACGAGGGCGCCGAGGCCGGCCTGGGCCAGCAGGGCGAGGGCCAGGGTGGGGACCCCGGCGCTGAGCACGGAGATCACGCCGGCGATGACGATCACCAGGGCGAGCGCGCCCGCTGCGATCAGCGCGGTCGAGCCGAGAGCGGAGGTCACGCCGAGGGCGCCACCGGTACGGCTGGTGCGGGCGGCCCGCAGCACGGTCCCGCCCGTGCGGTGACCGGTGCGGTCCAGCAGCAGCACCGCGGCCAGAGCGGCCAGGACGCCGAGGCCCAGGGACGCGGCCACGACGGTGCTCGGGGACACGGTGTACAGGGTGAGCACGTCGAGGAAGGCGCTCGCGTCACGGGTCTCGTCCGTGGTCTCGATCCACTGGCCCATGTCCGCCACGGCCTGCTCGATCTGCGGCTCCAGCTGCGCGCGCGGGAGCGGTTCGGGGCCGGCCACGGCCGGGTCCGTGAAGTTCTCCATGCCGACCTGGGCGAAGCGCAGCTCCTTGTAGGCCGACGGGAGCCACAGCGCTGCCGCGACGACCATGCCGACGCCGCCGAGCACGGCCGGGACGAGACCGCCCAGGCGCAGCGCTCCGCGTTCGTGTCCGGCGCTGCCCAGGTGCGGGACCACGGCGACGACGCCGGCGGCGAGCATCGCGACGCCGAGCGCGAGCAGGACCACCAGGATGCCCTCGCCGGCCAGCACGGGGACTCCCAGCAGGATGCCCAGCGCTGCGGCTGCGGAGGTCAGGGCGACGAGGTCGGCGCTCAGCCCCGCCCCGCGCCGGAACATCCGGGACGCCCGCAGGTGGGGCATGCCGAGGTTGTCCTCGTCATCGGCGCCGATCTCGTGCTCGTCGGTGCCGACCAGGACGGTCGCGGCGGCGGCCGCCGTGTCCAGCGGCGCCGAGGTCACGCGGATCGCGAGCGCCGAGATCGCGGCGCCGGCGGCCAGGGCCAGGAGGGCCGAGGAGCCGGAGGCGTGCAGGAACCACACGACGAGGACGATCGGGAGGATCGCGACCGCGAGCGCGCCGGTGACGGCGAGAGCCCCCAGACGCGAGATCAGCGCGGGCCGCCGCTCCGTGTCGAGCCCGAGGGCGGAGAGCTGCACGGCCAGTCCGCGCCAGGCGGCGAAGGGACCCAGCAGCAGCCCCACCAGCATCATCGCCGAGCGCAGGATGCGGTCGTCGGTCGATCCGGGTACCAGGTACAGCAGCACCAGAGCGGGCAGACCCACCCACAGGATGAGGGAGCCGGCAGCCGTCAGCTGCCTCCCGAGGCTGCGGCCGAGGCCGTCGTCCATCTCGGGTGCGTCCTCGTCGCGGCGCAGGCGGCTGGGGACGACGGCGCCGGCGACCAGCGCGGCGACGGCGAGGACGCCGAGCACCAGGAGGGTCACGGCGATGTCGTCGCCCAGGAGGAATTCGGTGATCAGGTCCACAGGTCAGCTTCCGACGTCGGGGCTCAGCGGGGTCAGCGGTCGACTCAGGCGAGCAGGGACAGGTCCAGATGGGTCGGGGCGCCGTCGACGACACGGATCGGCACGCCCCAGTCCTGCTGGTGCATATGGCAGGCCGGGAACTCCACGGCCGGATCCGCATCGCAGGAGGCGGCGCGCGCGTTCACGTGCAGGACGCCCTCGGAGTAGGCGGGGTCCAGCTCGAGCGTGCGCTCGAGGTCGGTGCCCACTCCGCTGCCGGCGGTGAGCATGGCCGACGGGGTGGTCGAGACCGTCACCTGGGTCGACGGGCCCAGGGAGTTGTCGAGCTTGTGGCCCTCGGGAGGGGTGAACAGGACGCGCACGGTGAGGGGGCCGGGGCCGACCTCCGTGACCGGCCGCTCGGAGCGCAGCGCGCCCTTGTCCAGGACACGCTCGGCGGCCTTGGCGACCGGCACCCAGGTGACGCGATGCGCCCCCGACTCCACGACGATCAGCTGGCCGATGCCGTCGACCGGCGGGCCGACGATCGCCGCGGAGGGCTCGTCGAGATCGGTCGCGACCGTGACGACGGTGACCTCGGCGGTCACCTCGGGGTCCTGGAGGTCATGCTCCTCGATGATCCGGATCGCGCCGTTGTACGTGTCGGCCACGGCGATCCTGCCGTCGGGCAGGGCGGTGACCGCGAGGGGGTGCTGGAGCCGGGCGACGCCGTCGGGCCCGGCGGGGCCGTCGACGTGGCCGAAGTCGAACAGGCCCTGGCCCACGAGGGTGCCCACCTGCATGGTGTGGGGATCCAGGATGCGCACGGCAGAGGTCTCGGAGTCGGCCACGGCGATCCGCCCGTCGGGCAGCTCGTCCAGACCCGAGGGCTGCGCCCACCAGGAGGTGACGGCCGGGCCGTCGACCAGGCCTTCCTGGGTGGTGCCCGCGAGCACGAGGAGCGCGCCGGTGACGGGGTCGTAGGTCCACAGCTGGTGGATGCCGGCCATCGCGATCACGGCCCGGTTCAGGACGTGGGACCAGGTGAGGTCCCACGGGGTGGAGAGCGCGTAGTCGCGGGCATCGCCCTCGCCCCGGGGCAGGGGCTCGCCCTGCATCCACTGGGCTCCGCTGCCGGCCACGGTGAACACCTCGGTCGCCGTGCGGGAGCGCAGCAGGCGATCCTGGCCCACCTTCACCCCGCGCAGGAGGTGGTTGGCTGTATCGGCCACCAGCAGGTCGTAGCCGACCTCGACAGCGACCTCGTGCGGGAGGGCGAGCACGCCGTTGGGTTCGGTGAACTGGGCGGTCTCGGAGTCGCCGTCGGTGTGGCCGCGGGTGCCGGTGCCGATCACCTCGTCGACCGTCTGGCCGTCGTCCTGGAAGACCACCAGACGGTGCTGACCGGCGTCGGAGACCACGAGGCGGCCATCGGGCAGCGGCGTGAGCTTCGAGGGGAACCGGAGGGTCTGCGGGGTCCGTTCGGTGAGCACCGTGGGCGCAGGACCGCGCCGCAGGGAGCTGTCCGCCTCCCCTTCGGCCACGAGCCGCTCGATCAGCTGGTCGAGGTTCGCGGCGTGCCCCTCGCCGGAGAGGTTGCCGGCGATGCGTCCGTGCGTGTCGAGCACCATCAGGGTGGGCCAGGCGCGGGCGCCGTACTCGGTCCAGGTCTCCAGCTCCGGGTCGTCGATGACCGGGTGGGTGACCTCGTAGCGCTCGATGTTCGCGGCGAGCGCGTCCGGGTCCTTCTCGAACTCGAACTTCGGGGAGTGCACCCCGATGACGACGAGCTCATCGGCCCACTTCTCCTCGAGCGGCCGCAGCTCGTCGAGGACATGCAGGCAGTTCACGCAGCAGAACGTCCAGAAGTCCAGCAGCACGATCTTGCCGCGCAGGGATTCCAGATCGAGGTCGACGCCACCGGTGTTCAGCCAGCCGCGGCCGCGCAGAGCGGATCCATGGGCTCGGGCTGTCAGCGGCGCGGAGGGGTCGTCGTGCGGAGTGGTCATGGGGTCCAGTGAACACTGCCCCGCGGCATCGAGGCCAACTCAGGTGACATGCGTGGACATCCTCGTGCGCGAGGAGCCATGACCAGCGACGACGCGGACTCCTCGGGAACAGTTCCCGCCACGGCCCTCGCCGCCCCGCGCCCGACGGGCCTTCCGGCCCCTCTCCCCTCGGCTCTCACCAGGTGGCGATCCAGGACGCCAGCTCCGGATCGGTGAGGTCCCCCAGGACCAGATCGGCCGACGGGACGGGGTGGCCGGGCGCGGGCACGGCGATCAGGCGCAGTCCGGCGTCGCGGGCGGCCTGGGCTCCGGTCCCCGAGTCCTCGAAGGCGAGGGTGCGCACCGGATCGGCGCCGAGGGCGCGGGCCGCCGCGGCATACATGTCCGGGGCCGGCTTGGCGCGCTCGACGGTGTCCGAGGCCTCGAGCACGGTGAAATGCTCGCGCAGGCCGCCCAGGACCAGCTTCTCCTCGAGGGACTCCAGCCAGGAGTTGGAGGCGCACCCCAGCGGCACCGTCGCGCCGGTCAGGCGCACGATCTCCTCGGCGCCGGGCATCAGCCGGATCCCGGTGCCGAGCTCCCGGTCGAACTCACGGCGCAGGTCCGCATCGATGGCCTGCGGGTCCTGCCCGGCCCGCGCCGCGATCAGCGCTGCGGCGTCCTCGAGCGTGGACCCGTGCAGCGCGGCCTCGTCGGCCGCGGACAGGGTCACGCCGCGGGCGCCGACGACGGTGTCCTGGGCGCGCTGCCAGACCGTCTCGGTGTCCAGCAGCAGGCCGTCGCAGTCGAAGACGACGGCCTGCGGGGTCCAGTCGCCGAAGGCCTCCGTGAAGCGGTTCGGCGCGGAGGCTGCGCTCGTCGGGCTCATCGGGTGCTCTCCCAGCCGGCGATCCAGGTGGCCAGCACCGGGTCCGCGAGGGAGTCGAGCCGGCGCGGCGCACGCGGGTCCTGGCCGGGGATCGAGGGGACCGCGATCAGCTGCAGGCCGGCGGCGAGCGCGGCCTCGGCCCCGGTCTCGGAGTCCTCGAAGCCCAGGCACTCGGAGGGCTCGGCGCCCAGCGCCCGGGCCGCGGCGAGGTACATGTCCGGGGCGGGCTTGGGGGCGTCGACGTCCTCGATCGCGATCGAGGCGTCCACGACGTCGGCGATGCCGAGGCCGGCGAGCTTGACCTCGAGCAGATCCCGCGGAGAGTTCGAGGCGACGGCGACGGGCCGCACGGCGGCGATCGCCCGCAGCGTGTCCAGGGCGCCGGGGATGGGGGTCAGCTTCTCGCCGACGGTGCGTCGATGCTCCTCCACCAGCTCCTTCCCGACCTCCACGGGGTCCTTGCCCACAGCCTCCGCGATGGTGACCACCACGACCTCGGCGGCCCGACCGGTGATCGCGCGACGGGTCGCAGGATCCAGGGCGGCGCCGTGGCGGGCGAGGTACCGATCCTGGAGGGCCACCCACTGGCCCTCGGTGTCCACGAGGAGGCCGTCGCAGTCGAAGATCGCCGCGGCCGGGGTCCAGACCGGGGGCCATGCGGCGAGCGGTGAGGGCGGCAGGGTCGCGAGGTCGGAGTTCATGTCTCCCAGCCTATCGACGATGCCTGCATGCCCGCTCCGCGAGCCGTCGTCCCGCAGGCCGCGGTCAGCTCGCGGCGACGAGTCCCTGCTCGATGTCGGCGAGGATGTCGTCGATGTGCTCGATGCCGACGCTGAGGCGCACGAAGCCGGGCTCGATGCCGGCGGCGCGCTGCTCGTCCTCGGAGAGCTGGGAGTGCGTGGTCGAGGCGGGGTGGATGACGAGGCTGCGCACGTCGCCGATGTTGGCGACATGGGAGTGCAGGGTCAGCGCGTCCACGAAGCGTCGGCCGGCCTCGAGCCCGCCGGGCAGGACGAAGCCGAGCACGCTGCCCGCACCCTTGGGGAGGTACTTGTCGGCGGTCGCCTTGTACGGCGAGGAGTCCAGGGAGGCCCAGGTCACCGAGGCCACACGATCGTCGGCCTCGAGGGTGTCGGCGACGGTGCGGGCGTTGGAGAGGTGGCGCTCCATGCGCAGCGGCAGCGTCTCCAGGCCCTGCCCGATGAGGAAGGCGTTGAACGGGGAGACGGCGGGGCCCAGGTCGCGCAGCAGGTTGGTGCGGGCACGCGTCGCGAAGGCGGCGGGCAGGCCGGCGAAGACGAGACCGTTGTAGGACTCGTCGGGCTCGTTGAAGTGCGGGTACTTCTCGGCATGGGCGGCGAAGTCGAAGCTGTCGCCGTCCACGATCACACCGGCGATCGAGGTGCCGTGGCCGCCGAGGAACTTCGTGGCGGAGTGCACGACGACGTCGGCGCCGTGCTCGAGCGGGCGCAGCAGGAACGGGGTGGCGACCGTGTTGTCGACGACCAGCGGCACTCCGATCTCGTGGGCGACGTCGGCGATGGCGCGCAGATCCGGGATGTCCTGCTTGGGGTTCGGGATCGACTCGACGAAGAAGGCGCGGGTGGTCTCGTCGGCCGCCGCCCGCCAGGAGGCGGGGTCTGTGGGATCTTCCACCCACTGCGGGGTGATGCCCAGGCGGCTCAGGGTGTGCTTGAACAGGTTGTACGAGCCGCCGTACAGGCTCGGGGAGACCGCCACGGAGTCCCCGGCGCCGGCGAGGTTCAGGATCGACAGCGTGATGGCGCTCTGCCCGGAGGCGACCAGCAGGCCGGCGGCGCCGCCCTCGAGGGCCGCCACCCGGTCCTCGACCGCACCCTGGGTGGGGTTGTTGATGCGCGAGTAGATGGGGCCGGCCTCGGCGAGCGCGAAGCGGTCCGCGGCGGACTCGGCACTCGGGAACACGAAGCTCGTGGTCTGGTGGATCGGGAGCGCACGCGATCCGGCGTCGGAGTCCGGGGTCTGGCCGGCATGGATCGTGAGGGTCTCGAACTTCTGGGGCTGCGCGGGCGTGGCAGACATGGTGGCTCCTTCGGAAGACGGGTTCGTGCCCAGCGTGGCCGATACCCGCGGTGTCGGCGAGGAACATGAACCTGTGTGACGGCGGAGGCCTGTCCTGCCGCCTCGACCGGTCAGCCGCCCGGTGCGAGCACCTCCTCGACCGGTCAGGTGCCCAGTGCGAGCACCTCTCCCTGCCAGCGGCTGCGCAGCCAGCGGTCGTGCGAGGCGATCAGCACGGTGCCGCCCCAGTCCTCGAGGGCCTTCTCGAACCGGGTCGCGGTGACCAGCGCCAGGTGGTTGGTGGGCTCGTCGAGCACGAGCAGCTCGGGCGGGTCCAGCAGCAGCGCCGCGAGCATCACGCGGCGCAGCTGCCCGCGGGAGAGCAGGTCGAGCGGTCGCGTGAGGTCCCGTGGGTGCACGAGTCCGAACAGCTCGGGCACGGCGCCGTCCTCGGGCGGCGGCTCCTCGGTGCCGGCGGCGGCCGCCCGCAGGTGGGCGCCGACGGTGCGGCCGGGCACGGCCTCGTCGTCCTGCCCCAGATGGCCGATGCGCAGGCTGCGTGGTCGGTCCACGCTGCCCGACGTCGGGTCGAGCAGTCCCGTCACCGTGTCCAGCAGGGTGGATTTCCCCGAGCCGTTGGCACCGGTGACCAGCAGCCGATCGCCTGTCGAGAGGCTGAAAGAGGTCGGGGCGAGCCGTCCCTCGACCGCGACGCGGCTCGCGGTGAGCATCACGGAGCCGGTGCCCGCTCCCCCGCCGCGGCCGCGCCCCGGAGCATCCGGCAGGTGCGTGAGGTGCAGCTCCGCCGGGGGCTTGCGCACCTGCTCCTCCTCGAGCTGCGCGAGCCGTGCCCGGGATTCCCGCAGTCGCCGCGAGACCACGGCGGCATTGCGGTCCGCATAGAACTTCTTCGAGGCCCGTGCTTCCGTGCGGGGCGCCGCACCGGCGTGTCCGACGGTCTCGGAGTCCTTCACGGCCCGGCGGAGCACGGTGAGCTCCTCCTGCTCGGTGCGGAAGCGGTGCTCCCAGCGATCGCGGGCCTCGAAGCGCGCCAGCAGGTAGTCGCTGAACCCTCCGGTGTAGACGCTGAGGCCGCCGACCTCGGTGCGCAGCGGGGACTCGGCAGGGTCCATGTCCAGCTGGGTCGTCGTCGCGTCGTCGAGGAAGGCGCGGTCGTGGCTGGCGATCAGCACCGGTCCGGGATGGGCGGTGATCGCTGCGGTGAGGAAGGCGGCCCCGTCGTCGTCGAGATGATTGGTGGGCTCGTCGAGCAGCCAGGTGGTGGGGCGGGCGATGAGCAGATGCGCGAGTGCGAGCCGCTCCCGCTGGCCGCCGCTGATCGCGCCGAGGGCGGTCTGCTGGTCGACCCCGGCGAGGCTCAGCCCGGCCAGCACGGTCTCCGCCCGCTGGTCGGCGTTCCAGACGTCGGCCAGGGTCGCCTCGGCGAGCAGCTCGTCGAAGCGCCGGCTCGCCGCCGGGGTCGGAGCACCGCCGCCGGCGCCGAGGGCCTCCCCCGCCTCGGCGAGCTCCCGTTCGAGACGGCGCGAGCGCTCCAGCGCGTCGGCGAGGACGTCGGCCAGGGTCGCCTCGGCCCCGAAGGGCAGCTCCTGCTGGAGGACGCCGAGGGGACCGGGGGCGGAGGTCGTGCCGCCGTCGGGTGCGAGCTCGCCGGAGAGGACGCGCAGCAGGGTGGACTTGCCGCTGCCGTTCTCCCCGAGCAGGCCGGTGGGACGGCCGGCGGGCACCACGAGGCTCACGTCCGTGAGGACGCGGCGATCGGGGAACGAGAAGGAGATCCCGTCGGCCCGCAGGTGCAGGGCGGGGTCGCCGCTGCCGGTCGGGGCGGCGACGAGCGCGGAGGGGTTCAGGGGTGATGAGGGCATGGATCAGCTCCGGTTCGCAGGGGCGCGGGTGGGTCAGGGGCTGATCAGAGCTTCACGGCGACGAGTGTAGGGATCGGCGCGTGCGGAGTCCACAGAATTATCGTGGGGCGTTCGCCCCGTTCTCAGTTCTGCGCGGCGAGCGCGGCGACGGCCGAGCGGATGCCGGCGGGGTCACCGGAGCGCTGCGGGTCCCGGGGGAAGTCGGCGAGGGCTGCGGCCGCACGGTCGACGTCGGCCCCCGAGAGCAGGGCGACCAGCGCGACGCGCACGCTGCCGCCGGCGGCCTGGAGGACTGCCCCGGCTTCCTCGGCGCTGGCACCGCTGGCCTGCACGAGGATCCGCACGGTGCGGCCCACGAGCTTCTCGTTGGTGGGGCGCACATCGATCATGAGGTTCCCGAAGGTGGTGCCCAGGCGCACCATCATGGCGGTGGACAGGGCGTTCAGGGTGAGCTTCTGGGCGGTGCCGGCCTTCATCCGCGTCGACCCCGTGACCACCTCGGGGCCCACGTCCAGCAGGATCGGGATGTCCGCATCGCCTGCGAGCTCGGCCCGGGGGTTCGCGGAGATCAGCGCGGTGGGCATCCCGGCGGCGCGGGCGGCCTGCAGCGCCCCGCGCACGAAGGGGGTGCGCCCGCTCGCGGCCAGTCCGATCACGACATCGCCTGCGACGCACACCTCGTGCACCAGCGCGGCTCCGGCCTCGGCATCGTCCTCGGCACCCTCCACGGCGGCGAGGAACGCACCGGCCCCGCCGGCGAGGTGGGCCGCGACCATCGACTCGTCCGCGTTGAAGGTGGGGGCGAGCTCGACGGCGTCCAGCACCGCGAGCCGGCCCGAGGTGCCGGCGCCCAGGTAGTGCACCGTGCGGCCCGCGGCGACCGCCGCCACGCAGATCTCCACCAGCTCGGAGATCGGCCCGGCCTGCTCCTGCACCGCGGCGGCGACCGTCGCGTCCTCGCCCAGGATCACATCGACCATGCCGCGGGCATCGAGGGAGTCGAGCTCGGCGCTGGCCGGGTTGCGCTCCTCGGTGGGGGAGGACAGATCCACGAGATCGAGGGGGATGGCGGCGTCGTCGGGGCGGGGATCGGTCACGGGGGCTCCTGGGGTCGGATCGAGGTCGTCGTGGGCACCGGTCGGTGAGAGGCGGGCCGAGGAGGATCGCGCTGCAGGATCATCCGTGACCCCGGAACGACCTCGCCGCCACGGACCAGGGTAGCCAGTGATCCCCCCGGGGCCTGCCCTCCCGCGCCGAGGTGCCTCCCGGTGACTGCTCCCCGTGGTGGCTCCCGGCGCTGGTGCCCGGTGACGCCCCGCGACAGCTCCAGGTGGCGGCTCCGCGGGAGGCGCGGCCGCCTTACGATGGGGATCCGCGACGAGGGGGATCCGCGCGGAGAATCGCCGGAGGGAGACCACCATGGACGCTGAGACGACCACGTCGACGCCCGTCGTCATCGCCGGGGACATCGGGGGCACCAGCTCACGCCTGGTCCTCGCACCGCTCGTCGGAGACGCGATCGCGGAGGCGGAGGGCCCCGGCGCGAACCTGCGCTCCTCGGGAGCTGCGGCGCTGGACCATATCGCCGAGACCGTCCGCGAGGTCCTCGCATCGGGCCGACGCACGCTGGGTGAGGGCCTTGAGGTCGCGGCGGTCGCGCTGGGCATCTCCGGGGCCGGGCCGGCGCGGGCCGACGAGGTGCAGCGCGCCGTGGCCGAGCGGCTCGCGCAGCTGGGCATCGACGCCCGACGGATCCTGATCACCGACGACCTCCGCACCGCCTTCCTCACCGGGGGGGTCGGGGACGACGGCCTGCTCGTGCTCGCGGGCACGGGCGCGGTCTCCGTGCGCTTCCAGGGCCGGGAGGCGGTCGCTCGCCGCGACGGGATGGGCTGGCTGCTCGGCGACATCGGCTCCGCCGTCTGGCTGGGCCGACGCACCGTGCAGGCGGTGGCCGCCGACCTCGACAGCCGGGGACGGCGCACCCTGCTCACCGAGTCGCTCGGCGACATGCTCGACCTCGACCTCCGCGATGGGCTGCTGCCGCCCTCCCCCACCGGCGATCCCCGCCAGGACCTGATCCGCGCTCTGGACGATGTGCTGCCCTCCGGCTCCCCCGCCGCGCTGGGCCGCTTCGCACGGCTGCCCGGCGCGCTCCCCGAGGATCCTGCGGCCCGGGAGATCCTCGATACCGCCATCCGGCACGTCATGGACACCGTGCGCCACCTGGATCCCGACTGCGGCCTGCCCGTGGTGCTGGCCGGTTCCGTGCTCGCCACCGCCGGCCCGATCCACGACGAGGTGATCATCGGGCTCGAGGCCGACGGGCGCCGCTACACCACCGCGCCCACCGGCCTTCCCGGCGCCCTGCAGCTGGCGCGCGAGAAAGCCGCAGCCGTGCTGCCATGACGTCCTCCGGCGCGCCGATGAACCGCCCGCGAGCTGTGGCCCGCCCCCGCGTCCCGCGCGCGGTCGGCCTCCTGACGACGTCTCGGGTGGAACCCGCGGGGCGGGCGGAGCTCCGCCGTCGCGCCGAGGCAGCAGAGCTCCCTGGCGGGGAGCCCTCTGCCACGGAGCTGACGGCCCCGAGCTTGACCTCCCGACCATCGGCCCGTCGATCGCGGCTCGCCCGCTGGTTCCGCCGGCTGCGCAGGCCACGCCCTGTGCGCGACCGGTTCCTCTCGGAGAACCTCCGCGTCGCCGTCCCCCTGCTCCTCGCCTTCCCGGCGGGCATGCTCATCTCGCTCGTCGTCGTCCCGAGGCTGGGCGGACCCGGCCTCGGCGGCGACGACGAGAGCCTGTCCGCCCTCCTGCTGCTGCTGATCGTCGTGATCTCGCTGCACTCCCTGCTGTTCTCGGGCCTGACGTACTACGCGCTGACCGGTCAGCCGCGGGAGCGATTCGTGGGGACCGCCCGGCTGTCCCGGACGCGCAAGCAAGTGGGGCTGTACCGGTGGTCCGTCGGGCGCAGCGGGGCCAGCGGCGAGGTGCTGCAGCTCCTGCTCACCGCAGCCCTCGCCATCGGACTGCTGGTCACCCGGCCCGCAGGGGTGCCGATCCAGGTCCTGCTCGCGGTGACGGTCGCCGCCGTGATCACCGCCTGGATCGGCACCGTGATGACCTTCGCCGTCGAGTACGCCGCGGAGGACGCCCATGGCGAGGCCTTCGCGATGGCGGGCACCTCAGGACCGGATCGGACCCTTGCGGACTATGTGTACGGCGCAGTCATGATCCAGGCCTCCAGCGGCGCCTCGGATCTGGTTCCGCTGCGACCGAGTGCCCGTCGCCTCGTGCGCGACCATGTGATCCTCGCGCACGTCACCAGCACGATCATCATCACCCTGGGAGTCTCCGCGCTGCTGACCAGCTTCAGCTGAGATGCCGAGCGGGACGCGAGCGCGAGATCACGCAGGCAGGGCGTCCTGCGAAGTCCGGTCCGGTGGGAGACTGGTGACCCCTAGAATGGCCAGCGTCCGCCCGCCGCTGAGCCGGGTGTCCGGGGAACGTCCCGGGCACCGCGCGCCGCCCGACTCGGAAGGCTCTATTCGATGCCCGACCATCACGACCAGATCCCCAGCCGCGAGAAGGTGCTGATCATCGGTGCCGGTCCTGCGGGCCTTGCGGCCGCAGCGGCCCTGAAGGCGCTGGAGGTCCCCTTCGACCTGGTCGACCGTGCCAAGCACGTCGGCGGAATCTGGAACGAGGAGCGTGCGGACTCCCCGATCTGGCCCTCGATGGAGATGATCTCCTCCCGGGAGTTCACCCAGTACGAGGACATGCTGCAGCCCGTGGCCTTCCCGGAGTTCCTCAGCCCCGGGCACATGGCGAAGTACCTGCGCGCCTATGCCGCCCGCCACGAGCTGACCGCTCACTTCCGCCCCGGGATCGACGTGCGCTATGCCCGTCCGTTCGAGGACGGCGTGTGGCAGGTCGAGCTGTCCACCGGCGAGGTCCTGATCTACCGCGCGGTGGTCTCGGCGCACGGGATCGCCGAGCGGCCGCATCGCCCCGACTGGGCCGCCGACGTCCCGAAGTCCGTGCAGGTCATCCATTCCAAGGACTGGACCGGGCCCGACGGGCTCGAGGGCAAGCGGGTTCTCGTGGTCGGCTCCGGCCAATCCGCGGCGGATATCTCCGTCGACGCCGCCCGCCGCGCCCTCGAGGTGCGCTGGTCCATCCGGACCGGCCACTGGGTGGTGCCCCGCCGCATCGGCGGGGTGCCCGGAGACGTCGCCGCATCCCGTGAGCCCGCACTGCTGGGCGGCCTCAACGAGAAGATCGCCGAGGCCGTCGTGAGCCGCACCGTCGGCGCTCCGCAGGATGCCGGCCTGCCCGAGCCCGTCGCGCCCTTGCTCGAGGACTCGGTGATCATCTCCGATGATGTCCTCGCCCGCGTGCGGGAAGGGCGCATCACCCCCGCCGGCGCGGTCACCAGCGTCACCGAGGACGGCACCGTCTTCCACGACGGCCCTGCCCACCACGCCGGGCACCTGCGCTACGCCCCGAACCTGATCGTGCTCGCGACCGGCTACGAATCCGGTGCCGGCCACCTTCCCGAGGACGTCGTGCCCCGCACCGCGGGCGGTGACCTCGACCTGTTCCTGGGAGCCTTCCCCCGGGGCCGCGACGATCTTGTGGTGCTCGGTCAGCAGCGGGTCGCCGGTGGCGCCCTGCCCGTGCTGGTCGAGCAGGCCGATGTGGCCGCCTATGTGCTGGCGGCGACCCTGGAGGACAGCTCCTCGGCGTTGCGGAGGTTCCAGCAGCTGCGCGCCGGATCCGAGAGCGCCGTGCCCGTGACGGACTCCTCGGCCGGCGCCGGGGTGCTGGGTCGCCTCAGCGGCGTGTTCGGCGCGCACAAGGTGACCGCCCGCGCCACCGCCACGACGCCCGGGACCGGGGAGAAGCTGGTCCCGGCCGCGGACCGCGACACCCTCCTGGCGCGTCTGCGCTCGGTCCGGGACCTCTTCGCCTGACCTGCTCTGCAGCGCGTCAGCTCGGCTGGGCCCGGCGCCTGCTGAGGTCCCCCGGCGAGCGATTGCCGAGGTCCCTCAGCGAGTGCTCGTCGGTGCCGCGACCGGCGTCGCGGCAGGTGCGTCGGCGACCGTCCCGTGTCCGCGCAGCGCGATCGTCGCGCCGAGCCCGGTCACCACGCTCACCACGAGCACCCCGATCCCTCCACGCTGCTGATCGGCGAGTGCGTCGGGCAGCCAGGTGCGACCGGTCGCGCCGAACCAGCTCGCAGCCAGGAGCAGGTCGGTGCTGAGCAGGAGGATCCCTGCCGCGAGGCCGAGCGCGCACGGTGCCGCCGCGGCGAGCGCACGCCGGCGGGTGCCCGGCACGGTGCGCACGGCCAGCGTCATCAGCACCCCGCCGCACAGCGCCAGCATCTGCAGCGCCAGGTGGGCGGCGTGCCCGTCGAGCGCGATACGCAGGAACGGTCCCGCATAGGCGGCACCGAGGAGCGCCACCGGGGCGGCCGCCACCAGCGCCGCGAGCCACACCCGAGGGGCCAGGAGACGGCGCAGCAGCCCCGGAATCGTGACCGCGCTGCCGATGAGCACCCCGGCGACGGCCAGCAGCAGCACGTGCTGCAGCAGATGTGCCGAGACCAGCACCTTCCCGTACACGTTCAGCGGGCCGCTGGTCAGCAGCACCAGCGTGAGCCCACCGAGGACCAGTCGGATGCTCGCGGCGCGATCGCGCCGCGGGCCCCGCGGCCGCCACCACACCAGCAGCAGCACGCAGGCGAGCATCATCCCGAAGGGATCAGGGCGCCAGGCCGTGAGCACCGTCCCCAGGTCCGGGGCGCCGGGCAGCGGATATCCGGTGAGCACCCCGGCGGGACCTGCCGGCGGGGTGCCGGCGTCGGCCGGAGGCGGCGAGGAGCTCATGGCGGCGGCGATCGCGACGGCCAGCCCCATCAGCGCGAGCTCGAGCCCGGCGAGCCGCCGATAGGTGCCCGCCGCCTGTGTGCCGGCCGCGCTGGAACCGAAACCGGTCGCGACCTGTCGGCGCTGGAGCGCGCCGAACACCGCCAGGACGATCAGCAGCACCGCCTTGGCGACCCCGAGCTGCACATAGGCGCTGGTGAGGATGTCCGACGGGGAGTTCATGCGCACCACGAGGGCCCACGCGCCGCTCAGCGCGAGCGCGATCCAGCAGATCAGGGCGAGATGGGAATAGCCGCGCACCACGGCCATGTCGTCCCGCGAGGTGGCCGGCAGCAGCTGGAGGACCGCGAGGCCGCCCAGCCAGATGCCGACCGCGAGCAGGTGCACGAGCATGGTCGAGGTGGCGACCTCGTGGTCCTCTCCCCCGCCGGCGTGCCCCGTCATGGCGCTGGAGAAGGCCACCAGACCCGCGGCGACCGCGACTGTCCGCGCGGTGCCGCGCGAGGTCCCGGTGACGGCGATGGTGGTCGCGGTCGCGGCGATCGCCACGGCGGTCACGAGCCAGATGCCGAGATCGGTCGCGAGGAACACGTTGAGGTCGGAGCCGAAACGGGCGGAGCCGACACTCTGGCCCGTCGCCACCGCATAGGAGAAGGCCAGGGACATGCCCCGGGCGAGGGTGGTGGTCGCGGCGCCGATCGCGACCAGGGTCATCGCCCGGGCGCGGTCGGCCTGCTCCCGCAGCAGCCAGCCGCTCACCACCGCGCCGCCCAGCGTGAGGGCGGCCGCCAGGTCGGCGATCATCGAGGCGATCGGGCCGCCCGCGCGGGACAGCGCCCCCGCGTCGCGCAGCACGAGATTGTCCCCGCTGGCGGCATCGGCCGCGAGCACCGAGATCAGCGCCAGCACGAGCAGCGTGACCAGCACGAGCGCGATCACCGGTGCCGAGACGCGCCGTGGAACGGCAGCGGTCACGATGCGATCACCAGACCGATCCACAGCGCGGCCATCCCGATGCCGATCGTGAGCAGGAAGTACCCGACCGAGATCGCGAAGCTGTCGCGGCGGATCAGATCGACGACGTCCATGGCGGCGGTGGAGAGCGTGGACAGCCCTCCGCAGAAGCCGATGCCCACCAGCAGGAAGCCGAGCTCGGCCGCCCCGGAGACGGCGGACCCCAGACGGGCCACCGCGATCCCGAGCAGGAAGCAGGCGAGAGCATTGGCGAGCAGGGTCAGCCACGGCTTCATGCGCACGTCGCCCTGGTTCATGCGCCGGGCCGCGAGGCGCATGCCGACCTCGCGGAGCCACCAGCGCAGCGCCGACCCGGCGCCGCCGCCGATGCCCACCAGCAGAGTCCCCAGCAGGACGGTCCCCGCGCTCATGGCTCCTCCCCCGTGTCTCCCGCGTCCCGATCGCCGCGACCGCCATGATCTCGGTGGTCTGCGTGATCCGAGCGATCCGAGCGACCTGGGCGACCTGAGCGAGCTGAGCGAGCTGAGTGATCTGAGTGATCTGGGCGAGCCTCCAGCTCGTCGTACGTGTCCATGTCCTCGACGACGATCAGGTCGTCAGGATCCGTCGACTCCTCCGATCCCGCCGATCCCGCCGATCCCTCCGACGGACGCCGGGCGTCGAGAGCCAGGGCGGCACGTCGCCCTCCGAGGAGCCCGGCCACGGTCGCGAGCAGGCAGAGGACCACGGTGAGCAGGGCGTAGCCGAAGGCCTCCAGGGGGAAGTCCGCCCCGACCATCGCAGAGCCCTCGAGGACCACCGTGGACATCGTGGTGAACCCGCCGCAGAGCCCGACGCCGAGCAATGGCTGCACCCAGGGCCTCCCGGGCCTCGCCTCGAGCACGCCGGTGAGCGTGCCCAGCCCCAGGCAGCCCAGCAGGTTGACCCAGAGCGTGGCCCAGGGCAGCTCGACGAGGGTGGGGGTGCTGACGGTGGGGACGATCAGCACGACCGCGAACCGCAGCATGGCGCCCGCTGCCCCGCCCGCTGCGACCAGCAGTGCGATCTTCCAGGAGGGCAGCGGGACCTGCACGGGGCCGGAGCCGAAGGTGTCCGTGGTCTGGTCGACATCGTCGAACCGCAGCGCAGCCATCTCGACCGTGTGCATCCGCGGATCCTCGCGGCGCGGGATCGAGGGAGGGGGCGGGCTCGGAGTCACCGGATCAGGGTACCGAGGACAGCGCCGGGGCGATCACAGGATCCACAGGATCTGAGGTCCCTGCGCGGTTCCTCACGCGCCACAGCGCCGCACCGGTCGCTCAACCCCAGACCAGGCCCAGGGCGGGATCCTCCAGGACGGCAGAGATGTCGCGGAGCAGCTCGGAGCCGAGCGCGCCGTCGATCAGGCGGTGGTCGAAGCTCAGCGCCAGCTGGGCGACCTTGCGGATCTCGATCTTCCCATCGACCACCCAGGGCTTCTCCTTGATGGCGCCCACGCCGAGGATCACGGACTCGCCCGGGTTGAGGATCGGGGTGCCGGAGTCGATGCCGAACACGCCGAAGTTGGTGACCGTGATGGTCCCCTCCCGGGTGTCGGAGAGCGAGGTGCGCCCGGCCCGGGCGGTCTTCGCGAGGTCGTTGATCCCCTCGGCCAGCTCCCGCAGCGTCATCAGGTGCGCGTCCTTGAGATTCGGCACGATGAGCCCGCGCGGGGTCGCCGCGGCGATGCCCAGGTTCACGAAGTGCTTGTAGACGATCTCCTGGTCCTTCTCGTTCCAGGACGCATTGACCTCGGGGTTCCGGCGGATCGCGACCAGCAGCGCCTTCGCGATCACCACCAGCGGGCTGATCTTGACGTCGGCCCATTCCCGGGAACCTCGGAGGTCCGAGACGATCTGCACGGTGCGGGTCATGTCGATCTCGTTGAAGACCGTCACGTGCGGGGCGGTGAAGGCCGACGCCACCATCGCCTCCGCGGTCCGCTTGCGCACGGAGCGGATCGGCACCCGCGTGGTGCGGTCATCGCTCGTGACCCCGGCGAAGGACTGATCCCGCGTGGACTTCATCGCGCCTCCCAGGCCTTCGGGGACCTGCGGCGACTCCTCGGGGAAGTACTCGCCGTCCTGCGGGGCGCCACTGGTCGGGACGTCGCCTCCAATGGCCCGCTGCTGCGCGGCGAGCACGTCGTTGCGGGTCACGGTGCCGTCGGGGCCGGTCGCGAACACATCGGCGAGGGCGACGCCGAGGTCCCGGGCGAGCTTGCGCACCGGGGGCTTGGCGAGGATGCGGTCGATCGGCACCTGCGGGCCGTCGTCCTGTGCGCTGCGACGCCGACGGCGACGCTGCGGGGCCGCCTTCGCGCCATAGCCGACCAGGTTCTTGGGCTCGCCGTCGGCATCCGACGTTGCGGCTGGCGCAGCGTCCGTCGGGCTCTCCTGCGGAGCGACCTCGGCGGCGGTCTGCACGTCATCCGCGGCCGCAGGGGCAGTCGCCGCAGAGCTGTCCGCGCCGGCAGGCGGGGCTGCAGCTGCGGTGGTGGACGGGGCGCCGCCCCCGACGGAGGGCGCCGGCCCGCCCGCGGTGTCGACGCGGAGCAGCGGGGTGCCCACGGGGACCTCGTCGCCCACGGCCACCAGGATCTCGACCACGGTGCCGGCCACATGGCTCGGGAGCTCGACAGCGCTCTTCGCGGTCTCCACCTCGACCACCGCATCGTTGATGGCGATGGTGTCGCCCACGGCGACCTTGAGGTCGATGATCTCGGCCTCGGTCAGGCCCTCACCGGGATCGGTGAGGGCGATCGTCACGATCGAGGAGGAGGGAGTCGCAGTCTGGTCTGACTCGTGTGTCATGGGGCAATCCTTTCACGCAGGCGCGCGGACGTCAGTGCTCGAGCAGGCGGTCCACGCCGTCGAGCACGCGGTCGAGGTCGGGGAGGTAGGCGTGCTCCATGCGTGCCGGCGGGTACGGCAGGTGATAGCCGCCCACCCGCATCACGGGGGCCTCCAGGTGATAGAAGCACTCCTCGGAGATGCGGGCGGCGATCTCCCCGCCGAGCCCGCCGAGCACCGGTGCCTCGTGGGTGATCAGGAGGCGCCCGGTGCGCTTCACCGAGGCGGCGATCGTCGGATAGTCGATGGGTGCCAGCGAACGGGCGTCGATGACCTCCAGCTCGATGCCGTCCTCGGCGGCCGCCTCCGCGCTCTCGATCGCGAGCGGCATGCTCGGCCCCCAGGCCAGCAGCGTCGCGTCGGTCCCGGGCCGCACCACCTCCGCCTGCCACGGGGAGAGCTCGGGGCGCTGGTCGGGGTCCACGTCGCCCTTGACCCAGTAGCGCTTCTTGGGCTCGAACAGGATGACGGGGTCCTCGCACTCGATGGCCTGCCGGGTCATCCAGTAGGCGTCGTGCGCGTTCGAGGGGGCCAGGATCCGCAGGCCGGCGGTGTGCGCGAACAGCGCCTCCGGGCTCTCGGAATGATGCTCGATCGCGCCGATGCCGCCGCCGTGCGGGATTCGGATCACGATCGGCATGTGCACCGCGCCGTTGGTGCGGTTGTGCATCTTCGCGACCTGGGTGGTGATCTGGTTGAACGCCGGGAACACGAAGCCGTCGAACTGGATCTCGACCACGGGCCGGTAGCCGCGCACGGCCAGACCCACGGAGGTGCCGACGATGCCGGCCTCCGCGAGGGGCGTGTCGACCACACGCTGGGAGCCGAACTCGGAGTGCAGGCCGTCGGTGACGCGGAAGACCCCGCCGAGCACCCCGATGTCCTCGCCCATCAGCAGGACCTTGTCGTCCGCGCGCATCGCGTCGCGGAGCCCGGCGGTGATCGCCTTGGCGATCGGGAGGGTGGTGCTGCTCATGCGCGCTCCCCGTTCTGCTCGGCGGTGTCCTGCTCGGCGTTCTGGTCGCGGGACGGGGTCGCGTCGTCTGCGTTCTCGTCGCCGCCCTCGTCCTCGAACTGGGCGATGTACTCCAGGTACTGCTCGCGCTCGGCCTCGACGATCGGATGAGGCTCGGCGTAGGCATGGGTGAACATGCCGAGGGGGTCCGGGTCCTCCATGCCGTGGATGTGGTGGTGCAGCTGCATGGCGAGGTCGTGGGCCTCCTCGTCGCAGCGGGCGACGAACTCCTCGTCGATCTCCCCGAGCTGCTCGAGGTGGCGGCGCAGGCGCAGGATCGGATCCTTCGCCGCCCACTCCTCCTCCTCGGAGGAGGGACGGTAGCGGGAGGCGTCGTCGCTGGTGGTGTGCGCGGCCATGCGGTAGGTGACGGCCTCGATGAACCGTGGGCCCTCCCCGGCGCGCGCGGCGTCGAGCCCGTCCCGCACCGCGGCGAGGACCGCGAGCACGTCGTTGCCGTCCACGCGCACCGAGGGGATGCCCCAGCCGCGGGAGCGCTGCGCGAGCGGGACCCTGGTCTGTACCGAGGTGGGCACGGAGATCGCCCACTGGTTGTTCTGGGTGAAGAAGACGACGGGGGCCTGGAAGGAGGCGGCGAAGGTGAAGGACTCCGAGACCTCCCCCTCGCTCGAGGCGCCGTCGCCGAACAGCGCCAGCACCGCGGTGTCGGTCTCCTTCTTCCCGGTGCCCACGACGCCGTCGCGCTGCAGGCCCATCGCGTAGCCGACGGCGTGCGGGGCCTGGGAGCCGAGCACGATCATGTAGGGGTGGGTGCGCAGCGCGTTGGGGTCCCAGCCGCCGTGGCTGACCCCGCGGAAGGACTCCAACAGGCGCCACGGCTCGATGCCGCGGGCCCAGGCGATCCCGTGCTCGCGATAGGTCGGCACCAGATAGTCCTGCTCGCGGGAGGCGTGCCCGGCGCCGATCTGGGCGGCCTCCTGGCCCAGAGCGCTCGCCCAGAGGCCCAGCTGGCCCTGGCGCTGCAGGCTCGTCGCCTCGAGGTCCGCCGCGCGGATCATCACCATGTCGCGGTAGTAGCCGCGCAGGCGCTCCGGGGAGGCGAGGTCGTCCTCGCCGCCGTTCCCGGCGATCACAGCGTCGAGCTCGGGATGCGGGGTGCGGGTGCCGTCGGGTGACAGGAGCTGGACCATCGGCTCCTGGGCCGCGACATCAGGGATCGTAGATCGGAAAACGCTCACGACGGTAGCGTAACTTACGGAACCGTAAGGTCAAGGTTCTGCCGCGCCGCGCGTGTGGTGCGACGCGACCACAGTGCCCCGATCACCGCGACGACCAGCAGGAACAGCGGGACCGGATACGGATCGCGATCGGATGCGACACGGCGTGGGGCGAGGACGCCGGGATGCGCTGGGACACCGAGATCCTGCGGGCCGGGGGCCGCGTGCTCGTCATCGTGCGGTCCCGGCTGGGTCCGTGATCTCCAGACGGCCGACGGGGACCGAATCGGGCGCATTGGAGGCGTACTGACGCCCGCGCAGCGCGTGGGGCGGGGTGAGGGAGCCCAGCACCACCGGCGAGCGAGCCCCTGTGTGGGAGGTGCCGTCGGCACGGGACAGGGTGCCGGGCAGGCCGTGGGCGCTCAGATACCCGAGCAGGGCGATGAGGAGCGCTTCCTTGCCATCGGCCGGGATGCCGAGGTCGTCGGCGTCCAGCAGGGGTACGGGGGCGAGCTGGGCGGCGAGACGTTCGCGCAGCAGAGGGTTGCGGATCCCGCCGCCGGAGGCCACCACGCGGCTCGCGCCGAGCTCGCCGATCGCCCGGGCGATGGTCACGGTGGTGAGCTCCGTGAGTGTCGCCAGGAGGTCCGGCAGGGACAGCGCGTCGATCCCCCCTGCTCCCTCCGCCTCGAGCATCCCTCGCACGTACTGGCCGTCGAAGTGCTCCCGGCCGGTGGAGCGCGGCAGCGGCCGAGCATAGAAGGGGTCCGTGAGCAGAGTCGCGAGGGCTGCGTGATCGACGGTGCCGGTGCGGGCGATACGGGCATCGAGGTCGGCAGGCTCGCCAGTCGCGGCGTGCACCGCGGCATCGAGCAGACAGTTCCCCGGGCCCAGATCCCCGGCGATCACCGCCCCCGGCGCCGGCCCGCTCTCAACCCCTCGTCCGTTCTCGCTCCCGCCCACCACGCTCACATTGGAGATCCCGCCGATGTTGAGCACGGCGGTGCGCTCGTCGGGATCGGTGCCCAGCAGCAGCTGGTCCAGGATCGGCACCAGGGGTGCACCCTGGCCTCCCGCCGCCACATCGGCGCTGCGCAGATCGTGGATCACCGGAGTCCCCGTCGCGGCGACGATCCGGCTCGGGTCGCCGATCTGGAGGGTGCTGGCCACGCGGCCGTCCTGCACGTCGTGGTACAGGGTCTGCCCGTGGGTGGCCACCAGGTCGGCGCCACCCTGCGCGGAAAGCACCTCGGCGGCGGCCGTGGCGAAAGCATCGCCGACCGCGGCGTGCAGGCGGCTCCAGGTGGCCGCGTCCGAGGGCGCCGGGGGCAGCGCCGCGCGGAGCGCGTCGCGGGCCTCACCCGGCCAGGGCCGTTCACCGACGTGCACCGGCCGGGCCCTCAGCAGACTCGGCTCCTCGGCATCCCGGGTGAACTCCACCAGGGCGACATCGATCGCATCGAGACTGGTCCCGGACATCATCCCGAGCACGCGCATCAGCGGCCGCCTTCCAGCAGGAGATCCACGACCGCCCGCATCATGGTGCGGCCCGCACCGTGGGCGAGCACCAGGCGGCGGTGGTCCGGGGCTGCGGCTGGCACGCCCACGTGGACCACGATCGTGTCGGGGCGTCGTGCGAGCAGTGCGGCGAGCCGGGCCTCTTCGTCGAGGTCGCTGCGCGGGAGCCGGGTGATCGCGAGGACCTGGGCGCGCTCGTCGATCTGGTCCGGGTAGTCGGGCACGTCCGCCTGCAGGCCGCGATCACGCAGCACCTCGACCAGCTGCTGGGAGCGCGCCGCTGAGGCATGGTCCGCCCGGGCGCGCAGGTCCAGCACGGTCACCGGTCCCAGCTCGAGGTGGGCGCCACGGGCACGGACCGCACGGGCGGCGGCGTCGGCCCCGAGGCGCTCGGCGCGCTCGAGCGACTCGTCCAGGTCGCGCAGCGGCACGAAGCGACGACGGGTGCGCAGGGTCCGGCAGTGCTCGCGGGTGCCCTCTGCGCGGGCATGCAGCTCCTCCCGGCTGAGCCGGCCGCTCTCCACCGCGGCCACCAGCGCGTCATGGGCCTCGCGCAGCATCTGCTCGGCGTCGCGGCGCATCGAGGTGCCCAGGCACAGCAGGTCCGCCCCGGATTCGATGGCCCGCACCACGGCCTCGCCGTAGCCGGGATCGGCGGCGACGGCAGCCATGTCGAGGGCATCGGTGATGAGCATCCCGCGGAACGTGCCGCCGACGGTGCGGTCCAGCAGCGGCCGCGCCCAGGGCGAGATCGAGGCGGGCCCCTCGCCGAGGGCGGGCACCAGCACATGGGCCGTCATCACGGCGTCGAGCCACGGGGCGATCCGGAACGGGGCGAGGTGCTCGCGCTCCAGCTGCCTACGATCAAGAGCGATCCACGGCAGCGCGGTGTGGGAGTCGGTGGACGTCGCCCCATGACCGGGGAAATGCTTGGCACAGGTACCCAGGCCCGCCTCGATGAGCCCGGTCGCGAAGGCCCGGGCATGCGCGGCGACACGGTCGGGATCATCACCGTAGGAGCGGGTGCCGATCACCGGGTTCGCGGGGTCCGTGGAGACGTCCAGCACCGGGGCGAGGTCGAGGTCGATGTCGCAGGCGGCGAGGATGTCGCCGAGGGCGTGCCCGGCGTGCCGCGTCAGCTCCGTGCTGTCGACCTCGCCCAGGGCCCAGGCGGTGGGCAGGGGCGACCCCGTGCCCGACTGGATGCGGGTGACGTCCCCGCCCTCCTCGTCGATCGCGACGACGCAGTCCGCGGAGCGGGCATGCACGGCGCGAGCCAGTGAACGGGCGGTCGCGGGATCCGGGGTGTTGTCTCCGAAGAGGATCACGGAGGCGAGACCCGCATCGAGGACACCGTCGATCCAGGCGGGCAGCTCGGTGCCGGTGAACGGCGCCATGAGCACGCCGAGGGCGTCGGCGTCCCACGGCGGCGGCTCCTCGTCCGCCGGCTGCGGGCGGTCTTTCCGCTGCGCAGCGAGGTCATCGCGCTGCTGCAGGTCCTCGGTCGCGTCGTCCATGCGCTCGGCCTCCTCGACCATCGCGGGCGGTGCGGCGACGTCGCCGCACCAGGCCCGGAGCACCCACACTAGGCGGACCTCCCTGTGCACGGGACCTTGTCCCGACCTGACCGCACCGACTCGAACGGCGGGCGGGGACGACCATCCGTCCCGCCCGCCGGCCACCGGATCCCGCGCAGCACCTCCCGGCCTGCGCGGGAGCGCCTCACTCGGCGTCGGGCCCCTTGCGTGCCTCCTGCTCGGCGTACAGCGCGTCGAGGTCCAGCGGCTCCTGGTCGGCGTCGAGGTCCTGGACCGGCAGCGGGCAGTCGCCGAGGTCGCGGATCTCCAGGCGCTCCCCTCCCTGGTTCATCGACTGGTGCGCGATGACGCCGGGCAGGGTGTAGCGGGCCGCCTGCCAGGCGTTGACCATCGGCTGCTTGCCGTCGACCACCGCGCGGGCGAAGTCGTCGACCAGGAAGTGGTGGGCGCCCTCATGCCCGTTGGGCATGCCCAGGAACTCCTTGGGCAGACGGGCCTGGTGGTGGGCGCGGGCGGCGCCGGCCACGAAGGCGTCACGCAGGGCCTCGGAGACGTCGGCCAGTCGCGGGTCGTCCAGGGCCATCGTGCGGTCGGTGCTGATCAGGTCGGTCACCTCGAGCACGCGCTTCTTGTCATGCCAGTAGGTCACGTCGACGGTCTCCTCGAAGGAGGACTCCTCGCCGAAGAAGCGGAAACGGGATTCGCGCTTGTGGCTGGGGTAGCCCACGCGACGCAGCTCGTTGGTGCGGAAGGCGCCTCCGTTATCCATCCCGAACAGGGCGAAGGCGTTGGAGACGTCGTTGTCGAACATCGAGACGTCCTTGTCGAACACGCCGTCGCCGCGGGTGTCGGGCCGCCCCAGCGCCGAGACGGAGACGGCATGCCGCTCCCCCAGCACACCGAGGATGCCGCCGATCGAGTGGGTCGGGTACAGCATCGGCGGGTAGGACGCGGTGGACTTCCAGGCGTCGCCACCGGAGTACTTG
Source organism: Brachybacterium tyrofermentans (assembly GCF_014897585.1). GTDB lineage: Bacteria > Actinomycetota > Actinomycetes > Actinomycetales > Dermabacteraceae > Brachybacterium > Brachybacterium tyrofermentans. Next base: position 28,924 of record NZ_JABUXW010000028.1, on the reverse strand, counting down.
TAGGCGTCGTAGAAGCCCAGATCCATGTCGTGGACATAGTCGCCCTCGGCGTAGAAGACCTCACCGAAGGCACCGGAGCGGTGGATGCGACGGGCCAGCACCACGGCGGCGTTGTACTGACTGGTCTCGCCCATCATGTAGACCAGGCCCGTGCGCTGCACCTCTTCGGTGATCTGCCGGATCTCGTCCTCGTGGATCGCCATCGGCACCGCGGAGTAGACGTGCTTGCCGGCGCGCAGGGCGGCCAGGGCGTGCTCGCCGTGCGTCCAGCGCTGGGTGAAGATCGCGACCGCGTCGACGTCCGAGGCGAGCAGATCCTCGTAGGTGTCGAAGCGTCGATCGAAGGTGACGCCCCGGGCTTCGACGGCGTCGATCCGCTCGGGAACGGCGTCGACGGCGTAGAGCGCATCGATCTCGGGATGGGCGGCGAACAGCTCGGCGAAGTGCGATCCGAACTGACCGATCCCTACGATGCCCAGGGTGAACGACATACTTCCTCCTTGAAATTAAGTGTTGGGAGGAACGCTACGTCACCGGGGACCGGCACAGCAAGGGGCTTTTCGGACGGCCCCTGATCCGTTGGGGATGGCGCGCTCAGATCCGACGCCAGCAGTCGTTCAGATCCGACGCCAGCCGCCGGTCAGATCTGGCGTCTGCGTCCGTTCGGACCCGGCGTCTGCGACCGATCAGATCCGGCGCCAGCGGCCGTTGCGCCACACGTCGCGCCACGGCGGAACGACCTTCCCGGTGGCGGCCATCCGGCGTCGGAGCCTGCGTCGGGTGATCAGCATGCCGGCGGTCCCGACCAGCAGCATCGGGATCTGCACGGCGAAGGCGGTGCGGAAGGCGACGAGGTCGTAGTTCCCGTCCGGCCGCATCAGGTCCAGCACCATGCCGATCAGGAGGATCGAGATCAGGCCCCCGAGGAACCCACCCATGATCACCATGCCGGTCGCAGTGCCGAGGCGATGCTTGGCGAGGTCGGTGCGAGGGAAGTCGAAGCCGACGGAGGAGGCGGGTCCACCGATCGAGAAGCCCGCCACCAGGAACAGCAGCAGCCAGATCGGCGCCGGCCCGGGCCACAGCACGAGGGCCACCAGCGGCACCACGATCGTGGCCAGGATGACCAGCACGAGGCTCGAACGACGCAGCGGATGGCGGGTGGTCAGGGCCCCGATCGCCGGACCGGCGATGATCGAGACCACCACCAGCACGGTCATGATCGCCGAGGCGGCCGGGCGGCTGAGCCCCTCCCCTGCGGTGAGATACGGGTAGCCCCACATCATCGAGAAGGCGATGCCCGTGAAGCCGGCGGTGAAGTGGGTGAAGAAGCCCAGCTGGGTCGCCGGGTGCTTGATGATGCGCCCCAGGACCAGCGGGATCCGCGTGAGGTTCTGCTTCGTGCGGGGCCGCGGGATACCGGCCGGACTGGCCCGCACCACGAGCAGCGCCAGCAGGGCGGCACAGGCGCTGACCCCGGCCGCGGTGGAGAAGGCGGTGCCCCAGCCGGCGATGGTGAGCACGGCGACGAACGGCACCGCGGAGGCGATCTGCCCCACCTGGCCGAGGATGCCGGTGAGCTGGGTGAGGATGGGGACCTTGCTCGCGGGGAACCAGGCGGGGACCAGGCGCACGGCGCTGGAGAAGGTCAGCGCGTCCCCGGCGCCGACCACGATGCGGGCGACGATCGCGACCGAGACCAGATCGGTCTGGGAGATCAGGAGCTGACCGAGGGCCATGAGGATCGCACCCGCGGTGAGGGTGACGCGCGAGCCGTAGCGGTCCAGGAGCAGACCGGCCGGGATCTGGGCGAGGGCGTAGACCAGCAGCTGGAGCACCACGAAGGTGGAGACGATGGTGGCCGAGGTGCCAAAGCGCTCGGTGGCCTCCAGGCCGGAGACGCCCATCGTGGTGCGCTGCAGGACGGCCACCGAGTAGGCGAGTATCGCGGCGATCCAGACGACGTAGGCGCGACGACCCCCGAGCCGACCGCCCCTGTCGGGATCGATCGTCGTGGCCCTGCTGCGCCCCTGCATCGTGGTCCTCTCCTGGCCACCGGAGCCGTCCGCTCCGGTCGCGAGTGGCCCACAGGTCGGCCTCGTTCTGCTGCGCACCAGGCTACCGGCCGCGCCGCGCAAGGCGCAGCGGTGTCCACTGCTTGCCACCCGGGCCACAGGTCAAAGATGTCCGCTGCCTGCCGGCCGGGCCTTGGGCGGAGCCCTGCCAACCCTGGGCCCGAAGCCGTAGGTGTCCGCTGCCTGCCGCCCCGGGGGCCGAGGTCGAAGATCCCCCGCTGCCTGCCGCGCCGGGGTCCGCGGCGGAGCCATACCGGCCCCGCCCGATCCCGCGAGGCGCAGATTCCACGGAAACGTGCCCCCAGCGACACGTTTCCGTGGACTAGGTCGGCGCGTCCTGACGTCGACCGGGGAGCGGGCGCTTCTGAATGCCGCGAGGTCCGTGGGAGGGCACGGCCCTTCCCCTCCCACTCCCCCTCCCCGTCCTCCCACGCCTGACCATGGACCTCGGTGACGAGGACTGCTTGGATGGGCTCATGCACCCGCTCGTCCGACGTCGAGTGACCGGGTATCTGCGCGACTGCGCCGGGTACCTGGGGATCGCTGCGGCCATGATCCCGCTCGGCCTCGCCGTCAACGCGGTCACCGACCTCGGTCAGAGCCGCACCTATGCGTATGCGGTGAGCGTCGTGCCGCCGGCGATCGCCACGGTGATCGCCGCTCGTGCGGAGTCCGGGCCCCGTCAGGCGACGTGGGGGAAGCACCGGGTCGGACTGCGGGTCAAGGACGTCGCGGACGGCGGCCAGATCACGCTCGGGCGAGCACTGGCACGGAACTCGCTGAAGATCCTGGTGCCCTGGCAGGCCGGTCACATCACCACCATCGCCGCGATCTGGGGCGGCTTCGAGGAAGGCGACCGGATCGCCTATGCGGCGACGGTCCTCGTGTACGGGCTGATGGCGGCCGAGGCCGTGACCTGCCTGCGCGCCAGCGGCCGCGGCCCGCACGACCTCGTGGCCGGGAGCGTCGTGGTCGACGTCAGCGCTGCCGCCACTGCCCCGCGATCTCGATGAGCAGGTCGTTCGCCTCCTGCTCGGCGATGGTGGCCCGCACGCCGTCGGTGCCGTAGGCGCGCAGCACCAGGCCGCGGGAGTCGGCGAACTCCGCGAACGATGCCGTCTGCTCCCCGAGCGGGAAGTACACGAAGTTCCCCTGCGCGGACGGCATCTGCCACCCCTGCGCGGCGAGCGCGGCGAGGACCCGCGAGCGCTCGTCCCGGATCCACACGGCCCGTCGGCCCAATTCCTCCTGCACGTCTCCGCGCAGGCTCGCGAGCGCCGCAGCCTGGGCGGGGACGCTCGCCCCGAAGGGCACGGTGACCTGGCCCAACGCTGCGGCGAGGCGGGGATGGGCGACCGCGTAGCCGATGCGCAGGCCGGCCAGACCCTGCAGCTTGGAGAAGGTGCGCAGCAGCACCACGTTCCCGTGACGGCGGAAGATCCCGGCGGTGCCGGCCACCGTGGCGGGATCGTGGAACTCGCGGTAGGCCTCGTCGATCGCGACCACGACGTCCTCCGGGACCCGCTCGAGGAAGCCCTCGATCTGCTCGGTGGTCAGCGAGGCGCCGGTGGGGTTGTTGGGGGTGCACAGGATGACCAGGCGCGTGCGATCGGTGATCGCGGCCGCCATCGCGTCGAGGTCGTACTCGAGCTCCTCGGTGAGCGGCACCTGAACCGGGACGCCCCCGTGGGAGCCCACCAGGATCGGGTAGGCCTCGAAGGAGCGCCAGGGGTAGACGACCTCGTCGCCCTGGTCGACGAGCGCCCGCACGAGGTCACCGGTCACCGCGACCGAGCCGGTGGACAGGGCGATCTGCGACGGGTCCACCCCGTGCTTGGTCCCGAGCGCCTCCCGCAGCTCGCGAGCGGCGGCGTCCGGGTAGCGGTGCGTGCCCTCGAGCGCCGCGGTGGCGGCGTCGCGCACGGCCTTGACCGGCGGGAACGGCGACTCGTTCGAGGAGACCTTGAAGCGTCGCATCCCGTCGTCGGCGGCGGGCTTGCCGGCCACGTAGGCGGGGAGCTGCTCGAGCGTGGAGCGCAGGCGGACGGTCTCGGGCGGTGCCGGGACGGCGTCCCGGTCGGGCGTGGTGGGCATGCCCCCAGGGTAGGCGGATTGCCGGACCTGCCGTCGGCCGTCCGTGTCGCGATCGCCCACATCATGCGGGTTTCCCCCATGCAATCAGCCGCCGCACCGGGGACAATGGAGCCATGCGATTCCTCGGACACATCATCGTCACCGGCCTCGCGCTGTGGGTCACCGCCCTGATCCTGCCCGGCATGCATCTGGGCGACGACAGCGCCACGGTGCTCACGCAGGTCATCACGATCGCCGTGATCGCGCTGATCCTGGCGCTGATCAACACCATCGTGAAGCCGATCCTGTCGTTCCTCACGTTCCCCATCACCTGCCTCACCCTGGGGCTGTTCCAGCTGGTCATCAACACGTTGATGCTGCTGCTGACGAGCTGGGTCTCGGGCCTGCTGGGCCTGACCCTGGACTTCGACACCTTCTGGTGGGCGCTGCTGGCTGGCGTGATCGTCGGCGTCCTCTCCGCGATCGTCGAGGCCGTGACCGGCATCGGTGACGAGAGCGGCAGCCGCCGCGAGGTGCGCGACTGAGAACGCTCAGGCCGATCCGACCTCAGCAACCGGGCCGTCCAGGAGCATCCCCGCTCCCGGGCGGCCCGTCGTCCGTCCCGCATCGTCCCGGCCCGTCGTACGTCCCGTCCCGTTCCATCCCGCACCGTCCTGCAGCGACCGCCAGAATGCGAGCCGCCGCCCACCCGGTGCGGAGACTCTGGGAGAATGCCCCCATGGCTCATTCCTTCGCGGACATCACGCCGCCGATCGCCCTGACCCCTCTCGACGGCCGCTACCGCGCGCAGACCGCCCCGCTGGTCGACCACCTCTCCGAGGCCGCACTGAACCGCTCGCGCCTCGTAGTCGAGACCGAGTGGATGATCCACCTGCTCGACGGTGAGGTGATCCCCGATCTGCGCACCCTCACCGAGGACGAGCGCGCCCTGCTGCGCGCCATCCCCGAGGACTTCGGTGCCGAGGGCATCGCCGAGCACGCCGAGATCGAGCGCGAGACGGTGCACGACGTCAAGGCGATCGAGTACTACGTCAAGCGTCGTCTGGCCGGCACGAGCCTCGAACCGCTGGCCGAGGTGGTGCATATCTACTGCACCAGCGAGGACGTCAACAACCTCTCCTACGCCCTGATGATCAAGGGCGCCGTCCACGAGGTGTGGCTGCCGGCCTTCGAGGACCTCATCGCGGACCTCACCGTGCTCGCGAAGGACACCGCCGAGGTGCCGATGCTCTCGCACACCCACGGCCAGCCCGCCACCCCCACCACGCTGGGCAAGGAGATCGCGGTCTTCGCCCATCGCCTGGGCCGCCAGGCGCGCCGCATCCCCGCCAACCAGACCCTCGGCAAGATCAACGGCGCCACCGGCACCTACGCCGCCCACGCGGTCGCCGTGCCGTCGGCCGACTGGGAGCAGATCTCCCGCACCTTCGTCGAGCACCTCGGCCTCACCTGGAACCCGCTGACCACCCAGATCGAGTCCCACGACTGGCAGGCCGAGATCTACGCGGACATCGCCCGCGCCGGCCGGATCCTGCACAACCTGGCCACCGATTTCTGGACCTACATCTCGATGGGCTACTTCCGCCAGCGGCTCTCCGCCCAGGGCGGCACCGGCTCCTCGACGATGCCCCACAAGGTGAACCCGATCCGTTTCGAGAACGCCGAGGCGAACCTCGAGATCTCCGGGGCGCTGCTGGATTCGCTCTCGCAGACCCTGGTCACCTCGCGTCTGCAGCGCGATCTCACCGATTCCACCACCCAGCGCAACATCGGCCCGGCGCTGGGACATTCGCTGCTCGCGATCTCGAACCTGCGCCGCGGCCTGGCGGGCCTGGACGTGGACGCGGACGCGATGGCCGCGGATCTCGAGGGCAACTGGGAGGTGCTCGGCGAGGCCGTGCAGTCGGTCATGCGCACCCTCGGTGTGCAGGGCACCACCGGCATGGACAACCCCTACGAGCGGCTGAAGGACCTCACCCGCGGTCACCGCGTGGACGGCGAGGGCATGCGGGAGTTCATCGGCTCCCTGGGCCTGCCCGACGCGGAGCGCGATCGCCTGCTGGCGCTGAGCCCGCACACCTACGTCGGCTACGCCGCCGCGCTCGTGGGCCATCTCGACGACGACTCCGGCGGGCAGGCGTGATGAGCGCCGACGACACGGTCGGCAACGCGGACGGCGTGAGCTCCGAGAGCATCGCCGCTGACGGGGCCGACGCCGTGGACCCGGTGCCGCAGCCGCAGCCCGGCGACCACGGCACCCAGGGCGACCCCGGATACCACGGGTCGAAGTCGCCCTACCTGCGGCGCCTCAAGCTCATCGAGGGCCAGGTGCGCGGCGTGCACCGCATGGTCGAGGAGGACACCTACTGCATCGACGTGCTGACGCAGATCTCCGCGGTCACCAAGGCCCTGCAGTCGGTGGCGCTGGGCCTGGTCGACGACCACATCCACCACTGTGTGCACGACGCCGCGACCTCGGGCGACCGGGAGGAGCTGGACCGCAAGATGGACGAGATCATGGGCGCCGTGAAGCGGCTCATGAAGTGACCGGGACCCCGCGCCCGTGACCGAGGATCCCGTCGCCGCTGGCCCTCCCCTGCCCCGGGAGTTCTTCGACCGCCCGGTGCTCGAGCTGGCCCCGCTGCTGCTGGGCTGCGTGCTCAGCGGCCGGGGCGTCGCGCTGCGGATCACCGAGATCGAGGCGTACGTCGGCGCAGAGGATCCCGGCTCCCACGCCTTCCGCGGGCCCACCGCCCGCAACGCCACCATGTTCGGCGAGCCGGGGCACCTGTACGTGTACCGGCACATGGGACTGCACTCGTGCATGAACATCGTCGCCGACGCGGAGGGCACGGGCACCGGGTGCCTGATCCGGGCGGGCGAGATCGTCGGCGGGAGCGAGCTGGCCTTCGCGCGGCGCCGGGCGAACGGGGTGTGCCGCACCGAGCGGGATCTGGCACGCGGCCCCGGGCGTGCCACCGTGGCCTGCGGCATCACCTTCGCCGACGACGGGCTGGACCTGTGCAGCGCGGATCCGGCCCTCTCCGAGGCGATGCACCTCAGCGGCAGGCTCGACCCGCGGGATCGGGCCGACGGGGAGCTGCCGGGCGAGGCGCCGTTCATGCCGCATCCGGCCCTGGCCGTCGGACCCCGGATCGGTCTGCGCGAGGAGGCCTCGCACCCGGAGCTGTTCCCCTGGCGCTTCCGGGTCGCCGGCGACCGCACGGTCTCCGGGCCCGGTCCGCTGAACCGCTGACCGGTTCAGCGGGGCCGGATCGAGACCGACTCGAGCGACGCATCCGCCGGCAGACGCAGCGCGAGGCCCACAGTCGAGGCGACCGAGGTGGGCTGCAGGTAGTTCTCCTCCTGGTACTCGCCGCCTTCGTAGGAGCGCAGCTCACGCTGCATGTCCGTGGCCACGCGGCCCGGATGGATCGAGGTGACCCGCACCCCGTTGTCCCGCTCCTCGGCGCGCAGCGAATCGGCGAGGCCGCGCATCGCGAACTTCGAGGCGCTGTACGCGCCGCGGGTGCGCACGGCATTGATCCCGGAACCGGAGTTGATCATCACGACGGTGCCGCCGGCGGCACGCAGGGGCGGCAGCAGCAGCCGCGTCAGCTCGGCGACGGCCACCACGTTGATCTCGAAGGACTGCGTCCACTGGCCCGGCACGGACTCCTCCACCGTGCCGTTCTCGAGGATCCCCGCGGAATGGACCACGCCCGCGAGGCCGTTCTGCAGATCGAGGCCGTCCACGGCGCGGGCGACGGCCTCGTAGTCGGTGAGCTCGGCGACGAAGGTCCGGGCCGACGGGAACTGCGCGGCGAGCTCGTCGAGCGCCTGCTCGTCGCGACCGCCCAGGATGAGGTGGTGGTCCGCGGCGAGCTCGTCGGCGACGGCGCGGCCGATCCCGCGGTTCGCCCCGGTGATGAGCACGGCCGGACGGGAATCGCTGGTGGCGGCCTGGTTCTGCGAAAGATCAGTCATGCTCCGAGTCTGTCATGACCGGGTTCGGAGGCGATCCGGCAGGCACCGGGCGCCGCGCAGGGCACAGGGCACAGGGCACAGGGCACAGGGCGCCTCGGCGGTGAGACCATGGGCAATGTGCAGACCGTGACTCCGAGCAGGACCTGGGTGCGGGTCGAGGTGGTCGTCGTCCTCGCCCTCTCCCTGGGGCGCAGCGCCGTGTATTCGCTGATCGCGCTGGTGCAGGCCCTTGCCGCCGGGCCGCTGTCCACGCAGTCGACCTCGCTGAACACATCGATCCGCGAGAACCCGTGGCTGGATCTCTTCTACCAGCTGCTCTCGATCACGTTCACGCTGGTGCCCGTCGTGCTGGTGGTGCTGCTGCTCGCGATCACGGCCGGTTCCCTCGCCCAGGCCCTGAAGGATCTGGGCCTGGATCTCGGCCAGCCCGGTAAGGACCTGGCCTGGGGCGTGGCGCTCACGGCCGGGATCGGGCTGCCCGGGCTGGCGGTGTATTACATCGGCCGTGCTATCGGGGCGACCGTCGAGGTGATCCCCGCAGCGCTGGACACCCACTGGTGGACCGTGCCGGTGCTCGTGCTGCACGCGCTGAAGAACGCCGTACTCGAAGAGGTCATCGTCGTCGGCTACCTCTACCAGCGCCTGGAGCGGCTGGGCTGGTCGGGTCGGAAGATCATCATCGCCTCCGCAGTGCTGCGCGGCGCCTATCACACGTACCAAGGGATCGGCCCGGGCCTCGCAAATCTTGCGATGGGCCTGGTGTTCGGCGAGTTCTACCGTCGTACCCGGCGCACGATGCCGCTCGTGGTCGCGCACACCCTGATCGACGTGTTCGCCTTCGTGGGCTACGCGCTGCTGAAGAACCTCATCAGCACCTGAGCGGCGTCACGCCTCCGCGCCCCGGCAGGGGTGCGACCGCAGCCGCAGTCGCCATCGCCATCGCCATCGCCATCGCCATCGCCATCGCCATCGCCACAGCCAGGACCACGCCCACCGATTCCCTCGAAACGTGCCGCCAATGCCACGAATCGAGGGAATCGGTGGGACTGGAAGGCTCCGGGAGCTGCTGAGAGCGATCGGGGGGAGCTGGCGGACGGGGCGAGCGCACACCGCCACCGATTCCCTCGAAACGTGCCACCGGTGACACGAATCCGTGGACTCGGCGGGTGCCCACCGTCGTGTCGCGACAGGCGGAGGGGTCGCTCAGGGCACGGGATCGCTCGGTGAACCAGATATCCATGTCACCGGCGACGTTGATCGCCTCGAAGCCGTTGGCGTTCAGCCACTGGGCGACCTGGAAGCTGCGGCCGCCGCTGCGACACACGATGTCCAGCTCATCGTCGGTCTCGGGAAGCTTCTCCAGGCTCTCCGCTAGCGTGCTGGGCGGTGGGCGGTGGGCGGTGTGTGCTGGCCGGCAGGTGCTGGGCGGTGGGGGCTGGGCGGTGGGCGCATGGCCCGCGTCCTCTTCGGACCGCTCGCGCACATCGATCAGAAGCGCACCGTCGGGGCGGGTCGGTGCGGCGTGCGCCGCTCAGCCGCGCGCGCCGCGCAGCCGCGCGCACCGCTCAGGCGGCCCGCGTCGCGTACCGCTTCACGAGCGGCGAGCCCACCAGTACGGAGAGGATCAATAGCGCATACGCGCCGAGCACGCACGCCAGGTACTGCACAGCCATCGTCGGATCGCTCGGTGCGCCGAAGACCGTCGTCAGCACCAGGAGTGCGGTGCCCGTGGCGATGATCGAGCTGAGACCGACGGGGACGGCGATCTCGGCGAGGCGGGCACGATGCAGCTGGCCCACCTCGGCGCCCGCGATGTGCTGGGCGCGCAGGCGTGGGGCCTGGTCGATGACCCGGACAGTCTGGACGACGCCGGTGCTGACCGCGGCGAGCACCGCGGCGATCCCCAGGGTGAGCAGGCCTCCGGTGGTCATGGCGGTGAACATCATCGCGTCCTCAGGGCTGGAGGCCTCCCCCAGGGTCGCGATTACGGTCAGGAACCCCGCGATGACCAGCGCGAAGGTAATACCTGAGACGGCCCGCCACCCGGCCCGGGGGTCTCCGGCGAGGCAGCGTGCGCCCACCAGCAGCGAGGGCGTGGGGGCGATCTTGGCGAGAACGAGTGCGGTGACCCAGACGATGAAGGGTCCCACCACGTTGATCCCGGCAACGATCGCCCCGATGAACAGGATCATGATCGCGACCCCGACCGAGCCGAGCAGCATTCCGCCCATGTTCATGAAGATCATGAAGCCCGCGATCAGGAGTGCCCAGATCACCAGGCGGACGATGGACAGGCGCACCACCCGGGAGTCACGGGCGACTCCCAGTGGGCTGAGGACCACTCCGGCCAGCGATACCACGGCAGAGCCCGCAGCGATCAGCACCATAGCGACCACCAGCAGCGGGTACGCCCACCACGGCAGCAGCAGCTCCGCCACGGTGAAGGGGGTGATGCCGAAGTCGAGCCGGGCCAGTGCAGGGGTCACCGCCAGGTGCGCCCCCAGCCCGAAGACCGCCCCCAGCAACGACTGCGCGGCGACGTCGAGCACGGCCACCGAGCCGACCTGGGCGCCGGTGCCACCCACCAGGCGCATCGTGGCGAGGTCCTGCTCCCGGCGGGCGAGGGACAGCCGGGCCGCCGATCCGCCCAGCCCCACGGCACTGGGGACCAGCAGCACCGAGGCGAACACTGCGAAGATCAGCAGGAACCGCATGATCGAGGCCTCGCCCGTCATGGGCGTCTCTCCGGACGGGGTGCGAGCGGCGAAGGCGGCGGCCCCGCCGACGACTGTCGCGATGATCGCGGTGGCGGCGGTGAAGGCGATGACGGGGAGGATGTCCGCCAGGGCGCCGCGGCGGCGCAGCAGCAGGGGCGCAGTGGCCAGCAGCGCGGTCATCGAGGTGCTCGGGCCCGTCGGGGCGGAGGATGCCAGCGGCGCGATGTTCATGCGCCCCAGAATCCTGCCCGCACCCCTGCAGGCACATCGGCCCCTGGATCGATATCCCCCCACCGGTGTCAGACCGTGGTCTTACGGGCTGCGCCCTCAGCGTGATCACGCTCCACGCGCCCACCCCGCCTGGGGGGAAAGGGCGGTTTCTCGCTCCGTGTCGTCGCAGGCGGAAGACCTCGCTCAGAGGACGAAGGCGTCGCCCTCGCCATCGGACTCCATCGGCAGGCCGGACTCGAACCAGATGTCCATCCCGCCGGCAACGTTGATCGCCTCGAAGCCGTTGGCGTTCAGCCACTGGGCGACCTGGAAGCTGCGGCCGCCGCTGCGGCACACGATGTACAGCTCGTCATCGGTCTCGGGCAGCTTGTCGAGGTTCTCCATCAGCGTGCTGGCCGGCAGGTGCTGGGCGGTGGGGGCATGGCCCGCATCCCATTCGGACTGTTCGCGCACATCGATCAGGTGCGCACCTTCAGGGACGGCGTTCGGGGCGACAGACTCAAGATTCATGGCTCCACCCTAGTGGCCTGCGTCCCGGCGAATGCGCGTCGACGGCACCGCGATGACGGCACCGCGATGACACAGCTCTGCCGGGACGACGAGGACGAGCGGCCGGCCCGGGAAGGGGTCGGCCGCTCGCGGTCTCGAGGCCGCCTGGTCACCCGCGACGTAAGCCATTCCACCCGGCCCACGCGGCCCAGACGGATCGGACAGTTCTCCCCGGTCGAGCAGTTCAGCCCGGTCAGACAGTTCAGCCCGGTCAGACAGCTCAGTCCGGTTCAGACGGTTCAGACGGTTCAGACGGTTCAGACGGTTCAGACGGTTCAGACAGCTCAGTCCGGTTCAGACGCTTCAGACGGTTCAGACGGGCCAGACGGTTCAGGCAGTGCGCATCGCGTACCGCTTCACGAGCGGGGAGCCCACCAGCACGGCCAGGATCACCAGCGCATACGCACCGAGCACGCACACCAGGTACTGCACGGCCATCATCGGATCGTTCGGGGCCCCGCCCAGGAACGTCGTCAGCACCAGCAGGGCGGTGCCCGTGGCGATGATCGAGCTGAGACCGACGGGCACGGCGATCTCGGCGAGCCGCGCCCGATGCAGCTGGCCCACCTCGGCGCCCGCGATGTGCTGGGCGCGCAGGCGAGGGGCCTGGTCGATGACCCGGGCTGTCTGCGAGACCCCGGTGCTCACGGCAGCAAGCACCGCGGAGATGCCCAGGGTGAGCAGCCCGCCGGTGGTCATGGCCACGAACATCATCGATTCCTCCGGGGAGGAGGCCTCACTCAATGTCGTCATCATGGTGAGGAAGCCGGCGATGACCAAGGCGAAGGTGATACCTGAGACGGCCCGCCACCCGGCCCGGGGGTCACCGGCGAGGCGGCGTGCGCCCACCAGCAGCGACGGTGTCGGGGCGATCCTGGCCAGAGTGCGCGCCGTGATCCAGACGATGAACGGGCCCACGACGTTGATGCCGGCGACGATCGCGGCCACGAAGAGCACCATGATCGCGATGACGGCCATCCCGCCTCCCGCGTTGCCCAGCAGCTGCCCTCCGACGTTCATGAAGACCACGAACCCCAGGATCAGCGCGGCCCAGATGATCACCCGGATCACGGACATGCGCACCACGCGGGAGTCGCGAGCCACGCCCAGCGGGCTGAGGATCACGCCGGTCAGCGACACCGCGGCCGAACCGGCTGCGATCAGCACGAGCGCGACGACCAGCACCGGATAGGCCCACCAGGGCAGCAGCAGGTCGCCGACCGTGAACGAGGAGATCCCGAAGTCGAGCCGGGTCAGGACGGGGGTCACGGCGAGGTGGGCGCCGAGTCCGATGAGCGCGCCGAGCAGCGACTGGGCGGCGACGTCGAGCACGGCCACCGAGCCGACCTGGCCGCTGGTTCCGCCCACCAGGCGCATCGTGGCGAGGTCCTTCTCGCGCCGGGCGAGGGACAGCCGGGCGGCGGATCCGCCGAGGCCGACGGCGCTGGGCACCAGCAGCACGGACGCGATGATCGCGCACATCACGAGGAACCCCATGATGGAGGCCTCGCCCGTCATCGGGGCCTCTCCGGAGGGGAGACGGCCGACGAAGGCCGCGGCCCCGCCGACGACGGTCGCGATGATCGCGGTCGCCGCGGCGAAGGCGATGACGGGCAGCACATCGGCGAGCGCGCCCCGTCGGCGCAGGAGCAGAGGCGCGGCGCCGAGCAGCGTGCTCATCGGGTCACCTCGCCCTGCTGAAGGCGCTGGGCCGCTGCCTGCGCCGACTGCCGGACTGACGCGGAGGCGGACGGCTCGACGGACGCGGCGGCGGACGTCTGGGCAGGAACTCCCTGTGCCGTGGCGTCGGGGCGGACGAACTCCTGGGCGATGCGGCCGTCGCGCATGGCGACCGTGCGGCGGCAGACGGCGGCCACCTTCGCGTCGTGGGTGACCATGACCAGGCTCGCGCCGGAGTCCCGGCAGGACTGGACGAGGATGTCGAGCACGGCCTGGCCGGTGGCCTGGTCCAGGGCACCGGTGGGTTCATCGGCGAAGACCACCGAGGGGCGCCCGGCGAGGGCGCGGGCGATGGCCACGCGCTGAGCCTGCCCGCCGGAGAGCTGGGTGGGCCGGCGCTCGTGCATGCCCTGCAGGCCCAGCCGGTCGAGCCAGCCGCCGGCCTCGGCGGTCGCGGTACGGCGGGAGACGCCCGCGAGCATGCGCGGCAGGATCACGTTCTCGATGGCCGTGAGCTCGGGCAGCAGCTGACCATCCTGGAAGACGAAGCCGAAGTCGCTGCGGCGCAGTCGGGTGCGCGCTCGGTCGCCGAGAGCGGCGAGATCGGTGCCGTCGTGCTGGACGGTGCCGGAGGTGGGGCGCAGGATCCCGGCGAGGATGTGCAGCAGGGTGGTCTTGCCGCAACCGGACGGGCCCATGACCGCCAGGGAGTCGGCCCGGGCGATGTCGAGGTCCACGCCGGCGAGCGCGTGGGTCGCGGTCCCCGTCGTGCCGTAGGTCATGGTCAGGTGCCGGGCAGAGAGCACCGGGGCGTGGTGCCCCGCGCTGAAGCCCGGGTGACCCTGGTGCTGGACCGGTGCGTGGCCGGCGGTGTGCGGGAGCTGCGCCGCGGGCACGGCGTTCGCCGGCGTCGCGGCGGGTGCCGGCTGGTACGGGCCGACGGGGGTGTCCGTGGGTGCGGGGAACGGAGCGGATGCGGGGAACGGAGCGGTGTTCATGCATCCCAGCATCGTGCGCACGGGGGCGACTCCGCGTCGACCCGGAGATCGATATCCCGCCCCTGATGTCAGACCCTGGGTGGACACCCACGGCCCATCGGCAGGATCAGCCGAAGCGGCCGGAGATGTAGTCCTCGGTCTGCTTGTTCGAGGGGTTGGTGAACATCTGCTGGGTGTCGTCGATCTCGATCAGGTGACCGGGCTTGCCGGTGCCCGCGATGTTGAAGAAGCCGGTGCGGTCCGAGACGCGGGATGCCTGCTGCATGTTGTGCGTGACGATCACGATCGTGTACTCCTCCTTCAGCTCGTGGACGAGGTCCTCGATCGCGAGGGTGGAGATCGGGTCCAGCGCCGAGCAGGGCTCGTCCATGAGGACGACCTCGGGCTTGACCGCGATGGTGCGGGCGATGCACAGGCGCTGCTGCTGGCCGCCGGAGAGACCCATCCCGGGCTTGTCGAGGCGGTCCTTGACCTCGTTCCAGAGGTTGGCGCCCTTCAGGGAGCCCTCCAGCAGCTCCTCGGCCGCGCTCTTGGAGATCCGTCGGCTGTTGAGCTTGACGCCGGCCAGCACGTTGTCGCGGATCGACATCGTCGGGAAGGGGTTCGCCTTCTGGAAGACCATGCCGACGCGACGGCGCACGTTGACCGGGTCGACGCGCGGGTCGTAGATGTTCTCGCCGTTGATCTCGACCTTGCCCTGCGCGTAGGCGCCGGGGATCACCTCGTGCATGCGGTTCAGCGTGCGCAGGAAGGTCGACTTGCCGCAGCCGGAGGGCCCGATCAGGGCGGTCACCGAGCGGGGGCGGATCTGGACGTCGACGCCCTCCACGGCCAGGAAGTCGCCGTAGTAGATGTTGAGGTCCTCGACGTTGATCGGCTGAGGGGCTGCCATCAGGGGTCCTTTCGGGTGGAGCGACGGCTCAGCGGGTGAGCTTCGGGGAGAAGTAGTAGCTGACCAGTCGGGCGACGATGTTGAGCACCATCACGATGACGATCAGGGTGAAGGCCGCGGCCCAGGCACGATCGATGTTCGTCGTGATCGAGCAGGCGTAGACCTCCTGCGTGACCGGGTTCGTGACGGTGTCGTTCATGCAGTTGGCGCTGCCGGCCCGGTACTGCTGGTTGATGAACGTGGGCAGCGTGGCCATGCGGCCGTCGAACATGTTCCAGTTCACCGAGGTCACCATGCCCACGGTGAGCAGCAGCGGGGCCGTCTCGCCGATCACCCGGGCGATCGCGAGGGTGATGCCGGTGGTGAGGCCGGCGATCGCGGTGCGCAGCACGACCTTGACGATGGTGAGCCACTTCGGGACGCCGAGCGCATAGGACGCCTCGCGCAGATCCATCGGGACCAGGCGCAGCATCTCCTCGCTCGAGCGCACCACGGTGGGGATCATCAGCAGCGACAGGGCGACCGCGCCCATGATGCCCATGCGCACGCTCTGGTCGGGCATGAAGGCGATGAACAGGGCGAGTCCGAACAGGCCCGCGACGATCGAGGGGATGCCCGTCATCACGTCGACGAGGAAGGTGACGCCCTGTCCCAGCACCCGGCGCCAGCCCTGGTCCGCGTACTCGACCAGGAAGATCGCGGTGAACAGGCCGATCGGGATCGAGATGATCGAGGCCCACAGGGTGATCAGGAGGGTGCCGATGGTCGCGTGGACCACGCCTCCGGCCTCGGCGCCGCCGATGATCCCGGACATGTCGGTGGTCCAGAAGGCGAAGGGCGAGGGGGCTGCGGCGAGGACGCGGGTCAGGCCCCGGCCGATGACGGCCCAGAGCAGCGAGACCAACGGGAACATGGCGATCGCGAAGGCACCGATCACCACCAGGGTCATCAGCCGATCAGTCGCCCAGCGTCGCCCTTCACGGATCCGGGAGTAGAGGTACCCGAACGCCAGGTGGAGGACGAAGCCCAGCAGGATCGCCGCAGGGATCGAGAGCGAATCGAAGATCGCCAGCAGCGCGACCGCGACGAGCAGCCCGGCCAGGCCCGTGAGGACCAGGTGGAACCAGGGCAGACGGCGCTCGTCGTGGGGTCGCCGCAGGACCGGCGACCCGGTCTGCTCAGGCGGGGCCGCAGGGCCCTTGGTGCTCGTGGTTGTCATGGGGACCTCAGCTCTTGACGCCGCTGCGGGCGACGATCCAGCGGGCAAGGGCGTTGATGATGAAGGTCAGGACGAACAGGACCAGGCCGGTGAAGATGAGCAGCGACATGTCGGTGCCGGAGGCCTCCGCCTGCTTGGAGGCGATGTTCGCCGCGATCGACTGGTGCATCCCGACCTCGAGGATGTGGAACGAGAACGTCGCGCCGGGCGCGAGGATCATCAGCACGGCCATGGTCTCGCCGAGCGCACGGCCCAGGCCCAGCATCGAGGCGGCGACCACGCCGGACTTGCCGAAGGGCAGGACCACGGTGCGGATGGTCTCCCAGCGGGTGGCGCCGAGGGCGAGAGCCGCCTCCTCCTGCAGGCGCGGGGTCTGCAGGAAGATCTCGCGGGCCACGGCCGTGATGATCGGCAGGATCATCACGGCGAGCACGATCGCGGCGGAAGCGAGGTTGCGCATGGGGGCGGTGGGGTCGCCGGCGAACAGGGCCACGACCGGCTCGCCGCCCACGAAAGGCACGAAGCCGGGCCAGGAGGGCCAGGTGCCGAGGGTGGAGTTCAGGAAGAGGTAGAGCGGCTCGAGCTTGGGGACCAGCCAGATGCCGCCCCAGAGCCCGTAGACCACCGACGGCACTGCCGCGAGCAGGTCGATCATGTATCCCAGGCCGGAGGCCAGCCGCCGCGGAGCATAGTGCGAGATGAACAGCGCGATGCCGATCGAGACCGGGATCGCGATGGCCAGGGCGATCGCCGCGGCGAGGATCGTGCCGAAGATCAGCGGGAGCGTGGTCTCCAGGAGGGAGAACGCCGAGGCATCCCCGATGATCTCCTTGCTCTCCATCACGGCGGGCATCGACTCGGTGGTGAGGAAGACGGCGACGAGGGCGAGGGTCACGAAGATCAGGAGGCCCGAGCCGATGCTCAGGGCGGAGAAGACCGAGTCGCCCATGCGGCGGCGGCTGCTCGCCATGGAGGGAGAGGTCGCCTCCGGGGTCTTCGGCGTGACGTCAGTGGTGCTCACAGGGGCCTTCCTCGGAGCTCACGGAGTGGGGGGCGGTGGCGCGGGTGTGCCGCCGGGCCAGGACCGGCCGGGCGGCACACCCGCGCGCAGGAGAAGTGATCAGCCGACGGAGATCGCGTCGACCGCCTTCTGGGCCTCGGCGGACATCTCGGAGGACAGCGGCGCGGAGCCGGCGTTCTCGGCGGCAACCTGCTGGCCCTCCTCGGAGACGAGGTAGGAGGCGTAGGCCTTCACGGCGTTGCCCTCGGCGGAGTCGGCGTAGGAGCCGCACAGCGCGAGGTAGGAGACCAGGACGATCGGGTAGGTGCCGGCCTCCTCGGTCGTGCGATCGAGGTCCACGACGATGTCGTTGTCCTCACGGCCCTCGGCACGCGGGGAGACGTCGACGGCCTTGGCCGCGGCGTCGGCGCTGTACTCGACGAACTCGCCGCCGACCTTGATGGCGGCGGTGCCGAGGTTGCCGGCCTGGGAGGCGTCGGCGTAGCCGATGGTGCCGTTGCCGCCCTCGACGGTGGAGATCAGGCCGGAGGTGCCGTCACCGGACTGGCCGCCCTCGATCGGCCAGGTCTCGATCGGACCGTGGGTCCAGGCATCGGGGGCCGTCTCGGAGAGGTACTCGGTGAAGTTCTCCGTGGTGCCCGAGTCGTCGGAGCGGTGCACCGGGACGATGTCCAGGTCAGGAAGCGTGGCGTCGGGGTTGTCCGCAGCGATCTTCGGGTCGTTCCAGTTCGTGATGTCGCCGGCGAAGATGGCGCCGATGACCTCGGGCGACAGGTTCAGCGAGTCGACACCCTCGATGTTGAAGACCACGGCGATCGGGGAGATGTACACGGGCAGGTCGAAGGCCTGCTCGCCGTTGCACACCTCGGCGGAGGCTGCGAGCTCCTCCTCCTCCAGGGCTGCGTCGGTGCCGGCGAACTTGACCTGGCCGCTGAGGAACTGCTCGCGGCCGGTGCCGGAGCCGGTGGGGTCGTAGGTGACCGTGAGGTCGCCGCCCTCGGCCTGGGTGAGACCCATGAACGACTCGGTCCAGGCCGTCTGCGCGTTCTGCTGCGAGGAGGCGCCGGAGCCGGCGAGGTTGCCGGTCAGCTCGGCGTAGCCGCCGCCCGCGGCGGCGCCGCCGCCGTCGGATCCGTCGCTCCCGGCGCCGGAGGAGTCGCCGCAGGCGGAGAGGGCGAGACCGCCGACGAGGCTGAGCGCGGCGAGGGAGACGAGCTTGTTCTTGCGAACGTTCACTGCAGGTCCTTTCGGGGGCCGAGGGCCCGAGAAGATGTGGAGACGTCGTGCGGGGATGTCTGACGCCGCTGACGCTAAGGAGCGCAGGTGACACCGCGCCCGCCCTTGCATGAACTCCAGATGAACAGCCCGATAGTCCCCATGAACTCGCAGGTCAGGGGGTAAGGACGATCAGGTCACAGTTGGTGCACGGCGGCACCCGGCCCCGGTGGCCACGGGCTGGCCAGGAGGCGATCACGAGGTGAGCGGAAAGTGCTCAGGCCGACTCCACGGCGGCCAGGATGACGAACAGCAGCACCATCAGCAGGAGGATCCCGAGGATGAGGATGTTGAGGACCAAGCCGGCGATGGCAAGGCCGCGGCCGCCGCGGGGAGTGCCGCGCGTAGGTGAGGTGTCGCGCATCCCGAGGATCGAGAAGACGATGCCGACGGGAGCCAGGAGTCCGGGGCAGAGGAGGAAGGAGAGGATCCCCAGGATGAATCCGGTGATCGCCGACCCCGAGGTCGCGGGCAGCGGGGCGTACAGCCCGCCCGGGTAGCCGGCGTGCTGGGGCCCTCCGGCGAGGCCTGTCCCGGGCTGACCCGGATAGCCGGTCCCCGGGTAGACGGAAGCGGGGCCGTAGGGAGAGGGGTCGTAGGGAGAGGGGCCGACGGACCCCTCCGGGACGACCGCGTAGGGATCGGTCTCGCGCGGTCCCTCCACGTGCTGCCCCTCAGGGAGGTGTCCCGTCGCGTAGGGGTCGGCAGCCGGATACCCGTCCCAGCTCGTCCCCTGGTTCTCGGGGTACCCCCGGTCGTCAGACCTTCCGGAGTTCACGTCCCACTGGTTCATGCTGATCGTCCCCTCGTCCGTCGTCCGTCGTCCCTCGTCCCTCGTCCGTCGGCCTTCGTCACGGCGTTCTCACGTCACCGCGTTCTCGCGCCGCGGCGTCCGTTCGCTGCGGCGTCCCCTCGCCCTGCCGCGGCGGCGACCGCTCACTCGATGTTGGGCAGGTGCCGTTCGATCGCGACGACCGCTCCCTGCGGCGTCGTATGCAGCATCAGCGCCTCGCCCGCGGCGAGGAACGGGTTCGACTTCGGGAGCTCGAGGGCCGCGCTCGCCTG
The DNA here is from genome assembly GCF_014897585.1 of Brachybacterium tyrofermentans. Taxonomy (GTDB): domain Bacteria; phylum Actinomycetota; class Actinomycetes; order Actinomycetales; family Dermabacteraceae; genus Brachybacterium; species Brachybacterium tyrofermentans. The sequence continues at coordinate 9,121 of NZ_JABUXW010000028.1, read as the reverse complement.
CGCGACGGCCCGTACGGCACCGATCACCGTGGGCAGCACCGGGCGGTGGGTGCACACCACGGTGCCCCGACCCTCGTGCAGCACTCGCTCGATCACGGCACGGGTCCGGGAGGGGTGCTCCTGGTGCGCGTGCTCGGTGAGCTCGTCCTTCGTGCGGATCTTCAGGCCCTCCACCCGGGCCAGCGGTTCGATGGTGGACACGCAGCGTTCCCACGGGCTGCTCAGCACGCTGCGGGGATCGAAGGCGTCGATCAGCGGCGGAAGGGCGAGGGCCTGCTTGCGGCCCTTCGAGTTCAGCGGGCGGCTCGCCTCCCCCTTGCGCCACTTCGCGCGGGAACGGGCCGCGCCGTGCCGCTGCACGATGATCGGCACGGTCACGAGCTCCACGTCCTGCTGGAAACGACGCAGGGTCGCCAAGCAGACCTGGTCCCCTTGACGGGTCAGCAGCTTCTCGGCCGCGTCCAGACGGACCCACTTCACCTCGTCGATCTCCTGGGCATCCACGGGGCCGGGGGCCGACTTCGCCCGCACGGTGCCGCACCAGTACTGCACGATCTTGGTGCGACCGTCGGGCAGGAGGTAGACCGCGGCCGGCAGGGGGCGGTGCAGACGCACCCGGTACCCCGTCTCCTCGACGACCTCGCGCACGGCGGCCTCGGGGAAGGTCTCCCCCTTGTCGAGCTTCCCCTTGGGGATCGACCAGTCGTCGTAGCGGGGCCGGTGCACCAGCAGCACCTCGAGGCCCTTCTTCCCCTCGCGCCAGGTGAGGGCACCGGCGGCGAGGACGGGGGGCGGCTTCCCGGGAGCAACGCGCATCGATCAGCCCTTCCCTGTCGGACGCATCTGCACGTCGCGGCCCGAGACGACGAAGCCCCAGTTCTCGTACAGGCGCAGCGCCGGGGCGTTGTCGGCCTCGACGTACAGCTCGACGCCCGGCACGTCGGCGGTCCGGAGCCGCTCCAGCGCCGCCGCCAGCAGGAAGCCGGCCACACCCTGCCCCTGCACCGAGGGGTCCGTCGCGACCACGTAGATCTCCGCGTCCGACGGCTGGATATCCGTCGGCTCTGCGCCGCCCTTCGCGGCCTGCTCGGGCGCCTCGCGCTTGATCCAGACGAAGCCGACCAGCTCTCCCTCGTAGCGCGCCACCACCATGTCCTGGGCGTCGAACCAGGGCTCGGCCATGCGCTGGTCCAGATCGGCGCGGGTCAGGGCGCCCTGCTCGGGATGGTCGGCGAAGGCGAGAGCATTGACCTGGACCCAGCGGTCCGCGTCCCGGTCCGCGTCGAAGGCATCCAGGTGCAGCCCCTCGAGCCGCGGCGCGGGAACCGGAGCGAGGGGATGATCGGCGTCGAGCGGGCGGTGCAAAGTCAGCAGCCGACGGGTCTCCTGGAGACCGGCGGCGGCGAGGAACGCGAGGGACCCCTCGAGCGCACCGTGTGCCCACACGCCGGGCTCGTCGTGCAGGTCGAGGGCCGCCTGCAGCAGCGCGGTGCCGTGCCCGCGTCGGCGGTGCGCGGGATGGACCATGCCCTGGACCGTGCCGTCGGTCAGCACGCTCGCGTAGCCGAGCAGCCGATCGCCGTCGGCCTCCCCCGTCGGCTCGTGCTCGAGGAGGAGATGGTGTGCGTCTCCCCCGGCGACAGCGAGTCGTGCCGCTTCATCCAGAGGGGCGACTCCATCGTGGGCGGTGACCGTATCGAGCAGGTCACGGGCCGCGTCGCGGTGGGTCTGCGACAAGGCAGCCGTCGTGATCATGAGGTCCTTCCGAGCATCAGAACGAGGTGCCGAGTATGCCCCTGCCTGCGGGCACTCGTAGACTGACACTGTAGCGCCCGTCCGACCACGCTCGTCGGCGACTGCGAAGAGACCGGAACCGAGTGCGAGGGAGGCATCATGACCGCTCCCGAGCGCGCCCCGCTCAGCGCCGCTCTCGCGCTCCTGCTGACCCTGGTCTCCCTCACCGGCCCCGCCTCGCCCGTCCTGATGGGCATCGCCGTCGGGGCGATCGCTCTGCTGGCGGGCATCGGCTGGCCCAATCTCCTGGAGCTTCCCTCCGCCCTCGGCACACGGATCGTGATCACCACGGTCGGGATCGCGGGCGCCGCCGTCGCCGTCTCCGCCCCTGAGCGCTTCACGCCCGTGTCCGGGATCCTGATGGTCTGCGCCATCGGCGTGTTCGCGGCGTTCGTCCAGCAGATGCTCCGCGCGGATCGTCGTGAGCTCACGGCCTCCCTCACCGGGACGGTCGCCGGCGTGTTCCTCACCGGCACCGCGGCCTGCTGGGTCATCGCCCAGGTGGAGGCCGTCCAGCTGGGCCGCGAGGGCCTGGTCGCGTCGATCACCGCGGGTCTGGCGGCGACGCTCCTGCTCAACATCGCCCCCATGCCGGCCACGCTGCGCTTCGTGGTCGCCCTCGCCGCCGGCACCGGCATCACCGCCCTGCTCGCCACGAGCCTGACCGGGATCGCGCTGCCGATCGCGATCGGTGCCGGGCTCCTGACCGCGATCGGTGCCGCCTGCACACAGCTCCTCGTCGGCTCCTCGCTCGTCGCGAAGGAACCGCTTCCGTCACTGGCGGTGGGTGCCGTCCCCGTGGCGACGATCGGCGTGGTCGCCCACCTCGCCGTGATCCTCATCCCCTGATCTGTGCCGGTCACCACCCATGCCTCACGGGTCGATCCGGGGCGATAGACTCCGGGTATGAGCGCTCTCTCCCTGTTCTTCATCGCACTGGTGGTCCTGGTGGGCCTCGGAACCCTGGCCTTCGCCATCCTCGTGCTCACCCGCCTGTTCAACCGCTGATCGTCTGAGCAGCCCCCATGCCCATCTCGCTCGACACCTCGCTCCCTGAATCGCTGTACCCGCTGGCCTGGCTGGTGGGCACCTGGACGGGTGAGGGTGCGGTGCATCGCCCCGGGGACACGGACGTTCCCGACCGTCGCATCGAACAGCAGCTGGTCTGCACCGCCCGTGAGGACGGCACCCTGGCCTGGCGGTCCACGATCCACGAGGTCGACGACCCCGCACCGTTGCCGCCCACCAGCGCTTTCGCCCGGGACGACGCCGCTGCGCCCGCCCCCGCGGGATCCGGCGAGCGCACGCTGCTGATGCGCGAGGACGGCATCTGGTCCGTCGGCGACGCCGTCCCCGGTCAGGACCTCGCCGCGGCGCGTGCCGCCAAGCCCGGCGACCCGGCCGCCTTCGTGTCCCATGCGCTGCAGGCGCGCTTCGAGCGCAGCGACGGCGCCGAGGAGAGCTGGGCCGGCGAGGTCCGTGGACCACGCATCCAGCTCGCCCGTGCCGCGCAGGAGGGCGCCGAGGTCACCGACACCCGGATGTTCGGGTACATCAACGGTCGCCTCATGTGGCTGTGGGAGCACCGGGTCCCCGCCACCGACACCGAGGGGTCGACCATGGCCCCCTACCTCTCCGTGGAGCTGAACCGTGCCTGATCCGTCCTCACCCCTTCCCCGTCTTCTGAGCGCGGGGGCCGTGCTCGGCAAGGGCCCCGATGCCGCCGTCCCCGCCCATTACGGTGCGCCGCTGCGGGAGCAGCGCCGCCTGCTGGATCACCGGGCGGTCGTCGACCTGGGCCAGTTCGAGGTGCTCGAGGTGCGGGGAGCGGATGCCCGCTCCTGGATGACCACGATCACCTCGCAGGTTCTGGCCGGGACCCCCGTCGGCTCGTCCTCGAGTCTCGCCGTGCTGTCCCCGCAGGGTCGCGTCGAGCACCTCGCCTCGGCGGTCGTCCTCGACGAGGACGCCCTGCTGCTGGTGCTGGACGCCGGGCGGCGCGCCGGCCTGCGCACCTACCTGGAGATGATGCGCTTCGCGGCGCGCGTCGAGCTGATCGACCGTGATGACCTGCGCGTCCTCGGCGCCCTGGCACCCGCCGCCGAGGTGCTTCCCGAGCTCGGCCTTCCCGATCCCGTCGCCGTTTGGTCCGAGGCCTGGCCGCAGGTCGCCCCGGGCGGCGTGGCGTACGGCCCGGATCCGGAGGATCCCGTCGGCGCCGTGCTGACCGTGCTCGAGGCCGAGTTCCTGCCCGGGCTGCCGTGGCGCGCAGAGCACCTGGCCGGGATGAGCTCCTGGGAGGCGCTGCGGATCGCCGATCATCGCGCCCGTGCGACCCGTGAGGTCGACGAGCGCACCATCCCCCATGAGCTGGATCTGCTGCGCACCACCGTGCACACCACCAAGGGCTGCTACCGGGGGCAGGAGACCGTCGCGAAGGTCCTGAACCTCGGGCAGCCGCCACGCCGCCTGGTGATGCTGCACCTCGACGGCTCCCGGGACGTGCCCGCCGCGCCGGGCGGAGAGGTGCGCCTGGGTGGGTCCGACGGCAAGCTCGTCGGCACCGTCACCTCCGCGGCGCTGCATGCGGACCTCGGCCCGATCGCCCTCGCCGTGGTGCGCCGCGCGGTCCCGCTGGATGCGGCCCTGTCGGTGCAGGTCGTGATCGGCGCGTCCGACGACCAGGACGAGGCGTCGATCTGGCTCGACGCCTCCCAGGAGCCGATCGTGGTCCAGCGCGACCACGGCGAACGCCCGGCCACCGCCAAGCTCGGAGCCACGCCGGGACGCTGACATCTTCCGGCGCGTGCACGTCCCCACCACAGGATTCGCACGGCCCGGCCACGGCTTCCCCGAGCGCTCGTCACGCGGACCTGGAACAATGGATCGCATGAATGCACAGGGCGACCAGCAGGACTGGACCCGACACCGGCAGGAGGTGTTCGCGGTCAAGGAGCGAGCGCTGCACGCCGCCCGGCAGGCCGAGCACAAGAAGGCCACCGCGATCATCCGAGCGGCGATCGAGCAGTTCCGCGCGGCCGGCATCGCCCCGATCCCGCTGCGCGCGAAGCCCTACACCGGCTCCGGCAGCATCCGCACCGCGCTCGAGGGCTGGTACCTCAAGCAGGACCAGTCGCTGGCCGTGGACGCCGAGGGCCGGTACTACGTGATGCGGGTCGAGGGCGGGCTGCGGGCACGGCTGCAGGGCTCCTCCCCCGAGCCGACCCTCGCACCGCTGGTGGTAGGTCGCGGTGCACGCGACGGCGACACCTTCAACCTCGAGGACCTGCTGCAGATGCGGCTCGAGGATCCGGTGCGGCGATGAGCCCGAGCAGCGCCTCCCACCCGTCACGGCTCGAGCGGGCCCGCGGCGCGGTCGTCGGCTGGTTCAGCACCGGCCTGAGCCGCGGCCGCAATGACGTCCTGACCGTCGGCCGCGCCGCGGTCGCCGCCGCGCTCGCCTATGCGATCAGCGGCCTGCTCTGGAACCACGAGTTCCCCTTCTTCTCCTCGATCGTCGCCTTCATCATCATCGGCTTCGGCATCGAGAAGAAGATGCGCAAGATCGTCGAGATGGCCTCCGGGGTGATGTTCGGGGTGCTGCTGGGCGAGGTCGCCCGCTCCGTGATCGGATCCGGCACCTGGCAGATCCTCGTGGTCGTGTTCTGCGCCGGGATGACGGCACGCTTCATCGACAAGTCGAATCTCTTCGGCTTCCAGACCGCCATCCAGTCGCTGCTGGTGATGATCATGCCCATCACGCCGGGGATGACCCCGGGCGGCCGGGTGCTGGATGCGGTCACCGGTGTGGTGGTCGCGATCATCATCCACCTGCTGCTCTCCGGGGACCCCCGGCGCCTGCAGAGCCGCGCCGCGATCTCCTTCTACCAGGAGCTCGAGGACACCCTCGTCTCGCTGGCCCTGGCCGCGCGCAGCGGCGACCGGGGCGTCGCCCAGGCCGCGCTGGTGACGATCCGCGACACCTCCCAGAAGTACACGGACGAGTGGATGCTCGCCAACGACGTCGCCAACGAGATGGCCACCTTCTCCCCCACCGGGCTGCGCCATGCCGGCGACGTCGGACGCCTCGAGCACCTGCTGATCGGCTCCGACCGGGCGATGCGCAACATGCGGGTGATCGCCCGACGGGAGACCGAGTTCCTCGATGCCGTGCACGGGGATGCGCACTCCACGCTGGCCGATGCGCTGCTGGCCGCACGCGATGCCGTCACGGAGCTGGCCGCCGCGGTCGCGCACGACGAGGTCGACTTCACCACGGCACGCCGCAAGCTGCGCCTGTTCTGCTCGTACCTGACTCCGGAGATGCTCCTGCGCAACGACGAGGGCGTCCGGCCCGGCCGCGCCGGGCACTTCGAGGGCGTGACCCTGGCGATCCAGCTGCGCTCCCTCGCGATCGACCTGCTGCAGGCGACCGGTCTGACCTCCGTCGAGGCCAAACAGTTCCTGCCGAGCCTGGTCGTCGCCGCCGATGGCGATGCGATCGGTCCGAGGCCGATGACGCAGGAGATGCGAGCCCTGGAGCCGCCGGCCACCACCGAGGCGATCGAGCTGCTGATCTCGGACCGCTCGGATCCGGACCGCCGACGCTGATCCGGGATCCGGGATCCGGGATCCGGGATCCGGGATCCGCCCAGCCGGCCCCCGTATCCTGATCCGATGGTCGCTGTCATCCAGATGTGGATCTTCCTCGTGCTCTCCCTGGCCCTGCTGGCTGTGGAGGTCTGGGCGTTCGTGAACGCCCTGCGCTTCCGCGCCGACGCCTACGTCGCCGCGAGCAAGCGCACCAAGGTGTTCTGGTGCGTCCTCACGGGCGTGGCCATGCTGCTCGGCTTCCTCTCGCTGCCCTATCCCATCGGCCGCGGCGGCACGTCGATGCTGTTCATGCTCATCGGGATCGTGATCGCCGGCGTCTTCCTCGCCGATGTGCTGCCCGCCCTGAAGCGAGTCATGGGGCGCGCCGCCGGCAACCGCTGGTGAGTCGAGCCGCTGCACCGCTGAGCCGACCCGCTGCATAGCTGGGCCGACCCGCTGCATAGCTGAGCCGACCCGTTGCATAGCTGAGCCGACCCGTTGCATAGCTGAGCCGACCCACTGCAGCAGGTGGCGACGTCCGGGGCTGTGTCGTCGGCGGGCTGATGGTGACGCGAGGTGGCTATATAGCCAGCTCCCGTCGTCATCGGCCCGGGGGCGACGCCCCCAGGAACGACAGAACCCCGGAGCCGAAGCTCCGGGGTTCCTGTGTCGTGCGGCCTGCGCAGTGACCCGCGCGCTGACCAGTGCTGCTCAGCGGCAGCTCAGCTCACGACTGCTCAGACGTGGGTGCCGGCCGAGCGGAGGTTCTCCGCTGCCTCGACCAGGCGTGCGGCCAGTCCGGCCTCGGCCTTCTTGCCCCAGGCGCGGGGGTCGTACGCCTTCTTGTTGCCGACCTCGCCGTCGACCTTCATGACGCCGTTGTAGTTCTCGAACATGTGCGAGACCACCGGGCGGGTGAAGGCGTACTGGGTGTCGGTGTCGATGTTCATCTTGATGACACCGTTGTCGACAGCGGTCTGGATCTCCTCGATGGAGGAGCCCGAGCCGCCGTGCATGACGAGGTCGAACGGCATGTCCTTGCCGTACTCGGCGCCGACGGCCTTCTGGATGTCCAGCAGGATCGACGGGGTCAGCTTGACGTTGCCCGGCTTGTACACGCCGTGCACGTTGCCGAAGGTCAGGGCGGTCAGGTAGCGACCGCGCTCGCCCAGGCCGAGCTTCGCGGCCGTCTTCAGGCCGTCCTCGGGGGTGGAGAAGAGCTTGTCGCCATCGACATCGGCGACCACGCCGTCCTCCTCGCCGCCGACGACGCCGACCTCGATCTCGAGGATCTTCTTGGCCTCGACGGACTTCTCGAGCAGACGCTCGGCGATCTCGAGGTTCTCGTCGACCGGCACGGCGGAGCCGTCCCACATGTGCGACTGGAAGAGCGGGTTCAGGCCCTTCTTCACGCGGTTCTCGAGGTCCCACTCGATCAGGGGCTCGACCCAAGTGGGCAGAACCTCCTTGGCGCAGTGGTCCGTGTGGAGCGCGACGTTGATCGGGTAGTTCTTGGCGACCGCGTGCACGAACTCGGCGAGAGCGAGCGAGCCGGCGACGCGGTCCTTGACGGTGGAACCGGAGAGGTACTCGGCGCCGCCGAAGGACACCTGGATGATGCCGTCGGTGTTCGCATCGCTGAAGCCCTGCAGGGCGGCGATGGCCGTCTGGGAGCTCGAGACGTTCACAGCCGGGTAGGCGAACTTGCCCGCCTTCGCGCGGTCGATCATCTCTGCGTACTGATCCGGGGTTGCGACTGCCATGGGGCATTCTCCTTCGCTGAAGAGGGTCTGAGACGACCGGCGGCGTGGAGTTGCCGCGCAGGGTCGTTCGATCGTGCCCATTGTTCCACAGTGCGCTGGGCGACCACCGGTCGGAGGTCCCTGGCGGACACCGCCCTCAGCGCAGGGGCAGGTCGGGGATCTCCGCGTGCTGCAGGATCCAGCTGTGCATCGCGATCGCCGCCGCCGCGGCCACGTTGATCGACCGCGTGGATCCGAACTGGGTGATGCCCACGACGAGGTCCGCGGCGTCCAGGATCTCGGCGCTCACTCCGGGGCCCTCCTGGCCCACCACCAGCAGGGCGTTGCGAGGCAGCGCCGTGCGCTCCAGGGGCATCGCCCCGGGCACCAGATCGATCACCACGAGGGGTCGCCCCTGCTCCCGGGCCCATGCGATGAGATGCGCGGCGTCGGGATGGTGGATCTCGTGCTGGTAGCGGTCGGTGACCATCGCGCCGCGCCGGTTCCAGCGACGTCGGCCGACGATGTGGAACGCCCCCACCGCGAAGGCGTTCGCCGTGCGCACCACCGAGCCGATGTTCGCGTCGTGCTCGAGGTTCTCGATCGCGACATGCAGCTCATGGCGATGGGTGTCGAGCTCGGCGATGATCGCCTCGCGCCGCCAGTACCGGAAATGGTCCTCGACGTTGCGCCGGTCGCCGGCGGCCAGGAGCTCGGGATCGAAGTGGTCGCCCTCCGGCCACGGGCGCGGGTGCGGGCCGACGCCGACCACGCGCTCGGAGGCCGACGGGATCTCGGAGGCCAGTTGGGGCTCGGGGGTCAGCGGGGACTCGGGGGATGGCTGGGGCTCGGGAGGCGTCCCGGACTCCGCAGTCACCGGGCCGCCCCGGAGCCCGGGTCGCCCTCGGCGCTCTCCTGCTCCTGCTCCTGTTCCTGTTCCTGCTCCTGCTCCTGCTCCTGCTCCTGCTCCTGCTCCTGCTCCTGCTCCTGCT
>NZ_JABUXW010000027.1 GCF_014897585.1 Brachybacterium tyrofermentans | reverse complement strand
CACCCGGCAGAGAGGCTGTTCGACCGGCCCCTTACACAGAAAACTTGACACCTCCACGGCTGGGATCCGAGGTTCGTGCAGGATCAAGTGGGGCACGAACATGCCTCGACCACGTCGATCTACACCGGGGTCTCCTCAGACTTCCGCACCCGCACGCTGCGACGCGCACTGGACCAGATCATCGCCGACGCGGTCGGCCCGCAACAGGAGGAAGCACGATGACCAGACAACGACGGAAGGTGTCCTACGAGTGGCGGCTGCGAGAGGTGATGGCCGCCCACAAGCTCTACGCCACCACCGAGCTCGTCCCGCTGCTCGCCGAGCGCGGCATCGTGCTCTCAGCCTCACAGGTCCACCGGCTCGTGACCACGACCCCCGAGCGATTGTCGCTTCCGGTGCTCGCCGCGCTCTGCGACATCTTCGATGTCACCCCAGCCGAGCTAATCCCCACCGACGCGACGGGCGTCGGCGTCCGCAAGATCGCCGCTGGCGACCGGCCCGCGAAGCCGACCGGCATCGGCGACCTGCGCCCCGTCCGCGCCCGGATCGTCCGCCCCGGCGAGTGACCGCAACCGCCGCGGATCACACCGCGGGCGAAGCCTCCCGTTGCGCCCGCTGCGACCGCCTCGTCCGGGACCGATACGAGCGGGTCGAAGGGGCAGGCGAGGTCGTCCTAGTCTGGATTCGCCGATGGCCGGACGGGTTGATCTGCTCCGGCTGCTTCGCGACCGCGATGGAGACCTACGGGATCTGCGACGGCTGCGGCATCGACCGCCTCTTGCCCGGCATCGGCCCAGAGGGGCAGCACCGGTGCACCGACTGCGCGGGTGGGTTGGGCGACTTTACCTGCACTCGCTGCGGCCGCGAAGGATGGCGCGAGCACGCCGGCATCTGCGGCTGGTGCGTGTTGCAGGACCGCGTCGACGAGATCCTGGACGACGGCACCGGCAGGGTCCGGATCGAGCTCGTGCCCCTGGCGGCGCTGATCATCAGCATGAAGCGTCCCCGGTCTGGCATCCTCTGGCTCAGCCGCCCCGAGCCGCGAAGCGTGCTGCGCGCGATCGCCCGCGACGAGGTCCCGCTCACGCACGAGGGCATCCACAGCCTCCCGCACCGCCGGTCCACCGTCTACATCCGCGATCTCATGGTCACCGCCGGCATCCTCCCGCCGATCGACAAGTCCCTCTTCTACTTCGAACAATGGTCGCGCAGCTGGCTCAACGAACTCGCGGACCCTGAGCAGCGCAAGATGTTCCGGCTATTCATCACCTGGCACTACCTACGCGTCTTCCGAGCACGCATCGACGCGCGCGGCGAGCTCGGATACGCCGCCCCGCAGATCGCCCGGCATCAACTCCGCACCGCCGCTACGTTCGTCGCTGGCCTCGCCGAGCAAGGACGGGCCCTGGCCGAGGCCACCCAAACAGATCTCGACCGCCTCTTCGCCGAGGGCACTCCGCGACTGCGCGACACCCTTCGCCCATTCCTGCGCTGGACGATGAACACCCGGCGCATCCCGAAGCTCGAACTACCACCTCCCATCAAACGGCCCGTCGCACTCATGACCCAGCAGCGTCGCATCGAGCTCATCCGCCAGGTTCACGACGGCGACGGCATGGAACTCACCGACCGAGTACTCGCCCTGTTCGTCCTGCTCTACGCTCAACCCCTTACACGCATCCAGCAGCTCACCATCGACGACATCGGCATCGACGACGAGGGGAATCTCCTGGTCCGACTCGGCGATCCACCGATACCGATCCCCGCACCATTCGACGACATCATCCGCAAACACGTCGCCGCCCGCCGGAACCAGACCACCGCGACCAACAAGACGAGTCCCTGGCTGTTCCCCGGACGCGCGTCCGGGCGGCCACTGCACACCACGTCGATCAGAGACAGGCTCCACAACCACGGCATCCCGAACCTCAGCAACCGAAGCCGCGCGATCCGCGAGCTACTCCGCCAAGCCCCGCCCATCATCGTCGCCGGAATGCTCGGCTACAGCCCCACCGGCAGCGAGAGAATCGCCACCGAATACGGCACCACCTGGCAGCACTACGCGCCGCTCGGCAAGCCAGCCCGACGCCTGCCCCGCCTCAACGAGTGAGGAACTCGTCATTCAGGTTCACGTCAGGGCGCCAGTTGAGCCCCTGGAGGGGCTCTTCGAAGCGCCGCTATCGGGGCGCGGAGCCTGTGGTTTCGATCGGCTTGTCCCAGGTGAGCAGGTATCGGTAGTAGAGGCCACGACGGATCTTGCGCCCGAGCAAGACCTCGGCACTTATCTGCCGGATCGATGCGAGGTTCTCGCGCGGTTCCGTGGTGGGGACTCCGATGTCGTCCGTCTCGCGGTGCAGGAGCGATCCGATCCTCACGAGCGGAAGGGCGGCTGCCGAGAGGATCCAGTCGATCAGGGTGCGGTTCGCCGCGACCCCGACGACCATCAGGTGCCCTCCGGGACGGAGCAGCGCAGCGGCCTTCTCGAGCGTGGACTGGAGATCCATGTGGTGGAGTGTCGCAACAAAGAGGATCAGGTCGAACCGTGCGGCACCGGGATCGAAGGCGGCAAAGTTGGTGCGCTGGAGCGATACGTTCTCGGCGTCGTGCAGTCGGGTGCGTGCGCGTGCAATGGTCTCCGCGTCCGGTTCGATGCCGATGGCTGTGGTGACGTGCGGTGCAAGGCGCTGCAGTAGGAGCCCGTCGCCACACCCGACGTCCAGCACGTCGCGCACGTCGTCGCGTTGCGCTGTGCGGAGAATCCACTCGTGGTACGCGGTGTTGTGATTCCAGTAGTCGCCCACATCACCAATCTTCCAGGACACCGCTATCTGCAACCTGCTGCGACTTCGCGGTGGACGGTGCTTGTCCGAACACCGCCCGATAGGCGCGGGACGCGTGGCTCAGATCACTCCAGCCAACGAGGCGCGCGGCTTCGCTGACATTCACGACACCTCTGATGAGAAGTTGATGCATCCGGCGCGCACGGGCCTCGCGGAGGTACCGGGCTGGCGACATGCCCGTGTGCCTGGCGAACAGGCGGGTGAGTTGGGACGGGGACAAAGCCACCCTGTCCGCGAGGGCTCGCACCGTCCACGAGCATTCGAGGTCGCTTTCGAGAAGCCTGATCGCCTCTTCGATCTCTGGGTGTTGCAGATCGGGCAGGAAGACGGGTACCTCGCCGTCGGGGTGGATGAGACCGAACACACGTGCCAGGCCGGCCATCTGCTGTAGCTCAGAGTTTGGCGAGATCGTTTGGACCTGCGTGAGCTCGTGTAGTCGACGGTGAAGTTGCGAGCGACGATGGGGCGTGACGGTGAGCGGCCGCGGTTCGGTGGCAGAGAACAGTTCTTCGAGGAACGGTGCTGTGCTTGGGAGCCATCGGAGTTGGTCGAGAGCGAATTGCGGGTCGATGTAGACGGCGATCGTTTCAACGACAGCAGATGGTGATCCCACATATGTCCGATCCGCGGGCAGGAACGCGATCTCCCCCTCGCCCATCGGCAGGGCACCTGCGTCGTACGTGATCTTTGTGCGACCCCCTGAGACATAGACGAGCTTCATCCGCGCGGAGCGGGTGGGGCCGACCGTGCTCACAGCTTGCGCACGAAGCGCACTGACAGGCCCAGTATGGGCGCGGACGCGCTCGGACGGTGAGGTCTGCGGTGGAGGTGTCCGTGCTCCTTCCAGGCCGGAGCCAACCGCAAGAGGAGCACCGACGTCACACGGCAAGGGTCGTCTCCCTGTCTGGGCGGAGCCTTCCGTGCCTGTTTCCATTGGTCAACGCTGGCTTTCGCGTGGTTGGCAACAAGACCTGCGCCGGTGGGTGCTGTCGCAAGCCCATACGACTTCACCGCTCTTGGCCCTCGCATCGTCTAAACCTCTGGAACGAGGTCTGCCCGATGGTGCTCTGTGGATGCCCAGTTGCCTTGGTGGAGTAAAGCGGGAGACGGTGGTATTCGACGAATCGATTCTCCCCGAGCGCTTGGCCCAGGTCAGAAAAGTGCAGCTCTGGGCTCCGCACGATGACTGGCTCGAGCGTCTGCCGGGAGCCCTCGGCGAGATGGAAAACCTCACCTCACTCACTGTCGGCAGTGGCAGCTCGGAACCCTCGCTGGCGAGAGGCCCGCGCCGGTGATCTTCCCGACTCGTTGGAGGAACTACGCATTCTCGACGAGCGCTGATCGTCCGCCCCGGCCAGCGACCGCAGCCGATTCCAGCAGCGACGTGACACGCTGCGACCGCCGGGTCCGGGATCGGCACGAACAGCTCGGGCGCCATGCTGGTCTGGATCCGCCGCTGGCCCGACGGGCTGATCTGTTCCGGCTGCCTCGCCCGGACGATTCGACCTCTTTGGGGAGACGACTCGCGAGCCGCGCCCGGAATCGCTGCACGGTGCGAGTTCACTGGATCACGCCTGACGTCGCGGGCGCTACCTCCATGCTGGAATGCACGTCGTCATCGTGAAGGATCGGCTCGGCCAGCGGACGTCGACGACGAGGACTGAAGACCAACTGCGGAACCCCGTCAATGTCGAGTCGCCGGACGTCGATCCCGTACACGGGGGTGAGCACCTCGGAAGTGAGCACCTGCGTCGGCGTGCCCCGGGCGACGGCGGCCCCTTCGTGGAGGAGGACGAGCTCGTCGCAGTAGCGGGCGGCGAGATTGAGGTCGTGTAGCACGACGACGGTGGTCAGGGGCAGGTCCTGCACGAGAGAGAGGATGTCGTGCTGGTAGCGCACGTCGAGATGGTTGGTGGGCTCGTCGAGCAGGAGATGATGCGCCCCCTGCGCGAGCGCCCGGGCGATGAGGACGCGCTGCCGTTCACCACCGGAAAGCTCGTCGATGGAGCGCGAAGCGAGATGGAGCACGCCCGCCCGCCCCATCGCGTCTTCAGCTGCCCGCTCGTCCTCCTGCCGGTAGCTGGACCAACCGGAGATGTGCGGGGAGCGTCCCAGGAGGACGGAGTCCCATGCTGTCAGCGGAAGACCGCTGGGCTCCTCCTGCGCGACCACGGCGAGGCGCTGGGCACGCTGCACGGGGCTGAGCGCCTCGATGGGATCGTCGTCGATGAGCACAGTGCCGCTCTCTGTCCGGACCGCCTGGAGGATGGCCCGCAGCATGGTGGATTTCCCCGACCCGTTGGGGCCGATAAGGCCGACCGTGCGACCCGACGGCACGGCCAGGTCGGTGGCGTCGAGGGCGAGCGTGGAGCCGTACCGGACGGTGATCTCGCGCGCGGTGATCATCAGGTCAGCGCACCAGTGGCTTCGAGGATGGTGCGCAGCCCCCGGAGCGCACCGGGGTCGGGCGCGAGGTCACTGGCGAGGACCCCGATGATCCGATCATTCTGCACGGCCGTGAGGTTGGCCGCGCCGGGGTCGGCCAGCAGCCTCTGCTTCGCCTCCTCGAAGGTCTCCCCCCAAAGCCCGTAGGCGAGCACGATGCTGTGCGGGTCAGCGTCAAGGAGCGTCTCGATGTTCGCTCCCTCGACGTAGACGGAGTCCTCGTCGCCGTAGACGTTGTCGAGGCCGGCCCGGGCGAGCACGTCGTCGGCGATGCCCAGTCCGCCGCGAGCGGACATGGCGGCGGACTCGGAGAAGTAGTACACGACGGCCCCGGTCTGCGTCTGACCGCCGTTGCCGGCGGTCGCGGTCAGGGTCTCGAGCTCCTGCCGCATCTGGGCCAGATTCTCGTCGGCGACGTCCTCGGTTCCGAAGATGCCCGCCAGGCGTTCGACGTCGGCGAAGATCGCCTCGAAGTCGGTCTTCCCGGATAGCGCGGTGCCGTGCCCGCACTCCCCGTCGATGATGACGTTCGGGATCCCTGCGGCGGCGACGTCCTCGGGGGATGCGCCGAGCAGTCCGTAGCCGACGATGATGTCGGCCTCGGCGCCGACGATCGTCTCGATGGCGGGGTCGGCGGGATCGATGATCGGCGCATCGTCCGGAGTGTGGCGCAGCCCCTCTGGTAGTTCGCTGCCGAACTCTCCGGCCCGGGCGGTGATCCGGTCGGACGCGCCCGCGGCATCGAGCAGCTCGACGGCGGAGGTGCCGATGCTCAGCACTGACTGAGGCTCCTCGGAGATTGTGAGCTCTTCGTCGCAGTTCGGCACGGTCATGGGGTATGACGCGCCGGTGTCGGGGTCCTCGGTCTCGGCGGCTGGACCGCCGGCGCAGGCCGCCAGAGCCAGTGCTGTGCCGACGGCGATGAGTCCGATGCCTGAGTGTCGAGAGATGCGTGAACGGGGCACGATGTGGCCTTTCTTCCTGGTGTGTTGGTGAAGCGTGGCGTCAGCGAGTGAGTGAACGCCGGATGAGGACGATGAGCATCGGGGTGCCGATGAGCGCGGTGAGGATCCCCAGCGGCAGCTCCCTGGGCGCGAAGGCGATGCGGGCCAGGGCGTCGGCCGACACCAGCAGCAGCGCGCCGAGCAACGCCGCGGTGGGATACGCGATGCGGTGGCGGCCTCCGACGAGTCGGCGGGCCAGGTGCGGGACGACGAGGCCGACGAACCCGATGAGCCCGGACACGGCTACGGCGACGGCGACGGTGAGGCTGACGGCGAGCGCTGCGAGCGCCCGGAATCGGGTGGGGTCGGTCCCCAGCGCCAGAGCGGTGTCGTCGCCGATGGCGAGGGCATCGAATCGCCGGGACCAGAACATGAACAGGACGAGGGAGAGCACTACGGCGAGGGCGAGGATCGGCACGGATGCCCATCGGGACTGGGCGAGGGATCCGAGCATCCAGAACATCACGGCACGTGTGCCGTCCCGGGATTCGCTGGCGAAGACCAGGAAGTTCGTCAGGGCCGTGAGCGCGAAGCCGACCGCGATGCCGGCGAACACCAGTCTCGAGGTGATCAGTCGTCCGCCGATGCGCGCGATGGACAGCACCAGGGCGATGGCCAGGACCGCGCCGATGAACGCGCTGCCGGTCAGGGCGGCGGCACCGAGCCCGCCGCCGATGCCGAACAGGATGCTCGCGGCCGCGCCGGTCGAGGCTCCCGAGGAGATGCCGAGCAGATAGGGGTCGGCCAGCGGGTTGCGCACCAGCGCTTGGATGGCGACGCCCGCCGTCGCCAACGCAGCACCGACGAACGCGCCGATGATGACCCGGGGTACGCGGATGAGCCACACGATCGACTCCTCCGACGAGCTCCACCACGGCGTCACTGGCAGGCCCGCCTTCTGGGCGACGACAGCGAGGGCGACGTCGGGCGCGACGGCGACTGGTCCGAGCCCGACCGCGACCACCGACACGACGAGCAGCAGCACGGCGAGAGCGCCGACGAGCGCTCCCCGGCCGCGGCGCAGCGCCCGGGAGCCTTCTGTCGGCGATGCGTCGACGCGTGCGGCCTGCCCCGGCGGAACGAGCATCTTCACAGGCCAAACTCCCTAATTGAGAACGATTATCGTTTACGTTAGCATTCAAGCGTGATCCATCTCCAATTGCTCCGGCTGCTGCGCCCCGTCTGGGCGGGCATGCTGCTGGCGACACTTGTGGGCCTGGCGCTGAGCGCGCTGGCGATCGCGCAGGCGCTGGCGACCGCCTTGCTGTTCTCCGGGATTGTCGACGGCCTGTCCCTGTCGGTTTTGGTGGGGCCGTTCGCGGTGCTCGCCGCGGCACTCCTGCTGCGCCCTGCAGCGACTGCGGGCCGCGAGCTCGTCGCCCACGGCGTCGCCAGCCGGATGAAGCGGGTGATGCGAGAGAAGTTCCTAGAGAAGGACGAGGCACTGGGGCCGTTCGGGGGCCAGGACGTGCGACTGGGCGAGCGGCACGCGCTCCTCGTCGACGGGATCGAGAATCTCGAGCCCTACGTGACCCGGTACCTCCCGCAGGTGATCGTCACGATCATCACCGCGGTCGTCACGGTGAGCCTGCTCTTCTCCATTGACCCGGTCGTCGGGGCGGTCGCCGCCGGCACCGCGGTCGTGGTGCCGCTGGTGCCGCGGCTGTGGGACCGGGTTCTTCGCGGCCGCGGGGACGAGCACTGGAGCGCCTACTCCCAGCTCCACGCCGACGTCGTGGACTCCATGCGCGGCATGGAGACGCTGAAGCTGCTGGGCGCCGAGCAGCGGCGACGTGCGGAGCTGGGCCGATCGGGAGACTCGCTGTTGCGCTCGACGCTGAGCCAACTGCGGCTCTCCCTGGTCGAGTCGGGACTGACCGGCTTCCTGCTGGTCGCCGGCCCCGCTCTTGCCCTGGGCGTCGCCGTGGCCCGGGTCGGCTCCGGCGCGCTGGAGCCCGCGGCGCTCTTCGCCGTCGCGCTCATCGGCTTCGAGGTCTTCCGACCCTTCCGAGATCTGTCCAACCACTGGCACGCCGGCTACCTGGGAGTCACCGCCGGCACGCGCCTGCTGGCCTACTTCAACACCCCAGTGCTGGGATCCGCGATCAGTCCGGTGAGCGACGACGTGCCCGCCGGCACCGCGGTCGAGATCCACAACGTGCGCGTGCGCTACCCCGGGGCGGACGAGACAGCTCTTGACGGGCTGACCCTGCGGATCCCCCGGGCGACGGTGACCGCGATCGTGGGCGGCTCCGGATCTGGCAAGTCCACGGTGGCGAACGTGATCCTGGGCCTCCTGACCCCCGACGAGGGGCGGGTGGCGGTCGTCGACGGCCAGGGCCGCCCGCCCGTGAGCCTCGTCTCCCAGGACCCCGTGATCTTCTCCGGCACGCTACGGGAGAACCTCGCCGTGATCGCCCCCGACGCCGACGACGTGCAGCTGCGCGAGGCGCTCGCCCTGGCAGAGGCCGGCGAGCTCGCCGATCCCGCCCGCGGGGGCCTGGACGCTCCCGTCGGGGACGGCGGGGGACTGCTCTCCGGCGGTCAGCGCCAACGGGTCGCGATCGCGCGCGCCCTGCTGCGCGGTTCGCCCGTCCTCATCCTCGACGAGGCCTCCTCGGCGCTGGACGTACGCCGTGAGCACGACCTGCTCGAGAGCCTGCGGCGCTCGGTGGCCGAGGGCGGCCTCACCGTGATCGTCATCGCGCACCGGCTCTCCGCCATCCGAGAGGCCGACGACATTCTCGTGGTCGATGACGGCCGGATCGTCGAGCACGGCACCTATGACGACCTGGTCCTCGCGGGCGGCGTCTTCGCCCGCCTGCACGCAGCCCAGTCGCAGGGGGTGGCCCAGTGAGCGGGGCCGGATCCATGCTCCGACCGGTGCTGCGGCTGCTGGGCGAGATCCGCGAGGAGCGCGGACTCTTCGCCTGCTCGACCGCGTCCATGACGGCGTTCCAGCTCGCCACCGCGGTCGTGGCCGGAATCAGCACCGCGATCGCGACCGCCGTCATCGACGACAGGCCCACTGGCCTCGTGAATGCGCTGTTGATCGCCCTGGTCACAGCGGTGGTCGCTGTTGCCGTGTTCACGTGGATCGAGTCGTGGCTCAGCCATGTCCTGGCCTACCGGGTGATCAACGCGCTGCGGATGAAGGTCTACGACGCTGTCGAGCGGATCGTACCGGCCCGCTCGGGCCGGCGACGCGCCGGTGAGGTCGCAGGAACCGCCATGACCGACGTCGAGGTCCTCGAGTGGTTCTACGCACACACGCTGGGCGCGGGCATCAATGCGGTCCTCTCCCCCATGCTGGTCTCGGTGGCGCTGGTGGTCCTGGTCGGCCCGATCGGCCTGATCGTCCCGGCCGGGGTCGCACTGCTGCTGACCATCCCCTGGCTGTTCGCCGGGCTCCAGGTTCGGCAGGGCACCGCGATCCGCGAGCGGCTCGGAGATCTCCACGCGGTCGCCTTCGAGGGCGCGGAGGCGCGCCGAGAGCTGGCAACACTGGGGCTGACGGTCCGCCACCGCGAGGACGTCCTCGCGCGCACCGCCGGCGTGCAGGATGCCAAGCGCCGGTTCGCGCTGCGCGCCTCCGTGGAATCGGCGCTGGCGGACGTCGTCGTCGCAGCCACCAGCCTCGGATTCCTCGCCGCACTGATGGCCCAGGCGGCCTCGGGCAGCGTGGACCCTGTGCTCGTCCCAGCGGCCATGGTGCTCGTCTCCGCCGCGGTGCTCCCCGCCGCCGGCGCCTTCGCCATGGTCCAGCGCCTCGGCGAGATGTCCTCGGCAGCCCGCAGGGTTCGGGCCTTCATCGACGAGCCCGACACCGACGCCGCCTCCTCGGAGACTCTGCCCTCAGGCGGTGCCGGATCGGTGAGGTTCGACGACGTCCACTTCGCCTACGACGGGGCCGAGCCGGTCCTGAGCGGCCTCGACCTGACCGTGAACGCAGGAGAGACCGTCGCCCTCGTCGGAGCGAGCGGCTCGGGCAAGACCACCATCGCGCGGCTCCTCACCCGGCTCTGGGAGCCGGGCAGCGGCCGGATCCTGCTCGACGGCATCCCCATCGCCGAGGCCGACCCCGTCTCGGTGCGCCGGGAAGTCGCCCTGGTCTCGCAGCACCCGTTCGTGTTCCGCGGGACCGTCCGCAGCAACCTCGCCCTGGCCTCCCCCGAAGCCGACGAGGCCGACATGTGGCAGGCCCTGTCCGACGCGGGCCTGGCCGACACCGTCACAGACTGGGCGAAGGGCCTGGACGAACCAGTCGGGGACCGAGGCACGACGATGTCGGGCGGGCAGCGGCAGCGCCTGTCCATCGCCCAGGTACTGCTGCGCGACCCCGCGGTCCTGATCCTGGACGAAGCCTCGGCGCAGTTGGACGCGGTCCTCGAGATGGACCTCGCCGACGCCGTCGCCCGGCTGCGGGCCGGGAGGACCACGATCGTCATCGCCCACCGCGTCTCCACGATCCGCCGCGCAAAGCGCGTGATCGTCCTCGGCCAGGGCCGCATCATCGGCGACGGGGCCCATGAGGACCTGCTCGACCGGCTGCCCGCCTACCGGGCGCTGCTGGCCGGCGGGGACGGCCCCCACGATCCCCCGGCGGAACACGCCGGGTCACCTCGAGAGACGGAAAGGAGGTAGCCCCAATGACCGAGCTCAACATCACGGAGGTCGCGACGGAGCGTTCGGACGACCAGATCCTCGCGCCCAACGCGAACAACCACGGACACGTGTCCACGGCTTTCGCCTGGTCCTGACCGACCACCGGGTGCCCCGGGACCTCCCGTCCCGGGGCACCCACCCCCTTGACACGCCTTGACGACGGAGGAACAACGATGACGACGCCCACCCCGAGGGCCGAGGTCCGCGCGCTCGGACCCGAACGCTGCCTGGTGACCACCCCGACTGGGAGGTCGCTGAGCGTGGATGCGCCGTCGTCCACGGCGCTGCGCATGCTCGACGCCTGGGCGACCGGACAGGCGTCTCCCGCCCTCCCGGCGCAGTGGGAGTCCGCCGCCGCTCCTCTGCACGAGATCCTCGTGAATGACGGGGCGTTCGTGCCGCCGCGCGCCATGGGACTGTTGCCCGAGTCCGGGCCCAACTACGACCCCGGCGATGGAGCCGACGCGCAGCCCGGCGACCTGCTCGTGACCGGAGAGCCCCGGCTCGTCGCCGCGCTCCAACACGCCGCCGGCAGCGATGGCGTGCGCGCGGTCCCCTCCGATGACTGGCAGCGCGTCGTCCACCGCGCGTTCCGCACCGGCGAACTGCTCGTCTACGCAATGACGGGGAGCGACGACGCCACCCTCATCGCGCTCGACCGGCTGTGCAGCGATGCACGCACCCCGTGGGTCGCCGTGGAGCTTACCCGGTCCACCCTCTGGGTGGGACCGTTCGTCACCCCAGGGACCGGGGCCAACTACGAGGACTTCGCTCACCGACGCACGGCGGCGGCTTACGACGCGATCTCCCACCGTGCTCTGCGCACGCCGGGCGTCGGCGGGGACTCCGGCCATCAGCCGCACCAGCTCGGCACCGCGCTGGCAGCGGCCACGGGGATCCTGCGCGCAGACCGTCCCGGGGACACGGTCTTCGAGATCCAGTCGGACGGCAGCATCGACGCGCATCCCGTGCTGCCGCTGCCCAGCAGCGTGATCAGCCGATCCCTCCCGCACAGCCCCGACGACCTCGTCGACATGGTGACCGGACTGGTCCAGCGTACCCGCGACGTGACCCACCACCCCAGCATCCCGACCTCTTTGGCAACCGCCCAGAGCGACGTGTGCAACATGCGGCGCGTCTCCCGCTGGGCGAACAACACCTCTTGCCAAGGCTCCGCGTTCGGCGATCCGCAGCAGGCGCGGGCCAGCGCGATCGGAGAGGCCGCCGAGCGCTATTGCGGCAACCTCCTGGACACCCTGCCCGTCACGTTCGCCAGCTACGAGGCGCTGAGGCACGGCCCGGTGCGGGCGCTCGACCCGGCCGACCTGGTCCTCTACTCCGACGCGCAGTACGACGCGCCGGGCTTCCCTTTCGCGCGGATGACCGCCGACCTCGAGATGGCCTGGGTCCCGGGCCGGTCATTGACCAGGGACGAGGATGTGCTGGTCCCGGCGAGCATGGTCTACGTCAACTGGTTCACCGCCGGCCACTCGGGTGCTCCGGTGACGAACTTCTGCCCGTTCGCGGGGATTGCGGCGGGACCCACGATGGACTACGCGGTCACCTCGGCCCTGGAGGAGATCATCGAGCGGCACGCGACGATGGTGTGGTGGCTGAACGGCCACCCGATCGACGCCACCGACCCCGCCGACCTGGCCCGCCTCTGGGACTCGGTGCCGGCCGAGGCCGGGCAGCGCCCCTCGCTGATCATGATCGACAACGAGTTCTCCGTGCCGGTCGCCGCCGGGGTCCTGCATAACGACGTCGACACCCTCGTCAACGTCGGGTTCGCATGCCGCCACACCCCCGAGGACGCCGCCCGGAAAGCCTGGACCGAGGCCTGCACCCTCCAAGAGGGCAGCCGCGACCTGCTGCGGGCGGACGGAGCGCACTGGGACGCGATGAGCCGAGGTGAGCTCAACAGCCGCTCCTTCAAGCCTTGGCGGGCCGATCGCCGGTACCTCGACTCCTACCGCAAGGACATGCGCGACTGCGACGACCTCATGGTCCAGCAGCAGGTCCACCTCGATCCGCGCGCCGTGGAGCGTGTCGCGCCCCTGCTGGAACGACCGGTCACCCGCACGCTCGCCGACACGCCGAGCCTGCCCGAGCGCAGCCCCGACGCGTACCGGTCGGCCCTGGAAACAGCGGGGCACGAGGTCATCGTCGTCGACATCACCTCGCCCGACGTGGCGAGCACCGGCATGGCGGTGGTGCGGGCGATCGTGCCGGGCACGGTCGGCAACGCGCCCGCCGCCTTCCCGTTCCTCGGCAACGGCCGGGTACAGGACCTCGCCGTAGAGCTGGGATGGCGCAGGACGCCGCTGGCCGAATCGGAGCTCAACTACTTCCCGATCCCCCACGCATGACCCGTCTCAGCGTCCATACCCTCGGGGACGACCGACTCCTGGTCTGCACGGACGCGGGCCGGCGCTTCGAGGTCGCCGCGCCGCCGAGCAACATCGGGAACCCGGTGGTCCAGGACCTCCTCCGAAGGCTGCGCCAGGAGCACCCGGACGACGACCTGATGATCGCGCCCGCCGGGAATGGCGCGCTGAAGCTCGAGTGCCTGGCCGCCCTGCCCCAGGCGGCCCACATGATCGGCGAGCCGGCACTCGCGCAGTGGACCTTCGCCGGCCAAGCCCACCGCGTGCGGCTCGAACCCGAGACAGCAGAGCACACTGCGCGGGAGGTCGTCGGCTGCCTGCTGGCGACCATCGCGGACCCCGAGCACGCCGCCGCACTGGTGAGACCCGCCCTCATCGACGACCTCTCTGCCGGGCTGATCGACGAGCCCGTGCACGTCGAGGGCACCGCCTGGCCGGACGCCGACGTGCTCGAGCGGTGGGAGCACGGCGCCTGGCACGAACACCGGCTGGATCCGCCTGCCCTTCTCGACCCGGTCACCGGGATCCTGCGCCGCGTCGTCGAGCGGCCCTCCGAGCCCCGGGCTCCCGAGGGCTTCGTGCACCTGCACGCCGAGCTGCCCCATCTGACCAGCGTCGACCCGACCTACCAGCCGGACCCCCTTGCCCCGGCCGGGGCTCTGCAGGGAGCACCCCTCAGCGCGCACGACGAGGGAGTCCTGTCCGGCATCGCCCACCTGTGCGGCGCGTACCTGGGCCAGGGGACGCGCCGATCGGCCAGCGCCGACGAGCTCCGGCGCGAAGGGCACCGAGTCCTGACGGTGAGCCAGTGGCGTCCCCACGATCCCCGGCTGCACGACATCCCCGGCTTCCCGTTCGTCCGCGACGATCCCGCGCAGCGCATGTGGTGGCTGGAAGGCAAGGACGAGCGCGGGTCCTGCTGGGTGCCACTGAGCCTGGTCCACGCCGGCTATCTGGCCTCTGGGCTCGAAGGCCTGCCCGCCACCAACGGCCACAACCTGGTCGGGCTGCAGGCCGGCTTCAGCGCAGCGCAGGCCCGTGACCGGGCCGCGGCGCACCTCATCGCCCAGGACGCCGTCGCCCACTGGTGGAGGGACGGCAGCACTCATCTCGCGGAAGCTCCGCCGCCTCAGGCCGTGACGGACGGGTGGGGCGAGAGCCCGTGGAGGGTGACGGTCCTGGAGGTCCCCACGCCGTACGGCGCACCCGTGCGGCTGGCCGTCATCGACGACACGGACGAGGACATCGTCGCCCTCGGATACGGATGCGCGAGCACAGCCGACGAAGCGGCGACCAGAGCCGTCAGCGAGGCGCTCGTCCAGCACGCCTCCGCACGCGACCTCGACCGACCCGACGGCCTCATCCGCCGCGCCGAACGGCTCGGCAACGGAGGAGTCGCGGGCCTGGCACCCCACGATCCCGCACGTGGGTACAGTGCAGCGTTCGCGGGCCGACGGCTCCTCATCGACCCGATGTGCCACCTGCAGCACGGCCTGGACCCCGTCGTGGCGGAGGAAACCCGGCAGCGCACGCGTCCCGAGGGCCATGCAGATCACACTGGATCAGCCCCGGTCTCCCCGTTCGAGACGCTGCGGAGGTCTACTCAGGTCGTCCAGGTCGACGTGACGACCGATCGGGTCCGCCGCGCCGGCGCTCATGCGGTCCGGCTGCTCGCCCCTGCCCTGGCCCGCCTCGGCGCCGCGGCGTTCGACTACGACACCAACACGGTTCCTTACCCCGGCTGGTGAGCCGCAGCGGGATCGCCATATCCAGGTCGGCCGGAAACGCGTCGGTCAGGTCGTGGTGTGCCATGGCGGAGGTCAGGCAGATCGTCGCCTCGGCGGGTCGCTGCCTCCTGCCAGTCCCAGTCCGCGGCGGCATGGTCCGCGGGAAGATAGATGCCACGCGCGATCCGCTCATAGCGGCCCTCGCGCGCAGCGCGATAGAGCCCACTGCGGTACAGGCGCTCACGCTCAGCGGTGCCTGGCGCCAGCGCAGCCACTTCGATCACCCTGACTTCGACATGAAACGTCTACAAGAAAGCACAGCTGCTGATGTTTCGTCCCACCATCATGCACCCGCCTCGAGACGTCACGGACTCACGAACGGTGCTCAGCGTGCCGTGGGCGGGTCAATCGCTCCGAACTCGGGCAGGTGGATACGTTCCCCGCTGCGGTTGAAGATGGACAAGATCTCGACAGGCTCGCTGCCGAGGGCGGCGACCCCATGCGGGAGGCGAGTGTCGAACTCGGCGGCCTGCCCTGCCTCGATGACGAGTTCGCGGTCACCGAGAATGACGCGGGCACGGCCACGCAGGACGTAGCACCATTCGTAACCATCGTGCGACCGGGTCTGGATGGGCTCGTTCGTCGGGGTAAGGGTCATCTTGAACGTCTGGACGGGCGCGGACTCGGGTGAGAGGTACTCGACGGTGAGGTTCCCGAACCGCTGGGTGCGGGAGCGGATGCGCGGGTCGGGGGCGGTCCACATGAGCAGATCGTCCAGACTGAGCCGCAAGGCACGGGTGACCGGGATCAGCAACTCCAGGTTCGGCGCACGCTTGCCCGACTCCAACCGGGACAGTGTCGATGGGGAGATCCCGGTGGTGTCGGAGAGCGCTTCGAGGGTGAGGTCGCGTTTCAAGCGGGCGGCGCGCAGGCGCGGCCCGACCTCGCGCAGGACTGCCTGCGTGAGGTCGGGCCGACGATCCTCCGGTGCCTGGTCCGTCACCGGGCGGATCCGATCATCCGCGTCATGACTCCAGCCTACGAAGGTGTAGCACATGGTCCTCACGGACGCCGGACCGCCCTTCGGGTCCGGCGAGCTCGATCCGGTCGAGCTCGTCGCGCACCACTTCCCAGCCGCCCTCCGCAAGCTGCAAAGCGGCAAGATTCTCCGCCGGCGACTGCAGGGTGAGGTTGATCGGATGCCCTGGGTCGGGCATCGGCGGGTGCCGGGGGGGCACGCTCCAGTGCGACACCACGAGCAGGTGCCCGCCGGGCGCGACGGCCTCGGTCGCGCGGCGCAGGATCCGCTCCCGCTCGCCGCGGCCGGCGACGGGCGAGTGCAGGAACTGCGCCGAGACGAGGTCGAAGCGCCCAGGTGGGAAGTCGGTGCTGAGGTCGTGTTGCGCGAAGCGCGCCCGCTGCCCCAAACCCAGCCTGTCAGCATGTGCCTGGGCGCGCTCCACCGCGATCTGGGAGGCGTCGACGCCGAGGACGTCCCAGCCATGCTGAGCCAGCCAGATCGCGTCGGCACCTTCCGCGCAGCCGAGGTCGAGCGCGGCGCCCGGGGCCAGCCATTCGCCCTCGGAGATGAGGATGCGGTTCACCGGTCCCTGCTCGGCCCGGGTGTGGTCGGTGTAGAACCCGTCCCAGAAGACCGGGGCGGTCGGCATGGGTCTGGTCACGATCTGCGTCCTCTCACTGGCCGGCGGTCTTGACGTCGGCGGCGATCGCCTCGAGCGCGTTGACAATGCCGACGCCGCTGCCCTGGGCGAGGTTCTCGTCGGCGCCGTAGACGCGGTTCTCGGTGACCGCGGCGAGGTCGGGAAGGGCTGCGGTGAGGTCGGCGATCGCGGCCTGCTCGTCTCCGACGTAGTTCACGAACACAATGTCGGGGTCCATCGAGAGCGCCTGCTCGGTGTTGAGCTCGGCGAACGCGGTCGGCAGGTCGGCGAACTCGTTGGTGAGCCCGAGTGCCTCGGTGAACGCCGAGACTGGGTAGCCGCCGATCGCGTAGACCTTGCCGCCGACGACCTTCAAGAACGCGACCGTCGCGGTGCTGCCACCCAGGGATTCCTTCGCGGTCACGACGCGGTCCTTGAGCTCCGTATTGAGCTCCTCGGCCTGGGCGGGCACGTCGTAGATCTTCCCGAGGTTGGTGATGTCGGTGTAGACGGTCTCGATCGACTGGGTGCCTGTCGACTGGGCGCAGTAGGCGCCCATGACGTAGGCGTTCGCGCCGATGCCAGCGAGGTCGTCGTAGGACAGCGTGCCCTGGCCGACCAGCTGTGCCTCGTTGAAGGACAGGAACAGGTCGGGCGCGGCCTCGATGACCGGCTCGCGGGCGGGGATCACGTCCGGGGAGACCACGTCGACACCCGCGGGCAGGTCCGCGGGCGCCTGACCGCGGTCATCGGGTCCGAGGACGACACCCGTCACGGAGTCGCCGACACTGAGGGCATCGAGGGTCTCCAGGGTGCGCCAGTTGCCGAGCACCACACGTTCAGGCGCCTTCTTGTAGGTGAAGTCCTGTCCGCACGAGGACACCGTGACCGGATAGCCGGCGGTGTCGCTCGAGGTGCTGGGCGCCTCGGAGGGGGTGGCGGAGCAGCCGGCGAGAGCTAGCCCGGTCAGCAGTAGCACGGCGGGTGCCGTGAGACGAGTGCGGGATGCGGTCATGTGGGTGTGCTTTCTGTGATGAGGCGCGGGCCGAGGTGGATCGCGCGGGTTCCGGTGAGGGGGTTGGTGGTGACGGCGGCGGCGACGCCGAACACGTCGCCGATGATTTCCGGGGTGAGCACCTCGTCCGGGTTGCCGGAGGCGACCAGCCGCCCCTGGTCGAGCAGGTGCAGCCGGTCGCAGTAGACGGCGGCGAGGTTCAGGTCGTGCAGGGCGGCGATGACCGTGACGCTCAGGCGGCGGAACAGGCCGAGCAGGTCGTGCTGGGCTGCCAGGTCGAGGTGGTTCGTCGGCTCGTCCAAGAGCACGAGCGGCGTGGTCTGGGCGAGGGTGCGGGCGGCGAGCACCCTCTGCCTTTGCCCACCCGAGAGGGTGTCGATCCGCCGATCCGCCAGATGAGTGACCCCGGCTGCGGCGAGGGCCTCGCCGACCCGGTCTCGGGGATCCTCGTCGGCGCCCAGCAGGCGACGGTGCGGGAGGCGGCCGGTCTCGACGACTTCGCGGACGGTGTGGCGGGCGTCGGTGCCGTCGTCCTGCATGAGTACCCCGACCCGACGGGCCAGCTCCCGGGTGGGCAGGCCGGCGACATCGGTGCCGTCGATGAGCACGGCCCCGTGCGAGGGTGCCAGGGCGTGCCAGATCGTGCGCAGCAGCGTGGACTTGCCCGAGCCGTTCGGACCTAGCAACCCCACCATCGCCCCATCCGTGACGGTGTCCGTGATGCCCTCGAGGATCTGCGCCGCACCGATGCGCACCGAGATGGCGTCCAGTTCGACGCTCATGCCGGCGCTCTCCGGTCGGTGCGGGCGAGCTGGGCGATGAACAGCGGGGCGCCGACGGCGGCCGTGAGGATGCCGATCGGCAGCTCCGTGGGTGCCAGCAGGGTGCGGGCGAGGATGTCGGCGGCAGGAAGGAACGCGGCCCCCAGCAGTAGGCTCGCCAGCAGGACCCGGCGGTGGGCGGCGCCGACGAGGAACCGGGCGGCGTGCGGGATGACAAGCCCGACGAACCCGATCCCGCCCACGACCGAGACGACACACGCGGTGATGAGCCCGGCGATGCTCATCAGTTCGAGCTGGAACAGGCCCACCGGGACGCCCTGGGAGCGTGCCAGCTCGGGGCCGGCGGCAAGTGCGTCGAGCCAGCGGGAGCGCAGCAGCATCCATCCGCAGCCGAGGACGGTGACGATCGTGAGCAGGGGCAGGTCGTCCCAGCCGACGCCGGCGACGGATCCAAGGGTCCAGAACAGGGCGCGCTGCAGTTGGGTCGGGGTGGCCATGATCTGCAGGAAGTAGGTGGCCGCGGCCAGCAGGTAGCCGATCGCGACGCCGGAGAGGATCACCCGCCCGGGGGCCCACCCGCCGCCGCCGCGGGCGAGGGCGATGATCACCAGGAACGCGGCGATCGCTCCGGCGAACGCGGCGGCGGTGATGCCGAGGCTGCCGGCGCCGAGCAGGACGATCGCGGCGACGGCGCCCAGGCTCGCGCCCGGGGTGACGCCGATCACGTAGGCGTCGCCGAGGGGGTTGCGGACGACGGCCTGGATCACGACCCCGGTCACGGCCAGGGCGATGCCGACGACGATGCCGCCGAGCACGCGCGGGAGGCGCACGTCCCACACGATCTGCTCCGCCATCCGACCGGCGGACGGTGGTGCCCCGAACAGGTTCGTGGCGATCACCTGACAGACCTCACCCAAAGGCACGGTGACCTGGCCGATGAGGACGCCGGCCACGGCGACACCGACAACGAGCAGGCCGGCACCGGTCCACACCCAGCCCCTCGGGCCGCGCGGGCGGGAGAGCGTGTCGGCGGCGCTGCTCGCGGTCGTCGTCACACGCCCTCCCAAGTGATAATCGTTCTCAGTAGACTTCTGGGGAAACGGTACGACGGCGATGGGAGCGGGTGAAAATTCTCATGCCGAATCAGCAAGACACGCGTAACGGGCTCCGGCCGCCGGTGTGGGGGCGGGTGCCAGTGGTCGCGGTGACCGGGTATCTCGGGGCGGGCAAGACGTCCCTGCTCAACCACCTGCTGCGAGCCCCCGGCGCCCGGATCGGGGTGGTCGTCAACGACTTCGGCACGCTGAACGTGGACGCGGCGCTCGTGTCTGGCCAGATCGATGAGGTGGCGGGGATCTCCGGAGGATGCGTGTGCTGCCTCCCCGATGCCGGTGGGTTCGATGACGCGTTGGAGAAGCTCGCCCACCCGCGGTTGCGGCTGGATGCGATCGTGGTGGAGGCCAGCGGAGCGGCGGATCCGGTGACGTTGGCCCGGATGATCCGTTTCAGCGGGGTCGAGCGGGTCAGGCCCGGCGGGGTCGTCGAGGTGATCGACGCGGTCGAGCACTTTCGCACCGTGGACACCTGGCCGGACCCGCCGCTGCGCTACGCGGCGGCGACCCTTGTTGTGATCGGCAAGAGCGATCTGCTGCCTGCCGCCGAGCGGGAGCGCACGGTCGAGCGCATCGGGCAGCGGGTGCGTGCGCGTAACCGGTACGCACAGTTGGTCGTGGCCGAGGCTGGGCGGATCGACCCTGCCCTGGTGTTCGACACCGCGAGCCAGACCGAGCCCGAGGACGAGCTGCCCATCGCCGCGCTGATGCGCGACGAGCACCACGGCCACGAGCGACACGAGCACGCTCGCGCCGCCACGGTGGCGCTGAGCGGACCGGTGGCGCCCGGGGCGCTGATCGATCTGCTCGAGGATCCGCCGCAGGGTGCTTACCGGGTGAAGGGGCGCGTCCGGGTGCGCGGCCCGAGGGCCGAGCGCGGATATCTGGTGAACGTCGTCGGGCGGATGATCCACGTAGCACCCTTGCCTGAGCCTCCAGCTACGGGTGAGCTCGTCGCCATCGGCCCAGACCTGGGTCCGGCGCTCGCGCAGCCGGCGTTGGCAGCGGTCGCCGCCGCGCCCGCGGACTGGCCTGATGCGGCGGGCCTGCGGCGGCTGCACCGCTACCGCCGACTCAGCGACTGAACAAGCCGGACAAAGTCCCAAAGAGGAAGCAGGACGAGTAGATGAACACGTTGCGTCGCATCGCGGAGGAACCGGATGCGGTCCTTGAACTGGTCGCTACGGGTATCGCCCGGCAGAGCCCGTCGCCCGGGTTTGCCGACCGTGGCCTGGACGATGTGCTGTTGCACTACGTCGACGACAACGTGCTGTCCGGCCCGTTCTGGAGCCGCCGCGGCTTCGCACCGCTCGTCGTCACGCTCGCCGGCGACGTCCTGTCTTGACCGTCGCCGTGTCGGCGGCGCAGCAGTGCCGTGATGACCGTGAGATGGGGGAACTCGATGAGCATGCCGAGGATGATCGCGGCGTGCACGACGGGTTGGTCTGGGAGCGCGACGGTCGTGACGGCGAGCATCAGCGGGGCGTTTCGGGCCGAGGTGGTCATCGTCAGTAGCGCGTGCTCGGGATGGCGCAGTCGGAACAGCCGCGAGACACCCTCACCGGCCGCGTAGGTGACGGCGAAGAACAGGAACACCACGACCAGCACCCACGCGAATGACGCAGGGTCGGCGAGGATCGTGCCGACATTGCCCGCGAAGATGGCCACGATCACCGCGGCGATGACTCCGGGAACAGCCCCATCAACCGCGGCGACGATCCCGCGCCGAACGCCCGCAGGCAGCACGAGGCGCAGCAGCAGTCGCAGTCCGAGGCCGACGACCGCCGGGAGGACGAACCATGTCAGCAGCGTCGGGGCCGCGGAAGCGACGAGCCCGTCGACGTGCTCGCGTGCGAACAGGGCGAGCCACACGGGGTACAGGAGCAGCTGGAGAGTCAGCTGCACGGGGATCAGAGCCGCCCCGGTCATGGTGTCCCCACCGGCCAAGCGGGTGAAGCCGAGGAACCAGTCGGCGCAGGGTGCCAGGCAGTAGATGAGGACACCGAAGCGCAAGGCGTCGTCTGGCAGCAACGCGGTGAGCGCGAGCGCGATCAGCGGGACGGCGAGGAAGTTCATCCCCACCGCCAGCAGCACCGTCCGCGGTGCGCGGCGCAGCGCGGGCAGTCCGTCCAGGCGCAGGGTGAAGAACAGACTCCCGACCAGCAACAAGATCAGCGGGTCGGTGAGCCCCGCGACGCTCTGCCCCGTGGCCGGGGCGAGAGAACCCAGCAGGCTGCCGGCGAGGATCGCGGCGAGAAACAGCACGGTCGTGACGCCGGTACGCAGCGGGGCGGTCAACATGCGCACTCCACGCCGCAGCACGAGAGGTCGTCGGTGAGCATCCCGGCGGCGCGCCACGCTTCCAAGGCCCCGGCGTCCTTCCCAGCCCGCTCGCCGATGACGCGGGCGATGTGGGCGAAGCGTTGGCGGAACTTGTAGACGAAGCAGAACTTCAGCCCGCCGTGTCGGATCGCCGGGCCCGACAGGAACAGGCCGGGAGCGATCGTGGATTGGTCGTCCTCGTCAAGCTCGGGCCAGCCGTCCGGCCGGCTCTCGAACAGGTGCTCGACCGGGCCGAGCCCGGGCCCGTAGCCGGTGGCCGCGATCGGTCGCGAGTCGACCCGGACGCGGGTCCCGTTGTCCAGGCTCACGACCCACTCGGCGCCGTCGCGCTTGACGCCGCCGGCGTGCGCATCGATCAGGATCAGCCGACCGGTGGCTTGCGCAGCTTTCAGACGGGTTCGCGAGCGTGGTGCCAGTCGGAAGGAGGGGTCGGATCCGGTGCGGGCGTCCCAGGGAGTGGACCGGTCGACGATCGTGACGTGCGCTCCCTGTTCGACGTGGTGGCAGGCGATGTCGATACCCGACTCGTATCCGCCGATCACCAACACACGGCCGCTGCGGGGCTCCCATGCCTCGGGCGTGCGGCCGGGATCGGCGAGGCCGCTGCCGGAGATGCGCGGATCCAGTGGCTGGTGGAACTCGCCGCCGGCCCACACCAGCGACCGGGCCACCACGGGTCCGCGGCCACACTGGATCTCGAATCCCAGTTCGTGACGGGTGACCGCGGTCACCTCCGTGCCGTCCAGCACCGGGACCCGGAAGTGCTTCACGACGCTGCGCAGATACTTCGCGTACTGCGGCCCGGTCGGATAGTCCACCCCGAGGCTGAACGCCGGAGAGGTCTCCGGATGTACGGCATTCAGGTCGGTGGCACCGAATCCGTTGCCGGTGAACGACGGGGTGAGGAACATCTGTTCTGCGGGCCAGTCCAGGAACGTCTGGCCGATCTGACCGCGCTCGAGCACCCCGAAGGTCAGGTCCTCCACGGCCGCCAGAGCCAGGGCGGTGCCGATCCCGGCGGGTCCGGCGCCGATGACAAGGGCGTCGGGGGTCTTGGAATCTGTCGGCATGGGCTCGCAATCTAGTTGAGAATCATTCTCAACAGCCTACGATAGGCGCACTACTCCTCGCGAATCGCGCCTGACAGTTCACAGGAGGCGACATGGCTCACCACCCAGCGCTCCAGACGGGCGCGCCGGCAGCGACCATCCTCCGGCTGCGACAACGGCCTCCTGACCGGGCGCTCCCCAGATCAGGTCAGATTGGACCGAGTCCCGAGGAACGAGAAGCCCTGGACCGTCAGCGCAGAAACGACCAGGCGTGCCGGCAGCGTGAGCGCGAGTTCGAGCGCCGCTGGAGGCTTGGCCCGTAGGTATCTCCCGTGGTAGGCCCGAGGCCCTCGGCTCAGGAGTGCTGCATGCGATCGACCAATGCGCCGAGCCGGGCGAGGACGGCACCCTCGGTGGTCCCGGTCGCTACCCCCAGTTCGATTGCTAGCAGCCGGGACACCGTCGCCAGCCCGACGACGACATCCGCCGAGTCGGGCTCACGGCGCAACGCCCCGTCGAAGGCGGCCTCTGGCTCGTGCTCGGCATCGGCCCAGGCGGCCACCACGCGCAGCCCGGCCTGGATCGAGCGGAACTGTGCCTCGGACACCCACGACGGCTCAGTGATGCTCACGGGATTCCCGTCAGGTGATCGAGGCCCGGTAGATGGACTCGATCGACGCGTCCAGGGTGCGGTCGAACTCATCCTCGCTCTGCTGTGCGGTGAGCCGGTCAAGCAGGGCGCGGCTGAAGCTCGCGATCAGGCCCGGGCTGCGGGCCAGCCGGAGGTTCGCCTCGTCGCGGGCGTAGCCGCCGGACAGTGCCACGACGCGGGCGACCCGGGGGTGGGCGATCAGATCTGTGTAGAAACCGTCAACCGTGGGGATGGTGACCTTGATGGCGACCTTCCCATCGCCTGCGAGCCCGTCGAGCTGGCGCAGCAGCTCGGCCTTGAGCACCTCCTCCGCCTCGGCCTTGTCGGCGGCGTGGATGTCGACCTCGGGTTCGAGGATCGGGACCAGGCCCGCAGCCAGGACGTGCTCGGCGATGCGGAACTGCTGCGTGACGATCACCTCGATGCCGGCCGGGTTCGCCGCATGGATGACCGAGCGCTCCTTTGTGCCGAAGATCCCCCGCTCGGCCGCACGGTGAAGGAGCGCGTCGAGGTCGGGGATCTCGCGCATCGGCTGCACGGCGTCACGCTGCGCCTGGAGGCCCTTGTCGATCTTCAGGAAGGGAATGATCCCCTTGATGGCCCAGAGGTGCTCGGCGACGGCGTGGCCCTCGATCTCGCGGTCGAGAGTGCCTTCGAACAGGATAGCGCCGAGGATCCGCTCACTGGTGAACGCCGGGCTAGTGATCACGCGAGTGCGGGCGGCGTGGATGAGGTCGAACATCTCCGCCTCGTTCGCGTACTGCGACTCGTCGATCCCGTAGTGGGCGAGGGCCTTCGGGGTGCTGCCGCCGCTCTGGTCCAGGGCGGCGATGAATCCCTGCCCGGTCTCGAAGCGGGTCGTCTGGGTGGCGTCGGGCATCGTTGCTCCTCTGATGGTTGCGCGGCGCGGGGTCAGCCCTGGCGGCCCTTGAAGCGCGGGTTGAGCTTGTTGTTGACGTAGACCCGCCCGCGGCGGCGCACGACCTGCGCACCGGGCTGGTTCTTGAGCGACTTGAGTGAGGCACGGACCTTCATGGCAACTCCTAGATGAGAATAGTTATCATTAGTGAGCATACCGGTAGCGAACGGAACGAGGAACAACGGGTGGATGCAGTAGGCGTAATCGCGGTTGTCGGAGCATGCGGGCCGGAAAGGCTGAGCTACGCGAAGCGGCTGGCGAAGGCGACGAACCGAGCGTTCTTCTCCGCTGCCCGTCTGGCCGGGTCGCCCGATCCGGCGCAAGAGGCAGCGGTACTCGCGTCATGGACCGATCCGGCGGCAGGAGTAGTGGTGGAGCTGCCCGACGAGGTGGTTGCGACCGAGTTGATCGGCGCCTTCGTCGACTTCGACGACCGCACCCGACTGCTCGGATTAGTGTGCGTGGTCGACGCCGCTCATTTGCTGGACGATCTGCACCGGGACGACTACCTGCCGCTGCGAGACGCCGACAGCGGAATCGCGGCGCCGCTGGCCGCGCGGGCTCAGCTCACCGTCACCCAGATCGAGTACGCCTCGACGATCGTGCTAGTGAACTGGAAGGTGCTGACACCGCCCGATCTCGCGGTCGTGATGGCGCTACTGAACCACCTGAGCCCGCACGCCCGGCTGCGGCTGCATCAGGACAGCCTCGAGCGCCTCGAACCGGGGCAGGCGTACTCGGTCGAGCAGGACCGCCCAGGGTGGGTGCGCTTACTCAATGGCGACTTCGACCCGCACATGACCGACCCGCGTGTGAGCGCATTGCGCTACGAGCAAGTCCGCCCCCTGCATCCCGGTCGCCTCAAGCATCTTCTGGACGACCGGATCGAACCCGGCGAGTTTGGTGCCGTCGTGCGCTCGGCCGGGTTCTGCCGGCTCGCCACCCGTCCTGGGATCGTGGCTCAGTGGGAGCATATCGGTCGAGTGATCGCCCTGAACCCCCTCGCGATCGACGACCGGCTCGAGGGCGAGGATGAGCTGCTGGCGCTCGGGCAGGACCTCGCTTTCATCGGTCTCGACCTCGACCACGACGGCCTCGTCGCCGCGCTCGACAAGGCCGCGCTCAGCGATGCCGAGCTCGCCGCCGGCCCTGCCGCGTGGGTGAGGTTCCCCGACCCCTTCCCGACCTGGGCGAAGGCCGCCGACCGCAGCGAGTAACGAGCAGAGATGACAAAGGGGTGCGCCGCAGACGCGGCACACCCCTTGCCAGCAGCGAGCGGGTCAGTGCTCGTCGTAGTGGTCCGCATGAACGGCGCGCTTGTGCCCGTCGTGGACGTAGTCGACGTGGTCGTCGTGCTGAACCGTCTCATGTCCGCAGCCAGCGCCGTGCGCGTGAGCCTCGCGGGTGTGCTCGGCAACCGACTCGTGCTCGTCGTAGTGATCACCGTGCAGCGCGTGGCGGTGCGTGCCGTGCACGTAGTCCGTGTGGTCGCCGTGCGGGACGGCCTCGTGGCCGCAGTCGGCGCCGTGCTTATGCTCCGCGGTGCTGTGCTCCGCATGGACGTCGGCGATGGTCATGATGACTCCTTCTGCTATTTCGATGGGTTCTTGTCCGCGGACAGGCCCGCGGCAGGTTCTTGGACGTGAGCGAGCGCATCGGCGATCACATGACTCACATGCAGATCCGCCAACTGGTACGTGACCTCTTTGCCGTTGCGGCTCGAGGTCACCAGGCCCGCCTGACGCAGCGTCCGCAGATGCTGGGAGACCAGCGGCTGCGACAAGCCCGTCGACTCGGCCAGAGCGCCCACGGTGCGCGGCTCCTGCCCGATCACATGCAGCAGGCCCAGCCTCGCCTCGCTACCGAGGACCTTGAACAACTGTGCCGCAGCTGCAAGCCCTGGTCCTGTGTCCATGTCATCCATCCCATCACACACATAAACAGATTGCAATGTGACTATACTACTGGGAAGGGTTCTCATCCCAGAAGGGAGGCGAGTATGTCCGCCACGATCCACGACCGCCGCAACACCGTCCAGAAGGAGGCGGTGAAAGAGGCGCTGGAGACCGCGCCTGGTTTCATCTCCGCCGGGGAGCTGCACCACCGGCTCAACGAGGAGGGCACGGCGGTAGGGCTCGCGACCGTCTACCGGCAGCTGAACGCCCTCGTTGAGACTGGCCGCGCCGACACCATCAACGTGGCCGGAGGCCAGTTGTTCCGCGCGTGCGAGCCCGGCGACCACCATCACCACCTGGTGTGCGAGAACTGCGGGGTGGCTGTCAAAATCGACCCGCCCAGCGAGGATTGGATCCTCGCCGCAGCCGCACACAATGGCTTCACCGTGACGCGGCACGTCGTCGAGGTCTTCGGGCGCTGCGCAGCCTGCGCGGTCTGAGACCTCCCCGCCGACGAGTTAGAGCGAAGGGCTCCGTCCGTGGCCAAGCGCCGGCTCCGCAGACGTCAGGCCGGCGCGAAGGCCGGCGATGATCGAGTCCAGGCCAAGGTCGAAGATCTCCTGCATCGAGAGCGTGAAAAACTCCGGTCCGATACGCGCCGCGGTGGGGTACTGCGCCGGATCAACCTCGCTCAGCCCGGCGACGAAGGCTCGCGCGCGATTGCGGCGCTTGGTGCGTCGACGGGCGTCAGCGTTGTCCTCGATCGCCACCCGTGAGAACGTCCAGCTCATGATCTGCGCGGCGCCACGAGCGACGCGGGCGTCGTCGAAACCTCCGGCGCACAATGCTGATGCCAGCAGCTCGAGCAGGCGATAAGCCTCCGCGCCGGCGGGCCCATTCGCCATCAGCCACTCCGCGACGCCGGGATGCTGCCGCAATGTGCCTCGCTGCGCGACGGCCCACGCACGAGCCAGCTGCTCCCATGGCGCCCCCGACGGCGCCTCAGGATGCACCAGGCTGCCGATGCGGTCCGCGACGAGCCGGACCAGCTCCTCACGGTCGGCGACATGCCGATAGAGCGCCATTGGAGTCACATCGAAGCGGGATGCGATCGCGCGCATTGTTACCGCCCGCAATCCATCGGTTCGGGTGACGTCCAGGGCCACCTCGACGATGTCGTCGCGGCTCAGCGAGAGGTCAGCCATGCTGGCGATCCTAGCGGGCGTCTTGTAGTGATAATCGTTCTCAACTTCATGGTATACATAGTAAACACCGGCCGTCGCCGGTGTCTCTCTGACGATGGAAAGTGATGGTGTTCGATGGTGTCGAGCAGGAAACGGGGGCTGGCTGCGATCGTCGCGGCGGCCGCGATGCTGACGGTGGCAGGTTGCACGGCAGCACCACAGGGCGAAAGTTCCCCGGAGGGCGGCGGCACGCTGCGGGCCGCGTTCGCGGGCGGTTCGACCGAGACGCTGAACTACTTCCAAGGCCCCACGGCCCTGGACTACGTGCGCGCTCGGCTCGTTCACGCGCCGCTGTGCGAGCTCGACCCGGGCGCGTCCGATGGCGTGGCGTATGGCGTGGTGGAGTCGATCGACGTCTCCGACGATCTGTCGGAGTACACCCTGCACGTGCGTGACGGCGTCTCGTTCACCGACGGGGCCGCGCTGACCTCGGCCGACGTGCTCTACTCGCTGCGCGCACCCGTCCTGCTGGAAGGGCTGCCGTTCACCATGCTCGTTGCCCGCAACTTCGACCTGGACGCGGCAACCACGCCGGATGCCTCGACCGTGGTGCTGCCGACGGCCGCGCCGATCGCGGACGGGCGGGAGCTGATCTGCCAGAGCATGCTGGCGATACAGGACGGCACCACCGAGTTCGCCCCGGACACGCCCTCGTCCGGGCCGTTCACGATCGCCGCGTTCGAGCAGGGTCAGTCCACGCTCCTGGAGCGCAACCCCGACTACTACGGACAGGCACCGTCGCTGGAGGCGATCGAGCTGGTCTCCATCCCCGACGGCACCGCCCGGGTGAACGCGCTGCGGCAGGGGCAGGTTGACTACATCAGTGGCATCACCCCCGCCCAGGCGCAGACCCTCGACGGCGCCGATGGCCTGGCGGTGTCGACCAGCGAGCCGCCATATGTGTCCTACATGCCGTTCACGATGAACACCGCCACGGCCCCGTTCGACGACCCGCGCGTGCGGGAGGCGTTCAAGCTCGCGATCGACCGGCAGCGGATCATCGACAACGTCTACTACGGGCTCGCCTCGCTCGGCAACGACCTCCCGGCACTCGGATTCGCCAGCTACGACGCCTCGATCCCGCAACGCGAGCACGACCCTGACGAGGCCAGGCGGCTGCTCGAGGAGGCAGGCGCGGCAGGGATGAGCGTCGAGCTGACCGCAGGTCCTGAGCTTCCGGGGATGGTGGAGACGGCGACGCTGATCGTGGAGGACCTGCAGGCGGTCGGGGTGAACGCGACCCTGCGCGAGCTGCCGGCCGGTCAGCTGTTCGCCGACTACCCGGCATGGTTGGCGCTGCCGTTCAAGGTCGGTTACAACCCGCCGGCGCTGTTCGAGCCCAACCACACCCCCGGCACCTTCCCGGAGGTCGACGCGCTCGTGCAGACGGCGCGCAGCGCCGCCACGCCGGAGGAGCGGCTGACCGCCTCGCACGAGGCGCAGCGGCTGCTGTGGGAGGAAGGCTACGAACTGGCGCCGGTGTTCGTGCCGAACATCAGTGCCGCCCGCGACGGGGTGACCGGGGTGCGCGAGCTGCAGTTCCCCGACCTGTCGCAGGTCGTCCTCACCGACTGACCCGGTGCGGACGGTCTCCTGGATCGCGGTGAGGGTCGCCACCTGTGCGGCGACCCTCACCGTGCTGTCCTTCGTCGTGTTCTGGGCCACCGAGGTGCTGCCTGGCGACGCCGTCGGCGTGGTCTCCGGCCCCGATGCGACCGACGCCGAGCGTGAGGCGGTCCGGGTCGCGCTCGGCCTGGACCGGCCACCGCTGGAACGCTACGGCGTCTGGGTGGCCGGTCTCGTGCGCGGCGACCTCGGCGTCTCGCTGGTCTCGGGGCGCGAGGTCGCCGTGATCGTGGTCGCCCGGCTGGGTGCGAGCCTGGCCGTTCTGGTACCGGCGGCGGTCGGCATCGTGATCCTGGCCGGGGTGCTTGGCACGATCGCCGGGATGCGCGCCGGCGGCAGGCTGGATCGCATCTTGTCCGGGGTCACGCTTGGGCTGATCGGCACCCCGGACTTCCTCATCGCGACCGTACTGCTGGTCGTGTTCGCGGTGTGGCTGCCGATCCTCCCGGCGGTCGCGATCGTCCCTGCCGGGCAGAGCCTGTGGCAGCACCCCGAGCTGATCGCGCTGCCCGCCCTCGCCCTTGCGCTCGGAGGCTTCGGGTCGACGATGCGGCTGCTGCGCGCCTCGGTCGCGCAGACCGTCGCCACCCCGTTCGCCGAGTTCGCACGACTGAACGGCATCCGCGGGCCCGCCTACGTCCGCACCATCGTCGCGAACGCGGCACCGCCCGCCGTGCATGCCTTCACGGTCATGATCGCCGGCCTCCTTGGTGGCGGCATCGTCGTGGAGACCCTCTTCAACGTGCCGGGCCTGGGTTACGAGCTCACCCGCGCCGTCGAGAACCGGGACGTGCCGCTCGTGCAGGGCCTCGCGCTGGTGCTCGGTGCGGTCGTGCTGACGATCCTGCTCGCCGGCGACATCATCACACGGGTGCTGCAGCAGCGCACCCGGCGGCAGGAGCACTCGTGACCGCCCGCCAGTGGGTCGCCGCAGTCCCCGCGACGCTCGTGCTGCTGCTCGCCCTGACCGGTCCGTGGCTCGTGGGTGGCAGCACCAGCACCCCGGTCGGCGGCCCCTTCCAGCCGCCCGAATCCGGTATTCCGCTGGGGACGGACGTCCTGGGTCGTGACGTGCTCGCCCGCGTCCTCGCCGGCGGACGCACCCTCGTCCTGCAGGCTGCCGCGGCGACGGTGCTCGGCAGCGTGATCGGCATGTGCGTCGGCGTATGGGCGGGAATGACCCACCACGCCCGCACCAGCGGGGCGGTGCTGCGGGTCGTCGACGGCATCGCAGCGGTGCCCGCACTGCTCCTCCTACTCCTGCTGGCTGCCGGGCTCCCCGGCAACGACACGGTCGTCGCGGTCGCGATCGCCGCGGTCAGCGTCCCGTTCTCGGTGCGGGTCATCCGCGAACGCACCCACACGCTCGCGACCACCGACTACGCCCGGGACGCCGAGGCGCGCGGTGAACCTTGGACGGCACGGGTCCGGTTCGACATCCTCCCGGGCCTGATCCCGGCCGCCCTGGCCGAGGCGGGCATCCGCTTCGTCGCCGCGACCCAGCTCGCCGCCACCGCCGGGTTCCTCGGCCTGGGCGCCGGCGCCCCCGCGGCGAACTGGGGGCGCATGGTCCGCGAGAACAGCACCGGCCTCCAGACCAATGCCCTGCCCGTGCTCGTGCCCGCCGTGCTCCTCGTCGCCCTTGCGATCGGCGTCACTGCACTCCTGGATCGGGCCGCCGAGACCCGCGTCGGCGGCCTCGGACCGATCGGGCGGCTCGCATGAGCATCGCCACCGTCACCGGGCTCACCATCGCCGACCGGCAGGGGGAACCGATCCTTCACGAGGTCGACCTGACCCTGCGTCCCGGGGAGGTCACCGGGCTGGTCGGCGAGTCAGGGGCAGGCAAGACCACGCTCGCCCACGCCCTACTCGGCCACCTCGCGCCGGACCTACACCTGACCGCGGGGACGGTGCGCGTCGACGGCCGCGACCCGCTCACTCCCGCGGAACGGCGAGCGTTGCGCGGGCGGGTCACCGCGTATCTGCCGCAGGACCCCGCCAGCGCACTCGACCCCGCCCGCACGGTCGCCGCCCAGCTGCGCACCGCCGCTCGCGCCGCTCACCCCACAGCCTCACGGCGCGCGCGGCACGAGTTCAGTCGCGCTGCCGCGGAGGCCGCCGCACTCGACCCCGCCCTACTGTCCCGACATCCGGCACAGCTATCCGGCGGGCAGGCGCAGCGGGCGCTGCTGGCCTGGACCTTCCTCACCCGACCCCGACTGCTCCTGCTCGACGAGCCCACCAGCGGCCTGGACGCCGACACCGCCCTGCGGGTCAGCGCCACCTTCGCGCGGCTGCCCTGGCACCCGGCCGTGCTCTTGATCAGCCACGATCAGGACCTGATCGACCGCACCGCCGACCGCACCCTCCGCCTCGACCACGGGCACCTCTCGGAACAGACCTCCCCGCCCGCTGCTCCTATGAGCGTCACCAAGACGCCTCGGGTGGACCCGGGGCGTCATCTCGCACCGAGCCGGCCGGTGCTGTCGATGGCGGGGGTGACGATCCGCCGCGGCGGGCAGGAACTGCTGCGCGACGCCGAACTGCACCTCGAGGCCAGTGAGCTCCTCGCGATCCGCGGACCCTCCGGGGCCGGGAAGACCGCGCTCGCCCGCGCCCTCTCCGGTCTCGCCCCACCGCATGCCGGCATCCTGCGTCTGCACGACAACGAGATCCCCTGGGACGCCGCGATCCGCGCCCGAGACCATGCCCCCTTCCTCGCCTACGTCGGACAGGACGCCCGCGCCGCCCTCAACCCCCGCGAGACCGTCCGCCGCACCCTGCACCGCGCCCTCGACACGGCCCGCCGGCGATCTCGGCCGGCGCCGGCGGGACCGAAGAGCGTCCTCGCGCTCGTGGGCCTCGGCCCCGGCGTGCTGGATCGCACCCCGGATCAGCTCTCCGGCGGGCAGCGGCACCGCATCGCGCTCGCACGCGCACTCGCAGCCGGCCCCTCCGCTCTGGTCAGCGACGAGACCACGGCGGCGCTGGACCACGACAGCGCCCAGCAGATCCTCGACACACTCGACCAGCTGCGACGTGACACCGGGCTGCCGGTGCTGCTGATCACTCACCAGGATCCGGTCGCCCACCGCGCCGACCGGATCCTCACCCTCCAGGAAGGACGACTCGGATGAGCCCGTTCACGCTGCTACGTCCCGTCCGTGCCCCGCTGATCCTCGCCGTCGTGCTGCAGGCGCTCGCCGGGCTGCTGGCGCTGCTGCCCATCCTGACCCTGATCGCGTTCACCAGCGCCTGGCTCACCGGCGCTACCGCCCCCGAAGCCGGGGTCGTGATCGCCGCCGTCCTCGGCACGCTCGGGTCGGCCCTCGCCGCGGCGGGGGCGACCTGGATCACCCACCGGGCGGATGCCCGCCTGACCTGGCTGCTGCAGCGCCGCCTCGCCGACGTCATCCGCCACTCCCCGCTGCCGGTGGTGACCGGACAGGGGGCGGCCCGGCTGCGGAAGGTCGTCCAGGACGACACCGCGGCGCTGCACTACCTCGTCGCGCACACCCTGCTGGACGCCACGACCCTGATCGTCACCCCGATCGCCGGACTCGCCGCCCTCACGATCGTGGACTGGCGCCTGGCCCTGGTGAGCCTCGCCCCTCTGATCTTGGGGGTCGCCTGGTACGTGCGGGCGATGCGCGGATCGGGCGCGAACTTC
Source organism: Brachybacterium tyrofermentans (assembly GCF_014897585.1). Taxonomy (GTDB): domain Bacteria; phylum Actinomycetota; class Actinomycetes; order Actinomycetales; family Dermabacteraceae; genus Brachybacterium; species Brachybacterium tyrofermentans. The sequence continues at coordinate 21,702 of NZ_JABUXW010000027.1, read as the reverse complement.
GCCGAGTACGCGACCCAACAGCAACGCATCGGCGGCGCCGTCGTCGACTTCGTCCACGGGCTGCCAGTTGCGAAGATCTACGGCGATGCCGGCGGCCCGAAAACCCGCTACGCCGCGGCGGTGAACACCTTCCACGACTTCTTCCGCGCCTGGTCCGGTTCGACCGCGGCCGTGACCACCGCGTCCTGGCTCGCCGTCGCACCCGGCCTCACCACGGGGCTGCTCGCTCTCCTCGGGAGCACCGGTGTCCTCGTCGGCTGGGTGACCCCGGCCGCCCTCGTGGCCGGCGTGCTGCTCGGCCCCGCGATCGCCGCACCGGTCGCCGTCGCCGGTCCCCGCCTGCAGGCCATCCGCACCGGCCTGTCCGCGCTCGGCTCCATCGGCGATCTCCTCGACCAGCCCCACCTGACCTGGGGCAGTTCCGAACCACCCTTGCGCGGCGCCGCCACACGGCTAGAGGCCGTGACCGTCCGATACGGGGAGCAGGTCACGGTCGACGATATGACCATCGCGCTGCCCGACCGCGGGCTCGTGGCGCTGGTCGGCACATCCGGCAGCGGCAAGAGCACGCTCGCCGCCCTACTGGCACGCTTCACCGACCCCGACGAAGGCCGGGTGCTCCTCGGCGACATCGAACTGCCTGCCCTGCGGGAGGCGGACCTGTACGAGCGGATCGCGTTCGTCTTCCAGGACACCACGCTGCGCGAGACCTCCATCCGCGACGCACTCACCGGCGGCCGCCCCGTGCCGGATCACCGCATCGTCGAGGCGGCGACGCAGGCGGCGATCCAAGACCACATCTCCGGGCTCCCACACGGCTACGACACCGTCCTCGGCGAGGACACGGAGCTGTCCGGCGGGCAACGCCAGCGACTGGCTCTCGCCCGGGCGCTGCTGCGCGAACCGGACCTGCTCGTGCTCGACGAGACCCTCTCCGCGCTGGATGCGACCACCCGCACCCGCATCATGGACACCCTGCGGACGCACGCGACGGATCGGGCGGTGCTACTCATCACCCACCAACTGCACCTCGTCCGGCACGCCGACCGCATCCTCGTCCTCGACCACGGCCGGCTCGCAGGATCCGGCACCCACGAAAACCTCCTCATCGCCTGCGCTCCCTACCGCACGCTCTGGGACGCGCAGAAGACGACCACCCCGGAAGGGAGCCGCTGATGCTCCGCACCCTGCACCGCCTCCTACCCGCCCCCGATGCCCGAAGACTCGTCACGCTCACCATCTGGCTTGCCGCGGCCGCCACCCTGCACGGCGTCGCCCTGGGCATGGCGGGCATCCTCATCGCCGCCTGCCTCGATGCGGCGTCCGATCCGACGGCGTGGATGATCGTCCTGGCCGGCGCGGTCATCGCCTTCGTGGTCGCGCAATGGGTCGCGCAGATGGTCGCATTCCGGGTCGGCAGCAGCACCGCCCGCGCGCTGCACCTGCGGCTCGGCGAACAGCTGGCCGAGCTGCCACTGGGATGGTTCACCGGCACCCGGCAGGCGCACATCATCGACCTGGCCACCACCGGCGTCCCGCAGACGATGTCCTACCCAGCCATCCTGTTGCGGCCCGCGCTCACAGCACTGGTCACGCCCGTCGCCGCCGCGCTCACACTCGCCCTGCTCGACTGGCGCTTCACCCTCGCCATCCTGGGGATGACCGCCGTCGCCTTCAGCGCCAGTCGGGTCAGCGCCCGCCTGGCCCGCACGGTAGATGCCCGGCGGCACACAGTCTCCGCGGAGGCGACCCGTCGCATCCTCGAGTACGCGGACCGGCAGCCACTCATCCGTACCGACCAACGCCCCGAAGACAACGATGACCTCGACCACGCCCTCGACGCCGTCCACACCGCCGCGGGTCGCTCCGCCGGAACCGTGATCCCCGGGTTCGTCCTGTTCGGCCTGACCCTCAACGCCCTGTTCGCCATCCTGATCGGCCTCGGTGTCCTCTGGGTCGTCGGCGCGAGCCTGTCCCTCCCGACTCTGCTCGGCGTGCTCGTGGTGGCGGCACGGCTCGTCGCCGTCGCCCAATCCGGTGCTGAGCTCGCCGCCGGGCTGCGCCTGCAGGCCGGCATTCGCGACCGCCTCGCCGCTGTCCTGGGCACAGCGCCTCTCCCACATCTGCCCGACGGGCCACCGCCCGAGCCGGGTGGGGAGCTCGTCCATGTCGAGAACGTCTCGTTCGCCTACGACGATGCCCCGGTGATTCAGGAGGTCTCCTTCACGCTTCCGCGGCGCGGGCTCACCGCCCTGGTCGGACCGTCCGGATCGGGCAAGACCACCCTCGTCCGTCTGCTCGCACGATTCTGGGACCCCTCGGCCGGCAAGATCCTCCTCGACGGCACCGACCTGCGCTCGCTCGCTTCGGAGGAACTCGCCAGCGCACTGGCCGTCGTGCTCCAGGACGACTACCTGCTCGAGGGAACCATCGGCGACAACATCCGCCTCGGACGCCCGACCGCCTCCCCGCAACAGGTCGCCGCGGCCGTCACCGAAGTCGGGCTCGACGCCTTCCTCGCAGGGCTGCCGGACGGACTCGACACCCCCGTCGGGCCCGGCGGCAGCCGGCTGTCCGGCGGGCAACGGCAACGCGTGTGCGTGGCCCGCGCGCTGCTGAAGGCCGCGCCGCTCACCCTCATGGACGAAGCCACCTCTGCCCTCGACCCCGAAAACGCCTCCCTCATCGCCGACGCCGCCACGCGGCTCGCACGCACCGGAAGCGTCCTGATCATCGCCCACGACCTCGACACCGCCGCCCGCGCCGATCAGATCCTCGTCCTCGACAACGGTCGCATCGTCCAACACGGCGGCCCCACCGTGCTTGCCTCGACTCCAGGGCGCTACCGCGACCTAGTACGCGACCACGCCGGACCGCGGAGTTGACGCACCCGCATGCACATCATCGATGTCCTCGCATGTCGCGCCGAGAGCCGTGTTGCCGGAGCCCGCTCATCCCCGGAAAACAGCGAGTCAGGGCAAGCCCAGACCACCGTCGCGATCAGACGTCGATGCTGCCGCCGACACGGGCACGGCAGGTATGCGGCGGAAGCGTGGATGAGTCAGCACGAATACGGCGACAATTGCCATGATGGCTCCGCCGATGATGATCGGTAGCGGCGCCCACACCCCGTACAGCGCGGTGCTGGCAGTCGGGGCGACGACGAAGGTGAGGCCGGTGGTCGCGCCGATCAGCCCGGCAAGGCCGCCTTGCTCGTCGCGGCTGACGAGCAGGGTGGGGCCGGCGGTGTAGCCGGGCATCGCGATGCCCAGGCCCAGTCCGATGAGCAGGATCGCGGCGAACAGGAGGACGGGGCCGGCGTCGATGACGAGCGCGAGGAAGCCTGCGAACGCGATCACGCTGCCGACGCGCAGCAGGGTGGGCGGGGTCCAGCCGCTGCGGGGCACGATGACAGCCTGGGCGAGGATCATGCCGACGCCGGCGGCCAGGAGCGCGCCGCCGGTGACGAGTCCGGTGGCGGTCGCATCGAGGCCGAGGCGGTCTTGGACGATGAAGCCAGTGATGACCTGGATGAAGCCGAGCGCGGTGAACATGCCGAATCCGGCGACCAGGAACGGCCACACGCGCGAGTCGAACGGGCTGACTCTGGTGGGGGTCTCGATCAGCTCGTGCCGCGGCTCGCGGCGCAGCCGGAACAGGATCAACGCGAGGCCTGCGAGCAGCAGCACCGGCACCGCGATCAGCGGGGTGAGGATGCCGAGGGCCGAGAGTGCTCCGCCGATGACGGACCCGCCGATCATGGCGATGCCCTGCACGGCGCCGACGCCGGCCATGCCCTTGACCCGGGTTTTCTCGTCCGGGGTGACGTCGGCGATGTACGCCTGCGCGGTGGGCGGCACGGCGGCGATCGCGGTGCCGAAGCCGATGCCGCGCAGCAGGACGAACAGCAGGAACAGGGTCACGCCGGTGATCGCGCCGGTCATGCCGAGCCAGGCCAGCAGCGCGAACAGGATCATCGCGGCCGTGGCGAGCACGAACGCCGCCACGAGGACCGGCTTGCGCCCGAGGGATTGGGAGCGGCGGCCCCAGAACTGGCTGGTGAGCACGACCATGACCGCTGCGGTGCTGATCGTGACGCCGATCTGCCATTCGGCGAGACCGACCTCGCGGGACAGCGGTGCGATGATCGGGTTGAGGGTCATCTGGCCGAGGTAGATGAGCAGCACTGCGGCAAGCAGCAGCGGGATCTGCGGGCGCGGCGAGGTCGTCTCGGGCGCGGGGATCGGGGTAGCCGAGGTCATGATGCCTTCCTTATTCGTTCCGGCTGGCGTCGGCGAGCATCGGTTGCCGCTGCGTGGCGGGTGGGGTCAAAGTCAGTTGCCGGTCGGCGGCCAGGGCGAGCAGGTCGTCGTCGTGGCTGATGAGCAGCACTACGCTGCCGGCGGCGGCGACCTGGCGGATCTGATCGCAGATCGACTGGAGGTGGCGTCGGTCCACGCCCGAGCTGGGTTCGTCGAAGATCACGATGCGGCGACCGGCGACGCGGACGCCCGCGACGACCAGGCGTTGCTGTTGTCCACCGGACAGTGACAGTGGATGGCGTTCGGCGAGATGGTCGAGATCGAGGGCGGCGAGAACGGCAGCCGGATCGGGAGCGGTCGGGGCATCGACTGCGGCGAGGTCGATCTCCGCCTGCACGCTGTCGGTGAAGAGCTGGCGTTGCACGTCCTGCATGACGATTGCGCTGGCCCGTTGCCGCGCGCGCCGGCTCAGCACTCGTCCGTCGATCCGGATCGTGCCGGCGGATGTCTGCAGGCCGGTGATGATGCGGGCGAGTGTGGACTTGCCGGCGCCGTTGACGCCGCGGATCGCCGTCACTTCCCCGGCGGGGAAGGCCACCCGTTCGAGGTCGAGTACGACGCGGCCGCCGAGCCGGCAGCGGATGCCGTCTAGCAGCAGTGTCCCGCTCGGCACGTCCTCTACCGGGGCCTGTTCGGCCGCGCTGCGGCCGGCCGCGGGCAGGGCGGGCACGTCGGGCGAGCGGATCTGCCCGCGCAGTCCCTCCTGGGCGAGCACGGCGTCGGGGACGGCGCGGAACTGCGCCGCGGTCCATTCGAGGTCGACGGTGCCGTCGCGCATGACGACGACCCGGTCGATGAGGTCTTGGAGGTAGCGCAGGCGGTGCTCGGCGATGACGATCGTGACGCCCTGGGCTTTGAGGTCTGCGAGGGTGGCGGTGAGCCGTCGCACGGCGTCGGCGGACAGGTTGGAGCTGGGTTCGTCTAGCAGCAGGATGCGAGGGTCGTGGGCGGTGGCGGCAGCGATCGCGACCTGCTGTTGCTGCCCGCCGGACAGGTGCCGCAGCCGCTGCTCGATCGGGACGTGCGCCGCGAGGTCGGCGAGGGTCGCCTCGACGCGTGCTCGGATCGCGTCGCGCGGGAACCCGAAGTTCTCCATCGCGAACGCGGTCTCCTCGCGGGCGGTGTCGGTGAAGAACTGGCGTCGGGGATGCTGGAGGACGGTCCCGGTGACGAGGCCGAGGGCGTCGAGCTCGACGTCGGTGGTGACCATGCCCTCGACGGTGACGGTGCCAGTGAGGATGCCGTCCTCGTGGAACTGCGGGACGAGGCCGTTCATCAGCCGTAGAGCCGTCGACTTGCCGGAGCCCGACGCCCCGCACAGCACGACGAACTCGCCGGGCGCGATCCGCAGGTCGAGGTCGTGCAGCGCCGGGGCTTCGGCGTGCGGATAGGTCCAGGACACGCCCGTGATTTGGATCATGCGATCACCATCGTCAAGGGGTTCGGGAGCAGCAGGCTCGCCGCCGCGAGGACTGTCACGGCGAGCAGCAGCCCGAGGTCGGGCCCGCCGAACCGGGGTGGGTCGAGGGAGACGGGGACGCGGCGTGAGCCGAGTCCGCGCAGGATCGCCGAGGCGGACAGATCCTCGCTGGCGCGCAGGCTCGCGGCGATCATCGGGACGGTGAAGCGTTCCATGCTGAGGATCGGATGCCGGGCTAGGCCCGCCATGCCGACCAGTCCGCGCAGGCGCATGGCGTCCAGCACTGCGGAGGACTCCGCGGCGACGACAGGGAAGAACCGGAGCATCACGGCGAGGGTGACGGAGATCGCGCGGGGCAGGTGCCAGGCCCTCAGCGCGGCGCTGAGCTGGGTCGGCGAGGTGGTGGCGATGAGGTGTGCGCCGACCCCGAACGCAGCGACGAACCTGATGACGTATCCGCAGCCGATCGCGACGATGGTCACGACAGGGTGCGCCCAGATCAGCGGCAGCACCCACCCGAGCAAGTACATGGCGATGGCTGCGACAGGGATGAGCAGGGCACGCGACCAGGCGCGCTCCGTCACGGCGAGCACGGTCGCCAGCACGATCCCGGCCGGCACGAACATCAGCCCGCCGGGGCTCATGACGGCGAGGCTGACCAGCAGCACGAGCAGGATCTTGCTGCGCGGGTCGAGCGCCCGCCGCCCGGCGACGCTGACCGGTGTCGCGGCGATGGGGGCCGCGGTCTCAGGCAAGGCCGGCACGGACAAAGTGCTTGCGCAGGACAGCAGAGCCGAACAACCCGCCCAGGAACCCGGCGACGGCGATCGCGAGGGCCAGCACACCGAGCACCGGCAGCGTGGTGAGCGCGTCGGCGCCGGCGACGTACTCTTGGCCCATCGTCGTGAAGCTCGGGCTGCGGAGGTAGTTCTCGCGGTCGAACACGAGCGGCAGGAACGGGGTGAAGAAGCTCAGGGCGAAGATCGTGTACGCCCAGATCGCCGCCCACCTGGAGCGATACCTCCCCGCCCACAGCACAACCTCCGCGAGGACGGCGAGGACGATAATGCCGATAGTGCTGAAGACCGTGTTGCCGGTCAGCAGGTAGAACAGGGCGACGGCGACGCCGAGCAGCGTCACCATCCCGGCGTGCTTGACCCTGGTGACGAACAGCAGGAACACGATCCCGTTCACCAGCACTGACACCGGCACGACGGCAAGCCACACCAGGGGTGAGAGGATGCCGAGCATCCCGATCGCGTAGGTGACGACGATCATCAAGACGGCGAAGATCGCAACGCTCACCAGGTCGCGTGCGCTGAACCGCACCGAGAGTCGAGTCCTGGCGGGTCCGGCCTCGGTCGGGACGGTCGTGTCGGTCATGCGAGTCCCGCCTTCGCGAAGTGCTTGCGCAGCACCGCGGCGCCGAGCAGACCGCCGAGGAACCCGAAGACGATCCCGACGATCCACACGCCGAGCACGACCGGCCCGGTCAGGACGGCCTCCATCTGCGTGGCGTACTCGGCACCCATCGACTGGCTGGCCTGCTGCGAGATGTAGCCGGCGGGATCGAGGAAGAACGGAATCCAGGGTCCGATCATCCACGCCGAGAAGATCGTGTAGGTCCAGATCGCCGCCCACCTGGAGCGGTACTGCCCCGCGTACATGACCAGTTCACCGATCAGGGAGACGGCGACGATGACGAGGACGCTCTGCCACGGATGGCCCCAGCCCATCGAGGCGAGGCCGAACACGATCCCGAACAGGGTGATCATGCCGCCGTGACGGACGCGGCTGAGGAACAGCATGTACGGGATGCCGGCGACCAGCGGCGCGAGGGGCAGCGTGATCACCATCACGAGCGGGCTGATGATGCCGAGCATCGCGACGGCGAAGATCACCACGATATAGATCACAGCGAAGATGGCGACGTTCAGGAAGTCGCGGGCCTTGAACTTCAGTGTGAAGGGTGGGCGGCCCGTCGCGGTTGCGGCGGTCTGGGGTGGGGCGACGGTGTCGGACATGGGGTTCTCTTTCCGGGGTTCGGGGGTTCAGTCGTGGTGGGTGAGCTGCCAGCCGGCGGCGTCGACGCGTTCGCGCCAGTAGTGGGCGTAGGCGCCGCCTGCCGCGAGCAGTTCGGTGTGGCTGCCGGACTCGCGGATGCCGCCGTCGCCGTCGAGCATGATGATCCGGTCGGCGGTCATGATCGTCTGGAGTCGGTGAGCGACGACGACGAGGGTGCGGCCTGTACGGATCGAGTCGATGGCGTCGCCGATGGCGATCTCGTTGCCGATGTCCAGCGCGCTGGTGGCCTCATCCAGCAGCACGATCGGGGCGTCCTTGAGCAGGGCCCGGGCGATCGAGACCCGCTGCCGTTCCCCGCCAGACAGGTTCGAGCCGCCCTCCCCGACGCGCGCATCCCATCCGCCGGGCAGACGCGCGACGATTTCGTCGACGCGGGCACGGGTCGCTGCGGCGATGACCTCCTCACGGGAGAGGTCGGGGCCTCCGATCCAGACGTTGTTCAGGACGGTGTCGTCGAACAGGTAGACGTCCTGGAAGACGGGTGCCACGGCCCGTTCGATCACGTCGGTGCCCAGCTCGGGCACGGGCACGCCGCCGATGAGCACGGTCCCCGCCTCGGGGTCGTAGAAGCGGGCGATGAGCTTGGTGATCGTGGTCTTGCCTGAGCCGGACGGGCCGACGATCGCGGTCATCCCACCAGCGGGGGCGGTGAAGGACAGATCCCGGAGCACCGGGTCACCGCCGTAGCCGAAGGTGACGCCCTGGAACTCGATGCCGAAGTCGGCGGGTGTCGCCGGGTGCTCGGGCTCGGGGAGCCTGGGGACGGCGGCTAGCTCGTCGAGGCGGTCGATCGTGGTCTTCGCCACGGCGACACCGCCGCCGAGGTCGCCCGCGGTGACGATCGGCTCGTTGAACCGCACACCGAGCACGAGCAGGGCGATCAGCGTGGCGATGTCGACGGTTCCGCCGATGGCGAGGAACGCGCCGACGACCAGCAGCACCGTGACGGACAGTTGCACGAGGCCGGCGAACAGCGCGATCGCCGAGCCGCCGGTGATGAGCAGCCCCCGGTACTGGTTGTGCTGGTCCTCGAGGGCCTCGGCCACGAGACGGTCGGCGATCGAACCTTCGCCGGCGGTGCGGAGGGCGGGCTGGGCGCGGGCGAACTCGACGACCCGGTTGGAGGCTTCGTCGACCGCGACCGCGTGCGCCTTATCGCCCCGCCCGATGCTGCGGCTGAGCCAGCGGTAACCGATCACGATGATCGGCACCATCACCGTCATCGCCAGGGCGAGCCGCCAGTCGAAGAAGTACATGCCGACCAGGACGGTGCCGGGGGCGACGAACCCGGCGAGGATCTGACGCAGGATCGCGTAGGGCATCGTCGAGACGAACATCGCGCCCTGCGTCGCGAGGCCCGCGATCAGGCCGGTCCGGTCGGTGGTGTACCAGGACACCGGCAGCGAGACCACGCTGTCGCCGAGACGCTCGAGCAGCGAGTCGAGCACTGCGGTCGATGCCTCCATCCCGATCTGGGATGCGAACCACGACGCGATCACATAGCCGACGGCAGCGGCGACGACGGCGATCAGCCATCCCCAGGAGCCGTCCACGTCCCCGACGAACAGGGACCGCAGCAGGGGGACGAGCAGCAGGAACGCGATGCCCTGCAGCAGGGCAGCGACGACGACGAAGCTCAGCTCGGCGATCACCAGGCGTCGGGCGCGGGGCGAGCAGTAGTGCAGCAGACGGCGGATCACAGCTGGACTCCTTCCGGGAGAGAGCGGGCATGGTTGGCCTGGTAGTCGGCCCACATCCGCGCGAACCGGCCCCCGCTCGCGACGAGTTGCGCGTGCGTGCCGCGCTCGACGATGCGACCGCCGTCGAGCACCAGGATCTGATCGGCGCCGACGATCGTGTGCAGCCGATGGGCGATCACGAGCACGGTGCGGTCGGCGGCAAGGGTGCTCAGCGCGCGCTGGATCGCGGCCTCCGAGTCCGGATCCGCGAACGCCGTCGCCTCGTCGAGCACCAGGACCGGGGCGTCCGCCAGCAGGGCGCGGGCGATCGTGACCCGCTGGGCCTCTCCACCGGAGAGGTTCGCGTCCTCGCCGACCACGGCGTCATAGCCACGCTCGAAGCGCAGGATACGGTCGTGGATCTGTGCTGCGCGGGCGGCGGCCTCGACCTCGGCATCGGTCGCGTCGGGCCGGGTGAGGCGGATGTTGTCGCGCAGGCTCGCACGCAGCAGCTGCACATCCTGGAACACGAAGCCGACCTGCCGGTACAGTTCGCCCGACGCGATCTGGCGTACATCCGCTCCGCCGATCTGGACCGCGCCGGCGTCGACGTCGTAGAAGCGCGGGACGAGCTTCGCCAGCGTCGACTTCCCCGACCCCGAGGCGCCGACCAGGGCGGTCACGGTGCCGGGCGCGCAGGACGCGGCGATCTCGTGGAGCACGCGGTGCTCGCCGTCGTAGCTGAAGGACGCCTCCTGGAAGCTGACGGAGCGTCCCTCCGGCGTTTGCGGGGAATCCGGCTGGGAGATGGGGGGAAGGGCGAAGAACGCGGTGAGGGACTGCTGGGCCTTGGTCGCGTTGCGCAGGAACTGGCCCGAGGCGCCGAGCTTCATCAGCGGCGCGGTGAGCCCGAGCCCGAGAAGCAGGCCGGGGAGCACGTCAAGCGCGGATGCCCCGCCGGACGCGGTGAGCCAGACCGCGGCGGTGAGCAGCCAGGTGAGCACGACGATCGGCGAGGCGATGAGTTCGACGATCGTGAACACCACAGCCGTCTCGCGGGTCCACTCGCCGACGAACCTCGAGTAGTCCCTCGTCGCGTCCCGATAGCGGCGGTGGCTGCGCCCCACCTGTCCGAACCTCTTGACGACCGCGATGCCCTGCACGAACTCCACGGTCGCGCCCGACAGGGCCTGGGTCGCCTCGTCGTACTGCACGTACTTCTCCCCGGCTCCCCGCATCATCAGCGGGTAGAGGAGGAAGATCAGCACGAGCGGCACGAGAGCGGCGAGTGCCATCCGCCACTCCACGACAAAGAGATACACCAGGCTGATCACGGGCACCGTGATCGCGGTCAGGCCGTCCTGGATCGAGTGCGCGACCAGCTGATGCAGCGCGACGACGTCGTTCTCCACCAGCTTGCGGGCAGAGCCAGAGCTGCGTTGATCGAACCAGCCCAACGGCAGGCGCTGCAGATGGCGGACGATCCGCCGACGCAGCGAGTGCTGCAGCTCGGCATCCGCGAAGTGACCGACCACGCCGGACAAGAACGCCGCACCGAAGCTCACCACCAGCGCGACCACCGCGATGATGACGATCGACCAGACGCGGCCCGCGTCGACCGGCGCCCCGTCGATCGCCGGGAGCAGCACGCGGGCGAGCTCGACGATCGCGATGAACGGCACCACGCTGCTGGCCGCACCCAGGACCGCCAAGACGATGATCGCCGCCAGACTGCCACGCACCGCGGCGAAGAACGAACCCTCCGCCGCCGGTGTCTCTCTCGGTGCCACGCTCATCGCGCCCCTTCCCTCATTCTATTGAGAACGATTATCACACAGTACAATGAACAGTGTTCTAATCCCAAGCGAAACCCTACAGGTAAGGCAAGCCTTACCTCAATAGGTTTCGGAGTATGCACCTACGTAAGCCAGTCCGAGGAGCCACAGTGACCACGACGGACCCCGCACCGTTCCACGTCGGACTGACCCCCGAGCGCGTCATCGACGCCGCGGTGGAGCTGACGCACGAGTCGCACTTGATGAGCTGGTCGATCCGCGACCTCGCCGGCCGGCTCGGCGTGGCCGCCTCGGTGATCTACCACCACGTCGGCGGGAAGGACTTACTGTGCCGCCGGGTCGTCGAGCGCATGCTCGGGCAGATCGACCCGCCCGAGGCGGACCTGCCCTGGCAGGAGTGGTTCCGCACCCTCCTGTACTCGGCCGGACCTCTCGCCGCAGAGTATCCGGGCACGGCCAAGTGGATGCTCATGCACGGACCGACGCTGCCCGCGGCACTTCCTGTCCTCGAAGCCGGCATGACCGTCCTGCACCACGCGGGCTTCGGTGACCGCGCAGACTTCGCCTACGCGGTGCTGCTCAACAACGCCATGCTGACAGTCTCGATGAGCGACGACCGACTCCAGCACGAGGACGACGGCCCTCGTGACCACGCCACGATGATGACCGAGTTCCGCCAGATGCCCACCGCATCCGAAGAGGTCCGCGCGATGGGCCAGGAATTCATCCGCCCCTTCGCGGAAGGCGGCGAGACCGCCGTGCGGATGCGCTGGAACTACTACCGCCTCGTCGTCGACACCACGATCGCGGGCCTCGAGGCCAGCCTCTCAGCGTCCGACATTGACGCACCCCGGTAGCGCCGTCATTCAGACGGGTCAGGCGCTTGTGTGCGTATGCATCCGGGCGCCGGCCTCGTTGAAGATGCTGATCACCTGCGCCGGACGGCCGCCGGCAGCGGACATCGCATGCGGGGAGCGAGTGTAGAACTCGGCCGTCTCGCCACGGCTGAGCGTCAGGTTCTGCTCGCCAAGTCGCAGGCGCAGGACGTACGCACCTCTCCGGGGTGATGGCAGCAGGTGAGGGCTGCCGGTACTTGCTGAACTCTGTTGTAACCGGTGACGGCGATCGCGATGCGGCAGCAAGCGCTGACACGGCACTACCAGGAATCTGGAACGCCGTAGGGGAGCAAAGGTCGCAACGTCCGAATTATCGGTATGTGCGAGACACAGTCACGTCGCGGTGGCGCACAAGGGCGCGGCGTCGAACCGATCCGCGCATACATCGTCCCTGACGGCTAGGGCTACCCCGGCGCAGCGAAGCTAATTGATGGTGATGGGTATCGTGACGATCGGCTGCGCGAAGGTGGATACGCGGGCAAGCACTTGTATCTCCCATTCTCCGGTGACGGGCATGTCTAGATCCGCGGAGTATTGACCGGTTACTGGGTCGAGTTCGGCTGTGGTCTGGAACGGCCCGAGATCGTGTTCGGCCTGGTGGGTGCGAATGGTCACGTCGTCGGGCGTGACTGGTTCGCCGTCGTATTCGAGTGTGAAGGTGATCTCGTTCTCGCCGGTCAGCGCTGGTTCGAGTTCGCCCCTCAGCGATAGCCCTTGGGCGTCCGCGTCGATAGTGACGGTCTGAGCGGTGGCTGCCGTGATCTCGGTTGGGGTGTCGTGGTGGTCGTGTGTGGGGCTGAGGTTGGTGAGGAAGCCGGTGAGCAGCAGGATGGCGACAAGGAGTGCGGCTTCGTAGCTGAGGGTTCGGGTCAGCGTCTGCCATTGCATGCGTGCGGTTGGTCGTGACGCGATGCGTGGGAGGAGTCGGGTCCTGTTGTAGGCAGCGATCGCGATGACGGGGATGAGGATCCCGATCTTGAGCAGGAGGGTGAGCCCGTAGTTGGTGGTGATGAGAGCGTTGACGCTTCCGACGATCATGATGCCCATGACAGTTCCGCTGACTGCGAGGACGGCGACGCTCCACACCGCGATGCGGGAGAACCTCTGCACGACCTTCGCAGCGAGCGTCGGTGCGGTACGGGCCTCTTGGGTATTGGTGACGCGGGTGGCGGCGAGGAATAGGAGGAGGCCGAGGACTCCTCCGGTCCAGAACGCGCCGGCGAGAAGGTGTCCGAGGTCGGCGGCGATGATCAGTGCCCGTGGTTCCATCAGTTGGGTATGCCCGACGAGCACGGGCGCGGCCAGCGCGAGGAGCGGCGGCAGCACGGCGAGCAGGCGCATCCCCCTGTTCCCCAGCTGTCGTGTCGATAGCACTGTGGCTCCGGCGAGTCCTGCGCATACGATGATGGCCGCAGTCACCGGTGCCCAGAAGACACCCGACCACCATGCAGTCGGATCGAGCACCGCGGTCAGTGGGTTTCCAGTCACGTTGAGCGCTGACGTGGGAATGAGCAGCAGCGAGGCGGCTCCTGCGCCGATGCCGGTCAGTCGCAGGATGTTCCTGGACCGGCGTTCAGGTGGTGCCGTGCTGCGCAGCACCAGTCGCTCGAACAGGACCAGGCCGGCGAAGACCAGAAGCGAGAGGTACTGCAGTGCAGTCAGGGCACTGACGGCGAACTGCGTATCCTGCGGGGTCGCGGTTTCCACGACGGGAGCCGTCGCGCTGTCCGCCTGGCCGTCTCCGATGGTGAAGGCGATCGCACCGGATATGGGGTGCCCGTCTGCTGAGACGACGCGGTAGCTCAGCGCATAGGCTCCGTCGGCTAGGTCGGCGGGGAGCACGGCGATGACGCTGGTGTTGTTCACGTGTGCGTCGAGTGTGAGGGGGTCGTCATCGCCGGGAAACAGGCGGATGCTGCCGTCGATGAGCTGTACGGGCTCGTTGAACGTCAGCACTGCCTCCGCGGGGGCCTCGTCGAGCACGGCACCGTTCTCCGGTGTCGTGGACAGCAGCTCGGCATGTGCGGACGCCGTCTGTGCTCCGGTGAGCGTCAGCAGTCCTCCCAGGAGGAGGACTGCCAGCACTCGGAGAGACAGGGCGAGGCCGCGTCGCGGTTGGTGTTTCCCGGCGATGAGAGTGGTCACGCCTTCTTGCGTCCCCTCAGCAGGGCGATCACGGCGATGATCAGGCCGAGGGCCCCGACGGCGAGCGAGGTGACCACGAGCGGCGTCTGATCTGCAGGAGCTGACGCGGATGCCGAATCCTCGTCGTGCGCATCGACGGTGGCCTCGGAGCTGTCACCGTGCCCGTGCGATCCAGCGTCGCTGGCTGCGACGACGTCGACGCTCGGGGCTGGTGCATCAAGATCGTGGCCGTCCTGACCTTCTTCCGGGATCTGCACCCAGGCGGTCTCGCCCTGTTCGCAGGTCTGGACGGTCGGGAAGTACAGGGTGGTGTCGGTTGCGTCCTCGGGGATCTGCAGTGAGAGTTCGAACGCGTCCCGCTGCCCATCGGGCAGGGGCGTCGAGGCGGTGTAGACGACCTGCGCGACCCGCTCGGTGACCTCGTTCCCGTGACTGTCGGTAATCGGGGTGTCGAGGTCTTCCATCACCTTCTCGACGGTGTAGAGGCCGTTGCGGGTGGGTGTGACGGCGTTGATGCCCTCGGGGATCTGGATCGCCACCTCCGTCGTCGCAGACCCATCGCATCCATGCGGCACCCCGAAGGTGAGGATCGAGTACGAGCCGGCCTCGACCGGGCCTTCGGCAATGCTGACGTGTGCGCTCGCGGCGACCGCGCCGCCGAGAACCAGTACGGCAGTAGCCGCGAGGGCTCCGGTTCCGATCAGCAGGGGTCTCTTGGCGCGTCGTGCACTCATGGTGTCTCTCTTTCTTGTTGACCCGCCGGCAGCGCCAGCGGACTGATGGTGGTGGTCAAGGGGTGTTCAGCCAGTGATCATCGGCCAGCACATCGCTGCCATGCCGAAGCTCATGAGCGCCCCGGAGGCGACATCCCCGGTGTGCGCAAGCCAGGTGGTACGCCCGCGCATGCAGCGGACGAGCTCGACCAGAAAGACGACCCCGGACGTCGTCAGCGCCGCGGTGACGGCAACCCCGGTCAGGGCCGCCCACGGCTCGAGCCCTCCATGGTGATGGTCATGCGTCGTGGCGTCGGATCCGGAAGGCATCGCGAGGAGCATCCAGACCATCGCGAGCATCATGACCGCGTGTGCCGCCTGATGCCACGCGCTGTGTCCGCCCACGGCAGCCCGGGTGATGCGACGCCGCGTCTGGAGGAGCACCACCGCAGCGAACCAGGCCGTGCCGGCCGAGAAGAAGAGCGTCTGCGGGAGTGACGGCAGTACGGTCCACCACGGCCAGCACATGGCGATCATCACGAGGCTCATCACCAGGTGCAAAGCGTTGCCCACGATGAGCAGCGGCTTGCGGTCTGTGACGAGCCGCAGTGTTGCGTACGCGGCGGTCGCGGAGAAGGCGAGTGTCAGCGTCCATTGGAGCACCGGGTCAGACAGCATGCCACACACCTTATCTCTACAACATGTAGTAGATACATTAGCGGGGTGGCGATCGCGAGGTCAAAACGCCTGCGCACAGCGCCTCCCGGGTGAGCCGGTCCAGCTCCCGCGAGGGCGCTACCGCCTGCGCAAGCGCTTGCGCAGGCGTTCGACGCCTTTGCGCACCCGAAAGGCGACGGAGTCCCATTCGTCGCGCAGGGTGGGATCTGAGAGCTGTGGGGGCCGTGGTGGTGTGGTGAGGGCGGTCCACAGGATGAGGAGGTAGAGCATCGCGGCAAGGGACAGCGGCAGGAAGAACTCCATCGGGGTATCTGTCTCCTGACGTTCTCCTACCGGGTGCTGCGCACGCGCTGGATGCGGAGGCTGTTGTAGACGACGAGCACGGATGACAAGGACATCGCGGCGGCGGCGATGAGGGGGTTCAAGAACCCGGCTGCAGCGATAGGGATGGCGGCGATGTTGTATCCGAAGGCCCAGCCGAGGTTGGTGCGGATGGTGCGGAGGGTCTTGCGGGAGATCGCGATCGCATCCGGGATGACGTGGAGGTCGTCGCGGACGAGGATGATGTCCGCGGCTTTGAGGGCGATGTCGGTGCCGGACACGAGCGCGAGCCCGAGGTCGGCGGTGGCGAGGGCGATGGCGTCGTTGATACCGTCGCCGACCATCGCGACCTTCTCTCCGGCTGCTTGGAGTTCGCGGACGACGTCAGCCTTCTGGGCAGGGGCGACACCGGCGTGGACGCGTTCGATGCCGAGTTCGGCCGCGATGCGCGCGCCAGCAGCGGGGCTGTCGCCGGTGAGGAGCACGGTGGTGAGATTCTGGGCGTGCAGCGCTGTGATGGCGTCCGCGGCGCCAGGCTTGATGGTGTCGGCGAGGGCGATCAGCCCGATCAGGTGCCCGTCGCGGGCGACGAGGGCGACGGTGTGCCCGTGCTCGTGGGCATCCGAGAGAGCGGCGACCGCCGGGGTGAGGTCGACGCCGCGCTCGCGGAGCAGGTCGGCGTTCCCGACGACGAGGGTGCTCCCTGCGATGCGGGCCGTAGCACCGAGACCAGGGAGGGCGGTGAAGTCCTCCAACGGGTGAAGGTCGGTGACGTGAGCGCGGGCGGCGTCCTGGATAG
The DNA here is from genome assembly GCF_014897585.1 of Brachybacterium tyrofermentans. Lineage (GTDB taxonomy): Bacteria > Actinomycetota > Actinomycetes > Actinomycetales > Dermabacteraceae > Brachybacterium > Brachybacterium tyrofermentans. The sequence goes on along the minus strand of NZ_JABUXW010000027.1, from coordinate 4,848 downwards.
CGCGCGCGATCGCATGCTCGGAACCCTGCTCGACGGACGCGGCCAAACGCCACAGCTCATGATCGGCGATTCCAAAGGGGGTCGCGGTTTCGACGATCATGCGTCCGGTGGTGAGGGTTCCGGTCTTATCGAGAACGACGGTGGTGATGGTGCCGGAGGCTTCGAGGGCGTCGTGGCCTTTGATCAGGATGCCGAGGGTCGCGGCCCGCCCGATCCCGACCATGAGCGCAGTCGGCGTTGCGAGCCCGAGTGCGCAGGGGCAGGCGATGATGAGGACGCTGATCCCGATGCCGAACGCCTGCGCAAACGGAGTGCCGGTGAGGGTCCACGCGAGGCTGACGATGATCGCAAGGGCGATGACGGCGGGGACGAACCAGGTGACGATCCGGTCGACGAGGTTCTGCACGCGCGCTTTGCGGGCCTGGGCCTGCTCGGTGAGCGCGGCCATCTGCGCGAGCTGGGTGTTGGCGCCGACAGATGTCGTGGTCACCTCCAGGCGACCGTCGGTGCTGATCGTGCCGCCGGTCACCGCAGCTCCGGGGCCAACCGGGACGGGGACGGGTTCCCCGGTCATCATGCTCGCATCCACCGCAGCGGCGCCCGCGTGGACGGTGCCGTCAGCGGGGATCGTCTCTCCCGGGAGGACGACGAACGTGTCGCCGACGCGGAGCGCCGTTGCGGGCTCGATCGTCTCGACGCCGTCGCGGACAACCCGGACATGGGTGGCGGCGAGAGCGTTCAGCGCCCCGAGCACATCACCTGCCTTGCGACGGGAGCGGGTCTCGAAGTACCGGCCGGCGAGCTGGAAGGTCGTCATACCGGCGGCGACGTCGAGATAGATGGAGTCGGCACCTGCGGGGGTGACGCCGAAGCCGAGCCAGTAGCCGGCGGCCTCGGTGGTGCCGAACCCGAGCAGCAGGGTAAGGATCGCCCATCCGAAGGACGCGGCGATGCCGAGAGAGACGAGCGTGTCCATGCTGACCGCGCCGTGGCGGAGGTTACGGAGCGTCGCCCGGTGGAACGGCCACGCCGCCCATGTCACGATCGGCAGCGCCATCAGCACGCATACCCATTCCCAGCCGGGGAACCTCCAGCCGGGGACGAGGGCCAGGACGATCGTGATGTCCATGAGTGGGACGGTGAGCAGCGCGGACACGGCCAGGCGCCTCCGGAGCGACGAGATCCGTACCTCGGTGGCGCGCGTCGACCAGGCGTCGTCGCTGCCATCGCGCAGGTGCGCACCGTATCCGGCGTTCTCGACCTGCCGGATCGCCGTGGCTACGTCGCTGTCGGGAAGGCCGGAGATGATGGCGCGTTCGGTGGCGTAGTTGACGCTCGCCGTCACACCGTCGAGCTTGCCCAGTGCGCGCTCGACGCGTCCCGCGCAGGCCGCGCACGTCATCCCAGAGATGTCGAGCTCCACCGGAGCGAGAGCCACAGGTGTGGTGGTGTCTGTCGTCGTCATGAGTGGGTGTCCTCTCGGACGGTCGGTCGGGGCCCGGGTCGCGTCGCGTCGCGGTCGGTGAGGCGTTGGAGCATCTGGTTGTAGGCGTCGTATTCGTCATCGCGGCCGGTGTCGAGGTGCCGGTCCTTACGGCGGGCGTCCCTGGCGTCTTGCCTGCTCCATTGGATGCCAAGTGCGACGATGACGATCATCAGCGGGATCTCCCCACCCGCCCAGGCGACGCCGCCACCGAGATACTGCTGAGCCTGCAGATCGGCCCAGGGCAAGTCGAGGTAGCGGTAGAAGGTCTCGGCGATGATGTCGGAGCTGGTCATCAGGATCACCCCGAAGAACGCGTGGAACGGCATCGCCGCAAGCACGTACCCGAGCTTGCCGATGTGCGGCAGGGGCCGCGGGGGCCGGTCGACGCCGATGATCAGGCTGTAGTAGAGGTAGCCGACGATGAGAAAGTGCAGGTTCATGAGCTGGTGCGCCCAGTGGAACCTCATGTAGTCGCCGAAGATGCCGGTGAGGTAGAGGCCGTAGTAGGAGCCGATGAAGACCACGAAGACGATCAGCGGGTTGTAGAGGAACTGCAGCACCCGCCAGTGCAGCACCCACGTGATCCAGTCGTGCAGGCCCGCGGGCTCGTTCCGGTCCGAGCGGCTCGCGCGCAGCAGCAACGTGACGACACCACCGAGGACGAGAAGCCCGGGGGCCAGCATGTTCAGCGACATGTGCACGATCATGTGCACCCCGAAGTCCGGGGCGGAGTACTTCCCGAACCCGGAGCTCGTCGCGACGACCACAACCGTCCACCCGCCGATCCAGGCCGCCGTCCGCCCGAGAGGCCACCGATCACCCCGGCGGTGCAGCGTGCGCACGGCGACCAGGTAGACGATGATCGCCGCTGCGGCGATACCCAGAAACAGGAGGTTCGGACGCCACTGCCCGAACAGCACTCCGAGCGTCGGGGCGTCGGGAACCTCGAAGCCCATGAAGACCTGCTCGATGCTCGTCGGGACGAAGTACTGCGGCGGGGGTTGGCGCGTCATCGCCACGCCCACACCTGTCCACCCCGCCACCGCACCGGCTGAGAGCGAGAGCAGCGCGGTGAGATGACCTGCGCGCAGCTTCCCCCTGCTCGCGAGAATCGCGGCGGTCGCAAACGCCGCGGCGACGAGTGTCAGACAGGCGAGGCCTGCGAGGACGAGCCATCCGGTCAGCGAGGCCGTCATGCTGCTGCCAGCGAGTTTGAACACAGCGATGATCACATCCGTGATCACGATGACAGGGAGCGCGATGACACCGATCCAGAACAGCCGACGCAACGTCACGGGCGAGACAAGCCGCCCCGAGGCCACCCGCACGGCGGCGACCAGCACCGCCCCGAAGAACGCATTCACAGCGATGGTCTGGAAGATCGCCGCGTCGCTGCCGAAGTCATGATCGGGGCCCACGAGCACCTGCCCGGAGACAACCGGCGCGAGCACCGCGATCCCGGTCGCCCACAGCGGGATCAGCAGGCCCGTCCATCATTCTGCGAAAAACGAAGCGAAGAGGACAACCAGCGCTGCCAGGAAACTGACCGTCCACGCCTTCGGCGCGTAGCTCGCCTCCCACAAGTACGGCAACGCGCCAGGAGTAGCCAGTCGCGCCAACGGAGTGCCGTTGGAATCGAGAGCCTCGAAGACCACAAGCGCACCCGCGCACGTCGCCCACACACCGGAGGCGACGCGCAGCACCGAGATCTCGAAACCATCCTCGAGATACCGCGCTTTACGGGCTGGGGCGGCTCGCAAGAACAGCACATGCACCAGAGCCCCACTGGTGGCCAGGGTCCCGAGCTGGGCACCCGAGAGCAGGATCGTGGTGACTATGGCCACATCGACACCGGGATACCCGACATGCAGAAGGTCATACGGTTCTTCGCCGAGCATGACCGCCACGACGACCGGGAAGACGGCAAGGGCGAGGGCGGCTCCGCCGATCAGAAGCGCGACCACCGCAGCCAGAGGTTTACGGACTCGAGGATCCGGCACGGACGCGGGTACTGGCTCCGGGACGGGCGCTGCAGTGGGAGCGGCCGCGATGGTGTCAGGCATTCGTCGCCGTGGTCCAGGACCGCACCGTGTAGCCGGCATCCTCGACAGCCGACTCCACCGCATTCAGATCAAGGGGAACCTCGTGAGCGAGAAGAACGCGACCGGAAGCAGCATCCACCTGGACATCGACGACACCCGAGAGCGCGGAAAGCTCGGCCGTAGCAGCACGCTCGCAGTGCTCACAGGTCATCCCGTTCACCCAGAACTCGAACCCGGCCATGACCACTCCTCCTGACACCGAACCACTCCCCTAACTCTACATCGTGTCGTAGACAAGAGTGGTTCGGAGGTGTGGAGTCAGGCGCGTGCGAGGGCTGCTCCGCGCTGGCTCCGCGGCTTCTTCCAGCGGCGCAGGGTAAGCCGGTCTGCGCGAAGCTCCAGCCCGGGATCGGCGGTCGTGCGCCCCATGGTCGCGAGGGCGTTAGCAAGGTGGACGGCGCCAGCGCGACGGGCGGCGGCATCGTCCGCGATGAGTTCGATCAACAGGAGGGTGGCCCGCTTGAGCGCTCGCCCGGCCGGGAACCGCTTGGGCAAGCAGAGCGCGTTGATCTCAGCGATCCGCACGGCCCACCCGTGATGCTGTCGCAGATGAGCACGCTCATGCTCGATCACGGCACGAAGCTGCGGGCCGCTCAGCATCTCCTTGAGCGCCGTGGAGAGGAAGATCTCCGGCTCCCCAGAAGGCACGGCACACGCCACCGGCTCGTCGGAGCCGAACCACACGAGCGTGACACCATCCGAGTGCTCGCGGGACACCGCGACCGGGGCGAAACGACCGACCGCCTCCCGCCACGAATCGGCGAGCGGCTCCGCAGTCGCGGAGACAAGAGCGATCACCGCGGCCAGCACCCCGAGACTCAGCCAGCCCGCGATCGTCAAGAGCAGGCCTTCGACGGTTCCGTGCACCTCTCCGACCTCGACGCAGCACATCAGCGCCGTCACGGCAGAAGCGACCGCGCACCCGATGCCGGCGAAGAGGGCACTGAACCACAGGGCCAGTGCGGTGCGCGGGTGGCGCACCTGCCACCTGCCGGCGGTCAGCACGAGCGGCGCGAGTAGCAGAATCAGTGCTGCTGCAGCCAGGAAGGAACCTGTGGCGATCACATGATCACCTGCGCTTGCGCGAGGTCTTGCCGGTGATGGCGCTGCGGAGCAGGTCGAGGTCTTCCTCGGCGAGGTTTCCGGCGAACTGCAACAGCGCAGCCTGCCGGTCGCCGGCACCATCCAGGGCGCTCATCATGGACTGAGCTGCTGCGGTGATTTCGGACAGCGGATTCGGTTGATTTCTTATGCTGTCGT
>NZ_JABUXW010000098.1 GCF_014897585.1 Brachybacterium tyrofermentans | reverse complement strand
CACGGGTCTCAAGCTCACTCCCACTCCCACAAAGATGTCCGGCGGCGACCTACTCTCCCACACCCTCCCGAGTGCAGTACCATCGGCGCAATCGAGCTTAGCTTCCGGGTTCGGAATGGAACCGGGCGTTTCCTCGACGCTATGACCGCCGTAACACGGCGAGACCCTACCAGCCCTAAAACACAACCCACCCCACAAAGGAAGCAAGCGTGTCCAGGAGTTGTTTCTCCAGAACCACACAGTGGACGCGAACAGCAGCAAACAAAAAATATGTTGTTAAGTCATCAGCCATTAGTACCAGTCAGCTCCACACGTTGCCGTGCTCCCACATCTGGCCTATCAACCCAGTCATCTACTGGGGGCCTCTCACACCCGAAGGTGTATGGATATCTCATCTTGAAGCAGGCTTCCCGCTTAGATGCTTTCAGCGGTTATCCCTTCCCGACGTAGCCAACCAGCCATGCTCTTGGCAGAACAACTGGCACACCAGAGGTCAGTCCATCCCGGTCCTCTCGTACTAGGGACAGGACTTCTCAAATATCCAACGCGCGCAGCGGATAGGGACCGAACTGTCTCACGACGTTCTAAACCCAGCTCGCGTACCGCTTTAATGGGCGAACAGCCCAACCCTTGGGACC
>NZ_JABUXW010000097.1 GCF_014897585.1 Brachybacterium tyrofermentans | reverse complement strand
GGAGCGGACGACCGGATTCGAACCGGCGACCCTCACCTTGGCAAGGTGATGCTCTACCAACTGAGCTACGTCCGCGCAACGAGGATCCGAAGATCTCGTCGTGGGCGATACTGGGATCGAACCAGTGACCTCTTCCGTGTGAAGGAAGCGCGCTACCCCTGCGCCAATCGCCCGGTGGTGTCTCCACCCTCGTCATCCACCCTTCCGAGCGGACTCGAAGAAGCTTACATGAGGTCCGACGACCCCGAAGACCACTTCTGACGTGACGTACGTCGCGCCGGAGATCGTCCCGTCGGCAGGTGCACCGAGCATTCGGGAGTCGTCGCCGAGGAAGCCCCTGAGGTCACGAGTCGCGAACGCTCACGAGTCGAGAGCACTCACGAGCCGAGGAGCTTCAGGAGTCGCCATCGAGGAAGAAGATCCGGGACGACGACTCGGCGGGCGGCACCCCCGCGCCGCTCCACCCCTCCCCGCACCGTCGGCCCGTGACGTCCGACACTGCAGGCCATCTGCATTTGCGCGGATGCCAGGACCGTCCTAAAGTTGTCGATCGTCGGCCCAGCCGATGTGCGGACGTAGCTCAGTTGGTAGAGCATCACCTTGCCAAGGTGAGGGTCGCCGGTTCGAATCCGGTCGTCCGCTCC
>NZ_JABUXW010000026.1 GCF_014897585.1 Brachybacterium tyrofermentans | reverse complement strand
TGCCGTCGAACACACCCCATCAGCACAAGGCCGACAAAGCCATCCTCACAGTCAGGCCTGGGCGCCGAGGCCCCGCAGCACGAAATCCTCGAGCGCGGACGCCGAGAACCGGCGCGCGGTCGAGCCCACCAGCAGGGAGTTGACCACCCGCACGGTCGCGTCGATGTCGAGGTCAGCGGCGAAGTCGCCGCTGACCACGCCGTCCCGCACGATCGTGCGCAGAACGTCCTCGATCAGCAGGACATGCTCGCGCATGCGCGCGGCGGCGCTGTCGGTGAGCGAGGCCTTGCCCATCGACTGCGGCATGTGGAACGAGACGTTCAGCTCGAGCTGCGTGCGCACATAGGCGCGCGCGGCCTCCCGCGGTGAGGCGGAGTCGCTCACGCCGGCCCGCAGCTGGGCGATGTAGTCGGAGGTCTCGTGGAGCGCGTACTCGACCAGGAGGGTCTCGCGGTCCGGGAAGTGGTTGTACATCGCGGTGCGGCCGACGTCCGCCGCCGTGGCGATCTTCGAGAACGTGACGGACTCGAAGTCCTGGGTCTCCAGCAGCTCCGCGAGCGCGGCGAAGATCTTGTCGCGCGTGCGTTCGCGGTGCTCCTCGAGGGAGGCTCCGATGATCTTGGGCATGACGCATTCTTACACTTCGACAGAAGCCTGTGCGTACCGGCCGGAGGGGGAGGGCGTTCCTCCCGGAGGTGCATCGCCCCGAAACGCCTCGGGAGGCGAGGCGGCGACCGGCGGATGGACGCGGGCAGGCACGGATCGACGCGGACAGGCACGGCTCGGCAGGGGGTCGGAAGCGTGGACCGCGGTCGACGCAGAGGTCCGTGACGGACAGGGATGACCGCGATCGACGGAAAGGACCGCCGGCCGATGGCCGACGGTCCTGATCGAGCGGGTGACGGGAATCGAACCCGCGCTATCAGCTTGGGAAGCTGAAGTTCTACCATTGAACTACACCCGCGAAATGCCTCCCGACCAGTGCACCGTCCCGGAGGATCGGCCATCGTCGAGCGAACGCAGATCAGCATACCTGAGGTGGCGGTGCTCCGCGAACCGGGTCCGGAGGGCGGGGCGAGGTGCGGGGTCGGACGGGCTGGAGGGGCGCTGGGGCCGCAGCGGGAGCGGGAGCGGCGGTGGGAAGCAGCGCCGCCCCCGGTGGCGGGCGGATAGGCTGTGCGATGTGCTGCTGAGCGACCATGACATCCGAGGCCAGATCGAGGCCGGGCGAGTGCGCCTGGATCCTTTCGATGACGAGATGATCCAGCCTGCGTCGGTGGATGTGAGGATCGATCGGTATTTCCGACTCTTCGACAACCACAAGCACGCGATGATCGACCCGGCGATGGAGCAGGCGGATCTGACCCGCGAGGTCGCCGTCGACCCGGAGGAGCCGTACATGCTCCACCCGGGGGAGTTCGTGCTCGCGTCGACCTACGAGCAGATCACCCTGCCGGACGACGTCGCCGCGCGGCTGGAGGGCAAGAGCTCCCTGGGCCGCCTCGGCCTGCTCACCCACTCCACCGCCGGGTTCATCGACCCCGGCTTCCAGGGCCACATCACGCTCGAGCTGTCGAACATGGCGACCCTCCCGGTCGCGCTGTGGCCCGGGATGAAGATCGGGCAGCTGTGCTTCTTCCAGCTCTCCAGCGCCTCGGACCGTCCCTACGGCAGCGCGGGCAACCTCAACCGCTACCTCGGTCAGCGCGGCCCCACGCCCTCGCGCTCCGCGCAGAACTTCCATCGCACCGTGATCCCCGTCCAGGAGGACTGATGAGAGACATCGCGGAGGACGCCGACAGGAACGGCACCGGCACGACCGACTCGGCCAGCGCCAGCGCCAGCGCCGGCGCGGACGGCGTCGACGCCGTGGAGGGCCACGACGTCGACGAGACCTCGGCCGGTTCCGGCGCGGAGGGAGCTCGGACCGAGCATCGGCTCCAGCTGCCCCGGGGCACCGCCGCGGCGGACGTGCTCGCCATGGTGCGCAATGTGCGCCCGCAGGCCGTGCTGGGGGAGGACGGGACGATCGAGATCGGTGACGACACCCGTCTGGTGCCCGATCCGTCGCCCCGCGGCGCCGGTCGCTGGACCATCGAGACCCCGCGGGTGCGCGAGGATCCCCTCCCTGAGGGTCTCGGGGACTCCCATGGGTACGGGAAGGCCTTCCCGGAGGGACTCCCGTTCGCGGCGGAACGGCGCGCCCTGGATCTGGTCTGGTCGCTGAGCCGTCGCCTCTACGGGGCCGTGGTCACCGACGGCGGGGCCCGCCTCGAGCCGCACCCGTTCCATGTCCGCGACCTGATCGTCGTCAGCCCTCATGCGCTGGCCCCGGAGGCCTTCGCCCAGCTGATCGCACCGCTCGAGCCCGAAGCCGAGCTGGACCGGGTGCCATCGGAGGTCGTGCGGACCGGCTACAGCGTCACCATCCCGCTGACCACGCCGGGCTCGTCGGTCGAGGGCGACGCGATCCATGTCCGGGTGGGGCGCAGCACGAGGCATCCCGCGCTCAGCGCGCTCGGCTGGACGGACTCCGCCGTCGACTACGAGCTCGTGCACCTCCCGGCTGATGAGGCGGAGCTCGACCTCGAGAGTCCGGATGCGGAGACCGCCGCGCGCTGGTCGCACGCCTACCGTCGCATCGGACTGATCGCAGGGCTGCTCACCGAGACCGTCGGCGGGTATGTCGTGGATCTCGAGGGCTTCCTCGTGGATCCCGCCGATCTCGCCTGATCCTGCTGATCGCGCCTGATCCTGCTGATAGCGCGTGATACTGCTGATCGCGCGTGATCCTGCCGCTCCCGCCCGATCCGGCGTCAGCCGGCGTCTGCGGCCCTCGTGACCTTTGCGGGCGCGGCACCGGCCGCGCCGAGCTTGATCGGCAGGAACGCCAGCAGACCCAGCGCGATCACGATGACGATGCCGAGGATCCCGGTGCGGGTGTCCTGGGAGATCGCCACCGTCACGGCGAAGGCCGCCGTGCCCAGGAAGCCGAGCGCTCTGCCCGTGGTGGCGTAGAGGCCGAAGTTCTCGGTCTCGCGGCCGGGCTCCGAGAGGCGCGTGAGCAGGTTCCTGGAGGCGGACTGCACGGGGCCGACGAAGAGGCAGATCGCGAGCCCGGCGATCCAGAACACGAGAGCCGATCCGAACGCGAGGACGACGAGCCCCAGCACGATGATCCCGAGACAGCCGACGATGATCAGCCACCGGGTGCCCATGCGGTCGTCGGCCCGCCCTCCGAGGAAGACGCCGATCCCGGCGACGAGGTTCGCGGCGATCCCGAAGATGATGATCTCGACGGTGGAGAAGCCGTAGGCGTTCGCGGCGAGCACTCCCGCGATGGAGAACACCGCTCCGAGGCCGTCGCGGTAGATCGCCGACGCGACGAGGTACTGGAGCATGACCGGCTCTTCGCGGAAGGCCCTGATCACGCGGCGCACGATGCTGGCGTACCCCTGCAGCGGGGTCCACCGCTGCGCGGGGGCCGTCGCGGGATGCTTGGGCGCCCAGATCATCAGCGGGAGGGTGCCCAGCAGGATCCACAGCGCCACGAACAGGGGGATCGCCCGGAAGTTCCAACCATCGTCCCCCGTGATCCCGAGCAGCCCGGTGCCGGGCATCACGAACAGCACCAGCACCGCGCCCAGGCACACGATCGAGCCCCAGTAGCCGACCGCCCAGGCCGTGCCGGAGATCCGGCCGCGGTTCTCCGGGGTCGAGACCTCGGGCAGCACCGAGTTCACGAACACTCCGGCCAGCTCGCTGAACACGACGGCGAGGGCGATCAGGGCGGCTCCCAGCACGAGATCGTCCGCGTCGAGCGCGACCAGGGGCATCAGGGCGACCACCAGCACGGTGGCCAGGGTCGTCACGCGCAGCAGGGTGTTGCGGACCCCGCCGCGGTCGGCGAGGTTGCCCAGCAGGGGGGCGAGCAGGGCGATCGCGACGGCGCCGATCGACTGCCAGGTGGTCAGCACCTGGGAGCCGTGGTCCTGTGCGGCCTTGATCGCCTCCTCTCCGACGGCGCCCTCGGAGGCGACGGCGCTCGCGACATAGGTGGCGAAGACGAAGGTGAGGATCACGGAGCTGAAGGCGCTCATGCCCCCGTCCCACAGGGCGAACGAGACGACGGGGCGACGACGGGATCTCGGTGCGGGGTCCGGGACGATGCGGTCTCCCGGTTCCGGGGTGGTGGCCATGGGCTCACTGTACGGAGCGCGGAGCCCAGGTCGGCACGTGAAGTGGGAGAAGGGCCTCAGAAAAGCACAGCCGCTCTCCCGTAGAATGGTCGAGGCCCCTTCCCCTGCTGTCGATGGACGGAGACTGCGTGTACACGATGCTCCTCGCCCATCTGGTGGCCGCGCTCGCAGGGCCGGTCCTGGTGCGGCTGATGGGGCGCAACGCCTTCTTCGTCCTGGCGGCGGTCCCCGCGGCCTCCACAGTCTGGCTCGCGACGCTGGACCCCGTCGACCTCGCGCAGAATCCCCTCGACGTGTCGGTCCCCTGGATCCCCGCCTTCGGCATCGAGATCGCGTTCCGTCTGGACCCGCTGAGCTGGGTGATGGCGATGATCGCCACCGGCATCGGGGCGATCGTGCTGATGTACTGCGCGCGCTACTTCCAGGACACCGAGCCCGGCCTGGGTCGCTTCGCCGGTGTGCTGACAGCTTTCGCCGGCGCGATGATCGGCCTGGTGCTCTCCGACGACGTGATGGTGCTCTACACCTTCTGGGAGCTCACCACCGTCTTCTCGTACCTGCTGATCGGGCACTACCAGGACCGCCAGGCCTCGCGCCGTGCCGCGATGAACGCCCTGATCTCCACCACCGCCGGGGGACTGGCGATGCTCGTAGGGCTCCTGATGATCGGCGCGGAGGCCGGGTCGCTGCGGCTGTCGCAGATCCTGGTCTCCCCGATGTGGGCCGACGCCGGCCCCTACCTCGTGATCGCCGTGCTGCTGATCCTGGCCGGGGCGACGACGAAGTCCGCTCTCGTGCCGACGCACTTCTGGCTGCCCGGGGCGATGGCGGCGCCCACCCCCGTCTCCGCCTACCTCCACGCGGCGGCGATGGTGAAGGGCGGCGTGTACCTGATCCTGCGGTTCGGCCCGGCGCTCACCCACCTCGAGGCGATCAGCATCGTCATCGCCGTGGTCGGCGCGGCGACGATGCTGCTGGGCGGATGGCGCGCGCTGCGGCAGACGGACATCAAGCTCCTGCTGGCCTACGGGACGGTCTCCCAGCTGGGCTTCCTCTCCGCGGTGGCCGGGCTCGCCACCCATGACGCCCTGCTGGCGGGGCTGGCCATGCTGATCGCCCACGCCGTGTTCAAGGCGCCGCTGTTCATGGTCGTGGGCATCATCGACAAGAAGTTCGGCACCCGTGACCTGCGGGTGCTGTCGGGGGTGTGGAAGGTCGCGCCGGTCGTCGCGCTGATCGGCACCATCTCGGCCGCGTCGATGGCCGCCGTGCCGCCGCTGTTCGGCTTCGTCGCGAAGGAGGCGCTGTTCACGGCGCTCTGGGAGGGCGCGCCCTGGCACCGTCTCCTGCTGGCCGCGCTCGTCGCGGGGTCGATCCTCACCGTCGCCTACTCCTGGCGCTTCGTCCACGGTGCCTTCGGAGCCGCTCCGGGCGCGCCCGCGGTCGATGCGCCGCGGATCCCGGTGCTGTTCTGGCTGCCGCCGGCAGTGGTGGCCGTGTTCTCCGTGGCCTTCCCTCTGCTCCTCGGCCCGCTCGAGAAGGTTCTGCGGGGCTTCTCGGCGCAGCTGCCCGAGACCGGCCAGGGCATCCATCTCGTCGTGATCCCGCACCTGGGCGTGCCCCTGCTGGCCTCCGTCGTCGCGCTCGGCCTCGGTGTCGTGCTGTGCCTGCTCGCGAGGCCGTTCGCGGTGCTCCAGAAGCAGGTCTCCCCGCAGACGTGGGCCGGCGAGGAGGTCCTGGACCGGATCGATGCGGAGCGCGGCTTCCGCCGCCTGATGCGCAGTATCGACGCCGCCTCCGTCGCCGTGACCCCGTTGTTCCAGCGCGGTTCCCTGCCGTACACCCTGGGCACGATGCTGCTGGTGCTGATCGCCCTCGTGGCCCCGATCGCCATCTCGCAGTCCCCGCTGCCGGACAACCTGGTGCTCTTCCACCATCCGGTCGAGCTCATCATGCTCCCGGTCGCCGCCCTCGCGGCGCTCGGCGCCGCCCGGTCCCGGCGCCGTCTGCGCGCGGTCTTCCTCATCTCGGTCACCGGCTATGCGGTCGCGGTGCTGTTCCTCGTCGCCGGCGCCCCGGACGTCGCGACCACCCAGGTCCTCGTCGAGACCGCGATGACCGTGGTGCTGGTCCTCGTGCTGCGCCGCCTGCCCACGCACTTCTCCCGCCGGCCGCTGCGGATCGGTGCCTGGGGCCGCTGGGCGATCGCGATCAGCACGGCCGTGGTCCTGTGCGGCGCGGCGCTGTATGCGGCCGACGCCCGCTACCTCGACCCGCTCGGCCCGGGGCTCATCGAGACCGCCTACACGATCGGCGGCGGCCACAACGTCGTCAACGTCGCCCTGGTCGACGCCCGCGTGTGGGACACGATGGGCGAGATCTCGGTGCTGCTGGTGGTCGCCACGGGCGTGGCCTCGCTGATCTTCGTGACCCGCCGCGAGCAGTCGATCTCCCGGGTGCGCGACCTGGACCTGCGCACCTCGATCTGGCGCCGCCGCTCCGACTCCGCCCTGCCGCAGAACGCCCTCGACTTCGATGCGCGGCCCGACGATGTCGCCGGTGGCAACCGCTGGCGCACCTGGCTCTCGGCCGGGCTGACCCTCGCCCCCGAGCGGCGGATGGTGATCCTCGAGGTCACCACGCGGATCGCGTTCCCGCTGATGATGATGTTCTCGCTGTACCTGCTGATGGCCGGGCACAACCTCCCCGGCGGCGGCTTCGCAGGCGGCCTGGTCGCGGGCCTCGCCCTCGCCCTGCGCTATCTCGCCGGCGGGCGCTACGAGCTCTCCGAGGCGGCCCCCGTGCAGGCCGGCTTCGTGCTCGGCTCCGGGATGGCGATCGCCGTCGCCGCGGGCGTGCTGCCGCTGCTCTTCGGCGGGACGGTGTTCGCCACCGCCACGCCGATCGTGCACGTGCCGCTGCTGGGAGAGCTCCACTTCCCCAGCGCGCTGCTGTTCGACACGGGCGTCTATCTCGTCGTCGTCGGCGTCCTCCTCGACTTCCTGCGGACCCTCGGATCCCAGATCGACCAGCAGCAGGAGATGGAGACCGATGTCCGTTAGCCTCGCCCTCCTCCTGACCGCCGGGGTGCTCATCGCCTGCGGCGTCTACCTCGTGCTCGAACGCACCCTGACCCGGGTGATCCTCGGCTTCGTGCTGGTCGGCAACGGGGTGAACCTGCTGTTCATCGTCGCCGCCGGGCCCGCCGGGAAGCCTCCTTTCGAGGGCAGCGCGGATCCGGGCGAGATGACGGATCCGCTGCCCTTCGCGATGGTGCTCACGGCGATCGTCATCTCGCTGGGCATCACCGCCTTCGGCATGGCGCTGGCCTATCGTGCCTGGCAGCTGTTCGGGCACGACGAGGTCCCCGACGACGTCGAGGACCGGCGCGTGCTGCGTCGTCGGCGCCGCCGCTCGGAGGATGCCGAGAAGCTGCCCTGGTCGCAGGCCCTCTCGGAGGAGTCGCGACGTGGTGCGCTCATGCACTCCCAGGGCTTCGCGCCCGCCGACGACGACCAGCTCGGCTCCGACCTCACGAGCGCCGAGGACGTCCCGCAGGACGCCACCGAGGCCGACGAGGGCCAGGAGCCTCCGCCGCGGCCGGCGTTCCGGCGGCGCGCACGCGATCAGGGCCCGAACCGGGGGAGCGACCGGGAACGGGTCGATGACCGTGGTGCGAGCCGGGCGCCCGGAGCGGGCCCGGCCACCGATGCGGATCCTGACCTCGATCCCGACTCAGAGCACACCGACGAACGGGGGGACGCATGAGCATCGAGCTCCTCCTCGCCCTGCCGGTGATGCTCCCGTTGGGCGGCGCCGCGGTGACCCTGCTGCTGCGCCACCACGCACGCGTGCAGCTGTGGCTGACGATCCTCACGCTCGTCGCGATCCTCACCGTCGCGCTGGCGATGGGCTATTACGTCACCCAGGAGGGCGTGCTCGTCCTCCAGATCGGCAACTGGACGCCGCAGCTGGGCATCGTGCTGGTCGCCGACCGGCTCACCGCCCTGATGCTCGTGGTCTCCAGCTTCGTCACCCTCGCCGTGCTGGTGTACTCCAGCGCGCAGGCGGTGAGCGAGCAGTCCGGGCGCACTCCGCTGGCGATCTACCACCCCACCTATCTGGCGCTGGTGGCCGGGGTGTCCATGGCCTTCCTCGCCGGGGACCTGTTCAACCTCTACGTCGGTTTCGAGGTGCTGCTCGCGGCGAGCTATGTGCTGCTCACCCTCGGCGGCTCCGCCAGCCGGATCCGTGCCGCGACGATGTACGTGATCGTCTCGCTGCTCAGCTCGATCATCTTCCTGTCGGCCATCGCCGCCGTCTACGCGGCCACCGGCACCGTGAACCTCGCCGAGCTGGCGGTGCGCCTGGACGGGCTCGAGCCGGGCACGCGGATGATGCTCGAGCTGATGCTGCTGGTCGCCTTCGCGATCAAGGCCGCGATCTTCCCGCTGAGCGCCTGGCTGCCGGATTCCTACCCGACCGCCCCGGCTCCGGTGACCGCCGTGTTCGCGGGCCTGCTGACGAAGGTGGGCATCTACGCGATCCTCCGCTTGGAGACGCTGCTGTTCCCGGCCTCGCAGATCCAGAACCTGCTGTTGGCGGCGGCGGGACTGAGTCTGTTCATCGGCATCCTCGGCGCCGTCGCGCAGACGGACCTCAAGCGCGTGCTGTCCTTCACCCTGGTCTCGCACATGGGCTACATGCTGTTCGGCATCGGCATGAGCACCCAGCTGGGGATGGGCGCGACCATCTACTACGTCGCCCACCACATCACCGTGCAGTCGACGCTGTTCCTCGGCGCGGGTCTGATCGAGACCCGCGGCGGGACCACGAACCTCATCAAGCTCGGCGGTCTCGCGAAGCTCGCCCCCCTCATCGCGATCCTCTTCTTCATCCCCGCCATGAACCTCGCCGGCATCCCGCCGTTCTCGGGCTTCATCGGCAAGGTGGGCCTGATCGAGGCCGGCATCCAGTACAACCTGGCCTCGGGCTGGATCCTCATCGCCATCAGCGTGCTGACCAGCCTGCTGACGCTCTACGCGATCGCGAAGATCTGGAACCGTGCCTTCTGGCAGGAGCCCAGCGAGGAGATCGTGCAGCGCGACGTCCGGATCCCGAAGGTGATGACGGGCGCGACCGCCGCGATGATCGGCTTCTCGCTGCTGCTGACCGTGCTCGCGGGACCGATCATGACCTACTCGAACGAGGCGGCCGCCTCGGTGCTGGAGCGGGTCCCCTACGTCAGCTCGGTGCTCGGGGACGATGCCGCGGACGCCCTGGTGTACAAGATCAGCGAGGACGGGCAGAGGGTGGAGGACCGATGAAGCGCCGATTCGCCGAACTGACCCGCTCCTGGATCTGGATCCTGGTGTCGGTCGCTCTGTGGTGCCTGCTGTGGGGCGGGCTGGATCTGAAGAACCTGCTGGGCGGACTCGCGGCGGCGCTGCTCGTCTTCGTGCTGTTCCCGATGCCGCCGCTGGGCCATGAGCTCACGATCCGCCCGGTGCGCTTCGTCCTCTTCCTGGTGCGCTTCCTGTACGACCTGTGCGAGTCCGCGATCGAGGTGGGCTGGTACTCGATCCGCCCCGCCCCGCAGCCGCCCAGCTCCGTGATCGCCGTGACCATGGCCTCGCGCTCCGATTTCTTCCTCAGCTGCACCGGTGTGCTGTGCACGCTGATCCCCGGCTCCGTGGTGGTCGAGGCCCAGCGCGCCACCGGCATGCTGTTCCTGCACACCATCGGCACGGGCACCCCCGAGGAGGCCGAGAAGGCGCGACGCACCGTCCGCGAGCAGGAGGAGCGCCTGCTGTGGGCGTTCGGTCGCCGCGAGGTGCTCGAGGAGGCTGGTCTGCGATGAGCGCCTTCGACATCATCCTCGTCATCTACGGCGTGGTCCTCGCGCTGACGGCGCTGACCGTCGTCTATCGCATGGTCGTGGGTCCCACGATCCTGGACCGCGCAGTCTCCACGGACTCGTTGGTGGTGCTGGTCGTGATCGCGATGGCCCTCTACACGGCGTCCGCGAAGGCCTCCTGGGCGGGGCCCGCGATGCTCGCGCTCACCGGGCTCGCCTTCATCGGCACCGTCACCTTCGCGCGCTTCGTGGGCCGTGAGGAGCCGCGCACGCCGCAGCTGCGACGACACCGTCAGGAGTCCAGCACCAGCACGGGCCCCCTGGATGCCATCCATGTCGATCACCGCGGCGAGGAGCACGCTCCTGCTCACACAGAACCGGTCGCGGTGATCGGTGCTGAGCAGGCGATCTCCGAGGGTGCCGGGAGCTCGGAGGGGATTGTCGGGGTCGACGGGGCCGACGGCGCCGGGCACTCCGACCACTTCGAGCGTGGGTTCGGGGCCGAGGCGGGCTCCCGCGGTTTCGAGGTCGAGGCGCACGACGACGAGGTGACCGATGCTCCAGGCTCGTCGGACTCGACCAGCTCGACCAGCTCGACCAGCTCGACCAGCTCGTCGGACTCGACGGGCACGACGGAGGAGACGCGATGACCGCCATCGAGATCATCGCCGCCGTGCTGATCGGCGCCGGGATGCTGCTGGCCGTGCTGGCAGCCGTGGGTCTGAACCGCTTCGACGGCGTGCTGATGCGCATCCACGCCGCGTCCAAGCCGCAGGTGCTGGGCCTGATCTTCGTCTTCGCCGGGGTGAGCCTCGTGGTCGGCTCCTGGGCGCTGGCGGGGCTGCTGCTCGTGGTGCTCCTCGCCCAGATGATCACGATCCCGGTGGCGAGCGTGATGGTCGGCCGTGCCGCCTTCCGTCGCGGCTTCGTGCGCGGGGGCGACTATGCGATCGACGAGCTGAGCGACCGCCTCGCCACCCCGACGGACGATGACGACGACGAGGACGGCTTCATCGATGACGAGGGCGATGACCATGAGGGCATGGCCTCCGACCGCGAAGACCAGTTCCCCGAGAACATCGTGGCGACGACCGACGGCGCGATCACCGATCGCAACTGGGAGAAGCCGGAGACCGGCGCCGAGGACATCGACGACGACGACGTCATCGACGTCGACCTCGAGGACGAGACCGAGCGGGAGGCCGAGGAGGTCGCCGAGCGCGACCCCCGGCACTGACCGCCTCCCGGGCACGGCACACACCCAGGCAGGGTGGACCTGCCCGACTCAGAAGAGGCCGACGGACTCCCCGGACTCGGTGACGCCCATGCGCAGGGCGGCGGGCTCCTTCGGCAGTCCCGGCATGGTCATGATCGCGCCGGTGAGCGCGACCACGAAGCCGGCACCGATCTTGGGGACCAGGTCCCGCACATGCAGCACGTGCCCGGTCGGGGCGCCGAGCAGAGAGGGGTCGTCGGAGAAGGAGTACTGGGTCTTGGCGACGCACACCGGGAGGGTGTCCCATCCGTTGCGCTGCAGCATCCGCAGCTGCGCGGGCGCCCTGCCCTCGAGCACGACGTCGTCGGCCCCGTAGATCTCCCGGGCCAGGGTGCGCAACGACGCCTCGATCCCGTCGGCCGGATCGTAGAGGTGATGGAAGCCGTCGCCCTCGACGGTGTCCATCGCGGCGAGCACCTCGTCGGCCACGGCGAGGCCGCCCTGGCCGCCCTTGGCCCACACCTCGGACAGCGCGGCCCGGAAGCCCTGCTCGCGAGCCCAGTCGAGGATGGCCTCGAGCTCTGCCTCGGTGTCGGTGGGGAAGCGGTTCAGGGCGATCACGGGCTCGAGCCCGAACTTGCGGAGGTTCTCCACGTGGCGGGCGAGGTTCACGGTCCCGGCGCGCGCGGCCTCGATGTCCTCGTCGGCGAGATCGGCCTTGGCGACACCGCCGTGCATCTTCAGCGCGCGCACGGTGGCGACCACCACGGCGGCGTCGGGGGAGAGGCCGCCCAGGCGCGACTTGATGTCCAGGAACTTCTCCGCGCCGAGGTCCGAGCCGAAGCCGGCCTCGGTCACGGTGATGTCCGACAGGGCGAGGGCCAGGCGCGTCGCCGCGAGCGAGTTGCAGCCATGGGCGATGTTCGCGAACGGCCCGCCGTGCACGAGGGCCGGGGTGCCGCCGAGGGTCTGCACCAGGTTCGGCAGCAGCGCGTCCTTGAGCAGCATCGTGATCGCGCCGCCCACGCCGAGATCCGCGACGCTCACCGGCGCGCGCTCGTAGGTGAAGCCGACGACGACCCGGTCGATACGTGCCTGGAGGTCCGCGAGGTCCGTGGCCAGACACAGGATCGCCATGATCTCGGAGGCCACCACGATGTCGAAGCCGTCCTCCCGCGGGACGCCCTGGGTGGGCCCGCCCAGGCCCACCACGATCGAGCGCAGGGCGCGGTCGTTGACGTCGACCACGCGCTTCCACTGGATGCGTCGGGGGTCGATGCCCAGCTGGTTGCCCTGGTGGATGTGGTTGTCGATCAGCGCGGCGAGGGTGTTGTTGGCGATCTGGATCGCGTGGAAGTCGCCGGTGAAGTGCAGGTTGATGTCCTCCATCGGCACCACCTGCGCGTACCCGCCGCCGGTGGCGCCGCCCTTGATGCCCAAGATCGGGCCGAGCGCAGGCTCCCGCAGCGCCACCATCGTGGACATCTTCTTGAGGGTGAAGGCATCGGCGAGGCCGACGGTGGTGGTCGACTTGCCCTCACCTGCCGGGGTGGGCGACATGGCGGAGACCAGCACGAGCTTCGCGCTCGGGGCGTCGGCGAGGCCCTGCATCTGCCGCACGTCGACCTTGGCCTTGTAGGAGCCGTACGGCACCAGCGCCTCGGCGGGGATGCCCGCCGTCTCGGCGATCTCGGTGATGGGGAGCAGGGTCGCCGCCTGGGCGATCGCAAGATCCGGGTTCTCGGCTGACATCGTCGTCCTCCAGGGTTCGGCTGCCGGCGGGGTCGCCGCAGACTCGTCGTCCCGGTCAGCCTATGACGCCTCGCGAAGCGATGAGGGCGAGTCGGCGGGATGGCAAGAGCCTGTGTCTGCTGGGGATCAGGTGGCGGCGGTGAGACGGTGAGCCGAGAGGCCGCGGACTGACCTGTCCCCGTCCTGTCGAGCTCCTGATCGCCGCGAACGGGGGAACCCTCCGCACCGGGCCGTGCGGCGGCCGGGCGGATCGATCACCGGTGTCGTGCTGTCGCTGGTGCTGTCCTCTCAGTTCGAGGACACGACAGCCGACGGGGTCCGGCTGACGTTCACGCTGGCCACGGTGGTCCTGGCCGTGGTGGCGCTGGTGCTGTACTGGATCTGCTTCCGCACCACCCGGGAGGTCGTGCCGGCCGGTTCCGGGACCCTCACCCTGCGCACCACGCTGCAGATGGTGCGGCGGAATCCGCCGCTGCTGCAGCTGTGCCTGGGAGCGCTGTTCCTGCTCGGTGGGTCCTTCACCATCGCCGCTGTCCAGGCCGAGCTGGGGGAGTGACGACCTTCTTCGCACTCGTCCTCCGCGAGTCCGTCCTCCGTTCGGCCTGCGCAGTGCAGGCGCAACCGAGGGGTGGAGGTCGGTACGCTCTTCGTCCATGACGGATACGAGTGGATGGGTCGCGATCGCCCGGGAGGACCGGGAGACGGTCGGCTACCTGGAGCCGGTGACCGACGACTACGACCTCGTGCAGCCACGATCGCTCCTCGGGCATGCCGTGGGCGCTCCGGTCGACTACGACTCCGGCGAGCGACTGGTGGAGAGATTCAGCCTGGCCGAGCTCGCCGAGCAGTGGGTGCTGGACGCGGGAACCGCCGACGAGATCGCCGGGCTGACCGTGATCGAGCTGTCGCCGCACGGCGTCCTGCTCGCTGACTACTACGCGACCAAGGGACTGATGCCCACGGACACGACGCGCGTGGTCTGGCCCGACCTGCAGGAGCGGCTCAGTCGTGCGTGAGGTCAGAGGTAGCGCTGCACGGCCGCGCGGATCTCGTCGGCGTGCTGGTAGATCTCATCGAGTGTCTCCAGGGGGTGGCGGGTCTCCACCTTGTCCTCGTCGAGCAGGCCGAGATACTTCTGCTTGGTGTTGACGTGGATCCGCGCCGGGGCTAAAGCCCTGAGCGCGGGGACACGGCGATGCGGCACCCGGACAGCAGAAGACCCCCCGCCACTGGCGGGGGGTCTTCGTGGTGGTGGCTCCGACCGGCGTCGATCCGGTGACCTTTCGATTTTCAGTCGAACGCTCTACCAACTGAGCTACAGAGCCGTGGCCGCGAGCGGCCGAGGACAAGACTAACAGGGCTCCGGGGCTGATCCCAACCGGCTGGGGCCGGTGAGAGGCACACCACCATCGGGCAGGCGAGGGGACGTCCGCGCAGTGCATCGCACCACCCCGTACATCACCTCACGGCTCGCCCCCGAGAGCGGCCGCCCGCTCCACCGGCCGCGGGCCGACGCCTCAGGAGACCTGGATGATGCTCTTGCCGAGGTTGCGGCCGTGCAGCATCCCCACGAAGGCATCGGGAGCGCTGTCGAGACCCTCGGTGATGTCCTCGGTGTACTGCACCTGGCCGGAGGCGACCCAGCCGCCCATGTCTCGCAGGAAGTCCTCGTACAGCGCCTCGACGAACTCGATCTGGATGAAGCCGCGCAGGGTGAGGCTCTTGGCGAGCACCGCGCCCATCAGCTGGCCGCTGCGGTCCGGCCCCTCGGGCAGGGAGGTCGAGTTGTAGTTCGCGGCGAGACCGCACACCGGCACCCTCGCATACGTGTTCAGCTGCGGCAGCACGGCATCCCAGACGGCGCCGCCCACGTTCTCGAAGTACACGTCGATGCCGTCGGGGGTGGCGGCGGCGAGGCGACCGGGCAGATCGGGGGTGCGGTGGTCGAGAGCCTCGTCGAAGCCGAGCTCCCGCAGCAGGGCGACCTTGTGCTCGCCGCCGGCGATGCCGACGGCGCGGGCGCCGTGGATCTTCGCGATCTGACCCACGGCGGAGCCCACGGGGCCGGTCGCGGCGGCGACGGCGACGGTGTCTCCGGCTCGCGGCTCCCCGATGGCGAGCAGGCCGGCGTAGGCCGTGAAGCCGGGCATGCCGAGCACGCCGAGCGCGGTGGTGACGGGCGCGGCCTCCGGGTCGAGCGTGCGCAGGTGGCCGGTCGTCTCGAGGCTGTACTCCTGCCAGCCGCCGTAGGAGAGGACGGTGTCACCGGGGGAGAAGCCCTCGGCCGCGGACTCGACGACTTCGGAGACCGTGGCGCCCACGATCACGTCACCGATCTCCATCGGTGCGGCGTAGGACTTGGCGGCGCTCATGCGGCCGCGCACATAGGGGTCCAGAGAGAGGTACCGGGTGCGCAGCAGCACCTGGCCCTCCTCGGGGGACGCGATCTCGACGGCGTCGTGCTCGAAGTCGGCGGCCGTGGGCTCGCCGTGCGGGCGGGCGGCGAGGCGGATGCGGTGGTTCAGGCGTGTGGTGCTCATGGTCCGAGCGTAGAACGGCGGCCGGCGACGTGGTCGGGGGAGACCTTGTGAGGGGTCCGACAGCGTGAGCGGGAATCCGCCGCCGGGCACATAACGGCTGGTCGGCGTGACGCGAGTCCCACGCGTCGGCGGCCGACGCCGGTCGCGCTGATGGGTCTGGTGGGTGAGGGGTCCCGTGGGCCGGCGGGGCGCGTCGGGGAATGCAGGAAGCCCCGGAACGATGTTCCGGGGCTTCCTGTGCGGGCGACCCTGACCAGACTTGAACTGGCGACCTCCGCCGTGACAGGGCGGCGCTCTAACCAACTGAGCTACAGGGCCTTACGTGATCTCTGCACTCGCGCGCTTCGACCTGACCAACTCTACCGGACGTTCTCGGGGCTCCCGGCCACTTTTACTGTGAGCCGCCTCGCACTCCGGTCTCATGCGGCTGACCAGGACATCGATCGAACCGTACGAGTACCCCCAACGGGATTCGAACCCGTGTCGCCGGCGTGAAAGGCCGGTGTCCTAGGCCACTGGACGATGGGGGCCCGGGCAACGACGTGCCCGACGCAGAGCATACCCATCGATGGCGCTGCGCGTCTGCGGGAATCCCGCCGATGCGGCATACGCGACACGAAACGGTTGTCGGCGGGGTGTCGTCGTGCGGGGTGCGGCCGGCCGCTGGGTCGAGGGCAGCGGCTCCCGGGCCGGCCGATGGCGTGGTTCGATGGGTGCATGATCCGGATCAGCCGAGAAGAGTTCGAGGAAGCGGTCGATGACGCCCTCGACTCGCTGCCCGAGGAGATCGCCCGGGCGATCGCGGAGGCGAACGTCGCGATCCTCATCGAGGAGGAGCCCCGGTTCGAGCATGCGGGCGGCACCGAGCTGCTGGGCCTGTACGAGGGTGTTCCGCTGGACAAGCGCTCCGTGTTCGACGGCTACGCCCAGCCCGACCGGATCTTCGTGTTCCGTGGGCCGCTGCAGCGCGTGGCCGTCTCCCGTGAGCACCTCGTCGAGCAGATCGCCGTCACCGTGCTGCACGAGCTCGGCCACCTCTTCGGAATCAGCGACAAGCGGCTGCACGAGCTCGGCTGGGGCTGACCGCCGTACGTGACTCCGCGCTGGCCGTCGTGCGCCCCAGCGTGCTCAGGACTCGAGGTCGCTGAGCCCGGCCTCGTGGGCGATGATCGCGATCTGGACCCGGTTCGTGCAGTCCAGCTTGGCGAAGATCTTCGAGACGTGCGCCTTCACGGTCGCCTCGCTCATGAACAGCCGCATCCCGATCTGGGCGTTGGACAGCCCGGCCCCGACGGCGCCGAGCACCTCGGTCTCCCGCTCGGTGAGCTGGTCGATCCCGGGGTGACGGTCCTGGCGGGTGCCGGGGTTGGCGTCGGAGAAGTGGGAGAGCATGCGCCGGGTGATGGTGGGGGAGAGCATCGCATCGCCGCCGGCGACCACGCGCACGGCGCGGGCGAGGTCCTGCGGCGGGGTGTCCTTGAGCAGGAAGCCGTCGGCCCCTGCCTCGAGCGCCTGGAACACGTACTCATCCATGTCGAAGGTGGTGAGCATGATGATCTTCGGCGGGTTCGGCAACGCGGAGACCGCCCTGGTGGCGGCGATGCCGTCCAGCCCGGGCATGCGCACGTCCATCAGCAGCACATCGGGGCGGTGCTTCTGCACCAGCGTCACCGCCTCGGAGCCGTCGCCGCCCTGGCCCACGATCTCGATCGCCGGGTCTGCACCCAGGATCATCGCCAGCCCGGCGCGCACCAGGGAATCATCATCGACCAGCCCCACCCGGGTCACGTCGTCATCGGCCATGGGATCACCGCCCTCACTTCGAAGCGTCCATCATCGGTGGGGCCCGACGCGATCGTGCCGCCGGCATGCGTCACGCGGGTCTCGATCCCGGACAGCCCCATGCGGGCCCCCGGCAGATCCGTCGTGAACCCCTTGGGAAGAACATTACTGACCTCGATCACGAGGTCGGTGCCCGGCTCACCGATCAGTGCCACTCGGGCCTTGGTGTGCAGGGCGTGCTTGTGGATGTTCGTCAGCCCTTCCTGCACCACGCGGAACGCGGTGCGCGCGAGCTGATCGGGCACCGGGTCGTCGATGAAGTCGAACAGGTCCACGGTGATGCCCGCCTCCTGCGAGGTGGTCACCAGGCGGCGCACGTCGTCCCAGGTGGGCTGAGGGGCCAGCGGGGCCTCCTCGCCGTCGCCGCGCAGCACCCCCAGCACCTCTCGCAGCTCGGAGAGCGCGGTGGAGGCCGTCTGCCGGATCAGCCCTGCGGACTGCTGGACCTGCTCCCGCTCGAGATTCGGGTTCACCTCGAGGGCGCCCGCCTGGAGGGCGACGAGGGAGATCTTGTGGGCGACGATGTCGTGCATCTCGCGGGCGATGCGTGTGCGCTCCGCGCGTCGGGCCTGCTCCTGGGCGACGGCCTGGCCGGACTCCGCCTGCTCCGCGCGCTTCTTCAGCTGCGCGAGCAGCATCCGGCGGGTCGAGACGTACATGCCCAGCGACGCCGAGGCGGCGACGATCAGCACGGTGACCACGACGCCGGTGATCCCCACGATCTCGAACCCGGGCCCGCCGACGGTCAGCACCGGGACGATGTTCGCCGCGACGGCGAGCAGGCCGACCAGCAGGGTGCGCGCGCGCCGGCTGCTGCGTGTCGCGTAGGCGAACGGGACGATGATCAGGATCACCAGGGACCACGCGACGGCGTTGAGCGCGAGGACGAGGGGGAGCAGCCACGGCCAGTGCCGGTGACGCAGGAGGAGGGCCGCCCCGAGGAGAACGGTGAGACCAGCGCGCATCAGGTCCCAGCCCGAGGTGGCGACGACCGTGGACAGCACGACCTCTGCCAGGACCAGTGCCAGGAGCACCACGTCCTGCCAGGTCCGGCGCACGGGCGCTCCCAGTTCTTCCACGCGCTCACTGTATCGGCGCAGGCGGGGACGGAGCCGCGCGGGCGGCCCGTCGGCCGAGGTTCCAGCCGGAGGTCGGCCCCGCGGACGACCCACCCCCGACGCAGGTCGGGGGTCGGGACCCAGCCGGCCCGCCTGTGGCCGACGATCGTCGCGCTCGGGCTGACCCGCGGTCGCTGTCCGAGCGGGGTGGCCGCGGCGGACAGTAGGAGCATGACCTCACAGACCAGCTCCTCCGCATCCAGCGGCACCTCCGCGGTCCGCGGCACCTCTGCAGCCGGCAGCACCTCTGCTGCCCTCGAGGTGCAGGGCCTGACCAAGCGCTATGGCGACCGCGCCGTGGTCGATGACCTGAGCTTCACCTGCCTGCCCGGCAGCGTCACCGGCTTCCTCGGCCCCAACGGCGCCGGGAAGTCCACGACGCTGCGGGTCCTGACCGGCCTCGCCCGGGGCGACTCCGGCCGGGCGCTCGTGGGCGGTGCCGACTACCGCAGCCTCGAGCACCCCGCCCGCACCATCGGCGTGATGCTCGACGCGGGCGCGCTCCACCGCGGCCGGACCGGCCTGGAGACCCTGCGCCTGGCTGCGCGCGCCATCGGGATGCCCGCCTCCCGGGCCGACGAGGTCCTCGAGACCGTCGGCCTGGGACACGCCGGTGCGAAGCGGGTGGGCGGCTACTCCTACGGCATGCGCCAGCGCCTCGGCATCGGGGTGGCGCTGATCGGTGATCCCGCCGTGCTGGTGCTCGACGAGCCCGCCAACGGGCTGGATCCCGAGGGGATCCGGTGGATGCGCCGCCTGCTGCGCTCATTCGCCGACGCCGGCGGCACTGTGCTGCTGTCCAGCCACCAGCTGCGCGAGGTGCAGGCCACCGTGGACCGCCTGGTCGTGATCGCCGGGGGTCGGTTGGTGCGCGAAGGCACGCTGGATGAGCTGACCAGCGAGGGCGGCACGCGTGTGGGTGCCCTGGACCCCCGAGCCCTCCGCGCGGCCCTCGATACCCATGGGATCGCCTATGAGCGCCGCTCCGGGGACGAGCTCGAGGTGAGCCTGGCCCCGGAGGACATGGGACGCCTCGCCCTGCGCGAGCAGATCGTCCTCACCTCGCTGGGCGCCACCGACCACGGTGGGCTCGAGGAGGTCTTCTTCGCGCTCACTGGCCAGGCGGACCCCGACTCGGAGTCCAGCGCCCCGGCCGGTCCCGACACCCCGACCGGCTCCGATGCCACGGCTCAGCTCGCATCCTCCTGATCACCCCGTTCCTGAGCACTTCGTCCTGATCGCTCGTTCGCGATCGCACCGTTCCCACCTCTTCGAGGAGACCTCCCATGAGACCCGCACTCGACCTCCGCGCCCATCTCGACACCCGCGGCTCCGCGATCCTGATGACGATCTCGCTGATCCTCATCGTCGGCTTCGCCGCCCTCGGGGGGCTCCTGCAGCCCCTCTTCCTGGCCGATTCCAGTTCCGACATCAACCTGACCCTCATCGTGCTGAGCCTTCCGCTGTCCCTGATCATCCCGGTGATCGCGGTGCTGATCGTCGCGGGGGAGTGGTCCGACGGCTCGATCCAGCTGACCTTCCTGCAGCGCCCGGGGCGTCTCGGGGTGCTGGCCTCCAAGGTGATCGCTGCTGTCGTGGTGATCGCTGCGATCGTGGCGTTCGCCTACGCGCTCGCGGCGCTGACCACCTGGATCGGTGGTGAGCTGATCGGGGAGGGCGCGATCTTCTCCGCGTTCGGCGATGCGCTGACCACCCAGCTCATCGGTCTCGCAGCCATCCTGCTCTTCTCGCTCGCCGTGGGCATCGCCCTGCAGTCCACCGTGGTCGGCTTGGTCGCCGCGATCGGCATTCCCTTCGTGGTCGGCACCGCCACGGCGGTCGCCATGCTCACCGGGTCCGAGGTCCTCATGGACGTTGTGCGCGCGGTGGATCTGCAGACGGCCGCGACCGTGCTCGCCTCCGGGGACGCGACGGCCTTCGAGCTGATCCCGCTGGTCCTGCTCGTGGTGCTCCCTGCCGTCTACGGGGCGTGGCGCTGGAACAACCGCGAAGTGGCCTGACTCGTCCCGGCTCGGCTCGGCTCGGCCCGGCCCGTCCTGACTCGCCCCGGCCCGGCTCGCACGGAGCTCGCCGACCCGGTCATCCCTGGGGCCTAGGATGGCCGGGCCGTCGCGCGATCTCCCCGGTCCGGCCCGTCCCACCGCGGCCGAGGCCGTCGGCGATCAGCCCCACGGGATGCGCCCCGATCTCCCGGCGCGTCCACCAGGTCCAGCTCCGCCCCCAGGACAAGGAAGCCACGTATGACACTCGCCGCCCGGCCGCGACGGTCCCTCTCCCGACTCACGGCGGCCCTGGCCGCGACCGTGCTGCTGCTGAGCGGCTGCACGCAGCTCGGCGAGGGAGCGGAGGACGGCGGCGGTGCCGGCGACGGGACCAGCGACGGCGGCGGCTCCGCCCAGCAGGCCCCGGACGGCGAGCAGGACCTCCCGCTGGACGAGCTCGGCACGTCGGCCGCGCAGGATCTGCCCGGCGACCCGTCGACCGATCCGGAGTACGCCCAGTACTACGAGCAGGACATCGAGTGGGACGACTGCGAGGGTGTCGTCGCCGAGGGGCTGGAATGCGGGATCCTCACGGTCCCGCTCGCCTGGGATGACCCGGGCGGCACGGACATCGACCTCGCGGTGGCGCGCATCCCGGGCTCCGGGCAGGTCACCGGATCGCTCGTGTTCAACCCGGGCGGCCCCGGCGTCTCCGGCGTCAACTACATGGAATCCGCGCCGTACATGATCTCCCCGGAGGTCCTCGGCACCTATGACCTGGTGAGCTTCGACCCGCGCGGTGTGGGCCGCTCCGAGGGCGTGCAGTGCCTGACCGATGAGGAGACCGACGAGTACCGCGCGGTGAAGGGGCAGCCCGTCTCCGCCGAGTCCTCGCGGCTCTACGAGGAGTGGGGCGCACGGATCGCCGCCTCCTGCGAGGAGAACTCCGGGGAGGTCCTGCCCTACCTCGATACCTACTCCTCCGCCCGCGACATGGACGTGCTGCGCTCGTCCCTGGGCAGTGAGCAGCTCGACTACCTCGGGTACTCCTACGGCAGCTACCTCGGTTCGAGCTATGCCGATCTGTACCCCGATCGCGTCGGGCACTTCGTGCTGGACGGGGCGATCGATCCCACGCTCACGATGGACGAGTTCGTCGCCGGTCAGTCGGAGGGCTTCGAGAAGGCGGCCGACGTCTTCCTCCAGGACTGCCTGGACACTGCCCAGCAATGTCCCCTCAAGGGTGACGTCGCCGAGGCGAAGAAGCAGTTGAACGCGTTCTTCGCGGCCGCCGACGAATCGCCCGTGGACAGCGGTGACCCCGAGCGGCCCCTCACGGGCTCCCTCGCCCGCTCCGCCGTGCTGGCGCTGATGTACAGCGACGAGCTGTGGCCCACGGGCCGCGAGGCGCTCACCGCCGCGATGAACGGCGACGGCAGCCAGCTGCTGGAGATGGACGACCGCTCCGCCGAGCGCCAGCTGGACGGCTCGTACCGCACCAGCTCCGCGTTCTCGATGACCGCCGTGAACTGTCTGGACCATCCCCGAGTCGCCGACGAGGAGTGGGCGGCGCAGGAGACGGCCCGCATCGCGGAGGAGTTCCCGACCTTCGGTTCGAACATCGCCAAGGACGACTGCGCGCAGTGGCCGCAGGCCCCCGTGAGAGAGCCCGCGCCGATCTCCGCCGAGGGCGCCGCCCCCATCGTGGTGATCGGTACGACGGGCGACCCGGCCACCCCGTACGCCTGGTCCACAGCCCTGGCCGAGCAGCTCGACAGCGGTGTGCACCTGACCTGGGAGGGCAACGGGCACACCGCCTACGGACGCTCCGGCGGCTGCATCGAGGAGCAGGTCGACGCCTATCTCCTGGCGGACACCGTGCCGGAGGACGGCTTCAGCTGCTGACCATGAGCCGTCCGCTGCATCCTTCGGGCCTGGCGTCGGCCGCCGCGGCAGGCTCGGGTGCCGAGCGTGACGGGGATCGCGCTCCCGCGCTTTGCACCGGTCGCCCGGTGTCCCGTAGAGTGAACCAATCCGCCGTGTGAACGGCGGAAACGCCGCCTTAGCTCAGTCGGTAGAGCGATTCACTCGTAATGAATAGGTCACCAGTTCGATTCTGGTAGGCGGCTCCGAGTGATAGAAGACCCCCTCACCTCGCAGGTGTGGGGGTCTTCTGCTGTCGTCGCTCCCGCGCGCGCTCGTCGTCCTGCTCGGGACCGTGTTCAGCACCGTCGGGCTGCTCGCGAGGAGCAGGCACAGGGACCGCGGCGTCGCGGGGGGCGACAAATGGACACATGTCAGATATTGTGGACGGCCTGGTTCAGCACGGTACATGCCCGGCATGCGCCGACATCGTGACGCTTCTCGGGCTTCGATGACCCTGAAGGAGTCTGCGTGGTACGCCGCAGGAAGTATCTTCCGCAAGTACCGATCTACGAGCTCGTGAGCATCATCCCGGACACGTTCGGCGGAATGGTCACCGTCGCGTTGCAGCGCAGCTCTGCGTTCGCCGACCTCGACGGTCGACGGATCGATATCCTCACGAAGTCTCCGAACATGGTCGACCAGGATGTGCGCACGCAGCAGCTGCGCAGCACCGGGCAGATCAGCGGCAACGTGCGGATCCGCAACGTCTGGTCGGATCTGGGGACGCAGCCCGATGAGGAGCTGGTGGGTCTCCGGTCGCAGGTGGACCCTGTGCTGCCTGCCGCTGATGAGCTGCCCGATCCTGATCGGACCCGGCAGCCACGGCGATTCGGCGACACCGAGGACGTCCTCCAGATCGACCGCTTCCGCTCCGATGGAACGCGGGCGATCTGCGATGAACGGGACGCCGGGCAGCGCGGGGTGCGGAGCGGTCGCCTCATCACGCTCTTCACCCGGGACGGACGACCGCTCGCACAGTGGCGCAGCGAACGCAGGCTCTATCACGCATGGCTCGACTGGGTGATCGGCGAGGAGGAATCGATCCTGATCGTCGACTCCGCCACGGCCGGGAGCCGATTCTTCGACTATCAGCGTGACAACGTCACCACCGTCCAGGCCATCCACAATCACCATCTCCTCCAGATGCGATCCGATGAACGGGGCGGATTGGCGCCCAGCGTGATGCGGATGCTGAGCCATCTGGACTGGTTCGACGCCGTGGCGATCCTGACCCCCCGTCAGCAGGCGGGCTTCGTGGACGCTGGGGTGGTCGCCGAGAACAGCTTCGTGGCTCCCAACATGCTCGCCTGCCCGGCCGCGGAGCCCGTGGCCGAGCAGCGCCGTTCCGGCGGAGTCATCGTGGCACGTCAGACGACGCAGAAGAGGCTCGACCACGCCCTGCGCGCTCTGGCGCTCGCACGTGCCGAGGGAGTCGACACGCAGGTCGAGATCTTCGGCCTGGGACCGCTGACCCGGCGGCTCACCAGGACGGCGGAGCGGCTCGACCTGGGGGACGTCGTCCGGTGGAGGGGGTATGACGCGAACGCGAAGCAGAGATTCGGCACGGCGGTGTTCACGCTGATGAGCAGCCGTTACGAAGGGCATCCGGTCGCACTGCTGGAAGCGATGTCAGCAGGATGCATCCCGATCGTCTATGACATCGAGTTCGGTCCCAGCGACGTGGTCACCGATGGTGTCGACGGGTTCCTCGTGCCGTCGGGGGACATCCAGGCCATGGCCGACGCCCTGGTGAGAGTTCATGGCATGCCGGCCCGGGAGCGGGCGCGGATGCGTACGGCGGCGATCCGGCGCGCGCAGGACTTCTCGCCCGAGAACGTCGCCAAGATCTGGGGAAAGGAGCTCGCCCGGGCTCGACGACGTCAGCGCGCGCTCCGGGGGGAGAAGGTCGACGCGACGCTGCTCTCTGCGAAGCTCTCGAAGAAGGGGCTCCGGCTCCGGCTCAAGGTGGTCGCCGGTCCGTGGGGTCGCAGGCCCGAGGCGATGGTCGGGTGGATCGGGCGAGGCCGAGACGCCTACGGACGTGTCCGGGCGAGGGTGAAGCCGACCTCCGACGGCTGCATCGTCGAGGCGCTCCTCACGGCGGAGCAGCTCACCGCGATCGTCGGCCGATCCGTGCTGGACCTCTATGTGTTCGTTCGAGGCGCCCGGACCTGGGGCCGTGCGCGCATCGCGAGCGCGAAGGAGCAGATGCCTCCGGCTCGCGATGGTCTCGCGCCGTACACCACGGCCGGAGGGAACGTCAGCATCCGTCGCGAGGCCTGACCGCCACGCAGCGCTGCGGGTGCCGATGCCTCCGAGGTCTCGCGCCATCGTGCTGACGTCGAGCGGTCGCTCAGAAGCGGCTGCGCGCAGTGAGCTCCTCGTCGATCCAGGAGGTGAGCGCGGGCTTGGACGCGGCGAGGCCGGCGGGCAGCCACAGCGCCTTCTGCATGCGTCCATCCGTCTTCTCGCGATCGAACACCGTGACCAGGCCGGCGTCGTACTGCCGCTGGGCCTCGGCATTGGTCACGCCGAGCTCGATCTGGCGGTTGGAGTCCTGCGTGATCGTCTCGACCTGGAGGATCTCGGACCAGGGGATCTCGCCCGCCCGCGCGGTCGTCATGGTGAGGCCGGTGGGGGCGACGGTGAGGCCGACGGCCGGGCTGATGGCGCGGCGGAGATGGACGACCATCAGGACCAGGCATCCGAGGACGACCAACCAGCCGAGCAGCATGAGGACACCGCTGGCGGCGAGGCCCAGGACGAGGCCGACCAGGATGAGGAACACGCAGAGCAGTGCGAGCAGCGCGCCCCGCACACGGGAGAAGCGGAAGGTCACCGGTTCGCCCTGGGCGAGGGTCGAGGTCCAGGCGGCTACATTCTTCGTCGGTGTGCTCATGTGTGTCGTATCCCTGTGATCGTGGTGTCTGCGCCGTGCCGTCGTGCCGTCGTGCCGTCGTGCCGTCCTGCGGCCCGAGCGCGCGGACCGGGGAACAATCTACTGCGGTGTGCGCCATCGCAGGGCACCGACCTCCTGGGTGCGAGCTGCACAGTTCACCCGCCCTGCCTGCATCTCCTGTCGTCCTGGGACGTGCGCGGACGGTGGGGGCGTCGGAGGGGTGCCGTGGGGCAGGCCCGCGGCACTTTTCTTGATTAAGTCCAGAGTGCACGTTATGGTGGGGGCATGCCGACGCTCGACCATCCCTCCGCCCTGCGTGAGGCGGGACTGCGCGTGACCGCCCCGCGGCTCGCGGCGCTGTCCGCGGTCGCCGAGCATCCTCATGCCGACGCCGAGGTGATCGCCCAGGCGGTCCGCGAGCGGCTGGGCACGGTGTCTCGGCAGGCGGTCTACGACGTGCTCAACGCCCTGTCCGATGCGGAGCTGCTGCGCCGCGTCTCCGTGGGCGGGCGGAGCATGCAGTACGAGCTGCATCGCCACGACAACCACCACCACCTGGTGTGCCGCAGCTGCGGGCGCCTGGAGGACGTGCCCTGCTCCGTCGGCCATTCGCCGTGCCTGACCCCCTCCGACGACCACGGTTTCGAGATCGAGATCGCCGACGTCGTCTACCGAGGCATCTGCTCTCGGTGCCGCGCCGCGCAGGCGTCGGCTGATCCTGCCGCCGCGCCTCGCGCGCAGGATGCCGCGCCCGGCGCGCATACCGCCCCCGAATCCCCCTGACCCTTCCGGGGTCAGGGCCCGCATTTCCCGTCCGCCACTGTCCGAACGTCACTGTCCTCACTTATCGTTACAACGTGTCAGAAACCATCACGACCACCAGGAGACGCACATGAACGACTTCGATCCCACGATCCCGAGCACCACGGAGTCCGGCGCTCCGCGCGAGTCCGACGCGAACTCCCTCAGCGTCGGCCCCGACGGCCCGCTCATGCTCCATGACACCGCCCTGGTCGAGAAGCTCGCCCGCTTCGACCGCGAGCGCGTCCCGGAGCGCAGCCCCCACGCCAAGGGCTCCGGCGCCTTCGGCGAGCTGGAGATCACCGAGGACGTCTCGCAGTACACCAAGGCGGATCTGTTCCAGCCCGGTCGCAAGACCCCGATGCTGGCCCGCTTCTCGACCGTCGCCGGTGAGCTGGGCTCGCCCGACACCTGGCGGGACGTGCGCGGCTTCGCGCTGAAGTTCTACACCCAGGAGGGCAACTACGACCTGGTCGGGAACAACACCCCGGTCTTCTTCGTGCGCGACCCCATGAAGTTCCCCGACTTCATCCACTCGCAGAAGCGCACCCCGGATTCGGGCCTGCGCTCGAACACCATGCAGTGGGACTTCTGGTCGAACTCCCCGGAGTCCGCCCACCAGGTCACCTACCTCATGGGCGACCGTGGTCTGCCCAAGTCCTGGCGCCACATGAACGGCTACGGCTCGCACACCTATATGTGGGTCAACGAGTCCGGCGAGAAGTTCTGGGTCAAGTACCACTTCCACACCGATCAGGGCCTCGAGTTCCTCAGCAACGAGGAGGCGGAGCAGATCGCCGGCTCGGACGGCGACTACCACCGTCGCGACCTGTTCGAAGCGATCGACCGCGGCGAGAACCCGAGCTGGACCGTCTCCGTCCAGGTCATCCCCTACGAGGAGGCGAAGACCTACCGCTTCAACATCTTCGACCTGACCAAGACGGTGTCCAAGAAGGACTATCCGCTGATCAAGGTCGGGAAGATGACCCTGAACAAGAACCCGCAGAACCACTACGCCCAGGTGGAGCAGGCGGCCTTCAGCCCCTCGAACCTGGTGCCGGGCATCGGGCTCTCCCCGGACAAGATGCTGCTGGGCCGCGTGTTCTCCTACCCGGATGCGCAGCGTCACCGCATCGGCACGAACTTCAACCAGCTGCCGGTGAACCAGCCCGTCGTGCCCACGAACTCCTACGACAAGGAGGGGTTCATGCAGTTCTTGCACTCCGGGGACGCGCCGGTGTACGCACCGAACTCCTACGGTCGTGCGTATCAGGACGAGCAGGGCCCCGTCGACAACGGCTGGGAGACTGACGGCGAGCTGGTGCGCGCCGCCTACACCCTCCACTCCGAGGACGGCGACTTCGTCCAGCCCGGCATCCTGGTGCGCGAGGTCTTCGACGACGGCGACCGCGACCGCCTGGTCGAGACCGTCTCCGGCGGCCTGAGCACCGTCGAGGAGCCCGTGCTCTCCAACGCGATCCAGTACTGGAAGAACATCGACCAGACCGTCGGTGAGCGCATCGAGAAGGCCATCGGCACCGCCGCGGCCGACGAGATGTCCGGCGGCGACCCGCTGAACAGCTGACCCGCCCCGGGCCGACGATGACGGCCCGGTGATCCGCACGAGAACGCGGCGCGTCCCCGATATCGGGGACGCGCCGCGTTCGTGCACCTGGCGGGTGCTGTCAGTGCTGAGGGGGCTGTCAGTGCCGAGGGCGTCGGCGTGGGTCGGTCGGGACGACGGGCCCCACGGGCCCTCAGGCGAGCAGGACCTCGTAGGCGCTCAGACGACCAGGACCTCGCAGGGGGCGGCGAGCAGGAGCTTCTGGACGGTGAGTCCGAGCAGGTGCCGGGCGAGGTCGTTCTGACGGCGGATGCCCAGCACGAGCAGCTCGGCCTTCTCCTCCGTGACCACCTGCAGCAGCACGTCGGAGATGTCGTCATCGGTGTGTTCCTGGCGCATCTCGACGCGCACAGCGGCCTGCCGGAGCTGGTCACGAGCGATCTCGAGCTGCTGGTCATCGGCGTGGCGGGGGTCCGAGGTGACGCCGTCGCGCACCACGTTGACCACGATCAGCGGGCCTCCGCGCCGTTCAGCCTGCTCGCGTGCAGCTGCCAGCGCCTTGAAACCCACGTCGGTGGGGATGAATCCGACGACGACTGCCATCTGTTCTCCTCGGGTGCGGTCCTGGCGTCGGCCGTGCCCGTGAGGGGGGCGGCCCGTCCCGATCCTACGGGCTGACGGCGCCGGGAGGGGACCGGAGCCGCGCTCAGACTCCTGTCAGACCCCGGTGCCGGACCCGGAGCTGGGCGTATCGGAGCGCTGCTGACCGGAGAGCTGCTGGATCTCGTCCATGATCCGCGCGGTCATGAGCCGGCGCTTGAGCCCCTTGGAGGCGGCGGGGTCGATATCGCTGAAGTCGATCGGGCGGCCGATGCGCACGCTGACCACGCCGCGCTCGGGAAGCTTCTTCTTCATGAGCTCGGGGGTGCCCTTGAGTCCGACGGGGATGATCGGCCGGCCGGATTCCAGGGCGAGCCAGGCGGCGCCCTGCTTCCCCGGATGCAGCATGCCGTCCTTCGAGCGGGACCCCTCGGGGTAGATGCCGAAGCCCGCCCCGTCGCGGAGGATGACCTGCGCGGACTGCAGTGCGCCCTTGCCCGAGGCGAGGGCCTCCCGGTCCACGGGCACGGCGTCGACGGCCGTGAAGAACCACTTCAGGACCTTGCCCTTGAGGCCCTTCTGGTTCCATAGGCTCTCCTTGGCCACGAACCGGATCTGGCGCGGGAACGCCACCGGGAGCACGAAGCTGTCGATGTTGGAGAGGTGGTTGGAGGCGATGATGAAGCCGCCCTCGGTCGGCACGTTCTCGAGCCCGGTGACCCGGGGGCCCCAGATGAGCGAGACGAAGGG
Source organism: Brachybacterium tyrofermentans (assembly GCF_014897585.1). Classification (GTDB taxonomy): domain Bacteria; phylum Actinomycetota; class Actinomycetes; order Actinomycetales; family Dermabacteraceae; genus Brachybacterium; species Brachybacterium tyrofermentans. Next base: position 27,379 of record NZ_JABUXW010000026.1, on the reverse strand, counting down.
GCGCACGGCGGTGCGGACTCCCATGTAGAAGCGCTGGGTCACGTGGTCCTCCTGGGTCGGCTCAGAACGCGCACCACGATATCCCCGTCGGGGCGGTGCCTGGTGCCGAAGGTCGGTGTGAGCCCACAGATGATGCGCAGGTCGCACCGGTGAAGCGGGCGGGGCGGGTACGGGCTGATGTGGTAGAACAGGCGTGCGTCACGCGCCGAATCCGAGGCGCGGAGCCGGGGACGGCCGATGCGCCCGCCGCAGGTCGGCGGTGCTGCCGCTGTTCCCGTCGATCCCGAGGAGCCTGTCGATGCCGAAGACCTTGAACATCGCCGTGATCGGCGCCGGAACCATGGCGCAGGCCGTGCACCTTCCGGTGCTGCGTCGGCGCTGGGACCGCTTCGCGGTCACCGCCCTGGTGGATCATTCCCCGCGTCGTCGCCGGGAGTCCTCCGAGGTGTGGGGGATCGGTGAGGAGGCGCGCTACGAGAGCGTCGCCGACCTGATCGCCGCGGTGCGTGCGAAGAGCGTCAGCGTGGATGCGGTGGTGCTGTCCACCGATGGCCTGCATGTCGATGATCTGCTGCAGCTGATGAAGCGGGGCCTCCCGATCCTCGTCGAGCCGCCCCTGGGCTACTCCGAGGACGAGATCGCGCGGGTGGCGGACTTCGAGCGGATGACCGGTCGCCGCCTCGTGATGATGGCCTATCCGCAGCAGTACGACGACTCCGTGTCGCGGATGGCCGAGCAGATCGCCACCAAGGACCTGCGGATGGTGGACCACGAGGTGCTGATGCCGGCGAGCCAGCCGTTGTTCGGCGGCGCGCACGTCACCACCTCGTCGTACGACCTCCCCTCCGAGGTGCGCGCCCAGCGCCGCACGAATCTCCAGGAGGCAGTGGTCGCCGGCTCCGGCGACGGCGCGACTCAGCGCGATCGCGACCTCTACGTCAAGGGTCTGCTGACCGGGGTGGCTCATCAGCTGGCCGTGCTCGAGGCCGTGTACGGTCCGGTCGCGCGCCTGGTCGCGGTGCGTCATTGGCCCAAGGGCGTGATCCCCGGTTCCCTCGAGCTGCTCGGCGAGCTCGAGGGCGGTGCGCAGGTGCGGCTGGTCTGGCATTACCTCCCGTTCGCGCCGGAGTACTCCGAGACCATCGAGGTGCTCTCCGCCCGTCGGCGGATGCAGGTCGAGCTGCCGGCTCCCTCGCACGGCGATCGTCGATCCACGGTCTCGCTGCGGGAGAAGAAGGCCGGCGTGGTCCAGGAGACCTCCACGACCGCGGCCAAGGGCTCGGCGGAGCTGATGTGGGAGGCGTTCCATGCCTTCGTCGAGAAGGGCACGCTGCCCTACTCCGGCGCCGCCGAGGCGCAGACCCAGGTCGCGCTGCTGCGCGAGGTGCTCTCCACGATCGTGGTCGCCGACGGACGGAGCCTCGAGGCGGAGCCCACGGACGAGGACCCCTCCGATGAGGAAACGGCCAGCGAGGACTCTGCCGACGGCGGGTCGACGGACGGACCCGACACAACGGACGGGACGGCGGCCGATGGACCCGGCTCGACCCCCGACGGCTCGTCGATGATGGTCACCGCGCCGGCTGCGGTCGCCACGGCCGCCGGCGGATCCGACGAGGCGCCTGGCGGATCCGGCGCTACCGCTGACGTCGCCGGCGCGGTCGCTGCGTCGGACGGGTCCGATGGGGTCGATGGGGCCGATGGGGCCGATGGGGCCGACGGGACCGGCATGACTGATGACGCTGAACAGTCTCACCGCGCCGGTGCCGCCGAGCCGTCGCACCGGGCCGACGACGCCGACCCGTCTCACCGGGCCGATGTCGTCGCCGACACGACTGCCGTTTCTGCCTCCGAGGCGACGGCTGCTTCTCCTGCTGCCGACACGACTGCTGCTGCCGACGCCGGTGCACAGCCGGCGCACGAGCCCGCAGATGATTCCGAGTCGAAGCTCCTCCCCGCCGACCCCGTGGTCAACGCCTGGGTCGTACCGGCGAGGCAGAACGGAGACACCACCGAGGGCTCGGATCCGGAGACCCCCGGAGACCGGCCGGAGGACCCGTCGCGTCCCTGAGGCCGTCTGTTCCAGCCCCGCCAGCACGACGAGGCCTCCCGTCCAGGGAGGCGCCGATCCCCGCTTCTCCGATCGTCCGGAGAGGCGGGGATCGTCGCGTCCTGGGTCGCCCCGCCCTCGGGGCGACGAGCTCCGTCGCGGCGACACGCCGCGACCGCTGAGCGACATGGCGACGACACGCCCGGGTGTCGTCAGGACACGCCGGGATCCTCCTCACGTGGAGGACGTTCCGGAGTGATCCGCAGCGCTCGCCGGAGCCCGTCGTCCACCGCTGCGATGGGCTGTCGGACCCCTCGTCCACACTGCACTGTGCATGCTTCCCCGGGTTTCGTGCGTGGCCCTCGGCAGTTGTCCCCATCCCTCCCGATCTGTCCACAGCCCATCAACAGCCGATTGTGGATGACAGGGTTGTAACTCAGTACATCTTGTGGTCGTTCCACTGAGGCACCACTAGGTGTAGTGTTGACGTTGTCGCAGCGATCCGGGCTTCCCGGGGACCTGCCACCGCATCAGAAGCCCTCGTGGCGGAGGTGGCGGGGAGGTCTCAGAGCGTCGCGACACGGTCCTCGGACCACCAGAACCATCAGCAAGAACCATCCTCTTCGCGCCGCCGGCGCGGCGCTCGAGAAAGGCCCCTTCCCTTGGACATCACCGTGTACTCCAAGCCCCTCTGCGTGCAGTGCGACGCCACCAAGCGCGCCCTCAACAAGGCGGGCGTGGCCTACGACGTCGTCGACATCACCGAGGATGCCGACGCACTCGCCCGCATCAAGTCGATGGGCTACGTCCAGGCGCCCGTCGTCATCACCGAGCAGGACCACTGGTCCGGCTTCCGCCCCGACAAGATCAAGGCCGTCGTGGCGGCCACGGGCGCTCAGCGCAGCGCCGCCGCGATCTGATCGGCCGCCGGAGCTGCAGGGCGAATCGGCGTGACTGACCTCGTCTACTTCTCCTCGGTCTCGGGCAACACCCACCGCTTCGTCGAGAAGCTCGGGATGTCTGCATCCCGGATCCCGCTCTATCCCCGGGACGAGCACCTTGTTGCCGACAAGGAGTTCGTCCTGGTGACCCCGACCTATGGCGGCGGGAACGGCCACGGTGCCGTCCCCAAGCAGGTCATCAAGTTCCTCAACGACGAACGCAACCGGAACCTCATCCGGGGCGTGATCGGTGCTGGCAACACCAATTTCGGGGAGGCGTACTGCTTGGCCGGAGACATCATCTCCGCCAAGTGCCGCGTCCCGCACATGTACAAGTTCGAACTGTTCGGTACCCCTCGCGACGTGCAGCGGGTCCACGACGGATTGGAAGAGTTTTGGCGACACTGACCGAGATGCCCCCGGTCGAGCACAACAGGCAGCTCGACTACCACGCGCTGAACGCGATGCTCAACCTCTATGGTGCGGACGGTGAGATCCAGTTCGAGAAGGACCGGCTCGCCGCTCGCGAGTACTTCCTGCAGCACGTGAACCCCAACACGGTGTTCTTCCACTCGCTGCGCGAGAAGATGGACTACCTGATCGAGAACCAGTACTACGAGGCCGCGGTCATCGAGCAGTACGACTTCTCCTTCGTGGAGTCGCTGTCCGAGCAGGCCTTCGCGAAGAAGTTCCGCTTCCCGACCTTCCTGGGTGCGTTCAAGTACTACACCTCGTACACGCTGAAGACCTTCGACGGCAAGCGGTACCTGGAGCGCTTCGAGGACCGTGTCGTGATGGTGGCCCTCACTCTCGCCGAGGGCGATGAGCAGCTGGCCCGCAACCTCGTCGAGGAGATCCTCGACGGGCGCTTCCAGCCGGCCACCCCCACCTTCCTCAACGCCGGCAAGGCCCAGCGCGGAGAGCTCGTCTCCTGCTTCCTGCTGCGCATCGAGGACAACATGGAGTCCATCGGGCGCTCCATCAACTCCGCGCTGCAGCTGTCCAAGCGCGGCGGCGGCGTCGCCCTGCTGCTGAGCAACGTGCGCGAGTACGGTGCGCCGATCAAGCGGATCGAGAACCAGTCCAGCGGCGTCATCCCCGTGATGAAGCTGCTCGAGGACTCCTTCTCCTACGCGAACCAGCTCGGTGCGCGTCAGGGTGCGGGCGCGGTGTACCTCAACGCCCACCACCCGGACATCCTGCGGTTCCTCGACACCAAGCGCGAGAACGCGGACGAGAAGATCCGTATCAAGACCCTCTCCCTCGGTGTGGTCATCCCCGACATCACCTTCGAGCTCGCCAAGAACAACGAGCCGATGTACCTGTTCTCCCCGTACGACGTGGAGCGCGAGTACGGCAAGCCGTTCGCCGAGGTGAACGTCTCGGAGTCCTACCGCGAGATGGTCGACAACCCCAAGATCGCCAAGAAGAAGATCAAGGCACGCGACTTCTTCCAGATCCTCGCGGAGATCCAGTTCGAGTCCGGCTACCCGTACATCATGTTCGAGGACACCGTGAACCGGGCCAACCCCATCCCGGGCAAGGTCACCCACTCGAACCTGTGCTCCGAGATCCTGCAGGTCTCGACCCCCTCGACCATGAACGTCGACCTGACGTACGACGAGCTGGGCCGCGACATCTCCTGCAACCTCGGCTCGATGAACATCGCCAAGGCGATGGACTCGGCCGACTTCGGGCGCACCATCGAGACCGCGATCCGTGGTCTGACCTCGGTCTCGGACAACTCCGACATCGAGTCCGTGCCGACCATCGCCGAGGGCAACCGCAGGTCGCACGCCATCGGCCTGGGCCAGATGAACCTCCACGGCTACCTCGCACGCGAGTCCATCTTCTACGGCTCCGAAGAGGGCCTGGACTTCACGAACATGTACTTCTACGCGGTCACCTACAACGCCATCAAGGCGTCGAACAGGATCGCCAAGGAGCGCAAGGAGGTGTTCTTCGACTTCGAGAACTCCACCTACGGCACGGGCACCTACTTCGACAAGTACATCGACAAGGTGTGGGAGCCCCGCACCGAGAAGGTCCGCGGTCTGTTCGAGAGCTCCAGCGTGCACCTGCCCACCCAGGAGGACTGGAAGCAGCTGCGTGAGGACGTCAAGGCGCACGGCATGTACAACGCCTACCTGCAGGCGGTCCCGCCGACCGGCTCGATCTCGTACATCAACCACTCGACGAGCTCGATCCACCCGATCGTCTCCAAGATCGAGATCCGCAAGGAAGGCAAGATCGGCCGGGTCTACTACCCCGCGCCGTACATGACCAACGACAACCTCGAGTACTACGAGGATGCGTACGAGATCGGCTACGAGAAGATCGTCGACACCTACGCCGAGGCCACGCAGCACGTGGACCAGGGCCTGTCGCTGACGCTGTTCTTCCCGGACACCGCGACCACGCGCGACATCAACAAGGCGCAGATCTACGCATGGCGCAAGGGCATCAAGACCCTGTACTACATCCGCCTGCGCCAGATGGCGATCGAGGGCACCGAGGTCGAGGGCTGCGTCAGCTGCATGCTGTGAGTCTCTGACCCCGATCACGAAGGGCGGGCATCCGGATCACCGGATGCCCGCCCTTCGTCGTGCCGACGGCGCTGCGGCGAGGGCACGCCAGGTGGACAATAGGGAGAACGGTGTCCAACAGGCTGTCTGGACTGGGTAGGCTGGGGCGGACGTCCGTCCTCCCTGGAGCGAAGGAGCTCTCATGCATGCCGAAGAATCTGCAGCCTCGTCCGGCCTCCCGGCGGGTGCACCGACTGCCCGGCCGGCTGTCCGATCAACTCCCACGATCGCCGACGATCCGGAACACAGCTCCCGGCCCCGCGTGGTCATCGCCGTGGACCTCCCCGAGGAGCTCTGCCAGCAGATCGCCGAGGCCGAACCCCGCGTCGAGGTCATCCGCGACCACACGCTCTATCGGCCTCGCCGCGGACCGGCGGACTGGGCCGGCGATCCCGACCATGTCCGCACTCCCGAGGAGCAGGCGGCCTACGACGCGATGGTCGATTCCGCCGACGTGCTGTTCTCGCTGCCCGACGTCGACCCCTCCGCCCTGCGCCGCACGGCCGAGGCCAACCCGCGCCTGCGCTGGGTGCAGGCCATGGCCGCTGGAGGCGGTGCGCAGGTCAGGGCTGCCGCCCTCGACCCGGCTGCGCTCGAGCGGATCACCGTCACCACCACCGCCGGGGTCCACGGCCGCCCGCTCGCGGAGTTCGCCCTCTTCGGTGTCCTCGCCGGCGCGAAGACCCTCCCGCAGCTCACCGCCCAGCAGCAGGCCCATGAGTGGAGCGACCGCTGGGAGATGAGGCAGCTCGACGAGATGACCGTGCTGATCGTGGGCCTCGGCGGCATCGGCCGCGCCTGTGCGGGCCTGTTCTCCGCAGTGGGCGCGCACGTGCTCGGCACCACCCGCAGCGGGGAGCCCGTGGACGGTGTCGACGAGTTGGTGCCTGCCGACCAGCTCGTCGTGGCCGCCGCGCGGGCCGACGCGATCGTGGTGACCCTGCCCGGGACCGCGGCGACCGAAGGCCTCATCGGCTCCGAGGTACTCGGCGCCGTGCGACCGGGAACCATCCTGGCGAACGTCGGGCGCGGCACCGTCGTCGACGAGAACGCGCTCCTCGCGGCGCTCGAGGATGGCCGCATAGGCTTCGCCGCGCTCGACGTGTTCGCCACCGAGCCGCTGCCGTCGACCAGCCCGCTGTGGGATCATCCTCGTGTCCTCGTCAGTCCGCACACCGCCGCTCTCAGCTCACGTGAGGAGGAGCGGATCGTGCGACTGTTCCTCGAGAACCTCGGCCGTTTCCTCGACGGCGCAGAGCTGCGCAACGTGGTGGATACCGTCGAGTTCTACTGAGTGGACCCCGTCAAGTTCTACTGACGTCCTGCCGGCGTCCTGCTGAGTTGAACGCGTTCCCCTGAACGCTCTGCCGAACGTCGTGCCGAACGTTCCGGAAGGAAGGACCTGTCATGTCCAGCCCTGAGACCCGCGACCCGTCGCCCGCCGTCTCCCGAGCCCTGGGGATCCTGCGGGCCCTCGAGGTCGCCCGCGTGCCGCTCACGCTCTCGGAGATCGCCCGCGAGGTCGGGATCGCGAAGTCCTCCGCCTCGAACATCTGCCAGGCTCTCGAGGGGGAGGGCGTGATCCAGCGCGCCGAGAACGGCTATCGGCTCGGTCTGCGCACGGCCGAGCTCGGCGGGGCCTTCGCCGCCCAGTTCAACCAGGTGCGAGAGTTCTTCTCCGTCGTCGAGGCGGATCCGCTGCTGCGCACCCACGTCGTGCAGATCGCGATGCTGGATGCGCCGGATGCCATCTACCTCGCCCGTCATGAGGGGCGCGCCGAACGTCTCGGCACGCCGCTGGGCTCCAGGCTGCCCCTGGTCTACTGCGCGGTCGGCAATGCGATGCTGCTGGCGATGGGGGAGGAGGAGGTCGAGGCCGTCCTGGCGGCGTCGACCTTCACTCCGAAGACGGAGCGCTCCGTGGCCACGCCCGAGCAGGTGCGCTCGAAGGTCGCCGACGGCCGCGCGCGCGGCTATGCCGTCGACCACGGGGAGTCCTTCGCGGGCATCCTGGGCGTCGCCGCGCCCCTGGACCCCTGGCAGCCGGGTGATCCGCGGATGGCGGTCGGCGTCGCCCTCGGAGCGTCCGAGGCCGACGAGGCGACCATCGCCGCCGTCGGCGCCGCACTGCTCGACGTCTCCGCGCAGCTCACGAACCCGCTCTCGCGCCGACCCGCCTGACGGCGAACCCGCTGCATCGGTCGATCCGGGGCATCGTGCGGCTCGGCGTGTGTTCAACCTGTTGCACTGAGTTCGATATTGGGTACAGTGGGCGGCGTCGCGCGGCTCCACCGCGCTCCAGCACTCCCCGCACGTACCCGTCGCATCGAAGGAGATGCCATGAGCTCGACGACGAGAGCACCCCGGCCCGAGGGCGCACAGCATCTGTCCGACCAGGAGTACGCCGCGAATCTCCGCCGTGCCACGCTCTCCTCGAGCATCGGCAGCGCGATGGAGTATTTCGACTTCGCGATGTACGGCCTGATGACCGCCCTGGTCTTCAACACCCTCTTCTTCCCCGAGGGCGACCCGGCGATGAACACGGTCGCCGCCTTCGGGATCTACGGCGTCGGGTTCGTCGCCCGCCCCTTCGGCGGGCTCCTCTTCGGCACCCTCGGGGACCGGGTGGGACGCAAGTGGGTCCTGGTCGTCACGGTGCTGCTCATGGGCGGCTCCTCCACCCTCATCGGGGTGCTGCCCACCTTCCACCAGGCCGGTTACCTCGCCCCGATCCTCCTCGTGATCCTGCGCCTGCTGCAGGGGCTCGGAGCCGGCGCCGAGCAGGCCGGAGCCACCGTGCTGATGGCCGAGTACGCCCCGGTGCGACGTCGCGGCTTCTTCTCCGCGCTGCCGTTCATCGGCATCCAGGCCGGCACCCTGCTCGCGGCGCTCGTCTTCACGCTGCTCACGCTGATGCCCGAGGCCGCCTTCCTCGCCTACGGCTGGCGCCTCCCGTTCCTCGCCTCGTTCGTGCTGATCATCGTCGCGCTGCTGATCCGCTCCCACCTGCGCGAGACTCCCACCTTCGTGCACCTCGAGAAGCACGAGCAGGTCGCCGAGCGCCCGCTGCGGGAGATCTTCACCCGCGGCCGCCCCGGGGTCGTCGTGGGCATCGGCCTGCGCATGGCTGAGAACGGCGGCAGCTACATGTTCCAGTCGCTCGCGCTCGCCTTCGTCACCTCCGCCGCGATCGGGCTCGACCGCGGCATCGTCACCTGGGGCGTCACCCTCGGCTCCCTCCTCGGCATGATCACCGTGCCGCTGAGCGGGCATCTCTCCGACCGCTTCGGCCGCGTGCCCGTCTATCGCGCCGGCGCCGTGTTCATGCTCGCGTACACGTTCCCGGCCTGGTATCTGCTGTCCATCGGCAGCGAGGCCGTCGCGGTGGCGGTCATCGCGATCGGACTCGGCATCGCGGTGAACACCATGCTCGGCCCGCAGTGCGCGATGCTGCCCGAGCTGTTCGGCGCCCGCCACCGCTACCTCGGCGTCGCCATGGCTCGGGAGATCTCTGCGGTCCTCGCCGGCGGTCTGGCCGGCGTGCTCGGCGCCGCCCTGCTCGCCTGGACCGACGGCAACTGGATCGTGCTGGCCGTCTACATGGGAACCCTCGCCTCGATCACCGTGGGCGCCACCTTCCTGGTGCCCGAGACCCGCGGCCGGGACCTGCTCTCGGTGCAGGATGCCCTGCGCCTCTCGCTGGACGAGTCCGACCGCGAGGACCGTGCGGCGGAGTCGGCCGTCGCCTCGGGCAGTGCACGGACCTCCGCCTCGAGGGTCCTCAGCACGCCACAGTCCTGAGGCCGGCGGTGCGGTGCCGAGCGGTCGAGCGCCCGACGGCGGGCCGCCGGCGACGAGGGGCGGCCCCGAGGCCTCCCTCCCATCGGGGGACGGTGATCAGGGCTGCCGGGGCCCCTGCGGATCGAGGCGACCGTACGTCAGCCGCCGCAGCAGCATCTCCGCCGGGCCGCGCACGCTTCGTGAGTCCATCCAGGCTGCGAGGGGCAGGGAGAGCAGCCAGACCAGAAGAGCGATCCCCACCGCGCCAGCAGTGCTCAGGTGCACGCCGAGTCCCAGTCCCCAGTCCGCCATCAGCGGCGCCAGCAGCAGCGACTGGAGCAGATAGAAGGTCAGCGAGCGCTGCCCGACGGCGCTCAGCGCACGCACCAGCCCGCCGGTCCGGGCCGCCGACGCCCCCGTCGAGGCGGCCCCGGGATCTCGCGCCTGCGTGGAGGAGGGAATGCCATAGGCACGCAGAGCCGGGGCCCGCGCCGCGTCCGCGGCGGCGGCCTCCCGGCGTCGCTCGCGCCGGGCCGCCTTGTCCGGAGGACCGTTCCCCGAACCCGAACCCGAACCCGAACCCGCGCCTGAGCTCGCGCCTGAGCTCGTTTCCGAGCCCGGGTCCAGGTCAGGACCTGACGTCGTCCTCGCGGGGGCACGCCCCTCCAGGCGGACTGCGAGCAGGCCGAACGCCGCGGCGTAACCGATCCCGCAGGCGATGCCGGCCAGCGAGTTGAGACCGCTGAACGCCCAGCCCACCGCCTCCGGCAGGGGGATCGCCCCTACGATGAGCAGGGCGTCGGGCACCCCGCCGAGCCAGCCGATGGCGATGCCGCCGACCGCCACGCGTGCCAGCAGGCGGGTGTGTCGTCGCGGTTCGTCCAGCACCCGGTGGCGCGCGGCGACCCAGCCCACCAGGATCGACACCGGGGTGAGGAGCAGAGCACCAGGCAGCAGCCCCATGGTCCAGATCGCCAGGCGGGCGAGGATGGAGACCAGATACGGCTGCCCGTAGGCGTAGTCCCGCACGAGCCCCATCCCGAAGGATCCGGACTCCATGGAGCCGATGACCTCGGGCGGCGCGAAGAAGACCAGTGAGATGGCGCTGAGGATGCTGAACAGGGCGAACAGGAGCATCAGCGCGACGAGCACCCCGATCCAGATGACCAGGGTGCGCGTACGTCGACCGAAGAAGATCCATACCATCAGCAGTCCGGCCACCGCGTACGCCCCCAGGATGTCCCCGTAGAACAGCAGAGCGGCGTGGAGCAGGCCCAGCAGCAGCATCGCCCAGTGGCGGCGGCGCATCATGGCGCGCACGATGCGTGGCTCCATGCCGCGGTCGAGGCGGGAGCGGTAGAACTGCACCATCCCGTAGCCGAAGAGGACCGCGAACAGGGGCATCGCCCGGTGGTCGACCGCGATGGTCATGGCGACCTGCACCACCTGGTCGGCGCCGTTGCGGGCAGGGACGTGCGGCGTCATGCCCACGGAGCCCTCGTGGCCCCAGAGATACCAGGAGACGTTCGCGATCGCGATCAGCGCGAGCATCAGCCCACGGGCGATGTCCGGCGCGAGGGACCGCGGTGGGGCGGCGGACGGAAGAGCCGGAGCAGACGAGCCCTGGTCGGCCGGCCTCGGATCGGACGGAGTCGGAGCGGACGGCCTCAGATCGGCCGGGACGGGACCAGGCGAGTTCCGGTCGGACGGGGTCGGGTCGGTGGCCGGGGTGGGCACGTCGGTCACGTCGGGGCCTTCCTCTGTGGCGGCGCACCCGGATCTCCAGCACGTCTCGCTGTGGGCGCTTCACGTCGTCTCCCGAACCTAGTGAGGCGCGGGGAGGATGTCCCGCGACCAAAGTCGGGTGTCTGTCATGGATCGGCGTGACGGATGTCAGGGACGGGCAGGAGCGCGTGGAGCGCTTGGAGTGAACGGGGCGATCGCAGCGGACAGGGCGTCGGGGAGGGGCCGATGCGATCCGACGGGCCCCGCGACACGACGCGCCGGGACGAGGTCCTGGGGGCGGATCCCCGCACTCCGCACCGCCGTTCCGGGGACCGCGATGCAGGTCGTGGCCATGGCGCGGACGTGGTGTCCAGAGACACCCGTCCCGGAGGAGCGGGGATGGCCCGGCCGAGCGCCCGTACTGCCTAGACTGGCGGGGAACTAGACCCCCTGGCGGGGAGCTACACCCCCGATTCTTTGCGACAGTGAGGCTGCGGTGAACGACCACCTGAAGACGACGGTCCAGGCGATCAACTGGAACCGGATTCCGGACCCGAAGGACCAGGAGGTGTGGGACCGCCTGACCGGCAATTTCTGGCTGCCGGAGAAGGTCCCGCTGTCCAACGACATCCAGTCCTGGAACCGCCTCCCCGAGACCGAGAAGAACCTGACCATGCGCGTGTTCACGGGTCTGACCCTGCTGGACACGGTGCAGGGCACCGTCGGCGCGGTCTCTCTGATCCCCGACGCGATCACCCCCCACGAGGAGGCGGTGTACACCAACATCGCGTTCATGGAGTCGGTGCACGCGAAGTCCTACTCCCAGATCTTCTCGACGCTGTCGAACACCAAGCAGATCGACGAGGCGTTCCGGTGGAGCGAGTTCAACGAGCCGCTGCAGAAGAAGGCTCAGATCGTCATGGGCTACTACGCGGGCGATGACCCGGAGAAGCGCAAGGTCGCCTCCACGCTGCTGGAGTCGTTCCTGTTCTACTCGGGCTTCTACCTGCCCATGCACTACTCCGCCCACGGCGAGCTCACCAACACCGCCGACATCATCCGCCTGATCATCCGTGACGAGGCGGTCCACGGCTACTACATCGGGTACAAGTTCCAGAAGGCGATGGAGAAGGCCTCTCCGGAGCGCCGCCAGGAGCTCAAGGACTACACGATGTCCCTCCTGTTCGAGCTGTACGAGAACGAGGAGGAGTACACCGAGGATCTCTACGACCCGGTGGGCTGGACCGAGGAGGTCAAGACCTTCCTGCGCTACAACGCGAACAAGGCGCTCATGAACCTCGGCTTCGAGGGTCTGTTCCCGCAGGACCAGACCGAGGTCAATCCGGCGATCCTCGCCGCGCTCTCCCCGAACGCGGATGAGAACCACGACTTCTTCTCCGGCTCGGGCTCCAGCTACGTCATGGGCAAGGCCGTCGAGACCGAGGACGACGACTGGGACTTCTGAGCCCCGCGGCGGAGCAGCCCGTGCCCGCACATCCCGCCGTCGGCGCCGGACCTCACGGTCCGGCGCCGACGGCGCTTCACATCCCGGGGTCGACCGACGATCTGCGAGGGACGGTGCACTTCCACGCCGTCGAGCGGGACGCCGACGACATCCTGCGCGCACGTATCGCAGACCTGCTCGGTGCGGCCACCAGCACGCTCGCATCGTCCGACGCCGACGCCGACGCCGACGCCGACGCCGACGCCGACGCAGGCACAGGAGCGCACGCCGCGGCCGCGATCCACGTCGGCCGGCTCTGCCCACGCTGCGGCTCCGCCGCGCACGGCCGGCCCTGGGCACGGGTCGCGGCCCTGTCGACGCCGATCGGGGTGAGCCTCTCCCGCTCCGGACCCCACCTCGCCACCGCCTGCCGGGCGGGCGGTCCGATCGGTGTGGACATCGAGGAGATCCGGGTGGTCGCCTCGCGCTGGGACGAGGCGCTCGTCGCGCATCCGAGCGAACGGGGTCTCGCGACGACCGCGCTGGAGCAGGCGCGGATGTGGAGCCGCAAGGAGGCCGTGCTCAAGGCGCGCGGCACGGGCCTCGCGGTGCCGATGGCGCAGATCGTCCTGGCGGAGCACGAGGTGATCGACGTGCCGGCACCGCCCGGATACGTCGCGGCGGTCGCGAGCGAGGGCCTGCTCGTCGCAGCCTCCGACCAGGCCTCCGATCGGGGCTCCGACCAGGCGTCGGACCAGGCCGCAGACCAATCCTCCGGCCGGGGCCCCGACCAGGCCTCAGGCCTCGGCCGCCGCCGGTGACCGCTGCTGCAGCGAGGTCGGAGCGGCGTGAACGTCGGGCGCAGCAGGCTCAGGCGCGGATGCCGCGGATGCCGCGGGGGCACGCAGGGAGCTCGAGGGTATCCAGCCACGGCGTGAACAGGTCCTCGAGGTCCTCGCCGGACACGCGCTGCGCATGCTCGCGGAACATCTCGGTGGTGACGTTGCCGCCGCTGTTCTCCGCGATCCAGGACCGGAGGATCTCGAAGAAGGCCGCATCGCCCACCCGCACCCGCAGCGCATGCGCGGTCAGGGCGCCGCGCTTGTAGATCCGGTCGTCGAACATCAGCTCCGCGCCGGGGTCGGCGAGCAGGAGGTCCTGGGGCAGGTCCGCGAGCTTCGCGTGATGCTCATCGACCTGCTCCTGCACCGTCGAGACGCCGGACTCCTCGGCCCAGAGCCATTCGCTGTAGCAGGCGAAGCCCTCGTGCAGCCAGATGTCTTGCCAGCGGGCGAGGGTCACCGCATTGCCGAACCACTGGTGGGAGATCTCGTGGGCGACCAGACGCACGGCCTCCCAGTCGGAGTCCACGAAGTTCTGGCCGAAGGTGGACAGCCCCTGGGACTCCAGCGGGATCTCGAGATCATCCTCGGTGATCACGGCGGTGTAGGAGGGGAACGGGTAGGGCCCGAAGAGGCGGGCGAAGCAGCGGATCATCGCCGGCTGCCGGCCGAAGGAGGCCGCGAACTCCTCGGCGTTCTGCTGGGGCGGGGCGATGGTGCGCACGGGGATCGGGGCGCCCCGCTGCTCGGTCACCTCGTACCGGCCGATCTGCACCGTGGCCAGGTAGGTCGGCATCGGCACCGCCTGCTCGGAGCACCAGGTCACGGTGGCCCCGCTGCGCCGGGTCCCGGTCTGCTCGCCGGCGGTGGCGACGTGATAGCCCGGCGGGACCGCGACGGCCAGGGAGTAGGTGGCCTTGTTGTCGGGCCGATCGTTGCAGGGATACCAGGACGGGGCGCCATGGGGCTGCGCGGCGACGATGACCCCGTCGGCCAGCTCCTCCCAGCCGGTGCTCCCGTGCAGCCGAGATGGCACCGGCTTCGGTTTGCCGGAGTAGCGCACCCGGATCTCGAACTCCTCGCCCGCGCGCACCGGATGCTTCAGGACGATGCGGTCCTTGTGATGGGTGACCTTCTGCGGGCGCCCGTCCACGAGCACCTTCTGCGGGCGCAGGGCGTGGAGGTCGAGGTGGAGGACATCGGCGTCGCCGGCGGCGCGGCACCGCAGGGTGGCGTCGCCGTCCAGACGGTTCGAGTCGACCTTGTATACCAGCGACACGTCGTAGTGGAGAACGTCGAAGCTCCGGTCGCCATGTCCGGGCACATAGGGATCGCTCCCGGCGTTGGTCGAAGAGTGCGTGCTGCTCATGCGTCGTCCTCCCAGGGACCGATCGGGTTGCCGGTCCAGCGTGTTCCAGAAGGCACTCTCTCACCTCGCATGACCAGCGAGACGGGTCCGACGGTGGCGTGGCGGTCGATCCACGCGGCGGGAAGGATCACGCTGCCCGGCCCCAGCGTCGCACCTGCACCCAGACCCACGGTGTCCATGCTCAGCACGCGGTCGTGGAAGAGGTGGGTCTGGACCACGCAGCCGCGGTTGACGGTGGCTCCGTCCCCGAGCTCCACGAGGTCCGTCTCGGGCAGCCAGTAGGAGTCGCACCACACCCCCGTGCCGATCCTCGCGCCCAGCAGGCGCAGCCAGGCGTTCAGGGCGACGGTCCCCGAGGCGACCTGCGCGAACCACGGGGCGGCGAGCACCTCCGTGAAGGTGTCGGCGAGCTCGTTGCGCCACACGAAGGAGGTCCACAGGGCGTGCTCGCCGCTGCGGTGACGGCCCACGATCGCCCACTTGGCGAGCACCGTGACCGCTGCGGCGGCGAGGCTGCCGGCGATCAGCACGGGCCCGCCGAGGAGCAGGGCGGGCAGGATCCCGACGCCTTCGACCTGGCCCGTCCGCAGGATCAGGTACAGGAGCACGCCGACGCCCAGGCGGAGCAGCACGGCCAGGAGCATCGGCACGACCCGGAGGGTCTCGACCAGTCCGCGATACACGTGCAGGCGGCGCGAGGGCGCGTAGGTGCGGCTGTCGTCCTGCTCGTCCTGGGCCCGGCGCAGCTTCCGCGGCGGGCTGCCCAGCCACGAGGTCCCGGCCTTGGCCTGGGTGCGGCGCGGGGCGGCGGAGAGCACCGCGACGAGCGACTGCTTGGGGACCTTGCGGCCCGGGGCGAGCATGCCGGAGTTGCCCACGAAGGCCCGCTTGCCGACCTTCACCCGTTCGACGCGGATCCAGCCGCCGCCCAGCTCACAGGGCCCGATCAGGGTGTCATCGGCCAGGAAGGCGTGGTCGTTGACGGTGACCAGGGAGGGGATCAGCAGCACGGTGGAGGCCTCCACGCCCGTGCCCACCCTGGCGCCGAGCAGCCGCAGCCAGATCGGGGTGAGGGCTCCGGAGTAGATCGGGAAGAGCCAGGTGCGAGCCTCGTCGAGGAGCCGGAGCGTTCCCCAGATCGCGAGGCCCGACAGGGAGCGCACCGGGCGGTGGCCGGGACTGATGGCGAGCCCGAAGAGCCTGGTGAGTCCGAGCACCAGGAGGATGAGCAGGACGTAGCCGGCCAGGGCCGCGAGCGGCAGCCGCAGCAGGGCCGCGCCGAGAGCCTGGCCGAGGCCCTGTGTGCCGGACAGCGCCGGCAGGAGCACGGCCGCTCCGGCGAGCACCGCGATCGCGGGGAGTGCCGCGATCATGCCGGCCACCAGGGCGTACAGGAGCAGCCAGGCGGTGCCGCGGGGTGGGGCGTCCGTGGACCAGGGGCCACGCGAGGCGGCCTGGTGCTCGGCGGGGGAGCCGGACCAGAACTCTCCGGCGGGGACCTCGCCCAGCACGGAGGAGCCCGGCGCGACCTCCGCCTCCCGTCCGATCGTCGCACCGGGGTTGAGCATGCTGCGCGCACCGATCCGTGCCCGCTTGCCGATTCGCACCTCCCCGATATGGAGCAGATCGCCGTCGATCCAGTAGCCGGCGAGGTCGACCTCGGGTTCGATCGAGGCGCCCGCCCCGATCGTGAGCATCCCGGTGACCGGGGGCAGGGCGTGCAGATCGACGTCGCGGCCGATTCGTGCGCCCAGCAGGCGGGCGTAGGGGAGGAAGAACGGGGCCCCGGCGAGGCCCGCCGCGCCCAGCTCCTCCTGGATCTTCTCGGCGAGCCAGAGCTGCAGGTGGACCCGGCCGCCGCGGGGGTGGCTGCCCGGGGTCACGCCGTGCAGCAGCAGCCGGGCGAGCACCGCGGCCAGCGCCATCCGTCCCGGAGGCAGCACGAACAGCACTCCCATCACGAACATCGTCCACAAGGGGAAGGCGGTGAGCCAGGGGATCGGAGTCAGGGCGACGCCGAGGCTCGAGGCGATCATGAGCCAGGTGATCCAGCGCATCGAGGCCAGTGCCCGCAGCGGCACCAGCGCGAGCAGCTGGGCGAGCTGGCTGCGGCGGCGCAGCGGGCGCACCGTGCGATCGGAACGGGTCACCGTGGTGCCCATCGCGTCGAGGTGTGCCGCGAGAGCGGCGACCGTGGGCTGGGAGTAGATGTCGCCGACGGTGACCTCGGGGTGGGTCTCCCGGAGCCGGCTGACCACCTGGGCCGCGCTCAGCGAGCCGCCACCGGCGTCGAAGAATTCGTCGGCGGGGGAGGTGACCTCGGCGCCGAGCACCTCGGCCCAGATCTCCGCGATCCGGGCGCTCGTGCCCGCGAGCGCGGCCGCCGGTTCGTGCCGGGTGGGCAGCGGCCAGGGCAGGGCATCGCGGTCGACCTTGCCGGAGGTGCGGGTGGGGAGCTCGTCGAGCACCGCCAGGCGCGGCACGAGAGCGGCCGGCATCCGTGCTCGCAGCAGCTCCTTGGCGGCGGCTGCGTCGTACCGCCCGTCGACCGTGAGGTACCCGACCAGCAGCTTGTTGCCCGACCGGGTGGAGCGCACGGCGGCCGCTGCGGAGACCACTCCGGGAAGCCGCAGCATCTGGTCGTCGATCTCGCCGAGCTCGATGCGTCGGCCGCCGAGCTTGATCTGGTCGTCGGCGCGACCGGCGAACAGCAGACCGGCGGGATCGTTGCGCACGATGTCCCCGGAGCGGTAGGCGCGATCCCAGCCCAGCGTGGGCATGGCGGCGTACTTCTCGGCATCCTTCGCCGGGTCGAGGTAGCGGGCCAGCCCGATCCCGCCGATGATCAGCTCCCCGGATTCGCCCGGGGCGACGGGGTGGCCCTCGACGTCGACGACGGCGAGGTCCCAGCCGGCCAGGGGCAGCCCGATCCGCACCGGATCCGAGCCGTCCAGGAGCGCTCCGCAGGCGACGACGGTGGCCTCGGTGGGCCCGTAGGTGTTCCAGACCTCCCGGCCCTCGGCCTGGAGCCGGGAGGCGAGCTCGGGCGGGCAGGCCTCGCCGCCCATGATCAGCAGCCGCACCTCGGCGAGGGCCTCGTTGGGCCACAGGGAGACGAGGGTGGGGACGGTGGAGACGATGGTGATGCGGTTGGCGACCAGCCAGGGGCCGACGTCGACTCCCGAGCGCACGAGCGATCGCGGTGCGGGGACCAGGCAGGCGCCATAGGCCCAGGCCAGCCACATCTCCTCGCAGCTGGCGTCGAAGGCGACGGAGAGCCCGGCCATCACCCGGTCGCCGGGGCCGATCGGCTGCTCCTGGAGGAACATCGCCGATTCCGCGTCCACGAAGGCGGCGGCGTTGCGGTGGGTGACGGCGACCCCCTTGGGCCTGCCCGTGGAGCCGGACGTGAAGATCACCCAGGCGTCGTCCTCGGGACGGACCTCGCGCGCGGGCGTGGGGGCGGCGGCGCGGCCGACGGCGGTGGGCGTGATGGCCAGGTCGTTGCCGACCAGGGCCACGGCGGCGGACTCCTCGAAGACCACCCGGGCGCGCTCGTCGGGGTCGTCCGCATCGACGGGGACGTAGGCGCCGCCGGCGAGGAGGATGCCGATGATCGCCACGTAAAGGTCCGTGGTGCCGGACTTGATGCGCACGCCGACCGTGTCCCCGGGGCCGACGCCGACCGCGGCGAGCCGGGTCGCGAGCTCGGTGGCGGCCTCGTGGAGCTCGGTGTAGGTCAGCGGGTCGATGCCGTTGTCGACCGCGGGGGAGTCACCGCAGGTCTCGACGGTGCGGCGGAAGATCTCGACGAGAGAGCTCGGGGCCGGGGCCCGATCTGCGGCGAGGAGCTCGGGGAGGAGGCCGTACGGGGCGGGGGTCACCCCAGGAGTGTCGTACGTCCAGGTGACGAGAAGGTGTCCAGAACGCCGACCTGGACGTGACGCCGGGCACGTCAGGCGGGTGCTCGAAACGTCTCGACTTTCCCCGATGCCGCCCCCGGAAGAAAGTCGGACGATTCGTGCAGATCACATAGACCGCGTGGTCGTCCTTCTGACCTGCGCAGATGTTGACATCCCGCACTATGCGTTCACCGCGGTGCACACTATGGGTGCAGTAATCCTTCCCTTCCCCTTCACAGAATGGAGAACCGATCATGGGACTTCTCTGGGCCATCATTTCCTGGATCATCATCGGCGGCATCATCGGCCTCATCGCACGAGCGATCATGCCCGGCAAGCAGGCCATGGGCCTGGGCCTGACCATCGTCCTGGGCGTCATCGGCGCCATCGTCGGTGGCTTCATCGGCGGTCTGCTCGGCGGTAACGGGGTCAGCGGCATCCTCGACAACCCGTGGAGCATCTGGACCATCCTGCTCGCGGTGATCGGCGCCCTCATCGTCATGTTCATCTACAACCTCGTCACGAAGAACCGCGCCTGACCTCAGGCAGCGTCTTCGACAAGGCGGCGTCGTCCCGGATCTCCGGGGCGGCGCCGCCGTCGCATTTGGGGTGTTCCGCCGACCCGGTGCGATTCGTCGGACCAGAGTGACCCGTCGACCCAGGGCGGCCCGTCGACCCAGGGCGGCCCGTCGACCCAGGGCGACTCGTCGGCCCGGAGCGACCCGTCGGATCCGAGTGACCCGTCGGCTCAGCGCGACTCGGTGCGACTCAGAGCGGCACATCTGCGGTGCGACGACCCGCATCCCGCACCCCGGTGCGTCCGGAGGACCACCGCGCGGTATCCGCACGCAGGTCCTCGAGGAGCTCGGGGGTGAGCAGCACGGTCAGGGCCGCGACCCGGGAGGAATACCTCGTCGGCTCGACCTGGGCGCCGTGCGCCCCGGCCCAGATCCGCACCGCGTTCTCGGCGATGCCCACCTCGGCGAGCGGCACCTCGAGCTCGGCGATGATCAGCTCGGTGCGACGCAGCAGCGTCGCCGCGGTGACAGCCTGCTCGACCCCGGCGGTATAGGCGCGCACCAGCCCGCCCGCTCCCAGCTTCACCCCGCCGAAATAGCGGATGACGATCGCGAGGGTGTCGACGAGTCCGGCATGCAGCAGCGACTGCAGCATCGGCATCCCGGCGGTCCCCGAGGGTTCGCCGTCGTCGCTCGAGCGGTTGACCTCGGCGGACTGCGCGGTCTCGCCGATCACCAGCGCGGTGCAGTGGTGCCGGGCATCGGGATGCTCGCGGCGTGCGGCTCGGACCAGGGCGTCGACCTCTTCGACGGACCCCACCCGATGCAGGCGGGTGAGGAATCGGGAGCGCTTCTCGACCAGCTCGGTCTCGACGTCGGCGGCGAGGACGAGGGGATCGGACATGAGCTCGAGTCTAGGCGGGCTGCGGTCAGGGGCCGTCGCGCTACGCTGGGCATCGCCGCATCGTGGCCGCCTTTCGACCCGTCCTGGAGGATCCTGTGACCGCTCCGCTCTCCCCGCCTCATCCGTCTCAGGGCTCGCAGCCCGGCAGCCAGCCCGGCCAGAACTCAGGTCAGCACTTCGGCCAGAACCCGGGCCAGCCCCCGCAGCGGCAGGGAACCGGGAAGGCTCCGAAGATCCTCATCATCCTCGGCAGCATCATCCTGGCTCTGGCCGTCGTCATCGGGGCCGTGATCGCGATCATCGGGATCCGCGCCACCGCCGGCGGGATCGGCGACATCGAGGTCTTCGACAGCGGCTCCGCCTCGATCACGGCCGAGGAGGGCGAATCGTTGCAGCTCTACGCCGAAGCGGGAACGGACGCACCGGCCTGCGAGATCCTGTCCCCGTCCGGCGAGGCCCCGGGCGAGGGCACCATCCAGACCAGTTCGACCTCGATCGACGGCAGGCAGTGGGACTCCTTCGACTCCTTCACCGCGAACGAGGCCGGCGAGTACACCGTCGACTGCGCGGGCACCCCGGTCGCCGTCGGCCCGCCCGTCTCCATCGGCGGCATCTTCGGCGCGGTGGGCGGCATCCTGCTCGCCGTGGGCGGAGGCTTCCTCGGGTTCGTGCTCCTCGCGATCGGCGTGATCCTGCTGATCGTGCGCAAGCGCCGCGTGACCGCGTGACCGCGTGACCGCGTGACCGCGTGACCGCGTGACAGGGTGATCGACGGGAGAAGGTGCATCAGCTGATCGCGCACGATCACGGCACGACCGGACGGACGACGAGAGAGGGCCCACCCGGAGCTTTTCTGCTCCCGGTGGGCCCTCTCTCGTGCAGTCGCACAGTCGGTCAGCGGTGCAGCTGCTCAGGTGCGCGGCCAGCGGTCGCGCAGCAAGCCAGTCGCACAGCAAGCCGGTCGTGCAGCTGCTGCGGGCGGTCGCCGCGCTCTCACCGTGCCGCGATGCGCGACGGCGATGGGTGAGGACTCAGGCGTCCTCGGTCACCAGGGGGTACACACCGTTCTCGTCGTGGACCTCGCGGCCGGTCACCGGCGGGTTGAACACGCACACGCACTTGATCTCGGTGCGGGGGCGCACGATGTGCTTGTCGTGGTCGTTGAGCAGGTAGAGGCTGCCCGGGGCGAGCTCATGCGTCTCGCCGGTGGCGAGATCCTCGATGGTGCCCTCGCCCTGGGTGATGAACACGGCCTCGATGTGGTTCGCGTACCAGAAGTAGCTCTCGGTCCCGGCGTACAGGGTGGTCTCGTGGACCGAGAAGCCCACGCCCTCCTTGGCCAGGATGATGCGCTTGGAGCGCCAGTTCTCCGACGTGATGTCGGCGTCGGTGCCTTCGACCTCTGCAAGGGTGCGAACGAGCATGGGGATGGTCCTCTCCGTAGATGGTCTGGGGGTCCTGCGCCTGAGCTCGCGCTCAGGGGCGTCGGCCCGCTCCTGGGAGGGAACGGGCCGACGGGTACTGGGGGATCAGGCGGTCAGCGCCTCGTCGACGGCCTTCTCGAGGATGTCGAGCCCGTCGCGGAGCTGCTCATCGGGGATGGTGAGCGCGGGGAGCAGCTTGACGACCTCGTCGGACGGACCGGAGGTCTCCACCAGCAGGCCCTCCTCGAAGGCGCGCGAGGTGACCTTGCCGGCCTGCTCGCCGGTGGGCAGCTGCAGGCCGCGGGCGAGGCCGCGGCCCTTGACGATCAGCTCGTGCTGGTCGGCGTGACGGGCGGCGATACGGTTGAAGCGGCTCTCGACGTAGGCGCCCTTGGCGATGGTGGACTTCTCCAGCTCGTCATCGCTCCAGAACAGCTCGAAGGCCTTGGTACCGGAGGCGAACGCGGGGCCGAAGCCACGGAAGGTGCCGTTGTGCTCGCCCGGCTCCCAGATGTCCAGCTCGGGCTTGAGGAGGGTCAGGGCGAGCGGCATTCCGTAGCCGCTGATGGACTTCGACAGGGTCACGATGTCGGGCGTGATGCCGGCTTCCTCGAAGCTGAAGAACCCGCCGGTGCGGCCGCAGCCCATCTGGATGTCGTCGACGATGAGCAGGATGCCGTGGGTCTTGCACAGGTCGGCGAGGCCGCGCAGCCATTCGGCGCGGGCCGCGTTGATGCCGCCCTCGCCCTGGACGGTCTCGACGATCACGGCGGCGGGCTTGTTCAGTCCGCTGCCGCCGTCGGTGAGCAGGCGCTCGAGGTACATGAAGTCCGGGACGACCTGGCCGAAGTAGTCGTCGAAGGGCATCGGGGTGGCGTGCACCAGCGGGATGCCGGCGCCGCCGCGCTTGAGGGAGTTGCCGGTGACCGACAGGGCGCCCAGCGTCATGCCGTGGAAGGCGTTGGTGAAGTTCACGACCGACTCGCGGCCGGTGACCTTGCGGGCCAGTTTCAGAGCGGCCTCGACGGCGTTCGTGCCGCCCGGGCCGGGGAAGGAGACCTTGTAGTCGAGACCGCGCGGGGACAGGATCAGGTCGTTGAAGGTCTCCAGGAACTGGCTGCGCACGTCCGTGAACATGTCCAGGCCGTGCACGACGCGGTCCTCGAGGAAGTGGTCGATGACGACCTTCTTCAGCTCGGGGTGGTTGTGGCCGTAGTTCAGGGTGCCGGCGCCGGCGAAGAAGTCGGTGTACTCGCGGCCGTCCTCGGCGACGAGCGTGGAGCCCTTGGCGTGCGTGAAGCTCACGGGCCAGCTGCGCGAGTAGCTGCGGACCTCGGACTCGAGCGAAGTGGACTTGAGAGGGGCGATCGCTGTCATGGTGTCTCCCTTGGTGGGGTGTGCGGATGGTCTGGGTGTGCGGATGGACGCGGTCTTCGGGCGCGCCGGAGCGCCCGTGTCGACGGGTCGTGCGACGGGTCAGGGTCAGGAGCCGGCGTGCAGCTCTCCGATCACATGGAGCAGCTCGGCGCCGTGCCCGGCGTCCGGGAAGTCGGTCTCCTCGAAGAGCGGCTCGATGCGGTGGTCGGCGCCGTGACGCTCGGCGAGGGAGGCGAACAGCCGCTGGGAGGCGGCGTTGTCCTCGGTGATGGTGGTCTCCAGGGTGCGCACATGCGGCAGGTCGCCGAGCAGTGCGTCGAGCATCCGACGGGCGACCTGGCGGCCGCGCATCGACTCGTCGACGGCGATCTGCCAGATGAAGAGGCAGTCGGGATCGGTGGGTCGGAGATAGCCGATGACGAATCCGACGACCGCGCCGTCGTGGACGGCGATGCGGGAGGTCCGTGCGAAATCCCGTGCGAGCAGGAGATAGGCGTAGGACGTGTTCAGATCCAGCGTCCCGCTGTCGCGGGCCACGCGCCACATCTCGGCGCCGTGGCGGTGGATGGGGGTGATGATCTCCGGATCGGAGCTCTCAGCAGCAGTCTCAGCAGCAGATCGTGTCGTACCTCGAGGTGAAGGGTGGTCGTCGGAACTTGTCGTCAGTTGGCCCATAACGCTCACCAACGCTATCGAGACCAGCGACAAATGTGGAGCCCGGTCCGTGGTGCAACGCACCTTCCTCGGAGTGTCGTGACGCAAACGTGACCGCCGGTCCTTCGATCTCCGGATTGTCGGACAAGCCGCGATCATGCCTGGCGACCTGGAGGTTTGTCCGCAGTCCGGGGTGCCATCCGGGGTGCGACGACTGCCCGGTGTGGGGTGCGTCACTGCGGGCTCGCTGCTGACCGGTCCTCGCGCGCGGGGATGACTTCGGCGTCTGCGGGCGTCTCGATCACGGAGATCCGCCGCGCCGGCGGGAGAGGCCTCGGTACCGTCTAGGTCATGAACCCCCTCGAATCACTCAACGAGTTCCTCGGAAACGCGGAGGGCTGGCTCTGGACCTGGGCCGGCATGCCCGTGGTCGTGGTGCTCGGCCTGTACTTCACGATCCGCAGCAAGGGCGTCCAGTTCCGGATGATCCCGGCGATGTTCGGCGCGATCACCCAGAAGGCCCAGCGCGAGGAGATCAAGGAGGGTGGCAGGCGCACGGAGCGCACCAAGTCCCTCAGCGCCTTCCAGGCATTCTCCATCTCCGCCGCAGCGCGTGTGGGCACAGGGAACGTCTCCGGCGTGGCCGGGGCGATCTTCCTCGGTGGTCCGGGCGCGGTGCTGTGGATGTGGGTGATGTGCCTGCTCACGAGCGCCGCCAGCTTCATCGAGTCCACGCTCGCGCAGCTGTGGAAGACCCGTGCGGCGGATACCTACAAGGGTGGCCCGGCGTTCTACATCGCCCGCGGGCTGGGCAGCCGGAAGTTCGGTCTGTTCTTCGCGGTCCTGTTCATCTTCTGCTTCGCCTTCGCCTTCACCTCGCTGCAGGCCAACACCATCGTGGACGCCGTCACGGGCGCTGTCGCCGTCTACACCGACCCGGAGGGCCTGCCGTGGCTGCCCATCGTGCTCGGCGTGCTGCTGGCCGTGCTCACCGGCGTGATCGTCTTCGGCGGCATGCGCCGCGTGGCCACCGTCGCCCAGAACATGGTCCCGATCATGGCCGTGATCTACCTGCTGCTCGGGATCATCATCGTGGGCATGAACCTCGGCGAGCTGCCCCGCGTGGTCAGCCAGATCGTCACCGAGGCCTTCACCCCGCAGGCCGCGATCGGTGGCGGCATCGGCGCCGCGATCGTCAACGGCGTCCAGCGCGGAATGCTCTCGAACGAGGCCGGCATGGGCTCGGTCCCCAACGTCGCCGCGACCGCCTCGGTCAGCCACCCGGTCAAGCAGGGCCTGGTGCAGACCCTGGGCGTCTACTTCGACACCATCCTGATCTGCTCGATCACCGCGTTCATCGTCCTGGTCGCCTTCCCGGACGTCTCCACCGGCGGCGAGGGCCTGGTGATGGTGCAGCAGTCGCTCACCGGCAACCTCGGCGGCTGGGCCGCGATCCTGCTCGCGGTGATCATGTTCCTGCTGGCCTTCACCTCGGTGCTGGGGAACTTCTCCTACGGCGAGGCGAACATGCACTTCATCACCGCCAAGCGCGGCTGGCACATCGCCTTCGGCGCCGCCGTGACCGCTCTGGTGCTCATCGGCTCCGTGATCGCCGTGGACCTCGCCTGGACCATCGCCGGGGTGTCCATGGTGTTCATCGCCCTGGTCAACCTCGTGGTGATCGCGATCCTGGCGCCGACGGCGTTCAAGCTGCTGCGCCACTACAACGCCCAGCGCGCCCAGGGCCTGGACCCGATCTTCCTGGCCTCGGACCTCCCCGAGATCAAGAACATCGAGGTGTGGGTCGGCGAGGACGTGTGCGACTACCAGGAGCAGCGCGAGCTGGACGCAGCCCGTTGAGCGGCGGGCGTTCAGCGACGTCCACCGAGCGTCGGCCTGCGGGTGCCGACCGTTGAGCGGCGGAGCTCGGGTGCGGGAAGGTTCCCGCACCCGATCTCCACAGTGCGTTCCCCCGCCGTTCACCGTGGCGCGGTCTCGGCCTCCTACGCTCTGGCGCGATGAATTTTCCGACGCCGCCCACTGCCCCTGAGCGACAGCACTGGATGGACCTGCTGCGCGGCGGCGCGATCCTCCTCGTGATCGCCCACCATCTGCGGTTGGTCCAACAGATCTGGGACGGTTCCGCGCCCTGGGCGATGGTCGAGCTCTCCGAGGCGCTCGCGCCGTTCCGGATGCCCGCGCTGCTGTTCGCCTCCGGGATGCTGCTGACGAGGTCGCTCGAGAAGCCGACCGGACGCTACCTCACCGGCAAGGTCCGCAGCCTGCTGTGGCCGTGGCTGCTGTGGTCGGCGATCATGCTCCCGATCCTGGGGTGGGTCAACGGCGCAGATCCGCTGTGGTGGATCAACGGCCTGTACACCTGGTTCCTCATGGCGCTGTTCCTGTACTACGTCGGCGGCCTCCTCGCCCGCTGGATACCCCCGGGATGGATCGCGCTCGCGAGCGTCGCCGTCTGGACGGCACTGCCCCTGCTCGGCATCGAGCACGACGTCGACGGGCCGCGGCCGGACAAGTTCATCTACTACGCGGTGTACTTCTTCGCCGGGGCGGCGCTGCGGAACGTGCTCACCGCACGCATGATCCCGCTCGCCCTGCTGGCCCCCGCACTTTCCCTCGCGGCCGCCTGGGCGCTGTGGGCGGCGCTGAGCGACATCGAGCCCTCGGTGCCCGTGGTGACCCAGGTCGTCGTGCTGGTGTCCGTGATCGCCGCGATAGGGCTCGCGCAGCGTCTCCCGCGGATGCGCCTCACCCGTCCCGTGGAGTGGCTGGGCCGCAACTCGATCGTCGCCTACCTCGTGCACCTCCCCGTGATCGAGCTCCTCTCCCGGCACCTGGACGTCCCGCCGAGCGCCGCGAGCTACCTGATCTTCTACCTGGTCACGATCGGGATCTGCGTGCTCGCGATCCTGATCCGGCCGGCGACGGTGTTCCTGTATGCCTGGCCGGCTCGGCGTCGCGCGCCGGAGCGCATCGAGCAGTCCAGTACGCCGCGTCCGACGTTCTCCAGCGCCGCCACGCGCAGGTAGGATGGACTGGCTCGCTCAGCGGGCGCGGGCCTGTAGCTCAGTCGGCAGAGCATCGGACTTTTAATCCGCGGGTCGCGGGTTCGATCCCCGCCGGGCCCACTGGTCAGAAAGATTTCTGGGGAGACGAGAGGCGGATGGGGTGCCGACGTGGTGCCGCATCCGCACTTTCGGACGAGTCCTAGCGGGGGTATGCCCAGGGCTAGTGCAGTCCGAAATCCAGTCTGTCCCGCCCCCGGCGCACACTCTCCCCATGGACCTGATCCGCTCCCCACGGCTGGACCTACCCCGACCCTGGCCCATGCGCACGCGGCGAGACTGGCGCGTGGGTCAGCTTCCAGTAGTCAGTTGTGCCAGTGCGCCGGCGCCACCGGCGGAGGCCGCCCCGCGTGGCGGTGCCGGGTCTGTGACACGGTGCGGACGCTCGGCTGCTCGGGCGCGATCGCGGTACCGAACGAGTACGCGGGACGCGACGGAGCGCCCCGGGTCTGACGAAAGCGCCCCACCCTCCCCTGGGAGAGTGCGGGCGTACTTTCGTGGGGAGCGGCCCTCGACTCTCAGCCATGTCGCTGCCAACGAAGGCGGCCGTAGCGTCGAGTCATGAGCGAGAAGAATCGACAAGTCTCCCTGCATGAAACCCTGACCGTCGCGATGCCGCTGGTTGCGACGCAACTCATTGCGAAGCTGGTCCTGCCGGACGAATGGCTTGCCGCGTGGACTATGTGGCACATCGTCGGAGTCTCAGCGCTGATCGCGCTGGCGTGCCGGAATTTGTCAAGGTGAATGAGGCCAGTGGGAGTCAGGCGGCGGTCTGGTAGGC
>NZ_JABUXW010000025.1 GCF_014897585.1 Brachybacterium tyrofermentans | reverse complement strand
AACACCGGCAACGACGCCGGTCGCCCCCGCTCACAACCCCGATGAAACATCGAGGCTAGCCGCACTCGGTCATGAAGCGCAGATCTGGAACTACGGCGCCAGCCCGAACGGGTTCCGTGTGGACCGACAGCTGGATCCCGAATCGACAGCGGACTACTTCGCCGTGCTGACGGCAGCCCTCGAGGAAGAGTTCGACGTCTTCCATCTCCACACCGCCCGGTCCCTCATGCCAGCCCGTGACGGACTGCCGCAGATGTGGGACCTACCTCTGCTGCGTGCGCTGGGCAAGAGGATCGTCGTCTCCTTCCACGGCTCCGACATCCGCAAGAAGAGCCATCACCTCGACGACGACCCGTGGAGCTTCTATCGCTTCGCGGATATCCCGTGCGATGAGGAGAAGATCGATACGCGGTTGGCACTGATCCGCACCTACGCGCACGTGATGACCGTGTCCTCCGTGCTCGACCAGGTGTATGTCCCCGAGGCCACCTACCTGCCCAAGAGTCTCGATCTCACGGCATACGAGGCCACGCCGATGCCCCATCGCTCTCGTCCCGTCGTCCTGCACGCGACGCGGCGTCGCGCCACCAAAGGCACGGACATGATCGAGGCGGAGCTCCAGCAGCTCCAGAATCATTTCGACATCGAGGTCCGGATCGTCGAAGGAGCCTCTCATGACGAGCTGCTCCGTCAGATCGCGCAGGCCGACATCGTCATCGAGAAGCTCCTGGGCGGCGACGCCGGCGTGCTCTCCCTGGAGGCGATGGCGATGGGTCGCGTGGCAGTGGCGCGGATCCGCGACGAAGTGCGCACCCGCCACCCATCCATGCCGGTGGTGAGCGCTAATCCGGAGACCTTCAGAGCGGTCATGGCCGATCTCCTGGGCGATGCCTCTCGCCGCGCCGAGCTCGGAGCAGCCGGCCGCCGGTACGTCGAGGCGGAGCATTCCGCGACGGGGACGGCGAAGCTTCTCGAAGAGCTGTACACACGGCCTGCCCCGCGAGGGACTCGGCCGCACCCGGACTGGGCCAGCGACCCTTCACCGCGTCGGCTCGAGACGGCCTACGCGCGCATCGCCAAGCTCGAGGAGACTGTCGCGCGCCTGCGGCAACGCCGCTGAGCAGTCTCAGCGAGCTGCTATGTGACCTCGCGCATCCGCGAGAAGCAGCTGGTAGGGAGACAGCGTCACGATCTCGCGCCGTTCCCGGAGCTCCACGAGATGGTCGAGCACCGCCGTGAGTCCTTCGACGCTGAGCTTGCCGTCCAGGCCGAGGCGCGAGGGATGGAGCATCAGCTGAAGGCCCCGTCTCTTCCGGGCTGCGGCATCGATGCGCGCGATGATCTCCTCGACCGGGCGGGCATCCATCGTGACGTGGGCCAGGCCGTCCCTCAGCCGGCCATCGAGCAGGCGCTGGGCGGTGCCGGGTACGTGCCCGGAGACCACCGCGTGATGGGCCAGGATGATCCTCCCGGCCTCCGTCGTCCACTCCTCCGGGCGGGAGCCCTTCGCGAAGCCGGCGTAGTCCTCCCCCGGGATCCCGGGCGGGTTGAAGCCCCACACCTTGCCCTGTGTCGAGGGGAGCTGCTCCTCGATCTCTCCGATCGACGCGACGACCTCGTCCATCAGATCCTCGGTGGTGGCGACGCCTCGGTGAGAGGCGGAATGGTTCCAGATCTCGACGTGCCGTGCTCGTACCCAGCCGTCGACCTCGTCCATGCCCACGCCGTGGTTCTCCCGGAGGTCACCCGTGCGCGGGTTGTGCGCCAGGGATACCTGGAGGTGACGGGAGCTGGTCAACGGCAGGATGTGCCGGGACAGGTTGACCAGGCCATGATCGAAGCGCAGGGCGACGGCCCCGAGGCCGCCGGTATTGATCGCACCTCCCATCGCATGCTCGAACATGGTGCGCCGGATCTGGTGCTGGATCCACGCGTCACCGGAGGTCGGGACCGCGGACGAGGAGCTCATGAGCCCAGGTCCCGCAGCCCGCGCAGCGCCCAGGGCTGGTCGGACTGCGCCGCGGCCTCTTCGCGGACGATCTGCAGGTACTCCTCGGAGCCGGGAACGCGGTGTCCTGGGCCCAGGTACGGGGTCAGTGTGCGCATCCGGTCGGAGCGCTCGGACGCATTGAACGCCTCGGTGAACGGCAGGAAGTGCTCCTGGTGATGATGATCGTCCCCGGGGTTCTGGATCAGCAGCACGTCCTGATCGAATCCGATGCGGCGATACCGCTCGATGAGGTCCATGCGCGGAGCGTTCACCGGGTCATCGCTCACCGTGCCGCGACCGAACAGTGCCCAGTGCGCGGATTCCGCGATCCGCGGGACGTACCTGTCGACCTGGATCTGCGGGTTGAAGGAGACCACCCTGGTCCCCTCGAGGTAGGCGCCGAGCTGCAGCGCGGCAAAGCCGCCACCGGAGTTCCCGACCAGCAGCACCTTCTCGATGCCGCGACGACGAGCGTAGGCGTCGATCATCCGGGCGATCTCGCGATGCAGGTCCACGTCCTCGGTGCCCACGTACCAGGACAGCATCATGCGGGAATCGAGATCCAGGCACGGATCGGAGAAGAACATGACCGGGCCGAGCCCCAGCTTCGGCATGGACCGAAGGCGCTCGTAC
This sequence comes from Brachybacterium tyrofermentans, assembly GCF_014897585.1. Taxonomy (GTDB): domain Bacteria; phylum Actinomycetota; class Actinomycetes; order Actinomycetales; family Dermabacteraceae; genus Brachybacterium; species Brachybacterium tyrofermentans. The sequence goes on along the minus strand of NZ_JABUXW010000025.1, from coordinate 54,373 downwards.
CGGGGCATGGTGAACTTCGTGCGGTCCGTCGCGCCGTGGAAGTACACGGTCAGCACGTCACCCTCCCCGTCGTGGAGGTACGCCGAGGGCACCAGCTGGCCCAGATCGACGCTCCAGACGAACGGCTCGGCGACATCGTCGGGAACCGTCCCGGCATCGGGAGTGGTCCGCACGGGCACGTCGTAGCCCGGCTGGATCAGCTCCTCCTGCGAGAAACGGACCAGGGGTCCCCGGCGCAGACTCTCCACCTGCGGGTGCGCGGCGACGTGCCCGGTGAGGTCCGTGCCGGCAAGATCGATGAGCGCGGCGCCGAAGCCGTGGTCCCGCAGCCCGTTGACCCGCAGCTCCTCGCCGGCGCCTAGGAGTCGCTCGATACCCCGCAGTCGAGCCGGGACGTCACCGCCCTCGGCGTGCACCTCCGCTTTCACCGTATCGATCGCGCGGCGGACGTCGATACGCTGCTGCAGCGCTTCCTCCGGCGTGAGGTTCCCCGCGGCGCCGATAGCGATGGTCCGGGACACGGCCTCGTCCGGGTCGAGCCCGGAGGCCACCACCATCGAGAGGTCCGGCGTCACCACCAGGGTTTCGTCCAGGTGCTTGTCGCGCATGTTCACGGTGAACTCCTTGCCCCCGCGCGCGACCCTGTGGGCAGCGAACACGGACGGGTCCACGACGTCCGCGATGACTGACACCACGCGACTGCTGGTCCCCGCCATGGGCACCCTGATCCGCCACGCGATCCGCTCGCCGGACTCCTCGCTGATCTCCGTGATCTCGTGATCCTTGAGAGGAAGCCCGGAGACCTGGATCGCGACGGAACGCCCGTCCGCATGCAGGAGGAACCCGCTGGGAGACGGCTCGACCACTGCATCCGGCGCGACGATCCACTGCAGATGGCCTGCGTACTCCTTGGAGGAGCGGACCGTGTCCTCGACGACCAGGTAGTTCCCGGTGCGCGCGTAGACCAGGTGCCGCGACCACTGCACTTGGAGGTGCACGTTCACCTTGGCGACGATGCCCTCGACGCTGTCGTCCGCGTAGTGCCGGATCAGTTCCGCACCGCCGTTGACGCGGTAGCGCACGTCCTCGACATCGATCACGGAGTGGGCATCGGCCTCGGCGGCAGCCGGGCCGAGTGGGTCCACGAGCCAGGCTCGGCCCTGGGAGGTGTAGGTCACGCGCCCTGGATCATGATGGGCGTCCCGGCCCCGGACCGGTCCGAGGACCATGGTCACGAGGGTCTCGTCCCGCGCGTCACGCTCGGTCTCTCCCCATCCGCTGCGCAGGCTCACCAGGCCGGTCGGGTCGACGTGGGAGATCTCCGCCGGGGCTGATCCCTCCGCTCCCCCGGTGACCACGTAGCGGGTTCTCGGGTCGTCGGCTCCGGGGATCTGATCCGGGACGGCTCCGCCGACGGGGATCAACGTGCCGTCCGGCGCCAGCGCCTGTCGCCAGAAGCCCGTGGCACCGATCCGAGCGAAGATGTCGTGCTTCTCCGGGACCCCCAGCTCTGTCAGCACCTCTCGCCAGGCGTGCGCAGCATTCGCGACCTCGGAGAGGTCCTTCGCCACCGCATAGCCGTCATCGGTGAAGGCCCCGGCGGCGGCCGCGATCGCGCTCTCGCGGAGTGCCTCCGGCCCCTCCCCCAGGCGCACCTGGAGGGCGAGACGGATCTGCAGCAGCTGCAGGCGGCGCTCCGCCGAGCTGGCGTCCTCGTCCAGGCGGGCGAGGCGCTCGATGTGGAGCGGGATCAGCGACATCGCCTCGCTCCCCTCCGGGGTGCCCAGCGCGAGCGCCGTCGCCCGTTGCTCCAGCGGGATCGAGCGCCACGCATCGGACGCAGGATCCTGGGCCCCCGCGGAGGCTGCCCAGGTCATGACGATCCTCGTCCAGGCCTCGGCAGCGGCCGGCACCGACTCCGGAGCACGGCGGAGCGGATCGATCCAGCGCAGGGACTGCAGCGCGAGGACGTGGACCCGCTTCATCGCTCCGGTCTCGTCGAACGACGACGGCGAATGGACGTCGACCGTGACGTCGCCCATGCGCACTCGACCGTCAGTCAGGAATCCGGCGCTTCTCGCGTCGCTCGAACGGGGGGCGAAGTATCCGGTCTCCAACCGGGTCAGAAGCGGGTGCTGGGTCATCGGGTGCGCACCTCCCGCACGCGGCGGTTGAGATCGGCGATGTGCTCGTCGATGTGGTCGATCCACATCGCCCGGTTCAGCCACGCCTCGTGAACAGGCGGAGCATCCTCCCCCTGAATCTTCTGGAGAAGATCCTCGACCTTCTCCCGCTCCAGGTACTGCGGCCATGCCCGAGGGTTCCGGAAGACCTCGTGGAAGTACTCCGGATCGGTGTCGAAAGTCGAGAGCTTCTTCTTCATCGACTTCTTCGAGTCCGAGGACGGAGCCTTGTAATATTCCACGTCAGCCCAGGCAGGGACCGCGCGACGCACGATCTCGTCGGGGAATTTCTTGTCGATCTTCTCTTGCAGATCGAGATCGAAGCAGGCCCTCACGTAGGCGGGGCCGGACAGCATGACCGCCGCCATCGATCCGAGCGCCTGATTGCCCCAGCGGCGGAACTTCTCGGTCAGGTAGAGATAGTCGAGCGCGCCGACGCCCGGCAGGCCGTGCTGCACCGCTCGCTCGTAATACTCATCGAAGAATCCGTCCATGGACGAGTGGACTTCGGGCGTCACGAAAGTGCCGCGGAAGCTCCTGGCGGCGTAGGCGACAGGATGGTCGAGACGGGCTATCCTCTCGAGGTCCCCGGGTCGGTGGTAATAGTAGCCGTGCATGATCTCGCCTCCGACGCCGCCAATGCTGAGCCCCGCTTGCCGACCCGGGATTCCCACGTTCGAACGTGCATTGGTCGGGGCGGCGTCGCCGTCCCACATCGCGAAGGCGTTCGCGAAACGTTCGCGCAGGGGCATCGTGATGGTGGAAGCGTTCGGGTAGGTGAGGTCGTGCCGGAGTTCCTGGCCCTCACGCTCCTGGCCAGCGTAGATACCCATAAGCTCCTGCGCGATCTCGGCCTCAGCTTCGAGGGTTCCCAAGGTCACGACCCGTGCACTGCTCCCGCCGCTCAGCCAGATGGAGGCGGTCATCCGGGAGTCGCGTCCACCGCTGAGGTACACCGTGGAGGTGCGCACGCTCAGCGCATCGAGGTTCCGGGCGATCGTGCGGGTCTGGTCGACGACCTCGTCGTAGTCCGGTCGCGCCTCGCGCTCCCCCACAAGCTCGGTGAGATCGGTGTGCTCACCGAAGCTGACGTCGCCGCTCGGGGAGACATCGAGAACCGTCGCCTCTCGCAGTCGGTGGATGCCGCGGATCGGGGAGTCATCCTTCGTGAACCAGCTGGCTAGCACGTACCGGCCGATGGCTTCTGTGTCCGCCTCGAGCGGCCCATCCACGAAGTGCGCGAGCACGCCGATATGGTTCGAGGCCGCGACGAAATCGTCGGTCACGACGTAGTAGCACCGGCCGAGGCCCAGGGTGTCCGCCCAGACCCGCACCGAGCCATCCGCCCGCCGATGGATGCCGAAATGGTTGGGGAGCAGGCGACCGAGAGCGCCCGAGCGGATCAGCGGAGCCAGGCCCGTCCAGTAGTCGCCAGGGGTCGTGTCGTGGTCGACGGGGATCGGAGGCTGGGACACAGCGAAGATGTCACCGCCCTCCTCGAACCAGGTCGGAACCTGCCAGGCGCCTTCCATCCGGTCCGCATTGAACAGGGCTGTGGACTCGTCGAGGTACACGTGATCGATGGCTTCGCCGAAGATCCGGCGAGCGTCCTCGACCACGCCATCCAGGAGGGTCGGCAGAATGGTGCGGGCCTCGGGTGTGCGGGCGACACAGACGAAGTTGATGTTCATGGCGTGATACCTACTTCTGGGGAACGGCGAATGCGTTGGCTCGTGTTGTCGTTCTTGAGCGGGGGGTCGAGGGTGATGTCAGTGCAGGCGCAGTCGGGTCTCGACCGACGCCCGGGTCTCGAGGGGGAAGGCGAAGCCGAGCGACCAGGTGGGCTCAAGAGAGCCATCCTTGCGGGATCTCCATCCTCGTAGAGGCTCCTGCTGCCCACGCACGGGGTCCAGCCGACGACCAGGGCCGCTCACGGAGACGCGCAGCGGGCCGTTCTCCGTCTCGGCGACCAGCACGATCTCCTCCCCCACGGACTCCAGCTCGAAGCTGCCGTCCAGGTTCAGCCACACCACGCCCTCACGAGCTTCCGACCGGCTCGAATGAATCGCGTCGAGGAGCCTCAGCTCCTTCCCGGGCGTGTACACGACCCTGCGTCGGTGGACGTAGTCGGAGTGGCGGACCCGCGCGGACAGGTCGAAGCGAGCGCCTTTCTGCACGCATTCCGTGAGCGCGCTGCCGTACGGCTTCCTCCCCTGCCGCTGCTGGTTCCTGCCATCGACCATCAGCGTGTTGTGCGCCATCGTGCTCTCGACGTACTGGCGCTCCGGTGCAGCGTAGTAGTAGCCCTCCGCCCGGAGCGGGGACTCCCGATCCAACAGTTCGCCATAGCCGAAGCGTCCGGCATCCGTGAGGATCTGATGGCCCTGGTCGAACCAGACCACGTTCAGATCATCGGCGTGCTTGTGCGCCCGCGAGTGGTACGCCGCGCTGAAGGCGAGATAGCCGCTTCGGGCGAGCTCGCCCGGGGCCGATGGCTGCGGTGAGCGCACAAAGGCGTAGCCGCCCTCGGGGAAGGCCGCGAGCTCCTCCGTGGCAGGCTCGCCCGACGCCCCATCGGTGAGCAGGAATCGCGTGTGGGGATCGATGGAGTCCAGGACCTTCCCGATGACCTGAGTCGCCGGGGAGTCCCCCATCTGAAGGATCGTGCCGTCGGGCTGGATCATCCATCCCAGAACATACGCCGCACGCTGGATGCGTGCGCGGATCTCCTCGTCGAGGATGAGATCGTCCTGCACCGCCAGCTCGAAGGAGTTCAGCAACATGCGGTGGTAATCGGGGGAATGCTCCAGGTGGACACCATCGGCGGCGAACTGGGAGCGGGCCATGAGAGCCAGTCGCTCCTCGCCTTCCTCCGCGGTCCGGGCAGCATCCGGCAGCATCCGGAGGTAGCGCCCGGCATGAACCTGGGACACCGCCGTGTAGAAGCCGTGGTTGTTGCGCGGGTTGAAGGCCCTGTCCTCGTGGAGCTCGTCGAGATGCCAGGCGAGTGCCTCAGCCAGGATCACCGTCTCCTCCCGCAGGTCTGCGTGCCGCGCGGCACGCAGAGCGATGGCGATCAGCCGTGGGGTGCGCAACGACTGGGACATGTCGTACCAGGCCATCGGATCAGCCTCGTCGTCGGCGCCCCGATGGATCCGGACCCAGTCGACCGCGATGCGGACGACCCGGCGCAGCCAGACGTCCCCGTCGTCAGCATCCGCCGCGCGCAGCAGCGGGTCCATGAACTCCCAGGCGTGCAGATGGAACCCCCACGACCGGTGAGCGGCTCCGTACTGCGCCCAGTCGGTGAGGGTGGCGATCGGTACCGGGTCGAAGCGGGAGAACTTCCATCCGTCCTCGAGCACCGCGTCGGCGCTCTGCTTGATCTCCTGGATCGTGAACCATCCGGTGAGGTCGGGCAGCGGCGCCGACCTCAGGGCGGTCAGCAGCTGGTCGACCTCGAGACCGCGCCGACGCAGATCGGTGTCCGAGGCGGCGAGCAGATCGACCTTCGCGGTCTTGTCATCGTTCTCTGTCATGGAGTCCTAACGAAGCGGGGACAGCCCGGGAGGGTGATCACGAGAGCCGGAAGACCGTATCCACCGCCGCCCGGGTCTCGACGGCTACGGAGAATCCGACCGACCAGACCGGCTCGAGGGAACGATCCCGACGGGAACGCCACCCGCGGAGCGGATCCTGCCCGCCCCGCACAGGATCGACGAGAGTACCTGGTCCCGACACCTCGAGGCGCACCAGTTCGCCATCGACCAGACGCTCGAACACCAGCGCCTCGTCGCGCTCGATCAGCTCGAACGAGCCATCGATGTTGTACCAGACCACAGCGGTGCGGCTGTCCGGGGACTGCGAGAAGACCGCGTCCTTCACGAGCAGCTGCCGGCCCGGCGTGTACACGACGCGCCGGCGATGGATGTAGTCGGCATGGTGCACCCGGGCGGACAGATCGAACACACCGTCCGTCTGGACGGCGTCGGCGATGCCGCTGCCGTAGGGTGCCCGGTTCCGGCGGTCTTGATCCTCCCCGTCCATCTCGACCGTGTTGTGGGCCCTGGTGCCCTCCACGTACTGACGCTCCGGCGAGCCGTAGTAGAACCCCTTCTTGCGCAGCGGCGAATCGGCAGGGAGCAGATCGCCGTAGCCGTAGCGGCCAGAGTCCACGAGGATCTCGGTGCCACGGTCGTACCAGACGAGGTTGAGGTCATCGGCATGCTTGTGCGCACGGGAGTGGAATGCGGCGCTGAAGGCGAGATAACCGCTTGCGGCGAGCTCCCCCGGGGCCTGCGGAGCAGGAGAGCGCACGAAAGCGTATCCGCCATCGCGGTACACGGCGAGCTCCTTGCCCTGTGCCTCGCCCTGTCGTCCATCGCTCAGGATGAACTGCGTGTGCGGATCCATGGAGGTCGCGCCGTCAACCGTCATGTACGTCGCAGGCGTGTCCCCGAACTGCACCAGATACCCGTCGGGCTGCACCATCCACCCGAGCACCTCGGCGGCGCGCCGGATCCGTTCGCAGATGTCCTCGTCCTCGACGAGTCCGTCCAGCACAACCTGTTCGAAGGAATCGAGGAGCATCCGGTGATAGTCCGGCGAATGCTCGAGATGCGCGCCGTCCGGCGCGAACTGGCGATCTGCCATCGTGCGCAGGCGTGCCGCGCCGTCGTCGTGCAGAGCGCTGGCGCCCGGCAGGGGGGAGCCATGCTTGGCGAGGTGCAACTGCGATGCCGCGGTGTAGAACCCGTGGTTGTTGTTCGGGTTGAACGCACGGTCCTCGTGGAGCTCGTCCATATGCCGCAGGATCGCGTCGATGAGCACGGCTGCCTGCGGATGCAGATCCTCGTGGCGTGCAGTGCGGATCAGCAGATTCAGGAGCATGGGAGCCCGCAGGGCGAGGGCCATGTCGTACCAGGCCATCGGATCCTCGGGAGCAGCGGGATCGAGGTACGTCCCGATCCAGTCCAGGGCAATGTCCAGGCCAGTCTCCAGCCAGGAACGGTCCCCGGTCCGTGAGTGCTCCCGCAGCAGCGGCTCCATGAACGGCCACGAATGGAGAGTGAATCCCCAGGTGCGGTTGACCTCGCCGACGGCGGCCCAATCCGGATGCTCAGTGACACGGACGGGCTCGAACTCCTCGAAGACCCAGCCCGTCGTGACGATGTCCTGCGCGTCCTGTTTCATCTCGCTGAGCGAGAACCAGCCGGTCAGAGGGGGCTCGGGGAGCTTTTCGAAGGCATCGAGGAGGTCGCCCGCATTCACGCCTCGCTCGCGGAGCCGCACCTCTGCCTCGAGGTTCAGCGAGGAGGTGCCGGTGTAGCCCAGCTTCTTGTAGACCCGGTAGTACTCGCTGACGTTGCTGTCCCAGGTCCGGTAGTTGCGAACCCAGCGGGAGGCGGTCTGGCCGAGCTCCTGGCGTCGCTCGGGATCCTGGATGAGCTCGAGGAGCTTCCGGGAGAGATCGGTGCTGTCCCCGGCCCGGAACGTCTCGACAGCGCCGGACTGCCGGGCGATCTCCTGCAAGGCGCCCACATCGGACAGGATCACCGTGCGCCCCGTCGAGAACGCCTCGAACGGCTTCAGCGGAGTGACGAGATCGGCGACCGCGGAGGCCTTCCGAGGCACCACGAACAGGTCGATCAGTCCGTAGTACCGCAGCACGTCCTCATGGGGGACGCGACCGGTGAAGAAGACGTTCTCGATCCCTGCGGATTCGACGCGCTCACGCAGGGTGGGCAGGTACGCCCCGTCCCCGACCAGCATCAGGCACAGCGGACGATCCGAGGTGGCCGCAGCGAGGCGATAGCCATCGATCAGGGTGTCGATCCCCTCGTACTCGACGATCGACGAAATGTAGCCGACCACGAGCGCGTCCTCCGGGAGACCGATCTCCTCGGCCAGCTCGCGATCGCTCTCCTGGACCGGGAAGTTCGCCGCCTCGACGGCATTGGGCACGATCGAGACGGAGCCCGCGGGGATCCGACCGTGCGCGGACTCGATGATGTGATCCCGCATGACCTCCGCGAGAGTGAACACGTGATCGGGGAGCTGCCGGGCGATCTCCTCGGCACGCTTCCTCAGGGAGTATGCATCGGGCAGTCCGTACATCGAGAAGAGGTTGTCGGCGCCCTCTCCCCAGCCGTTCGCGTCGATGGTCCGCGAGAGCCAGGACTCCTCCCAGAAGCCCCGGGACTCGTAGACGGTGGGGATGGCGTACTTCGTGCCCACAGCGTGGACGATGAGCGCATTGAAGAAGTCCGACTGGGCGTGCAGGACGCTCGGGCGGATCTCGAGCACCAGCTGCGCAAGACCGCGGATGTTCTCGGCGAGCCATTCGTCCAGGAGCAGCTCGTTCCGGGCCGCACCCGGCAGCAGGTAGTAGTCGACCCCGCCCTGCACGTAGTGCTCGATCTGCTCGACGTCATGCTCGGTGATCCCCGACTGGCCGACGATCGCGACCGGCAGGCCCTTCCGGATCTGGGCGAGGGCCGTGTACTGGGTGCGCAGGGTGTAGCCGGTCTGCGTCTCGGGCAGCACCCGCCCGACCATATGCAGAATCGGACCGGAGGGATCATGCGCATCCCCGTCCGGCAGCTCGGGGCTCACGAGCAAGGGCTGGGAGAACAGCGAGATCTCGTGCTCGATCTTCGCCACGGCCCTCGCGTCGTTCTCGCGGCCGGATTTCTCATGGACCCGCGCGACCGCCTGAGCGGCAAGTTCCCAGTACCCCGTGCCCCGGAAGTATCGGTAGATCGCCCGGGAGCTGGTGAGATTCTGCTCCGTCAGCAGATCGAAGCTGTCGAGCAGCGGGCGCACGCGCAGGTAGTCGCCCCGTGAGTAGTAGTCCTGGAAGAGCTTCCTGGCACTCTCGACGGTGAGGATGGAGCGCGGGCTGCGCCCGAGCTGAATCGCCGTCTCGAAGGAGGTGCGCGCGTGCTCCCGGGACCTATCCTGCAGGGTGGACACCTCTCCCTCCAGGGGTGCAAGGAAGCCGCTGGGAACCCGGCTCCGCAGCACCCGCAGATCCTTCCGGACCAGGTCGAGACGTTCCGCGGACCTCTTCTGCGCGTTGCGGGCGTTCACCACCGAGCGGCGTAGCGACGCAGCCTCCTCGTCGCCGGCGGCAAAGCGCGCATCGAGGCTCTCCACGAGCTCTCTCTGCGTCGCGTCCTGGCGGGCGCCGCGCTCGTCGAGCTCGCCCAGCGATCGCGTGGTCGCCGCGAGGCCGGCGTCGAGCTCGCTGAGCGAATGCGTGGTCGCCGCGAGGCCGGCGTCGAGCCCTGCGACCGATGAGACGGTGTCGACGATCCGACGATCGTGGTCGGCGGACAGCACCTCCACATCGCCGACGCGGGATCCGACCTCGTTCACGCCCTGCTCGAGAGCGTCCGCATGCTGCTCGACGACATCAGCGCGCGTCTCGAGGTTCTTCGCCCGGGTCGCCAAGCGGTCGGTGGTCCCGCTCAGACGCGTGGCGAGGCGCATCACCACGAAGCAGGTGGAGACCACGAGAGCAAGCCCGAGGACAGCGGCGATGACCGCCACGATCCAGGAGCCCATCGCGGCGGCGGTTGCCAAGACGATCACGAAGAGCGCCCACCCCGCTCCAGCCGCCAGGATCGCTGTTCGAAGTCGGTCACGCATAGTCGTCATCTCGTTCCTGCTCGTCCTGCCAGATGCTGAGGCTGCGGTGCTCTCAGGCGGAAGGGGTGCCGAAGTCCGCCGGACGCTCGCCACCCAGGAACTTCCACTTGATCGCCGCCACGGTACGGGCCGCTGCCTGGCCATCACCGTAGGGGTTCACGGCATTCGCCATGGCCTCGTAGGCCTCAGGGGAATCCATCAGGAGGGAGACCTCGTCGACGAGGCGCTGGCGGTGCGTGCCGATCAGCTTCACCGTTCCCGAGACGACGGCCTCGGGTCGCTCCGTGTTCTCTCGCATGACCAGCACGGGCTTGCCGAGGCTCGGAGCCTCCTCCTGGACGCCGCCGGAGTCGGTCAGGACGATGTTCGCGAGGCTCAGCGCACGCGTGAACTGGGCGTACGGCAGCGGCTCGATGAGGAGCACGTTGTCGAGCCCCTCGACAGCCGGCCGGATCGAGGCACGGACCTTCGGATTCTTGTGGATCGGGAACACGACCGTCAGATCCGGGTACTTGCGCGCCAGATCTGCCACGGCGCCGCCGATGTCCTCCATGGCGGAACCGAGGTTCTCGCGGCGGTGAGCGGTGACCAGCAGGATGCGCTCCTGCCCGTTGTTGCCCAGGCTCTGCTGGAGCTTCTCCAGCCGCTCGTCGTCGAATCGCACCTCGAGCGTCGAGGTGGCGTGCAGCAGGGTGTCGATCACGCTGTTGCCTGTGATGACGATGTCGTTCTCGCTGACATCCTCGCGCGTCAGATTCGCCTTGCTGGTGGATGTCGGCGCGAGGTGCAGTGCCGCGATCTGGCTGGTGAGCTTGCGGTTCGCCTCCTCGGGGAACGGGGAGTTGATGTCACCCGAGCGCAGGCCCGCCTCGAGGTGGAGAACAGGGATCTGGCGGTTGAACGACGCTACGGCCGCCCCCATGACGGTCGACGTATCGCCCTGCACGATCACCGCATCCGGTGTCTCGTTCTCCAGGATCGCGTCGACCCCGCTTATCACCTTCGCCACGATGCCGTTGAGGCTCTGCCCCGCGGCCATGATGTTCAGGTCGTGGTCGGGGACGATCTCGAACATGGTGTTGACCTGGTCGAGCATCTCCCGGTGCTGACCGGTGACCACGAGCACGTTCTCGAGGTCGGCGTCCGCCTCGATAGCCTTGATGATCGGGGCGACCTTGATCGCCTCGGGGCGCGTGCCATAGATGGTCATGATTCGAAGAGTCACGGTGTTCTCCTTGGGGATCGGGATGCTTCAGTTGTCGTCGTGCGGAAAGATCGTGGCAGGGAAGGGCTTCTTCACCGACGGAGTGCTGCGGTCGTAGGCCTTCGTGAAGGGATCGGGCTCGAACTCCGGGGCGACGTCTCGAGTGCGCTTCGCCGTCGCCGGTTCAAGATCTGCCGCGGGGAACAGCTGCGCGGCTCGCCGCTGGGATTCTCCCTCCAGCACGGCGTCGCGGAGCAGGCCGGCCGCCTTCTCCTCGTTGCCCTGTGCCAGATTATGCGCGAACCAGCGGTACTTGCGGGCCACCTCCACGGCGTCCCCATCCATCACCATCCGCCCGCGCTCCATCCAGATGGCGCGGGAGCACATCTTCTCGATGGTCTGCGCAGCATGGTTCACCAGGAACACGGTGCCGGCGTTCTCCAGCAGCTTGTCCATCGCGTTCTTGGACCGCTCGGCGAACGTCGCGTCACCGGTGGCCAGCGCCTCATCGATCATCAGGATCGAGGGATCCGCCGCCAGGGAGATCGCGAACTTCAGGCGCGATCCCATCCCGGACGAATAGGTCTTCATGGGGAGGTCGATCGCCTCGCCCAGCGCGGAGAGCTCCACGACCTGCTCGAAGATCTCCTCCGCACGGGCCGGGGTGAGTCCCATGGCCAGCGCGCCGAGCTTCACGTTCTGCGCGCCGGTGAGCTCTGGGATGAGCGCCGCGCTGACCCCCAGCAGGACCGGACGGGCGGAGGTGAGCACGGTGCCGGAGCTCGGGGACTCCAACCCTGCTAGGGCGCGCAACAAGGTCGACTTCCCAGACCCATTGCGCCCGATGATCCCCACGAACTCCCCGGAACGGGCCGTGAAGGACACTCCGCGCAGAGCCGCCACGTTGACCATCTGCTTGCGCGTGAACTTCCCGAGCAGGCCGGTCCGCGGGGTTCTGTCGGTCCTCATGGCCCGGTATCGCATCCGGACGTCGTGTGCGACCACCGTCACCGGAGAGGACTCCGGGGCGTGCCAGCGTTCATCCGCCGGTCCGGTCCCGCGATTATCCTCGCCCTGCGTCACATCACTGCTCGTTGCCATAGGTGGCCTCACCTCGCCAGAAGAAGATGAATCCGAACACGGTCAGCCCCACCGACCAGGCGCCGAGGATCATCCAGTGCTCCGCTGCGGGAACGGTGCCGTCCATGAGCACCGCGCGATACAGGACCAGCATGTGGTAGATCGGGTTCACAGCGATCAGTGCCGAGGCGATGGGGTTCGTGAGGAAACGATCGATCGGGAAGATCACGCCCGAGCCGTACATCAGGAACCGGCCGACGAAGGACATGAACTGCGTCATGTCCGGGAAGAAGAAGCCGATCCTCGCCATGACGAGCGAGATCCCGAGGTTCAGGAAGAACTGGAAGATGAAGATCACCGGCACCAGGAGCCAGGTCAGCTCCGGCTGCTCGTGGTTCGGCACCACCATGATCATCACCACCATGATCGTCACGGTGTACACCATCTGCAGGGACTCGCGGATCTCAGAAGAGATCGGTAACGCAGCACGCGGGAAGGAGAAGGCCCGAATCATCGCCTTACCGGAATTCAACTGACCCGGCCCGTGGCTGATCGCCTGCATCGTGGAGCGGAACATCAGCACCCCGATGATGATGAAGCCCGCGAAGTTCTCCATCCCGCGCGTGACCTTCAGGACGAGTGCGAAGATCACGAAGTACATCGCCGCATCGAGCATCGGCTTCAGGATCAGCCACGCGCTGCCCAGACGATTCCGGCTGTTCTGGGTCGCCACCCGGTGGCGGGCGTCCATCCAGATGAAATGCCGTCGGTCCCACAACTGGGCCAGGTATTCGCCGAGGCGGGGCCGCACACCGACCGGGGTGAGACCGTCCGCCTGGTACCCGCGGGCATCGAGGGCGTCGACGATCTGCTGGGGAGTCTTCACATCAGCTGCCATGCGTATCGCCCTCCTTCTCTCCGCTCGTCACTCGTGAGTACACCACGGCGTATCGTCCCACTTGTCCGGGCCACGAGCGCCCGTGGACCACGGATGAGGCCGAAACCTCACACGGGTCCGCGTCCTCCGCCCTCTCGTTCGACACTACGATCGCCTGCGCGAACGCCTCCGGATCCTCCGCCGGGACACACTGGGCGACAGCCCCCTCACCCGGTTCCGGGATCACCTCGCGCAGCGCGGGAAGGTCCGACACGATCAGCGGTCGCCGCAGTGCCAGCGCCTCGATCGGCTTCTGTGGAGTGACCGAGCGGGCCACGGCCACGTCCTTGCGGGGCACGACGACGACGTCCAAGGCCTCGACCCAGCGACGGGCCTCGTCACGCGGAACCTTTCCGGGCAGGAGCACACGGTCGCTGATCCCCAGCTCGTGGGCCAGATCGGCGAGCGCCGGTCGGGAGACACCGTCGCCGGCCAGCACGACGCGGAGCCGGCTGCGGAGCTCCTCGGGAGTGCTCCGGTCCTGGAGGAGATGCGCGACGGCGCGGAGCAGTACGTCGAACCCCTCGTAGTCCACGAGGGCGCTGACCGCCCCGACCAGGTAGGCGCCGGCCCCGAAGCCCGGCATCTCGCCCAGCCCCACGATCTCTCGTGCGCGGGACGTGCTGACGTGGTCCTCGAAGAGGGACTCGTCGACCCCGTTGGGAACCAGGGTGATCGTGTCGCGGTCCACGCCCCGGGAGACGAGTTCGTCGGCCATCGTTGTGGACAGCGTGACGACTGCGTCCGCGTCACGGGCCTGTTCGCCCTCCTTGGCCGCGATGAGGCGATGCTTCTCGGAGGCGGTGGCTGCTTCGCGTCCCTCGTCGGTCGTATGCGACGCGACCCAGGTCTTCTCCATGAGGCCCCGGACCTCGAAGACCCAGGGGACTCCGGTGGCGTCGGAGACTGCCTGCGCGACCAGTGCATTGAGGTAGTTGGTGGTCGCGTGGATGACCTGCGGGCGGAATTCCTCGACCAGCTCCAGGGCGCGCTCGACCTCCACGTGGAGCCGCTCCTGCTGGGTCTGCGGCAGTCGGGAGGGGAGCGTCCGTACATAGCGGATGCCATCCACAACGTCCTCGTCGCGCGCCGCTGGCAGGCCCACCATTACCGGATAGCCGGTGCGGGTCAGAGCCACGGACTCGATGCCCTGGTCCCGGAGCGCCGTCAGGATCCGATGACTGCGCAGCGAGTACCCGGACTGGGTGTGCGGGAGCGAGTTGGTCAGAAGGTGCAGCACCCGCGGCGCTCCGTCGGCGGCCTGCGGGGCGCGCGAGTGCCTCGGGCGGTGGGAGCTCGTCGGGAGTCGGAATCCCGATTGCAGGAGCTGCAGCTCGCTGCGCAGACGCCTCGCGTAGCGGGATCCGCCTGCACCGCCCCGATCCAGGAGGTGCACCGCCCGGCCGAGGTCACCCCGCGACCACGCAGCACGGGCGTGCGTCGTCGCCGAGGCATCGGCGGGGATCAGATCGAGCCGATCCAGCAGGATCGCCACCTCACCCGCCACGCGGGAGTGCCGTCGACGAGTCTCCGCGTGCAGACCCTCGAGCGTGCTCACCGCAGTCGCGTCGCGACCGGCGATGAAGGACCCCAGCGCACTGACAGCCGGCGAGAGCGGCCGGGTCCCCTCGAGAAGTCGACCGAGTCGTACCCGGGCACCGAAGGGAAGCCTCCGGCTCATCTGGATCGCCAGCAGGGCGGGGTCGTCGAGGAGATGCTGGGATGCCGCCTGTACGAGGACGGAGACGTTCCTGGCCCCTGTGGGCAGGAGCTGCCGTGCTGAGCCGAGGACCGTGCCCGCCCGAGATCCGATATTCACGGGTCGAGGATACAGGGGTGGGCCCGCGAGCCGCCCTGCGGTCCTCTCGTTGCCAGACCGCCGGAGTGAGCCACGGCCAGCGACTTCCTCGCCGCAGAGTTCAGCCAAGTCGCTGCCAGAGCTCGCCGCGCGCCGTCTCGAGCCGCGCGATGTGATCTGGCAGTGCATCCAGTAAGTAAGCCCTATTCAGATACATCGATTTCCCCTCCCCCGCAGGCACGGCCTTCTCGATATCCTCCGTGGCCCCGGCGTGAACCATCCCTGCCAGGCGGTGCGCTCACGGGTCAGCCGCTCCATAGAACCTCGTGACGTTTCCCAGACTCGCATCCCCTGCACCGTGACCAGGACCTGCGGGGCCTCGAGGTGCTCACCACGATCAAGGACGGCGAGGTCGTGTTCGAGGCGTGAGGCCGCGGCGTCGCGGGGTGCGGCATGGGCGTGCCTCCGGATAACCCCCACCCCGAGTGGGCGCGAACCGCGCTGCACGCCGCCTCCCGGCCTCGTACGCTCCGAGCATGACTCTTCCCGGCGTCCTCGCGTTCCTCGGGCTCGCCATCCTCACCATGGACGTGCTCGGCGGCGTCATCGCCACCGGGATCCTCCTGCGCGGCGGGAAGCTCCGGCACCTGCTCGCCTTCGCAGGCGGCTACGCGCTGGTGATCATCCCCGTGACCGTGGTGCTGCATCCGCTGCTCACCGTGCTCGGCGCCTGGCTGCGCCCTATCCTGCACTCGAACAACGCGATCGGCAGCGTCGAAGTGGCCGCCGGCCTCGCGCTCGGCGCCTTCGCCCTGCACCAGTGGCGCTCCGCGCGTCGGCCGCCCCTCCCCCACGGGCGCATCGCACGGCGCAGCTCCCCGACCCGGCTCGCGATGTGGCCGCTGCTCGTCGCCGGTATCGCCTTCTCCACGACCGCGCTGGCGGATCCTGCCTTCACCCTCGCGGTGGGCATGGCCGCCCAGGAGGAGTCGCTCGCCCTGCGAATCGCGCTCCTCGTGCTGTGGAACCTCGTCTACCAGGCACCGCTCGTGACCCTCACCGCGATCGCGGCCGTCGGCCGGCACGACCGGATGGTGCGGCGCCTCGCGGACTGGTTCGCCGAACGGCGTCGCCCGCTGCAGGCCGGGCTCGCCGTGGTGCTGGCGATCATCGCGCTGCTGGTGCTCGGGGACGGCACGATCGCCCTGATCGGCGAACACGTTCCCTGGCTGCGACAGCTGCTCTCGCTGCACTGACGGCGCGGAGGCTCGGCGAACGAACTCCGCCGATCTCGGCATGGGCACAGCACCCTGGGCGGCATATACCACGACAGGTATCATTCACTGCATGACGGGCACGGTGAACGACGCCCCCGGGGTCCTCCGGGCCGCCCGCGAGGACGCCGGCATGACGCAGAGCGCCCTGGCGGAGGCCGTCGGCGCCCGACAGCCGCATATCGCCGGAATCGAGTCAGGCCGCAGGCCCGTATCCCCTGACCTGCTGGCACGGCTTCTCGCGGCGGCGGACTACCGCCCTTCCCTCGCCGTTGCCGCGCACCGCGACGAGTTGCTCGCCCTCGGCGCCGACCTGGGAGTCCGCAATATCCGGGTCTTCGGCTCCGTCGCGCGGGGCACCGATCATCACTCCTCGGACATCGACCTGTTCATCGACGTGGATCCCGACGCGGGCCCCCTCGCCTACGCGACCTTCGTCGCCGACGCGACCGAACTGCTCGGCTTCGCGGTGGACGTCGTCGTCGATGACCGCGAGGCCCCCGCGCACATCCGTCGGACGGCGATCCCGCTGTGAGCGACCACGGCGACCACCCCGATCACGCTGCCCGCTGGGAGATGCGCCCTCGAACCCGCGCGACGGACGAGGGCGCCCCCGTGGCTGCCGACGTCCTTCTCGATGAGCTGAGCCGGATCGAGCGACGCGTCGACGCTGTCATCGCGCAGGGACGCGACGCCTTCCTCGAGGGGTCCGAGAGCTACGACCGGGCGACGGTCGCCGTACTCCGGCTGGCCGCCCTGTTCGAGGAGGAGAAGCGCTTCTCCGAGTTCCTGTCCGTCGTCACGACCGAGGAGCGTCGCGGAATCACGACGACCCGGAACATCGCCGCGCACCGCGGCTACGGCGCAATGAACGCCGAGGTGTTCTGGCGCACGGTGACCGAACTCCTGCCCGATCTGCTGACACGGATCCGCGCCACGACCCGAACCTGAGTCGACGAGCACCCGACAGAGCCGCGCACCTGACACAGGCGGACCCCGACGGATCAGTCGATGATCTCGTCGCTCGCGCTGCGGCGCAGCTCGGCGAGGCCCTTGCGCATGGCCCGGACGCTCTCGGGGCTGTGCCCGGTCCACCCCTCGAGCTCGCGGATCACACGGACCGGCTCCTGGCTGCGATAGGAGCACGTGGGGTTGCCCGGGAACTTCTTGTCGGTGACGTTGGGGTCATCCTCGAAGTCCCCTGTCGGCTCTACGACATAGATGCGGGGCCGGCCATCTCCCCTGGCGAGCTGGGCTCCCCAGGCCGCGGCGGCCAGCGTCTGGGTGAAATAGACGTGGCGCATCGCCAGGTCCTGGCGATAGTTCGAGGGCTGCCGCGGCGTGAGCAGCTCACCGGGCTCCAGCGCGGCCTGGGTGCCGTGCAGGTACACGCCCTCCTCGAACATCTCGAAGGGTGCTGGCTCCGTCATCGTGCTCCCCTTCCCCGTCAGCGGGTGCTGTTCCGGGCAGTCTCCTCCGGGGCCGTCGCGCGCGCCACCGCCGGGTGGCGCAGCGACAGCAGCCCGCCCACGGCGAAGGTGACGATCCCGCCCAGCAGCGGGTACCACTGCCAGGCGACCCACACCTCGCCCACCACATACTTCTCCATGAGGAAGAAGAAGGCGTTCACGGCGACGGCGACCACGAAGGCGATGTTGGCGTCCAGGGCGCGGGCGCGCCGGTTGACGATGCCGAACACGAACGCCCCCAGCAGTCCGCCATAGGTGATGCCGGCGACGCCCAGGGCGAGGACCACGATGCTGCCCTCGTCGGACCGGAAGATCGTGGCGGGGGCGATGAACGCCAGGCCCCAGCCGATCGTGGCCCAGCGGCCGACCCGCAGGCCCTGCTCGTCGCTGAGCGGCCGACTGCGCAGCTTGGCCACCACGTCGGTGACCGTGGAGGAGCTCAGCGCGGACAGCGAGGAGGACAGCGTGGACATCGCGGCGGCGAGGATGCCCGCCAGCAGCAGCCCGGACAGGCCCGGAGGCAGGGCCTCGACGATGAACAGCGGGAAGATCTCGTCGTCCCTCGTCAGCCCCAGCTCGGCCGGGGTGGCCTGCTGGTAGTAGCCCCACAGTGCGAGGCCCACCACCAGGAAGATCGCGAACTGGATCGTCACCACCACGCCGGAGACGATGATCGCCTTCTGCGCCTCGGCCTTCGAGCGGCAGGACAGCAGGCGCTGCACCACGAGCTGGTCCGAGCCGTGGGAGGCCATCGCGAAGACCGCGCCGCCGATCAGAGAGGCGATGAAGGAATCGGGGCCGCTGATCGGGTTGTCGGAGAGGACGAACAGCTGGGTCTTCCCGGCGTCGACGGCCTGACCCCACCAGCCGCTGCCCACGGTGCTCAGCACCACGATGATCGCCAGGATCCCGCCGGCCACATACAGCAGCATCTGGACCACATCCACCCAGACCACGGCCGTGATGCCGCCGATGAAGGTGTACAGGATCGTCACCACCGAGAGGATCACGGTGATCACGAAGTAGCTGAGATCCAGCCCCATGCCCTCGAGGATCACCTTCAGCGGGATCGCGGCGGCGAGCACGCGGATCCCGTCGGCCAAAAGCCGCGTGATCAGGAAGGTCACGCCCGCGGTGGTCTGGGTGCTGGCTCCGAACCGCTTGCCGAGATAGGCGTAGGCGGTGATCATCTCGCCGTCGTAGTAGCGCGGCAGCATGAAGAAGGCGACCACGATGCGGCCGAGGATGTAGCCCAGTCCCAGCTGCAGGTAGGAGATGTTTCCCAGGTAGCTCATCACCGGGATGCCGATGACGGTCAGGGCGCTGGTCTCGGTGGCCACCACGGACAGGCACACCGCCCACCACGGCAGGTCACGCCCGCCCAGGAAATAGCCCTTCACGCTGGTCTGCCTGCCGCTGAGCTTCAGGCCCAGCCAGGCGGTGGCGATCAGATAGGCCGCGATCACCAGCAGGTCGATGGTCTGCATGTCCGCTCTCCCTCGAGGTCGGTGGCAGGCCGGGTGCGGCGCTGCCTCCCGCAGCTCACCGTCGACGGTGCAGCCCGGGCCGCCGCCCATTGGCTCACAGAGAGGGAGAACGATCAACCCGGCGCGCGATTCAGCCAGGCGCCGGTCACCCTGCGAGGTGCTCACCCAGCGCCGCGAACTGCTCGCGGGGGGCGAAGCCGGTGGCGTGGATCTTCGCGAGGTCCAGGGCGGAGTGCCGAGGTCGCGGGGCGATCCCGGCCTTGCCCGCGTAGTAGTCCTGCGTGCTCACGGGCGTGACGCGGCCCCGCTCGTGGCCGGTCAGGGCGAACACCTCGGCGGCGATGCGGGCCCAGCTGACCGGTTCACCCTCGTTCGTGACGTTGTACGCCCCCGGGGCGGGGCGCACGGTGAGCAGGTGGTCGATCGCCGCGGCGAGATCACCGGTGAAGGTGAGCCGGCCGATCTGGTCGTCGACCACCGTCGGGTCGACGCCGCGTGCCGCGAGGCCTGCCATGGTGTCCACGAAGTTGCCGCCCTCACCGATCACCCAGCTGGTGCGCACGATGTAGTGCTCGGGAAGGCTCGCCACCAGCTGATCGCCGGCGGCTTTCGTCTGCCCGTAGACGCCCAACGGACTCGGGGCCTCGTCCTCGCCGTGCACCTCGGCGCTCCCGTCGAAGACGTAGTCGCTGGAGACATGCACGAGCGTGGCCCGCTGCGCGCGGGCGGCCTCCACCAGGCGCCCCACCCCACTCACGTTCACCGCCCAGGCTGTGCGTCGGCCTTCGTCGGACTCCGCCGCATCGACCGCGGTGTAGGCGGCGGCGTTGACGATGGTCCCGTACGGCGAGAAGTCGAACGCGTCGATGCTCGCGGGATCGGCGAGATCCAGCTGGGCGCGGGCCACCACGTCGACGTCGGACCGATACGTCCAGCGGGCCGCGAGCGCACGCCCCAGCTGCCCTCCCCCACCGACCACGAGAGTGCGGCGCGGCGGCGCCGGCGTGACCTCGGCCAGTCGCGGATGGGCGAGATCCTTCGCGGAGAGCTCCGCCTGATCCAGCGGGATCGGCCACGGGATCGCGACCCACTCATCGGCTAGGTTCAGGAACGTGTACTGCGACTGCGCCGCCTCGGACCAGTGGTCGCTGACCAGGTAGGTGTACGCCGCCGGAGCCTCCAGGGTCTGGAAGGCGTTGCCCACCCCGCGAGGCACGAAGATCGCCACCTCCGGCGTGATCTCATGCCAGTACGTCGCCCCGAAGCTGTCGCCGGCGCGCAGATCCACCCACGCCCCGAACACGCGCCCGGTCGCGACCGAGATGTACTTGTCCCACGGCTCGGCGTGGATGCCCCGGGTCACGCCCACGGCCTGGTTGAAGGAGATGTTGTTCTGCACCGGGCCGAAGTCCGGCAGACCCGCCGCGACCATCTTCTGCCGCTGCCAGTTCTCCTTGAACCAGCCCCGGTCATCGCCATGCACCGGCAGATCCACCACGAGGAGGCCGGGGATCTGGGTCTCGTGCACGGCGAGCTGCGTCACTGCCCCACCTTCGCGTACTTCGCCTCGGTGGCCGCCTTCTGCGGGCGCCACCACGCCTCGTTCTCCCGGTACCAGGCAACCGTCGCCGCCAGACCCGCCTCGAAGTCGCGGAACGAGGGCTGCCAGCCCAGCTCGGTGCGCAGCCGCGTCGAATCGATCGCATAGCGCAGGTCGTGGCCGGGACGATCGGTGACGTGCTCGTAGTCCGTGCTCTCACGCCCCATCAGGTCCAGGATCAACTCCACGACCTCCTTGTTGCTCTTCTCCCCGTCGGCCCCGATCAGGTACGTCTCCCCGATCGTGCCGCGATCCAGGATCGTGAGCACCGCGCTGGAGTGGTCATCGGCGTGGATCCAGTCGCGCACGTTCTGCCCCGCCCCGTACAGCCGGGGCCGGATCCCGTCGATCAGGTTCGTGATCTGACGCGGGATGAACTTCTCCACGTGCTGGCGCGGCCCGTAGTTGTTCGAGCAGTTCGACAGCGTCGCCTGCACCCCGAAGGACCGCACCCACGCCCGCACCAGCAGATCGCTGCCGGCCTTCGTCGCCGAGTACGGGCTCGACGGGTTGTACGGCGTAGCCTCGGTGAACCGCTCCGGATCATCGAGCGCCAGGTCCCCGTAGACCTCGTCGGTCGAGATGTGGTGGAAACGGGTGCCGTGCCTGCGCGCCGCCTCGAGCAGCGTGAACGTGCCGATCAGGTTCGTGGTCAGGAACGGGCTGGGGTCATCGAGCGAGTTGTCGTTATGGGACTCCGCCGCGTAGTGCACCACCGCGTCGGCCTCCGCGACCAGCGGCTCCACCGTCGCGGCGTCGGCGATGTCCCCGACCACCAGGCGCACCCGGTCGCTCGGCACCCCGGCCAGCGAGTCCCGGCTGCCGGCATAGGTGAGCTTGTCCAGCACCGTGACCGTGTCCTCGGTGTGCGCCATGACGTAGTGGACGAAGTCGGAGCCGATGAAGCCAGCCCCTCCGGTGACGAGCAGATGACGCGACATCGAGGGTTCCTCCGCGGTGGGTGGTGGGTGGTCCGACGAGCCCGGCGGGGTGGCGTCGGCCGAAGGATGGATGGGCCGGATGGTCAGACGGCCGAACGAACAGTCGGGCTGGATGATCAGACGGGATGGCCGAGAGACGAGCCGGATGGTCAGACGGGCCGATCTGCCCGTTCACGGCTCAGGACGTCCAGCAGGTAACGGCCGTAGCCCGACTTCACGAGCGGTTCGGCGCGCTCACGCAGCTCCTCGTCGTTGAGGTAGCCCATCCGCCAGGCGACCTCCTCGGGCGCGCCGATGGACAGGCCCTGGCGCTGCTGGACGGTGCGGATGAAGTCTCCGGCGGCGGCGAGGTCGTCGAAGGTGCCGGTGTCGAGCCAGGCGGTGCCGCGGGTGAGCACCTCGACCTGCAGCATGCTGTCGTCGAGATAGGAGCGGTTCAGATCGGTGATCTCGAGCTCGCCGCGCGCGGAGGGCTGCAGCATCTTTGCCCGCTCCACCACGGTGGCGTCGTAGAAGTACAGGCCGGGCACCGCATAGTTCGAGCGGGGACGGATCGGCTTCTCCTCGAGGGAGATCGCGTTGCCGGCGTCATCCATCTCGACCACGCCGTAGGCGCTGGGGTCGTCGACCCAGTAGCCGAACACGGCCGCGCCCTCGAGGTCGTGGAAGCGGCGCAGCTGCTCGCCCATGCCCTGGCCGTAGAAGAGGTTGTCGCCGAGCACGAGGGCGGCCGGTTCACCGGCCAGGAACTCCTCGCCCAGCACGAAGGCACGGGCCAGGCCGTCGGGCTCGGGCTGGACGACATAGCTCAGCGACACCCCGAAGCGGCTGCCGTCGCCGAGGACCCGCTGGAACGCGGGCTGGTCGTCGGCGGTGGTGATGATCAGGATGTCGCGGATGCCTGCGAGCATGAGGGTGCTCAGGGGGTAGTAGATCATCGGCTTGTCGTAGACAGGCATGAGCTGTTTGGAGACGCCGATGGTCAAGGGGTGCAGTCGCGAGCCTGTTCCGCCCGCCAGGATGATGCCTCGCATACTATGGAGTATGTCATGCTTTGTCCGTTTTGCACCCTTTTCTTCACGCGGGGATCTCGAGGTGCTTCGAGGGAGGCGACGGGCAGCGCCCGATCCCGCGATCCGGGGATGCTGCTGCTCCCGCTGCTCCTGACATTCCCGCTGCTCCCGCTACTCCCGCGCGAACACCCCCACGGCGTCCCAAGCAGCCCAGCCGCCCTCGGCCAGCTCGAACTCGAGCACGTTCACCCCGGCCTGCAGCAGCGCGGCGGGCAGGGCCGGCTCGTGGAAGGAGCGCCGCAGCGTCGAGCCCGGCACGGTCGCGTCCCCCTCGCGGGAGCCACGGGTGCTGCCCACGGGCAGCTCGATATCGGTGACGTGCTCGTGGTTGGCGCTGACCCGCAGGATCCCACCCAGGCGCGTGGTGTCCACGAGCCACACCGCGAGGTCGAGATCGGCCTGCGGTGCCTCGTCGAGCGTGAGCGTCCAGCGGGCCCGGTAGGGCTTCTTCCCCGCCCAGGCGTCGCCCGGGCCCGGCAGCAGGTACGGCCAGGCAGCGCCGGGCTCGTCGGCGCCCTGCTCGTACTCGATGACCGCGTCGGGGAACTCCTCGGGGATCTGCGCGTACGAGGTCGGGGCCAGGTGATGCTCGAGCGTGCGGCCGTCGAAGGCGCCGATCGTCGCGATCTCCCGCCCGGTCGCGGTGACCGAGGGCTGGGAGGTCGCGGTCACCGGTGCGCTGGGGCGGCCGCGCCGGCCCGCGTCGGAGACCGCGAGCACGGTGTAGGTCCAGGTCTCCCCGGCCGGGTCGAGGTCCGTGTGCGCGACGTTCGGGTAGACGGTCTTGGCGATCAGGTCGCTCTCCTGCGGCTCCTCCGGGGCGCTCTCGCCGCGGACCGCGTAGATCCGGAAGTGGTCGATCAGGGGGTCGAATCCCAGGGGCTCCCAGGACAGGAGCGTCCTGGCCAGGGCGGGTTCGGCGTGCAGGTCGGTGACGGTGTCGGGGCGCGGGCTCATAGCTGCTCTTCTCTGGCGGGTGAGGCCGGGGTCAGGCCGTGTCGGGCCGGGGTCAGGCCTGGATCAGGCGGGGGTCGCCGGCGGGCGTGGTGAAGCGCGCCGAGAGCTGCTTCGGGGCGGTGTCGTCGGCCTCGATCCAGTCCACGACGTAGAAGCTGGAGACCAGCTCCTCGGGCGTGAAGCGCAGGTGGATGTAGCCGCGCCGCCCGTCGTAGTGCTTGACGTACTCGTGCTGCGTCCAGTCGTCGGTGTAGTTGTCGGTCTTCGCCCCGTCGCCGTCGGAGCCCACCGAGGTGCAGATCAGCTCCACCCCGATGGTGCCGCTGCCCGGATCCGTGAAGTCGGCCAGAAGCTCCGCGGCGACGTGCTTGTGGATGTCGCCGGTGAGCACCACGGGGTTGCTGCTGGCGACCATCGCGTCCAGCAGACGCTGCCGGGCCGCCGGGTATCCGTCCCACATGTCGGTGCGGTCCTCGGTGATCGCGGCGACCACCACGCCGTTGGCCATCACGTTCCACAGCGCCGGGGACTGCTCGAGGCGCTCGGTCACCCAGGCCTCCTGCTCCGCGCCGAGCATGGTGCGGTCCGGATCCTGCTGGTCCTCGGCGTCCATCGGCGCCGGGTCCCGGAACTGGCGGGTGTCCAGCAGCGAGAACCGCGCGAGGGAGCCCACGTCGAATCCGGTGGTGATGTCGGAATCCGGACCCTCCGGCAGCGCCTCGATGTCCAGCGGCATGTTCTCGTAGAAGGCGCGGTACGCGACGGCGATGCGATAGGCGAACTGATCCTCCGGGATGCCGGTGCTGGAGCCGCCGCCCACGTAATCGTTCTGCACCTCATGGTCGTCCCACACGGCGACCGCCGGGACCCGGGCATGGACCGCCTGCAGGTGCGGATCCAGCTTGAATAGGGCGTAGCGCAGCCGGTACTGCTCGAGCGTCTCGGTCTCGACCTGATGCGCCGGTCCCACCTCGACCCCCTGACGCCACAGGTTCGACGCGGTGATGGCGTACTCGTAGATGTAGTCGCCCACGAACACCACCAGGTCCAGCTCCTCCTCCGCGGCCAGATGCTTGTGCGCGGTGAAATGCCCGTGGTACCAGGCCTGGCAGGAGACCACGCCGACGCTGAAGGACTCGACGTCCGCGCCCTGCGCGGGCAGGGTCCGGAAGCGGCCGACGGGGCTGTTCTGCCGCCCCACCGAGAACCGGTAGTAGTAGTCGGTCGCGGGGTCTAGGCCCTCGACCTTGGGGTGGATGGCGTGCGCGAGCTCGGGCTGGGCGAGCGCCTGCCCGCGGGCCGCGATCTGCCGGAACTCAGGATCCTTCGCGACGTGCCAGCGCACCGTGACGTCCCGCAGCTCCATCCCGCCGTGGCCGTCCTCGGCGAGCGGCTCCGGGGCCAGCCGGGCCCACAGCACCGCGCCGTCGGGCCGGGGCGCCCCGCTGGCCACACCCAGGGAGAACAGGCCCTCGGGCTGCGGCCCCTCCTCGGCGCTCGCGGTCGGGGCCGTGATGCCCAGGGCGATCACGGCGGCGGAGGCACCGCTGGCCTGGAGCAGCCGACGGCGGCTGACAGGGGCGGGCGCGGCGGCAGTGGCAGAGGCGGGCGCGGCGGATGCCGGCATGGGGTCTCCTGGGCGTGGGGGTGTGGGAGAAGGGATTCGGGGAGGTGGCTCGAGCTCTCCGAGTCGAGCGTGTCCACGTCCGATCCGACCACAGGGGGGTTTCGCGCGCATGACGAACGAGGAAAGTCCCGTGAATGGTCTCGGGAAGCTCGGTGACCCCGCGCCTCGACCGCCCGCGGTCCGACTCCCGGACTCGACGACACCGGCCCGAGGACGCGATTCACGCCCAGTTCTCCGGCGTATCCTGCACGGATGCATCTCTCCCCCGCTCTTGTGCGATCCCTGCCCAAGGTCGTGCTGCACGACCATCTCGACGGTGGACTGCGCCCGGCGACCGTGCTCGAGCTTGGCGCAGAGCTGGGCATCGCCCCTCCACCGATCGCTCCGGCGCGCGAGGCGGATGGCAGCGTCGACGTGCCCGGCGGTGCCGAGGTCCCCACCGCGCAGGATGTGGCCGACTGGTTCCACGACGCCGCCGACTCCGGATCCCTGCCCGTCTACCTCTCCACCTTCGACCGCACCGTCGCGCTGATGCAGACGGCCCCTGCGCTGCGGCGCATCGCCCGCGAGTTCGTGGAGGACATGGCCGCCGACGGCGTGGTCTACGCCGAGACCCGCTGGGCACCGCATCAGCACACCGCCGGCGGGCTCGCCCTCGACGAGGCCGTGCAGGCGGTGCAGGACGGGCTGGACGAGGGTGTCGCCGCGGCGGCGAGTGCCGGCTCACGGATCGTGGTGGGTCAGCTGCTGGCCTATCTCCGCCACCTCGAGCCCACCGACGACCTGGTCGAGCTCGCCATGGATCGGCGTTCGAGCGGCGTGGTGGGCATCGACCTGGCGGGCCCCGAGGAGGGCTTCCCGGCGTCCCGGTTCCGTGCGCCGTTCGACCTCGCCCGGGAGAACGGCATCCACGTGACGATCCACGCCGGGGAGGCCGACGGCCCCTCCTCGATCGCGGACGCCCTGGACTGCGGCGCTCAGCGGATCGGCCACGGCGTGCGCCTGCTCGAGGACATCGACGGCCAGGAGCTCGGTCCCGTCGCGGCGCGCGTGCACCGCGAGCAGATCTGCCTCGAGGTGTGCCCCAGCTCGAACCTGCAGACCAGCGACACCACCGTCGTTGCGCGTCATGCCGTGGGCCCGCTGCATGATCTCGGCTTCGCCCTCGCGCTGAGCTCCGACAACCGCCTCATGAGCCGCACCTCCACCTCCCGGGAGATGACGCTGGTGACCGAGGCCTTCGACTGGACCCTCGAGGATCTCGAGCAGGTCGCGCTCACCGGGCTCGAGGCCGGCTTCGCGCCCGAGCCGCACCGTCGGGCGCTGCGCGAAGAGGTCGTGCTGCCCGCCTACCGCGCCGCCCGCGAGGCCTGACCCGCGCCGGCCCGGGCTCGCAGCGACGTGGGCACCACGTGCCGGGCACCCGGCACCCGGCACCCGGCACCGAGCACCGAGCACCGAGCACCGAGTTATGTGGCGCCACGACCGATGTTGCCCCGCGCATCGGTCGTCCGGGGCGCAAAACTGGGCGATCAGAGGGAGGCTTGCCAGGGACCCGTCCAGAAACCCGAGGTCAGAGGCTGGAAGCGCGGACCTCGAGGCGGGGCGTGAGCACCTGCTGGTGCGGCACGTCGGGCTTCCCCTCGACCAGATCGAGCAGGGTGCGGCCGGCGAGCCGGCCCAGCTCGGTCAGGCCCATGTCCACGGTGGTCAGCGGCGGGCGTGAGGCGAGCGCCATGACCTCCCAGTTGTCGAAGCCGGTGACCCGCACCTGCCCGGGGACGTCGATCTCCTTCTCCCGCAGGCGATCCGTCACCCCGCGCGCGATCTGATCGGACCCGCACACGAGACCGTCGAGATCGGGGTGGGAGGCCAGCAGCATGTCCACGGTGGCGCGGCCCCACTCCTCGGACCAGTGCCCGAAGAGGGTGGGCGCGACCAGGGCATCCCCCAGCGTCTGCTGCACGGCGAGCGCCCGGGCGTCGGCCGAATGGTGCCGCTGCGGTCCGGTGACGTGCGCGATGCGCCGCGAGCCCATGGCCAGCAGGTGCTCGGCGGCCATCGTCGCCCCGGCGCCCTCGTCGGCCACCACCGCGTAGTCGTCGGGGTCCTCCGAGGGGGAGAAGGCGTAGACGGTCGGGATCGGCAGGGCGATGGAGGGTCGCGGATCGGTGGTGCGCCCGGTGATGATCAGGCCGTCGACGCGCCGCTCCTGCAGGGACTGCAGGTAATGCTGTTCGCGCAGCACGTCGTCGCGGGTGTCGCACAGGATGATCGCCATCTTCCCTGCGGCGAGCGCGTCCTCGACGCCCATCAGCAGCGGGATCGTGAAGCGGCCGAAGCTGTCCGTGGTCAGCAGGCCCACGGTGTAGGTGCGGGTGTCGGCGCTCCCACGACCGGAGGCCCCGACCACGAAGCCGAGCTGCGCCGCCGCCTCCTTGACCCGCGCCCGGGTGTCCTCGCGCAGCTGCCCGGTGTCGTTGAGCGCTTTGGATGCCGTGCTCATCGAGACCCCGGCGAGCTCGGCGACGTCGGCGATGCGGGGGGCGGGCATCGACGGTCGCATCGGCGTGGTCTTCACGGGGCCTCCTGGGCTCGTGCACGGTGTGCGGTGTGCAGCGTGCGGTGGCACGCATGGCGTGCGGTGACGTGCGTTCCGGGGCGGGGGTTGTCCCGCTGGAGGGAGCATGCCATTATCGACACAGAAACTTGGTTTCCGCACTTTCCGCAACGAAGCTCACATGTGAGGCCCTTGATGACGACGTCCCCGAACACGCTCGCCGCCCCGGCGGTCCCCACTGCTCAGGCCGCCGTCACGCTGCGTCCGCTGCAGCCGGGCGCCGCCCGGATCACCGGCGGCTTCTGGCACACCCGCCAGCAGCGCAACCGCACCGCCGGCCTGCGCTCCGGCTACGAGCAGCTCGAGGCCTCGGGCACGTTCCGTAATTTCCGCATCGTCGGCGGCGCGGAGCAGGGCGAGGCCTCCGGGATGATCTTCCAGGACTCCGACGTCTACAAGTGGCTCGAGGCCGTCGCCTTCGAACTCGGCCGCGAGGACGATCCCGAGCTGCGCGGCATGGCCCGGGAGGTCACCTCGATGATCGCCGGCGCGCAGCAGGAGGACGGCTATCTCAACTCCGTCCACACCCTGCGACACTCCCCCGACGAGCACTACTCGCACATGGCCTGGAACCACGAGCTGTACTGCTACGGCCACCTGATCCAGGCCGCCGTCGCCCTCTCCCGCAGCGCCGGCGAGCAGGAGCTCCTGGACGTCTCGCTGCGGATCGTGGAGCACCTGCGCACCGTGTTCGGCCCCGAGCTGCGCCACTCCACGGGCGGCCATCCGGTGATCGAGATGGCGCTGGTGGAGCTGTTCCGCCTCACCGGCCGCGAGGAGATCAAGGAGCTCGCCCGCTTCTTCCTGGACATGCGCGGCGGCGAGGAGCGCTTCGACGGCGTGAACCCGGGGCCGGGCTACTTCTCCGCCGCGGTCCCGGTGCGCGAGGCCCGCACCGTGGAGGGCCACGCCGTGCGCGCGCTCTATCTCTTCGCCGGCGCCACCGACCAGGCTGTCGAGGACGGCGACGCCGCCCTGCTCGCCACCACGGAATCCGTCTTCGCCGACCTGCTGGCCTCCAAGACGTACGTCACCGGCGGGATGGGCGCCCGCTGGGACTGGGAGGCCTTCGGGGACCCCTTCGAGATGACCACCGACCGCGGCTATGCGGAGACCTGCGCGGCGATCGGTGCGATCCAGTGGGCCTGGCGCCTGCTCCTGGCCACCGGGAAGAGCCACTACGCCGACGTCATCGAGCGCCTGCTGTTCAACGCCTTCCTGCCGGGTGTCTCCCTCGCAGGGACCGAGTACTTCTACGTCAACTCCCTCCAGCTGCGCGAGGGCGCCACGGCCGACGAGGGCCGCTCGATCGCCCACGGCCGACGCGGCTGGTTCGACTGCGCCTGCTGCCCGCCCAACATCATGCGCACCGTCGCGAGCCTCGACCATCTCGCGGCGACCGCGACCGCCGACGGCCTGCAGATCCATCAGTTCGCCTCCGGCACCTGGAGCGCCGGGGAGGGAGCCGACGCTCTGAGCGTCCGCGTCACCACCGACTACCCCGTCGACGGCCGCGTCCACGTCGAGGTGCTCCAGGCCCCGGCCACGGAACGCACGGTGTCGCTGCGCATCCCCGCGTGGTCGCGCGACACCGCCGAGGTCACCTTCCGCGGGACGGCGTCCTCGGTGCCCGAGCAGCAGATCACGGTGCCGTCCGACGGCTCCCCCGCCGAGATCCGTGCCGCCTTCACCGCCGGTGACGTGATCGAGCTGGAGCTGGACCTCACCCCGCGCTTCGTCGGCGCCCACCACCGCCTCGACGCCTCCCGCGGCGCTGTCGCCCTCGAGCGCGGCCCGCTGGTCTACGCGCTCGAGAACGAGGACCAGGACGGCGCGGCGAGCGTCGACGACGCCGCCGTCGATCCACATCGGATCCCGTCGGCCAGAGATCCGCTCCCCGCCCTGGACGGTGCCGTGCCTCTCGCCGTCACCGGCAGCGCCATAACCGTCTCGGCCGCAGCCGCCGCCTGGCCGTACCCGGCCCACGGCAGCACGGACGCGGCCC
This sequence comes from Brachybacterium tyrofermentans, assembly GCF_014897585.1. Lineage (GTDB taxonomy): Bacteria > Actinomycetota > Actinomycetes > Actinomycetales > Dermabacteraceae > Brachybacterium > Brachybacterium tyrofermentans. The sequence continues at coordinate 24,465 of NZ_JABUXW010000025.1, read as the reverse complement.
TCACCCGCACGCCCACCACCTGGACGGCGATCCCGTACTACGCCTGGGGCAACCGCAGCGTGGGCCCGATGCGCGTGTGGCTCCCCCTCGAGGCCGACTGATGCTCTCGCGGCGCGCAGGCCTGCGCCGCCCCTGGTGAGGCGCAGGGAACAGAACTGCTGCGGTCCGGTCGGGTGCAAACGGCCCGGGCAGTGGCAGGATCAGCGTCGTGCCCGAGAACACCTCGCGCTCGCCCCGCTCCGACGAGCCATCTGACCCTGATCACGAGCAAATCCCCCAGACCGACGACCACGAGTCACCGGTCCCTCCTTCGACCGACTCCGACCCGGAGCACCCGCACCGCGCGCAGCGCGCGTCGGCCGCACGTCACGCCCCGGGGCCGCACCCCGCGCACGCGCCCCATCAGCACCAGCACCCCCATCACCACCTCGACCAGCGCGGCATGCCCCGCACCCGGGAGCCGCTGGCGATCCTGGTGACCGGCGCGCTCGGCGTCGTGTTCGGCGACATCGGCACCAGCCCGCTGTATGCGCTGCAGACGGTCTTCAGCGCCCACCACAACGCCGTCGCCCCCTCCGAGTCCGACGTGCTGGGCGTGATCTCCATGGTCACCTGGTGCCTGCTGATCATCGTCAGCGTCACCTACATCGGGCTGATCCTGCGCGCCGACAACCAGGGTGAGGGCGGCATCCTCGCCCTCACCGCGCTCGTGCTGCGCAAGCTCGGCACCGGCGGCTCGCTCATCGGCTCCCGGGAAGCGGCAGTCGCTCTGGTGCTCGGCGTGCTCGGTGCCGCCCTGTTCTTCGGGGACTCCCTGATCACCCCCGCGATCTCCGTGCTCTCCGCCTTCGAAGGCATCGAGGTGGCCAGCTCCGTCCCGAACACGGTGATCCTGCCCGGCGCGCTGATCGTGCTCACGGCGCTGTTCGCCGTGCAGCGCTGGGGCACCGCGCGCATCGGCAGCTCGTTCGGGATCGTCATGGTGATCTGGTTCCTGACGCTCGCGGCGATGGGTCTGCCCCACGTGCTCGCGAACCCGTCGATCCTGCGTGCGCTGTCGCCGCACTACGCCGTGGCGTTCATGGTGGACCGTCCCGTGGTCGCGTTCATCGCGATGGGCGCCGTGGTGCTGACCATCACCGGCGCCGAGGCGCTGTACGCGGACATGGGCCATTTCGGCCGTCGACCCATCGCGCTGGCCTGGATCTGCCTGGTGCTGCCCGCCCTGCTGCTGAACTACTTCGGCCAGGGCGCCCTGATCCTCGCCGACCCCGCCGCCATCGCCAATCCATTCTTCTCCCTGGTGCCCGACGCGCTGCGCATCCCGCTGGTGGTGCTCGCCGCGATGGCCACCGTGATCGCCTCCCAGGCCGTGATCTCCGGGGCGTTCTCGGTGGCCCGCCAGGCCACGCGCCTGTCCCTGCTGCCGCGCCTGAAGGTCACCCAGACCTCCCGCGAGCACGGCGGACAGATCTACATCGCCTCGATCAACACCCTGCTGTTCGTGGGCGTGGTGACGCTGGTGGTCGTCTTCCAGCGCTCCGAGGCCCTCGCCGCGGCCTATGGGCTGGCCGTGACCGCGACGATCATCCTGGTGCTCGCCCTGTTCCTGCTCTACGCCCGACGGATCCGGCACTGGCCGCTGTGGAGCGTGGTCACCATGGCCGTGATCGTGGGCGGCCTCGAACTGGTGCTGCTCGCCGCGAACGTCGTGAAGATCCCCGACGGCGGCTGGCTGCCGCTGGTGGTCGCCGCCGTGCTCACCACGATCATGCTGGTGTGGAAGCGGGGCTCGCGGATCCTGTTCGGGAGGCGCCGCGAGATGGAGGGACCGATCGCGGACTTCGTGGCCGGGCCCGCTCGGGCGGTCCCGCGGGTCCGCGGGCTCGCCGTGTACCCCCACGGGGATCCGACGACGGTGCCGCTGGCCCTGCGCACCGGCGTGGAGATGAACCATGTGCTCCACGAGCACGTGGTGATCGTGACCATGAAGCACCTCTGGGTGCCGCGCGTGCACCACGACGACCGGGTGCTGGTCGATGTGCTGGGCGACGGCTCCGACGGGATCGTGCTGGTCACCTACCAGGTGGGCTTCCACGACTCGCAGGACGTCCCTGCCGCGCTGCGCGCCGCCATCGAGCTGCGCGGGCACCTCCACGACCACTGCGCCTCGGACTGCGTGGAGCACGTTCCGGAGCTGCTGCTGGACCCCGAGAACGCCGTGTACTTCCTGTCCGTGTTCCGCATCGAACCAGGCCAGGACCACTCCATGCCACGCTGGCAGAAGGCGATCTTCCGTCAGCTCGAACGGGCCTCGGCCAACCGCACGCACGTGCTGCACCTCCCGCCCACGCGCACCGTGGTGATGGGCGCCGAGACGGTGCTGTAGCGGGGCAGATCCCGCCTCGGCCCCACTCAACCGATCGTCGGCTCGAGCTCCTTCCACAGCGGCCCGGCCATCTCGCGGCTGAAGTGCGCCGTGAGGTGGTGGCCGTCGCGGTACACCAGGGTGTTCCCGATGATCGCGGGGCAGTTCGTCTCGTTGCAGAAGTACCGCGAGAGGTCGAGGAACGTCGCACCGCTTTCCACAGCCGCGGCCTCGGTGGTCCTCTGCAGGGAGGGTTCGAACGCTTCGCCGACCGGGATCGCACACTCCCGGGCATCCTCCAGATGCGCGGAGAGGCACACCGCGGAGGTGCTGCCCTGGTTGGGGACGTCGGCGAGCACGTCGACCGCCGGCCCGTCGATCTTCCCGATCGTGGATTCCAGCCCGGCCTGCCATTTCGCCGGGAAGTCGTCATTGCCACCCACCAGCTCGGGCGGGGCGCCAGGGTAGTTCGTCAGCAGCACCAGATCGGGCTGCTCGGCGTTGATCCGGTCGATGACTCCGGCGCGCCACTCATCGCACTCGGTGTACTCGACGCCGCTCTCCAGCTGCCGGAGGTCCGCCGAGGTGCACGAGCTCTTGGTGTTCGTGTCCAGCCGGATCTTTCCCTGCTCGGCGAGCTCCGCGAGGGCCGGGTACCAGCTGGCCGCGTGGGAGTCCCCGAACAGGAACACCAGCGGAGCGTCCTCGTTGTCCCCCACCTGGCAGCCGCTGGGGTCGGTGTCGGGCTCCTGGCGGTGGCAGCCGTCGGCGTAGATCGTGGGATTGTCGTCCTCTGCCTCCTCGAGGGAGGGCGTGAGGTTCTCGGGCACGAAATCGGTGCCCTCGGGGTTCGGGCGCGGTGCCTCCGCGGCCGCCGCGACATCGGTCGCCGCCTCCTCCTCCTGGGTCAGGAGATAGCTGCTGCCACCCGTGGCGATCAGTGCGGCGGACGCCGCGAGCGCCACGGCGCCGGTCCACAGCTGCGAACGCTGCCGCAGCGGAGCCCAGGCGATCACGGGGCGCTCCACGACGCGGAACAGCAGCCAGGCCAGCGGGAACGCCGCCGCGCCCAGCAGCAGCTTGACCCACAGCGGGAGCGGAGACTCCTCCCCGGCGACGACCTGCGGGATCACCTGCAGCGGCCAGTGCACGAGGTACAGCGAGTAGGAGATCGCGCCGACGAACTGCATCGGGCGCACGCCCAGCAGACGGTTCGCGTTCGCGCCGCCAGGTGCCGCGCCGCCCACGATCAGCAGCGCCGTCGCGATCACGGGCAGCGCCGCGGTGTATCCGGGGAACGGGGTCGCGTCGGTGTACAGCAGTCCCACCGCCACCAGCAGCGCCAGGCCCAGCCAGGACAGCATCCCGGTGCGCACCGAACGCAGCCACGGCGCCCCGGAGCGCAGCAGGAACGCGACCAGGGCGCCGGCGCCCAGCTCCCACGCCCTGGTGGGCAGGGCGAAGAAGGTCCACGGCTGGGAGATGGCCATGCCCACCACGCACAGCACGAACGAGATCGCCGTGAGGACCGAGACGACGATCAGCAGCCGCCGTTCGCTGCGCCGGCACAGCCAGAAGCCGAGCGCGAGGATCGCGGGCCAGAACAGATAGAACTGCTCCTCGACGCCCAGGGACCAGTAGTGCTGGAAGACCGACGGGCTGGTCTCGGCCAGGTAGTTGGTGCCCTGCACCGCGAACAGCATGTTCGGTACGTACAGCGCGACGGACACCGCGCCCTTGGCCACCTCGTTCATCAGCAGCGGAGGGATCCAGATCCACGCCGCGATCACGCTCAGCAGCGCCACCAGCAAGGACGCGGGCAGGATGCGTCGGGCGCGCTTGGCGTAGAAGCTCCCGAAACGGATCCGCCCGTGGGACTCCAGCGACTCCAGCAGGTGGGTGCTGATGAGGAACCCGGAGATCACGAAGAAGACGTCGACGCCGACGAAACCACCGGTGATCAGGGGAACCCCGGCGTGATAGAGCACCACGAACAGCACGGCGATCGCCCGCAGTCCCTGGACGTCGGGGCGGAACCCGGATTTCTTCGCGGCGGGCGCTCCGGCCGCTGCTCTGGCGTCAGCGCTCACTGGTGTCCTTCCCGTGGTTGTCCTCGGGCCGTGGAGTATATTCCGCGCTCCGCGATGGCGGGGACGCGCAACGCGCGGTCGCGTCATGAGTCCCGCGACGGTGCATGCTCAGGCAGGTCGGTCCACAGTCGTCGGATCAGAAGCGTCAGAAGCGTCGATAGGCGTCGATGGCGTCAGACGACTCCGGGGTCTCCAAGAGCTCCAGGAGTCAGACGACCCGACGGGATCACGCGGCCCAATGGAGTCAGGCGGCCAGACAGAGTCAGACGGCCAGACGGAGTCAGGCGGTCCGACGGATCACGCGGGCGAGGATGTCCAGGTACCTCCGCGCGAGGACGTCGTCGTCGGCATGATCGGAGACCCAGGCCCGGCCGCTGGCCCGCACGCCGGCCTGCGAACGGTCTGCGGCGAGCTCCCGCCACAGGTCCGCGAGCGCGTCGACGTCCTGCGGGGGCAGCACGTGGCCGGCGCGGGCCGCCCGCACCACGTCGGCCGCCTCGCCGTCCAGCATCGCCGTGATGTGCCGCCCGGTCGCGAGCATCTCGTACAGCTTCGAGGGCACGGTCCACTGGAACGGCGCCCAGTCCCGCAGCGACACCACGACCGTGTCCGCCCAGTGGTACTGCGCGCCGACCTCGCGGTGCGGGATGCGCGGCAGCACCTCCACCGGGGCGTCGAGCTCCTCGGCCAGGGCCGCCAGGGTCGACGCCTCGACCCCGTGGCCCACGAGGCGTACCTGCAGGTTCACCCCTTCGCGATGCAGCTGCGCCGCGGCGCGCACCACGGTGTCCAGACCCTGCGAGCGCCCCATGTTGCCCAGGTACAGGCAGCGCAGCTCCGGATGATCACCGGGCAGGTGATCGTGACGCGGGGTGACCGCCGCCAGATCGGTGCCGTTGCGCACCACGTCGATCTCGGTGACGCCGCGCTCCTCGAGCACCTCGGCGAAGCGATCCGTGGTGGTCACGACGGCCTGCGCACCGCTCTGCCAGCTGGTCACCTGCTGGTGCACCATGCCCTTGGCCAGCGCGATCGCCCACCGCAGGCTGGTTCGGGCGGCGTTGGGCTGCGGGGCATGGGCGGCTTCCGCGAGCAGCGCACCAGCGGGGCCGACGTGCGTGACCAGATCCGGCCAGGCATCGCGCATCTCCACCACGAGCGGAACGTCCCACAGAGAGCTGAGCGCGCGCCCCACCATGAGCGTCGGGATCGCGGGGGCGGTCGCGATGACCACATCGGGCCGGGTCCCGGGGCGGGAGAACCGCCGACGCAGGCGCCACAGCGAATCCGCGGCGGCCACCAGATGATCGGCGGTGCGGGTGCCGATGTCCGCGAGGTGCGGGAGATAGGCGGTGCGCAGCACGGTCTCGCCATGGCGGCCCACCTCGACCCCGCCCACGCGATGGGTGCGCCGCTGGGTGCTGTTGGGCCGGCCGCTGGGATAGTGCGGCACCGGCGCCGCCACGGTCACCCGATGGCCGGCGGCGATGAAGCGCTCGATCAGGGCGGACCATCGACGCTGCGGCGCCCCGAACTCGGGGGCGTAGTAGTGCGTCAGCAGCAGGATCCTCATGCGGTCGCGGACTCCTCGAGCCCGAGCACCTGGTGCGCCTCGCGCAGCAGCTCGGGGGTGAGATGGGCGGTCTGCGGCGGGCGGATACCGGTGCGCGCGGTCTCGGCGGAGATCTGCAGACGGATCGACTGCGAGCTCTCGTCGGGCTCCGCAGCAGGCAGCTCGGCGATCGCCGCCGACGGGATCACCACGTGGCGGGAGCTGAGCTGACGACGCACCACAGAGACCGCCGCGAGCTCACCGGTCGGATCGTGCAGGTAGATATCGCGCACGCGACCCACCGTATCGCCCTCGCTGCCGAGCACCGTGAGCCCGGCGAGCGCGAGCAGCCGCGCCCGTCGTCCCGCCGGGCCGGCACCCTGCTCGTCGGACGCGCGAGCCCCGTCGGCCCGGTCGGTTCCGTCGGCCGGGCCAGCTTCGTCGGCTCCGTCGGCCCCATCGGACGGGCGAGCCCCATCGGCCCCATCGGACGGGCGAGCCCCGTCGGCCCGGTCCGCCCCGGCGATCCCGTCGGACCCGACGGACCCGACGGCATCGTCCGTGGACGCCGTACCTCCGGATACCTCAGCCACGCTCGCGCCCCGCCTCAATCGACGATGCAGAGACGCACGAAGTCGTGCACGTCGCGGATGGGGTCGGCCGTGCGGTCCTGCTGCAGCTCACGCACCGAATGCTCGCGCACCGTGAGGCTCAGCAGCAGGGAGAACAGGCTGCGGGCCATGAACGCCGGCTCGACGCCCTCGACCAGCAGACCCCGCTCGGCGTGCCCGGTGAAGACCTGCTCGAGCACGTGCTCGTGCACCAGACGCAGCCGCGAGATGCGGTAGCGGCCCGGATGATCCGGGTTCACGGTCTCCGCGGCCAGCGTGGCCAGCAGCGCCATCGAGTGCTGCGTGGGGTTCCACGGGCCGGCCAGCGCCGCGAGCAGCGCCTTCGGGGATCCCTGGAGCGACTCCACGGAGTCCAGCAGGCCCTGGGCATGGGCCTCCAGCCGGTCCGCGACCGCGCCCAGCAGCACCTCCTTCGAGGCGAAGTGGTGCAGCATCCCCGGATGCGAGATGCCCACGCGGCGCGAGATGTCGCGCAGGCTCGCCCCGTGATAGCCGCGCTCGGCGAAGAGCGCGGCGGCACCGTCGAGGATCGCCTCCCGTCGGGCCTGACCCGGGGTGGTCGACAACGGCGCGTCGGCGACTCCGGGATCCTGGAGGACCATCGCGAGATCAGGGGCGGCATCCCCGGTCGTGGCCGGCGGCGCCACCGCCGAGACCTCGGTCGGGGCGCCGACGATGGTCCGCAGATCGGTCCCGACCTCGAGCTCCGCGGCCGAGATCGAGTCCAGCGTGCGCAGTGCCTGCGCCAGGGGGTCCACGCTCATGTTCACCGAGTTCCCGTCGAACGATTCATCGCCGGCACGATCGGAGAAGACAGCGGACAACGGCGATGGCCCGGTCCCCGCACCAGGGGGGCCGCTCGTCGCGGCAAGCGTCATCGAGGTTGTCCCTTCGCGATCAGTTCGGCGATCTGGATGGCATTGAGGGCAGCGCCCTTGCGCAGATTATCCGCTACGACGAACAGTACGAGACCCTTTCCGCCCGGAACAGACTGATCCTGGCGGATCCGGCCCACGAACGTGCCGTCCTGACCGGCGGCCTCCAGGGGGTTGGGCAGGTCCACGACGGAGACGCCCTCGGCGGCCTCGAGCAGCTCACGGGCACGATCGGCCGTGATCTCGCGATCGAACTCGGCATGGATCGCGAGCGCGTGACCGCTCATCACCGGCACGCGCACGCAGGTGCCCGCGACGGGCAGCTCGGGCAGGCCCAGGATCTTGCGCGACTCGTGGCGGAGCTTCTGCTCCTCGTCGGTCTCCCCGGAGCCGTCCTCGACCAGGTTCCCGGCCAGCGCGAGCACGTTGTAGGCGATCGGCTTCGCGTAGACGCCCGGCTCGCCGAGGTCGACGGCGGAACCGTCCAGCGCGAGCTTCTCCACGTCGTCGGCCCCGGCCCGGATCTGCCCGGCGAGCTCCGCGACCCCGGCGACGCCGGAGCCAGAGACGGCCTGGTAGGTGGCGACCTTCAGCCGTGCCAGACCGGCCTCGTCGTGCAGGGCCTTCAAAGTGGGCATCGCGGCCATCGTGGTGCAGTTCGGGTTCGCGATGATCCCGCGCGGCAGATCGGTGATCGCCTCGGGGTTCACCTCGGAGACCACCAGCGGCACCTCGCCGTCGCGGCGCCATGCCGAGGAGTTGTCCACGACCGTCGCGCCCGCCTCGGCGAACCGGGGAGCGAGGGCCGTGGACGTCGAGCCGCCGGCGGAGAAGATCGCGATGTCGACCGTCGCGCCCTCGGAGGTGATGTCCGCGGAGGTGGCGTCCTCGACGATCAGGTCCTGGCCCGCGTACTGCACCGTCGAGCCGGCGCTGCGGGCCGACGCGAACGCGCGCACCGCGCTATGGGGCACGGCGCGATCCGCGAGCAGGGCCAGCAGCACCCGGCCCACCTGACCGGTCGCACCGACGACGCCGATGACCGGCCCGTCGGCCGCGTACCCGGGGGTGGCGGTGAAGTCGATCGTCTGGGTGTCCTGGGTGTCCTGGGTGTTCTGGCTGGTCATCGTCCGGTCCCTCCGTACACGACGGCTTCGGTCTGCTCGGCATCCAGGCCGAACGCCGTGTGGATCACGCGCACCGCGTCGTCGAGCCGCGACTGCTCGGTGACGACGGAGATGCGGATCTCCGAGGTCGAGATCATGTTGATGTTGATGCCGGCCTCGCCGAGGCTGCGGAACAGGGTCGCCGAGACGCCCGGGTGCGAGCGCATGCCGGCGCCGACGATGCTGACCTTGCCGATCTGGTCGTTGTAGCGCACCTCGGAGTAGCCGATCGCCTCGCGCGACACCTCGATGGCCTTCAGCGCCGCCGGGACGTCCTGCTCGGGGAGGGTCAGGGAGATCGCGACGGTGTCGTCCACCGTCGAGGAGTTCTGCACGATCATGTCGATGTTCGCGCCGGAGCCGGCGACGACGTCGAACAGCAGCGCCGCGCGGCCGGGGACGTCCGGCACCTCGACGACGGTGATCTTGCCTTCGCTGCGGTCATGCGCGACGCCCGAGATGATGGGGGCTTCGAGGCCGGGATCGGAATGGTCGTCCATGGGGAGCTCCTTGGTCGGGTCGGCGGCGTCGCGACGGGCGACGTCCGCGGCACGGAGGGTGACATCGGGGTCGATGGGGATGATGCGCTCGGGGTCGTCGGAGACGATCGTCCCCAACCGGCCCGAGTACGAGGAGCGCACGTGCAGCGGCACCCCATAGCGGCGGGCGTACTCCACGCTGCGCACCATGAGGATCTTGGCGCCGTTGGCGGCGAGGTCGAGCATCTCCTCGCAGGAGATGAAGGGGACACGGCGGGCGGCAGGCACGACGCGGGGGTCCGCGCTGAACACGCCGTCGACATCCGAGTAGATCTCGCAGACATCCGCCTCGAGCGCCGCGGCGAGCGCGACAGCCGTGGTGTCCGAACCGCCGCGGCCCAGCGTGGTGATGTCCTTCGTGGTCTGCGAGACGCCCTGGAAACCGGCGACGATCGCGACCGATCCCTCGTCCAGGGCCTCCTGGATGCGGCCGGGCGTGACGCGCAGGATGTGGGCCTTGCCGTGCACCTCGTCGGTGATCAGGCCGGCCTGCGAGCCGGTGTAGGCACGCGCATCGACGCCCGCATCGTTCAGCGCCATCGACAGCACCGCCATGGAGATGCGCTCGCCTGCTGTGACCAGCATGTCGAGCTCGCGGGCGGGCGGCTGGTCGCTCACCTGCTCGGCGAGGTCGATGAGCTCATCGGTGGTATCGCCCATGGCGGAGACGACGACGACCACTTTGTGGCCCGCCTTGGAGTACAGGGAGATCCTCTGGGCGACACGCTTGATCGAGTCGGCGTCGGCGACGGAGGATCCTCCGAACTTCTGGACGACCAGGCTCATGGGACGATTTCCTTCACGGTTGCGGGCATCGGAGGTAAAGCATCAGACGTTCCTGCTCCGGGACCGCCCTCGAGCGGACCCGGCGGCACGGCAGAGCCGGCGGCCCAGCACGGGAGGCGGCACGGCGCAGGAGGCGAAGAGCACTCCCGGCATCGAGCACGCGGACGGCATCGGGCACACGGAACCGCCGACCAGTCTACGAGGGCGCCCGCCCAGACGCTCATGACCCCATCTGTCGAGACGCAGCCCCAGGTCACAGTGTTTTCGAGACGTGGCCCACCCAACACTCCCCCGCGCGCGCCGCAGCGATCCCCTCCACGCGAGGGGGCGAGGCTGCCCCCCGCGCGCCACCTCGCCACCTCGCCACCTCGCCACCTCGCCACCTCGCCACCGGCATCCAGTTTTGTGTCCCTACGACCGATGTCCTGCGACATAACATTGAGTTTACGCGGGAGCCAAGACGCACAAACCCCGGAGAGTTCGACAGGCGTCCGCCACCTTACGGCCGAGAGCTCCCGAGGCCGCGTGTGACAGCACCGCGCTCCCGCCTTCGCACGCCTCCTCCGGGTGCGCCATACTCACCCCATGCCAACCCCTTCCTCCCTCTCTCTCGACGGCCTCGTCTTCGACATGGCCTCCTCCACCGCTTCCGTCGTGGACCCGACCTCCCCCACCCGTTTCGTCTACCACCAGCAGGGCGAACTGGTATGGGGCAGCTACACCGGGGACACGGTCACCGAAGGTCGCTTCGTCGGGCAGCTGGCCGGCACGGAGCTCGCGATCTCCTTCGCCCATGAGCTGGTCGCCGATCGCAGCGTGGTGCGCGGGGAGGCGACCAGCCGCGTCGAGGAGCGCGACGGCACGATCGCGCTGATCGAGGAGTTCACGAAGGACGGCGCGGCCCATGAGAGCGTCTGCCTGCAGGTCTGAGCGTGCGCCCGACCCGTCGGCCGCCTGCGGTTCAGTCGATGCTGCTGGGCCGGTCCGGATTGGTGCGGGTGTAGCGCAGCAGCCCCCGCTCGGCCGCCACCTGCTGGTGATCGCCCAGATCCGGCGGCAGCAGCCGGCCCCGGTCGAACACCTCGTCGAGTACAAGCACCGTCTCCACACTCTTGACCTGCGGCAGCGCTGCCACCACGCCCACCACGAAGCTGTGCACGCCCTCGACGTCCGCCCCGCGCGTCAGCAGCATGACGTCGTGCTCGCCGGTGGTGATCTTGGCGGACTCCACATCCGGGATCCCCGAGATCTCCTCCAGGAACTCCGGCAGCCGCTGCGGGTGCACCGTCACGAACACCAGGGTGCAGACCCCGAGGCCGGCCCTCACCGGATCGATCTGCGCGGCGTAGCCGGTGATGACCCCTGCGTCCGTCAGCGCCTCGACCCGCGCATAGGCGTTCGACCGGGACACGCCCACCTCCTGGGCCAGTGCCGCTATCGAGATTCGACCGTGATCTCGCAGCACCTGGAGGATGCGAAAGCTGATGTCGTCGATTCCTGCGGCGGAACGTCCTGAAGTCCTCGTCGGATCGCTGTTCATTCTGGACATTCTGCCGCAGGTGACGTCTCAGTAGGTAGAGATGATCGATCCGGGTCGTGAGGGAGGACATATAGTTCCCTGTCACACCCGCAGTTCCACCACCCGTCCATCGCGGGTGACCCACCGTTGGAGGCTTCCGTGCACCGCACCTCTCGTCGCACCGTCATCGCTCTCGGGCTCGGCGCGAGCCTCGCACTGGCCGGCTGCTCCGGCGGCAACTCCGCCGGTGGCTCCTCCGGGGGCGGGGGCGGCGGGGAAGGCTCGTCCACGCTGGTGATCGACACCGCGTTCTCCCTCGAGACCGGGGACCCGGGCCGCAACTACGTGCCCACCGGCAACATGATGCTGCACGCCGTCTACGACACGCTCCTCACCTTCGAGGGCTCCGAGGAGGACGAGCCGATCCCCTCGCTGGCCACCATGGAGAAGAACGAGGACGCGACGTCCTTCACGTTCACCCTGGCCGAGGGGCGCACCTTCTCCGACGGCTCCACCGTGAACGCCGACGACGTCGTCTTCTCCCTGACCCGCGTGCAGGGGATGACCGAGTCCAAAGCGAACTTCCTGATGAACGGCATCACCGTCGAGAAGGTCGACGACATGACCATCACCCTCACCACCGAGGACCCCTCCCTCGAGCTGCCCGCGATCGTCACGAACCCGGCGCTGTCCATCCTCAACTCGGAGCTGGTCCAGGACAACGGCGGCACCACGGGAGACGACGACGCCGCCGAGGACTTCCTGGGAAGCGCCTCCGCCGGTTCCGGACCCTACCTGCTGGACTCGATGGACATCACCTCCCGCGCGGTGCTCGTGCCCAACCCCGAGTACAACGGCGAGTACGCGCCCGGGTTCGAGCGCATCGTGATCCGGAACGTCACCGAGTCCGCGACGCAGCTGATCAACCTCCAGGGCGGGGACTCCCACCTCGCCGTCGACCTCAACGGCGACCAGGTCGCCGAGCTCGGTGAGGACTTCACCGTCACCTCGAAGCCCTCCGCCCAGACCATCTTCCTGCTGGTCAATCAGAACGAGGAGGTCGGCCAGGTCACCGCCGATCCCAAGTTCGCCGAGGCCGTCCGCTACGCCCTGAACTACGAGGAGCTCCTGCAGCTCGCCGGCGAGGGCTCGGTGCAGGCCACCGGCGTGATCCCGCCGATGTTCACCGGCGCGCTGGACAGCGGTGTCGCCGAGGATCTGGAACGGTCGAAGACGGCGCTGGAGGAATCCGGCTACGCCGGTGAGACCATCACGCTGCAGTTCCCCAGCGACAACCCCGTCGGCGGTGTGGAGTTCACCCCCGTCGCCGAACGGGTCCAGGCCCAGCTGAAGAACGCCGGCATCACCGTGGAGCTCGCCCCGGCGCCCTTCGCCTCCCAGATCGAGCCGTACGTGGGCGGCCAGGAAGCCTTCTCCATGTGGTACTGGGGCCCCGACTTCGCCGACTCGTCCTCGTTCCTGCCCTTCGGCCCCGGCGAGAAGGTGGGCCTGCGCGCCGGCTGGGAGGCCGACGCAGACCCGGAGATCGCCGAGCTCGTGAGCACCGCCGCGAACGCGACCTCGGTCGAGGAGCGCGAGCAGGCGATGCGCGAGTACGCCACCGCGATGCAGGAGGAGGGGCCCTTCGTGCCCCTGATCGTCCCCGGCATCAACCTGGCCAGCAGCGCCACCGTCACCAACGTCCAGAACAACACCAACTGGACTCTCGACATCCCGCTGCTCCAGCCCGCCGGCTGAGCTCCCCCACGATGACCGCCACCACCACATCGCAGAAGCCTGCCCGGCTCTGGCAGCGCTGGCCGCTGCTGGGGTACATCCTGCGCCGCCTCGGCACCTCGGTGCTGCTGATGCTCGGCGTGACCATGGTGACGTTCGTGCTCACCGCGCTCGTGCCCGGCGACCCGGTCGCCGCAGCGCTGGGCGAAGGTGCGGCGAGCAACCCCGCCACGGTGGCCGCGTACGTCGAGGAGCACGGACTGGACAAGTCCATCCCCGAGCGGTACCTGATCTACCTAGCGGCTCTGCTCCAGGGCGATCTGGGCACCTCGATCAAGACCGGCCGCCCGGTGGCGACCGAACTGGCCACCGCCGTCCCGGCGACGGTGGAGATCGCGCTCTGTGCGATCGTCGTCAGCCTCGCCGTCGGCCTCGCTCTCGGCACCATCGCTGCCCACCACCGCGGCCGCGCGACCGACCAGGTGCTGCGGGTCGTCTCCCTGCTCGGCCTGAGCGTGCCCACGTTCTGGCTGGCCATTATGGCGTACCACACCTTCTTCCTCCGCCTGGGCGTCGCACCGGGCGCGGGGCGGCTGGACCCCACATTCACCCCGCCGCCCACCGTCACCGGGCTGTACACCGTGGACTTCATCCTGGGCGGCGACCCCGTCGGCTTCTTCGACGCGCTCGCCCATCTGGCGCTGCCCGTGCTGGTGCTGTCGCTGTTCACCATCGGCCTGCTCACCCGTTTCATCCGAGCCGCCGTGCTCGAGGTGCTGGACACCGACTACATCCGCGCCGCCCGCGCCAAGGGGCTGCCCCGTCGCCGGGTCATCGGCGCCTACGTGCTGCGCGGAGCTTCCCTGCCGATCCTCACCGTCGTCGGCGTCGCCTTCGGCGTGCTGCTGTCCGGGACCGTGCTGGTCGAGGCCGTCTTCGCCTGGCCGGGGCTCGGCACCTATGCGTTCAACTCCGCGATCAACCTCGATCTGCCGGGCGTGATGGGCGTGGGGCTCGTGGTGGGCGTGATCTACCTTGTCATCAACTTCGCGGTGGACCTGCTCTACGGGGTCCTCGATCCCCGGGTGAGGCTGGCATGAGCGCATCGACCTCCCCCCGCACGCGCCTCCGTCGGGGCCGCCTGTTCCGTGCGATCCCGACCGCCTGGCGCACTCCCCTGGCGATGGTCGGCGCGATCATCGCTCTGGCCTGGATCGTGATCGCGCTCATCGCTCCCTGGGCGGCGCCCCACGATCCGCTCGCCCAACAGCTCCCCCGCCTGACAGCCCCCGGTGATGCCTCCGTCCTCGGCACCGATCAGGTGGGACGCGACGTGTTCTCCCGCCTCCTGACCGGTGCCCGGGTGACCATGCCGCTGGCCCTGCTCATGGTGGTCAGCGCGACCGTGCTCGGCACCCTGATCGGCTCCATCGCCGGATTCGTGGGCGGCTGGGTCGATGAGACGCTGATGCGCCTGACCGACTTGATCATGGCGTTCCCCACCGTCATCCTGGCGATGATCATCGCCGCCTCGCTGGGTCCCTCGCTGCTGAATGCCGTGATCGCGGGCATCGTCGTGTCCTGGCCGCAGTACGCCCGCGTGGTGCGCTCGCTCGTGCTGAGTCTGCGCACCCAGAACTTCGTGATCGCCGGACGACTGCTGGGCTACTCCCCGTGGAGATCGCTGCGCAGCGACATCCTGCCCAACGTCGCCGGCCCCGTGCTGGTGCTCGCCTCCCTCGACATCGGCACCGCGATCCTGCTGCTGACCGGTCTGTCGTTCCTGGGCCTGGGCGCCCAGCCGCCGGCCGCCGAATGGGGCTCGATGATCTCCGGCGCGATGAGCCACATCGATGCCTGGTGGCTCGGGGTCTTCCCGGGCCTGGCGATCCTCACCGTGGTGATGGCGTTCAACTTCATCGGCGACTCGCTGCGCGATGCGCTGGACCCGCTCTCCTCCGCCGAGCGCGAGGGCGCGGCCGGCGGCACCGAGCACGAGGAACCGGCGGCCGTCGAGAACCCGACGACGGAGGAGGGACGATGAGCGCCCTGAGCATCCGCGACCTGACGATCGCCTTCGGACGCCATGACCCCGTGCAGGTGGTCTCCGGCATCTCGCTCGACCTCTCCCCCGGGAAGATCCAGGGCCTCGCCGGGGAATCCGGCTCCGGGAAGACCGTCAGCGCCATGGCCGTGCTCGGGCTGCTGCCGGCGACCGCGCAGGTCGGTGGCTCGATCCGCTTGGGCACCACCGAACTGGTCGGGCTGCGCCCCCGAGAGCTCAACCGGGTGCGGGGCCGGCGCATCGCCATGGTGTTCCAGGATCCCTCGGCCAGCCTGCACCCGCAGCTGACCATCGGGGCACAGCTGACCGACCACGTGCGTGCGCACCTGCGCCTGAACCGGCGCGACGCCCGGCAGCGGGCGATCGACCTGCTGACCCAGGTGCACGTGCCCGACCCCGCCGAGGCGCTGCGGAGGTACCCGCACCAGTTCTCCGGCGGTCAGCGCCAGCGCATCGCGATCGCCGTCGCCCTGGCCTGCGACCCCGAGGTGCTGCTGGCCGACGAGCCGACGACGGCCCTCGACGTCACCGTCCAGGCGGGGATCCTCCATCTCCTGCGGGAACTGGTGGACCAGCGCGACCTGGCCGTGCTGCTGGTGACCCACGACCTCGGCGTGATGAGCGCCGTCGCGGACGACGTCGCCGTGATGCGCCACGGACAGATCGTCGAATCCGGCAGCACCCACGACGTCTTCACGACGCCCCAGCACGCCTACACGCGCACGCTGCTGGAGTCGATGCCCGATGCGCAGCAGTCACTCGTGGAGGACGACGAATGAGCACCGTTCTGGAAGCGACGGACCTCGCGGTCGAGTACCGCGGGCACCGCACCGTGCGGGCGGTCGACGGCGTCTCATTGACGATCAGCGCCGGCGAGGTGCTGGCGCTGGTCGGCGAGAGCGGCTGCGGAAAATCCTCCACCGCCCGCGCCGTGATCGGCATGGAGAAGCCCCACTCCGGGGACATCCGATTCCGGGGAGCACCGGTGCCGCCGCTGGGACTGCGCCGCCGGAAGGCCGAGCTCACAGCGATGCAGATGGTGTTCCAGGACCCGAACTCCTCGCTGAACCCGCGCAAGCGGGTCGGGGACCAGATCGCCGACGGAGTCACCGCGGCACGAAGTCGCGGCCTGTCCTCGGACGCTCCCCGTCAGTGGCTCGGCGCCGTGGGCTTGGACCCCGACATGGTCACCCGCTACCCGCACCAGTTCTCCGGCGGTCAGCGCCAACGGATCGCGATCGCCCGGGCCCTGGCCGCACAGCCAGACCTGCTGGTCGCCGACGAGCCGATCTCCGCACTGGACGCCTCCAGCCAGTCCGAGGTCGCCTCGATGATGCGCCGACTGGTTCTCCAGGCCGGAGCGGGCATGCTGTTCATCTCCCACGACCTGTCCGTCGTGCGGATCATGGCCGACCGCGTGGCCGTCATGTACCGCGGCCGGATCGTCGAATCCGGGCCGACGGCGATGGTCTGGGCCGATCCGGTCCACCCCTACACGAAGGCGCTGCTGGGAGCGATCCCGCACCCGGACGGGAAGGGCGTGCTGCCGGCGGCCCCGGCGGCCGAGGCACCGGCGGAGTGGCACGAGGAGCTGCCGGGGGCGCTGGACCGGGGGTGAGCCTGTGGGGTCCCTGCGTGATGGGGCACCCTGACCTCGCCCTCAGCGGAGTGCCGCCCCCGGGCTCGAGATCGGCACAGTCCAGCCTGCGACGTCCGGCACCGGCCGCCACGACCCGCACGATAGGCTCGCGCACATGGGGACGGAACGGGGGTCGCCGGCCGAGGCGGCGGCACGAGCATGCGATGAGCTGGAGCGATACCTGACGACGGGCCGGATCGACGCCGCCCGCCGCACCGCCGACGCTCTCCTCGGCGCGGGCGCGCAGGACGAGGTGCTGGCCGCGCTCGCGCAGCTCTCTGTCACGCTCCCCGAAGCACTCGAGCTGTTCGTCGAGACCCTCGATGCGACCGGAGTGGTGCGCCGTTTCGCCGGCGCCGCACTGCTGGATCCCCCCGCCGTGGATGATGTCGCCCAGGATTCCCTGATCTCGATCGCGCAGTCGATCCACAGCTATGACGGCCGGTCGAAGGTGACCACCTGGGTACACAGCATCGTGCGCCGACGGGTGGCGGACCATCTGCGCCGTCAGCGACGCACCGTGGAGCTCGAGGAGCAGCACCGCCCTGCGGCACGGATGAGCTCGCTGATCGCGGACCGGGTCAGCGTGCAGCAGGTGCTGGCCGGTCTGCCGGACCGCTACCGGGCGCCGGTCGAGCTGCGTGACCTCGAGCAGCTGCCCTATGCGGCGATCGCCGCACGGCTGGGCCGCGCCGAAGGAACCGTGAAGTCACAGGTCAGCCGGGGCCGCGCGATGCTCGCCGGCCGGCTGGGCGCGGACCAGCCCGCTCCCGAGAAGCTCTGATGGCAGAGCTGCTGGGCCACTACCGGCTGCACGAGGTGCTCGGTGTCGGCTCCTTCGCCACGGTGCACCGCGCACACGACGAGCGACTCGACGCCTCCGTGGCCGTCAAGGTCCTGGCTGAGAACCACAGCCTGAACCCCGAGATCCGGGAGCGCTTCATCGCCGAGGGCCGCACCCTGCGCCGCGTCGGCGGCCCGCACCTGGTCACGGTCCACGACATCGGCCAGACCTCCCGGCAGCAGCCGTACCTGGTGCTCGAGATCGCCGACCGCGGCACCCTGCGTCAGCGCGTCGAGAATTTGCGGGCCGAGGGCTGGCGCGCCACCCGAGAGGATGCGCTGGCTCTTGCCCGGCCGCTGGCGGCCGCGGTGGGGGCGGTGCATCGGGCCCGGCTGGTCCACCGCGATCTGAGCCCCGGGAACCTGCTCTTGACCAGCACCGGCGGAGTCGCCGGTGTGACTCAGGGCGATGCCGTCACTCCGCCGGCGTCGGTGCTCGGCGCCGACGAGCGCCTGCTGGTCGCCGATCTCGGGATGTGCAAGGACCTCGCCGTCAGCTCCGGCCTCACCGTCGCCGCCGGCACCGACGGGTTCCGTCCACCCGAGCAGTCCCGGCCCGCTGTGGTCGACATCCGCGCCGACATCTGGGCGATGTCCTCCGTGCTGCGCTGGCTCGTCCAGGATGCCGACCTGCCCGCGGCGCTGCACCGGACGCTCGAGCGCGGACTGCAGGAGGATCCCGGCGCCCGCCAGGCCGACGCGACGACATGGCTCGGCGAGGTCGAGGAGGCCCTGGCCCTCGAGACTGCACCGGCCGCGCACGAGCCGTCGGCCGCCTCGCCGGTCGGCCCCGAGCCGTCGTCCGCCTCGTCGCTCTCGGCCAGCGCCGGCGTCGGATACCGCCTGCGCCGTCGCGCCGTCCTCGGAGCGCTGCTGGTGCTCGCCCTGGTCACCGGGCTGGGGCTCGGCAGCCTGCTGGACCTCCGCGGCGCCGTGCCGTCGGCAGCGGGCGGTGTCTCGCTGGCGATCGAGGGTCCGGACGAGGTGAGAGTCGGTGAGGAGGCGGTGTTCACTGCCGAGGTGGAGGGTGCCGACTCCTGGGTGTGGTCCCTGCCCACCGGCTCCCACCTCGTCGATGCCGAGCAGACGGTCCTCACCGCCTCCGGGCCCGGCACCGCGGAGGTGGTGCTGCGCGCCCGCGCCCCCGACGGGCAGGAGCTGGAGGCACGGCGCACGGTGCGGGTTCTCGAGTGACCTCGCGGCGGCTGAGAACTTTCTCGGGATCCGATGCAACCGAACCGCCCTCCGCGACGACATACACCGTGAGACCACATCGATGGCGTCCGCGCAGCCGGCGCCCGACCGAAGGAGCATGACCATGACAGACCGCCGCACTCTCCGGCCCACGCGGCGCCAGGCCGTGCTGGCCCTCACCTCGCTGGCCGGGCTGTCGATGACGGCCTGCTCCGGCGGCGGCGGCGAGGCTGAGTTCGAGGATTCCGCCGACGAGCCCACCGCCGACGAGCAGGCCGACGGATCCGATGCCTCAGACGGCGGCGGGCAGGAGCATCCCTCGCAGGAGGCCGACGAGGCCGAGCCCGCCGCCGTGATCGATCCGGCCGACGCGGTCGATACGATCAGCTACACCCTGCCGAGCGGCGACATCGACGGGACGATGACCGTCGGCCTGCACCATCTGCGCGTGCGCGGCGACACCATGGAGCTGCTGCTCACCTTCACCCCGGAGTTCACCGAGCCCGGAGCGTTCACGCTCTGGGAGCTGCACGGGGAGAACCACAGCAACGTGGGGCCGGCGCTCTTCGACCGCGTCAACCTCAAGCGCTACGACATCCTGCGCACCAATGGCAGCTGGGATACCGAGGGGGTCTGGAACAGCAAGCAGGCCGTGCACGAGCTCGCCTCCGGCGACACCCAGGCGTACTGGGCGAACTACGCCGCACCCGTGGACGAGATCGACACCGTCAACGTCGGCATACCGGCCGGCCCCGAGTTCGAGGACGTCCCGATCGAGCAGGGCCCGAGCGATGCGACGGGTGAGCCCGGCGCCGAGGACGGGGAGGGATGACGATGACCGACACCACGACGCGCCGCTCCCCCGCCCGGAGGCCCGACCTGCGCATCGCGCTCGACCGACATCCCGTGGGCCGCCTCGCCGCATGCGCGGCGGCGCTGCTGGTCCTGGCGATCGCCAGTCCACCGGCACTCGCTGATGGTGAGGCGGAGGGGCCGCCCGAGCAGCCCTTCGAGATCACCCAGACGGTCCTGGACGACTCGATCACCACTTACGTCGCGCCCAGCTCGATCACCTCGCTGGGCAGCACCGAACCGGCCGACGACCAGGTGATCGTGCTCGAGGCCGATATCCTGTTCGCCTCCAACACCTGGGACCTGCCGGGAAGCGCCACCGCCCGCATCGCCGAGCTCGCCGCCGAGATCCCCGAGGGGGCGAGTGTCCAGGTGGGAGGGCATACCGACTCCCGCCCCGTGAACCAGGCACTGTACGACTTCGACAACCAGGAGCTCTCCGAGCACCGCGCCCAGGCTGTCGCCGACGCGCTCACCGCGCAGCGCCCCGACCTCACCCTCGAGGTGACCGGACACGGCAGCCAGCAGTTGGCCGCGACCGAGGACCCCGACGACCCGTCCTCCTACGCGGCCAATCGCCGGGTCGAGATGCGCTACGGGGACTGAGCCGGTCGAAGGCGCCCACCTCGTGGCCGTGCTCGGACGCCCGCCGGGGCAGAGAGTCGGCGGCCCGGGTGCGAGGTAGCCGGCGCGAGGCCGGGCTCTCCCGTTCTCGCGCCTCACCGTCACCTTCTCGCCCTGTCGGCCCGCACCTGATGGAATGGCCCCATGAGTCCACGCCCTCGCAACCGCAACCCGCTCGGGCAGGGCGCCGCCCGCCAGCACCCGCACCGTCGCACCGCGCACCCTGCGCGGCCCGCGACCACTCCCGCCGAACCGGCGGCGGAGAACCCCCTGATCCAGGTGCTCCGCCCGGCGCTGCGCTCCGACGATCCCACCGCGTTCTGGGTCGCCGCAGCACCGCTGGTCACGGAGATCGCGGACCTGCAGCACCATTCCGAGGAGCTGCCGGAAGGGGTGGACCTGCTGGACACCTTCCTCGAGATCAACGTCGCCGAGACCACCGCACTGCTGCACATGGTCGCGGCGATGTGTCCCGATGCGGAGCTCCGCTCCCGGGCGCGGGTGGGAGTCACCGCCCGCCGCCAGCCGATGCCGCCGCAGGTCTCCGGGCTCGCGCAGGCCTCCGTCACCGAGGGAGTCGCCTTCTCCGACGGTGCCGGGGAGAACCTGATGGTGGAGCTGGCCCTTCCCCGCGGCGTGCGGGCCGTGCTCATCGCCTACATCCCGTGGAGCCCCGCACCGTACGTGAAGGACGCCTTCGTGATCGGCGAGCCGATGGAGCAGGTCACCGACAAGTACCGGGAGATCATGGCCAACGACGGGACGTCGCTGGACGAGGTCCTCGAGATCGTTGACCCGGCGGACGCGCGCGCCCGCTTCCACCAGGCCCTCGCGTCCACTGCGGCGGATGTGGAGCAGTCTCGTGACTGGGAACAGTGGCCGATGCTGCGACCCTTCGTCGAGTTCGTCGTCACCCTCATGCCGGAGGGAGGGACGGGGTACGACCAGGACGGCCTCGGTGCCGGCGTCTCCCGCGATGCCGCTCGCCCCGTCCCCGAGCGCCCGCCGTGGCTCCTCGAGGACGGCACCGACCTGATCGAGGAGTTCACCGCCTCCGAGCACGCCGTGGGCCTCGCACACGGCAAGGCGCTGGATGATCTGGTCGCGTACCTGATGATCCTGCTCGACGCGGGCTTCGGCGATCCGCTGGGTTGGGATCCGGAGCTCACCGAGTGGATCGTCACCGACGTGCTGCCCACGAGCCCGCTCCTCTCCGAGGACGCGGTCACGTTGATCCCGTCCGCCCTCCCGGCGCTGATCGCCTGGTCCCTCGAGCGGACCGACGAGGATCCGTCCGTGCGTGCGCGCACCCTGAGCGCGATCGCTCCGGTGCTCGAGCAGTTCCCGGCGCGTCACGCCGATCCGCGAATGCGCGCTCGCCGACTCGAGGAGCAGGTCGACCTCGCGCTCGAGCTCGAGGACCCCAGCGCGCTGCGCCTGGCGGATCTCGCTCTGCGGGCGGGCGGGGTCGAGGCGCTCGCGACGCTGAACACCACGCCGCTGCCTGCAGAGGAGCTCGCTCTCGAGCAGTTCCCCGAGGAGCTGCGGGACCTCGCCGCCGAGATCGACGCGCACCTGATCGAGGGGGCGTCCGCGCTTCTCGAGCACCACCCCGGATCCGCCGATCTCAACGAGCTCCTCACCGCCTGCCGGCGCCTGCTGGTGCGCGTCGCCCAGCTCGATGATGCGGTGCTGCGACGGAAGGCGAGCACCCGCAACACCGCTGCGGCGGTCGTCTCGATCATCGCCCGCGGCAACGACCTCATGGGGTATGCGCCGGCGCCCCTGCACGAGAAGGACCTGCGGGCAGCCTTCGACCTGCGCAGCGCCCCGAGCCAGCGCGCTCGCACGCTGGCGCAGGCGGCCGCGCTCCCCCATCGCTTCGCCGGCATCGCGCTCGCCGATCCCGGGCTGCTGCTGGGCTCCATGCGTGCGAAGCTGCTGCAGGAGCGGGACGTGCTGCAGTCGGAGTGAGGGGCGACGTGGTCAGCTCTGCCCAGTTGACGTCATCGTGCCCCTCGACGAACACATCTTCGGGCACCAAGGCCCCGTCGCCGACGGCGAGTCCGCTGCGTCGGTGACCGAGTTCTGAGTTGCACAGTCTGCCCTGACGCCGCGACCTCTGTTACTTTCGGGGCACCCCCTGGCACATTGATGGCAAAGATGTAACACTCAGATGTAACATTTGAGCCAGGAAGGTGTGCGATGAGGTCAGTCGATGCGCTAGCGACGCTACAGGAGCTGGGCTCCAGTCAGCGAGGACTCGTGACCACCAGCCAGGCAGAGCAGTACGGAATCTCCCGTGTCGCTCTCGGGAGGCTCCGAGAGCGCGAGCTCATCTACCAGGCCCGCCGAGGCGTCTACGCACTTCCCACCGCCGGGGACGAGTCGCTTCAGGACCTTCACGCCGCATGGCTGAGCACTGATCCCACAGAGATTGCAGAGCAGCGCCTTGGCCAGCCCGACGTCGCCGTCTCTCATGTCTCAGCCGCTCGAGTCCATGGTCTCGGCGATCTCGTGGCCCCCCACCACGAGTTCACCTCGACGATCAGGCGGCGCACCAGTCAGCCCGACGTGCGTATCCACCGCGGTGATCTGCCCGACGACGACGTCGCCATCATCAGTGGCCTCCCTGTGACCTCGATCCCGCGAACCGTTGGCGACATCGCCGACGGCGGCGTCGACCTTGACCATCTCGCCTACGTCGTGCGAGACGCGCTCTCGTCGCCGCAGGTCCGGCCACGCGATCTGGCACGCCGCCTCGACAGGGCGGCGGCACGCCACGGGTTCGAGGACGGCGACGTTCTGGTCGAGGCGTGCCTTGAGCGCGCTGGGCTCCCGCCAGTCGCGGAGAATCTCGCGTCTGCGCGCGAATCTCTCATGCGGACCCTCGGGGGCGATGCGGTCCGCGAGCTGATGGAGAAGACCTTCGGCGACATGTTCGCGGACCAGTGGAAGACCCTCACCGCTGATCGTGCGAGCACCCTATGGGGACTTGCCGACCCACCGGCCCTCGACGCTATCCGGAGCCTTCCCGCTCAGCACACGGCTACACGATGGAGAGCCACCACGTCGAATGTGCTCGAATCATTCCGGATGCCCGCTCTGGATGCTCTCCGCTCCTCGACCCTCCGCGACCTGAACAAGTCGATGCGCCTAGGCTCCCCATGGGCCACGAACCCTTCGGGTGGCCAGGGCATGGATGTCCAGGCCTCGGAACGAAAGAAAGTGAGCGATGGCGACGAAGCAATCCAGGCCGCAGACGCCAGCTGGACTGAGGATGTCCCTGAAGGCGAAGCTGAACGCGAAGGCTCGTGAGCGCGGAGTCGCCTCGGACCCGATCCGCAAGCAGTTCGCGTTCGCACTGCTCTACCGCAGATTCTTTAGCGTGGACGGTGATCAATGGATGGTGCTCGGAGGAAGTGCCTTGCTGCTGCGCACGGGAGGTGTGATGTCTCAGGACTTCGGTGACAGTTCTGTATCAGGACATCGGTGACAGTTGATGTCTCAGGACATCGGTGACGGTTCGGGGTTCTTCGGTGGCCGGCCTCGGCGTTTGCCGCTCCGTTGACCCGTGTGCTTGGAGGCGTATCGGATGCCGAGCGGGGGCCAAGCGTGCTCGGCCAGGATCTCGCCGTGAAGGTCGACGAACGTGACGCTGGCCTGTTCGACGAGGACGTGCACTTCCTGCTGGGCATGAGGGTAGGAGACCTGGAACGCGACGCCGTGGAGGGTGATCGTGCCGTTGTTGTTCACCACCCGTGTTCGTTCACCGGTCTGGATGACCCGCTCCCGGGGGAGCTTCCGGGAACGCTTCTTGCTGTCCCCGACGGACTCGATGATCAGGCTGGGCTCCACGACAGGCCGGGGAGACGGTGCCGGCTCAGTCGCGTCCCAGGCTTGGCGTGGTGTGATCCGTCCGGGAAGTCTGAGCTGCTGCGGTGATTTCGGACAGCGGATTCGGTTGATTTCTTATGCTGTCGT
>NZ_JABUXW010000024.1 GCF_014897585.1 Brachybacterium tyrofermentans | reverse complement strand
TCGCTTCCCCAGCAAATGCTGGAATCAGCGTGTCCACGAACAAGGGGCAGGCCCCAACCCACCATCGACATGCCACCGCTCAGGACGCGCACGCCGCCGACGTCGCTGCCCTGCTGCGCGCGCCTCTCGGACCGGCGACTTCTCGAGGGGCGTACGAGCTCTACAGCGCGAGCCGAGCCGAGGTCGACCCGGAATTCGTCGCAGCGCCCGAGGGTGGTGTCATAGCGTCGTAGCAACACTCCCGGTCGGTGGGGGCTTGAGGCGAGGAGGCCTGGGATGGTGCGGCGGCTGCTCACGTTCACGGAGCGGATGGAGATCTCGACGGGATCGAAGGCCGGGTGGGGAGTCCGCAGGATCGCTTCTCACCTGGGTCGATGCCCGTCAGTGGTCTCCAGAGAGCTTCGACGGAACTCGACGAAGACGCGGGGCTATCAAGCAGTGACCGCGGATGTGAAAGCGCAGCGCCAACGCTCGCGCCCACAGGTCCGGAAAGTCGCGAAGGACCCGGTGCTCGAGGCCCGGGTCAGCGCCGACCTCGCTGCGTCGTGGACGCCGAACGAGATCGCGGGCCGCTTGCGTCTGGAGGCCGCAGACCCGACCGTTGACCGCATGGCGAACTCTCCCGACGCTCAGGGCCGCACCGTCAGCGGAGAAGCGATCTACCAGTACATCTACGCGATCCCCCGCGGAGAACTCGCGAAGCGTGGGATCTTCTTGCAGTCCAAACGGACCAAGCGCCGGCCCCGCACCATCGGCCGGACCAGGGGTGGCCCGATCGTGGGGATGGTGTCGCTCGCGGAGCGGGGCGAGGACGCCGCGCAGCGGCGGGTGCCAGGGCACTGGGAGGGCGACTTGATCATCGGGAAGAACGGGTCCTCGTGCGCCGCGACCCTGGTGGAGCGGATGAGCGGGTTCACCGGCCTGCTCGCCCTGCCCTCCAAACATGCCGAGGGCACCGCGGATGCGGTCATCGAGTACTTCACCGAGCTGCCCAGGATGATGCAGGCCTCGCTGGCGTGGGATCAGGGCTCCGAGATGGCGCAGCACGCGAAGGTTTCCCTGGCCACGGACATGCCGGTCTACTTCGCCGACCCCCACTCGCCCTGGCAGCGGCCGTCCAACGAGAACACGAACCGGCTCTACCGGGAGTATCTCCCCAAGGGCACCGTGATCCCGGACCACCAGCCCTACCTCACCACCATCGCGGAGGAGATCAACAACCGGCCCCGCCGCCGACTGGGCTTCCTCACCCCCACCGAAGCGTTCGCTCGACTCATTGCCGGCGAACCCCATGTTGCTTCGACGCCTTGACACCACCGAGGGGCTGGACGCGGTGATCACTCGGGGCACCGAGGGAGTTGGCGAGGGGATGGCCTGAAGGCTGAAGTGGTCCGTTCGGCCAGGTTCAACTCTGAAGTCTCTCCGAAGCTGGACAAGGGCGCCCGTCCCGGGTTGGGGGCCTCTCTCGCACGGATGCTTGCCGTCCACAATTCTTGATTCATCCGCTGGGTCGTCCGGCCACTGCCTACCCTTCGCAGCATGGCCAGTCTCTGCGCATGGGTGGACGAAAGCATGCGTATTCGAGGCGCTGAGGTGCCGATCCACTTCTTGGGTGCCTCGATAGGTTCGTCGGAGCCGGCGGAGGCACCTGTGCTGCTCCGCCAACTTGCACCCCGCGGCAACAAGCTCCACTGGCGAGATCTCGGTGCGAACGGGAAAGCTCGGGCGGCTGCGTTGTTGCCTCAGCTGGGGCTCCGCCATGTCGTGGTCTCGGCAGCGCCGCTGGTCCCTGCCAAGCAGGAACGTGCTCGGGGTCTGAGCTTCGAGAGATTGCTCTGGGAGCTGGCTCAACGTGAGGTCGCTCGAGTCGTCGTGGAGTCGCGATCGCCGTCGCAGGACCGGAAAGATCTGAAAAGAGTCGATGGACTGCGCTCGCGTGCTGTGATCCCGCGAGATATGCGAGTGGAATGGGTGCCCGGGATCGAGGATCCCATGCTCTGGGCACCAGACCTCGTACTAGGTGCGCTGGGCGACGCCTATGTCGACCGTGTCGATGCTCCGCCCGCTTTGGCGGAGCAGGTCACCCGGATAGATATCAAGCTCGCATGAGCGCGAAGGCCAGGCCCTACGAAACCGCAGGTGTCCTGGCCTCTACTTCCGGTCTCCCAGCGGGAGATGGCTACTCCATTAGACCTCCCGCCGAGGGGCTGAGTCAATGCCCTCTGACTCCATGACCAGCGCGAGCACCTCGAGGGTGGAGGGTGCCTGCAAGGTCGGCGGTGCGTCGAGCTCCCAGGCTTGACCGTGGGTCACCCATCCGGTGCGGCACCCGGCCGCCTGGCCGCCCTGGATGTCCGCGGTGGCGCGGTCCCCGACCATCCAGGTGACCCCGTCGGCCGGGAATCCTTCCACCGCAGCCGTGAAGATCTCCGGGGCGGGCTTCCTCGCGCCGACAGCTTCCGAGATCACCACCTTGTCCACACGACCCTCGAGCCCGCTCACCCGCATCTTCCGAGACTGCTGGGCCACGAGTCCGTTGGTCACGACGATCAGCGTCCATCCCCGATCGCGCAGCTCGGCGAGCTTCTCGAGCAGGCCGTCGTAGCAGCGCACGTGGCCCGCGTGAGCGTGCAGCAGGGTCTGGACGAGCTCGTCGCGGGTCGAGGTCAGGTCGAGCCGCTCGAGCAGTCCGTCGGCGAGGATCGCCCGATGCGTGTAGCCGTGACCGTCCGTCTCGAGCAGCCAGCGCAGATCGTCCTTCGTGCCTCCCTGCGCGGCGATGAACTCCTCGGCCCAGGCGGCGAAGGCGCCGTCACGATCCACCAGCGTGTTGTCGAGATCCAGGAGCAGCAGCATCGGGCGAGCCTAGCGGGGGAGTGGTACCGGGAAGGTGCGTCGGCCCGCCTCGTGCATCGACTCGAGGTGGCTGCGCCAGGTGGTGGGCCAGCCCTGCGTCACCCAGGTCGCATGCGGCTCGTGGCCGTGGGTGCCGAGCCACTCGACCTCGTCGATCGCCTGCTCATGGCGTGATGCCGCGGCCTCGACGACGTCGATCGGGGCGTTCCAGCCATAGCCCTCGAGGAGCGCGCGGGCGCGGGCCCGCCGGAGCTCGGCCTCGGCCGGCGAGAGTGGGGCGTCGTCGGGATCGACGTCGACGGGAACGGCCCACAGCAGGGCGTAGGCGAGGTCCTCGACGGGGTCGCCCGGCCGCGCGGCATCCCAGTCGAAGAGCCCGACGGCGATGCCGTCCCGCCAGGCGACGTTCCCCGGCTTGGGATCCCCGTGGCAGATGGGGGTGCTCGGGGTGCTCGGGACCGACCAGACGGCGTCCGCCGGGGGGATCCACGTGCGCGTCGCCTCGTGCACGGCGCGCAGCAGCCGGCCCAGGGAGCGGGCGGCGTCGGGGGAGAGCCCGTCGGGCCAGGCGTCGTCCCCCGCAAGTCCGGGCACGAGGCTCACGTACTCGAAACGGTCATCGAGGCCCAGAGGCCGGGGCACCGGCAGGCCCTGCGCACCCAGATGCTCCAGCAGGGCGTGGATCGTCGGCGTCCAGGGCTTGCGCGGGCGGCGCACCGTCGTGCCGTCGATGCGGATCTCGCGAGGACCTGACATCACGCGGGGATCGCCGACGGGATCCGCCCGGCGAGCCGGCCGATCATCGCCTCGTCGACTTCGACTCCGGCAGCCTCGAGGGCCAGGATCGCCGCTCCGCCGAGGGGGTCGAGCTGTGAGGGGACCAGGTCGAGGGCGCTCGGTTCGGCCTCGACCAACATGCGGTCGAGGCGGTCGCGGAAGCTCGGAGCGTCCGCGAGGGAGCCCGTGCAGGCCACAGGGACCGGTCGGGGCCCGGCCACAGGGGCGAGCAGGCGCACACCGCGCGCGGTGCGGGCGGCCAGGTCGGTCAGGGCTCGGTCGGCGAGGGCGGACTGCTCGCCCATCGCCGTGACCTGGGGCGCGAAGTCCCCGTAGGACCGTTTGATGGTGTTGCGGTGAGTTGTGGAGCGGGCGAGGACGGCCGCGTGCAGTGCCGGGGCGTCGGCCACGCCGAAATGCTCCAGAGCCGCCGGGACCAGCGGATCCGTCGGGGAGCAGTCGTTCATCAGGATCTGCTGGACGACGTCGTACACGAGGTGCCGTGCGGCGCCCGCATAGTGCTCGAGCTGCCCGCTCTCGGTCTCGACGCCCTCCTCGTCGATCGCGAGGATCATCGACCCGGTGCCGGCGACCACCACGATGCCCGGCCGGCCTGACAGCGCGCCGCGATGGGCGATCACGGCGTCGTTCACGACGATCTTCGGGCAGGTCAGACCCGGTGCATCGACCAGAGCGGCCGTGCGGTCGTTGTCCCCGTCGCTCTGGTTGGAGCCGGTGCGCTCGAATCCGGCGATGCCGGCCGCGAGGGCCACGGCGTCCGACGGGTCGAGCCCGCCGGAGTCGATCGCCTGGGCGATGGTGCCGCGGATGTTCTCGAGCGCGTCGTCGTTGTGGCTCGGGTTCCCGCCCCCGCCGACGGCCGCGGCGAGGCGCGTCCCGTCCAGCGCGAAGCAGCCCACGCGCGTGTGCGTGCCGCCCGCGTCGATGCCGATCACGAACTCGTGCTGCGGGGTCGTCGGGGTCATGACGGTGAACCTAGCAGCGGCCTGTTCCCCACGTCACTGCTAATCTTCCTGCTCGTGTCGTCGCGAGCGAAGGAGCTGCGTCCGATGGGCTCCACCAGCCGCACCTGCCGCACCAGCCGCACCTGCCGCACCTGCCGCACCAGCCGCCCGAGCGGTCTGCTGCTGAACCTGCAGGACCGCGCTGTGGGCGTGGACGGCTCCGCGCTGCGATGCTCCTGGATCGTCCCGATGCTGGGCGACGCGCAGCAGCGCAGCTATCGCCTGCAGATCGCCGAGGACCCCTCGTGCGCCGAGCCGCTCTGGGACTCCGGCCGGGTGCTCTCGGCGGACTCCACCGGTGTGCTGATCCAGGACGTCCCCCTGCAGGCATCGACCCCGTACTGGTGGCGCGTGCAGGTCGACACCTCGGAGCGCGGCGACTGGTCGCTCGCCGCGCGGTTGACGACGGCGCCCTTCACGACGGCGCCGTGCACGACGGACCCCTCCGCGAGCGCCCCGAGCCGGTGGCCGGCGACTCCGATCTGGGCCGGGGACTCCGCCGACTGGGCGCTGTTGCGCACCGAGATCGACCTGCCGGTGACACCGATCCGCGCCGCCTTCGTGGAGGCCGTCGGACTCTCCCCGGAGGGCGGCCCCGGCGAGGACGGGCCCCGCGGCGGACGCCAGCACGTCTACAAGCTGTGGGTGAACGCCCAGGTCACGGGCTTCGGGAGCGTGCGCAGCCAGGACAACCACCCGCGGCTGCATACTCACGATCTCACCGGCCTGCTGCACCCGGGTCGCAACGCCCTCGCCGCTCTCGCCTGGGCGCAGGAGGGACGCCAGTTCGCCGCCCGCCTCGTCGTCGTGCTCGAGAACGGCAGCAGGATCGAGCACGTGACGTCGCCGGAGACCTGGCGCGCGCTGCCCGGGAGCGCCCTGCTGCCGGGGGAGCGGAGCGTCGGCGGCGGCTGGTACCACGCCCCCGCGGAGGACTGGGATCTGCGCGAGGAGCCCGTCGGATGGACCTCGCCCGGGTTCGACGACACGGGCTGGGCGGCGGCGTCGGCCGCTCCGGCGCTGCCCGCGGAGCCGGCACCGGCGATCGTGAGTCTCGGGCAGGCCGACGGGGACCCGGCTCCGCTAGAGCCCGTCGGCCCCGGGGCCTGGCGGTTCGATCTGGGCCGGGAGATCGTCGGCGGGCTTCGCGTGCAGGTTCGGGCGAGCGACGGGGCCCGGATCGAGGTGCGCCTGGGCGAGCAGCGCGACGCCGACGGGCGGGTGATCTCCTCGATGCCCACCGGGAACGTCTACGAGGAGACGTGGACCCTGCGCGACGGCGAGCAGGAGGTCGAGCACTGGGGGTATCGCGCCTTCCGCTACGGCGAGCTGCGCGTGCTCTCCGGGGAGATCGAGAATTTGCAGGTCACGCGGACGATCCTGAGCAGCGGGACGGTGCGCGACGGGGAGATCGGACACGCCGGGGGAATCGGGCACTCCGGCGCGTTCGCGTCGTCGGACCCGGATCTGGACCGCGTGCACGAGCTGTGCCGCTACTCGATCGAGGCCACCACCCTGGATCTCTATCTCGACACCCCGTCGCGCGAGCGCGGGCCCTA
Organism: Brachybacterium tyrofermentans; assembly: GCF_014897585.1. Taxonomy (GTDB): domain Bacteria; phylum Actinomycetota; class Actinomycetes; order Actinomycetales; family Dermabacteraceae; genus Brachybacterium; species Brachybacterium tyrofermentans. The sequence goes on along the minus strand of NZ_JABUXW010000024.1, from coordinate 55,761 downwards.
CGAGGGCGATACCTACGTCAATCAGCTCTCCCACTACGCCTGCGGGCGCAGCTACGCGCTTGCCCGCGTCTCGAACCAGTACCTGACGCGCCGCCCCACCTGGCCGGCCGAGTACCACCTCATGCCCGTGCTCGTGGCCTGGGAGGACTATCTCGCCACCGGGGACGACGCGCAGCTGCGCTCCGATGTGGACCTGTGGCGGCGGGCGAACTACGACCGCCATCTGGGGTTCGACGGACTGCTGCACAAGGACCCCGGCCCCTCGAGCGCCTGGGACGCCGACCTCGTGGACTGGCCGCAGACCTGCCGCGACGACTACGAGTTCACCGAGGTGAACACCGTGCTGAACGCCTTCCAGGCCGCGGCGCACCAGACGCTCGCGACGATCTGCACCGTGCTGGACCGGGGGAGCGAGGCGGAGCATCACGCGGCGCTCGCCGCCCGGATGCTCGCAGGGATCGAGGCGGACCTGGTGCGGGACGACGGCGTCTACCGCGACGGGCTGGGCAGTGAGCATGCTTCCCAGCACGCCACGGCGATCCCGGTGGCGCTGGGCCTCGCGCCGACCGCACGCCGGGAGGGGCTCGGGGAGATGCTGGCCGCCGGCGGGATGCGGATGAGCGTGTACGGCGCGCAGTTCCTGCTGGATGCGCTGTTCACCCTGGGCAGGGCCGACGAGGCGCACGCGCTGATGACCTCCCGCGGGCAGCGCGGCTGGCTGCACCTGCTCGATGACCTGGGAGCGAGCATCGTCCCGGAGGCCTGGGACCCCTCCCTCAAACCGAACATGACCTACTCCCACGCCTGGGGCACCGCCCCCGTGAACGTCATTGCCCGCCGGGTGCTCGGCGTGCGCGTCGTCGCCCCCGGCGCCGCCCGGCTCGAGATCACCCCGCAGCCCGGGCCGCTCGCGTGGATGGAGGGCACGGTGCCGACGATCCGCGGCAACGTGCACGTGCGCTACGACCGGGAGCAGAAGCTGCTCGAGGTGCGCATCCCCGCGAACACGACCGCACGGGTGCGACGCGGCGACATCGACGTGGAGGTCGGCCCGGGGAGCACCACCCTGACATCGACGTGACCGCGCAATGCCACCGTCGGGGTGGCGGTGATCCCGTAAGCGTGACGAAGTTGGGGGAATGGGCGCTTGATTCCCCCAACTTTGCCCCGTTCGTGACGCTCGTTCGTGACGCTCGTTCGGGTCAACTCCGGGTGGACTCGGGGCTCTCCCCGTCGAGCGGCTTCATCAGCCACCGGGCCGGGTCGGCGACGTGGTGCACCTGGTGCGCATCGTCGATCCACGTGTACCGGTCGAGATAGTCGTGCCCGGTGTCGACGTAGCCGAGTCGCAGGTAGAGGCGCTTCGGGCCGGAGTCGTCGACCCCCAGACCGAGTTCGTGGTGGCCGCGTGCTCTCGCCTCCTCCTCGAGCAGACCGAGCATCCGCGTCCCGATCCCCTGGGATCGCAGGACTTCCGGCCACACCTGCAGCCCGTTGACCTCCGGGCACCGTGGGACCTCCGAGGCAGCGCACCCGGTCCACCGGATCTCGCAGGAGCCGACGAAGGTATCCGGGTCCTGCCGGCAGGTGGCCAGGTAGTACGTGCTGTCGCCCGCCTCCTGGTGCGAGAACCTCATCGCATGCGTCCGACTGTTGCCCGTGGGCGCCCAATCCTCCAGAGCAGGCAGGTCGGCGGCGGTGCACGGGCGGAGGACGACGTCGCAGGGCTGCATGCCGCTCATCGTCCGGGATCCATCGCGGCGGGGCCAGGCAATATCCGGTTACTCCGGGATTCGTCCGGCGACGGACGTCGGCGTCGGGCGTGGTCGTCCCCGGCCTCCGGACGACGCCCCTGGTGCCCCGCGGTGACCAGCAGTACGCTCTGGTCGCCACGCACCCCATTCCGGGTGCCCCGTCGAAGAAGGCGCCATGAACGTCCGCCAGTTCCAGGACATCGGCCGTGACGACATCGCCGAGGTGGGCGGAAAGGCCGCGAACCTCGGTGAGCTCACCCGGGCGGGGCTCCCGGTGCCCCCGGGATTCGTGCTCACCACCGCCGCTTATCGCCGATTCGTCGAGGTCGCGGGGATCCGGGAGCGACTGCTGGAGCAGGTGCGCGACCTCGACCCGGAGGACACCGAGGCCGCCGACCGTGCCGCGCAGTCCGTCGCCGAACTGTTCACGGGCACGGAGATCCCGGAGGACCTGCGTCGTGAGCTCGTCACGGCGCGAGCCGCCCTCGGGGGAGCCCCCGTGGCGGTCCGATCGTCCGCCACGGCCGAGGACCTCGAGGACGCGAGCTTCGCCGGCCAGCAGGAGACGTTCCTGCACGTGGTCGGTGACGCGGACCTGTTCGAGTCGGTGCGCGGCTGCTGGGCCTCCCTGTGGTCCGCCCGCGCCCTCGCCTACCGGGCGCGGCGCGGCATCGACCCGGCCGACGTCGCGCTCGCCGTCGTCATCCAGGAGATGGCCCCGGCGGACGCGGCCGGCGTGCTGTTCACCGCCGATCCCACCACCGGGCGCCGCACGGAGACCGTGATCAGCGCCGCCTGGGGACTCGGGGAGGCGGTCGTCTCGGGGATGGTCGACACCGACGATCTCGTCGTCGACACCGCTCGCAGCCGGATCATCTCGCGCACCACGGCGGACAAGACCGTGATGGTGGTCCCGGCCGAGCACGGCACCGCCACGATCCCCGTGCCGCCGCAGCGTCGCCGCGCTCCCGTGCTCAACGACGCGCAGGCGCTGGACCTCGCCCGCTGGGGCACCCGGATCGCCGCGCACTACGGGGCGCCGCAGGACGTGGAATGGGCGCTGGTGGGCACGGGATTCGTGATCACCCAGGCTCGTCCCGTCGTGGCCCTGCCGGCGCCGGCCGGGCCCGCCCCCGAGAGCTGGAAGGCGCCCCGCAGGCACGCCGGCTACGTCCGGGCGAGCATCGTCGAGCAGATGCCCGACCCGCTCACCCCGCTGTTCGCGGATCTCACGGCGGCGCACGTCATCGAGGCGATGATCTCGACGATCACCGACGCCTCCGGCCGCGACGACGTGTTCACCGACCGCGGCGTCGAGTTCGTGACCATCAACGGCTATGCCTACTACTGCTACGCCAACACCGCCATGGTGACGGTCTGCGCGAAGTCCGTGCTGTTCGTGCCGCGGCTGCTCGGCAAGGGGATCGGCGGGCCGCGGTACTGGCGGGAGACCGCGATGCCGCAGTACCGGAGTGTGGTCGAGGAGGAGACAGTCGGCGACGTCGCGGACCGGCCGGCGGGCGAGCTGCTCGCCTCCGCAGAGCGGCTGGTCACCGCAGGATTCGCGTACTACACCTCAGTGCAGACGGTGATCCCACCGGTGGTGATCGCCGAATCCGTCTACACCGCGTTCTGCCGACGGGTCGCGAAGCCCGGCGACCCGAGCCCGGAGACGCTGCTGTTCGGCTACGAGAGCGCACCGATCCGCGCCGAGGAGTCGCTCTACGGCCTGGCCCGCTGGGCTCGCGAGAGGGAGGGGCTGGCGCAGGCGCTCACGGCCTCGGAGACCGTTCTCGAACAGCGACCCGACGGGGTCGACGACGCGGTGTGGCAGGAGTGGCGCGAGCGCTTCGCGGCGCACCTGGCGGAGCACGGCCACGCGATCTACACGCTGGACGTCGTCCAGCCCGTCGCCGCCGATGCCCCGGAGCTGCTGTGGGACGTGCTGCGGATGTACCTGCGCGGCGAGGGCACCGATCCGGGGGTTCGGCGCGCGGCCGCCGTCCGGGCCCGCGAGGAGGGCGCCGACCGGATCCGGGCGCACCTGCGCAGGCCTCTGCGGCGGGTCTTCGACCGCCTGCTCCGCCGCGCCCAGGAGCTCACCCCGATCCGGGAGGACGCCCTGGCCGGAGTGGGGCTGGGCTGGCCCGCGGCCCGTCGGGCCCTGCGCGAGCTCGGGCGTCGCCTCACGGTCGCCGGGGCTCTCGATGCGGCCGACGACGTGTTCTGGCTGCGCCGGGACGAGCTCGTCGACCTCGCCGAACAGCTCGACGGCTCCGGACAGCTCGAACTCGCCGGACAGCTCGATGGTGGCGGACAGCTCGATGGTGGCGGACAGCTCGATGGCGGCGGTCGCCGACTGCCCACACGGGCCGGCCTCGTCGAGGAGCGGCGTGTGATCTGGCGCGGCCAGAAGCTCGCCACCCCGCCCCAACTGCTGCCCCAGCGCTCCGTGTGGCGGGCCTTCGACCGCTTCATGCCCTCGGCCGGAGAGGGCGGGGACGGCGAGGTGCTCACCGGGATCGGCGGCAGCGGAGGCACCGTCACCGCGACCGTGCGCGTGCTGAGCGGACCCGAGCAGTTCCGCGACTTCCGGCCCGGCGAGATCCTCGTCGCCGCGATCACCACCCCGGCCTGGACCCCGCTGTTCGCCATGGCCGCCGGCGTGGTGACCGACGTGGGCGGTCCGCTCAGCCACAGCTCGATCGTGGCGCGCGAGTACGGCATCCCTGCTGTGCTCGGCACCGGCACGGCGACCCGGCGCCTGCGCACGGGCCAACGCGTCACCCTCGACGGATCCGCCGGAACGGTGCGCCTCGCCGAGGAGGAGGACTACGGTGACGAGCACGAGGGCGACGACCGTGTGACGGGGCCCGCCGCCGCTCGCAGCTGACATTCCCGATGGACGCTCGCGGTGCCTGGCTCAGGGCCGTTCGGCAGCTCCCGACGAAAGGTACGTCATGACCGATCCCGCGAAGCTCCTCGCCGCCGCCCATCACGTGCTGCTGCACAACTGGCCCTCGACCGATGTGCCGCACACGCTCGCCCGCGCCGGCTTCGCCGTGACCGTCTTCGGCGGCCCTGCGCCCGACGACGTCTCGGTGACCGAGCTGGTGGACGGAGAGATCGTCGACCGCCGGACCGGGGTGAGGCCGGAATCGGCCGACGTCCTGTACGTCTACCCCTGGCCCGGTTTCGAGCTCGGGCGGGATCTGCCGGACGTGGCCCGCACCGCCCGCGAGCTCGGCGCCGGGACGCTCTGGTTCCAGTCAGCACTCGCCGCGGACGGGTCGCAGGACGACCACGGGACCTGGGTGCCAGGTGACGAGGCCGCGAGGATCGACGAGATCGCGGAGGCCGAGGGCCTCAGCGTCGTCCGCGATGCCTACATCGCCGACGTCGCGCGGGGCCTCGGGGCCGATCGCGGCTGATTTCCACCGCTGACTGATAATGGTGAGCCCCGTGGTGCGACTCGGCACGGGCGCCACATCGCCACAGAAGGAGGCTCCTCGCACATGAAGCACCACAAATCAGTCCGACTCATGTGGGACTACATGTTCGTTCTTGAATGGGGCGAGGATGTGGCCGATTCGCAACCCCTTGACGTGACCGATGAGCTGCCGAAGGAGCTGGTGGAACGTGCGTTCATGTGGGGTGAACGGATGGACCACGTGTACGCATTCTTCCACCTCGAGGACGCCCCTCCTGTGAGTCGGGCCGACGAGCGCTCCCTGGAGTTCGAATACCTCGAACTGCGCCGGCAGATTGAAGAGCTCGGCTACACGCTCGTTCCGGAAACAAGTCGCTGGCCGTTCCCCTGGCGGTGAGACGTTCCGAATGGCAGGGCGACCCGGTCGGAATCTCGGTGACCTGCTGGTCGACGGCGTGTGCCGCCAGCGAGCGGTGACCAGGCGATGACGCTGATGCCGTAGTGCTCCGCGGCGGGGAGCACCTCGAGCGAGGAGGACCCGGGGTGGTGCATCCACTGGCGCATAGCGTGCAGGCATGCCCCTGAGGGAGCTGGCTGCGCGTATGACGCCAGTGGATGCGTTGCCCTCAGCGTCACCCTGGGTCACCACGGGTCACCACGGGTCACCCTGGGTCACCACGGGTCACCACGGGTCACCCTGGGTCACCACGGGTCACCACGGGTCACCCTGGGTCACCCTGGGTCACCACGGGTCACCCTGGGTCACCACGGGTCACCACGGGTCACCCTGGGTCACCACGGGTCACCACGGGTCACCCTGGGTCACCCTGGGTCACCACGGGTCACCAGGAACGGACCCGGGCCATTTCGGGCGACGACGCCGAGGTCACCAGGCGTAGGCCTCCGGAGCCGGACCGCCGGGACCGGGGAAGATCTCGTCGAGCGTCGCGAGGTCGTCGTCGGACAGCGTGATCTCGACGGCCTCGATCGCGGAGTCCAGCTGCTCCATGGTGCGCGGGCCGATGATCGGGCCGAGCACGCCGGGCCGGTGCAGCAGCCACGCGAGGGCCACCTGACCGGGCGCCAGATCGCGCTCGGCGCAGAACGCTTCCCAGCGGTCCAGCTGTGCGGTGAGCTCCGCCGAGTCGTCGCGGGACTCCGCTGTTCCGCGTCGCACTCCCTTCTCCGAGCGGCCGCCGAGCTTGCCGCCGGCCAGCGGCGACCAGGCGATCACGCCCATCCCGTAGTGCTCCGCGGCGGGGAGCACCTCGAGCTCGATGTCGCGGGTGAACAGGTTGTACAGCGACTGCTCGGAGACCAGGCCCAGCGAGTGGCGGGCGCGGGCGGCCTCGTTCGCCTGGGCGAGGTGCCAGCCGGCGAAGTTCGAGGAGCCCACGTAGGTGATCTTCCCCTGCGCGACCAGCAGCTCCATGGCCTGCCAGATCTCCTCCCAGGGCGCTGAGCGGTCCACGTGGTGCATCTGGTAGAGGTCGATGTGGTCGGTCTGCAGGCGGCGCAGGGACTCGTCGACCGCGCGGCGGACGTTCAGCGCCGAGAGCCCGCGGTCGTTCTTCCCCGGGCCCATCTCGCCGAACACCTTGGTCGCGAGCACGATCTCCTCGCGACGGCCGCGGGAGGCCAGCCAGCGGCCGATGATCTCCTCGGTCCAGCCGCGACGATCCGCGCCGCCGTAGCCGTTGGCCGTGTCGAAGAAGGTCACGCCCTGATCGAGGGCGCGGTCCATGATCGCGAAGGCATCCTCCTCCGCGGTGTGGGGGCCGAAGTTCATGGTGCCGAGGACGAGCCGGGAGACGGTCGCTCCGGTGCGTCCGAGCTGGGAGTACTGCATCGTGATGAGCTCCTCGTATCGTGGCGTCCCCGCGTCAGGAGCCCGGGGTCCGCCGCCGGAAAGCGTACGTCCGCCGGCGTGCCGTGACCAGGGGCGCTCAGCGCCAGGCCGCGGTGATCTCCGCGACGTGGTCGGCCAGAGCGGCCTGCAGCAGCGGCCCGAAGCTGACCCGGCGCACGCCGAGCTCCGTGAGCCGCGCGAGGTCGAGGCCCTCCGGGATCGCGCCGTTCACCGGGTGGGCGGTGACGTTCAGCGGGGTGCTGACCGCGGCGAGCAGTGCTTCCAGCGTCGCGACGTCGGGCACGCCGACGGGGTACAGCGAGTCGGCACCGGCGGCCTCGAGCAGGGTCAGGCGGGTGATCGCCTCGGCCAGCCGGTCGGGGATGTCCTCCTCGGTCTTGAACACGTCCGTGCGCCCGTTGATGACCAGGTGCACCCCGGCCGTATCGGCCGCCCGGCGGATGTCGGCGATGTAGTCGGCATGCTCCTGCGCTCCGCGCAGCCGGCCCTGCGAATGCACGGTGTCCTCGATGTTGACCCCGACTGCTCCGGCGTCCAGCACGCGTTCGACGAGCTCGGCGGCAGCGGTGTCGTAGCCGGATTCCAGGTCGGCGGAGACCGGGACGTCGACGGCGCGGGTGACGCGGGCGATGCCTGCGAGGGCGTCCTCCAGGCTCATGTCCTCACCATCACCGGCCCCCACGGAGTTCGCGACGGGATGGCTGCCGACGGTCAGGGCCTCGAAGCCGCCGGAGACCGCGGCCTGGGCGGACCAGGCGTCCCACACGGTGGGCAGCACCACCGGGGTCGAACGATGGTGCAGGGCGAGAAGGGCTTCGGCGCGTTCGCTCGGTGAGGTCATGGGCCCATCACACTCGGGTTCCTCGAGCTGGTCAAGGAATCGGGTGTCGTGCCGACATCGACACCCGTCGTCGGGGTGGGCCGACCTCGTCCGTTCAGCGGTCGTACACGTCGCGGCGGTGTCCGAGCATGACGACGACTATGAGCAGCCGAGTGTCTTCGACGGTGTAGATGATGCGGTAGGCGCCGACGCGTATGCGCAAACCGTCCCGACCTCGTAACGCCTTTGCGCCCGGGGGTCGCGGATCGGCGGCGAGCAGCGCGATCGCGCCCTGGATGCGACGACGGTCCTGATGGTCGATGCGCTTCAGTGCGCGCAATGCCGCGGGGCGTACCTCGATCTCGTAGGGCACGAGGTCACCACCCGAGATCGTTCTTGACCTGCTCCCAGGGGATGTTCGGTCCCTCCTCGGCCATGGCAGAGTCGAAGGCGCGGACGTCCTCGGACTCTTCGGCGGCGTCCATGAGCCGGTCGTACTCGGCCGGGCTGAGGACGACCGCCTGGGCCTCGCCATGACGCTCGACGATGACGGCCTCATGCTGGGCGGTCTCGATAACAGCCGCGAAGCTCTTGCGCGCGTCTGAAGCGCTGATGGTCGACATGCTCAGATTGTACGTTTGAACTCACAAAATGTACATGGCGTGTGCAGCGAGATGCTTCCGGGCAAGTCCGGGACGAGTTTGTATACCGCCTCTCGACCTAACGGCCGAGTGCGGCTAGAGCTGCATGCTGCTGCGAGGAGCGTCGTAGAGCGCGAGCTCGTCGGCCGTCGGAACCTCGAACGCCGTTCTGCAGGCGGCGAGGTGCTCCCGGGTGATCGGCGGGTCCTCCGCCGCGCGAGCGCTGATCCGCCGCCACAGCTCGTCGTCGTCGGCGTCCAGGACGAGCAGCTCGACGCGGGCTCCGAGCGCTCGGGCGCCCTCGCGCAGGCGGTCGCGCTCCTCGCGCCCCCAGGTTCCCCATTCGATGACCACGTCCACATTCTCTTGGAGCAGCTCCTGGCCGATCTGCCACTGCAGCTGTTCGATGCGCTCGCGCAAGCCCTCGTCCCACTGCGAGCTGCCCAGCCGGGCCATCCAGTCGTCGGGGCTGAGCCGCGCCGCCCCGGTGGGCCATGAGCGTGCGCACCTGGTCCAGCCAGCCGACGCCGAGCAGCTGTCCGTCCGGCAGGGAGTCCTCGTGGTCCCAGCGCCAGGTCGTCACCAGGGCGCGGGACAGGATCCGGCAGTCCTCGAGCAGCTCATGGTCGACGTTCGGGTAGTGCGCCGCGACCTGCGCCGGGGCGTGGGCGAGATCGAACTCGACGGGGCCAGAGCAGCAGGTCTCGAGGTCGATGAACAGAGGCCCGCCCGCGGTGTCGAGCACATTGCCGGGGTGGGGTTCCCCGTGAAGCACCTGCTGGGGGCCGCGCCGGCTTACCTCCTCGCTGAGGCTCTGCAGGATCTCGCGCAGGAACGCGCGGTCGGCCTCGGGCAGGCGTGGGGTGCAAACAGGGTCGTCGACGAGGGCGAGCGCTTCGGCGACCCGGTCTCCCACAGGCGAGACGTCCAGGTCTGCGGCGCGCATCGCGGCATGCAGGCGGGCGAGGGTGCTCGCGTACTCGGCCGCGGGGAGCGCACGGTCCTCGTGCGGTGCGTAGTGGGTCCACAGGGTGATCTCGAAGCCATCGCGCACGTGCACCTGCGGGGGAGTGCGCGGATCGAGGCGGCCGACGGGTGCCTCTGCCTCCGCCAGGCGCAGCACCCGATCCACCTCGACCTGTGCCCCGGCGTGGTCAGCGGGTCCGATGCGGGCGACGAGATCGCAGGGCAGCACCCGCACGGTGAGGCGATTGGAGTCCTGGAGGTCGACGATCTCGTCGGCCTCGAGCCCGAGGGATCGCACCACCTCCATGGCGGCGAGACGGGCGCGGGCTGCCGCGTGAGGATGCATCCGGCTGACGCTAGAGCGGCAGACGCACGCGCGCAATCCTTTCCCCGCTCCCGCTCCCGCTCTCGCTCCCGCTCCCGCTCCAGGTGCTGGTGCGGCTGCTAGAGCTGCAGGTGGTCGGCGAGCTTGGCGGCGGCTGCGGGAATCAGCTCGGCTGACAGCGGGATCGGTGCCGGACCTCCTGGCACAGGGATTCCGACGATCGCGGTCCAGGTGTCCTGCGGGTGGGGTGCAGGGCCGGGCACGTCGCGCATCATCGCGGACTCCAGCTCCTCGGTGGCGTGCGAGTCGATCAGCAGCACGTCGCCGTCGGCGCTGCGGTCGATGACCGCGGCAAGGCAGGCCTCCATGTCCTCCCGTGCCGTCCGTCCCTCGTGCGGCGTGGACTGAAGGGTGATCTCGATGCCTCCGTCGGGCTCGGGCGGCCAGGCCAGGGCCTGGGCGACGATCACGCCGTCGCGCTCCAGCACCACGCTGCGATCGGGGTCGAAGCTGCCCTCACCGCCCGGCACGAAGTCCGGGGCGTTCTCTGCTCGCAGCTCCGTCGGGGCAGCCGCCGGGGACCAGCGGGCGTGCTGCGCGGTGTAGTGCTCGACGTACAGATCGAGCATCTCCTCGCGGCGTGCGTCGACCACGCGGCCGGCGTGAAGGCCGTCGCTCGTCGTGCGATGCTCCGCAGCCCAGGCGCGCATCGCATCATCGACCACGTAGCGCCAGGGTGGCATGAGCTGCACGAGCACGCCGCCGTGGCGGGCGCAAAGGTCCAGCAGCTCCGGCTCGTGGGCCGCCGGCTTCAGCCGCAGCGGCAGGGTCGAGACCGCGATCTGGGCCTCGAGCAGCACGTCGGCGACCTCGTCCCACGGCTCGCCGTCCAGGACCTCGAGCACGAGCGAGCGGGAGTCGGGATGGAAGCTGTTGTCGATGCCGCGACAGTGCCCGAGCAGACGGCCCGCCGAGTCGGTGGCGACCACCGAGCGGCAGTTGTCACCCTCCCGCCAGCGATCCGGGAGCAGATCCTCGAAAGCAGGGTCCGCGGAGTCGGCCGGCGTGGCAGGTCGGGTGGTCAGGGTGGGCATGGGCTCAGGGTATCGAGGCCCCGACCACTACCCTGGCGCGATGGACACTGATGTCAGGCAGCAGCTGGAGGCGATCCCGGGCCCAGCTGGGGAGAGCATCGTGATCCCGCACCCCGTCGGCACGGCGGTCGCGATCCGCAGCATCCGGGACTTTCCGGATCGGGAGCCGGCAGTCAGCTTCGCCGTCGCCGGAACGGTCCTGCAGGACGACGAGGACCTGATCGTCGTGATGACGTCGCCCGGCTCCGACCGTGCCGCCCGCGCCGGCCGACGGACCGGCCCGCGCGGACGCAATGTCGTCGTGACCGGGTGGGACGGCACCCATGATGTCGCCACCTGGGAGGGGCCGACGGTGGTTCGCGTGCATCCGCGCGGGAGCTGCTGGTCGCTCTGGCGCTGGCACGACGGCGAGAACTGGGTCGGGGACTGGTACGGCAACCTCGAATCTCCCTGGCGGCGCAGCGCCGTCGGCTACGACACCCAGGACTGGGCGCTCGATGTGGTCGGCGAGGGAGTCCCGGGCGCTGAGGGACTGGCCGTCCGGTTCAAAGACGAGGACGAGCTGGACTGGTACGTCGAGCAGGGTGCCTTCAGCCCCGAGCGTGCCGCCTACTTCCGGTCCGTCGGCGCCGAGCTCGCGGAGCTGCTCCGCCGTGGGCGCGGGCTCGTCGGCGCCGATTGGTCCCGGTGGATTCCGCCCCGCGATATGCCGCCCGTGCCGCTCCCGAAGGGTTGGCAGCGCCTCACAGACTGAGCAATGCGCCATGATGTCCTGGTGCCGACGGCGACACCTCGCTCGCCACCCCGATCACAGGAGATCCCATGGCCCACTCGCTCGACCCCACCAAGGCGCTGCACACCTGGTCCGTGTTCCGGACCATGGGGCGGTACGTCGCGCCCGGCTCGGCCCCGTCGGGCGTGCTCACCGAGAACACCTCCGGGGGAGGCCTGGACCTGCTCGAGCTGCCCGGTCAGCTCGCCGCGCACGGGTTCCGCAGCGCCCAGCTGTGCCACTTCTACCTGCCGCGCACCGATGCCTCCTACCTCGCCGAGGTGCGCGCTGCTTTCGATGCCGCGGGCGTGGACATCGAGTGCCTGCTCGTGGACGACGGGGACGTGACCCATCCCGAGCAGGGCGAGGAGCAGCAGCGCTGGCTGTCGGGCTGGATCGGCGTCGCCGAGCAGCTCGGCGCCCCGCGGGTGCGGGTCCCCGCCGGGGACCAGGCGCCGAACGAGGAGACGATCGCGCTCAGCGCCCGCCGGCTCCGGGAGCTCGCCGCCGAGCATCCGGACATCCGGGTGATCACCGAGAACTGGAAGTCGCTGCTGATCGATGCGGCGACCACCCGCCAGCTGTTCGACCAGCTGGGCGGCGAGGTCGGCTTCCTCATCGACACCGGCAACTGGACGGGCGAGGACAAGTACGAGCAGATCGCGCAGGTCGCCGGCATGGCGGAATGCTCGCAGGTCAAGGCCCGCGAATCCTCCCCGGGCGTGCTCGACGCCGAGGACCTCATCCGCGCACTCACCGTGCTGCGCGACGTCGGCTACGCCGGGCGGATCTCCTACGTCTACGCCGGCAGCGACGACGACGAATGGGCCCGCCTCGACGAGATGCACGAGATCGCCAGCACCGTCACCGGCTGACCGCCGATTCCCGCACTGCCGAGTGGCCCGAGCCGGGCCAGGGGTAGCGTGGCGGGCATGATCGTGATCGGGAACAAAGCAATCACTCTGATCGTGGGAGTGCTCGTCGTGGCGACGATGCTCGTCGCGTACAGCTCCCTCGTCTCGGGCAATGACAAGGTGACCGTCACCCTGGTCGGGATGCTCATCTCCCTGCTGACCGCGGAGTACCTGAAATCCCGTCTGCGCCGCCAGGCCCTGTCTGACGAGGGTGCTGGCGCGCGCGACGGGGCCGAGCCGGCGAAGTAACGCCGCCCGCTCCGACCGGACCCGACCGGACCGGACCGACCCAGCCCGACCTGGCACGTCCCGCCGTCAGCGGCTCAGGGTCAGATCCGCGGCGGTCGTGAGGTCGGTGCCGTTGTCGGCCGCTGTCGGATCCTGCGTCAGCGCAGCCGGATCTGCCGTCGGCCCCGCCGGATCCTGCGCCGACCAGTTCGGTCGACGCAGCCCGATCGCCACGAACATCAGGCACAGCGCGCAGATCCCGGCGACGATCACGAGCCCGCCCGTGTAGGGCAGCACCGGGGTGAGTGCGGCGAGGATCGTGGGCAGCAGGAACCCCAGGTAGGACAGTGAATAGTAGACGCCGGTGATCCCGGCGAGGTCGCGCGGGGTGGCGAGGGACTGGGCGATGATCAGCCCGGCCACGACGCACACCCCGTAGGAGGCGCCGAGCAGCGCGGCGACGCCCACGACCATCACGGGGCTGTGCAGGTCGCTCGCCACGGCGGCGAGGATCATCCCCGCGGTCATCCCGCTCATGCCCACCAGCAGGGCACGCCCGCGGGTGAGCCGGTTCAGCAGTCCGACGGTGCCCTGCGCGAGGGCGCCGACGCCGAGGGTGAGCACGGTCAGCGCGGTCGCGTAGATCGTGGCCGAGTCCCCGATCCGGTCCTCGACGGTGCTGGGCAGGATCGCGTAGGCGACGCCCGCGGCGGCGAACACCCACGGGGCGGCCGGCAGCACGAGACGGACGAAGACGGAATGCGCGGCCGACGGGACCCGCAGGTCATCGCGCAGCGAGCCTCGGGCGCGCAGCTCGCGCGGCAGGCTCTCCGGGGCGGTGAGCAGCGCGGCTGCCGCGAGCAGGCACAGCAGCAGATGGGCGGCGTAGGGGAGCTGCCCGGGCAGCGGTGCGAACTGGGCGAGGGAGCCGGTCACCCCGGCGCCGATCGCGAAGCCCAGGGTGAGGGTGAGCGAGGACCGCTTCGCGCCGGAGATCGCCGTGGCCGTCGCGTCGTGCACCGGATCGGACAGCTCCTTTATCCAGCTCGAGCCCACGGACATCCCCACGCCCACCCCGATCCCGGCGAGGACGCGGCCGATGCACAGCACCACGAAGCTCCCCATCCCGGCCGCGAGCAGCGAGCTGGCGATCATGGCGGCGAGGAGTCCGGCGATGGTGAGGGGCTTGCGCCCGTAGCGGTCCGACAGCGCCGCGGCCAGCAGCATGCCCGGCACGATCCCCAGCACATACATCCCCAGCAGCAGGTTCGCCTGCCATGGGGCGTAGCCGCCGAGCGTCTCGTACACGTGCAGCAGCGGGGTGAAGTGGTTGCCGCCCCAGGCGAGCACGAAGCCGGTGGGGGCGACCCGCAGCCAGGAGGCCATCGGCCTGCGACCGTCGCCGTGGCCTGCGGCGCTGTGCACGGCGCGGCTCACGGCGTGACCTCGTAGTGCTCGTGCCCGGAGGTGAGGTGGCGCTCGATGAGCGCGCGGAAGGTGTTGGTGTCCTGGCGGCGCACGGCGTCGGCGAGCTCCACGTGCTCACGGTGCAGGGCCGGCAGATCGGCCGACGGGGCCGTCACCGCGAGGCGGGAGAGGCGATAGAGCCGCGGGGCGAGGGAGGCGATGATCCCCTCGACGACGCTGTTGCCCTCGTGGCGGATGATCCGCAGGTGGAAGGCGTGGTCGTGGACGGCGAACTCCGCGGGGCGGCCGACGGAGCCGGCCTGCTCGGCGAGGGACTCGTCGAGCGCGGTGAGCAGGCTCGTGCGCAGCTCGTCGTCGCCCACGATCCGGGAGACCGCGTGGCTCTCGAGCATCGAGCGCACCGACAGCAGCTCGCGCCGCTCCCGCGCCGTGGGGCTCGTGACCAGGGATCCCTTCTTCGGTACCAGGCGCACGAGGCCCCAGCTCGACAGGGTCAGCATCGCTTCGCGGGTGGGGGTGCGGCTCGCGCCGTGCTGGGCGGCGATCTCGACCTCGGTGAGCAGCTCACCGGGTTCGATGTCTCCGTCGGCGATGCGACGGGCCACGGAGGCGGCGATGCGATCGGCGAGCGGTCTGCTCGGGGACTCGTCATGCCAGGGCAGTTCGAGGGGGTCCATGAGCTCCACTTTAATGCATGCATCAATGGATGCAAGGTGGTCGGGGTGTGGCCCGGAACTCGCTCGGGGATGCCGTCGTCCGAGTGGGCGAGGGTTCTGGGCGCGCTCGCCCCGCTCGCCCCGGTCGCCCCGCTTGCTCGAGTTGGTCTGGTCGCGCTGGTGCGCCCCGCTCCGGTGGACTAGCATCCGCTAATGTTCGGCATGGCGAACATTATGAAGCAGATTACGCGAAGAAAGATGTGTGAACATGCGTAGACAATGGTGGACGGCGACGGCGAGCGTCCTGGCGGGGGCCCTCCTGCTCGCCGGCTGCGGGGCCGACCCCCGCGGCGACGAGAGCGGGAAGCCGGTCGTGCTCACCACCTTCACCGTGCTCGCTGACATCGCGCAGAACGTCGCCGGGGACGATCTCGAGGTCGAGTCGATCACCAAGGTGGGTGCCGAGATCCACGGGTACGAACCCACTCCTCGCGACATCGCCAAGGCGTCCCGAGCGGATCTCGTCGTGGACAACGGGCTCGGCCTCGAGCTGTGGTTCGAGCAGTTCATGGAGTCCGTCGACGCACCCCACGTCGTCGTCTCGGAGGGGGTGGATGTCCTCGACATCACCGGAGATGCCGATGCCGGGAAGCCGAACCCGCATGCCTGGATGAGCCCGGTGAATGTGCAGATCTACGTGGACAACCTGGTCACTGCGTTCAGTGAGCTCGATCCGGAGCACGCCGAGGAGTATGCGGCTCGCGGTGAGGAGTACAGCGCGCAGCTGCAGGACGTCCAGGACGATCTCGTGACGGAGCTGGAGACCCTGCCGGAGGCGCATCGGGCCCTGGTCACGTGCGAGGGCGCGTTCTCCTACCTCGCCCGGGACGCCGGGCTGACGGAGCACTACATCTGGCCCGTCAACGCCGAGCAGCAGGCGACGCCGCAGCAGATCGCGTCCGTGATCGACGTCGTGGGCGCCCGCGAGATCCCGGCGGTGTTCTGCGAGTCGACCGTCTCGGACAAGCCGATGCAGCAGGTGGTCGCGGCCACAGGGGCGGACTTCGGAGGCACGCTCTACGTCGACTCCCTGTCCGGGCCCGACGGCCCCGTGCCCACGTACCTCGATCTGCTCCGCCATGATGCGGACACGATCGTCGGCGCGCTCGCCGGGGACACGGCGTGAGCGCGGCGATCAGCGTGCGGGGCGTCGTGGTGCGCTACGGCGAGGTCCTTGCGCTCGACGGGGCGAGCGTCGACGTGCCCACAGGGAGGGTCACGGGACTGGTCGGTATGAACGGCTCAGGGAAGTCGACCCTGTTCAAGGCGATCATGGGCATGGTGCGGCCGGAGGCCGGGGACGTCCGGATCGAGGGGAAGGACCCCCGCGTCGCCCGCCGGGCCGGCCTGGTCGGCTACGTGCCGCAGAGCGAGGACGTGGACTGGACGTTCCCCGTCTCCGTGCGGGATGTGGTGATGATGGGCCGTTACGGACTGCAGGGTGCCACCCGACGGGTGCGACCTGTCGATCGCCGGGCCGTCCAGGAGGCGCTGGAGCGGGTGGAGCTGGCCGACTTCTCCGCCCGCCAGATCGGTCAGCTCTCCGGGGGTCAGAGGAAGCGGGCGTTCGTGGCCCGGGGCATCGCCCAGCAGGCCCGGGTGCTGCTGCTGGACGAGCCGTTCGCCGGCGTCGACAAGCGCAGCGAAGCCACGATGGTCGCGCTTCTGCGGGGCCTCGCCGCCGAAGGGCGCACGATCCTCATCTCCACCCATGACCTGCACGCCCTGCCGCAGCTCGCCGACGAGGCCGTGCTGCTGCAACGCAGGGTCCTCTTCCACGGCCCGGTCGCCGAGGCCCTCGCTCCCGACCGGCTCGCGGAGGCCTTCGGCCTCGATCCGCTCGGCACCCTGGATCGCACCGGTAGCGCGGACCCGCTCCGCATGTCCGGGACGGGAGGCCCCGCATGAGCCCCCTCGACCTGATCCTCGAACCCCTGCAGTACGACTTCATGGTGCGGGCTCTCGTGGCGACCGTGGCGGCGGCGATCGTGTGCGCCCTGCTCTCGTGCTGGCTGGTGCTGGTCGGCTGGTCGCTGATGGGGGACGCCGTCTCCCATGCCGTGCTGCCCGGCGTGGTGCTCGCCTATGTCCTCGGCGCCCCGTTCGCGCTCGGTGCGCTCCTCTTCGGAGTGCTGGCCGTGGTGCTCATCGGGGCGATCCGGGGCACGAGCCGGGTCAAGGAGGACGCCGCGATCGGGATCGTCTTCACCACCCTGTTCGCGCTCGGGCTGGTCCTCATCTCAGTCACGCCCAGCCAGACCGATCTGAACCACATCATCGTCGGGAACATCCTGGGGGTCGGCATGGGCGACCTGTTCCAGATCTGCCTCCTGGCCGCGGTCGCCTTCGTGGTGCTGGTCCTGAAGCGCCGGGATCTCACCCTCTACGCCTTCGATCCCCTCCACGCCCAGGCGATCGGCCTGTCGCCCAGGTTCCTCGGCGGTGTGCTCCTGGGCGTCCTCGCCCTGACCTCCGTCGTCGCGCTCCAGGTGGTCGGGGTGGTCCTGGTCGTGGCGATGCTCATCGTCCCCGGAGCCACCGCGCATCTGCTCACCGATCGCTTCGGACGGATGCTCTTCCTCGCCCCGTCGATCTCGGTGAGCTCCTCCGTGCTGGGGATCCTCCTCAGCTTCTGGCTCGATGCCTCCTCCGGGGGACTCATCGTGCTGGTCCAGGGCGGGGTGTTCGCGCTCGTCTATCTGCTCGAGCCCCGACGCGGGCTGCTGGGGCGCGGGCTCACCGCCCGTCGGCGCCGCAAGCAGAGGCCGCGCGCCGGATCGCCCGAGCGAGAAGCTCCCGGTGAGGACGCGGCCGTCCTCCCGCGGGGTTCATGAGGTCGCGGGCTGCGCGATGACCGAGACCCAGACGGAGCTCGTCGCGGATCGTCCGAGGGACAGGCCCGCAGCGACCCCGCTGAGGGCCACCTCGATCGCCTCGGAGTACGGAGCCCCGGGGCGCACCTCCAGCTCCGTGCCCACCCCGATGCCCTGCTCGGCGAAATAGGTGAGCAGGTGGGGGTCGTCGTCGGAGATGCGCTCCACCCTGGCGGTCGACCCGATGGGGACCGCGGCGAGCAGCATCGCGTCCGGTCGATCCACGTGACCGTCGGAGGTGGGGATGGGGTCGCCGTGGGGATCACGGGCGGGGTGTCCCAGGTGCTGGTCGATCCGCTCGATGAGGAAATCGGAGACCGCGTGCTCGAGGTGCTCGGCCTCGTCGTGCACCTGGTCCCAGCTGTACTCGAGGACCTCGACGAGGAACGTCTCGAGCAGGCGGTGGCGGCGCACCATGGCCAGCGCGTACTCGTGCCCCAGCGCGCTGAGCGCGATGGCGCCGTAGCGGGTGTGCTCCAGCAGGCCCTGCTCGGTCAGCTTCCGCACCGCGTCCGAGACGGTCGAGAGCCGCACCCCGACGCGAGCGGCCAGCGCGGAGGCGGAGACCGGGTCCGCCGACCATTCCCCGAGGCTCCAGATCGCCTTGAGGTAGTTCTGGGTGCTCGTCGAGAGCGTGGAGACTGACATGCTCGAACGCTAGCAAACGGTGGAGTTCGGTCGAACGAACTTGCTCGCGGGATACGATGCACCGTCGGTGCGACGAACAGGGGACGCTCGATGACGACCTGGTGGCCCTACGTCCGACTGCTCGCCGCGGCGCTCGCGCTCGCCGCGATCCTCCGGCAGCTCTCCCTCGCGATCAGCAACGCCCGCGCGGCGGGCACCGCCTGGGGATCCGATGTGCCGACGGTGGTCGCGAACTTCTTCAGCTACTTCACGATCCTGTCGAACGTGAGCTGCGTGGTCGCGCTCGTGCTCGGAGGTGTGTGGCTGCTGCGTAAACGCCGGGGCACCGCGGTGGAGCCCGTCTGGCTCACGACCCTGTTCGCGTGCGCGAGCACGTACATCGTCGTCACCGGGATCGTCTACAACCTGCTGCTGCGGTCGATCTCGATCGCCGGGATCTCGGATGCGTGGACGAACGAGACCCTGCATGTGGTGATCCCGCTCGTGCTCCTCGTCGATGCCGTGCTCGCGCCGCGGCGCCGACCCCTCCCGTGGCGCACGATCGGCGTGGTGGTCGTGTTCCCGATCCTCTGGGCCCTGTACACGATGATCCGGGCGAACCTCGTCACCGGGCCGGCGACGGGCGACCCCTGGTGGTACCCGTACCCCTTCCTCGACCCGCATCTCGTCGCAGGCGGCTATCTGGGCGTGGCCGGATACATCGTCGGCATCGCGGTCGTGATCACCGCGGTGGCCGCGGGCGTGGTGCGGATCGGCCGACGGCGCTCCCGTGGCGACGGCTCGGAACACACGGGGCGCTCTGGGGTCACGGACCATTCAGGGCGTTCTGAGGTGCGCCCGTGAGCGGCCGCCCGCAGGCTCTTCGCGAGACCTGACGGCTGCAGCTCGATGCTCCTCGCGAGGCGGACCTCGAGGATCTCCACCGCATCTATTCCGACGCCCGCACCTGGACCCACCTGCCCAGCGGCCGCTTCGCCGACCTCGCGACGACCCGCGGCGCTCTGGACCGGTGGCTGGAGGACTGGACGGTCCACGGGCTCGGCGCCTGGGTGGCGCGCGAAGGCGGCGTGGTGGTCGGTCACGGCGGTTGCGCCGTGCGGCAGGACGCGTTCTGGAACCTCGGGTACCGCTTCGCGCCCGAGGCGCAGGGAAGGGGCCTGGCCACGGAGCTGTCCCACGCGGCGATCACCGCAGCCCGAGAGGTGCGCCCGGAGCTCCCCGTCGTCGCCTACCTGCTCGAGCACAACGCGGCCTCCGCCGTGGTCGCCGAGAAGGTGGGGCTCATCCTGCGCCATCGAGGCCCCGATGCCGGCAACCCGGATCCGTCGGCCGTGCGGCTCGTGTGCTCCGATCGGGAGCTCAGCGACCAGGAGCTCGCCGCCACAATGCGCTGATCGCGCTGATCGGTCTGATCCGCTGGAACGGCTGGATCGGCTCGATCGTTCAGTCGCCCGACGGGGAGCCCAGGTGGAAGTCCTGACGGCCGTAGGCGACACCGTTGATCTGGAGGGAGATCGCGTGCGGCCCGTCGTAGTAGCGACGGGTGGTGATCGGACGGAACGAATGGGCCTTCCGCACCGTGAGCTCCTGACCCGGGTCCAGAGATGCGGTGGTGAGCTTGAAGGTCTTCGTGCTCTGTGTGCCCGCCGCGGTGGCGTGGTGGACGATGTAGTCGATCATCAGGCGCACCGGCTCCGCGCCGGTGTTGCGCACGCTCGCCCGCAGCTCGATCGAGTCGCCCATCTCGACTCGCTCGCGATCCAGGTGCGGTCCGTCCACCTCGAGGGTGCCGGCGGGGTCCGGGTACCCGAGCAGTGCGAGCGCGGAGGCGTCACCCTGCTTGAGGAGGGTGCGCAGCGCATGACGGACGAGCTTCTGCGTCGCCGCCGCCGGCGCACCAGATCCGCCGGCCTCATCCGTCGCGCCGAGCCACCGGGCGGCCGTGGCCACGACGAGCGCCGGATCGTCACGGCTGAGATCGTTGAGATGGTTCGCGACGGAGCGTCGCACGTACTCCGACGGGTCGCGGTGGAGGCGGTCGAGGATCGGGATGGTCCTGCCGGATTCGGCGATCAGGCGCGGAACACGCACCGCCCACGGCAGATACGGACGAGTGCCCTCGGAGGCGAGGCGTCGCACGTGCTCGTCCTCCGAGCCCGTCCACACGAGCGCCCGTTCCAGGGCCTGCTCGAGGTCATAACGCATCAGGATCCGCAGTGCGAACTCCGAGCTCAGCAGGCCGGTGAGCTCGGCGAGCAGATCGAGGGCGTCAGAGGTCGCCGCCGGGCTGCCGTCCGCCGCCGCGGACTCCGCGACAGCCGTCGAGGCCGGCCAGATCATCCAGCCGCGGAACGTCGGCGCATCGCGGATCGCGCGCCGGACCACCGCGGCGAGGGCCGGGTAGGACTCGCCGAGGTCCTGGAGCATCGCCGCGCGGAGCGCATCGACCCGTTCGCGAAGGCTCAACGCCGACAGGGACTCGGCGACCTCGCGCACGCGGGCCGACGTGGTGCTGGGGGCGGCCGTCTCCAGCGCGTCGGCGAGGTCGAGGGCGGTGCGCCGATCGATCATCTCGTCAGCGAACGGCACGGCGCTCCTCGGGTGCGAGGTGGGCGAGGTGCCCGCGGCGGCGAGCGGGATGTTCCATGTGCCGAGCGTAGACCGCACGTCGGACAGTTCCTCTGCGCCGGCCTGGCCCTGGTTCGTGGAGAGGCCCTGGGCGAGGTCGGCGGGCCGGGGCCTTGGTGCGGTCCCGGTCAGCGACCTGGTGCGCGCACGGCGTCCTCGACGGCCTGCGGATGCCGGAACTGCCACCGCAGGGCATCGAGCATGGACCCGAGCTCCGCTACCTGCTCGGGAAGCAGCCGGCGCTCCAGGTCGCCGTCCATGATCCTGCGGGTCCAGCTGGCCTCGAGCAGGTGCATGGTGGCGATCATCGTCGGGAGGGCGTGCATCTCCTGCTCCCCGAGCGGCGCGATGCGGTGGTAGCCGCCGACGACGGCAGTGACGGCTGCCAGCGCCTGCTCGGGCACGGTCCGACGGAATGATCTGCTGAGGTAGCGGGCGATATCCCAGATCCGCGGTGCCAGCGGCAGATGGTCCAGGTCGAGGAAGCCGACCCTGCCCTGAGCATCGGAGACGACGATGTTGTCCGGGGTGAGATCGCCGTGCACCAGCTGCAGCGAGAGGGGAGTGAGGCCGGCGAGCATCGACTCGCGTCGGCGGCGGAAATCCGCGAGGAGGTCGGGCGGGAGCAGGAGGTCCTCGCTCGCCAGAGCGGCCAGGAAGCCCTCTGTGTAGGAGTTCGCAGGCCAGGGATAATTCGCGAGCGCCACGTGGAGCTCGGCGAGAGCGCCGCCCACGAGGAACTCGCGTTCCGACGACCGCCCGGACGGTGCCGAATCATGGTCGATCCACGGAATCAGCACGAACGACTCGTCCGCGTCCCCGGCGTACACGGCGGCGTTCTCGGTGACGAGGAAAGGCGCCACGAGAACGCCGGAGCCGGACAGGTGCGAGAGGATCCGGGCCTGGTCCGCCAAGGGAAGGTTGCGCCACGGCCCGACGTGCTTGAGCACGAACTTGCGACCGTCGCCCGAGGTCACGGGCCAGAGCTGTCGGGCAGGCAGTTCGGGGCCCAGGCTCGGCTGCGGTCCGAGAAGGGTCGTCCAGTGGAGCAGAAGGTCCTGGAGCTCGTGCCGTGACGCCATGGGGAGCCTTTCGAGGCGGAGGTGTTCCCGCGAGGCGTGACGCCCGGGCTGACCCGATCAGGCCACCATGGGGGATCGACGAGGCGCCCGACTTCTGTGAGGAGCACCACATTCGGCGGGGTCGCCGTGACGTCACGCGGACTCGCGCCTTTCCTCGCGCCACACAGGGATGACGCGACGAGGGAGCTTTCGTCCCTGCTCAGCGGGATTCCGGGGACGGGCGCTCCCACTTCGCGGCAGGGGCGACCCAGCTGCTCAGCCCGCTGAGCAGCTGCTCGGGCTCCGACGCGACGACCAGGGAGGCGCGGAGCTGCGTCGAGAGGAAGCCCGCCGCGGTCATCTCGTCGAGAGCGGTCAGCAGCGGCTGCCAGTAGCCCGCGACGTCGTAGAGCGCGACCGGCTTGGCATGGATGCCCAGCTGCTGCCAGGTCCAGACCTCGAACAGCTCCTCGAGCGTGCCCGCGCCGCCGGGGAGAGCGACGAAGGCATCGCCGAGCTCGGCCATGCGCAGCTTGCGCGCGTGCATGTCCGGGACCACGTCGAGGTTCGTCAGGCCCAGGTGGGCGATCTCGCCGTCCACCAGCGACTGGGGCATCACCCCGAGCACCTCCCCGCCGGCGTCCAGGGCGACGTCGGCGAGGGTCCCCATCAGGCCCACGCGTCCGCCCCCGTAGGCGATCCCGATACCGGCCTCGGCGAGCCCGCGCGCCAGTCGCGCGGTCTCCTCGGCGTAGACGGGCGAGTTCCCGTGCGCGGAGCCGCTGAAGAGCGTGACTCGTGACAGGTCACGATCCGCGACGGGCTGTTCTCCGTGGGCGTCGAGCATGGGGTCCTCCGAGGGGCGGGGTGGTCGTGGTCGCCGACGAGCTTGCCATGCCCGTCGTCCACCCCGGGAGGCGAGCGCTGCCGATCGGGTCCTCCACCAGGCGGCGCACCGTCGAGCGGCCCAGTGCGGCCATCGGGGGATTCGAGGTGTCGTAGTACCAGACCAGTCCGATGGCCTGCTCGAACGCCCAGGCGGCGCCTCGTTCCCACTCCAGATCGGAGCTGCCCAGATGCTCCCGCAGCAGGGCCCGACGAGGCCCGTCGAGCAGGTGCCACGCCGGGACCAGATCGACGGACGGATCCGCCGGACAGAACCCTCCGGTGTCGAGCACCCCGGTGAGGAGGCCATCGGCGCAGAGCATGTTCATGGGGGTGAGGTCGCGATGGCACATGACGTCGGGCCCGGACCTATCCAGTGATCGCCAGCGTGACCAGCGCGCCGCCAGCTCGTCGAGGTCGGCAGCACTGATGTGCCCGGCGTGCCCAGGGGTTTCCGTCTCCTCCAGCAGCTCGTGGGTCCGCTCCAGGCATTGCTGCACCCAGTCGTCATGCGCGGCGAGATCGCCTCCCCGGCCGAGCCCTGTGAAGCGGCGCCCCTGGGTCGGGGTGGCGTGCAGGGTGGCGAGGAGCTCGGCGAGGTCCTCGGCGGCGGCGTCGGAGCTCGCGACGGAGTCGGCGTCCGCCACGTCGCCGGGCACCCACGTCTGCACGGACCAGGGCATCGGGAACTCCGGGTCGGGCTCCCCGATCGCCACCGGCTCCGGGGCGGGGAGAGGGCTGGCCGCGGCGAACTCCGCCATCGCCCGATGCTCGGCCTCGATCGCCGTGCGGGCGTCACCAGGGTCGGTCCGCACGATCGGGAACCGCGCCGTGAGGCCCGACCCGATGCGGACGATGTGGCTGGTGGTCGCCGTGCTCTCCACCCGGTGGACGTCCTCCGGGGAGACGCCGGGAAGCAGCGCGACGAGGAGCCGCACCGCGACGTCGTGCGGAAGGTCGAGCTCATCCTCGTGCATGGTCATCCCGGGAGCGTACGGCGCACCGGCTCCTGGGGGCACGGGAATTCGCGGCCGACGAGGTTCGTCGGTCCGCGGGTCAGCGGGTGATCGTGACCTGGCCGACCGAGGTGATCGGCGAGACGCGCCCGTCGGCGAGCCGGTACTGGCAGCCGACGATGCCGAGCGCGCCCTCGGCGACCGCGTCGCTGATGACCTTCGACTGGCGCATGAGGGCGTTGATGGTCTCGTCGAGGTGGCGCCGGCCCACGGCGTCGGCATCGATCAGCTCGGGATCCACGTAGGGGCTGATCCGCTGGGAAGCGAACCATTCCTGCTGGACGGCGGGCTGGATCGCCTCGAGCTCCTTCTTGATCGCGGGAGTCGTGGGGCTCGGAGAGGCCGTGGTCTGGTCGATGGCGGCCTTCACCGCGCCGCAGGAGCCGTGGGCGAGCACGACGATCACGGCGACGCCGAGTTCAGCGACGGCGAACTCCATGGTCGCGGTCGTGTTCTCGTTGGCGATCTGGCCGATGTTGCGCACCACGAACAGGTCGCCGAGACCGCAGTCGAAGAGGATCTCCGCCGCCACCCGGGAGTCCGAGCAGCCGAGGAAGGCCGCATTCGGGGCCTGGCTGCCGGCCAGCTCGCTGCGACGAGCGGCGTTCTGCTGCGGGTGGAGGAGGCGACCCTCCATGAATCGTTCGTTCCCGTGCGCGAGCTCATCCCAGGCCTGCTGGACGGTGACGCGGGAAGTAGTCATGGAGCAAGTCCTCAAAGTAGTACCGAAAAGTAGTGCGGAATGGCCGTAGCGCGGAGTGGCGCCAGGGCGAGGATGGGGCCACCTACTCGCCGCGACCCTCTCGCAGAATAGCCCCGCAGACGGCTCGGGCGATCGCGAGGTCCAGAGCGGAACGTGGTTCGGGAAGCGCATCGAGAGGGAACCACCGCACTTCGATGAGCTCGTCGGAGGAGCCGACGGTAGGGCGTTCGACGAGGTCAGCGAGGTATACGGCAGCGAGCTCGCGACGGGGAGGGTTCAGCAGGGCGAACGTTGCCCTGCCGCCCCAGCCCAGGGTGGCAGGAGTCACCAGCACGCCGGTCTCCTCGTAGAGCTCTCTGCTCGCGGGGGCACGAGGCGACTCTCCGGCCTCCCTCATGCCGCCAGGGAGCTCCCATTCATGGCGCCATCGGTTCAGGCCGAAGGGCACGGATCCACGGGTCCGCGGTGTTCACCTATGTCACGCGTGGGCCGCTGGTGAGGTGGCGTGGCGATATAGCCAGAGCTCATCACCAGTGGCCCGGCGGTGACGCGGCGGCTATGACGGGCCGGCGGTGACGCGGCGGTTATGACGGGCCGGGAGTGACGCGGCGGCAGGCTTCCGGGAGGGGAAGCACAGCGCGCAATGGCGTGAGCGGGTCGGCCGTGGGACGCGGTCAAGGCGCGATGACGGCACGGTGACGACGCGGTGTGGGTGGTAGAGGCAGTGCAGACGCGGTCCCGCACGTCAGGCGCGGGCCGCGCGGCGACCGATCGTCAGGGCGGAGAGCACGGACATGAGAGCCAGGAATCCGACTCCCACCAGCAGCGCCGTGTGATAGTCGGGCTGCCAGACCATGATGCCGAACGTGAACACGATGAACGCGATCGCGAAGAGCTGCCCGAACGGCCACAGCGGCACCGGGAAGGCGAGCTCCGCGCGCTCCTGGCGGGACATGCCGCGCCGGGAGGCGACCTGCGCGAGCAGGATCATCAGCCACACGAAGATCGTGGCGAAGGTGGCCAGGGACGCGACGATCGTGAAGACCTCCGCCGGCAGCGCGTAGTTCAGGGCCACGCCGACCACCAGCACGCCGAGCAGGGAGAGGGTGGTGACGACGGGGACGCCGTGCACCGTCGTGGCCATCACGCGCGGGGCGAGCCGCTCGTGGGCCATGCCCGCGACCACCCGGCCGGCGCCGAAGAGGTCCGCGTTGATCGCGGACAGCGCCGCAGTGAGCACCACGACGTTCAGCAGCGCGGCCGCCCAGTTCACGCCGAGGGTGTCGAAGATCTGCACGAACGGCGACACCTCGCCGGTGATCGAGCGCCACGGGTTGATCAGCAGGATCACCCCGATCGCGAGCACGTAGAACAGCAGGATCCGCACCGGCACGGTGTTCACGGCCTTCGGGATCGCCGTGCTCAGGTCCTCCGCCTCGGTGCCGGCCACGCCGATGATCTCGGTGCCGCCGAAGGCGAACAGCACCAGGATGAACGCGGAGATCATGCCGCCGGCGCCGTGCGGGAAGAAGCCGCCGTCGGCCGTGAGGTTCGCCAGCGGATTCCCGCCACCGGCCTCGCCGAGGCCGAACACGAGGATCGCGGCGCCGCCCACGATCATCCCGATCACCGCGGTCACCTTGATGATCGTGAAGACGAACTCGAGCTCCCCGAACCAGCGCACGCTGGCGAGGTTCGCCGCGCCCACGATCAGCAGCGTGAGGGCCACCCAGACCCACTGGGAGGTGTCCGGGAACCAGAACCGCATGTAGATCGCGATCGCGGTGAGGTCCGCGAGGCACACGATGAGCATCTCGAAGGCGAACATCCAGCCGGTGATGTACCCGGCCCAGCCGCCCAGGAAGCGCCTCGTGTACTCGGCGAAGGAGCCGGAGATCGGCATCCGCACCGCCATCTCCCCGAGCGCCCGCAGCATGAAGTACACGACCGCGCCACCGAGCAGGTACACCAGCAGCACGGATGGGCCGGCCGCCTGGATCGCCCCGGCGGAGCCGTAGAACAGGCCGGTGCCGATCGCCGAGCCGAGCGCGATGAAGTGGATGTGCCGCGCCTTCAGCCCGGGTGCCCGTCGGGTGGTGTCGGGGGTTGAGTTCGCGGTCGTGCTCATCGTGGGGAGTGCTCCGGGGCTGGGTCTGTGCGCGCGCCGAAAGGGGGATCGCGCGGTCGGGAGGCAGGGATCTGCCCGTCGACACGGTACGTCCGCTCGTGGGCGGGCATCGCGGTCCGCCCCGGCCCTGGGGCACGGATCACGATCCCGGACGCCGAGCGGTAGGTCGTGGCGATCCCCGCCCTGACCCGCGGTGACGATGAACATCGGGCAAAGAGGTGTGTCCCCGGTCACCAGGATTCGATAGCGTCGCAGGACCGTCCGGCGGGGATCGGGCGGCGAGCAGGGGCCCAGTCGCCCGGACGAGGAGAGAAGGATCCGAGATGACCACCAACTCAGCCCGACCTGATCACCACCTGGGCCGTCGCGCCGTGCTGCGCTCGGCGCTGCTCGGCACAGCGGGGGCCGTGGCCCTCGGCGGCACCGCGGCCGCCCTGACACCCGCCCGTGCTCGGGCCGAGGACGCCGGGATCCGCGGCCAGGACGTCTCCTCGCACCAGGGGAACGTCGACTGGGCCGCCCAGAAGGAGCTCGGCTCGAGGTTCGCCTACTGCAAGACCAC
Source organism: Brachybacterium tyrofermentans (assembly GCF_014897585.1). Lineage (GTDB taxonomy): Bacteria > Actinomycetota > Actinomycetes > Actinomycetales > Dermabacteraceae > Brachybacterium > Brachybacterium tyrofermentans. Next base: position 28,299 of record NZ_JABUXW010000024.1, on the reverse strand, counting down.
CCAGGGGGACTGGTACACGAACCCGTACTACGCGCAGCAGTACGGCGGCTCCTACGACGCGGGCCTCGTGCACGGCGCCTACCACTACGCCGAGCCCGGCAACAGCACCCCGGCCGAGGAGTGCGAGCACTTCCTGAAGCACGGCGGCGGCTGGACCGACGACGGCCGCACCCTGCCCGGCATGCTCGACGTCGAGGCCAACCCCACGGGCCTCGGACAGGCAGATCTCCAGGCCTGGGTGACCGAATGGATCGACATCTATCGCACGGAGACCGGCCGCACCCCGGTGGTCTACACCGGCGCCTGGTTCTGGGACGACCAGGTGGGCCCGCAGTGGGCCCCGAAGAACGTGCCGCTGCACGTGGCCGCCTACACGGAGAACCCTCCCGAGGGCGTCGAGATCCCCGGCACCTGGGACGCCTGGGAGATCTGGCAGTACTCCGACTCGGGTCCCTTCGCGGGCGATTCGAACCTCTGGCACGGCAGCGAGGCGCAGTTCGAGGCCTTCGTCTCCGACCCGGACTACGACCCTGTGAGCAACTGAGCGGGGGAGCTCAGCCGCCGTCGGTCCAGCAGGGTCCGGTTCAGGCCTTCCCGAGGGACTGGAAGCGCACCAGCGCCTGCGACCGCCCGGCTCCGGGATCGCCGACGGTGAGCTGGACCGCGCGCTGCACCTCCTCGACGATGCTGAGCACCGGCAGCGGCCCGCTCACCGAGATCTCGACGGCCACCTCGCCGGTGTCGCGATCGATGACGAGATCGTAGCGAGCGGCCGAGGAGTCGGAGCGGCGCTGACGGGCGTCGAGGGCCCGAGCGTCGTCGCGATCCCGGGCTCGAGGCCGGTCACGCCGGCACCGCGGTGCGGACCTCGTCGGCCAGGGCGGGCAGATCACGGGCGCCGATCCGTGCGGAGACGCGGCAGGTCGCCCGGGTGGGCAGCCCGCGGGAGCGGCCCGGGGATGGGGTGTCCATGCGCGGTGACCTGCTGCTTCTTGCGGGCCTCCTGCTGCTCGGCCTCACGCTGCGCGACCTCGCGCTCCTTCTGCGAACCGGTCTGGGGGATGGATGCGTTGGTCATCGGTTCCCCGTCGTGGCGGCCCGTTCGCACGGGCCGACGGATGCGGACACCAGGAAGACGTCGTGGGGTCGCGGATCTTTACGCCCAGCACGCGTGATGCTCATCGTGCAGGTGCGCAGTCTGTCCCGCGGGCCCTCAGCGCACGATCCGTATCCTCGACCTGCAGTCCGACAACGACCAGGAGGCGGGCCACGATGACGGCAGCGGCAGCGGCAACGGCAGCGGCAGCGGGTCGGGGCGCTGCCCCGAACCTGGCTCAGGTCGAAGCGCTCATCGCGGTGATCGACCACGGATCCTTCACCGCCGCGGCGGACGTCCTGCAGATCTCCCAGCCCTCGCTGTCCCGGCGGATCCATACCCTCGAGGATGCCCTGGACATCCGCCTGTTCTTGCGCGTCGGTCGACGGATGGAGCTCACCGAGAGCGGCCGCGACGTGGTGGCCGCAGGGCGGCGCGCAGTGGCGGAGATGGGATCGATCGACGCGATGGCTGCCGCCGCCCGGTCGCTGAGCACCGGGTCGCTGCGGGTGGCCGGGCTGCCGTCGCTGGTCGCCAGCGTCCTGCCCGACCTCGTCGGCCGATTCCATCGGGAGCATCCGGGGGTGCGGGTGGAGGTCTTCACGGTCGAGGACGCGGAGGAGCTGTTCGAGGCGGTGCGCGTGGGCCGGGCGGATGCCGCCGCAGGAGTCATCGACCGCGTCCCCGCAGACCTCGCCGTGACGCCGCTTCCCGCCCAGGACTTCGCGGCCGTGCTCCCGGCGCACGCGGCGACCATGGCAGGCGGGTCCGCCGCGATCGCCGAGGAGCCGCTGTCGGCCGCGGACCTGGTCGATCGCACCCTGGTGACACTGCCTCGCGGCACCTCGATCCGTCAGCTCACCGAGTCCGTCTACCGGTCGCTCGACGTCGAGCCCGCCCGGATCATCACCAGCACGCAGCGCGACAGCCTGGTGCCTCTCAGCGTCGCCTCCGACGGAGTCACCGTCGTCCCCGAGGTGCTCGCGCGCACGGCGCCCGCGTTCGGCGGCCGCCTGGTTCCGCTGGGCTCGCCGGTTCAACGTTCCCTCGGGATCATCCACCGGCCTGGAGGGCGCAGGAATCCGGCCCTCGGCGGGCTGCTGGAGCTTGTGGATCCTGGTGAGCTTGTGGAGCCTGTGGATCACCGCTGACCTGGCCGGATGATGCGGACATAGCGCTGGCGCATGGATCAGTGTCCGCGGGCTATTGGAGTCCGCGAGCCTGCTCATGGTGACCTGGTTCGCGGACCGGGACCGGACAGCTGTGCAAGGAGGGTGCGACCGTGGGTGTTGCCTCGAGGAGAGAACGACCGGTGGGACGGCCACAGCCCCAGCACCGTCGGCGCGGGAGCCGAACTCTGGTGCTGCGGCCGGCGCGGATCGCGACGGTGCTCACCCTCGCGGCCGTGCTCGTGCTGGGCATCGGGGCGGTCGGCACCATGCGACATCTGAGCGGGAACATCACGACCTCACCACTCCGAGCAGGCGCGGAATCGAATCGCGATGCAGCGGGCGGCGACCTCAACATCCTGCTGCTGGGATCGGACAGCCGCGACCTCGCCGAGGAGTCCTTCGGGGAGGCCGACGGCTCCCGGCGCAGCGACGCGATGGTGCTCGCCCATCTTTCGGCCGACGGCGCCCGCATCGACGCCGTGCAACTGCCGCGGGACACCCTTCTGACCCTGCCGGCCTGCGACGACACGGGGGAGGGCAGCTTCTCCGGCGGGCGCGGAATGCTGAACTCGGCCCTGAACTACGGGCCGGCCTGCTCGGTCGCCGCGGTGGAGGAGCTGACGGGCGTGCGGGTCGATCATTTCGTCGAGGTGGACTTCGAGGGCTTCATGGCGATCATCGACGCGCTCGGCGGGCTGCCCGTCTGCCTTCCGGACGCGCTGGACGATCCCGCGGCAGATCTCGACCTGCCCGCCGGGCAGCAGACCCTCGGCGGCAAGGACGCCCTGGCCCTCGCCCGCACCCGCCACGCCGTGGGGGACGGCAGCGACATCGCGCGGCTCGGTCACCAGCAGATGGTGATGTCCGCCGTGGTGCAGGAGGCGACGAGCAGGCAGGTGATCGCCCGACCGGACCGGCTCTACTCCTTCCTGGATGCGACCACCTCGGCGCTCACCGTCGATCCGGGACTCAGCGGGATCGCCGACCTGGCGGCCCTCGGGAGCCGGGTGTCCCGTGTCCCCGCGGAGGGCATCACCTTCCTGACGATGCCGTGGGAGGCGGCGCCCGGCGATCCCAACCGGGTGGTGGCGTCCGCGGAGGCCGCAGCCGTGTTCGAGCACCTGGCGGTCGACGAGCCGATCGCGCTGGCCGGCGGCAGCGTCGGCGACGGCAGCCGGGATGGCAGCGCCGATGACGGCTTGGATGACGGCGCAGATGACCGCGGCGACGACCAGAGGGCCGACGAGAAGGGATCGGCGGCCACCGCCGGGCCCGCATCGTCCGCCGGGTCTCCGGCCACGCCCCAGGGTTCATCCGATGGCGCACCGATCACGACCGAGGCGAGGTCCGCGGACACCGACCTCTGTGCGGGCTGATCCGCGCGTCCCTCCACCGCTGACAACCCTCGAGGCTCGCCTCGCCGCGCGACGCCTCTGATCGCCCACCTCCAGGCAGGCCGGGCTAGTCTGCCGAGGTGGAGACGACAGAGGAAGCCGCTGCCCGTGAGCCCTCCTCGGGAAGGACCATCGCGCTGGTCATCTTTGCGGTGTCCGTGGCGCTGTGCGCCATCGCGCCCTTCGCGAACAGTGCTGTCTATCTGCTGGTCCCCGTGCTGGGGGTCGTGTCGCTCATCGTCTCCGTCCGGAGCAGATCGTGGTGGACCATCCCGCTGGGGCTCCTCGAGCTGATCTCACCGGCGGTGCTCTACTTCATCATCGACTACATCCTCTGGCACTCCTGAGGCCGGCCCTGCCCGTGTCGTGCTGTGATCGCCAGGTCACGAGCCAGGCCGATGATCTGGATGAATCGTCGGGTGGCCTGCGCTTCCTGCGATCATCGAATGATGGACACGCACCCTGAACGACTCGCGCGCGGCGAGTGGTACCTCGACGGCCCTGAGCTGCAGTCCCGGCGCCGCGATTGCTGGCGACTGCTGGACACGTTCAACGGCGCGGGGGCCGACGAGGATGAGGCGCGGCGTGATGCGCTGATCGCGATGCTGGGTGCCGTGGGGGAAGGCGCCGTGGTGGTGCCCCGATTCCAGTGCACCTACGGCAGGAACATCGAGCTCGGGGAGCACGCCTTCGTCAATGCGAATGCCTTCCTCATGGACGATGCGGCGATCACCATCGGGGCGAACGTCCGTCTCGGTCCCGGGGCGCGGCTGATGACGGCGCTGCATCCCGTCGAGGATCACGCACGTCGACGCGACGGGTGGGAGCAGGCCCTCCCCATCACGATCGGCGAGAACACGTGGCTGGGAGCCTCGGTGACTGTTGGCGCCGGGGTCACCATCGGCCGCAACACCGTGATCGGGGCAGGGAGCGTCGTGCTGCGCGACATCCCCGACCACGTCGTCGCCGTGGGCACCCCGGCGACAGTGATCAGGCAGCTTCCCCTCGAGGGCGGCACCGTCTGATCTCAGCGCGGGGCGGCAATGGTGCGCTGACCCTGGAATGATCACGCCTTGACCTCGATACGTCTCCCACTGGGCCTTCGCGCGTTCGTGTTCGACGTCGGGGAGACCCTTGTCGAGGAGTCCCGCGCATGGAGCAGGCAGGCCGAGCTCACGGGCGTCACCCCGTTCACGCTGATGGCGGTGCTCGGCTCCCTGATCGAACGCGGAGAGGATCATCGTCTCGTCTGGCGCGAGCTCGGTATCGAGGCGCCTACGGAACGTCCGACGATCACCCACGGCGATCTCTATCCTGACGCGCTCGCGTGCTTGCACGCGGTGCGGGAGGCGGGGCACGTCGTCGGCATTGCCGGGAATCAGCCGTCCGGGGTGGATGAAGAGCTGCGCGACCTTGGCTTCACGGCGGACTTCATCGCCTCCTCCAGCGTCTGGGGCGTGGCGAAACCGTCGCCGGAGTTCTTCGCGCGGACGCTAGACGCCACGGGGACCGCGCCCGCAGAGGTCCTGTATGTCGGGGACAGACTCGACAACGACATCATGCCAGCGCGCCACGCCGGAATGCGTACGGCCTTGATCGTCCGCGGGCCCTGGGGGCACCTCCACGCCCGCCGTGCAGAGGCCGCATTCGCGGACCTGTGGATGGGCTCGCTGGCCGAGCTGATCGAGGGACTTCGGCCGGCATAGTGGGAGGAGTTCAGCTCCCGCTGGTCGGGCGTAGGGCTTCGGCGAGGAACGCCAGGTAGGAAGGTTGAGCCAGATCGAGCGCGGAGACGTCGTGGGCGGCGACCCATCGCAGCTCGTCGTGCTCATCGGCCGCGAGATTGGTAGGTTCCCCATCCCACTCGGTGACGATCCATAGCTGGAGAACCAGCCCGTCGTCGGCCGTCTCGTTCTCCATGACTCGCAGATCTGGTGCGCCGGTGATCGTCGCGTCGACGCCGATCTCCTCCCGGAGCTCGCGGGCCAGCGCGTTCGCGGCGCTCTCGCCGGGCTCGATATGGCCACCGGGGAAGTCCCAGCAGTCCGGGTAGTACCGGCGGTTCGGACTCCGGTGGACGAGGAGAACGCCCTGCGGTCCGAGGAGGGCACCGGCGACGACGTGATGGGGCATGAGGCCATTGCAGCACGCGTACTCTGCACCGATGACGGCTTCGTGGATGCCCTGCTCCGACTGGGATGCGCTCGGTGGCGGCGAGGGCGCGGCGACCGCCGGGGTGTGGCGCGCTCGACGCGACGACGGATCCTGGGTCGTCAAGAGGATCCGACGCGGTGACCCGAGCCGCGATCCGAGGTCCTTCCGGTGGTGGCGTCGCGAGATCGACGTCGCCTCATCGGGCATGACGGCGGCGTTCGACGGGCTCGTCGCACCCGAGTCCTATGTGCAAGAGGACTCGGCGGGAGCGACCCTGTGGACCCGTGAGATCACCGTCGGCCCGATCCCGCCGCTGATCGCTGCGACAGCCCTGGGACGGTTCGCCAGCGTCCGGATCGAGGACCCGGGATGGTTCGTGACCAGTCGGCTCCGCGACCGTGCACGCTTGGCCGAGGCCTCCGGTGCGAGCCCTGTCGATCTCGAGGGCGTCGACACCGGGATCCGGTGGCTGGCGGAGGAGATATGGTCGCGTCGATCGAGCGCCCTGACGCTGCTCGACGAGATGCCCCACGTGCTCTCGCACGGTGACGCCCTTCCGCGGAACCTGCTGCGCCACGACGCCGGGGTGGTCACTGCGATCGACTGGGACCAGCTGGGCCATGCCCCGATCGGTGCGGACCTCGCGACTTTCAGCATGTGGGTCGACGCCCCCGTGGAATCTCTGCTGGAGAGCTATCTCGAGGGGGCGAGGTCTCTCGATATCGACCCCGGTCAGCTGCGGGACAGTGTCGCGCTGACGTGCTCGATCATCGCGATCTCGCGCGCACTGCGCATGGCAGGTGGTGAGCAGTTCGAGGGGTATAGGGAGCGGTTCATCGCGGCAGTCCCGCAGTTCGAGCACGCCCGGAGGGTCCTCGGTGAAGGTGATGCAGGGTGGCAGAGTCACACGCCGTGAGTTGTGGCCGGCTCGAAGAGTGAGCGCGGTGGCCCTTCTCTTCTGAGTAGATCCGGTTGGTGTGCGCCGAGGGCTGTCCGTTGTGATCAGCGCGTCGATGGCCGTCCGTCCCTGGGGCATCCTCCGCCCGCGCACGTAGAGTGCTGATGATGCTCACTTCTCCGGACCCCACCTCGACCTCGCCCCGTGTGCTCGCGGAGGCGACGCGACGCCGCACGTTCGCGGTGATCTCGCACCCGGACGCGGGCAAGTCGACTCTCACCGAGGCGCTGGCGCTGCACGCCCGCCTGGTGGACAAGGCCGGCGCGACCCATGGCAAGGCGAGCCGTGCCGCGAGCCTCTCCGACTGGGGCGAGGTCGAGCGCGAGCGAGGCATCTCGATCACCTCGACCGCTCTGCGCTTCGACTACCACGACGTCGTCGTCAACCTGCTGGACACCCCCGGGCACTCGGACTTCTCCGAGGACACCTTCCGGGTGCTGACCGCGGTGGACTTCGCCGTCATGCTCGTCGACGCGGCCAAGGGCATGGAGGCCCAGACCCGCAAGCTCTTCGACGCCTGCCGGCGGCTCGGGCTCCCCGTGGTGACCGTGATCAACAAATGGGACCGGCCGGGGCTGGAAGCCCTCGAGCTCTTCGACGACATCCAGGAGGCCACGGGTCGCACGCCGGTCGCCGTGAACTGGCCGGTGGGATACGCCGGGGAGTTCCGCGGGCTGCTGGAGCCCGGGGCATCGAACTATCTGCGGCATGAGGTCGTCGCCTCCGGGGCGCGCCTGGCCCGCGAGGAGATCGTTGACGGTGCCACCGACAGCGGACTGGGCGAGGAGCTCTGGCATGAGGCGGTCGAGGGTGCCGGGGTCGCGGCCGAGCTGAACGGGACGTTCGAGGCCCAGCCGTTCCTCGACGGCGAGCAGACCCCCGTGCTGTTCGCCGCCGCCGCGGGGAACATCGGCGTGCGGTACCTGCTGGACTTCCTCCTCCATCGCGCGCCGGCGCCCCGCCCCCGGCCCGACGAGGCGGGGGTGGCCAGGCCGCTTGACGCCGAGTTCTCCGGCTATGTGTTCAAGATCCAGGCGGGCATGAACCCTGCCCACCGCGACCAGGTCGCGTTCGTCCGGGTGAACTCCGGCGTGTTCAGCCGAGGCATGGAGCTCCGTCATGCGCAGTCAGGTCGCCCGGTGTCCTCGAAGTACGCCCATCACCTCGTCGGACGCAGCCGAGCCACCGTCGATGAATCCTGGCCCGGCGACGTCGTCGGCTTCGTCAACACCACCGGTCTGCACGTCGGGGACACCATCCACGAGGGCAGTCGCGTCGTCTTCCCGGGCATGCCCCGCTTCGACCCGGAGCGTTTCCGCGTTGCCCGGTCCCTGGACACCGCGCGCCACAAGCGCTTCACCAAGGGCCTCGCCCAGCTCGAGGAGGAGGGCGCCATCCAGCTGCTCCGGGACTCGAACGGCAGCCCCGGCGGGCCGGTGCTCGCAGCGGTCGGCGAACTGCAGTTCGAGGTGGTCTACGAGCGGATGCGTCGTGAGTTCGGGGTCGAGATCGCGCTCGATCCGCCGATGCCGTACAGCCTGTCGCGCCCCTTCGCGCGCTCCGAGGTCTCCACGATCGCGTCGATCAGCGGGGTCGAGGTGCTCTTCCGACCCAGCGGCGAGCCTGTCGCGCTGTTCCCGGACCGCTGGCGGCTCTCGCGCGTGCAGGAGAAGCACCCGGACGTCTTCCCGGAGCGGGTCTCGCGCGGCTGATGCGTGCGGAGCGCCCTCGGGGGTGCTCGAACGATCGGGCGGTGTGCGTCAGACGATGATCGTCCGACCGGTGTCCACCCCGTCGACCGCACGGACGAACGCCCTGGCCACCTCCTCGTCGGAGACGGGCCGGTGGCCGGGGAACGTCGCGTGGAAGTGCGGGGAGTTCTCGAGCACGTCGGGGGAGACGACGTTGAGGCGGATGCCGCGCGGTGCCTCGGTCGCCGCGGTGGTCACGAACGACTCGATCGCCCCGTTGGCGGCCGCGGCGGCCGCGGCGGTGGCGATCGGTTCGCGGGACAGGACCCCGGACGTGAGCGTGACCGAACCGCCGGCGTTCAGATGGTCGAAGGCATGGCGGACCACATCGAGCTGCCCGAGAGTCTTCACGGCGAACGCGTCCGCATAGTCCTCGCGCGTGAGCTCGGTGACCGGCTTGAAGGGCACGCCACCGGCGGTGACGACCACGGCGTCCAGCGGACCGACCGCGTCGAACAGCGCGGCGACCGACGCTGAATCGGCCAGATCGACCGACGGCTCGCCCGACCGGGAGGCGCGGACGACCTCGTGCCCCTGCTTCTCGAGCGCGGACGCTGCGACGCGGCCGATGTTCCCGGTCGCTCCGATGACGAGCACCTTCATGACGGTTGCCTTCCGACGGACTGGATGCATGGCGCCGACCCTGCGAGGCCAGCTGACGAGGGCGAAGGTATCACTGCGAGATCCGTGTGCTGCGACGGAGGGCACCGTTCTCAGGCGAGCGTCTGGGTCAGGCGCGACGTCCCGGCGGTGTGCTCGACGCGGCACAGCGCCCCGTTCACCAGCGGCATGTACGGCGCGATGTGGCCGCACTCGACGTCGGCGAGGAGCGGCACGCCCAGGGAGCCCAGGGCGTCGATGACCGCCTCGTGCTGGGTGAGGGTCTCGAGGGACGGCGCAGGAGTTCGTCCGACGAGGATGGCCGAGGCGCCGTCGAAGAACCCGCTGAGTCGCATGCCGTGGAGGTTCCGGCAGATCTCGGCCGCGTCGTCCCCGGTGGCCTCCACGTAGAAGATCAGGCCGTCACCGGCCGCGGCCAACGGTGCGGGGTCGAGATAGCGGGTGCCGGCGAGGTTCGAGAGGGTCTCGATGCATCCTCCGAGGAGGCGGCCCGTCACGTCGACGTCACCGCCCAGGGAGTCCAGCCGGCACCAGCTGCCGGGGGTGTCGAGCACGTACTCGTCGACCTCCGGGTGCTCGACGTAGTCCACGAAGCCGTGTCGGTAGACACCGGGGGAGGACTGCGTGAACGTGGACCCGACGGGCAGCTGCACGAGGTCGAGCCATCCGAGCAGACCCTCGGGGATCGCGTACGGGGTGTCCAGGAGGTTCTGACCGTGGACTGTGGCCCATCCCGTGAGCAGGGTCAGCGGGGTGATGAGCGTGGAGATGTCGGAGAACCCCACCACCCACGTCGGCTCCGCCGCGGCGATCGCCTGCCAGTCCAGGAGGGGGATGAGGTCGATCGCCAGCTCGCCTCCCCAGGGCGGGACGATCGCGCGGACCGACGGGTCCACCAGCATCCGCTGGAGCTCCGCAGCCCGCTCCGCGGCCGGCGCGCTCACGAGTCCCGAGCCGTCCATGCAGGAGCCGAGCTCGACCTCGAAGCCGGCATCCCGAACGACCTGCACGGCGACGTCCAGGCGGGGCTGCAGGTCAGCGGGCACCCCGGAGGACGGGCTCGTCACGCCGACGACGTCGCCGGGCACCAGCGGGGCGGGGAAGCTTGGACTCATCCGGCTGATCCTAGCCAGCGGCCGAAGCTGCGCCCAGCGCACGGCAGCTGGCCGGTATGAGCCATTCCGCCCGACGGCATTGGTCGGCTACGGGGTCCATCGCTGGGAGAAGTAGTCCGCTTGCACGGAGAGCACGTCGGTCTTCGGCTCTGCCGTCAGCCACGTCGTGCGCGGGTCAAGGAACGTCCCGGGGATCTCGAGCTGAGGGGTCGCCCCCAGCTCCTGGGCGAGCTCGGCCGGCGACTGGCCAGGTGGGGGTTGCACCGAGAACGTCACCCAGCAGCCTCCACTCCCGCAGTCACGGCTCTCACCGACGATCGTGGCGCCGTCGGGAAGCGGGATGTCGGACGCGGAAGGCACATCGCCCTCCGTAGCTCCCATGAACTGCACCGCCACGCGGCCTCCGTAGAGCAGGGCGAGGATCGCGACGACGACGATGGCGATCGTCCACACCCTTCGCCGCGTCGTCGCGGTCATCGCGTCGGACCCTCGGGCATGGCTGCTCCGGGAGTGCTCTCCGTGGACGCACCGGCGCCCCGCCAAGCCGGCAGGACGTAGAAGAGGTCAGCATGGTCCCGGGGTGAGAAGTTCTGTTCGAAGTCGCGCTCGTTCGGGATCCAGACGTCGTGCCACAGAGCCACATGGTTCCGGCCGAGCGCTCGATCCCGGGCGAGGCCGCGGCGGGCAGCGACCTCGAGCTCGACATCGCACCAGATCCGGATGTCGAGGTGCGCGAGCGCTTCGGGGTGGAAGAGCCCGATGAGGTCGACGACGAGGAGATCGGTGCGCGGGATCGGTTCGGGGTCGGCCAAGGCACGGGTGGACCAGTCGAAGCGACGGAAGGTGCTGGGCAGATCAGCACGGAAAGGCTCCAGGACCTCCGTGACGAGGCGTGCCCGATCGACGCCGTCCCAGTCGGTCGAGCGCTGATGCGAGCGGGATGGATCGAGGAAGTCATCGCCGCGCAGTCGCACCGCACCGGAGAACGAGTCCACCAGGTCACGGGCCAGGGTCGACTTCCCAGAGCCGCAGTATCCCGAGATCCCGACGACGAGGGGATGTTGTGCTGTTCGACGGCGAGATGTGATGTGCTCGAGGAGGTCGTCGCGATCCATGCGCCGAGTGTAGGCGCGGCGCTCGGCTCGAGCCCTCGACGATCGAGCTACTCCGCCGCGTCGGCCGGCCTTTCGAAGATGACCCGCGATGCCGCAAACCCCTGTGCCTCGAAGAAGCGGTGGGCGTCGGTGTTGAAGGACCACGAGTCCAGGCGGATGGTGCTCGCGGAGGCCTGCCGTGCACGCTCGGCGATCTCGTCCATGAGGAGCTCGCCCACGCGCTGGCGGCGGGCACCCGCATCCACCGCGATGTGATGGACGTACATGGCCGTGTGCGCGAGCTGGAAGGGGGATTCGGGTCGCGAGGTCACCTCCGCCAGCAGGTATCCGAGAGCGTGACTGTCGAGGTCCTCTGCGATGAGCACGATGAAGTGATCGGCGAGGCGCGCGGTCAGGAACTCACGCAGCGCATCGCCATCAGCGGGTCGGAACAGATCCGGTCGGCCCTCGGCGTGGAGAGTCTGCACCTGGGCGGCGAGACCGGTCAGCGCCTCGACGTCGTCGCTCGTGGCGTCGCGTACGCGGATCGCGGGGCTGTCCATGGCTCGAGGGTAGCGGTGTGCTCAGCGCTCGCGCGCCGCCCCCAGCCAGGCAGGGTCGCGTCCGGTCAGGCCGAGGAGGCGGTCCATCGGTGGCGCCGTCTCCGATATCGGCACGCGCGGGGCGAAGAGCCCCTCGCCCTCCGGCATCGGCGGCAGGGAGGACAGGAAGTCGATGAGGGCGAGCACGTCGTCCTCGGGGGCGTCGAACGGCTGGCCGGTGGCGCGGGCGAGCTCCCAGCCGTGGACCACGAGCTCGTCGAGCACGAACATCCCTGCCGCGGAGGCCAGCAGCGGCACTCCGCCCTCGACCGTCTCCCCCTGCCACGCCGAGGGCGGCCCCCAGGCGCGGGCCAGGTCGGCCAGCTGGACCGGGATGCGTTCGCGCCAGTCGGGTCGCAGCAGATCCGCGTCCCCGTCCCGCAGCTCGGACTCGGGCACAGGCTGCTTCCGGGCCGCTGCCTGCAACCCGGCCGACAGGCCGTCGACGTGCTCGAGGAGATCGCCGACGAGGTACTCGGTCGACGGGGTCGGGTGCGTCAGGGCCTCCGCGGGTACGCCCTCGACGATGGAGGCGATCGCGTCGGCGGCGGGGCGGAGGTCTCGCGGTTCAGCCATGGTGACATCGTGGCAGATGTCGTCACGGTGCGCGCCGAGATGGCGTGCTCACGGGCAGAGCTCCCGGGGAAAGTCAACGTTGTGCATCTGCCGCCCGATCCCCATAGTTGGTGGGGGTCAGAACGGCGGGGTGCATGGGGGAGCAGATGAGCAGGGCAGGTCAGAACGAGGATCAGGCAATCCAGGCAGAGGTCGAGCAGCGCGCGCTGGAGGGGATGTACGCGCATCTCGACGCCGATCTGCAGGCACGGGAGACGGCGCGGGACCGCGTGCTGGCAGAACCGGTGGAGGGCCCCGCGGGCACTCACGCGCGGGACCTCGAGTTCCATCGGCTGCAGGACAGGATCGGTCAGCTGCGTGCCGCGGAGCAGGGCCTGTGCTTCGGTCGCATCGACCGTGCGGAGGGCGGCGGGAGCCTGCACATCGGACGGATCGGTATGCGCACGGATTCCGGGGACATCCTCCTGGTGGATTGGCGCGCGGAGGCTGCGCGGCCCTTCTACGCGGCGACGATGGCCCACCCGATGGGCGTGCGGAAGCGCCGCCACCTGCGGGTGCAGCAGCGTCGGGTCGTGGACCTCAGCGATGAGATCCTCGACGGCAGCCCGCCGCTCCCGGAGGACGTCGTGGGCGACGGCCCGCTCGTCGCCGCGCTCGGCGGGGCGCGCACCGGGCGCATGCGCGAAGCGGCCTCGACCCTCCAGACGGAGCAGGACCAGATCGTCCGCTCACCGCACCGCGGGGTCGTGGTGGTCGACGGCGGCCCCGGGACGGGCAAGACCATCGTGGCCCTCCACCGCGCCGCCTATGTGCTCTACGCGTGGCCGTCGGTCGCCGGCCACGGAGTGCTCGTGCACGGACCGAACCAGCGGTTCCTGACCTACATCTCCGACGTGCTGCCCTCGCTCGGCGAGAACGACGTGCAGCTGTCGACCCTGTCGGACCTCGTGCAGGCGGACGCACAGCGCACCGAACCCGATCACCTGGCGCGGCTCAAGGGCCGTGCCGAGCTCGCGGACGCCCTGGCGGCATGGGTGCGCGACCGGGAACCGCACGGTGTGCCGCTCGAGCTGCGCACCGCGCACGACGCCCTCGTGCTGGACCCCGCCGTGGTCGACGCGGCCCGGCGCTTCGCGCTGCAGGGCGGGATCGGCCACAACCCCGCCCGCGAGCTGTTCACCGAGGCCATCGTCGAGGACCTGGTCACCGAGCTGGAAGCCCGCGCTATGCAGGAGGACGCCGACTTCGAGCACGAGGCCGAGGCGCTGCTCGGCATCAGCTTCGACCGCCTGGCCGAGAAGGACCTCGGGAGCTCCGGGGCGGGCGGCGCGAGCAGCTCGGCCTCTGTCATCCACATCGACTGGGAGGCGATCCGCGACGAGCTGCTCGAGGATCCCGGCATCGACCGCGCCGTGGAGCGGATCTGGCCGCGACTCGAGTCGGAGCACGTCGTCCGCGGCGTGCTCGGTGATCCGGCGGCTCTCGCGGCGGTGCTCCCGGATGCTCCGGCCGAGGAGCTCGCGGCGATCGCGAAGGGCGCTCCGGGGGAGTGGACCGCCGCGGAACTCGCGCTGCTCGACGAGGCGCGGGCCCTCGTGGACGGTCCGCCTGGCGAGACGTTCGGCCACGTGGTCGTCGACGAGGCCCAGCAGCTCTCCCCGATGCACTGGAGAGTGCTGATGCGCCGCTGCCCGGCACGCTCCATGACGGTGGTGGGCGACCTCGCCCAGGCCGGCCCGACCACGACGGTGCGGACCTGGGCCGACGCCCTGGAGCCGTTCGTCCAGGACCGGTTCCTCCACCACACCCTCACGGTCAACTACCGCACCACCGCCGAGATCCTGGAGACGACGCGGCCGCTGCTGGCGAGGATCGCCCCGGACCAGCAGCTCTCTCGCTCCATCCGTCACGGCCAGCCGCCGCGGGCCGTCACCGTGGAGCACGGAGACATCGAGGCCACGCTTCATTCCCTGATCGCCGAGCTGGGCGCGGCGCATCCGGGTGAGCTGATCGGCGTCGTCGCGACCGCTGCGAAGGCGCCGGCGCTCGAGGCGGCCCTGAGCTCGACGGGAGTCACGGTGCTCGGCGCGCCGGAAGCCCGTGGCCTGGAGTTCGACACCGTGCTCATCGTCGACCCGGCCGCGATGGAGAACGCGGGGGACGCGGGTCTGCGCGACCTGTACGTCGCGCAGACCCGCGCCACTCAGCGCCTGGTCACGCTCGTGCCATGACCCTCAGCAGCGCTGACCTATCACGCCCAGGGTCAGCGCTGCGAGGGGCTGGTCGTCACAGCGCGTAGGCGTACTGCTCGATGAACCGCGGGGTCGTGCCGAGCTCGCGGGCCGCGTGGTTGGCCCAGGAGGGATCGCGGAGCATCTCGCGCCCCACGAACACGGCGTCGGCCTCGCCGTCGCGGATCAGCTGGTCGGCGCGCGCGGCGTTCTTCACCCGGCCGACGGCCGCGACCTGCACGTCCGTATCGCGGCTCAGGCGCGCGGCGTAGCGAGTCTGGTAGTCCTCCTCGTGCGGGATGGGCACGACGTCGGAGCCGCCCGAGGAGGCGTCGACGAGGTCCACGCCGTGCTCGCCGGCCCATGCGGCCAACTGGGCGGACTGCTCGTAGGTCCAGCTCTCGCGGGCGTCCTCGGGGTTCTCCTCCACCCAGTCGGTGGTGGAGATGCGCAGGAAGACGGGCTGGTCCTGCGGCCAGACCTCGCGGACGGCGTCGATGACCTCGAGCACGAGCCGCGCCCGCCCGGCGAGGTCGCCGCCGTACTCGTCGGTGCGCTGGTTCGCGAGGGGCGACAGGAACGAGTGCAGCAGGTAGCCGTGCGCCGCGTGGATCTCGGCCACCTGGAAGCCGGCCTCGAGGGCGCGGCGTGCCGCGTCGGCGAACGAGGTCACGACCGCGGCGATGTCCTCCCGGCTCATCTCCTGGGGGACGGGGCCGCCGGGGAACGCGACGGGGCTGGCCCCGTGCGGCGTCCACCCGAGGGCGTCGGCGCCGAGCCAGTCGCCGCCCTCCCAGGGGCGCCCGGTGGAGGCCTTGCGCCCGGCGTGCGCGAGCTGGATCCCGGCCACCGCGCCCTGGGCGCGGATCGCCGCGGCGACCCGGGCGAAGTCGGGGATCTGCGTGTCGTTCCACAGGCCCAGGTCGAACGGGGAGATCCGCCCCTCGGGAGCCACGCCGGTGGCCTCCAGCACCACCAGGCCCGCCCCGCCGGCGGCCCGCGCGGAGTAGTGGGCGAGGTGGAAGTCCGTCGGACGGCCGGCGGCAGCGGCCGACGGATCCGCGCTGTAGGTGCACATGGGGGACATCCAGGCCCGATTGGGGATCTCGAGGCCGCGGAGCTGGATGGGGGTGAACAGGGTCGTCACGGGAGACGCCTCCAGGGGATTGCCGGTTAGTACGACAGGGAGCGTACTACGGGAACCCTAGTACTATGGGTGCTCGTCCCGACCGACCAGGAGGCGGCAGTGCGTACCCTCGATCACCCCGACGTCCAGGAGATCGCCCTCGACCAGGTGCTCTCCGCGCTCGCGGACCCGATCCGGCGCACGATCGTCGCCCAGCTCGCCGACGGGCACGACGACCAGGCCTGCATCGCCTTCGAGCTCCCGGTCACCAAGTCGACCTCCACCCATCACTTCCGTGTGCTGCGCGAGGCCGGCGTGATCTCGCAGCGCTACCGGGGGACCGCCATCCTCAACTGCCTGCGCGAGGACGACCTCGCTCACCGGTTCCCAGGCCTGCTCGACGCCGTGCTCGCCGCGGAGGCGCCGACGGGCCGCTGATCTTCCGGGCGTGTGGCTGACGGATCGGGGTCTCGCCTCGGCTCCCGCTCGCTAAGAAGGCCGGAGGAGGTACCTCCGGGAGACCCTCACTGTATGCACTGAGAGTCTCACTGTAGAGAGTGACGTCCTCACTGTAGAAAGTGACGCCCTCACTGTGCAGAGTGAGGCCGTGGTTCGAGCGAAAGCTCTGTCAGCGCCGGGTGGTCATGAGTCGATGCGGAATCGTCACGCAGATCGAACCCGTCGTTCCGGCGATCTCGCTCTCCGTGTCGCGCACTGATGGAGCACGGCCCGGACGGAGCGAGCGGTCGGCCCGGGATCAGCTGATCGAGCGTCGACGCATCGCGACGATGCACGCGGCGCCGAGCAGTGCCAGCGGAGCGATGATCAGGGAGAGTGCCGGGCCCGCGGCCTCCACCGTCATCCCGAGCTGAGACGCTGAGGGCGACCCCGGTGATCAGCTGTGTGCGTCGTCGAACCGTGCCTGCTGCGCCGAGACCTCGTCGCGGTGCGTCTCGGCCCAGCGCTTGAGCTGCCGGACCGTCTCGTGGAGGGAGAGCCCGAGGCTCGTGAGGTCATAGGTGACCGTCACGGGGACGGTGGCGGTCGCCGTCCTCGTGACCAGTCCGTCCCGCTCGAGAGTTCGCAGCGTCTGCGACAGCATCTTCGGGCTCACGCCCGCGAGGACTCTGGACAGCTCGGAGTACCGCATCGGGCGTGGCTCCCCGTCGCAGTCCGGGCCGCTTCCCAGCGCGGAGAGCACCAGGGTGACCCACTTGCCGGACACCTTGGCCAGCAGCTGCTGGCTCGGGCACGCGGCGAGGAACGCGTTGTACTGCGTCTTCGCCTCGGCCTTCTTCTCTGTCGCGGTCATCGTCGCCATGGATCCTCACTCAGGTATCAACACACTTCTAGGTAACTACTTCCTAAAAGGTAGCAGTGCAGTCAGGATCGTGGACATCACGCAGTTCCCCACACCATGAAAGGCACTCCCATGAGCTCTACCCTCCCGCACCTGCCCGGCGGCACCTGGACCCTCGGCGACGCCACCGTCTCCCGCGTCGGCTACGGCGGCATGCAGCTCGCCGGCCCGGGGGTCGTCGGCCCCCCGGCGGATCACGACGAGGCCCTCGCGGTTCTCCGTCACGCGGTCGGCAGCGGGATCACGCACATCGACACCGCGGAGAGCTACGGCCCCCGGGTCGTCAACGAGCTGATCCGTGAGGCCCTGCATCCTTACGCCGCGGATCTCGTCATCGCGACGAAGGTCGGCGCGCGCCGCGATGTGCAGGGGGGTTGGCCTCCCGCACGGACGCCCGACGAACTCCGCGCGCAGATCGACGACAACCTCGACACCCTCTGGCTCGATGCCCTCGATCTCGTGCACCTCCGCCTCGGCGATGCCGGCGGGCCGGTTCCCGAGCGGATCGGGGACGCGTTCGAGGCGCTGGTGGATCTGCAGCAGCAGGGCGTCATCCGGCACCTCGGCGTCAGCAACGCCACCGCCGAGCAGGTCGAGGAAGCGCAGTCGATCGCGCCGATCGTGTCCGTGCAGAACATGTACAACCTCGCCAACCGGTGGGACGACGCGCTCATCGACCGCCTCGCCTCCGAAGGGATCGCCTACATCCCCTTCTTCCCCCTGGGAGGCTTCACGCCGCTGCAGTCCGACGCGCTCACCGCCGTCGCCGCCCGTGGGGGCGCGACGCCGATGGCGGTCGCCCTGGGATGGCTGCTGCATCGCTCCCCGAACATCCTGCTCATCCCGGGAACGTCCTCCGTGGCCCACCTGCGCGAGAACATCGCCGGTGCCGCGCTGACCCTGTCCGAGGCTGATCTCCGTGAGCTCGACCGGATCGCCGACAGCAGTGCCGTGACTTCGTAACAGCTAGCGAGCGGTGATGTCGTCGACAAGAGTCATCGACCAGGCGACTTCCTGCTCGAGCTGACCGCTGGCCGCGAAGAGCCGTACCTGATGTGTGCGGGGCAGCGCCGTGGCGAGCTCGTCGCGGTCGGCCGGGGTGAAGCCGAGGCTCTGCCAGAACGGGCCCGAGCGACGCGAGAAGAGCCAGGCCCGTTCGGCCCCGGAGGCACGTGCCTGCTCCAGCGCGAATCGCGCCAGCCGCGAAGCCGCCCCACGGGCCCGGTGGGCCGGCGCGACGGCGACGCTGCGGATCAGAGCATGGGCGGAGTCCTCGCTGAGCTCGAATCCTGTGGTCCCGACGACCACGCCCAGTTCGTCGCGCTCGATCCAGATCTGCACGGTGGGCTCCTCGAGCCCGGCGAGCGTGAGGTCCACGTCCTGGAGGAAGCCGCGGAGCTCATCGGCATCGGAGGTCGATGCTGGTTCGAAAGTCACGGGCGCATTCTCCTCGATGCCGAGGGCGGCCGTCGGAGGGTCCGTCCACTGTCTTCTCGTGATCTCGAGGCACACTGTCCTGATGGATGATCGTCCGCAGAACTCCGACATGACCCGGGATCGTGCCACACAGCTCGCGTCGCGCCGCCGCGAGGTGCAGACGCAGCTGGACGAGGTCGAGCAGGAGCTCACGGCGCTGCGCCGCACTCGCGAGGGCGCGTCGGACGACGACGAGCACGACCCCGACGGGGTGCCTCTGTCGGAGCAGTGGTCCCGGCTGGAAGGGTTGAGGCTCGCACGGACCGAGGCACTCGCCGGGATCGACGAGGCGATGGCGCGACTGGAGCGCGGGGAGGACGGGCTGTGCCGGCATTGCGGGAAACCGATCGCCCCGGCCCGGCTTGCGGTCCGCCCCGAGGTGACCACCTGCATCGACTGCGCGCCCTGAGCGCAGCAGGTGCGCAGCGAGCGCTGTCAGCGCACGACGTCGTAGACGAGCTTCACCACGCCGTTGGCGTAGGCGGCCGTCTCGCGCAGCGCCAGATCGCGTCGATCCTGGTCGGAGGTGGGCAGTGCCCGCTTCCCGGTGCCGAGCGTCACGGGGAACAGCAGGATGTTGTACCGGTCGATGAGGTCCGCGTCGCCGAGGCGGCGCGCGAGCTCGGCGCTCCCATGGATGAAGATCGCGCCGCCGTCCCCGTGCTCGTCCCGCTTCACCTCAGCGACGTCCTCGGTGCTGCGGAGGATCCGGGTCTCGCCCCAGCCGTCGACCAGATCCGCCTCGTCGAGCGAGCTCGAGACCACGAGCTTCGGGATGTCCTGATAGGCGGCGTGATCGGCGGAACCGTTCCACTCGGGCGCGAAGTCCTCGTAGCTGCGCCGGCCGAACATGAGCGCGGAGGTCTCGGCGATCTCCTCGCCCTTCAGGGAGAAGGCCTCCGGGTCCATCGGTGTGCTGAGGACCCAGCCGCCCTGAGGATGCCCCTCCACCACCCCGCCGGGGGAGTCGACGATGCCGTCGAGCGTCATGAAGCCGGTCCAGACCAGTTCGCGAGCCATGATGTTCCCTTGGGGTCGAGGTGGCTGGAGGACGTTCTCGTCCGGGTGCTCGATGCACCGAGGCCATCAGGTGCAGGGTAGCCATCATCTGTCTGCGGCGCAGTAGGAAAGCACCCCATGGGGTGCCGCGACGACGACGGCGGGCCGGCGCCCGGGTGATTCCAGGCACCGACCCGTCGTGTCACCCACGGCGGCCGCGTCCCGGCGGGTCCGGGACGGGTTCGAGGCTCACGCCAGGGTGATGCGACGCCAATCGATCCGGTCCTTGGCGTCACCGTCCTCGTCCCCGGCCTCGTGCAGGAGACCGAGCACCGCATCGTCGAGCATCGTCATGTCCGAGTAGCCCGCACGCTCCGAGGGGACGTCGAACGCCTTGGCCCAGGAATGACCGGCATCCTCTGAGGCGAAGACCGCCATATGCTTGCGTTCCTCGGGGTCGGTGGGTGCCGAGTAGAGCAGGCGATCCCCCGGGTCCCCTCCGTGCTGGTCCCGGTTGATCAGGGCTCCGTGGACACCCGGTGTGGTCTCGAGATCCTTCACGATCTCGAAGGTCGCGGTCTCGAAGGTCTCCCCGCCGTCGGTGCTGCGAGCGACGGCTCGTGACCGGGACGTCGACTTCTCGCCGTCGTCGCGGAGACGGCCGATGGCGATGAGCGATCCGTCGGCCGTCTCCTCGACGCCGACCTCACCGAAGTGGGCGACGCTCTCGGGCCCGGAGATCCCCTGACCCTGCGTCCAAGTGACCCCGTCATCGTCGCTGACGATGATCGCGCCCTTCCGGCCCTCGTAGTACACGCCGGCGGCCAGGCGTCCGGCATGCTCGCCGTGCACCATCTGGATGCCGTGCTGCGGGCCGGTCCCGTACCAGCCGTCGACCGGGGCGATGTCGTCGCCCTTGAGCTGGTCCTCGAGGCTCGAGGCCTCCGACCAGGTCTTCCCGTCGTCGTCGCTGTGCATGACGAACGGGATTCTCTTCTCCCGGGTCCCCGCCTGATTCCAGGTGGTCAGCAGGACGATGCGGCCGGCGTTCTTCCCGTGGGTGAGGACGATGGGCACCGGATTCCCGCGGGTGGCCTGGGCCGTCCCGCCCCACGGGTTGCCGGTGAGGATCACCTCCTGCGGATCCCAATCCGTGCCGCCGTTCGAGCTTCTCTTCATGACGATGTCGATGGACCCGTCGTCGTAGCAGAAGTCCACCCCCGCGAAGGGGCGGCGCCCTTCGACGAAGGCGATCGTGGTGCCTGCGGGCGTGGTCACGAGCGAGGGGATGCGGAAGCATTCGAACTCCTCGCTCTGCCTGCCCTCGAACAGCGTGAACGACGTGTCGTCGGCTGCTGCGGGTGCGCCGGGTGCGCCGGGTGCGCCGGGCGCACTGGCCGCGACCGCTCCGCCGGGACGTGCGTCGGCCGACGCCTGCGGGGCGCGGAGCGTGCCGGCCACGCCGGCGGTGCCGAGCACCGCCGCACCGATCGAGCCGACGATCGCCGCCCGGCGAGTGGGGCTGCTGGGTGTCGAGGTCTTCACGATGACCACCCCTCTCAGTCGGTGATCTTCGGGTAGCGGTAGGGCTCGTAGCTCTCGCCGTTCCCCGAGTCGTAGGGGTAGGAGATTGCCCGCTTCGTCGTCTCGTCGAGCGAGCCGCCGACCTGCTCGAGGCCCTCGTACTCCGTCTGTGCGTCGTCCGTCCACCCGTTGAACAGGACGACGTGGCCGTAGCTCTGGCCGTTGGCACCAGGAGTGATGAGCAGGGCGTCGCCGGGCTTCAGGTCATCCTTCTCGATCCGTTCGAGGACCTCCGGGAGCTGCCCCGTGCCGGTGCCCGTGTCCCCGTCGCTGCGCCGCAGGTTCCAGGCCATCGAGACGAAGCCCGAGCAGTCCGTGCGCCACTGCTTGCCATCGATGCCCGGGCTGGCCTTCTTCATGCTGTACGGGCGCGGATCGTCGACCCAGAACATCGCCCGCTCGATGACGTCCTCGCGCGAGATCTCGGCGTTCGGCTCGCCGCCGACTGGCTCCCTGACCCGCTCGACGTCGAGAGCCTTCATCGTCTCGACGCCCGCCCTGCCCGTCGGCTCGAGCCCGTCCTCGGACGTCTGGAAGGCGGTGACCGCCTCGGCGGTGGCGTCATCGAAGGTCCCGGACGCCTCGATGTCCAGCGCGCCCTGCACGGCGCCGATCACCGACTTGAGCTCCGCCACGGTCTGCGGGCCCGGCTCGCCGTCGACGCTGAGGAGGCGATCCTTCTGGAAGGCCTTGGTCGCGGCTGCCGTCTCCGGGCCTGTCTCGCCATCGATCGCGCCGCTGTAGTAGTCCAGGCCGTGAAGGCCCGTCTGGGCGGTCTTCAGGGAGTCGTCGGCGGCGGAGGCCCGCAGCGGGACTGCGAGGATCCCGGTCGCGGTGAGGAGCCCTGCCGCGCCGATCCCGCGGAACAGCGTTCGACGGTCCAGCTCCTGGGGAGCGGGGGTTCGGCGCGTGTCGGCCGAGATGGTGGATGTGCGGGTGGTTGCCATGATCTGTCCCCGTTCATCGTGCAGCGTGGATCCGCGCGTTCTGCCGGACCCCTGTCATCCCCGCAAGAGATGGTCCGCATCGACGATGCAGCGCCATCGCGGTGCAAGGTGGCATCGAACCTGCCCGATCGCTCCACGGCGAACAACCCTGGGGCTGAGAGTTCACGCAGGGTTCATGGCTCGACCGGGAGCGAGCGCCTCACCATGCTGGCGGGGCAGCCTGTTGTTGCACAGAGGGGCAGGTCAGGCCCAGGTTCTCTGTCATGCTCCATCGAGGAATCGGGAGGTCCGCCACGGCGTGATCCGTCCTGGGAGGCGCGACGAGGACGGCTGTACGGCTCTCCGAGCCGACCTGCGCACTTGTGATCTGCCTGACGGCGCGCATAACGTTTCGGTCACGGGCAGATTGCTCGGTCGGCGTGTGGTCGGCGAACACGATGGGAGTTCCGTCATGACTGAACAGAACAACTCCGGACAGTTCGGCACTCAGGACGAGGAGCAGCAGGGCGGCAGCTTCGGCGGCGGCCAGGACCAGCAGGGCCAGCAGGAGCAGGGCGGTCAGGGTGGCTTCGGCGGTGCGGATTCCGGCCAGGAGAGCGATCAGGGCCAGGGCGGCGGCTTCGGCGGCGCCGGCCAGAACCAGGACCAGGGCGGCGGCCAGGGTGGACAGGGTGGCCTCGGCGGCGCGGACTCCGGCCAGAGCCAGCAGAGCCAGGGCGGCCAGTCCCAGCAGGGCCAGGGCCAGGGCGGCTCCTCCGAGCAGGGCCAGGGAGGTCAGGGTGGCTTCGGTGGTGCTGATTCCGGCCAGGAGAGCGACCAGGGTCAGGGCGGCGGCTTCGGCGGCGCCGGCCAGAACCAGGACCAGGGCGGCGGCCAGGGTGGACAGGGCGGCTTCGGCGGCTCGGACTCCGGCCAGGACCAGCAGGGCCAGGGCGGCTTCTGATCAGAGCCGCCGGGCGCCACGAGCGCCCGCGTGACGACGAGGGGCGGCCAGCAGGCCGCCCCTCGTCGTGCGTTCCGACCGGCGGTGGGTGAGCCGCAGGAAGTTCCGCTTATTCCGGCAGGTGCCCCTGATCCATCGGGAGACCTTCGAGCTGCCCGTCGCAGACGGCTGCAGAGTGCTGCCCGGGTCTCTGCGCCAGTGACCTGGAACTGCAGCGTCGTCCCGCCCGGTGTCACCCGTCCTGGCGAGCGTCCAAAGCGCGCTGGTGCTCCTGGTAGAACTCGGTCTCGGCCGGCTCGGGGCGGTCCTGACCGTTGAGCAGGCGGTGCCACAGCGGGTAGTAGGCCGGTTGCTGCGAGGCCAGGGTGATCCGGTCCCGGGCCTCCTGGGGGAGCGTGAGGTCGGCGGCGGCGAGATCCTCCTGGAAGTGCTCGAAGGACCGCGCCGCGATCACCGTGCCGTCCACGCCCGGGCGGTCGAGGATCCAGGAGATGACCACCTGGGGGATCGTCCACCCCAGATCGCCAGCGATCTCGTCGAACAGCTCGATGAGGTCGTAGGCGCGAGCCCAGTCCGTCACGTGCGGCTCGGGCCAGCCCGCGCCCTGCCGCGTATCGGGCGGAGTCTCCTTGCCTCGGCGCACCCTGCCGTTCAGCAGGCCCTCGCCCAGCGGGCTCCACCCGAACGTGGCGACGCCCAGGTCGCGGGCGGCCGGGATGATCTCGTACTCGATCTCCCGCGCCTCGGGCGTGTAGTAGACCTGCTGCGCGATCGGAGCCTCGAGCCCGGCCTGCCGCGCCTCGTAGACCGTCTTGGTCAGCTGCCAGGCGCTGTAGTTCGACACGCCCCAGTAGCGGACCTTGCCGGCGCGGATCAGGTCGGTGACGGCCGAGATGGTCTCGAGGATCGGGGTCTGACCGTCCCACTGGTGCATGTACAGCAGATCGAGGTGATCGGTGCCCAGGCGCTGCAGGCTCTCCTCGACCGCACGGGTCAGGTGATACCTGCTCGCTCCGGAGTCGTTGGGCCCGTCGCCCGTGGCCGTGCGCGCCTTCGACGTGAGGATGATGTCGTCGCGACGCGTCCCCAGCGCCTTCCCCAGGACGCGCTCGGCGTCGCCGGCCGAATAGATGTTCGCCGTGTCGACGAAGTTCACGCCGTGGGAGATGGCCTCGTCGAGCTGCCGTCGGGCGTCGTCCGCCGTGAGCCCGGCGATCTTCTCGAAGCCTCCTCCCGAACCGTAGGGGACGGTCCCCAGAGCCAGACGGGAGACGTAGAGACCGGAGTGACCAAGACGGACGTAATCCATGAGAAGCATTCCTCTCGCGCAGTCGCAGATGCTCGCTCCGTGCGGAGCGAGCAGCGTTCCTGCGACGGTACGTCACCCCTGCTCCCGGGTCACTCCTGCTCCGGGGTTACTCCTGCGCTCTGGTGAGGAGGTGCTGCGCTATGTCCCTCGACGGCATGGATCCGACGGCATAGATTCATGGCATGGGTCTTCTGACATTCAGCATCAACGTCACCCTGGATGGCTGCGTCGATCACCAGGAGGGCATCGCCGATGAGGAGACGCACGCCTACTTCACCCGCCTCATGGACGAGAGCGGCGCGATGCTCTGGGGCCGCACCACCTACGAGATGATGGAGGACTACTGGCCGGCGGTCGCCCGCGGCGAGGTCGACGCGCCACCGGCGCTGCACGCGTGGGCGCGCTCGCTGGAGGACAAGCCGAAGTACGTCGTCTCGGCGACGCGCAGCGACTTCCCGTGGACCAACAGCCACCACCTCGTCGGCGACCTGCGCACGGCGGTGCAGGACCTCAAGGATCGGACCCCCGAAGGGGTGCTCGTCGGCAGCGGCACCCTGGCTACAGAGCTGGACCGACTGGATCTGGTCGACGACTACAGATTCCTCGTCCATCCTCGGATCACCGGTCACGGCCCCACCCTGTACCAGGGCGGGCTTCCCCGTACCCGTCGACTCGATCTGATCTCGGCGGAGCCGCTCAGCAACGGCGCGGTCGCCATGCACTATCGGCGGGCTGACTGAGTCCCGTCGCGCGATGGCGTGCAGCCATGACTTGCCGTGAGGGTGCCTGCACCCGAGCTCTGAGGACGTCGAACTCACTCCCGGGCGCGTTCGGATCGAAGTCGTGGGCGATCAGCCAGTGCGCCACCGTGAGGCTGCGCAGTGACCACCAGGCACGGATGACCTGCCGGTCCGCGCCCTCGCCATAACCCTCGAGCAGGTCGTCCAGACGGTCCTCCTGCCCGAGCATCACGATGGCCAGGTCGAACAGGGCATCGCCGCAGGACGCCTCGGACTCCCGGGCACGGCGGCGATCGCGAGAACGGGCGGCTCGCGCCAGAGGACCCGCGGGGTCGGCACCGGTGCCAGAGCCATTGCCTGAGCTTCGATGTCGGCGTGCGCCGTGTCGCCATTCACCTTCAGGAACACGTCGCCAACGCGCAGCGCCGCGCTCGATGTGCGCGACGACTACCTCGACCTCGTCCATACGGGCCATCGTGGCAAAGGCCGTCACCGAAGTCGCCGAATATTCTGTGGGCAAGCCTCGCGGCGAGCGCGCTCCGAATGGGGCCGACGGCAATCCGGCTGAGATGGGTGTTCCTTCGGCGAGGTATGTCCCTGGCGACGGCCGGAGCCAACCGTTAATTACCTCCCAGCGCCTGTCATGCGGGAGTGACCCAGTGTCGGGCGCATCGAGGGCGGGTCTTCTGGCGGGCGCTTTGGTGCGGAGACGTTCGCGGCACCGTGTTGTCAGTCTGGCCCGTGGGTCGCCGGCGTCTGCCGGGGCTCCAGCGGGACCTGCGGGCGATGGGCCCCGGATGTCTCAGTCCTTCTCGACGTGCCGGAACTTCTCCCACGCCGACTGGCGCGCTACGCCGAGTCCCGTGCCGATGGTCTCCCACGACGCGTCCCGCTCACGCATGTACGCGACCAGGTCGCTCTGGAAGCGATCCAGCTGGGGGCGTTGCCGGGTGACCCCGCGGAGCATCCGCACCAGCTCGTCCTCGGTGAGCGCGTCGAAAGCGGTCGTGGCGACCTCAGTGCCGTCGGCGAAGGACCGCGCTGCCTCGCGCGCGCAGTCGCCGCAGATCATCACGCCGAGACCGCCGAGGAGTGGTCGCTCATCGGCGCCTGGGAGGCCGCAGAATCCGCAATGCATCTCGGAGATCTCGCTCGGTGTGCGCATGCTCCGAGTCTAGAGACCGGCTTTCCGGCCCGGACCCGCGAACGACCGGACGCGAGCCTCTCACTGCGATTGCTCGACGCCAGCAAGTGCGTCAGGGTAGCCTGACGAATGTGTCGTCAGGACATCCTGACGTAGGGCGTCGCGGTCCCCACCGAAGCGACGACGCTCATTCAGCAACTTCTGGAATCGACGGTGACCATGCGCAGGATCCTCATCGCTACGCTCGGCGAGTCGACCGGTGATGACGCCGTGCGCACCCTGCTGCCGCTGATCGCGGTCACCACCCTCGGAGTCGGGGGCGGCTTCCTGGGCCTGCTGAACGCTTTGCCCTTCCTCTGGTACCTGTGTGCTCACCGCCAGATCGGCTCCTCGGTCGACGCACTCGGGCACCGACGTTCGGTGATGCTCGGCAACGCCATCCGGGTCCTCACCGTGGGGGCGTTGATTCTCCTTCTGGCCATGGGTCACCTCTCTGTGCTCATGCTGTTCGTCCTTGCGGCGGCGATCGGGCTGGGCGATGCTCTCTTCACGACCGGGCACAGCGCCATGGTCCCTGCGGTCGTTGGCCGCGAGCGCACCGCCGACTGCTATCAGCGCATCGAGGCGGTCAGCGCGATCACTCGGATCTCAGGCCCGGCGGCGGTCTCCGCTCTACTGCGCCTGGCTTCCCCCGCCGTTGCCCTTGGCCTCGGGGTCGTGGCCTATCTGCTCAGCCTGCTCACCCTCGCTACGCTGCCGCGCCGGCCGGGCGAGAGCGCCGAGCCGACGCCATCGACGCGGTCCGACTCTCCGACGCCCGCGCCGACCGCGGAATGGACCGTCCGCAGGGTGCTTTCCACCCCGGGGCTGGGGCGTCTCACGCTCGCCACGACGCTTTTAAATGCCGCGGCGATGATCTCGAGCACCGCTCTGGTGCTCTTCGCGCTGGAGACTCTGCGGCTGTCACCCTCGACGGTCGCCCTGCTCACCGCGGCAGGAGCGCTCGGGGCGCTCGTCGGCGCCGCCTCTTCCCGCCCCCTGCGCACGCGCCTCCCTACCGGCTCTGCAAAGCTGCTGGCCACCGCTGGCGTCGCTCTGAGCAGCCTGGTCGCTCCGGCTGTGCTGCTGGTGCCTGAGGGACAGGCCGTGCTCCTCGGGGCCGGAGAGCTCCTGGTCGCCGCGGGAGCGACGGCGTCCGCGATCGTCGGCTCCGATGTGCCGGCGCGTCTGATCCCTCAGAATCATCTCGGCCGGGCCTTCGCGGCGATCCGCCTGCTCACGATCGGGGTGATGCCGGTGGCGAGCGTGCTCGGTGGTCTGCTGGTCGCCTGGACGTCACCCGTCGTGGCATTGCTCAGCCCCGCGGCGGTTGCGGCCCTCGCCTGCATACCGCTAGCCCGGGTGCGTCACTGGTCTCCGCCGACGCTGGCCGAGGAGCCCACCTGAGCATCCCGAGGGCCGACATAGTCTAGGTTGTTTGCGATCCGCTCAGACAGCAGAGACATCAAGATTGAACCTGGGCGGTTTCAAAGCTCCTCGAAGCCTGCGCGTGCCACTGGGATGTGTCCTGTGATGCAGATCTGTCTCGAAGATCGCTCTCCGGGCAAAGCGAAGGGGCCCACCAGTGGTGGGCCCCTTCTCAGTCTTGTGTCCGCAGGGGGAGGCCGTTAGCCCACGAGTCCCGCGGCTCGCTATGTACTCCAGCATACTGTCTGCTATGCCAGATGCAAGAGCTGAGACAGTGGCCGTGATCAGAGCCCTATCGGCTCCCCGCATGTCCACGTACTTGAAGGTGACAAGCGGTGATGAGGGGCGCGCCCTTGAGCTGTACGGCTGGAACGCACGCATTTCGGAGGAATGATCAGAACCTGTGGATGGTTCTCGGCGGGGTGACGTGCAAGGGGCGC
>NZ_JABUXW010000023.1 GCF_014897585.1 Brachybacterium tyrofermentans | reverse complement strand
AACACCGGCAACGACGCCGGTCGCCCCCGCTCACAACCCCGATGAAACATCGAGGCTAGCGTTGTTCGCGGAAACGTTCTTTGGGATCGCATTCGATCGGGAACGCTGACTCGTTTCACAAGGTGCCCACTAGTAGGAGGATTGATTGATCCAAAAGCGGGAACTAGAGCCGCCTTGGCGAGGCGTGTTGAGTAATTGCGCAAATCGACCTGGGGGCTGATTGCCACGACAAATGCGTCTGGAATATGACTGCCTACTTGTAGTGCTGTGAAGCCACCGCCGGAACTGCCGGCCAGTACTATGTTCTGGACATTAAGCCACTCCGCGACGCGCGATATGGTGTCAGCGATAACGTGCACCAAATCGGTACGCTCAGTTCCTAGGTGCCATCCGAGACCCATGGAAGAGGAGAGGTCTAGTGTCGGGTCTGAGAACACTACTGTCGGACCGGCGTCCAGCTCAACCTGGTACCGCAGTCTTTGAAAGATAGGTGTTCGGATGCGGGCTCG
This sequence comes from Brachybacterium tyrofermentans, assembly GCF_014897585.1. GTDB lineage: Bacteria > Actinomycetota > Actinomycetes > Actinomycetales > Dermabacteraceae > Brachybacterium > Brachybacterium tyrofermentans. The sequence continues at coordinate 66,193 of NZ_JABUXW010000023.1, read as the reverse complement.
GTTAATAGCGCCCTGGAAGAGCACCGTGAGCGTGTTCCCGGTGGCGGGCACTACGGCGAACGGGAGCGTCAAGGGTCCTGCCGGCACGGTCTGAATGGACGCGCCTGAAATTCCCAGATTTGGGTTGAAGTGACGGTCGTGGCTGAGGACGGGCATGGAGTAGAAAGTGGGGTACCAGTCAGGCTTGTTGTCCCAGTTGACAAGCGCGGACCTGTGAGGACCTATAAGCTTTGTGTTCTCGCGGTCCGGAATTGCTTGGCTCAAGTCTGCGATCCCGGCCCCAAGGCCAAGGTCGATGTCATCGACAAGGCCGCGCGTGTTTGCCTCGTGCTGCAAACTAAAGGCGATTTCGTTCCGACGGTCAGGGGACGAGTGAAATCCTTGACTCCGCCCATCTTCTAGAAGGTCAAATACTTCGGTGCGGCTCGAGCTATCTAGATGGTGCGCGCGCCCTGTACGAGACCTGCGAACCGGGGAGCTTGGCTGGGTATCTCGGGGTTGATTTTGCTGGGGCGGGGACGGCGGGAACGACACGCTGTCGGAGCCCATAAGGATGTATTCAGATCCTTTGCCAGTATCAACTTGCAGGCAGAACTCTCCAGGTCGTGTCCCCTGATGAGTGACTATTCGAGGGTGCGTGTCTTTGCCGCTGGCTAGCACTGTGATGAAGCGGAACTTGGTTCCGGTTTTTGTTGCAAGTATTGCGGTTGCTGCTTCTTTCTGTTTCCATCCGGTAGAGACCCAGCCATCGAACGGATCCGTTTGGCCGTTGATCGCCTCAAGGGTGGTTCGAGTCCCGCTAAAAGACAGGGATGCTCGGTGGTCTCCAGAAGTGAGTTCTACGAGGTGTCTGCTGACTTGGGTTTGCACCCCGGGGCCAAGCTGCCAGCGTTGCACTCCCGTGCACTCCGTCTGAGAGTTCACCTGATCAACGACTACGAGGTACTCCCCATTTACCGAGTAGACGACTCGGCGCGTAAGCTGGATTCCATCGAAGCTGTCATCGTTGAAAAGGAAGTCGTGGTACCTGGGGGTGCTGGCTTTGCGCAGAAGAGAAACGGTCGCGTCTTTTTTGGGTTCTCTTCCGTTGATATTTACTAGAGAGTGCGAGGCTCGAGAGAAGAAGTGGTCGCGCGGAACGCTTGTTCCATATTGGAACTTGCCAGGGTCGACGATCCAGTTCACGGTATCCGCGCTGTAAGTAAGCGATCCGCCGTCGGGGTGGCCGTGTACTCGCAGAGCGCTACCGAAACTGATCGAAAAATAGGTCTCCTCGTCGAGGTTCCGCTCTGTCTCACCCCATCCGCTGCGGCAGAAAATGTATCCTGCGTCGTAGACTTTAGTGAGGTCGGTCGGGGCGGATCCGGTTTTTCCGGCGGAAGAAACGTAGTCGGTGACGGGGGAACGGATTGCTGCAGGCGTCCCGCTGTCAGTATCGCCGATCTGGACGAACGTGCCGTCCGGCCGGGTGGCGTGCGCGATTCCTTCGGGAGCTGCCAGGTGGCGCACGGCTCCATTGGGCCGTTTAATCCCCTCGATATCTAGTCGTTTGAGCGCTCGCTCCCACCAGATGTAGTTGTTGTAATGGTACGCGACGGCGCCCTCGGCGTTCATTCCTTGGGGGTCATATTGTTCCTCTAGAAGGCTTCCCATTCTTGAAACTGCGAGCTTCCAAAGGGGTTCATCGTCGAGAATGCGACCGCACACAAATAGCGCTTCTTGCTGGTGGAGAGCATGGTTTGCGATCCCCATGTGTGCTGGATCGGCGAGTCGGGCGGCGTGAGTTCGTATGGAGGCTTCTAGCCATTCAAGGTCACCGGGGGAGCGATCGCGGACGAGAGGAGCCGCCATGCAAAACTGCAAAGCACGTATTCCGTCAGCCATGTCTTTCCACGCCCAGCCGGACGCAGGCTTCTCTGGCGGGTTCGACTTTACCCAATCGCGGACATAGTGAAGCCACATGTCAAAAGCTTGGTCGTTGCCTCGTGCAGCGGCGTGCCGTAATGGCTCAAGCCATCGCAGCATATGTAGCTGGAGTCGCCAGTTCCTGTCTTTGAAAGGATCTGAGCGCCAGTTGATCTGCTCGGGGAGGGCCCACTCAGGGTGTGGTGGGATTGTCAATCGTCGCGCGAGGAGGTTCTTGACCTCGGCGGCGCGGAAGGAGCTACTGAGTGACTGCCGCTCCGACACGGCGAAGTCGAGACTCATGGGTGGTCGGGCCTCCGAGGTTAGGTGAACCACGCCCACGGCACCGTGGGCGTGGTTCATGGTATTCAGTTGCTGAGCTCGGCGTAAGAGTCCGCAATGATCGTTGCGATCTGCTTCCAGTCGCGGTGGGTTTCCACCCAGCTACGGGCCTGGATGCCGATCTGTGCTGCGTGACTTGGGCTGTCGAGCAGCTTCACGAGCTGCTCAATGAGGGACTCGGTGCTGCCCTTCTCATGAAGATAGCCGTTCACGCCGGGCGTGACGATCTCCTTGAGGGCGGCCACGTCGGAGGCCACGACTGCCTTGCCCATCGCCATGGCCTCGAAGGGCTTGAGCGGCGACACCATCTCGCATACCGGCAGGGGCAGGCGCGGGAACGGGGTGATGTCCACCAGCGAGTAGTACCGCTCGACCTCTTCGTGGGGCACGCGCCCCGTGAAGGTGACGACGTGCTCGAGCTCGCGCTCCTGCACGTGGTTCTGGAATCGCTCCAGCTCTGCGCCGTCTCCGACGATGAGCACATGGAAGTCCTCGCGGGTGCGGTTGAGGACCTCGGCCGCCTCGAGGATGAGCTCGATGCCTTCGTAGTCCAGCACCGAACCCACGTAGCCGATCACGGTCTTGCCGGCGACGCCGAGCTGGGAGGCGAGCTCCTCATCGCGGGGGATGGGGTTGAACCTCGAGGTATCCACGCCGTTGGGCACGATCTCGATCTTGTCGCCGTCCACACCGCGCTTGATCATCTCTTCGCGCAGGGCCTCGGTGATCGCGAAGACGCGGGTGGCGCCCTTCGCGGCGTCGGCCTCCATGCGGGCGATGTACTTGAACATGTTGCTCTCGGCCCATTCCGGGTTCCGCGAGCCGCGGGTGACCTCCCATAGACCGCGCACCTCGTAGATCGAGGGGATGCCGAGCTGGCGGGCGGTCTTGACCGCGGTGAGGCCGTTCCAGTGGTTGGACGCCGCGTGGATGATCGCCGGGCGCTGCTCCTTCGCGAGGTCGAGCAGCGCGCTCGAGTAGCGCTCGGTGTAGTGGAACAGGGGGTTCTTCTTCTCGATCTCCCGGCTCGTCAGCAGGCGCCGGTAGTCGACGTTGCCCACCACGTCGTGCAGGGGGACGTCTGGCACTTCGGCCTTGCCGGGCATGTCGTACGGGTAGCCCAGGCGGGTGACCCCGTCGACATCCCACCCGATGCGGTTCAGCTCGGAGAGCAGACCATGAGTGCGCGTCGCGTAACCGGCCGAGTTGTGGGGCAGGGAGTTGTGCAGCAGGTAGAAGACCTTGTGGTCCTCTGCCTCGTATGCCGGCGTGGAGCGCATCTTCGGGAACGGGAAGCCCGTCTTGCCCAGCTGGTAGTTGCTGACAGCGTTGCGCTGTGTCTCGTTCTGCAGCTTCTTGGCCCAGCCGTCCTCCGGAAGGATCCGTCGGTAGGCCTCGAGGTACTCGATGAGCTGTTTCTGCTTGCCGGCGGACCGCGCGCGACGGATAGCCCTGCGCAGGGCATTCACCGGTACAGCCTTGGGGTCGGCTTCCGTCAGGAGAACGCCGGCAGCGGTGCGGTTGCCCCGCGCGAGCACGACCGTCAAGTGCGCTCGGACGAGATCGTTAGCGCCCAGCCCGGCACCGGCAACGTCCAGCGTCTCCTGCGAGAACGTGTTGTTCTTATACGCCTCGTTGATCTGCACGATCGCCCGGTTCACGGGGTCACCCGATGCGCCGATCGCCTGCAGCGCGCCGGTCTGGCGGTGAGGAATGGCGTAATCGAGGGCCGCACGCTGTGCCTCGGGCGCGCCGGGAACGTCCTCTGCCAGGCGGTTCAGTGCCCAGCCAGCGCGGCTCGGGGACAGCTCGAGCTCACGCACGAGCTCGAGGTACAGCTCCACGGCATCGACCTGCGCGCCATTGCTGGCGAGGGACAGGGCGAGGACCTCTTCGGCCGTGCTTCCGCGCGAGTTCTTGATGAGGAACCGCGCGTACTCCAGGAGCACGGACACGTCGAAACCTGAGGCGGCGGTGGCATCGCGGAACGAGCCCAGGGCCTTCTCGAAGCCCTCCGCTCGCTGTGCGGCCTGGCGCGCTTCGTCAAGCAGCTTGGCCGTGCGCTCCATCTGTTCCTGGCGGAGTGCTCGAGCAGCCTCCGCGGCATCCGAGCGGCCGTCGCCGCGACGCCACCGGAATCCCGAGGTAGAACCGTTGGAGTCCGTCACCGCCACAGTCCCTTGGTGTCGATGACGATCTTCTCCTGCAGGAGCTCGCGATCGATCTCCTTGAAGGGGTCATGGTCGACCATCAGCAGCACGATGTCGGCGCGCTCGAGGGCCGAGTCGAGCTCTGCGAGCTCGACGTTGTCCTGCTCGGCGAGCTCCTTGGGCAGCTCATCGACATTGGGCTCCACGACGAGCACGGTGCCGTCGGTGAGCTTCCCGGCGAGGGAGCCGGCGATGTTGCGGCTGGGGGACTCGCGCAGATCATCGATGTTGGCCTTGAACGCGATGCCGAGGGCGGCGACGGTCGGGTTCTTGAACTTGTCAGCCTTCTCGAGCACCTTCTGGATCACGAGCTCGGGCTTGGAGTCGTTGACCTCGCGCGCGGTGCGGATCAGGTTGGAGTGCTCGCGGTCCGCCGAGACGATGAACCACGGGTCCACCGCGATGCAGTGGCCGCCCACGCCCGGGCCGGGCTGGAGGATGTTCACGCGCGGGTGGTGATTGGAGAGCTCGATGAGCTCCCACACGTCGATGCTCTGACGGTCGGCGATGATCGACAGCTCGTTCGCGAAGGCGATGTTCACGTCGCGGAAGGCGTTCTCGGTCAGCTTGGCCATCTCGGCCGTCTTCGCGTCGGTGACCAGCAGCTCGCCGTGGCAGAAGCTCGCGTAGAGGTCGCGGTTCATCTCGGCGGCTTCGGGGGTCATGCCGCCGATGATGCGGTCGTTCTCGACCATCTCGATCATGATGCGGCCGGGGAGCACACGCTCCGGGGCGTGCGAGAAGTACAGCGAGTTGGGAAGGTTCGGCTCGAGCGTGAACTCGGGACGCGCCTGCAGGATCACGTCCGCCATGTGCTCGGTCGCTCCGGGAGGAGCTGTCGACTCGAGGACGACAAGCTCGCCACCGGAGAGCTTGGGCGCGATCCCGCGGGCCGCTGCCTCGATGTACGAGAGATCGGCGTCGTGATCGCCCTTGAACGGGGTGGGCACGGAGACGATGTAGGCGTCTGCCTCAGGGGTCTCCAGCTGTGCGGAGAGCTTGCCCTGGGCGACGACGCCGGCAACGACCGTCTCGAGGCCCTCTTCGACGAAGGGGACCGTGCCCGCATTGATCGCGTCCACGTTCTCCTGCTTGACGTCGACCCCGATGACGGTCTTGCCGGCCTGGGCCAGCACTGCGGCCGTCGGGAGACCGATGTAACCGAGACCGATCACGCTGACGGTATCGAGGGGGACGTTCGGGCTCATCGGGTCTCCTGGCGTTTGGGACTGAAGTCGTCGGGGCGTCGCGCACGACACCGCGTCTCACAATAGCTTCTGAGAACACGCTGAGGAACTGCCAGACCCTCAGTTGTCACCTACACAACAGGCGTTACGTGCGGTTGTCCAGAAGTTCCGCATGGGGTCACGCGGCGGCTACCTGCTGGTCGAACGGCGTTCCCTTCGGAAGGGCGCCGGTGTGCGCCTCAGGGTTCTCCGGAAGGGGGCCAGCGCAGATCGTGTGGCACCCGTTGCTGAACTCACAGGTAATCGCCAGCCTCCTGGCTCGCTCCTGGAACCTACTCGCTCGTACCGCGCACCGGTTCGAAGCGCAGGACCGTCACCGTGCCCGGCTCAGTGGTCACGGACAGCGGCTGGGCCGCGGCCAGGGACGCGTCGGCGAACTTGCCGTCGAGTTCCGCCGGAGCCGTCAGCGAGGACTCCTGGGCATCGAACGCCTCGCCGGAGAGGCGCGAGCCGTCGGCCAGGTTCCATTGCTGGGGCGCGTCTCCGGGGAGGCCGCTCGGTGCGTTGAGCTCCACGGCGACCGCGCCTCCGACCGCTGAGTCGCCGGCTGCCCAGGGATCCCGCAGGTCGACGAGGACGAGCGCGAGGCTCCCGTCGTCCCCGTACACGCCGTGGACCATCACGGCCCCGTCGCCGCTCACATGGGGCGTCAGCACGTGGCCCTCGGGCAGGTACCCGAGCTGCATGAGCGAGAGATAGCTGGTGCGGCCCGCGGTGATCAGGCCGGGATCCTCGAGGGTGCCGGTCGCGCAGATCGCGCTCATCGGGGCCCCACCCTGGCAGGCCTGCAGCGTGGAGTGGAAGGCGAGGCGCTCGGCGCCGGCCTCGGCGGCCGTGAGGGTGAAGTCCGAGGTCCACAGCGCCTGGGCGTGCGTCCGCGAGGTCTCGTTGGTGCCGGGACAGGACGTCGGCCCGGTCTCCTCCATCCACAGGGGCAGATCGTTCTCCTCTGCGACGCCGACACCGAGGTCGACCAGCTCGCGCGTGCGCTCGCGCAGCGCGGGGGAGGTGAGGTCCTCGAGGGTGGGATTGCCGATGGAGGACGCCGGACCGTTGCAGTCCCACAACGGATACCAGTGCATCGTGAGCGCCGTCGTATTGGGCAGCTCGGCCTCGGTGAAGGCGCGCATCCACGTGGTGTCGTAGGCGCCGGGGCCCGCTACCGGGATGCCCGGTGAGGCCTTCTCGAGCGCTGCCGAGTACTCGTGGAGCGACTCCTGGTACGCCTCGGGGCCCCAGTTCTTGTCGCGCACTGCGAGCTGCGGCTGGTTCTCGTGGAAGAAGCCGTTGGGCTCGTTGCCGATCGCGACCGCGAGCAGGCGGTCGCCGAACGCCTCGCGGGCGTGGGCGGCCATGTCCGCGGCGCGTGCGGGGTCGTCGTGCCCCAGATCAAGATCGATCGTCACCAGGGCGTCCACGTCCTCGGCAGTTGCTGCGACCCGCTCCAGATCTGCCGGGGTGACCGTGACGTCAGCCCACGAGGGGGCCGGCTCACCGGTGGAGGTCCACCACATGCGCCGGTCCACGCCGTTGCCCCCGAACCGCAGGGCCGGCCGGTCCAGCTCCGACAGCATCAGCGTCAGATTCGAGTGGGGGGAGTTCCATAGCTCCGAGGCGAGCTCGATGGCGTCGAAGCTCAGCCCCACGGTGCCGCCGATGGGGGAGGCGCCCGGCTCGAGCGCGAAGGACGCGGTGATCGGCTTGCCGTTCGCCTCAGCCACAGGAGTCAGCGTGAGAGGCCCGGGATCGGCGTCGTAGCCGGGCAGGTTCAGTTCGGTCCACGGCTCGGGTGTTGGCTCAGGCGTCGGCTCTGCGGTCGGCGAGGACGTCGATGACCCGTCCGGCCTGAACAGTCCTCCGTCGCCGAAGAGTGCTCGGGGCTGCTGGGTGAAGGTGCCCACCACGAACAGCGCGATCACCACGGCGACCGCCACGGAGGCCGTAATGGACCAACGACGTCGTGTCATGACTCCCTCTTGTCTCGCAGGCACGTTGTGGTGCGGCGGGTTGTCAGATCATCACGTGGGCGTCGTTGCGGCCGAACCAGGCCACATCCGCGCTGGCCAGCAGCTCACGGTCGTCCACGGACCACGCGTGGCCACCGCCTTCGCCGTGGCGCATCTGGGTGAAGTTGAAGCGGTCCGCGGAGTAGATGCGTCCTCCGGCGGCGACGACCGCGTCGAGGAAGCCGGTGTCCTCCCCGCGGGAGACATCCGCGAAGGGGTGGGCGGTGAACACGTCGCGGCCGGCGGTGATGGTCGGGCCCATCACGCGGTCGGTGAAGCGGTGCTCCATCCAGGGGAAGCGCAGGAGCGTCGCATCGGTGCCGGCCAGGTACATGTAGTGGGCGTGCTTGCCCACGACGTCCGCGGCGGAGAACTCGCGAGCGCGCAGCAGGTCGTGGAGGTAATGCTCGCCGTAGAGGTCGTCGTCGTCCATCTTGGACAGCACCTCGCCGTCGGCCCGTTCGACGGCCGCGTTCAGGCACGCTCCCAGCGTCCAGTCGGACGGCGCCTCCAGCAGCACCACGTTCTCCACTCCGAGGTCGCGCGCCTGCTGCACCGTCTGCTCGGGCGCGGTGAAGCCGTGGGTGACCAGCAGGAGCTGACGCTCCACGCCGGCCTGCTGGGCGACCTGGGACACCAGGTGACCCAGCTGCTCGGGGCGGTTGGTCGCCGCCATGATGCTGACTCCCGGCACGCCCGCCGCGCCGGTGAGGCCCGCCCGTCCGGCCTTCTTCCCGAGGTTCACGGCCTCGAGCACTTGCCGGGCCCGATGCGTGTAGGTGTGCTCCTGCCAGATGCGTCGCTGTGCACGGTGCACGGTGTGATCGCGCAGTTCGGGGGAGCGCACCAGGGCTCGCACCACGTGCGCGGCGTCCTCCCGGGAGTCGACCACGGGGACCTCGTCCTGCGGGAAGAACTTGCCGATCGCGGGGGAGGGGGCGGAGACCACCGGCGTGCCGGACGCGGTGATCTCGAAGATCCGGCGCGCGCACATCGACGGGCTCGTGACCACGGAGTTCACGTTGAGGAACACCTTGTACGCCTTGTAGGCGGTGAGCATCCGGTCGTAGCCGAGCGAGCCGACCACACGATCGGCGAGGTCGCCGGGGAACTGGTACCGCTCGTCGTCGCCGAGGAAGCGGGAGAAGATCTCCAGGCCCGTCTCCATCCGCGCCGAGGCATCGAGCGCCCCGCCCAGCAGCATGTCCATCTGTTCGCGGCGCTCGGGGAACTTGTGTGCGAAGTACATGCCCGCGAAGGCGACGTCCCGCGCCTGGTGACCGTGCTTCGGGCGGATCGGGTTGTGCACGGCGGACTGCGCAGCGAAGGGGAGCACCTCCACGTTGTCGTGGCCCAGCTCCTCCCGATACCGCGGCAGCAGGGTCACATCCGTGGTGAACACCTGGTCGAAGAGCGTCGCGGTGTCCAGGAAGTCCTCGAAGTGCGGCGGATCCTCCTTGTTCCAGAACACGGTGGGGATCCCGGCGTCCCGGCAGTGGGCCACGAGCTCTCGCAACGGCTCGGACGGAGCTTTCGAGCCGGTGAGCTGGTACTGCCAGGCGTCCTTGTTGCCGTGCCAGGCGGACTCCACCAGCAGCAGATCCACCGGCTGCTCGGCGAGCTGCTCGCGCCACGTCGACGGCTTCACCGCTACGGTCTCGAACTCGTGGCTCCAGGCCAGCATCGAGAAGTCGTCGAGGATCACCGCGACGCGCAGGCCTTCCAGGCGAGGCGCTCGTTCGACGAGCTTGGCCGGCGGGAAGGAGAGGTGCCCCTGAGCGTCCTTGCTGCCCAGCCCGTCGCCGACCCCGTAGGACACGGTGTGGCGCCGACGGTTCCACGTGCGCACCTGGGCTAGACCACCGGTGCGCAGATGCCACAGCCCGGTGCGGAGCGTCTGCAGGCGGGACGAGGACTGCGGGGGCATGGGCACCTCAGGGTGGGGGAGAGCGGGGCGTGGAGAGAGAGGACAGGCGCCTCATGATTCCATGATCGGAGGCGGCGAGGGAGCCTCGAGATGTCCCGTCAGCCCTCCGAGCGGACCGTCGGCAGTATCGAAGGGTGGTTGTCGGGAGCGCCACAGAGAGGCACCAACTTCGAGGCCGCCGGGAGGCACCCAGGTACTCTGACGCCCGACCCGCCTGCTCGGGGACCCCGCCGCCGGAATGTTAGAGGACTTGCCGTGACCGATCAGCCTGCTGAGACGACGCCGTTGCGCGTAGCGATCTATGGCAGCTGCGTGGCGCGCGACTCCGTGGATCTCGCCGGTGGTTCCCGTCTGATCGTCGCCGACTACGTCGCACGTCAGTCGCTGATCTCCGCCGGCCAGGATGCTTCGGTGCGATTCCCTGAGGATCCCCAGGTGTCCTCGCGGTTCCAGCGCCGCATGATGGAGGCCGACTTCGCCGGCGACCTCGAGCGTCGCCTCGAGAAGATCGCGCCGAGCGCGGACCTGCTGCTGTGGGACCTCACCGATGAGCGCCACGGCGTGCACGTCTTCGACGATGACACCGTCGTCACGCGCAGCATCGACGTCACCGCCGTGCCCGAGGTCCTGGAGGCCGTCGACGGGGCCCGCCATGTCGCCTTCGGCTCCGATGAGCACTTCGCGCTCTGGGCTCCGCGTGCTGAATCCTTCCGCGACCGTCTGCGTGAGCTCGGCCTCTTCGAGAAGACGATCGTGCTGCAGGTGCCGTGGGCACTCGTGACCGTCGACGGCCGCGAGACGCCGCTCAGCATGGGTACCAGCGCGATGGAAGCCAACGAGGCCTATCGGCGCTACTTCGACCATTTGCGCGATCTCGGCTTCACCCTTCTCGAGCTGCAGCCCCTGGGTGTGCTCGCTGACCCCGGGCACCGCTGGGGTCTCGCCCCGTTCCACTACACGCAGGACGTGTACGAGGAGATCGTGGCGCGGGTCCTTGCGGCCCGCGAGGACACGTCGAGCTGACCGGCCCAGGCGCAACCGTGCGCCGAGAGGTCGGCCTATCGCGCCGGCTCTCTGCAGGCACCATCGCTCATGCGGGGCCCGCACCCCGCAGGAACTGATCGGTGGCCCTGTCCGTGAGCTCGTCGAGCAGCGACACATCGACCATGTCGCCATTGATCAGTGTCGCGATGCCCTGCATCGTCGCGACCAGCACGATGCTCACCTGCTCGGGATCCCCGGGCGCCACCTCCCCGGATTCCTGCCCCTGGGTGATCAGGCCGAACATCAGGGTGAAACCGGGCTCGGCGGCGGCGCGCACGTCCTCGGCGCCCTCACGATGCTTGCTGGAGAACATCAGCTCCAGCAGGGCGGCGTTGTCAGTCGCGAAGCGCACGAAGGTGTTCACAGTGGCGCGCAGCCGCGCGGGGAAGTCCTCGTCGGCGCCGTCGAGCGTGCGTCGAACCTGAGATTCCAGGCGTTCGAAGCCAGTGATCGCCAACGCGTCCAGCAGCGCCTGCCGGTCGCGGAAGTGGCGACGCGGCGCCCCGTGACTCACGCCGATCCCGCGGGCGAGCTCACGCAGCGAGAGCTCCTCCTGCCCCTGTGTGCGCAGGGTGGCCTCGGCGGCGCCCAGCAGGGCGTCAAGGAGACTTCCGTGATGGTAGGGGCGCGCTGCCCTCCCTCCAGGCCGCCGTGGCAGACCTCCCCGGGAACAGCTACCTCGGTCCTCGCGGCTTCCTGCAGGGCCGCGGTGCGCCGGGGCCGGTGGGCCGATCCCGGCGCGCCTCCGACGGGGCGATGGCCCGGCGCCTGTGGTCGCTGTCGGAGGAGCTCACCGGCGTGACGTTCCCGCTCACTGCGGCTGCGGATGCGGATGCGGATGCGGAGGCGCCGTCGGCGTCCATGGACAGGGACGGCCAACCGATCACTGAAGGATGAGCACTGAGAGCTCTGCCCGGTCGTCAGCGGGCGCCATGCCGACGGAGGACCGTCGCGTGGCCCTCGCCCGCGGCGGAGCCGCTAGGAGCGGTAGGCGGCGATATAGCGGTCGAAGTCCCAGGCCGGGTTGGTCTGATTGCCGTCGAGGAACTTCTCCGCCGCCTGCCGACCGCTCCGGTACAGCAGCTCCCCGTCCACATCGCTCAGGTTGAACTGCGTGGGGCGCACCGCCGCGGTGTCGATGAAGATCGTGCGCGCCACCGAGTGCGAGGCGTCGATGTGCATCCGGTCGTAGAAGCCGGTTGCCGTGTTCAGAAGAGCCTTGGCGAAGGAGATCGGACCCGAGATCTCGTTGGCGACCCCGAAGTCCGCGTCGGGCCTCGCCGAGAGCTTGATGCCGAAGGTGGGCCACCGCGGGACCTGGCCCGGCGGAAGGTCGAACACGGAGACCGGGAAGTTGGAGAGCAGCCCGCCATCGACCAGCCAGGCCGGACGGCCTCGCCGGGTCTTCCACTTCGCCGGCCGGAAGACGACGGGGATCGACATCGAGGCGCGCACGGCATCGACCACGCGCAGCTGCCCCGGCGTGAGGCCGAAGGCGTCGGCGTCCTGGGGCAGTAGTCGCAGGCGGCCCGCGGTGAGGTCCGAGGCGGTGACCACGAGGCGTGAGCGCTGCTCAGCGGTCAGGGCGCGCACCGGGTCCGGATCCCCGTACTCCAGGTCGGCGAAGGTACCGGTTCGATAGGTGGCGCCGTGGGCGGCGAGCTGCTCCTCGAGCCAGGTCGTGAGGTAGGTGCCGCGGTGGATGCCGTTGCGCAGCAGGATGCTGAGCGCCTTTCCGAGCAGGAACCGGGTGTAGAAGGGGCCGTCCTCGAACCGCGTGTAGTCGGTCTCGCGCAGGATCTGTGCGAGCTGGGTCCCCGAGACCCCTGCGGTGATCAGGGCACCGACGATCGCCCCGGCAGAGGAGCCGGCTACCCGGTTCACGCGGTAGCCGCGCTCCTCGAGCACTTCGATCGCGCCGGCCAGGGCGATGCCCTTGACGCCGCCGCCCTCCAGGACGAGGTCGACCCGCCGACCCTCTGCGCCCTCTGCGCCCTCTGCGAGGGAGGACGGGGGCTGGGCGGTGTCCATGGGATCACCCTAGATGACCAGCTGGTCCGCCCGGGGCTCCGCGCGGGAACGGCCGGTGCACTGCCCGCGGCACTCAGCCCGCGGAGCCGCCGGGGGAGACGGTGGAGCGGGGAGTGCGATGCGCGGCTTCGATGAGCGTCAGGACGTCGACCGAGTCCTGCGGGTCCACCGGGACCGGGGAGCCGGTGCGAAGGGCGTCGGCGAGCTCGCGGTAGTAGCGGCCGTAGTCCCCGGTTCCCGGGGGAGTACGGGTCACGTCGGCGCCGGAGCTCAGTTCGCCGCGGGCCTCCTCGGACTCGTGGCCGAACCCCGGAGCGTCCGGGAGGGTCCCGGAGCGCAGTGCCGCCTCCTGAGGATCCTTGCCGACGGTGCGCCAGGCGCCCCGGTCGCCGGAGACCTGGAATCGAGGACCCGGCAGGGCGGACAGGCTCGACATGGTCAGGTGCGAGGTCACCCCGTCGGCATGCGTGAGGATCAGCTGGGCCACGTTGGCCGGGCCCGTCGGCCGAGAGGCGGTGCCTCCGGCGGGGGACTGGTCCGCGGCGGATCCGGCGGTCCTCACGGAGGCGAGGAGCTCGGAGACGGGGCCGAAGAGCTGGATCGCCTGATCGATGAGGTGGGGACCGAGGTCGAAGAGGATCCCGCCGCCCTCGGCGACCGGGGTCTGCGCCTTCCAGCTGCGCTCGCCCGCGGGCTTCCACCACTCGAAGCGGGACTCGAATGTATGGACCCTTCCGAGGTCGCCGGTCTCGACAAGGCCTTTCAGGGTCAGGAAGTCCGCGTCGTACCGGCGGTTCTGGAAGACGGACAGGCGCCGCCCCAGGGCGTGGGCCTCGGCGATCAGCTCCTGGCCCTCGGCACTGGTGGGGGCGAACGGTTTGTCGACGACGACGTCCAGGCCGGATCGCAGGGCCGTGCGGGCCAGTGCGACATGGCTGGAGGGCGGTGTGCAGACGATCACCAGATCGAGGTCCGAGGCATGGGCGCCGATGTCACGCGGGTCCCCGATGATCCGCACGCCGGGGTGGTCCTGCTCGGCCTGAGCGGCGCGCTCGGGATTCGAGGTCGCGACGATCGTGACCTCGTAGGAGGGATCCACGCCGAGGAAGGCGCCGTGGAAGAAGCGGCCGGCGACCCCATATCCCAGGATCGCGGTGCGGAGCGGTGACTGGCTCACGACAGACCGATGAGCTTCCCGCTCCTGGAGAGCTCCGGATCCGTGCACGAGGCGAGGTCGAAGCAGCAGGGGCGTCGGCTGCCCTTGCGGAGCTTGTCGATCGACACGTCCACCCTCTTCGCGCGGGTGCTCTCGTTCTTCGTGGCGCCCACCCAGCGCACCCACTCCCAGCGGGCCATCGGGGTGATCGAGTCCCACTGGTGCTCGACGTCATCCGCGCTCTCGAGCGCCGCGCCGAGATCCTCGGGCACCTCGGGCTCGGGCCACTGCGAGGCGGTGGTCAGGGCGAAGGAGATGCTCGTCCCGTCGGCCGCCCCGAGCGCGCTCACGAGCTCCTCGTCCAGCGAGATCCAGTGGCCCTTGCGGCCGTCGGGCTCCAGGACCAGCTCGACCTCGTGATCGTTCAGAGCTCCCACCATCGCGACCTGGCCGCGGGAGGGGAGCTGCTCGCTCGCGGCCTCCGGCAGGGGCGCGATGAGGCGGCCGTTGATCGCGAGCACGGTCGCGGTGCCCTCGATGGTGACGGTCTTCTTCACAGCCATGGGCGCTCCTCGGGACGTGATCGGATGGGGACTCTGCCCAGTTTACGAGGTGCTCACTCGCAGGGCAGACCGTCGATCCGTCGCTCGCGAGCGCGGCCCCGCGGGTCGCAGTTCGACGTACGCTTCGCCGGGCCCTGCGGCCCGGGAGCGGTTCCCGATCCGGGAATTCGATGGCGGCGTCGCCCGGGCACGCTCTACGGTGCCTCCATGACGTCAGCCGACTCCTCTCCTGCGGCGCTCCCGGGACTCTCCGCCCTCGACGGCGGCAGGGCGATCCTGCTGGTCACCGGACCACCGGCCGCGGGGAAGTCCACGGTGACCCGGATGCTCGCCGGGACGCTGAACCGTTCCGCCCTGCTCGACGGCGACTTCGTGGCCCGGCTGGTGGTGAGCGGCTACGTGTGGCCGCTCGGCGAGCCCGCCGAGGAGGCTAGGCGGCAGGTCGCCCTGTGCAACCGGAACCTCTGCGACCTCGCACGGAACATGGTCGGCGCCGGGATCACCCCGGTCATCGACTGGATCGTTCCCGACCGGGAGCAGTTCGACGTGTTCTCGAGCGCGCTCGGGGATCTGGGTCTGCGCACCGTGGTGCTGGCCCCCGACCCCGCCGCCTGCGTGGAGCGGAACCTGCAGCGGGACGAGCGGGCCCGGTTCGACTTCGACGACCACGCGGGCCTGCTCGCACGGATGGGGGAGGCGTTCGGGGACGACGCGCTCTGGGTCGGCTCCAGCCGCCTCAGCGCTGAGGAGACGGTGGACCTGATCGTGGAGGAGCTCGGCGGTCAGGTGACGGTCGCCCGCCTGGAAGACTGCCCCGCAGAAGTGCCGCGACACTGAGCTTCGACGCTGAAGCAGCGGCATCGGAGGAGCTCGGTGCCCGCGCCCCATGCTCGGCCCTCGGGCGTTCGGGAGAGGCACACAGGTTCATCCTCGCTCCGGGGCGACGTCAGGCCACTCGCTGGAGAGATAGGCCTCGATCGCGCGGTTGCGGAAGGTATAGATATTTCCGCGACGGATGATTTTGCGGTTCGTGTCGAGGCGCTGCGAGGTCGGACCGGCTTGTGTCGACTTCTCGAAGCCCATGGACGTCGCGATGTTCTTCAGGCTGCGCTTGTCGGGCGGCAGGTCGATCATCGCCTCCAGCATCTCCCGCTCCCGCTGGGGGAGTCGCTCGATGATCCGCTCAACGTGCCCTGCGGCCTCGTCGCGGGCTGTCTCTGTCCACCCCGTGATCACCTGGTCCCGGGTGATCACGTCGGTGCTGCCCGCATACCAGGCCTTCTCTCCCGCGAGCTGGAAGAGGAACGGCTCGCCCTTGCATAGCTCGAGGATCTCGTCGCGAGCCGCTGGCTCCATCGTCACCCGGCCGGTGCCACCGGCATTGTCAGGCACTTCCCAACCGGAGAGGACGAACGGCTGCAGTGCTGCTTCGAGCGCGTCGTCCCCGAACGACTCGAGCGTCGTGGTTGCGAACCGGCGGGCGAAGGTCGCACCTCGCCGAGCAGAGCTCATGTCGGCGAAGTCTGGCAGCCCGGTGAGGTAGACCGAGATGGGCAGCCGTCGCTTGACGAGGAATCCTCCTGGAGCCTGGACCTCGACCTCCTTGACCATCGCATCGCCCAGGGCGATGAGGAGCTGGGAGAGGACGTGCTCGTCGGAAATGTTCTGAACTTCGTCGATGTGGATCAGCGCGACCACGTCCCCGCGATTCATCGCAGCGATCCCGATTTCGACGAGCAGCTCGGTGAGCGAGGTGAAGGGCTCTGGCCCGTCCGCCTCGCGGAGGCTGAGGCCGACTCCCTTGACGGAGATGTCCGAGACCCGCCGGAACAGGTCGTCGAGGCGCTTCTCGCGTGCCGTCGACAGGCCCGCTTTCTTCGCGAGCTTGAGCAGCGCCGCGGCAACGATCTTGAGCGGATCTGCCTTCGAGGGGATGCGCAGCTGGGTTGTGACCCAGTCCCCGTGCTCCGCTGCATCTTCGGAGATCTTCGTCAGCAGACTCGACTTCCCGACCCCTGGTTCGCCCAGAATGGTGCGCCCTCGCTCCGGTAGCCCGGAGACCCGTCGAGGTCGCACGATGTCACTCCAGTCGCGGAGCTGAACCTCACGGCCGGCCCAAATCGGCGGCACCACGTCGGCGTGCGGGCTGAAGGGGCAATTCACAGAGGTGCGCATGTTGATAACGTTATCAAAGCACTGCGTCCGCGATAACGTTATCAACGGTGTTCCACGGCTGTGGTTCGGTGCCACCCTCGCAGCTCACCCGGCGCCCTGGTGCTCAACTTTGTGACGGACACGAACTCGGACGAGGACATTCCGCAGGAGAGATCGCGCCGCAGGGGCGGCGGAGCACCGCTCGCAATGTGCGGCGATGTTCAGTCCCCGGGCCACTCCCCGAAGACCTTCTCGAAGGCGCGGGCACCGCCGCGGTCCACGAGTGCCTTGACGGTCGCATAGAGGGCGCCCTGGATCGCCGCGGCGATCACGATCTCCCGCAGCGGGAACTCGGACTCGAGCGCCTTGGGGGTGTCCTCGGGATGCTGCGGGGCGGCGCGCTTCCAGATCTGCTTGAACAGGATCCCGGCGACCGCGCCGCTGGCGACGCCGCTCAGGAGCCCGATGGGACGGTAGAGGATCTTGGCGGAGGTGCTGGTGGTCTTCTCATGGGCCATGGTGGGCTCCTCGAGGTCTCGGCGGGAACGTCAGCGGCGGCGGTTCGCCAGGAGTGAGACCGCGGCGATCAGGAGGCCCACGGTGGCGCCGCCCGCCGCCCACAGCACGGAGCTCGGACGCCCCAGATCATCGGTGGCCGCATCGCGTGCCTGGTCACGGGCCTGGGCGACGGAGGAGCGGGCGGACTCGCGAGCCTGCTCCGCCTGCCCCTGCAGCCGGGCCTTCTGCTCGTGCGCGCGGGCCTTGAGCTCGTCGACCTGCTTGTCGGCCTGCGCCTTGGGGTCGAGCTTGTCGGAGAGCGCGCCGACGGTGTTCGCCAGATCGCGACGCGTGCGGGCGATGTCGGTCTCGATCTCCTCGGGCGTGGCATCGCCGGACGGCTCCGGGACTGCCGTGCTGGGCAGGCCGGTCTCCGTCTCGGGAGGACGGATCGGGCCGGAGTCGGGGCCCCCGGGTCGGGCCGCGTCGTTCGCTGCGTGGGTCATCTCAGATCCTTTCCTTGATCTCGTCCGCGTCCCGGCGCACGGTGGCGACGGTCCGCTCGGGCGTCGGGGTCAGGCCCTCGGTCTTCTTCTTGCCGATCAGGGCGGCGATGCCCGCGATGAGGAAGATGACGACGGTGACGATCAGGGCGGCCGCCCAGGCGGGCAGGAAGAGCGCGAGCACCAGGATCGCGGTGGCGATCAGGGAGCCGAGCCCGAACCAGGCGAGGACGGCGCCGGCACCGAAGAGGCCCACGGCGGTCCCGCCCTGCTTGGCCTTCTGGGTGTACTCGGCGCGGGCGAGCTTCAGCTCGTCCCGCACGAGACGTGCGGTCTGCTCCGACAGGCGATCCACGAGATCGGCGACAGAGGGGTCTTCCGTGGGACGGGGGTTGCTCACGAGTGCTCCCTTCGGACTTGCGATGGCCGGTGGCATGCACGTGCCGGCGACCCGGACGCCCGACGGGCACGGAGCCCGCCGACGGCCCCAGCCTAGACATGCCCTTCTCCCGTGCTCCAGGGGATCGGGCACCCGGTTCCTCGACGACGACGCATGACCTGTATCGATGGCGTGAACTCGCAGGACCCACCGGTGCTCGACCAGCCGGTCGTGACGGTCCACCCGGAGCGGGTGCGAGCGGTGTCGGGTGATCGGGTCACGCTCTGGACCCGCCGTGACCTGCGCACCCGGTCGCAGTACGGTGTCCGGACCGATCCTCCTCGTCCTCTGCACTCATTCCTCTGCACTCATTCCTCCGCACTCACTTCTCGCACCATCGCTCGCCCCCTGTCCTCGCCCCTGCGCCGCTCCCGCCCGAAGGACCCCCGTGCCCGTTCAGATCGCCGTCGCCGCTGCGCGACGCGCCGCCCCGGACAGGCGGAGGCCGGCATGATCACCACCGCCTCCCCGCGCCCCCGCCGCTTCGGCCCCCTGCGCGACAAGCACTCCCGCCCGTACCTGATGACCGCCGGGCTCTCGATGATGGGCGACAACATCGAGCACGTCATCACCTACTGGGTGCTCTGGCAGACCTTCCACTCCCCGTGGCTCGTCGGCTTCCAGGTGATCAGCCACTGGCTGCCCTTCCTGCTGCTGTCGGTGCTCTTCGGCGGCCTCGCCGAGAAGTACGACTGCCGGCGCATCATCCAGATCGCGCAGGGGCTGTTCGCGTTCGTGTCCCTGGGCTGGGGCGTGCTGTTCCTGACCGGCAGCCTGGAGATGTGGAGCGCCTGCGTGCTGCTGGTGCTGCACGGCTGCGCCGGCGCCCTGTGGGGACCGGCGGAGCAGCTCATGCTCCACGACTTCGCCGAGCCGCGCGAGCTGCCCAGCGCGGTGCGCCTGAACGCGACGTTCAAGAGCCTCGGCGTGCTGGCCGGGCCGGTGGTCGGCTCCGTGCTGCTCCTGCTGCTCGGGCCCACGTGGGGGATCTTCGCCAACATCGCCTTCTACCTGCCGATGACGCTGCTGATGATCCGTACGCCGTTCACGGGGCACTCCCGCAGCGGCCTGGTGATGCGCGAGCGGATCTCGATCCTGGACACCCCGCGCGTGCTGCGCACCGTCGCCGGGGACACGGTGCTCGTGGGCATGATCGCGCTCGCCGGGCTGATCGCGGTGTGCGTCGGCTCCTCGCTCACGGTGTCGATGCCCAACTTCGCCGACGCCCTCGGCGCGGGGGACGAGGGCGGCCTCGGCTACGGCCTGCTGCTGTTCGCCAACGGGATCGGCGGCGTGGTGGGCGGGTTCCTGCTCGAGGCCACCGGCATCATCAAGGCGGACGTCAAGGCCGCCGTGGTCGCCGCCGTGATGTTCGGGCTCACCAGCCTCATCGTGGCCACCACCTCGCACTACGGGATCGCCGTCGCCGCGCTCGTGGTGGGCGGCGTCGCGAACCTCGCCGCCACCTCGGTGGGCCAGGCGATCGTGCAGCTGCGCGCCCCGGCGGACCAGCGCGGGCGCGTGGTCGGGGTCTACGGGATGATCGGCAGCGGCATGCGCACCGGCAACGGCATCACCCTCGCCGGGCTCGGCGCCCTGGTCGGGGTGAGCGGCGCGGTGGCCGTGGGCGGGGTGGGCCTGATGCTCGGGGCGCTCGTGATCGCGGTGCTCACCGGGATGCAGACGGCGCGCAGCCGACGGGCCTGACCGGTCTGGGTGCCTGACCGGTCAGCGGTCCTCAGCGCACGGCGGGAGAAGGAGGACGGTCGTCCCGCTGGTCCGCGGTGGGAGTCAGCGGTGGGTGCGGCGACGCCCGGCGATCCAGAACGCGATGCCGCCGAGTCCCAGGGCCAGTGCGGCGAGAGCGGCCGGGATCGTGGCGTTGCTGCCGGTCTCGGCGAGGCCGCTGTCCGAGCCGTCGGAGGCCTCGGAGCCGTCCGCGCCGCCCGACGAGCTGCCGTCTGACGAGTTGCCGCCCTCTGCGGAGCTGCCGTCGCCCCCGGTCCCGCCGCCGTCCGTGACGCCACCGTGCGTCCCGTTCAGGAAGGTGCCGATGCGGAGCACCTGATCGATCAGAGCCTGCTGCGAGGAGTCTGCCGAGGAGGAGTCCTCGGCGTCAGAGGACTGCGAGTCGGAGGCATCAGTCGGCTCGGCCGAGCCCGCTCCACCGGCCGACGGGGCCGGCTCGTCGGACGCGGTGCTCTCGCCGGACGGCGTGCTCTCGCCGGACGGATCAGTAGTGTCCGGCGGCGTGCTCTCGTCGGAGGGCTCGCTCGGGGCGACGGGCGATGGGGTCGGCGCATCAGGACCGAGCGTCCCCGCGGAGCCAGGCTTCTCATCGTCGTCCTGCTCGCCGTCGTTCCCGGCGGAGGGGTCACCCTGAGAAGGCGTCGTCTCCTGGTCGTCGGGCTCGGTGGGTTCGTCCGTCGGCTCCTCTGTGGGCTCCACGGTCGGATCCGCCGTGGGCTCGCTCGTCGGCTCCTCGGTGGGTTCCTCTGTCGGTTCCTCGGTGGGTTCCTCTGTCGGTTCCTCCGTGGGTTCCTCTGTCGGCTCCTCGGTGGGCTCGTTCGTCGGCTCCTCCGTCGGTTCCTCGGTGGGCTCGTTCGTGGGTTCCTCTGTCGGCTCCTCCGTCGGTTCCTCGGTGGGCGTGGGCTCGGGGGCCGGCTCTGCCACCGAGAACGATCCGCTCACCTGCGTGCCCTCGACGTCGATCAGGAACTGGTAGTCACCCGCGACCTCGGGGGTGTACGCCGTCGAGATGCTCTGGGCTTTGTCCGAAGAGACGTCCAGGGTGGTCCCGCCGCCGCCTTCGGGCGGAATGATCGTCACCGTCCCGCTCTTGTTCTCCCCGAAGCACTCGCCGGTGATGGAGACCGTCTCGCCGAGGTCCACGCTCTGCGGGGAGGCACCGGCGCTGGGTGCCTGACACACGACGGGCGGCGTCACCGGCGCGGTGCCTGCGGCCGGCGCGGCGAACGTCGCCGACGGCATCAGGGCGCACGAAGCGACCAGCACCAGGCCCGCACCGAGACCGGTGGCGGCCGAGCGTTGACGACTCGTCACAGAAAGACTCCTCGGAAGACATGGACAACCCGTCATACTCTAGAGCGAGGGCACTCTGTGGTACGCCCAAGCAGGTCACATGGCCCGGCAAATTCTTCGTGAAGAACCCGGCAAACGGCGACCGATCGAAGGAGCACGCAATGATGCAGGACGACGCACCCGGACCCGGCCCGGAGGACGACCGGAGCACGGACCGAGCTCCTGCGGTCCCCACGGCCCCGGCAGCCCCTGCGGCTCCCACGGCGCGAAGAGCCCGAGCGACCCGCGCCGATCCGGGCACGGGCAACCCCGCAGACGCCCCTGCCGGCATCCCGGCCGACATCCCCGTCGACGGCGCTCCCGCCAGCGGCATCCCCGCCCTCACCGAGGCCGAGGCCCGCGAGATCGCCACCGAGGCCGAGTCCGTGATCAGCGAGATCGCCACGGTGGTCGAGGGCAAGAGGGAGGTCGCCCAGACCTCGCTGCTCGTGCTGCTGGCCGGCGGTCACCTCCTCATCGAGGACATCCCCGGCGTGGGCAAGACGATGCTCGCGAAGTCGCTGGCCGCGGCGCTCGGCGCGAAGCGCCACCGCATCCAGTTCACCCCGGACCTGCTCCCCGGCGACGTCACCGGCGCGAGCATCTTCAACCAGGCAACCAGCGAGTTCGAGTTCCGGCCCGGCGCCGTGTTCACGCAGATCCTGCTGGCCGACGAGATCAACCGCGCCTCCCCGAAGACCCAATCCGCCCTGCTGGAGGCGATGGAGGAGCGTCAGGTCAGCGTCGACGGCACCACCTACGAGCTCGAGGAGCCGTTCATGGTGGTCGCGACCGCGAACCCCGTGGAGATGGAGGGCACCTACCGGCTGCCCGAGGCCCAGCGCGACCGCTTCCTCGCCCAGACCTCCATGGGCTACCCCGTGCAGTCGGCCGAGACGCGGATGCTCGCCGCGCAGGCCGGGCCGGTCCCCGTCGGCGACCGCGACGTCCTGGACGCCGTGCGCACCCGCACCACCCCCGAGCGGATCGCCGCCCACGTCCGCGCCGTGCGCCGCGTCCACGCCTCCGAGGTCATCCTCGACTACGTGGTGCGCCTCGCGGCCGCCACCCGCTCCCACCCGCAGGTCACGCTCGGCGCCTCGCCCCGCGCCGCCGTGCACCTGGTGCGGGCCGCGAAGGCGCATGCCGTGCTCGACGGGCGCACCTTCGTGGATCCCGAGGACGTCCGGTCCGTGATCATGCCGGTGTGGCGCCACCGCATGCACCTGACCCCGCAGGCCCTGTCCCGTGGCGCGAGCGCGGGGGAGCTGGTCGACCAGGTGCTGCGGAACACCTCGCAGACGTGACGCCGCGACCCGGGACGGTCCTGCGCCCCACCGCGCGCGGCATCGCCGTCGCGGTCCTGGCGCTGCTGTGCTGGGTCGCGTCGGACCTCACCCGTGTCCTGCCCGCCCGCTACATCGCGGCGGCCCTGCTGCTGGCGCTGCTGATCGGCGCGATCGGGATCGGGATCTCGAGCATCGGCCTGCGCGCGCGCCGCCAGGTCATCGACGATGCCGTGCCCGTCGGCTCCGTGGCCCGCGTGCAGCTCGAGATGCTCACCCGGGCGCTGCTGACCGTGATCCCGCTGGCCCGCGGCGCCGTGCGCGAGCATCTCCCCGCAGCGCTCGGCGGCCAGGGCGATCTCCCGCTGTCCCGGCGGATGCCGCACGTGCTGCGCGTGGCCCACCGGGGATCCCATCCGCTGGGCCCGTACAGCGTCATCGTGCGCGACGTGTTCGGCCTGTTCCATCTGCGCCGCACCGTCGACGACGGCCTGCAGCTGACCGGCCTGCCCGTGGTCGCCGAGCTCGCCCCCGGCTCCGAGCGAGCCACCGGCATCACCCGTGACGGGCCGCTGAGCGCCCTCTCGTCCCCGGGCGTCGGCGAGATCGGGCCCATCGCGCGCCCCTACGCGGCCGGGGACGACATCCGCCGCATCCACTGGCGGGCCAGCGCCCGCACCGGCCGGCTGATGACGCGCGAGGACGAGCCCGCCGCCGGGCACAGCGCCGTGATCGTGCTGGACACCACGCGCCGCGAGGACGTGGGCCCCGAGATCGAGGACCGCCTGGTCTCCCACGCCGCCACCGTGCTCGAGAGCCTCGGCCTGAACGGCTGGGACGTGCGCATCGTGGATGCCTCCGGCGACGAGATCACCCGCAGCGGCCGCCGCCGCGGCATCCCCGGCCCCTCCCCACTGGGCAGCGAGGCCGACGCGGTCGAGTCCCGCGCCTCCCTGCTCGCGCTCGCCGACGTCGACTTCGATGACGACGAGGTCTCCACCCTGGGCGTGGGCGTCGACCACGCCGCCGGGCACACCGCCCTCGCGATCGCCCTGGGCCCGGACGTCGGCGACCCCTTCTCCGGCCTCGAGCTGGACCGCTTCGCCGGCCGCGCCGCCCACCGCACCGCGATCGCCCTGCGGCCCGCCCTCGAGGACGAGGATCACCCGACGCCCCGTCGGGCCCGCCGCATCGGCCCCGCGGACGGCGACGACTTCGGGCACGCCCACGAGGAGCACGCCGAGAAGCTCGCAGCCGCCCGGCAGGCCCTACACCCCACCCGCTCGATGCTCGGCAGCTGGACCCTGGTGCGCGGCACCACCGCGGACACCCTCGACGGCCTGCTCACCGCGGGCGATGCGGAGGAGCCGGCCGCCGGCGCTGGGTCGGCGACGGCGGGGTCGGGCGCCTCGACCAGCGCCGTCTCGGGCTCGGCCTCGGGGTCGACGAGGGCGGGGGCGCAGTCATGAGCCCACTGATGGGACGCCCCCTGCTGCAGGGCGGGGACCTGGTGGGTCGTTCCCTCCTGCTGCTGGTCGCGATCCTGCTCGCGTCCGCCCCGTTGTCGATGCTGCTGGCCGGCTCCTCCTGGTTCATGCTCACCCTGACCGCCTCGACCCCCGTGATCGTCACCGGGATGGTGCTGCGCCAGTTCCTGCGCCCCCCGCTGCTGGTGCCCCTCGTGCAGATGCTGGTGGTCGTGGTGCAGCTCGTCGTGGTCGAGATGGGGCACGGCCTCGTGGACCTCGGTGACGGACCGCTCGCCCTCGTGCAGGCCCAGGCCTCGATCTTCCCGGGCGCCTTCAACGAGCTGGCCGGCGGGATGGCGCCGCTGACCCTCGGCTCCCGCGGCACCGTGGTCGTGATGCTCGTGCTCGCCCTCGGCGCCCTGCTGCTGGACCTCGTGTTCGTGGACCTGGGGTGGCACACCCCCGTGGGCCTCGCCCTGCTCGGATCGTTGCTGATCCCGGCCCTCCAGCAGCCCTCCGGCGGCGCCTGGTGGACAGTCATGGGGCCGGTGGTCGCCGGCCTGCTGATCCTCGCCACCCGCACCGTGCACTCCGATCCGCGGTATCTCGAAGGGGACCGTCGGCCCCAGGCGGGCCCGCTCACCAGCCCCGCCCGCGCGACCGGGGCGGCCGCGCTGTGCGTGCTGCTGGTCGCCGCGCTCACGGTGCCCGTGGGGCTCGCGCTCCCGAAGGTGGCCCCGACGAAGGTCGCCCTGAACATGGACGTGATCAACCAGTGGCAGAACCGCGACTTGCCGTCGCTGGGCCCGGTGATGATCGACGACGACATCTCCGTGCGCCGCTCCCTGCTCCAGCAGCGCGACGTCGAGGTGCTGCGCTACTCGACCTCCGCGGAGGAGCCGTCCTACCTGCGCCTGCGCACCTTGAACAGCTTCGACGGGGAGACCTTCCGCAACACGGCCGACGAGGGCGGAAGCCCCGCGATGGGGGTCGGCGCGTACTCCGACGCCTCCGACGGCACCGATCCGGCCGCCGGGAACGACGCGGGCCTGCTGCGCACCGAGTTCCACGTGCTGGACCTCGCCGGTGACCGCCTGCCCGCGCCGGAGCGGATCCGCGGCATCACGACGGACGAGGCGGACATCTCCCGGGACCTGCAGCTGAAGCCGACCAGCGGGGAGATCGCCCTGCGCGGGGTGCGTGCCGATCTGAGCCGGTTGGACTACACCGTGCTGACCGCGCCGGAGAACGCCACCGCCGACCAGCTGCGCGGCGTGGACCCCGCCGTGTTCGAGCAGCCCTTCAACGCCGGGTACATCTCCCGCCAGGACGTCCCCCAGATCGCCCAGGACCTCGCCGTGGACGTCGCCGACGAGGCCGGCGCCGACAACGCCTTCGACACCGCCGTCGCCTACCAGGACTACTTCCGCAGCGAGTTCGCGTACTCCCTCACCGTGAACTCCCCGCCGGGGGAGGACCCGCTGGAGTCGTTCCTCGCCGATCGCATCGGCTACTGCGAGCAGTTCGCCGCCACCTTCGCCCTGATGATGACCGCGCAGGGATATCCCACCCGGGTGGCCATCGGCTTCACCCCCGGGAAGCAGGACGGCGACGAGTGGTCCGTGAGCGCGAAGAACGCCCACGCCTGGCCCGAGGTGTGGTTCGGGGCGAGATACGGCTGGGTGCGCTTCGAGCCGACGCCGGCCGCCGCCGCGAACGGGGTGACGCCTCCGGGGATCACCTCGGACAGCTCCACTGCGCAGGACGAGCAGCAGCCCTCCGAGGAACCCAGCGACTCACCCACTCCGGAAGAGGAGACGACCCCGGCCAGCGAGGACCCCACCACCACGGATGATCCCGAGGAGACGACCGACGCCTCGGCCTCCGACGGCGGGGGAGCAGTGACCAACCCCGTGACCGTGAAGCGGGTGGAGAGCGGGCTGTTCACCGGCCTCACCATCGGATTCCTCGTCGCCGCCGGCGGTGCGGCGGCCGTGGTGCTGATCCGTCGTCACCGCGTGACCCTGCGCGATGAGCGGTGGAACAGCCTCGTGCGCGGGGGTGGTGAGGGCGGTGCTGGTGACGGCGGCGGCAGCGGTGGAGGCGGCGGTCCGGGCAGCGGCGGTGGCAGGCTCGATGCCGCGATCGTCGCCGAGCGGGAGCGGCGTCGCGCCGGCGAGCTGGCGTGGTCTGAGCTGGGGCGCGAGCTGACGGTGCGCTCCGTCGCCATCCGCTGGCTGGGCTGGACCGGCGCCTGGAGCGCGCCGCCGCGGCTCCTCGCGCTCGACGGCGCCCTGCCCCCTGCGCGCGCCCTCGGGGACCTCCTGGACCAGATCGACGAGGGTGATGTCGAGGTCACCGACGAGCATCGCGCCGCTGCCGCCCGTATCGCGTCCGCCTACACCGCCGCTCTGTACGCCGCGCCCCTCCCGGAGCCGGCCTCGGTCGGCGCCCCGCCGGCGTCGAGCAGCCGCGTGGTTGGCGACGCGTCCCCGCATGCCCCCGAGCCTCACCTGGACGATCGAGTGCGACCTTCGGGCGGTCGTGACGCCTCGATACCCGCGCCAACGTCGCACTCGACGAAGGCTGGGGCTGGGGCTGGGGCTGGGGCCGGGACCGGGACTGGAGCCGGGGCTGGGCCTGTGGTTGGGGTCGCGCCGGGTGAGCCGACGCCGGAGATGCCCGCCCTGCGCCGGGACGCCGATCTGCTCGCCACCCTGATCCGCAACGCTCGCTGACTCCCCGTCACGCGTCCAGGACGTACTCCCTTTCCTCGAGGTGGTCGAGGGCGAGCCGGGCTGCTCCGAGGGGGACGACGTCGTCGCCGAGCACCGACAGGGCCACCTCGGGGACATTGATGCACATCGTGCTCAGGTGCTGGCGGGTGGCGTCGACGAAGGGCTGCCCACCGGCGGTGAACTCGCCGGCGATCACCACGAGCTCGGGGTCCAGCACCGAGACGAGCACGGAGGCGCCGCGGGCCGTGTGGTGGGCGAGGTGATCGGCCAGCTCGGAGGCCTTCTGCTCCCCCTCGGCAGCGGCGCGGAACACCTCCTCAGCGCTGCGGCCGGCCTCCTCGAGCACGGCGGCGGCGTTCCAGGTCTGGTCGTGCAGGAGTCGACCCAGCTCGGCGGCGGCGCCCGATCTGCCGTGATGGGCGCGGCCCCCCAGCAGGATGCCCTGTCCGGTGGGGCGACCGGAGAGGATCAGTGCGACGTCGTTCGCGTACCGCGCGGCGCCCTGCCACTTCTCGCCGAGCGCGGCGAGGGTGCCGTCGTTCCCGGCGACCGCGGCGCTGTGGAACCACGACCCGGTCGTGCCTGCGAGATCGAGCCCGGTCCAGCCGGGGATCTGGCTCGCCCTGCGCACGGTGCCCTGGGGGTCGACGACGCCGGTGGTGGCGACCCCGACCGCCCAGACGTCTCCGGCGGGCGCGGTGGCCCGCAGCGAGATCTCGCGCGCCCTCCGCAGCCTGTCCGGGGCAGGGAGATCACGTGGCGTCGCGGCGTGCTCGCGGGCGATGATGGTGCCGTCGAGGTCGGTGACCAGGGCGAGCACCTGCGTGGGGGAGAAGTAGAGGCCCAGCACGTAGCCGGCGGTGGACTGGAAGCTGTACCGGCGGGCGGGGCGGCCCGATGTCCCGGTGGCCGGTGCGTGCACCTGGACCAGGCCCCGGTCGTCGAGCTCCGTGAACACGGCGGTGAGGGTCTGCCGGGACAGCCCGGTCGCCTGGGCCATCTCCGTGAGCGTCCTCTCGGGACCCGTGCGCAGGGCGGCGAGAACCGTGCTGCGGTTCCACCGTCGCACCAGGGTGGTGTCGGCGCCGGAGGTGCCGGCGCCCGAAGGGCTCGTCGTCATGGAAGGACTTTCTGAGATCGATCGCGGACGGGGCGGTCGGAAGAGCAGGAACGGAGGTCTCGCAGGAGCGGCGGTGGGGCTCGATGTCCGGACTGCGGCGGTCCGTCCGGTCCGCGGCCCTCAGGTCGTTCACGGTACCCGTTGGGTCCCTGGACGCTCTGCCCACTGACGTCGTGCCCTGGGGCGTCGAGTCGTCGGCCGTCGTGCCCGGCAGTCCTGGCCTGCCGGGCACGACGACGGAGGTGGCCTCAGGAACGGCGCTCGTAGGCGGTCTGGTGCGCCGCGACGAAATCTGCCAAACCGATCTGCTCGAAGGTGGCCACGTGGTCGTCCCATTCGTCCAGCGACCGGTCACCCGTGACGAACGCGGCGAGGGATTCCTCGGCGTACTTCGAGATGTCGTTGCCGATCGTGGTGATCTGCTGCGACTCCTCTGCGGTGAAGGTGAACGCGGGCCACACCTCCTTCAGGGCGTACGGCTCCACGACCTTGGATCCCTCGGTGGACTGCTCCGAGGTCTCGACGCCGCGGAACCAGTCGTCCGTGGCCCAGCCCGGGTACCAGCCCCCGAGGTACAGGACGTACGGCTTCAGGGCCTCGTCGACCGTCTTGTCCTCCAGGAGCTCCGGGATCAGCTCGTCACGCCCGTCGACCTCCTCATAGCTCTCGCCCTCGACGCCCAGGAAGAACAGCTTGGCGCCCTCCTCACCGAACCAGAAGTCCATCCAGCGGGCGATCTCGATGGGGTGCTCGGACTTGTCCGTCATCACGAAGTTGCCGATCGAGGAGAGCTCCGACCGCACGGCGTGCCAGGCCGGCTCGTCGCCGGCGTTGCGCACCAATGGCTTGAGCGCGACGTAGTTGTCGCCCTCCTTCCCGAAGTAGCCCGACGGGGTCTGCACCCCGCAGGAGCCCAGCAGCCCCTCGGTCCCGTT
This sequence comes from Brachybacterium tyrofermentans, assembly GCF_014897585.1. GTDB lineage: Bacteria > Actinomycetota > Actinomycetes > Actinomycetales > Dermabacteraceae > Brachybacterium > Brachybacterium tyrofermentans. The sequence continues at coordinate 37,539 of NZ_JABUXW010000023.1, read as the reverse complement.
CGCGCTGAACGCCGCGGCGTCGGTGGCGAAGATGTCCTGCTGCAGGAGACCCTTGCTGTAGAGGCCGGCCAGGAAGGACAACAGGTCGCGGTACTCCTCGCTGGCCGGGAAGTAGCGCACCTTGCCGTCCGCGTCGAGGTCGATGAGGCCGGCATCGTTGCCGTGGTTCGCGAGGCCGAACGTCCCGTACAGACTCGTCAGGATGGAGCCCATGTCCTGGCCGCCGAGCGGGATCGAGCCCTCGATGCTCGCAGCGACCTCCTCGAGGTAGGCCTGGTACTCCTCGAGCGTCTCCGGGGTCGCCATGCCGAACTGGTCCAGCCAGTCCTGGCGGATCCAGAACTTCGTCTGGTAGCGCAGACCGAGGCTTGTGGGGTCGTAGATGCCCGGCAGGGAGTAGATGTTCCCGTCGGGGAAGGTGAGGCCGGTGCGGAGCGCGGGGTACTCCTCCATCCGCGCCGTCAGGTTGGGCATGTACTTCTCGATCAGATCGTTGAGCGGGATGAACGTGCCCTGCTCTCCGTACTTCGCGATGTCGCCGCTGGGAACCCCCGTGCGGTAGAAGACCTCGGGGTAGTCGCCGCTGGTCAGAAGGAGATTGCGACGCTCGATAGCTGCTTCCTCATTGACCAGGCCCCAGTCGACCTCGATGTTGGTGAGCTCCTGCGTCGTCTGCGCCGCGGCGACCTCGTTCCAGTCCTCCGCCGAAGCGTTGGACCGACGGGACATGAAGGAGATCGTGATCTCCTCCTCGACGATCGGCAGGCCCTCGGGATTGATGTTCTCGTCGGGGTTCTCGATCTTCTCGGCGGTGTCCCCGCCCTCGTCACCCCCGCCGCCGCACGCCGCCAGAGCGGTGGAGGAGGCGAGGACGGCGGAGGACGCGAGGACGGTACGGCGGGTGAACGGTGAACGGGTCATGATTTCCTCTCGAGGTCGTGCAGGGGACTCGTCACGGCCGGGTGGCCTGGGCGGGAGAACGTGGAAGCGGGGGAGCCGTCGGCGAACACGGATATGGACGGGGCGTGGACGGGGTGGGGGAACGCGCGGTGCAGGCACCACGCGGAGACGGCGAACGGGACGCCGACGCCGACGACGGGGAGCAGGCCGGGCCAGCCCGAGACGATCAGCAGCGTCGGCCACCCGATCCAGGCGGCGACCACGACGAGGCTCAGCACCGGCCGGCTCAGCGCGTGGGCGAGCGCCGAGGCGACGATGACGGAGACCCGAGGGCGGGCGTCCGGATCGATCTGCTCGAGGACCCATGGCAGGTAGGGGAGCGACGCGGCCAGCAGGAGCGCGGTGAGCAGCACGATCCCCTGGGTGACGGCCGACGGGATCGGCGGGACCCCGCGGGACATCCACCACGTCACCGCGAGCGACGACGCGAGGGCGAGTGCCAGCAGGCCCATCCCGGCGGACCGGCCCCAGTGGGATCGCCAGTGCGTCCACATGGTGCGCGGCACGTCGACGTCCTGGTCGCCGCGTGCCCAGGCGCTCGCCACCGCATGGGCACCGACGCTCGCCGGCCCGACGCCGAGCACGACCCCGCCCAGCAGCGTCAGCATGCTCCACCACAGGTTCAGCCACACCAGCTGCACGGCGCGATGGACCAGGGCGTCCAGGCCGGCCAGGGTTCGGGAGGCGCTCATCCCTTCACCGACCCGATCAGCACGCCCTGCGTGAAGAACCGCTGGAGGAACGGGTAGATGATCAGAAGCGGCAGCGACGCCACGATCATCACCGCGTACTTGATCAGCGACGCCAGGCGCACCTGCTCGACGATCGAGCCGGCATCACCGCCGCCCCCGCCGCCGACGGACGGGTCCTCGGAGACCACCAGGAGCTCGCGCAGGATCAGCTGGAGCGGGAACTTGTCGCGGTCCGAGAGATAGATCAGCGCCTTGAAGTACTCGTTCCACAGCCCCACGCCGTGGAACAGCGCGAGCGTGACGATGATCGGGGCCGACAGCGGCAGCGCGATGCGGAAGAAGGTCTGCACGTCGTTCGCCCCGTCGACCTTGGCGGCCTCGCCGATCTCCTCGGGCACCGTCTGGGTGAAGAAGGCCCGCGCCACCAGGATCGACCAGGCGCCGGCGGCGCCGGGAAGGATCACGGCCCACATGGTGTCCAGCAGGGCGAGATCCTTGATCAGCAGATAGGTGGGGATGATGCCGCCGGAGAACAGCATCGTGAACAGGATGTACCAGGTCACGCCGGTGCGTCCCGCCATGTGCTTCCGCGACAGGGCATAGGCGCACGGCAGGATCAGGCCCAGATGCACCGCCACGCCCACCAGGGTGTAGACGATCGAGTTGCGGTAGCCGATCCAGATCGCCGCCTGCCCGAACACCCGGCGGTAGCCGTCGAGCGTCACGTCCACAGGCCACAGCCAGACCTTCCCGGTCTCCACGGCGTGGGGGTCGCTGATCGAGGCGATCACCACGAACCACAGGGGATAGCCGATCACCAGCACCACGAACAGCACGAACAGCACGTTGAAGCGGTCGAACCACGCATCGTCGCGGCTGCCCACGGCGCGGTGCTCGACAGGGGACCCGTTGAGGGAGTCGTCGGACGCTGTGCCGCCGGGGCGCAGCTTGGTCGTCGTGTTCATGGGATCACCACAGACTGTTCTCGGAGAACTTGCGGGCCAGCTGGTTCACGGTGATCAGCAGGATGATGTTGATGACCGAGTCGAAGAGCCCGACGGCAGCTGCGTAGCTGTACTGGCCCTGGATCAGTCCCGTCTCGTAGACGAAGGTCTGGATGACGTCGGCCGTCTCGGCGTTGAGGGTGTTGGTCATCAGCAGCACCTTCTCGAAGCCGACGGACATGAAGCTGCCGAAGTCGAGGATGAACAGGATGACCACCGTGGGCATGATCGCGGGGATGTTCACGTGCCGGATCCGCTGCAGGCGGTTCGCGCCGTCGACCTCCGCCGCCTGGTGCAGCTCGGGGTTCACACCGGCCAGCGCGGCGAGGTAGATGATCGTGCTCCACCCCAGCGACTGCCACACCCCGGACCACACGTAGAGGTGACGGAACCAGGCCGGATCCTGCATGAACTGGATCGGGTCGAGCCCGACGAGCCCGAGCAGATGGTTCAGCAGCCCGGTGTTGGGGTCCAGGAAGGCGAACAGCATGCCGACCACCACGACCGTGGAGACGAAGTGCGGTGCGTAGGTGAGGGTCTGGGTGAACCGCTTGAAGAACCTGCTCTTCAGCTCGTTGAGCGCGAGCGCCAGGATGATCGGCAGCGGGAAGAGGAGCATCTGGTAGACGCTCAGCACCAGGGTGTTCTTCAGCAGGCGCCAGAAGTAGAACGACCCGAAGAAGCGCTCGAAGTTCTCGAACCCGGTCCAGGGGCTGCCGGCGATCCCTTTGCTCGCGATGAAGTCCTTGAACGCGATCTGCACCCCGTACATCGGGACGTAGTTGAAGATCAGGAAGAAGATCAGGGCGGGGGCGGCGAGGAGATACAGCTGCCAGCTCGCGACCACGCGCCGACGCAGCCGGCGCCGGCGCGACGGCTGCGGGAACGACGCCGCGGGCTGGTCGGCCGGCGGGGACGCGGTCGACGTACGCGTGGCCGACGGGGACGCGGAGGACATCAGGCGACCGGTTCCGAGGCGCCGAAGACCGCACGACGCAGATCCGCGAGGTGCACCGGCATCCCGGTGCGGGCCGAGTCCTGCAGGGCCATCGCGCACAGCACCGCGTCGATGCCCTCGGCGAGACCGGCCCGCGGGGTCCGGTCCTCCCCGGCGGCGAGACGCCAGAACAGTTCACCGAGGATCTCGTCGCCTCCGTGGTGGCCGCTCGCGCCGATCTGCACGCTCTCGTGCTCCTGTGTGGACCCGGCTCCACCGGCGGGATCCGGGAAGGACAGATCGAGGGTCCGGGCGCTCAGGTCGCCCTCCAGCAGACCCTCGGTCCCGAAGATCCGCAGCCGACGGGTGGAGCGCGGCTGCGCCATCACGGCGGTGAAGGTGGCGAGCGTACCGTTGCCGAACTCCAAGGTCGCGACCTGGCGGTCCGGGAGACCGGACGGGCCGTAGGGGGAGTGCTGGGTGCTCGAGCGCAGAGCGTTCTTCGTCGCCTCGTCCCCGAAGTCGAGCTCGCCGGGCCCGGCGGTCGGGCGGAACCGCGGCAGCTGTTCGCTCTCCGCGCGGGGCCGGAACGCGAGGGCCGAGGCCATGGAGTGCACACGCACGGGGCGGCTGCCCAGGACGTATCCCAGGACGTCGACGTCATGGCAGCACTTCTCGAGCATCCAGCCGCCGGAATGCCCGACGTCCTGTCGCCAGCCCTGGTACTGCATGAGCGTCAGCCCGGTGCCGAGGTTCTCGTCGGCCTGGACCGAGAGGATCTCGCCCAGCCGGCCGGAGCGGACGATCTCCCGCACACGTTCGTAGAAGCGCGTGTAGCGCAGCACGAATCCGACGACGGTGCGGGACGCGGTTCGTGCCTGTTCCGCGGACCAGAGCGCGGAGAGCCCCTCCACGGTGGTCGCGACCGGCTTCTCGAGCATCAGCGGAAGCCCCTGCCGCATCGCCTCGACCGCGTATGCCACGTGCTGGTCGTTCGGGGAGGCGACGACCACGGCGTCGAGGTGGCGATCGCGCAGCATCTCCACGCCATCGTCATGGAAGTCGGGCTGTGCGGCGAAGAGACCGGCGAAGGCCTCGCGGCGCTCATGATCTGGATCCGAAATCGCCGAGAGGTCGACAGAATCCGCCATATCTGCCGGGACGTTACGAAAATAGGAGGCGGCGCGCTGGCCGGAGCCGACGAGGCCGACTCTCAGCTGTTTCGTGGCTATTCGGGCAGTATTCATGGACTGGACACCTATGCTGGAGAGTGGTGGATGTGCCGCTCGAGGTGGGGGTGAGGGGAGGTTACGTAAGGATGTAACAGAACCTAGAGTCGATCTGTGACCCATGTCAACCCCGAGCTGGGAACTGGATCGTTGGGGCCGAGATCCGCGTCCTGGTCACCATGAACGCGACTTCTCATGACGATGAACGAGGCTCCTCGAGGGAGTGAAATCGGCTCGTCGTCAGGCGCTCTTCGCCCCCGCGGCCGTGGGCTGCGGCATATCCTGCGGCCACCTCCTCCGACTCGACAGGATGAATCGGTGACCTCTCCCGGCACGACCACACCAGCACCAGATCCCGTACCAGCACCCGAGCCCGCACCGGCGCCAGCGCCAGCACCCGAGCCGCGCGAGCTGGCGGCCGATCTCGTCGTGATCGGCGGCGGGCTCGGAGGGGTCGCGGCCGCTCTCACCGCCGCGCGGCTCGGCCATCGCGTGATCCTCACGGAGGCGGATCCCTGGCTCGGCGGCCAGCTCACGGTGCAGGGCGTCCCACCGGACGAGTCCGCGTGGGTGGAGTCCCACCCGAATTCGGCGAGCTACACAGAGTTCCGGGAGGCGGTCCGGGAGCACTATCGGCAGAACTTCCCGCTCACGCAGAGCGCCCGGGCCGATGCACAGCTGAACCCGGGGAAGGGCTTCGTGTCCAAGCTCTGCCATGAGCCCCGCATCGGGGCGCTGGTGCTCGAGCAGATGCTCTCCCCGCTGCTGTCCAGCGGGCAGATCACCTGGTTGCGCGAGCACGAACCCACCGCGGCAGAGCGTGACGGAGACCGGATCAGCTCGGTGGTCGTCCGCGAGCTCCGGACCGGCGTGGAGACGATCCTGAGGGTTCCGTTGATCGTCGACGCCACCGAGCTCGGCGATCTGCTGGAGCTCGGGGAGGTCGAGCACGTGATCGGCGCGGAAGCTCGCAGCGAGCATGGCGAGCTCCATGCCCCCGAGCAGGCGGATCCCCTCGACCAGCAGGCGATCACCTGGTGCTGCGCGCTCGAATGGGCGCCGGGGAATCGGGAGCTGGTGCCCCGACCCGCGCTGTACGAGCGGTACGCGACCGTGGTCCCCGATTTCTGGCCCGGCCCGCAGCTCTCCTTCGACGACGTCCACCCGATCACGCTCGAGGTGCGCCACCGCCCGGTCTTCCTGGAGGATCCGGTCGGTGACGAGGGTGTCCAGGACGGACGGGGCATGTGGCACTACCGTCGGGTGCGCTCCCAGGAGGTCCTCGAGCCGGGCACCCCGGGCGGGGAGATCAGCCTGGTCAACTGGCCGCAGATCGACTTCTGGGATCTGCCGCTGCTCGGCGTCGGCGCCGAGGAGAGGGCGCGCGCCGAGGACGAAGCACGCCAGCTGACCCTGTCCTTCGTGCACTGGCTGCAGACCGAGGCGCCCCGCACCGGAGGTGGGCACGGGTACCCGGAGCTCCGGCTGCGCGGAGACGTCCTGGGAACCGCCGACGGGCTCGCCCGCCAGCCCTACATCCGTGAGTCCCGCCGCATCCGCGCGCTGTTCACCGTGACGGAGGAGCACATCGGCCGGGAGATGCGCGGCGAGTTCGCCGGCCCCGCGGAGTTCGCGGATTCCGTGGGGACGGGGCACTACCGGATCGACCTGCACCCGTCGACGTCGGCCCGCACCTACGTCGACATCGACTCCTTCCCGTTCCAGATCCCGCTCGGGGCTCTCATCCCGGCCGACGTCACGAACCTGCTCCCGGCCAACAAGAACATCGGCACCACCCACATCACCAACGGCGCCTATCGGCTGCACCCCGTGGAGTGGTCGATCGGCGAGGCCGTCGGCGCGCTCGCCGAGATCTGTCGCCGTCGTGGAGTGACCCCGGCCGAGGTGCACGCGAGCCCCGAGAGGGTCGCGGAGCTGCAGGCGCTGCTCCGAGACGAGCTAGGAGTGCGGCTCGAGTGGCCCGAGGCGATCCGTCGGCGCCTGCCGGAACCGGACGAGGCTCTGCGGTGACGCAGCGGGGCTGTGCGGCAGCGGGGCAACGGACACGAGGTCCGTACCCCGTGCGCGTCAGTCCTTCGTCGGGCCCGGGACGCTGCTGGCCCCGGGGGCGGCGGCGGCCGCTGCCTCGTCGGCCGGCGCGTCGGCGCAGGCCCCCTTGCCGAACTTCCGCTTGGCGGCCTGCTCCTCGAAGATCCGGGCCGCGCGCAGCGAGTTGACCTCGCCCACCACGGGGTTCGGCTGGTGGGTGGCGCGGGAACCCGAGTACAGCGAGATCAGGTTCATCGCGACGGCGCGCTGGTTGCGGTGCCCGATCATCTTGGTGATGTGCACGCCCAGCCAAGCGGCCCAGCCCATCGCGCCGGAGAGCCCGCCGAGAACCGGGATCTCGGCGATCGCGGCGTGACGGCCGATGGTGGCCATGGTGCCGAGGTCCGTGTACTTGAACTTCTTGCGAGGCTTGCCGGCGACCTCTGCGGCGATGGCGCGGGCGGCGGCCTGACCCATCTGGATCGCGGGCTGGGCGAGCTGGGGGAGAGCCTCGTCCTGGCCGGCGATGTCTCCGGCTGCATACACGCCCGGATGTCCCTTGACCTGCAGGAAGTCGTCCACTGCGAGGCGTCCGCGCTTGTCCTGCGGAAGGCCCCACTCCTTGACGGAATCGGGGATGGCGACGCCCGCGGCCCAGATGGTGATGTCGGATTCGAGGATCGACCCGTTGTCCAGGACCACGTGGTCGTAGCCGACTTCCTTCACACCGTGGCCCAGGCGCAGGGTGACACCGCGGTCCTTGAGCTCCTCGGCGGCGTACTCGCGGTACTTCGGGCTGAACTCCTTGATGAGCTCATCGCCGCGCTGCAGCACCGTGACCTGCAAGGTCCCCGGGTCCATCTCGGGATAGAGGATGTCCAGCTCCTGCATGCGGAAGTCCGCGAGGGCGCCGGCGATCTCCACGCCCGTCGGACCGCCGCCGACGATGCACACGTGCAGCTTGTCGTGGCCGCGGACGTCCTCACGGCTGGAGCGCTCGAGCTCGGAGAAGATGCGGTCGCGGATCGCGAGGGCCTGGCTGCGGGTGTACATCGGCATCGCGTGCTCTTCGGCGCCGGGGGTGCCGAAGTAGGTGGTCGTCGCGCCGTTGGCCACGATCAGGTAGTCGTAGGACAGCTCGTGGATGCCCTTCTGGCCCTCGTCGAGCTTGACCACCTTGCGCTCGGGGTCCACCCCCTCGACCTCGCCCTGGCGGTACCGCATGTTCGGGACCTTCAGGGAGAGGCCGCGCAGGAACATGGTGACGTCGCCCGGGTTCAGGCCGGCCGTGGCCACCTGGTAGAGCAGCGGCTGGAAGGTCTTGTAGACGTTGCGGTCGATCAGGGTGACGCGCACCCGCGCATCGCGCAGGGCCCCCACGGCGTGCGCCCCGGCGAACCCGCCGCCCAGGATGATCACGTGCGGCCAGCTCGCGCCGTCCTTCGCGGGAACGGTGGGTCGGCGGGAGAGGAACGGCATCGGCAGGACCATGGGAACTGACTCCTTGGAGTGACGGTGGTCGGCGTCCCGGCGGGGCACCGATGGCGTCCCTGGACAGGGGAGCCGGCGTCGGCTGGAGGTTGAGGAGGATCGACGAGCTGCGGACGATGCCGGGTGCGACCCGGGGAGGCGAGCTCGACGACCGGTCGGGCCCGGGGCCAGAGACGAGTGCGCGAGGAGGCGTGTCGTCCGAAGTACTCACCGATGCTACCCACTTCGCGGACCGTCACGTAACCGTATCCCCCGGCTCTCACGTCGTGCGTCACAAGGAAAGCGCACTCAGGGCGGATGCTCCGTGATCGCCGCCTCTCTCTCGGGACTGCGTCAGGTCCGTCGACCCCTCCGCCCCTCCGCCCGTCCGCCCGTCGGCCCCTCCGTCCGTCCGTCGGTCAGACGGTCTGCCCGACGGCCGTCGACCCGTCGGCCCGTCGACCCGTCGGCCCGTCGGTCACTCGGCCCGTCGGCTCGGTCGACTCCATCGGTCGGAACGGACGATCCCCACCCCGCTGGGCGCGAGCGATCGTCATGGAAGAGTCAAGGCGTCCCCTTGCGGCAGTCATGAACGAGGTGCGAGTCACAGGGATCGGTAAACGCGCGGTGACAAGTCGAAACCGGAACGGGGAACCCCGAGCGTGTTGCGAAATCCATGGGATGAGATATCCCCAGGCGCACGGCGTGCGCACACATCACTCCCAGGAGACCTTCATGTTCGTTCCCCCCGTCCGCCGCCTCGCGCGCGGCGCGTCCGTGGGCCTCGGGGCCGCCGCCGTCGTCGTCGCGTCGGCCGTCGTCCCGCTCGGTGCTGCTGTCGCTGCTGAGAGCGGTGACGAGGTCAATCTGCTGACCTTCAACGACTTCCACGGCGCCCTCGGGGCCGGCGACGCCTTCGCCTGCACGATCACCAGCACCCAGGCGCAGCACCCGAACTCTGCTCTGCTCTCAGCGGGGGACAACGTGGGTGGCAGCGCCTTCGCCTCAGCCGTCGACGGGGACGAGCCCACCATCGACTTCCTCAACGCCCTCGGCGTGGACGCGAGCGCGATCGGCAACCACGAGTTCGACAAGGGCCAGGACGATCTGACCGATCGCATCTCCCCGCGCACCGACTTCCCGGACCTGGCCGCGAACGTGTACCACGCCGATGGCAGCCACGCCCTGGAGCCTTACGCGATCGTCGAGGCGGGTGACGTGAAGGTCGCCGTGATCGGCGCCGTCACCACCAAGACCGTCGGCAAGGTCAGCCCCTCGGCGATCGAGGGCCTCACCTTCGGCAACCCGGTCGAGGGTGTCAACAAGGCCATCGACGAGCTGAACGAGTCCGGCGAGGAGTATGACGTCCTCGTGGCCTCGTACCACGAAGGCGCTTCCGGCAACGGGGAGCCCGGCTCCGCACCCAGCAACTCCGACCCGATCTTCGACGAGATCGTCACGGATACATCCTCCGAGGTCGACGCGATCTTCAACGGCGACTCCCACCAGACCTACGCCTTCGACGCCCCGGTGCCCGGCCAGGACGGCGAGGTGCGACCCGTCGTGCAGACCGGCTCCAGCGGCGCCAACATCGGCTCCGTGACCCTCGCGCTCGGCGACGACGGGGACTGGGATGTGGTCGAGGGCGGCACCGAGCTGATCCCCACCGAGAACGCCGACCTCGACGCCTGCGCCGGGGATGCCACCTACGACGCCGCCTCCCAGATCATCGCCGACGCGATCGCCAACGCCGAGGTGCTCGGCGCCGAGCAGGTCGGCACGATCTCCGACGACATCACGACCTCGTGGGACTCCACGGTCGCGGAGTACGACGAGAACGGCATCCGTCAGACCCTCTCCCCGGTCACGGATCAGGCGACCACCAAGGGCGATGACCGCTCCCGCCACTCCGCCGCCGGCAACATGCTCGCGGATTCGATGAAGTGGTACCTCGAGGACGCCGGTCTGGACGGCGAGAACGAGGTCATCGGCTGGATGAACCCCGGCGGCATCCGCGCCGAGCTGTGGAACGAGGCGGCCGGCGCCGAGGGCGATGGCGTGGTCACCTACGCCGAGGCCAACACGATGGTGCCCTTCGGCAACACCCTGAACTCCGGCGAGGTCACCGGGGCCCAGTTCGCGCAGATGCTCGAGGAGCAGTGGCAGCGCGACGCCGAGGGTGCGCCCACCAGCGAGTTCCTCGCCTTCAACGTCTCCAACAACGTCGAGTACGTCCTGGACAGCACCCGTGAGATGGACGACCACATCGTCGACATCCGCATCAACGGTGAGCCGATCGATCCCGACGCCACCTACACGATCGTCACCGCGAGCTTCCTCTTCGAGGGCGGCGACAACATGTGGGCGCTGTCCGAGGCGCAGAACGTGCGCGACTCCGGCGTGCTGGACCGCGACGCCTTCATCGACTACCTGGGCGCGAACGAGAACCTCGCCCCCGACTACTCCCAGCAGCAGCTGGACCTGCAGATCCTCGACGGCGGCGAGTACGACTCCGAGGCCGGCGTGGACACCGATCCGGTGCTGCGACTGGGCGGCCTGGAGTCCCTCAGCCTCGGCGCCCCCGAGATCACCTCGGTGAGCGTGGACGCCGGCGAGCACGGCACCTTCGAGGCGCCCTACGCCTACCTCGAGGACGAGGGCCGCTACGTCGGCGACGTCGCCCTCACGGACTGGCTGTGCGTGCCCGAGGGCACCGTGGTGCCGCTGACCATCACCGCTGTCCCGGACGAGGGCACGGCGATCACCTATGAGCTGCCGTCCTTCACCTGGTCCGCCGGCGGCGCCCCGGAGGTCTGCGGCGAGGACGAGACGCCTCCGCCCAGCGATGGCGGCGAGGACGGCGACGACACGACGACGCCCCCGAGCGATGAGGGCGACGCGGGCGACGAGGGCGAGGACACCACCCCGCCGGCCGACGACGCGGACGACGCGACGACACCGCCGGCGGACGACGCGACGACACCGCCGGCGGACGACGCCGACGATGCGGCCGACGACGCGTCCGACGACACCACCGTGCCGCCGACCACCGGCGGCTCGGACGCTGACATGACCGATGCCGACACGGCCGATACCGACAGCACGGGCACCGACTCGTCCGGCACCGACACGAGCGGCACCGACGCGGCGGACACCGACTCCACGGACGTCCAGGCCGACGGCCCGTCGGACCTCGCTCGCACCGGCGCGGAGGTGGCCCCGTTCGCCCTCGCGATCGGCGTCATCGCGCTGGCCGGCGTCGGCGCTCTCGGGCTGCGGCGCCGCCTGACCCGCCGCTGATCGAACCCCGCACGACGACGGGGCCGAGCCCCACCGGCCCGGCCCCGTCGTCGTGCGGACCGCATGATCTGCCGCCTTCCGGCCGGCGCCCAGCCTCCTGCCGAGCCCCACCGCCCGACCCACCCGCTGGCCCCACCCCAGGTCCACACCCCGGGCCGATCCCACCCCCGCCTCACCAGGAGACCCCGAATGAGCACCGCCACCACCCACGGCTCCGGCCTGCGGACGCACATGACCCGCGTCGGCAGCGCCGCAGCTGCTCTGGCCCTCGGCTTCAGCCTCGCCCCCAGCCTGATCTCCACCGCCCAGGCCGCCGTGGTCGCCCCCGGCGACCTGCAGATCAGCGAGGCCTACGGCGGCGGAGGCAACTCCGGCGCCAGCTTCCAGAACGACTTCGTGGAGCTGCGCAACACCACCGACCAGGACCTCAGCATCGACGGCTGGTCCCTGCAGTACGCCTCCAAGACCGGCGCCTTCCACAACACCGTCGCGCTGCAGGGCAGCGTCCCCGCCGGCGGCACCTTCCTGGTGCAGCTCGCCGCTGGCAACGGCAACGGCGACCCGCTGCCCGGCGCCGATCTCACGGCCGGCATCAACGCCTTCGGTACCGGCGGCGTCTTCGCGCTGTCGAACGCCGAGGGGAAGCTCGCCTGCACCGGCGCCACCTGCGCCGAGGATCCGGCCGTCGTGGACCTCCTGGGCTGGGGCGAGGCCGCCACCTTCTCGGGCGAGGCCCCCGCGCCCGCCACCACCAACGCCACCTCCGTCTCCCGCGTGGCCGCCACCGGCGAGAACTCCACCGACTTCACCGCCGGCGCCCCCACGCCCACCCCGTCGGGCGCCGAGGAGCCGGACCCCGGTGATCCGGGCGACCCGGAGGATCCCGGTGAGCCGGTCGACCCCGTCCCGGCCACGATCGCCGAGATCCAGGGAACCGGCGCCGCCTCCGAGCTGGCGGGCACGCCCGTGATCACCGAGGGCGTGGTGACCGCGGTGTACGCCACCGGCGGGCTGGACGGCTACATCATCCAGACCGGCGGCACCGGCGGCGCCCTGGACCTCGCCGAGCACACCGGATCCACCGCCGTGTTCGTGTACTCCCCGGACACCGCCGGCCAGGTCGCGATCGGCGACTCCGTGCGCGTGACCGGTGAGGTCGCCGAGTATCACGACTCCACCCAGGTCACCGTCGGCGCCGAGGGCCTCGAGCAGCTTCCCGAGGCCCTCGAGCCCGTGGAGCCCGCCACGATCGACAGCGGCTTCCCGACCCAGGAGGCCCAGCGCGAGAGCCTCGAGCACATGCTCTACCTGCCGGGCGAGGGCGACTTCACCGTCACCGACGTCTACTCCACGAACACGTTCGGCGAGGTGGGCCTCGCGATCGGCGACCAGCCCCTCCAGCAGGCCGGCGACATCATGGCTCCCGGCGCCGAGGCCACCGCCTACTTCGAGGAGCAGGCGCAGAACCTGGTGCTGCTGGACGACGGCCGCACCACCGACTTCTCGCGGAACGCGCAGCTGCCGATGAGCTGGCTGACCACGCAGGAGCCCGTGCGCGTCGGCGCCGCCCCCAGCTTCGAGCAGCCCGTCGTGGTCACCTACTCCTTCGACCAGTGGCGGCTGAACGTCACCAGCCCCTGGGAGAGCTCCGAGGCCGACGGCGTGGCCTTCGAGGACACCCGCCAGGACGCCCCGGACGAGGTGGGCGGCGACCTGCAGGTGGCCACCTTCAACGTGCTGAACTACTTCACCACCCTCGGCGAGGACACCCCCGGCTGTGAGCCGTACACCGACATGGAGGGCAACGGCACCACCGTGCGCGGCGGCTGCGACCTGCGCGGCGCCTGGGGCGCCGACGACCTCGAGCGTCAGGAGAGCAAGATCGTCGAGGCCATCTCCGGCACCGACGCCGACGTCGTGGGCCTGATGGAGATCGAGAACTCCGCCCGCCTGGGCGAGGAGGCCGACGAGGCCACCGCCACCCTGGTCGCCGCGCTGAACGAGCACGACGGCGCGGGCACCTGGGACTACGTCCCCACGGCGGACGCCTACGCCGCGCAGGGCGTGGACGGCGGGCAGGACGTGATCACCAACGCGATCATCTACCGCAGCGCCGAGGTGCAGCTGCAGGGCGACGCCCAGATCCTCACGGGCGACCCGGCGTTCGACAACGCCCGGGAGCCCATCGGCCAGGTGTTCGTGCCGGTGACCGGCGAGGGCGATCAGCAGGTCGAGGGCGAGCCGTTCCTCTTCGTCGTCAACCACTTCAAGTCCAAGGGCTCGGCGGACGCCGAGGACGCGGACCTGCCCGCGGACCCGGTGCAGGGCAACGCCCGCACCTCCCGCCTGCAGCAGGCCGAGGCGCTGCACACCTGGTCGCAGGAGCGCGCCGAGGAGCTCGGCGTGGAGGACGTGCTGCTGGGCGGCGACTTCAACGCCTACACCCAGGAGGAGCCCCTCCAGACCTTCTACGCCGACGGGTTCCTGGACCTCGCCGAGGCCCACGACCCCGCCGGCTGGTCCTACAGCTACGGCGGCATGGTCGGCTCCCTCGACCACGTCCTGGGCAACGCCTCCGTCTCCGAGCGCGTCACCGGCGCGACCGATTGGCAGATCAACGGCGCCGAGTCCGTCATGACCCAGTACTCGCGCTATCTCAACAACACCACCGACCTCTACGAGCCCGGCGTGTTCGGCTCCTCCGACCACGACCCGATCATCGTGGGCCTGGACGCCGGATTCCGCGAGGACGGCGAGGACCCGGGCGAGGGTGACAACCCCGGCGAGGGTGAGCACCCGGGCAAGGGTCACGGCAATGGCAATGGCAACGGCAATGGTCCCCGCGAGAACGACAACAAGGGACCGGGCAAGAACAACGGCTCCGGCCCCGGCGAGAACAGCGGGATCGGGCACGGCAGCGGCAACGGCCACGGAAAGGGCAACGGGAACGGCCATGGCAACGGGAACGGAAACGCGAACGGTCGCAACGGCTGACCCGCCCCATCCACGAGACTGGACCCCATGACGTCCTCATCTGGTCCCGGCACCGGCCCCGGCCCGCATCCTGACGCGGATCCCGGGGCTGGTCCCGGTTCAGCTACCGGCCCCAGCTCCACAGCCGGTCCCGGTCCGACGGCCGGATCCCGGGCCGACGCCATCCCTGCTCGCGGCGCAGGCCCGAGCCGGGGGCGCGACTTCGGCCCCGGCTCCGAGCTGGATCCGGGGCTGAGCCTCGGCGCAGCGCCGACGCCGGGCCGGCTCGCCCGTCGGCTGCGCCTCGGCGACGCGATCGTGATCGGCCTGGCCTCGATGATCGGGGCCGGTGCGTTCGTGTCCCTCGGCGCGGCCCAGGACCTCGCCGGGGCGCTGGCTCCTGTCGCCGTGCTGATCGCGGCCGTGGTCGCGATCTGCAACGCCACCTCGACCGCGCAGCTGGCCGCCCAGCACCCCAGCTCCGGCGGCACCTACCATTTCGGCAGCCAGCAGCTCGGTCCCTGGTGGGGCTTCGTGGCCGGCTGGTGCTTCGTGATCGGCAAGATCGCGTCCTGCGCGGCGATGGCCCTGGTCATCGCCGCCTACCTGGTGCCCGAACCCGGCCAGCGGATCGTCGCGGTGCTCGTGGTGATGGCGCTGACCGCGGTGAACCTGGTGGGCATCACCCGCACCGCCGCACTCGCCCGCGTGCTCGTGACCATCGCCCTCGCGGCGCTGCTCCTGACCGCAGGCCGTCTGCTCGTGGGCCTCGTGCGCGGCGACGGGCCCAGCGCCGGGATCCTCGAGGGCGCGGGACCGGCGGACATGACGTCGGCCGGACCCGCGTTCGGCGGCGTGCCCGGCCCGCTCGCCGACGCCGCCACCGGGCTGTGGGACGGGGGACTGGCGGCCGTGCTCGGAGCCGGCACCGGCGGGATCGTCAGCGTCGCCCTCGTCGTGCTGCAGGCCGCGGCGCTGATGTTCTTCGCCTTCGCCGGATACGCCCGCGTGGCGACCCTCGGCGAGGAGGTCATCGAGCCGCGCCGCACCATCCCGCGCGCGATCCTCCTCGCGCTCGCCATGGTGTGCGCCCTGTACCTGGGCCTGTCCGCGCTGCTGGTGCTCGTCGGCCCCGCCCCCGGCGGTGAGGGCTGGGGGCCCGCGCCGTTCCTCACCGCTCTGGAATCCGTGGGCGCCGGCGGCGCCTGGTCCGTCGTGATCACGATCGGTGCGGTCGCAGCCGCCGCCGGGGCGCTGCTGGCCCTGATCGCCGGGGTGTCCCGCACGATGCTCGCCATGGCCCGCGGCGGCGACCTGCCGCGGCCCCTGGCGAAGTCCAGCAACCGCTACGCCGTGCCGCAGCGAGCCGAGATCGTCGCGGCGCTCGCCGTGCTCGCGCTGGTGCTGCTGGCCTCGGACGTGCTGGTCGCGATCGCCGCCTCCGCCTTCGGGGTGCTGCTGTACTACGCGATCGGCAACCTCGCGGCGTTCACCCAGGCCGGGGAGTGGCGGCTGTTCCCCAAGGCGCTGCAGATCGGGGGACTGATCGGCTGCGTCGTGCTGGTGGCGGCGCTGCCGGGGCGCACCGTGGTTGCCGGGGTGGTCCTGGTCGGGATCGGCGTCGCGTACCGCGCAATCGTGGTGAGAGCTCGCCGCTGATCACTGCGCGCAACTGGCCCCGGCGATTAATTAAGCCTTGACTTATATGAGGCGGACGGCGAGGATGACCGCATGCACGCACTCGATGTCCTCGGTGACCCCGTGCGGCGGCGGATCCTCGAGCTCCTCGCCGAGGGGGAGCTCGGCGCGGGCGAGATCGGCGAGTGCGTGCAGCAGGAGTTCGGGATCAGCCAGCCGGCCGTCTCCCAGCACCTGCGTGTCCTGCGCGAGCACGGATTCGCCACCGTCCGGGCTGACGGGCGCCGCCGGCTGTACGCGGTCGATGCCCGTGGCCCCCAGGAGGCCAGGGACTGGCTGACGCCCTTCGAGCGCTTCTGGCTGCCGGCGCTCGATGCCCTGGGCACCGAGCTCGCCCGCGGGCGGCGTCAGCGTCGCCTCGCCGCCGATGCCACCCCGTCGGCCGACGACGGGCCTGCCCCATCGGCCGGGGTCGGCACCTCCCGCTCGTCCACGGAACCCCTGTCCACGACATCCACATCTGCGAGTCCCGCACCCACCCACGCCGCACCGGGCATCCGGCCCATCGCGGTCCACGATCCGAAGGAGACCTGACATGGTCGACGTTCCCACCCAGCTGCAGTCCGTCACGCGGTCCTACCGCCTCGAGGAGCGCGACGGCGAGCCCGCGCACGTCCAGTCGCTCGAGCAGACCTATCCCGCCGCGCTCGCCGACGTCTGGGAGGCGGTCACCACCGCCGAGCGCATCCAGCGCTGGTTCCTGCCGATCAGCGGCGACCTGCAGCTCGGCGGCCGCTACCAGTTCGAGGGCAACGCCGGCGGCGAGATCCTCGCCTGCGAGCCGCCGGCCGACGGCATGGCGGAGTACTCCGTGACCTGGGAGATGATGGGAGGCGTGTCCTGGCTGACGATCCGCCTGGCCGCGGACGGTGAGGAGGCCACCCGCTTCGAGCTCGAGCACACCTCGCTCACCGCCGACATCCCCGCCGAGATGTGGGAGACCTTCGGCCCCGGCGCCACCGGCGTGGGCTGGGACGGCGGCCTGCTGGGCCTCGCTCTCCACCTCGGCGCCACCGAGGGCTCCCTCGCCCCCTCCGAGGCCGAGGCCTGGACGGGCACCGAGGAGGGCCGGTCGTTCTACCGCGGTGCGGCCGATGGCTGGGCCGTCGCGCATGCCGCGTCCGGGGCGGACGCCGACGTGGCTCAGCGCCTCGCCGACGCGACCTACGGCTTCTACACCGGCACCGGCACCGGCACCGGCACCGAGGCCTGACTCCGATCGGCACCGGGGCCTGACGCCGGCTGGTGCCGGAGCCTGACGTCGGTCGGGCTCACGGGTCTCAGGCTGCGCGGGCGATCACCACGAACTCCCGGCCCGGCCGGTCCGGGGCGTCCCGGATCTCCTGGACGGCGAAGCCGGCGGCCGTGAGCGAGTCCCGCAGCTCGGTCTCGCTGCGCCACCGCAGCGTCGAGGTCGAGGTGAGCGTGGAGCCGTCCTCGAAGAAGAACTCGTCGGCGAAGGTGACCAGCGGCAGGTCGACGTCGAACCGTGTGGGGCGCGAGCGCACCTGGCCCAGCCCGGGCACCTCGTGGACCGATTCAGCGGTTTCCGCCTGCCACTCCTCCCAGGCACGGCGCTCGGGCCGACGAGCCTCGAACACGAGATGGCCACCCTCGCGCACCGCGGCCCGGATCGCGGTCAGGGTGGCTGCCCACGCCTCGTCGGTCACGAACACCTGGGCGACGTTCCCGGTCATCACGGCGGCGTCGGCGCCCAGCGGGGGATCCAGCGCCGGGAGGTCGACGGCGGTGCCGTGGATCCAGTCCACGCGTCCCGCACCGGGCTTCGTGTGCGCGACCTCGAGCGACGCCAGTGCCGGATCGACCCCGGTCACCGAGAGGCCGGCGGCGGCCAGCCGCACGGCCAGCGCGCCGGTCCCGCACCCGACGTCGACCACGGTGCGGGCGCCGAGCTCCTCGAGGATCGACTCGTAGTGGTCGAGGTCGTCGCGCTCGCCGTCGAAGGTGTCATAGCAGGCGGCCAGGCGCGGATCGGCGAAGATCGCGTCAGGGTGCGCCTCGGAGGCTGAGGGGTCGGTGGCGGTGTCAGTATCGGGCTGTGGTGCGTCGTTCTCAGAGGTCACAGGGTCGACGGTAGGGGTCTGCCGACCGCGTGACCAGCGAATATTCGTCGCTGCTCTGTCATCCTGCAGCCCGTCGCCATCCTGCTCCGTGTCGCGCACGGTGTTCCTTCCCGTGGTCATGCGAACGCGGTCCAGGTCGTCTCGGCGTCGATCAGCCAGTGGTTGCGCAGGGTCAGCGCCCGTTCGGTCGCCGCGAGGATCCCGGCGACCACGAGGGACACGTTCAACCATGCCGGCAGAGAGATCGGAGAGGTGAACGTGCCGACGTTCTCGGCGACCACCTCGATCTGCGTGATGAGCTCGGCGGCCTGGGGGACCATCATCACCACCCCCACCAGGAGCACGACGATCGCGATCGCCCCGATCAGCGCACTGGCGAGCGGGAATCGCCGGCCGAACCGCGCCCGCAGCCCTTCGAGCGTGCGCGGATGCGGGTGCAGCGCTCGCGGGTACCCGCCCTCGGGGACGTGGTGCATACGGGTGAGCCCGTACGAATTGGTCGCCACCTCGATCACCCCATCGGGCACGGCGAAGGCCACCGGCGGATTCGCGATGTTCTCCTGCACCCCGTCGCGATACAGCGAAACCTGCGCGTGCTTCGAGCCCTCCGGGATCTTCCCGCCCTCGAGCTCGGCGGCGAGATAGCGGACGTCGACCGTGTACCTCGCGGGCCGGGTGCCGTCGGGCGCCGGCTCCAGATCGAACAGGGTGCGCGTGGCCAGCTGCCACCAGCGGAAGCGCTTCAGCGCGCTGCCGTCCCCCGGACGGGCGCGGCGCAGCTGCCGTGAGCGTCGCAGTCGCGTGAACATGATCCTCCCGGGGCCGTTCGGGGCGGATCGTCGTCCCGCCCTCAGCACCCATTGCACCGGACCAGGGGCCGACGGCACCAGTGCGATCTGTCATCTCCTTCCAAGGGATGAGGGCTGGCCGAGGGTTGGCCGAGGAGGACTGGACAAGGAGGACTGTAGAAGGAGGGAAGGCAGGGTCAGCCGGCGCGCAGCTCCTGGGGCAGTTCCTCGAGCAGCCGCAGCCATAGCTCGGAGCTCGTGGGGTAGCTCGGCACCGCGTGGCGCAGCACGTGCACCGGCACCTGACCGACGATCGCGATGGTCGCCGCGTGGATCAGCTCGGAGGCCTCCGGGCCCACGAAGGTGGCACCGACGAGAGTCCCCGTCTTCCGGTCGACGACCAGCTGGGCGGTGCCCGTGACGTCGTCCCGCAGCAGGGAGGAACCGGCAGCCCCGCCGAAGGGGACCTGCGCGGTGACCACGTCGTGGCCGGCGTCGCGCGCGGCCTTCTCGGTCAGGCCCACGCTGGTGACCTGTGGATCCGAGAACACCACCTGGGGGACCGGGACGATCTCGGGAACCGGCTCGAGCCGCCCGTCGGTCGCACCCGCCCGGATCGCCTGCCCGATCACCCGGGCGCGGTACTTGCCCCAGTGCGTCAGAGGCGCGTCCCCGCTCGCATCGCCCACGGCGTGCAGCCACGACGGCAGGGCGGTGCTCTCCGAGCTGTCGCCTGCCGAGTCGGCGCCCGCAGAGCCGCCCGTCGCCGGATGCTCCGCCTCGATCACGTCGTCGGCGCTCAGGCCCAGGGCGTCGAGGCCCACGTCGCTCAGGCGCGGGGTGCGCCCGGTCGCGACCAGGACCTCGTCCCCGCCGATCTCGCGGTCACCCTGCGCGTCCTGGAGCTGCAGGCTCACGCGGCCGCCATGAATCCGGCCCAGCCCGGCGTCGCGGGCGTCGGTGCGCTGGCCGGAGAGCACCGAGGTGTCGAGCTGCACCGTGACCCCGAGGTCTCTCAGCGCCTCCAGCACGTGCTCGCCGGCGAACGGTTCGAAGCCCGTGAGCAATCCGGCGCCGCGCACGAGGAGCGTGACCTGGGAGCCGAGCGCCGCCATCCAGGTCGCGGCCTCGACGGCGACCACGCCGCCGCCGACGATCAGCAGCTCGTCCGGTACGTCCTGCACGCCGGTCGCGTCCCGGGAGGTCCATGGCTGCACAGCGCGCAGGGGCTCGGGGATGACGGCCTGGGAGCCGGTGGCGATCACGACGGCGCGGGTCGCTCGCACGAGCGTCCGCTCCCCGCCGTCGGGCCCTTCCACGCGCACCTCGCGCTCGCCGACGAGCCGGCCGTGGCCGCGCACGACCTGCATCCCAGCGCCCTCGGCCCACCGCACCTGGCCGGTGTCGTCGTAGTGCGAGACCCAGATGTCGCGTCGCGCCAGCAGGGCGTCGCGGTCGACCTCCGGGGTGGAGATGCCCTCCAGATGCGAGGCGGCATCGGCCACCGAGAGCGGCCGCAGCAGGGCCTTGGACGGCATGCACGCGTAGTAGGAGCACTCGCCGCCCAGCAGCTCGCCCTCGATCAGCACGGCGGTGAGATCCGTGCCCTCGATCGCGTACTGGGCGACGTTCTCGCCGACGGGACCGCCACCGATCACGACGACATCGGCGGTGATCACGGACGGAGTTTCGGTCGGCGTCTCGGGGGCGTCACTGGTGGCGGCATCGGTCGTGTCGGCGGCGGTGTCTGAGGGGGAGGACTGTGCATCGGAAGCCATGTCGGCACGCTACGCCTGGCTCAGGGCGGAGTCACGGGGTGCGGGCACTCCGTGTCCTCCGGGGCGAGCACCCGTGACCGGACGGGGCTCCGTCCCTGCTGACGAGGGATCCGCGTCTTTCCTCCCCAGTGCCCGACAATTCACAGCTGCGCGCCGGACGCTCGACTGTCGGACGTTCTCCGTAGGCTCGGGGCATGAGAATCCTGCACACCTCGGACTGGCATCTGGGGCGCACGCTGCACAAGGTCGATCTGCACGAGCACCAGGCCGCCTTCCTCGACTGGCTGGTGGACCTCGTGACGGAGCGGCAGGTCGACGTGGTCGTCATCCCTGGTGATGTGTACGACCGTGCAGTCCCCGCAGTGACCAGCGTGAAGCTGCTCGATTCCGCCCTCGCCCGGCTCGCCGGCACGGGCGCGACCGTGGTGCTGACCTCCGGCAACCACGATTCCCCGGAGCGGCTCGGCTTCGGCCGCGGACTCATGAGGGCCGGCATCCACCTGCTCACCGACGTCCCCGGCATCGAGCATCCCGTCTCCGTCGAGGACGAGCACGGCGAGGTGCTCTTCTTCGGCCTGCCCTACCTCGAACCGGATCGTGTGCGCACCGAGCTCGTGGCCGACGGGGAACCACCGCTGGCCCGCAGCCACGAGGCCGTCACCCGCGCCGCCCTCGAGAGGGTGCGCGAGCGCGCGACCGCTCATCCCGGCGCCCGCACCGTCGTGCTCGCCCATACCTTCGTCACCGGTGGCGAGGCGAGCGACTCCGAGCGCGACCTGTCCGTCGGCGGCGTGGACTCCGTGCCCGCCGGCGTGCTGAGCGGCATCGACTATCTCGCCCTCGGCCACCTCCACGGCTGCCAGGACCTCACGCGCACCGTCGGGGCACCGGCCTGGTACTCCGGCTCCCCGTTGGCCTTCTCCTTCTCGGAGCAGGCCCATCGCAAGTCCGTGCTGCTCGTCGACCTCGGTGCACCCGGCGCCGCCGACGGCGACCGCGCCGTGGTCGCCGTGGAACGGATCGAGACTCCCGTGCCTCGCCGCCTCACCGAGCTGCGCGGCACCCTCGAGCAGATCCTCGCGCAGAGCGAGGAGCATGGCAGCGACTGGGTGAAGGCGATTGTCACCGACCCTGCGCGGCCCGCCCACCTGCAGGAACAGCTCCGTGAGGGGTACCCGCACCTGCTGCTCACGGAGTACGCCCCGGAAGGTCGGGAGGCGCGGGAGGGCACTCCTGTGGTGCGACGCGAGGCGAACCCACTCGAGGTGATGGACCAGTTCCTCGCCGACGTCACCGGTGGCGCGCCCACCAGCGCCGAGCATGACGTGATCGAGCGCGCCTACCGCCACGTGCGTCGCCAGCAGGAGGCCTCATGAAGCTCCACCACCTGCGCCTGACCGCGATCGGCCCCTTCGCCGGCACCGTCGAGGTCGACCTCGCCGCGCTCGGCGCGAGCGGCATGTTCCTGCTCGAGGGGCCGACGGGATCTGGCAAGTCCACGATCCTCGATGCGATCGCCTACGCGCTCTACGGGCAGGTCGCCGGGAGCGTCACCAGCGACGCCCGGATCCGCTCCCAGTTCGCGCAGCCCACCGAGCCCAGCGTCGTGGACCTCGTGTTCGAGACCTCCTCGGGGATCTACCGGGTGCGCCGCCAGCCCGAGTTCCAGCGCCCCAAGATGCGCGGCACGGGCACCACGAAGGAGCAGGCCAAGGCCGTGCTGTGGCGGATCGGCTCCCCACAGCTCATCCCCTCCGTGATCGCCGACGAGGTGGGCGGCGGGGGAGGCGTCGACGCGATCGCCACCCGAATCGACGAGGTGGGCCGCGAGATCCAGCGCGCCGTGGGCCTGACCCGTGACCAGTTCACGCAGACCGTGCTGCTGCCGCAGAACGAGTTCGCTCGCTTTCTGCGCGCCGGCACCGGGGAGCGGCAGCTGGTGCTGCAGCGCGTCTTCGGCACCGAGACCTACGCCGCCGTCGAGAAGCAGCTCGAGGAGATGCGCAAGACCGCCAAGCGCCAGGTCGACCAGGCGCAGCAGACCCTCGGCACCGCGCTGGCCCGCTTCACCGAGGCCACCGCCCTGGAGACCGAGCAGGTCACCGCCCTGGACGACCATGCCCAGGCGCTGCGCCTGGAACCGCTGGCCGCAGCGGCCGACGAGCACCTCGCCGCCGTCACCACCCGTGCCTCCGCGGCACGCGACGCCGCCCAGACCGCCACGACCGCGGAGCAGTCCGCCCGCACGGCCGCCGAGACCGCCCGCACCGCCCGCAAGCGCATCGACCGCCGCCGCGAGCTCGATGCGCTCTCGGCG
Organism: Brachybacterium tyrofermentans; assembly: GCF_014897585.1. Lineage (GTDB taxonomy): Bacteria > Actinomycetota > Actinomycetes > Actinomycetales > Dermabacteraceae > Brachybacterium > Brachybacterium tyrofermentans. Next base: position 14,260 of record NZ_JABUXW010000023.1, on the reverse strand, counting down.
CGGCTCACCGCGGACAAGCCCGCCGTCGAGACGGCCCGGCGCTCCCTGCAGCGCGACGAGACCGCCCGCCCCGTCGCCGACATCCTGCGCCGTCGAGACCTCGCCGCCGCCCAGGCCGCCACCGCGATCGAGGCCCTCGCCCAGCTCGCCACCACCACACGCCCGGAGCATCCCTCGCTCGTGGACCTGCTCGAGGCCGACGACGCCGCCACCGCGCTCACCGCCGCGGCCGATGAGGCCACGACCGCCGCCGGCACGCTCGCCGACCTCGTCGCCCTCGAAGCCGCCCTCCCTGCCCGCGAACAGAAGCTCACCGCGCGCCGCTCGACCCTCGTGGAGACGACGGCCGCGCTGAGGGCGCTCACCGAGCAGCTCGGCGCGCGCCCGGCCCAGCGCACCGAGCAGGTCACCGCCCGCGACACCGCCCGCACCGCCGCGCGCGCCCTCGGCGACGCCCGGCTCGCGCTGCGCACTGCGACGGAGCGCCAGCAGGCCACCACAGCCGCCGCGACCCAGCAGGCGAAGGTCCAGGTCGCCCACGAGCAGGCCGTCGCGACGCTGCGCACCGCCCAGGACCGCGCCGCCACGGAGGCTGATCTGCGCCGCCGCCGCTTCGCCGGGATCGCCGCCGAGCTCGCCGTGGACCTCGCCGACGGGGACGCCTGCCCGGTATGCGGCGCCCTCGAGCATCCCCATCCGGCCGGCGCCGCCGAGGACGCCGTGAGCCCCGAGCAGGTCGAGGCCGCCGAGAAGGCCCGCCAGCAGGCAGAGGCCGCGCACGCCCGCGCCGAGCAGGCCCACGCCCTGGCCGACCAGGAGCTCACCCGCCTCCGCGAAGCCGCCGGCGACCTCACCCCCGAGACCGCGAAGGCCGCCGTCGACGCCGCGACCTCGCAGGTCACCGTCGCACAGCAGGCCGAGAAGAAGGCCGCCGAGATCGATGCGACGATCACGGCCTTCGACGAGGAGACCGACCGCCTCACCCAGCGCAAGGGGACCGACGGCCTCGCCGTCGAACGCGAGCGCACCGCCATCGAGGAGGCCACCCGGGCCCTGACGGCCGACAGCGCGAAGGTCACCGAGGCCCGCGGCGAGGACGACTCCATCGCGACCCGCCGGCTCGCCCACCTCACCCGCGCCCGCGCCGCCACCGCGCTGCGCGAGGCACTGCGCACCCGCACCGAGGCCTCCACCCGCGCCGACGAGCTCGCCGAGGAAGCCACCACCGCCCTCACCGCCGCCGAGCTGACCACCGCGGAGGACGCCCGCGCCGCCGTGCTCGAGACATCGGAGCGCCGCCGCCTCGAAGCCCTCGTCCAGAAGCGCGCGGTGGACGAGTCCCGGCTCACCGACGGCCTCTCCGAGGAGGGCATCGAGACCACCGTCGCCACCGCCGAGGCCCAGGACTCAGCCGACGCCGCCCTCACCGCGGCCACGGCCACGCACACCGCTGCTCAGGAGTCGGCTCAGGAGGCCGGTGGCCTCGCCGCCCGCCTCGGCGCCGTCGCCGAACGCGGCGCAGCCGCCCGCACGGTGCTGCAGACCGCCACGGACCAGGTGCGCACCGTCAGCGAGGACGCCGGCGTGGTGGTGCGGGTCGCCGACCTCGCGACCGGCAGATCGAGCGACGGCGACCGCGTGCAGCTGTCCACCTACGTGCTCATGTGGCGGCTGGACGCCGTGGTGGAGGCAGCCAACGCCCGCCTCGCCCTGTTCTCCGGCTCCGACCTCGAGCTGCTCCGGGACACCGGCGCCCGCGGCGCCCGCAAGACCGGCCTCGACCTGCTGGTGCTGGACCGGCGCACCGATCAGGTGCGCGTGCCCGAGACCCTCTCCGGCGGCGAGACCTTCTTCGTGTCCCTGGCCCTCGCCCTGGGCCTGGCCGACATCGTCATGGGTGAGGCCGGCGGGGTGCAGATGGAGACCCTGTTCATCGACGAGGGCTTCGGCAGCCTCGACCCGGAGACCCTCGAGACCGTGGTGCGGGAGATCGGCCGGCTCGCCGAGACCGGCCGCGTGATCGGCATCGTCAGCCACGTGGGCGACATGAAGGCCCAGATCGCCGAGCAGATCCATGTGCGCCGCGGCGCGGACTTCCGCTCCACCCTCAGCGTGACGGCCTAGCGAGGAGACAACGGGACGGCGCGATCCGGGACCGTCGGGCGGAAGGCTCGTGTGACAGCGCGGACACATTCTCCGCCGCACCCGTACGCCCCAGTGCGGAATGATGGAGCAACGCCTGCGACCAGCGCGGGAGACCCCGATCATCGGGCTCCCGACGGAAGGACCACCATGACCGACTCCTCCCTCCCTGCCACCCCTGCCCCAGGGTCCGCGATCATCGGAACCGGCCACTACCGGCCCGAACGGATCCTGACCAACGTGGACCTCGAGTCGATCGTCGAGACGAGCGACGACTGGATCCGCCGACGCACCGGCATCGAGGGGCGGCACATCGCGGCCGAGTCCGAGACCGTCGCGCAGATGGCCACCCACGCGGCCCGCGCCGCTCTCGAGGACGCCGGCATCGAACCGTCCGAGGTCACCCAGGTGATCGTCGCGACCTGCTCCGACGAGGAACGCTCCCCGAGTGCAGCCGGTCGCGTCGCGCAGGCCCTCGGGCTCTCCGCCCCGGCCGCCTTCGACATCGGTGCCGCCTGCTCCGGCTTCAGCCACGCCCTGGCAGTCGCCGATCAGGGCATCCGGGCAGGCGCCTCGCGCACCACTCTGGTCATCGGCGCGGAGAAGCTCTCCGCCAAGACCGACTACACCGACCGCACCACCTGCATCCTCACCGCGGACGGCGCCGGCGCGGCCGTGGTGCAGGCCGCCGAGGAGCCCGGCATCCATCCCGTGGTGTGGGGGACCGTCCCCGACCTCGTCGACGCCGTGACGATCAGCCCGCCGTCCGGGTGCTTCTCCCAGAACGGACGCCAGGTTCTCGGCTGGGCGCTGCGCGAGGCACCCGGCATCGCCGAGCGCGTGGTCGCCGCCGCCGGGCTGCAGATGTCGGACATCGACGTCTTCGTCCCGCACCAGGCGAACCTGCGCATGATCGAACCGCTCGCCGCATCCCTCGACCTGCGCGAGGACGCCATCGTCGCCGACGACGTCACCACCTCCGGCAACACCTCCGCCGCCACGATCCCGCTGGCGATCTCCCGGATGCGCGAGGCCGGCCGCCTCCCCGCCGGCGCCACCGCGCTGCTCCTCGGCTTCGGCGGCGGCTTCTCCTACGCCGGCCAGGTCGTGCGCCTGCCCTGAGCGGGATGGGCCCGGAGCGTGACGGGCCCGGAGCGGGGACGTCCCTGCGCCCGCTCCGTAAACTGGGCCCATGGCGCAGATCATCGTGTACGGGCACCGAGAATCCATCCAGCGACGACGCTCGGCGCTCTCCGACGCGATCCATGGCGCTGTCATGACGGCGCTCGACTACCCGGCCGAGAAGCGGTTCCACCGCTTCATCGCGCTGGAGCCGGAGGACTTCCTCCACCCCGAGAACCGCGGATCGGACTACACGATCATCGAGATCTCGATGTTCGAGGGCCGCAGCGACATCGCGAAGCGAGCCGTGATCGCCGAGCTCTTCGCACGTCTCGAGCGGGACGTCGGGATTCTCGCCCACAGCGTCGAGGTGACGATCACCGAGACCCCGACGGTGAACTGGGGAATCCGCGGAGCCAACGCCGCAGACCTCAGTCTGGGGTATCAGGTCGACGTCTGATCCTCGGAGGCGGCAGTCGCGTCGTCGCCCGCCTCGCCGCCTGCTTCGTCGGCCGATACCCCGTCGACCGCACGATCCAGCGGCCGCTCGTGCACGAACAGCGGCACCCGCCACCTGGTGAGCATCGGCGCGACCAGCGCCCCGAGCAGGGCGCCGAGCGAGTTCGCGAACACGTCGTCGATGTCGGCGATCCGCACCCCGCACGGGTACAGCCCCCAGGCGCCGGTGTACTGGGTGGCCTCGATGAGCACCGACAGCATCACGCCGATCGCCAGCGATGTGGTCGTGTCCAGCCGGAACACTCCGCGCAGCACCATTCCCAGCGGCACGAACAGCACGACGTTCGAGAGCAGCTGCAGCACCGGGAAGCTCAGCGCCAGGCCCAGGATGCTCACCCCGCTGTCGTGCAGCTGGAGGATGTCGGTCACCCAGCTGAAGGGATAGGGGTGCAGCTTGCCGCCCGCCCGATTCCGGCAGGTCGCCGCGATCTCGTAGGCGGGCGCGACCGTGAGCCCGGCCAGGGACATCGTGTACACGCAGATCACGGCGACGCCCGCCAGGCGGTTCGGTCGCACCCGGCCGAATCGGCGTCGCTGGAGCAGGAGGGCGGGTCCCAGGATCACGACGAACACGCCGATCCCACCGACCACCCCCACCAGACCCAGGCGCAGCAGCTCGCTCACGGGGGAACCGTACGGGGCGATGCTGGATGGGACCAGACCCCCGAGACCGGTCCCTCGCCCCGACCCTTCCCTCGACCGAGAAACGCCCTCGACGGGGACCCGCCCGTCGACCGGGACCCGCCCCTCGGCCGGGCCTCCCACCACGGTATGATCACGGTCGGCACCCCGGACTGATTCCCGTCGCCACCTGCCTATCTAGGCTGGGACCATGATCGAGACGTGGACCTGGCAGATCCCCTTCGCCCTGGTGGGCGGCACGGTCGTGTTCCTCGGCGTCCTCGTTCCCGCGGTCCTCGTCCAATACTCGGCGTACGGCCGGCTCAGCCTCACGCGGTTGCTGGGCACCGCGGCGCTGTCCGTCTATGGGGTGGCCCTGGTGGCGTACACGCTGCTCCCGCTGCCGGATCCGTCGGTGTGCGTGGGCCGCAGCGGCGGCGCGGTGCAGGTGATCCCGGGTGCGGTGATCGCCGATATCGCCCGCATCGTCGGCGAGAACGGGATCGGCTCCTCCTTCGCCCTCGCGACCATCGCGCAGCCTCTGCTGAACATCGTGCTGTTCATCCCGCTGGGACTGCTCGTGCGTGCGATGACCGGTCGCGGGATCCCCACGGCGATCCTCCTCGGACTCGCCGCCTCGCTGCTGATCGAGACCACGCAGTACACCGGCCTGTGGGGGATCTACGACTGCGGCTATCGCGTGGCGGACGTCGATGACCTGCTCACGAACACCGCCGGCGCCCTGATCGGGGCCGTGGCAGCGCCCTTCGTCGCCAGCTGGGTGCCGCGCCCGGCGGCCCTCGCCGCGCTGCCCCCGCAGCCCGTCACCCGAATCCGTCGCCTGCTGGGCTCGGCGCTCGACGCCGCTCTCATCTCCGTGATGCCCGCGATGCTGCAGACCGTCGCCGTGCTCGCCATGGCGCTCGTCTGGACGGTCGCGACAGGGGCGAGGGAGCTGCCCTACGCGGCGCTCACCACCGCCGCGCTCCTGCAACCGGTGGCGCTCCTCGTCGGCGTGCTGCTCACTGTGGTGCTGCCGGCACTGCGGGGGAGCGGCGCCTCGCCCGGGCAGCGGCTGGTCGCGATCCGGCCGCTGTGGGACGGCCGACGGGGGAGCCGCCGTCGTCGTCTGCTGCGTGCCCTGCCGGTAGCCGGCGTCTATGCCCTGGCGCCCGGCCTCGCCGACCTCGCCGCCGGAGCCCACGTGCCGCTCGTGCCCTCGCTGCTGAACGCGGCCGCGGCCGCCGTGGTGCTCGGAACCCTGGTCGTGGTGCTGTTCGTGGACCGCAACGGCCTGTCCGGGCGGATCAGCGGCGCGCAGATGGTGGACCGGAGGACGCCGACGACGCCATCGATCTCGACGCCACCGAACCCGACGCCGCCGTACTCGCCGCCGTCGATCTCGACGGACGCTGACTCTTGAGCACCTTCATCGTGAAGCGGGAGGAGATCTTCGAGACCCCCGGGATCGTGATGATCTGCTCGGTGAGGAAGTGCTCGTACGCCTCGAGGTCGCTCACCGCGACGCGCACGAAGTAGTCGGGGGAGCCGAACAGACGGTTCAGCTCGATCACCTCGTCGAAGGCGGCGACCGTGGTCTCGAAGTGCTCCACAGTGCCGCGGTCGTACGCGGTGAGGTCCACGTCGAGGATCACCTCGAAGGCCCGCCCCAGCGCCTCCGGCGAGATCTGTGCGGCGTACCCGAGGATCACGCCGTCGGCCTCCAGACGCTGCACCCGGCGCAGGCACGGCCCGGGGGTGAGGTGCACGCGATCGGCCAGCGCGACGTTCGAGAGTCGCCCGTCCTCACGGAGGTTCTCGAGTATTGCGCGATCCACGTCATCAATGCTCATATATTGCATAGTAGGGTATCTGGACTGCTGCATGCGCAATCCTCAGAAGCCCTGATCTTGCGATGATTGCTCCTGTGACGGAATTGATCAGCGCAGAGGGTGGCCTCCGGAATGGCCGCACGGCGGCGGCGCCGACGGGCCCCGGCTATGACCCACTGCCCGGAGCCGGCTGTGAGGCCGACCGCGGGGCCGAGCAGAGGGCCGAGCAGAGGGCCGGGCGCGGGGCCGAGCGAGAGGCAGGACGTGGAGCTGAGCGCGGGGCCGACGAGCGGGCGCACGCCACGGAGGTGCGCGATGCGTTCGACGCCATCCCTGTCGGCGAGAGCGCGCCCGCTCTTGCCCCCGCCGATCCTCCGCAGACCGCCGGGACGCGCCGCCAGGAGATCGCCACCGGTGTGCGCCTCTCCTTCGCGGCCGGTCTGGGCATGTTCCCCATCGGCATCGCCTTCGGCATGCTCGTGGTGCAGACCGGCCTGCCCTGGTGGGTCGCCCCGGGCCTGTCGATCTTCCTCTTCTCCGGTTCCGTCGAGCTGCTGCTCGTGGGGCTGATGGCCGTCGGGACCCCGCTGGCGACGATCGCGCTCACGGCAGTTCTCGTGAACTTCCGCCACGTCTTCTACGCCTTCTCGTTCCCTCTGCGCGTGGTGCGCCACCCGCTGGCTCGCCTCTACTCCCTCTATGCGCTGATCGACGAGGCCTACGCCGTCTCCGCCGCGCGGCCGGGCACCTGGACCGGCGCGCGACTGGTCGCCATGCAGCTCGCCTTCCAGAGCTACTGGGTGGGCGGTGGCCTTGTGGGCGTCGCGATCGGCTCGTTCCTGCCGGGTCGTATCGAGGGCCTCGAGTACGCCCTGTGCGCCCTGTTCATCACGCTCACCCTCGACGCCTGCCGGTCCCGCCGCCAGGTCCCCTCGCTGCTGCTGGCCGGGCTCGCCCTGAGCCTCGCTCTGCTGCTGGTCCCGGGATCCGCGCTGTTCGTGGGCATGATCGGCTTCGTATCCCTGCTCGCCGTGCGTTACCTGTTCACCGCGAGAAGAGCCGATCGACGTCGGCCCGCCGTGCCGGATGCCCTTGGCGATCAGAGCGCGCTTCAGGACGCCGCCAGGGGCGCTGCCCAGGTTCCATCGTGCGCCACGCAGGGGGCCGATCGTGCCTGAGGCCTGGTACTACCTGGCTGTGCTCGTGATCGGCCTGGTCATCACGTTCTCCCTGCGAGCCGTACCCTTCGCGATCCTCGGCCCGCTGCAGGAGTCGCGCTTCGTGGGCGTCATGGCGCTGTGGATGCCGGTGGGGATCCTCGCGATCCTCGCCGTCTCCACGCTGCGCAGCTCGATCGACGCCGATCCCGACCGCCTCGTCCCGGCGGCGATCGCGACCGTGGTGACCATCGCCGCGCATCTGCTGGGCGGCCGGCGCACGCTCCTCAGCGTCGGGCTCGGCACCCTCACCTTCGTGCTCCTGGTGAATCTGTTCTGACCAGGCGCAGCATGACCTCCTGGTCTTGCCCCTGCTCATGCCTCTGCCGCTTCGACTGCTCCTGCTCCTGCCGCTGCCGCTGCGATTGTTCCGGGCGATCCGTCGGACCATCCCGATAGGATGGAGAAAGCCCTGTCCGTCGGGGCCGACGCCGCCCCGCATCCTGGCCGTGAACGCTCACGCGACCCCCGGGGATTGAAACCTTTCGAGCCCTTCCGGAGGACCCGTGGACTCCCTCACCGTCCAGATCATCGTCACCGTCCTGGCGGGTCTGGCCTACATCGTCGGACTCACCGGGATCGTCGTCCCCGTGCTGCCCGGCACCATCACGATCGCGATCGCGACCCTGGTCTGGGCCATCGTGATCGGCGGCTGGCCCGCCTGGATCGTCTTCGCCATCGTGCTGGTGCTCAGCGCGATCGGCATGACCACCAGCTACGTGCTCACCGGCCGGAAGCTGCACGCCGCCGAGGTGCCGATGTGGCCGATCTATGTGGGCATCGCCGCCGGCATCGTCGGCTTCTTCGTGATCCCGCTGCTGGGGCTCCCGATCGGCTTCGTGCTCGGCCTGTGCATCAGCGAGGCCGTCCGGCAGAAGGACCTGAGCAAAGGCCTCGGCTCCGCCTGGATCGCGGTCAAGGCGCTCGGCGTGGGCATCATGATCGAGTTCTCGCTGGCCATGCTCTCCACGATCGTGTTCGCGGTCGGCGTCGTCGTCCACTTCGTGACCGCATGACCAGCCCCGTCCCCGGCCCCAGCCCGCGCTCCGCCGCGACTCCCGGCACCACGCCCGACGCTGCCCCCATGCCCGACCCTGCCTCCACGACCGACGCTGTCCCCACCCGCGCCGCCTCGACCGCCGGCGGTTCGCCCGCTCCCGCCCGCGGAAGCGCACCCGACCCTGCTGACGGCACCGCGCCCACCTCCGCGCCGCGCCCGATCGCGAACATCGAGCGCGACCACCCCGCCGTGCTGGTCCCGGGCCTGAAGCGCCTGCTCAAGGGCTCATGGGAGCAGCGCACCTGGTTCTCCCTGGCCGTGCTCGGCGCGACCGTCTTCGCGCTGCTGCAGATCGCGACCTCCTCGATCATCGGGCGCGTCACCGAGAACGTCGTCGTGCCGTCCTTCGCCGGCGGCGAGCCGCAGATCGGCCTCATCGTCGGCGGCGGCCTCGCGATCTTCGGCATCGCCGTGGCCCGCGCGGTGACCGTGATGGCCCGCCGCATCTTCGCCGCCGCCGCCCAGTTCGACCTGTTCCGCCTCTACCGCGAGCGTCTCACCGCGGTCTACGCGAAGGTGCCGCTGCTGTGGCACCGCCGTCAGTCCACCGGCACCCTGCTGAGCTCCGTGTACTCCGACGTCGAGGCCGCGTTCTTCGCGATGGCGCCCTTCCCGTTCGCGCTGTCCACGATCGTGATGCTCGTCTATGCGACGGTCGTCGTGGCCCGCATCGACGCCGTGATCCTGCTGGTCATGCTCGCGTTGATCGTGCTGCTGATCATCCTCAACGTGCTGCTGCAGCGCTTCGCGACCCCGATCGCGGTGCGCTCCCAGCGGCTTCGCGCCGAGGTCGCCGAGATCGCCCACGAGTCCTTCGACGGCGCGAACGTCGTGAAGTCCCTGGGTCGCGAGGACGTCGAGGAGAAGCGCTTCACCCGCGCGGCGGACGACCTGCGCGAGACGGGCATCCGCTTCGGCTACGTGCGCGGCTGGTTCGACCCCGCGATCGACGCCCTGCCCAACCTCGGCATCCTCGCCGTCGCCGTGCTCGGCGCGTGGCGCATCGGCGACGGGCACCTCACCACGGGCCAGCTCGTCGAGGTCGCGTACCTGTTCACCCTGATGTCCCTGCCGATCCGCTCCTTCGGCTGGGTGCTCGGCGACCTCTCGCGCACCGTCGTCGGCGGCGGCCGCGTGCAGCAGATCCTCGACGTCACCGAGCAGCGCACCTACGGCCCCGACGCCCTGCCCGAGGGTCCCGGCGTGCTCACCTTCGACGAGGTCTCCTTCGTCTACCGCGACGACCCCGCCCAGGTCATCCTCGGTCGCGGCGCACGCGCCGAAGACCATCTGCGCACCTCTGCGGCGCTGCACGGGGTCACCCTGCGCGCTGATCCGGGCGCCGGCACGCGCGTGCTGGCCGTCGTCGGCGCCACCGGCTCGGGCAAGTCCACCCTCGCCCTGCTCGCCGCCGGGCTCGTTGACCCCGACCAGGGCGCCATCTCCGTGGACGGCGCGGACCTGCGCACCCTCACGGCCGACGCCCTCACCGCGGATGTCGCCCTGGTGCTCCAGCAGGCCTTCATCTTCGACGACACCGTGCGCGAGAACGTCACCCTCGGCGAGGACATCGACGAGGAGACGATCCGCTGGGCGCTGCGCGTGGCCCAGGCCGAGAGCTTCGTGAACGCCCTGCCCAACGGCCTCGACACGGAGCTGGGGGAGCGCGGCGGATCGCTCTCCGGCGGGCAGCGCCAGCGCATCGCCCTGGCCCGTGCCCTCGCACGCAGGCCCCGCCTGCTGATCCTCGACGATGCGACCAGCGCCTGCGACCCCACCGTGGAGCTCGCGATCCTCGACGGGATCCGGCGCGAGATGACCTCGTCCACGCTGCTGCTGATCGCCTACCGCAAGTCCACGATCTCCCTCGCCGACCAGGTCGTCTTCCTCGACCACGGGCGCGTGGCCGCCAGCGGCACCCACGAGGAGCTGCGCACGGGCAGCGAGGGCTACCGCTCCCTGGTCGATGCGTACGACGAAGCGGCGATCTCCCACAACCTGCTCGAGTCGTCGGGACCGCAGCCCAGCGACGGCCCCGATCCCAGCATCGCCGTGGACGCCGACCGGGCCCGCACCGTCTCCGCCGCGGTGGAGCGCCACGGCGAGGGCAGGTACCGCCGCGAGGATGTCACCCCCGATGGGGAGTGCGAGTGCGAGCCGCCCGCGACCACCGGGGCGATGCATGCGCTCCCGCCGGATCCGACCGAGCTCGACCCTGTCGGCCCGGACGGTGTGGAGCCGCGCCCCGTCGGCCCGGATGCGCCGCGTCCCGTCGGCCCGGACGGTGCGGAGGCGGACCACGTCGGCCCGGAACCGGACCCGCCGCGCCCCGTCGGCCGCCACGAGGCGCGCCCCGCACCCGACTCAGCCCCGCGCGACGAGAAGGAGGATGGCCGATGACCGCCGCACCCGCAGCCGACCGCGCCGAGTCCTCCGCCCTCGGCAGCGAGACCACCGCCGACGAGTCCGCGCTGCACACGATCCGGCGCGGCCTCGCGCTGACCCCGGAGCTGCTGCGCGGCATCTGGATCACCCTGCTGCTGGCCGTGGTCGCCACCGGCGGCAAGGTCGTCGTGCCGATCGCGGTGCAGTCCATCCTGGACCGCGGCATCATCGCCCCCGAACAGCCCGACCTCGCCTTCGTCGCCGGCGCCGCCGGTCTCGCCGCCCTGGTCCTGCTGGTCACCGCCTCCTGCAACGTGCTGATGAACCGTCGGCTGTTCCGGCTCGCCGAGACCTCGCTGGCCACTCTGCGCAAGCGCGCCTTCCGCCACATCCACGACCTCTCGCTGCTCACCCAGGGCACCGAGCAGCGCGGCGCGCTCGTGTCCCGTGTGACCAGCGACGTCGACACCGTCAGCCAGTTCATGAGCTTCGGCGGCATCATGCTCGTGGTGATGAGCATGCAGCTCGTGCTCGCCACCGCTGTGATGGCCTTCTACTCCTGGCCGCTCGCCCTCGTGGTGTGGATCTGCTACATCCCGATCCTGCTCATCATGGGGTCGCTGCAGAAGCGCATCCGCGCTCGCTTCCAGCAGGTCCGCGCGAACGTGGGCACCATGCTCGGCTCCGTGTCGGAGTCCCTCGTCGGCGCCGCCACCGTGCGTGCCTACGGCGTCGAGGACCGCACCCGCGCCGGCCAGTTCGAGCGGGTCCGGGATGTGCGCAACGCCCAGTTCTCCGTGCTGAAGCCGCAGTCCGCCTCGTTCTTCCTCTCCGAATCGGCCGACGGTCTCGCCACTGCCGTGGTGGTCGTGGTCGGGATCCTGCTGGGCACCGAGGCGTTCGGCGCGAACCTGCCCGGCGCGGATCTCACCGCCGGCGGCGTCATCGCGTTCGTCTTCCTCGTGTCGCTGTTCAGCCAGCCGGTGCGGATGGGCATCGAGATGCTCTCGGAGGCCCAGAACGCGGTGGCCGGCTGGCGGCGCGTGCTCGGCGTGCTCGACACCCCGGCCGACGTCGCCGACCCCGGCGGCGCCATGGACCCCCACACCGGCAAGCGCCTGGATCCCGTGCCCGGCGCGGCCGAGCTGCCCGACGGTCTGCTCGACATCGAGATCCGTGACCTGCGGTTCTCCTACCCGACGGGCCCGGAGGTTCTGCACGGCATCACCGTGGACCTCCCCGCCCGCAGCCGCATCGCGATCGTGGGGGAGACCGGCAGCGGCAAGACCACCTTCGCCAAGCTGCTGACCCGCATGATGGATCCCGCCAGCGGCGAGCTGCTCATCGGCGGGGTGCCCGTACACCTCATCCCGTACGCCTCGCTGCGCTCGCGCGTGATCATGGTGCCGCAGGAGGGCTTCCTCTTCGACACCACGGTCGCCGGCAACCTCCTCTACGGCCGGCCCGGCGCCACCGAGGCCGAGATGCACCAGGCGCTCGCTGAGCTGGGCCTGGGCACCTGGGCCGACGAGCTCCCCGAGGGTCTGGCCACCCCCGTCGGCCAGCGCGGCGAGTCCCTCAGCGCCGGAGAGCGGCAGTTGGTCGCCCTGGCCCGTGCCTATCTCGCCGACCCCGACGTGATCGTGCTCGATGAGGCCACCAGCGCCGTGGACCCCGCGGCGGACGTACGCCTGCAGCAGGCCATCGACGGCCTCGCCCGCGGCCGCACCACGATCACCATCGCCCATCGCCTCTCCACCGCGGAGCGCGCCGACCGGATCATGGTGCTCGACGGCGGCGACCTCGCCGAGCACGGCACCCACGCCGAGCTGGTCGAACTCGAGGGCGGGATCTACGCGGGCCTGCACCGCTCCTGGGTGGCGCATCGGGCGTCGCGGTGACCAGGGCGGCCGGGTCGGGCAGCGGGCGGTTCCCGGGCCAGCTGCTCTGGCCCACTGCTCCAGCCAGCTGATCTGGCTGACTACTGGCCGACTGCTCCAGCCAGCTGATCCGGCTGGCTACTGGCCGACTGCTCCGGCCAGCTGATCTGGCTGACTGCTCTGGCCGACTGCTTCGGCCAGCTCGTGGAGGAGTCCCCATCGACACCGGCGGGTTGCCCGGTCACTCTTTGTCCTGCAGGGGTGGCCGGAGGACCGGCCGCTCTGCGTCGGAGAGGACCGACGGTCGCGTGGGATGAGGGGGCGGGCCATGGGAACGAAGCACGACGCCGGAGGCACGGATACGGATGCGGATGCAGGCAGGGGCAGTGGCATGGGTACGGAGGCGAGCACTGGCCGGGAACCACGGGCTGACGTGCCTCGGGCCGAGGTGCCGGTTCCCGGGGCGAAGCGATCCCTGCGAGCCGTGCTCACGGTTGTGCTCGGGGCCATCGCTACGCTCGTGTCCGCTTTCGCGACCCTGATAGCGGCTGCGTCCGCTCGCATCACCTACTACCTGCCGCCGCCGGACGGCTCCACGGAGGCCACCGAGCATCAGGACTGGATCGAGAGCGTGCTGGTCCTGATCCCCGTGACGCTTCTCGGCGGTCTGCTCGCGCTCGTGACGACCGTGCTCAGCTTCGTGGCCTTGGTGCGCGGGCGGGAGGCAGCGTCCTGGCGGCTCGCCCTGGCCGCTCTCGCCCTCGTCCTTGTCTTCGCGGTGCTCATCGCCGTACCGTTCCTGCTGAGCAGGGCCGGGACCTACTGACGCGGAAGGTGGTGACGCTGGTGCCTTTCAGGGTGGAGTGCGACGGGGAGGTCTTCATGGTCTCGTGCGGTGCTCCCGGCAACTACAGCTATGCCTGGACCTCGGGCCCGAATGCTCAGTACGGGTTCTCTCTCGCTGCCCACAACTCACCACCGTTGGAGATGGCCGATCATCTGGCGAACATTCGGAACTTCCTGGAGCAGATCGACCCGGAGACGGGGTACATCGAAGACTGAGACCTGGGGCACATCCGGCATAGCCGTCCATGCCGGCAAGGACCTAGAATCCTGGACGTGCCGGATCCCGTGAACCCTCCCGTCCCCTCGATCTCCGCTCGCGACGAGCCCCGCTTCGGAAGTGCCGAGCGCAAAGAAGCTCTCGCGGCGTCTTTCCAGGGCCAGGGCGAGGACTACGACCGACTCCGGCCCGGCTATCCGCCCGCTACGCTCGACGCGATCCTCGCCGAGATGAACGGCGACCACCTGACAGCAGCCGGTGCATGCGCCGTTGACACCGACGGCACCGCACGCCCTGCGGCCTCCACCGCTCCTCGCGCTGTCGACCTCGGGGCCGGCACCGGCAAGCTCTCGTGGGCTCTCGCTGCTAGCGGACATGCCAATCTCCCTGTAGGCGGACACGGACTTCCTTGCTGACGG
>NZ_JABUXW010000022.1 GCF_014897585.1 Brachybacterium tyrofermentans | reverse complement strand
ACACCGCCCGACGCACCAGCGAAGGCAAGACCCCGCGAGAGATCAAACGCTGCCTGAAACGCTACGTCGCTCGAGACCTCTACCGCCGCCTTGAGTACCCACCACTATCCACTTGACGCACCATAGGAGCGTCGCTTCCGCACGCCAGGTGCCCGACACCCACCATCACGCGCAGGGCACCGGGCACCGGCTGTCGGATGCTGGGCACCGCACTACGCTCGGCCCCATGACCCGTATCGGCATCGTCGTCGCCCATCCGCAGCCCGCCGGCATCGAGACCGACACCTCCCTCGATGCGGTGCCGCTCGTGGAGGCGCTGACCCGGCGAGGGGTCCACGCGGAGATGACCCCGTGGCGCAGTCCGGATGTCGACTGGGCGTCCTTCGACCTGCTCGTGATCCGCAGCCCGTGGGACTACGCCCTCCATCCGGAGGAGTTCGAGAGCTGGTTGGACCTCGCCGCGTCGAGCAGTCACGTGCTCAACGAGCCCGACCTGGTGCGCTGGAACATGGACAAGCGGTATCTCGCGCAGCTCGAGGGGGCAGGAGTGGCGGTCATCCCGGCGACCTATCACCGGGAGATCGACTCCTTCTCGCGGGCCCTCGAGGAGTTCGCGAGCCGGGCCGCGAGCGTGGTCGTGAAGCCGACCGTCGGCGCAGGGTCCCAGCTCGTCGGCTTGTTCTCGGCGACGGACCCCGCCGCGCTGGCCCTCGGCCGGCAGATCCTGACGTCCGGGGGCGTCGCGATGCTGCAGCCCGAGGTGCCCGAGCTGTCCGCAGGGCACGAGAAGGCGCTCTACGCGGTGGACGGGCACTTCACCCATGCGATCTCCAAGGGTGCCCTGCTCGCCGAGGGCGGCGGGCTGCGCGGAGGCGTCTACCAGGAGCGGCCTGTGGTCGTCGAGGCCACAGCGCAGGAGAAGGCCTTCGCCGAACAGACGCTGTCCGCGATCTCCCAGGTCACCGGCCTGTCCACGCCGCTCTACGGGCGCATCGACACCGTGGACTCCGCGGAGCATGGACTCGTGCTGCTCGAGGCCGAGCTCTTCGAGCCGCTGTTCAACCTGCCGCTGGTCCCCGAGGTCACGGAGACCTTCGCCGACGCGATCCTCGCGAGACTGGACACACCCTGATCGGCCGTATGTGCCGACGGACCTGAGCTGATCTCCGGACAGGACGGGGCGTCCGGGGCGAGAATCGACCCTGGTGATGTCGGTGTGCTCGCCCTGGCACCAGGCGCACCGCTCGAGCTGCTCCCCCACCCTCAGTCCTGAAAGGGCCTTCGATGCCGCTGTACGACCTCCCGCTCCCTGCTCTGCACGAGTACCTCCCCGAGCTCGACGAGCCGGCCGACCTCGACGAGTTCTGGGCGGGCACGCTGGATCGCGCCCGCACCGTCGACTCGATCCTCGAGCTCCGGCCCGTGGAGACCGGGCTGTCCCTGGTGGACACCTGGGACGTCACCTTCGCCGGGCACGACGGGGCGCCGATCCGTGCCTGGTACCTGCGCCCTGCCGGCGTCGAGGCCGAGCTTCCGGTGGTCGTGAAGTACATCGGCTACGGCGGCGGTCGCTCGGAGCCGATCGAGCACCTGATGTGGCCGAGCGCCGGCTACGGCCACCTGGTGATGGACACCCGCGGCCAGGGCAGCCGCTGGGGCTCCGGCGGCGACACCCCGGATCCCGTCGGCTCCGGCCCCGCCGCCCCGGGGTCCATGACCCGCGGCATCGAATCCCCCGAGACCGCGTACCTCACGCGGCTCATGACAGACGCCGCGCGAGCGGTCGATGCGGCCCGTGCGCTCCCGGGCGCCGACGGGCGCGTCGTGGTGACGGGAGGCAGCCAGGGCGGCGGGCTCGCGATCGCCGCCGGCAGCCTGGTGCCCGACGTCGACGCGGTGATGGCGGACGTGCCGTTCCTGTGCCAGATCCGCCGCGCGATGGACATCACCGATGCCGATCCCTATCAGGAGATCGTCCGCTATCTCGCCGTGAACCGGGGCCGCGAGGCGGCCGTGGAGAACACGCTCCGGTACGTCGACGTCGTGCATCTCGCGCGGCGAGCCCGCGCGAACACGCTCTTCTCCGCGGCGCTGCGCGACATGACCTGCCCTCCCTCGACGATCTTCGCGGCGTACAACCACTACGCCGGCCTCAGCGGCGCGACCCCGAGCAAGAACATCGAGATCTACCCCTTCAACAACCACGAGGGCGGCGCGGCCACCCAGAGCATGGTCCAGCTGGCCTGGCTGCGCGACCGGGTGCCGGCCGACGCGACCGCTCGCTGACCCGGCCGGCCCGACCAGGGCGATCGGAGCTCTCCGCAGCCGGAGCACGGGCTCGAACGGCGCGGAGAACATCGACTGGGCCGTCCTCCTGGGCGCCTCGGTGATCTCCCTGATCCCGATGGTGCTGCTGTTCCTGGTGTTCCGTCGTCAGATCATGAACTCCGACATCAACTCCGGTCTGAAGGACTGACCCGATCTCCCGAGAGGATCACGCACGTGCCCGCCTCGCCTCCCCCAGGTTCCGCACCGCCCGCCGTCGAACGTGCCGGGCTGCCCGCAGCTCATACCGAGCTGCTCGTCGGCGCAGCTCGCGACCTCCCCGAACGATCCCGATCGGTGCTCGTCCGCGGCGGCCATCGGGCGCTGGGCCGTGTAGTGCGCGATGCCGTGCTGCTCTCGCCGACGGGGCATCCCGACCATGGCGTGCCCGCCGCGCCGCTGGTCGACCCCATGGCGCCCCTGGTCGACGCCGCCGCCTCGGCGCTGGACAGGCTCCGCGAGCTGCAGAACCCCTCCGGCACCTTCCGGGGCGGCGACAACGTCGACTCCCCACCGGATTCGGCGTTCACGGTGAACGATCTGGCGTGGGCGAGGGTCGAGATCGCTCGTCGGTCGGTCGACTCCAGCACGACGGCGCACCCGCTCTCCGCACTGCAGGAGCCGCTGGATCTGGTGCTGGGCGCCGTGACCCCGGCGCTGCTCCACGGAGGCGTCCACACCCCGAACCATCGCTGGGAGATCGCCTCGGCGCTGGCTCGGCTCTGGGAGGCGCTCGAGCGCGCCGAGCAGTGGCTCGCAGAGGGCGTGGATCTGCAGACGGACGGCCTGTTCTCCGAGCGCAGCGCGAACTACGCGGCGCACGTCTCGGTTCCGGCCCTGCTGGCGCTGGGCAGGATCCTGGAGCGTCCAGATCTCACGCGGGCCGCGGATCGGGCCACGCGGGTCCAGGCCGAGCTCACCGATGCGCACGGACTCGTCGAGACCCTGGCCTCCAGCCGGCAGGACCAGTTCGCCCCGTTCGACGGGGGAGCCATGCACCCCTGGTTCCGAGCGCATGCGGCCCGCGCCGGCGACCCCCTCACCGCTCGCGCCGCCGTGCGCACGGCCTCGCGCGCCGGGGCCGACGACGTGCTGACCCTGCTCGCCCTGGCCGCGGACGATCCCTCCGCACTCGCTCCGCTTCCGCCAGCCGCACCGGCACCCACCCCGGAATCCCCCGAGGTGGTGGAGCTGGGCGACTCGGCGCTGGCGCGGGTGGATCACGGGGTGTCCTCGACGGTGCTGTTCGGGGGCACCGATACCGCTGCACTTGGACGGGTCACCTCCGGGAGCTCCTCGCAGTCCACCGTCGCGCGCTTCCTCGGCACGACGCTGGGGATCCGCGAGCTGCGCCTCTCCCGGGACTTCTTCTCCCTGGGCCCGCTGCGACCCGGCCCACCTCGACGCCTGGCGGACGATGCGGAGAAGCGGCACCGCTATTCCCTGCAGGAGCGGATCGCCGCCGAGTACTTCCACCCGCTCCGGGCGCCGGACCTCGATCCCGCGGGGGACTATGCCCTCGAGTTCAACGGGCGTTTCGCCGCCGCCATGGACTTCTCTCACCGCCCGGCCGACCTCGTCAGCCTGAGCACCTCGATGACCGCCTCGCTCGGCCCCGGGAGCCTCGATCTGCACTGGGAGTTCGAGGGCCCCCGGACTCCGATCTGCCTGCTGCTCGCTCTGGACGGCGGAGACGTCGTCACGGACGGGGACGACGCATCGCTGTACCGCGACGAGCGGGGCAGGCACGTCCTGGACCCTCGGGCCGGAGGAGCTGCGGCGACGTCCCTCGAGGACGGCCGCGCCCAGGCCGCCTGCCAGCTGGTCAGCGCCGGGGAGCGCCTCGACATCAGCGCACAGGGAGCACTCGGCGGGCGGGCGTTCTACGACCCCGGGGAGGCCTACTCGTTCCTCGGCGCCAGCGATGAGCCGAGCGGGAAGGTGCTCCTGATCCCGGCATCGACAGGGGCACCGCTCAGCCTGCGGCTGCGCATCAGCACCGACTCCCGACCCTGACGCCGACCTCGGCCCCTGGCCCTGGCCCTGGCCCTGGCCTTGGTCCAACCCGCCTCGACCTCACCCCATTCACCGGATGCACGGCGGCCTCACAGCAGTCCAAAACTTTCTCAAAAGCTTTCCGTGCGCGTCACGGCAAAGATCCGAGAAGTTCCCTGACCACGGACTGCATACCGCGGGCACCACGCGCTTTGGGAGAGCGCTTGACGGAAACAGCCGGAGTCCCTACCCTCAATCCACCTGAATCGAGTTTCTGCTTTTTCGGAAACTTTCCTTTCCTTTTCAGGGGACGTCGGACAGCGGCAGTGACGCCACCGTCGGCCGTCGCAGTCCACGGCTCGGCACCTCCGCGCCGGCCGTGCCCCGGGGAGCGGCGATGGGCCCTCCTCGCTGATCGACATCTTCGAGCCACACCGGGAGTCCCTCATGACCCGTCCGACCCCAGGCCCTCTCACCAGCCGCCGCAGCTTCGTCGGCCTCAGCGCCGCGGCGTTCAGCACCGTCGCGCTCGCCTCGTGCGGCTCCAGCTCCCCCGAGGACGCCGCCGATCCCTCGACCCTGGACGTCGGGGCGATGGAGTCCTTCGAGGCGGACCAGCAGTTCACCGCCACGGAGCCGATCACGCTGTCGATCCTGTGGACCGACTGGCCCGAGAACCCCGTGCAGGACACCTGGCAGGTGTTCGACCGCATCAAGGAGCTCACCAACGTCGAGCTCGAGCTCACCCACGTCCCCTTCAGCGACAACGTGGAGAAGCGGAGCCTGCTCATCAGCGCCGGGGACGCCCCCACCGTGGTCCCGCTGATCTATCGAGGTGACGAGACCCAGTTCGTCTCCTCCGGGGCGATCCTGCCGATGAGCGACTACATCGAGCACATGCCCAACTTCCGCAAGTACGTCGAGGAGTGGGACCTCGGCGAGATGATGGACAACATCCGACAGGCCGACGGGAAGTACTACATGCTCCCCGGCCTGCAGGAGGTCTGGGTCCCCTCCTTCTCCCTGATCATCCGCAAGGACGTCTGGGAGGAGATCGGCATCGGCATCCCCACCACCTGGGACGAGGTCCACGAGGGGCTCACGGCGATCAAGGAGAAGTACCCCGACTCGCTGCCGCTGGCCGACGGCTTCGGGGGTCAGTCGCTCATCAACTACGGCGGCTACGCCTTCAACACCCGCGCCGGCTGGGGCTTCGGCGACGGCATGATGGGCGGCCACGACGGCCCGATGACGTACGCGGCCACCTCCGACGAGTACAAGGCGATGGTCGAGTACTACCGGAGCCTGGTCGAGGAAGGGCTTCTGGACCCCGAGTCCCTGACTGCCGCGAACGACGGCAGCGGCGCCGCGAGCATCGACGCGAAGTTCGCGCAGGAGACCTGCTTCGCCGCCTCAGGCTCCTCGGGCACCGTCTTCGAGTTCGCCCAGGCCATGGACGAGACCCTCGGCAAGGGGAACTACGAGCTGCAGCTCATCCCGCCGCCCGCCGGCCCTGGCGGGAACATCATGGGGCCCCGGAACTTCTGGCACGGGTTCATGCTGAACTCCGAGATCGCCTCGTCGGAGAACTTCCTGGCGATCCTGCAGTTCATGGACTGGCTGTACTTCAACCCCGACGCCCGGGAGATGATCCGATGGGGCGTCGAGGGCGAGACCTACACGACGGCGGAGAACGGCGAGATCACCCTCAACGAGGGGTACTCGCTGGACAGCTTCGAGCTGAACACCGGCGCCGGGACCGACATCCTCAAGGATCTCGGCTTCTCGACCTACCTGGCGGAGGCCACCGAGTCCCGATCACTGAAGCAGTCCTACAACTCCGAGGACTTCACCGCCTATATCGACGGGGTGCTCGAGAGTCTGGAATCGATGCCGCCCTGGGCCCCCGCCCCGCTGGAGGAGGGCGAGCTGGAGCAGGCGTCGCTGATGGCGACCCCGATCAAGGACGCCGTGGACACCGCCACCTTGCAGTTCATCATGGGGGAACGGGACATGAGCGAGTGGGAGGCGTTCGGCCAGGAGCTCGAGGCCGCCGGCCTGCCCGCCTACGTGGACCTGATCAACACCGCACGCGATCGGTTCGTCGAGAAGAAGGGCTGAGTCCTCCGCTCGCGCCCTTCCGGCCCGTGCACCGCGAGCGCCTCGCTCGCGGTGCACGGCCGGTGGTCAGGAACCCTGCGGGGAGACAGGCGCCGTCGACTCCCGCTGCACCAGGTGCGTCTCGAGCTTGAACGGGTGGGCGAACAGCCCCGGGTCCGAGGAGAGCGCGAGCAGCCGCTCCACGGCCACCTGCCCCATCGAGAACAGCGGCTGACGCACGGCGGTGAGCTGGGGATGCGTCCAGCTGGCGATCATCGTGTCGTCGAAGCTGACCACGCTGAGCTCCTCGGGGACGCTCACGCCCAGCTGCCGGGCCGCCCGCAGGGCGCCCACGCCGAGGGTGTCCGCGACGGCGAAGATCGCGGTGGGAGGCTCGGGCAGCCGCAGCAGCTTCTCGGCATTGCGCTGGCCGTCCTCGTAGCCGAAGGATCCGTGCTGGATGAGCGCGGGGTCCACCGGGATCCCGGCCTGCGCGAGGGCGCTGTGATAGCCCTGCACCCGCTGCCGGGCGGGGACGGAGCCCTCGGGCCCGCCGATGATGCCGATCCGTCGGTGACCGAGGTCCAGGAGGTGCTGGACGGCGAGCGACCCGCCCTCCCAGTTGGTCGCCGAGATGGTGACGACGCCCTTGGTGTCCGGGCCGATCGTCACGGGGTCCACGGCGATGAGCGGCAGCTTGAGGTCCTTGCTCCAGCGGGCATGCTGGGTCCCGATCGGGGAGGTGACGGCGATGAGACCCTCGATGCCGCGCGCTGCGATGTCCGCCATCTGCGCGCGCGTGGGCCCGGCATAGCCCTCGCCGCGCTCGTCGACGCTGATGACCAGCAGGTCCACGTCGGCCCGACGGGCGGCGCGCTCCGCACCCTCGAGCACCTGCAGCGCGTACGGGCTCGTGAGCGTGTCGAAGTGGATCATCACCGAGCGACGACGGTCGGTATCGCGTCGCTTCGGCTGATAGCCGAGCTCTCGGGCCACCTCGGCGACCTCCTGGCGCGTGGAGTCGCGCACGTCCGCGCGACCGTTCATCACCTTCGAGGCGGTCGCCAGCGAGACCCCCGCCTTCTCGGCGACGTCCTTCAGGGTGACCCGGCCCTGCCGGGCAGCATCCTCTGGCATGTCCACACCCTCACCTCTCGACACAGCACCGTCCTCAGCACCGACTCCCCGGAGGATAGTCGGGCCCGACCCCGCGGCCGCGGAGCACTCAGGGTCCAGCCTAAACAACCTTTGATGTTTCGCTGACACTTTCGGACTATTTTAGTCCTCGAGACGCGCTGGCTCGACCTCGGAGACCGAACGGTCGAAGGCGGCGAGCGCCCGCCAGGGCCCGTTCCCGGGTGACCCGACGAACGACGGGGCGGGCGCCGGGCCCGCAGGCTGGACGACCGCCCCGTCGGCGGAGCAGATCAGCCCTTCACGGAGCCGAGCATGATCCCGGAGACGAAGTACCGCTGCACGAACGGGTACACGCACAGGATCGGGATGAGGATCAGGATCATCGTCACCGACTGGATGTTGGCGTTGATGTCGCTGACGCTCGCCCCGGAGGCCGCGGCCCCTTCGGAGGCCGCCGTGGAGGCGCCGGCGATCAAGTTCCTCAGGAACAGGGTCACCGGGAACAGATCCGTCTTGTCCAGGTACAGGAACGCGGCGAACCAGTCGTTCCAGTACTGCACCGAGTAGAACAGCACCATCGTCGCGATGACCGCCTTGGACAGCGGCAGCACGATGCGGAAGAAGATCCCGAACCAGGTGAGGCCGTCGATGTGCGCCGCCTCTTCGAGCTCCGTGGGGAGATTCTCGAAGAAGGCCTTCATGACCAGCAGGTTGAAGACGGACAGCGCCGGCGGGAGGATCACCGCCCACATCGTGTTCTTCATCCCCAGGGAGGAGATGAGGACGTAGTTCGGGACGATGCCGCCGTTGAAGAACATCGTGAACACGGCGATGCCGATGAGCAGCCCGCGCCCCCTGAGGTGCTTCTTGGACAGCACGAAGGCGTAGGTCGTGGTCAGGACCATCGCGATGGTCGTGCCGATCACGGTGTAGACCACGGTGTTGCCGTAGCTGCGCCAGAACGCGCCGTTGTCGGCGACCGCCTTGTACGTATCGATGTTGAAGTCCACCGGGAAGATGCTCACCTTGCCGGCATTGATCGCCCCGGCCGAGCTGAACGACTGCGCCAGCAGCATCACGAACGGATAGAGCATCACCGCGCACATGAGCACCAGGACCGTCATGTTGACGACGGTGAAGACCTTGTACGAGGTGGAGTCCTTGATACGGGACGTCCGGGCCTTGACGGGCGCCGCACGGGGCGCGTCCGGGGCCATTGCTTCGATCACCACAGGCTCGTCCCCACCAATCGCTTCGAGATGAAGTTCGCGGACATGACCATGGCGAAGCCGATGATGGCCTGGAACAGGCCGATGGCCGCGGCATAGCTGAGATTGTTCGACACCAGGCCGACGCGGTACAGATACGTCGAGATGACGTCGCCGGTCGAGTAGGTCATGGGGTTGTAGAGCAGCAGGACCTTCTCGAACCCGACGTTGAGGAAGTTGCCGATGTTGAGGATCAGCAGCGTGACCATCGTCGGCCGGATCCCCGGGATCGTGACGTGCCAGGTCTGCTGCCAGCGGTTCGCCCCGTCGATGCGCGACGCCTCGTAGAGGCCGTCGTCCACGGCGGTGAGCGCGGCGAGGTACAGGATCGTGCCCCAGCCGACGGTCTGCCAGGCCTCGGAGGCCACGTAGATGAACCGGAACCACTCGGGCTTCTGGAGGAACGACACCGCGTCCCCGCCGAAGGCCTCCGTGATCTGGTTGACCGTGCCCTGCAGGGACAGCAGCTGGTAGACCATGCCCACCACGATCACGACCGAGAGGAAGTGCGGGAGGTAGCTGATCGACTGCACGATCTTCTTGAAGTGCGTGCGCCGCACCTCGTTGAGCATGAGCGCCAGGATGATCGGCAGCGGGAAGCAGACCACGAGGGTCATGCCGCCGATGATCACCGTGTTCGTGAAGACGTTCCAGAAGGCGGGGTCGTGGATGAACATATCCACGTAGAGCATTCCCACCCACTCGTCACCGAAGATGTTCCCGCCCGGTCGGAACCGGCGGAAGGCGATGACGTTGCCGAGCATCGGCAGGTAGCGGAAGATCGCCAGGAAGATGAGCGGCGCGATCGCGAAGGTGTACAGCGGCCAGTCGCGCCGCAGCGACCGCTTCCACCGTCCCGGCCTGCGCTTCGGGGTCGGGGGCCGCGACGCAGGCTCCTGCGCCGCGACGTCCCGTGTCTGTGCCAGGGTCATGTGACCACCCGTTCCGTCTGCTGACCGAGCCCGCTCAGCCGTTGGCCTCGACGAAACGGTCCTTGGCGGTGTTCAGCAGCTCGAGGTACCGGTCCACGCCTGCCGCCTCCAGCTCGCCGACGAAGGCATCCCACTCCCCCATGTCGCGCTCGCCCATGATGAACTGCAGCGTCGCGGTGTCCACGGCGTCCTTGATCGGGGTCGCCAGGAGCGAGGCCTGCTCGAGCTCGGTCTCATCCATCGGAGTGGGCGGGAACGGGTCGCGCGGGGTGCGGGTGCTCAGCACGTCGTCGATGTACTGGACGAACTCGGGCGTGCTGTAGGACTCCTTGAGCGCCCGGGACTCGGTGGCCTCGGCCGGGAAGGTCGAGAAGCCGAGGTCGATCTTGATATCGGTCTCGGCGCCGGCGTTCATCGCGTAGTCGTCCAGCGAGTACCCGTCGTCGAGCTCGATCGTGCCGTCGTCCGCCTTCGTGTAGGTCACGTCCTTCTCGCCCCAGCGCAGCATGTCGCGCGCCTCGGGGTTGAAGTAGAGCCAGTCCACGAACTGCAGCGTGGCCAGGAAGTTCTCCGACTTCGTGATCTCCGAGCTGAGCATGAAGCCGTGCCAGAAGTTGCGGGGCTCGACCATGTCCCCGGCGGGACCGCCGGGCGGCGGGATGAGCGTGATGGAGTAGTTCCCCTCGCCGACTGTCGCGTCGAGCGCGGTGGCGAACTCGATCGCCGTGCCGGAGGAGCCCGAGGCGGCGAAGCACAGCTCCTTGGCGAACTTCTCGTCGACGCCCGCGGCACCGCTGCCGTCGTTGGAGGCGGTGAGGGACTCCTTGTCCAGCAGGCCGTCCTCGACCAGGCCGCGGAAGTAGTCCACGAGCTGCTTGTACTCGTCGGTGGTCGCCGCGTAGACGAGCTTGCCGTCTGCGCCCTCGACCGCCCCGTCGCCGAAGCCCCAGCCCGCCTTGGTCCCGAAGCCGTGCGCGGCATAGTTGAGCATGGACTGGGCCTCGAAGCCGTCCGCCAGCGGTACGGAGTCGGGGTACTTCTCCTTGATCAGCTTGAGCCCCTCGTGGACCTCCTCCCAGGTGTTGGGCACCGCGCCGGCGACCTCCTCGAAGATGTCCTTGCGGATCACCAGGCTGAACGCCGGGACGGAGACCTCCTGCAGGCCGGGCACCATGTAGTACTTGCCGTCGGCCTGCTTGAGGTTGTTGATCATCTCGGAGAGCTCCCACTCCTCGATGTACTTCTGGAAGTTCGGCATCTTGTCCGCGTAGTCGCTCAGCGGCACCACGGCGCCGGAGGAGACGAACGGGGCATCCTCACCGGTGTAGACCAGCGGGATCAGGGTCGGCGCGTCACCGGCGCTGATGAGCAGGCTGCGCTTCTCGGTCGCGTCGCTGAAGGGGATGTGCGTCAGCGTGATCTCGACGTTGGTGAGCTCCTTGATGAGCTCGAAGATCCGCCAGGAGTCCTCGACCGGCACCTCGGGCCAGTCGGTCCACAGCATGCTGACCTCGAAGGGTTCGGTGGCCGTGAACTGCGCGTCCGCGGCGTAGTCGTCCATCGCTCCCACGTTCTGGGACTCGACGTCGACCTCCTCTCCGGAGTCGGAGCCGCAGGAGGCCAGGGCGAGCGTCCCGAAGGCCGCTGCGGAGAGCCCCACGAAACTGCGGCGGGTCTGCGAAAGATGGAAGGGGTGCGACGTCGTCATAGCCGTCTCCTCGTCGAGATCATGGCCGCACCGCAGGGAGCGGCCGGCTGAACAGGTGGAGCAGGGACTGCAGGCACTGCTGGTTCCGATGGAGTGATGCTGCGCCCGTCCTGGGCGGCATCCGGATCGGACCTCGGGGGAGCAGGGCGTCGATGATCGACCGCACCCTGTTCCGAAGAGCTGACTGCCGCGCGTCGTAGTGCGGCAGGAAAGCGTACCTAGACTTTCGCTGAAGTTTCGGTGCGCAACTTAACTTAACTCTCACTGTGATGCTGGTCAAGGGCTTCGCTATCACGTGAGAATCTCCGCCGCCCGCGCCTCGACAATGCGTTCACCTGCAGGTTCCCATCACAATCCCTGAGAGCGCTCTCCCGGAACGCCTGAACTGGAGGTAACAGTTGCGTATCATCGCAGAACAATCAATCGAAAGTTTCTGTTTTGGAGGCGATACTGGAGCGATACCGAGGAGTGCTGCCGGGCGCGCCGCACCGCGCCTCGCACCCCGGCGGCCCGCACTGCAGCCCGCCCTGAAGGAGGCCCGATGACGTCCGTCCGACAGAACCGCAGCGTGCTCACCGGTGTCACCGAGTGGGTCTACTGGCTCGTCACGATCGACGTGCTCCTGGTGGTCGCCTGCTCCCCCACGATCCTCGCCTGGACGCTGCTGACGGCGGAGCCGAGCAGCGTCCTGCTGCTGGTCGTCGCCACCCTGCCGGTGGTGCCAGCGGTCTCCGCGGCGCTCTATGCCTGGCGCCGGCGGTCCGAGGATCCTGACCTGGTCCCCGCCTCGCGCTTCCTGCGCGGCTACCGGCTGAACCTCCTGGACAGCCTCAAGGTGGGGGCGCCGGCGGTGCTCGTGCTCGGGATCCTCACGGCGAACGTCACCTTCGGGACCCAGCTGGGCACGGCGAGCTTCAACGCCGCCTTCCTGGCGCTCGGGGCGCTGGTCCTGCTGGTCCTGGTACGTGCGCTGACGATCGTGTCGAACTTCAGCTTCCGCCTCGTCGACGTGCTCCGGCTCTCGGTGTTCACCCTGCTCACGAAGCCGCTCTCGACGCTCGCGCTGCTCTCCCTCGGGGTGCTCACGCTCGGGCTCGTGCAGTTCATCGGCAGCTTCATGCTCCTGCTGGCCGGCTCGTTGCTCACGGTGGCCCTGTGGCACTCGGAGAAGCCGGTCGCCCGGCTCCTCCGAGAGCGCTTCGTCAGTCCCGACGAGGAGCCGGTGCCGGCACCTGCTGGCTGAGGAGCCCCCCGCGCGGCACGGTGACCTCGCGCACCTGCCCGTCGGTCTCGACTGTGTAGTCGCCGGCGAATCCCTGCAGGTGGACCACGCCGTTCTCGTCGGCCCGGTGCTCGCCGCGAGGGACCCACCACTGCTCACGGATGAGCTCCCGCAATGCGTGATAGCCCGGCTTCGGGGTCCCGTCGGCCCGCACGAGACCCGCGGGGGCGCCGAGCCAGGCGGAGGCGTCGTCCAGCCCCCAATAGGTGAGCGATTCCGTGGCCGGGTGCGCGAGCACGGTGCGGTAGTGGCGCACGAGCTCGTCGGCCTGGCGCTCCTCGCCCGCGGGCGTCGAGGGCCAGGAGTCGACCACATAGTCGTTGAGATCGCCGATGTGGGCGGGCATGAGGTCGCCGGAGACCAGCGTCGTCTCGGTCATCTGCAGGGGCGGGCCGAAGCGGGAGAAGCGCTCGAGCACCTCGGTGATCTGCTCCTCGCCCCGATACCCCTGATGCATGTGGGTCTGCAGACCGATCGCGTCGATCTGCACGCCCGCCTCGAGGCATTCCTCGATGACCTCTTCGTAGGCGGGGGTGAGGTCGAAGTCGTTGAGCACGAGGCGCGCTGTGGGGTCCGCGGCGCGGGCGGTCTCGAACGCGAGGCGGATGACGTGCATCCGGCCGCGGGCCCGCGCCAGGCGCGTGACCGCGTTCTCCTCGGCCTCGAAGACGGGCAGGATGACGGTCTCGTTGATCGCGTCCCACTGGTCGACGAGCCCGGCGAACCCGCTTGCCTCACGGGTGATCCGCGCGCGGATCGCGTCCTCGACACCCTGGTCGTCCTTCTCCTGCAGCCAGGTCGGGGCGAGGGTGTGCCACAGCAGCGGATGGCCCTTGATCCGCACACCGCGGTGGCGGAGGTGCGTGGCCAGGGCCCGCAGGCGGTCCGCGTCGGTGGCCCCGGGAGTCTGCTCGTACCAGCGCCAGTAGAAGGGCAGCGTCGCGGTGTCGAACAGGTCCAGCCACAGCCGCTCGAGCTCGGCGGCGGGCTGGTCGCCGGGCTGCGCGAGCGCGAAGGCGGTGCAGCCGAAGCCGAAGGCGTGCCGGGCCTGCTCCACCGTGACCGACGCTCCCGGTCGCGGAGCGCCGTCGGCGTCCACGACCTGCAGCTGGATCGGTTCGAGACGGTCTCCGGGAGACGACGCGGCCGACGGGGCTGACAGAGTCGACGCGGCCTGCGGGGCCGACGGAGCCTGCGCCGGGGCCCTCCGTGCGGGTCCGGACGGGGTGGTCATCAGAGCCCCTCGGAGACACTCGCGGTTGCGGTCCCGGCGGGGGCCCCTGCAGTGACCGACGCGGACGGCGAGGCCGTCTGCCCGCCACGCACCGGGGCGACGTCGACCGGGG
This sequence comes from Brachybacterium tyrofermentans, assembly GCF_014897585.1. Classification (GTDB taxonomy): domain Bacteria; phylum Actinomycetota; class Actinomycetes; order Actinomycetales; family Dermabacteraceae; genus Brachybacterium; species Brachybacterium tyrofermentans. The sequence goes on along the minus strand of NZ_JABUXW010000022.1, from coordinate 58,244 downwards.
TGTCGAGCACCCGCTCGCCGTCGCCGACCACGCGCACCGCGCCGGAGATCCGGAAGGATCCCTCGTGCCGCATGTCCTCGCTCGAGGAGCCCACCCGCACGCGGAACTCGCCGGGCTCGACGATCCGCTGGTGGTCCTGGCCGAGGAACGAGGTGCGGTCGGCATGGAGGCGGAAGGTGACGCGGGCGCTCTCCCCGGCGGCGAGGGCGATCTTGGTGAAGCCGACGAGGCGCTTGAGCGGGCGCACCACGGAGGCGACCGGGTCGCTGAGGTAGAGCTGGGCGACTTCCTTGCCGTCGCGATCGCCCACGTTGGTGACCGTGGCCGCGATCTCCACGGTGCCGTCGGCCGCGATCTCTGCGGACGAGAGGTCCAGGTCGGAGTACTCGAAGCGGGTGTAGCCGATGCCGAAGCCGAAGGGGAACAGCGGCTGGGGGTCGATGTTCGAGATGCCGTCGCTGACCCAGGCGAGCACCGGGGCGAGGTAGGTGCCGGGCTGGCCGCCCATGCCCCCGGGGATCCCGATCGGCAGGCGACCGGAGGGGTTCACCCGGCCGGAGAGCACACCGGCGAGCGCGCTGCCGCCCTCCTCGCCGGGCATGAACGCCTGCACGATGGCGGCGCAGCGGTCCACGTAGGCACCGAGCGCGTAGGGCCGGCCGGTGACCAGCACCAGCACCACGGGGGTGCTGGTGGCGAGCACGGCCTCGACGAGCTCGTGCTGGGCACCGGGCAGCTGCAGGTCGGCGACGTCGCAGCCCTCGCCGGAGGTGCCCGCGCCGAACAGGCCCGCGATGTCGCCGACGGCGAGCACGGCGACGTCCGCCGCCTCGGCCGCGGTGACGGCCTCGGCGATCCCGTCGGTCGAGGTGCCGGTGAAGTCGGTCCCGGCGACCGTCGTGACGGTGGAGTCCGGGAACTCGGCGGTCAGGCTCTCGGCGAGCGAGGGCACGGCGACCGAGGTGCCGTTGTCCTCCAGGCGGGAGAGCACGTGGTTGGTGAAGCTGTAGCAGCCCAGGAAGCTGCGCGCCTCGACGGCGCTGGGGCCGATGAGCGCGATGCGGCCCGGTGCCGCGAGCGGCAGCACGTCGGCCTCGTTGCGCAGCAGGACGATGGACTCCTCGGCCACGCGCCGGGCGAGATCGCGGTTCTCCGCGGGGTCCAGGTCGATGGCCTCGCCGGTGGTGGCGGGGTCGAACTCGGGGTCCAGCAGGCCCAGCTCGACCTTCTGGCGCAGCACACGGCGCACGGCGGTGTCGAGCACCTCGACCTCGAGCTCGCCGGCCTCGATGGCGTCCAGCAGCTCGGGGAAGGTGTTGGTCTCGGGCAGCTCGACGTCCATCCCGGCGCGCAGGGTGGTCACGGCGGCGTCGCGGGTGGTCTCCACGACGCGGTGCATGGACTGCAGGAAGTTCACGGCCCAGTAGTCGGAGACCACGGTGCCCTCGAAGCCCCAGGTGTCCCGCAGCAGCTCGGTCATCAGCCAGCGGCTGGCGGCGGGGGCGATGCCGTCGATGTCGGCATAGGAGTTCATCACGGAGCGGACCTCGCCCAGGCGCACGGCCATCTCGAAGGGCACCAGGTCGATCTCGTGCAGCTCGCGCAGGCCGATCGAGACGGGCGCATGGTTGCGGCCCGCGCGGGAGGCGGCATGGCCGGCGAAGTGCTTCAGGGTCGCGATGACCCCGGAGTTCTGCAGACCCTTCACGTACTCGGTGGCCAGGATGCCGGTGAGATACGGGTCCTCGCCCATCGTCTCCTCGATGCGGCCCCAGCGGTAGTCGCGCACGATGTCCAGCACAGGGGACAGGCCGTGATGGGTGCCGATCGCGCGCATGTCCGACCCGATCCGTGCGGCCATCTCGCCGATCAGCTCGGGGGCGAAGGAGGCTCCCCAGGCGATCGCGGCGGGGTAGGTGGTGGCCTCATGGGCCATGACGCCGGTCAGGCATTCCTCGTGCGCGATCGCCGGGATGCCGTGCGGGGAGCCGGCGGTGACGGCGCTCTGCAGGCGGCGCAGGTTCTCCACGCCCTCCTGCGAGGTGAGGGGTGCGCTGCCGTAGGCACGGGTGATGTGCCCGAGGCCGTTCTGGACGGCGTCCTCGAAGGGATCACGGCCTTCGTCGAAGGTGGACTGCATGGGCGCGAAGCCCTCGGCGTCCCCGATCTCGGGCCGCTTCCAGTAGCTGCCGAGCTGGGCGATCTTCTCCTCGGGGCTGAGATCGGCCAGCAGCGACTCCACGCGCTGCTCGACGCTCACAGAGGGGTCTCTCCACGGGGCAACGGTCATGAGGTGCTCCTTCGCACGGCCGACGAGGTGGCGGACATCCGCACATCTCGAGTTTCAGGCAGTTTTTGAAAGCTTTCTGTCCACTTTCGGTTCTCCTCAGGCTAGAGCAGGCACCAGGGCGTGGTCAATGCCCGGTCACCGGGCGTTGTCGTGACTGTACGACGAAGCACCCCACCTGAAAGTTTCAGATGGGGTGCTCTGCATCGTGTCGTCGTCTCGGCGCGCTGTCGCTCCTTTGGGCAACCGCCGGACCGCGTGGACGGGGCCCGCGATGGAGGACCGGCGGCGCCTTCTCGGGATCAGCCCTTGGCGGCCCAGTCCGCGGTGCGCTCCTTGAGCTCGCGGTAGGCGCCGAGCACCTCGGGGGTGGGCTCCGCCTCGACGGTGCGGCTGCCGGTGAGCTCCCAGGCCGGCGGCTCCTGCTCGCCGGAGAGGGCCCAGGCGGCCTGGCGGGCGGCCCCGAGGGCCACATATTCCGCGGCCGGGGCGATGGTCACCGCACGCCCGAAGATGGCCGGGGCGATCTGCTGCACGGCCTGGCTGCGGGCCGCGCCGCCGATCAGGGTGATCCCAGCGGCGGCGGTGCCGGTGATGTCCTCGAGCGCCGAGATGCCGTCGGCCAGGGAGCACAGCAGACCCTCGACGTAGGCGCGGGCCACGTCCTCCCGGGTGGTGGCGGTGCTCATGCCGGTGAGGGTCGCGCGGGCCTCGGGACGGTTCGGGGTGCGCTCGCCGTCGAAGTAGGGCAGCAGCGTCACTCCGTGCGCACCGGGTGCGCTGGCCAGGGCGAGCTCGGCCATCTCCTCGTGGCTCACGCCGAGCAGAGCGCGGCCGGCCTCGAGGATGCGGGCGGCGTTGATCGTGGTGGCCATCGGCAGGAAGCGACCGGTGGCGTCCGCGAAGCCGGTGACCGAGCCGGTGGCGTCGTTCGGGCGGGTGGGGCTGACCATCGCGCACACGCCGGAGGTCCCGATCGAGACGGAGACGTCGCCCTCGCTCTGCGAGAGGCCCAGTGCCGCCCCCATGTTGTCGCCGGTGCCGGCGGCGATCGCGGCGCCCGCGGGCGTGCGGGCCATGATCTCCTGCGGCGAGCCGGGCAGGCGCGGCAGCTCGAGGGAGCGGCCCAGGGCCAGCTCGACCAGCTCGGGCTTCCACTCCTCCGTGCGGGTGGAGTAGTACGCGGTGCCGGAGGCGTCGCCGCGGTCGGTGAAGGCCTCTCCCCCGCCGGCCAGATGACGGGAGACGTAGTCGTGGGGCAGCAGCACGCTCGCGGCCCGCTGCGCGTTCTCGCTCTCGTGATCGCGCACCCAGCGCAGCTTGGAGGCGGTGAAGGAGGCGACCATCAGGCTGCCGATCTCCTCGACCGACGCCTCGGCGCCGCCCATCTCCTCGATCAGGGCCTCGGCCTGCGGGGCGGAGCGGGTGTCGTTCCACAGCAGCGCGTCACGCACCACCTCGCCCTGCGCATCCAGCAGCACCATGCCGTGCTGCTGGCCGCCCACGGACACGGCGTCGGCCCGCTCGAGCAGCGGCCCGGCCGCCTCGTCGACCGCCGCGAGCCAGGCGCGCGGATCCACCTCGGTGCCGTCGGGATGCGCGGCGCGGCGCTCCTCGAGCACCTGCCCCGTCTCCGCGTCGACGAGGAGGGCCTTCGTGGCCTGGGTGGAGGAGTCGATTCCGAGAACCGTGGGTGCCATCAGGAGGTCCTTTGCGTCGGGAGCGGGTGGGCCGTGCGGGCGAGTGGCGTCGTGGATACCGGGTGCGCCGTGCGTGCACGCGGTGTCATGGTTGCCGAGTGGTCGTCTGCGTCGTGGTCATGCGGAAGGTCGCGGGTGCTGGGCCGTCCGACGGCGGACGACGTTTTCGGGAGGCGCATTGCGGCTGCCCCACCAGGCTATGACACCCGCCGCGCGCCACTCGAGGAACGACAGGATCGGCGGGAACTGCGGGAACTGTGTGCCGGGTGGACAGGCCAGGTGGGCTGGCCACGCGCAGGCCGAGCGGGCAGGCCACCCTCGCATCGACTGGCGGCATCCGCGCAAGCAGTCCCCTGTACGGGCAGCGTGCACACATACCGCCACCGGATGCGACGGCCACGCCACGCGGGCCACGCGGAGCCAGGACCGCGCGCGCCCGAACGGAACGGGCACGAGCGGAGCGCGGCCGAGCGGGATAGCAGAGCGGGTCGGGGCTGGCCAGGCTGATGCGCCCGACCGGCCCCGCCCCCACCGGATCAGGCGCGGAAGCCGAGCAGGTGCTGCATGGCCAGCTGCTGCAGGCGCACGAAGCCGAAGTTGCGCTCGCCGGCCTTATCCGCGTCGAACTCCTCGAAGGTGGAGCGATCCGCGAGCAGGTCCGCGAGGGACTCGCCCTCGGCGAGGGTCGGCTGCGCGAGCTCGTCGATGCCGGAGTACGACAGCGCCTCCTGGACCTCGGAGTCCTGACGGAACGCGAGGGCGCGCTCCTTGAGCATCAGGTACATCTCCATGTTGGCCGCGGCGGAGTCGTACTGACCCGTCTCGTGCTCGGTGCGCGAGGGCTTGAAGTCGAAGTGACGGGCACCCACGTAGGCGCCGGGCTTGGACGGGAAGCCGTTCTCGAGCAGGTCGACGGTGAAGAAGGCGCTGATCAGGTCGCCGTGGCCGAACACGAGGTCCTGGTCGTACATCGGGCCGTGCTGGCCGTTGAGGTCGATGTGGAAGAGCTTCTCGCTCCACAGCGCCTGGGCGAGGCCGTGGGTGTAGTTCAGGGTCGCCATCTGCTCGTGGCCGGTCTCGGGGTTGATGCCCACGATGTCGCCGTGCTCGAGCTGCTCGATGAAGGCCAGCGCGTGGCCCACGGTGGGCAGGAAGATGTTGCCGCGGGGCTCGTTCGGCTTCGGCTCGAGGCCGATGCGCATGTCGTAGCCCTTGTCCTTGATGTAGCCGGCCACGGTGTCCAGGCCTTCGCGGTAGCGCTCGAGCGCGGCGAAGAGGTCCTTCGACCCGTCGTACTCCGCGCCCTCACGGCCGCCCCACATGACGAAGGTGGTCGCGCCGAGCTCGGCGGCGAGGTCCACGTTGGCCAGGACCTTGCGCAGGCCGAAGCGGCGCACGTCGCGGTCGTTGGAGGTGAACGCGCCGTCCTTGAACACGGGGTGGGCGAAGGTGTCGGTGGTGACCATCTCGATGACCAGGCCGGTCTCGTCGGTGACGGACTTCAGCTGGTCGATGATCTTCTGGCGCTCCGCGGGGGTCGCGTCGAAGGGCACCACGTCGTTGTCGTGGAAGGTGAAGCCCCAGGCGCCGAGCTCGGAGAGCTTGCGGATGTGCGCGCTCAGCTCGAGCGGCGGGCGGGTGGCGGAGCCGAACTGGTCCTGAGCCTGCCAGCCCGTGGTCCACAGGCCGAAGGAGAACTTGTCGTCGCGGGTGGGGGTGGGTGCAGTCATGGTCGAACTCCTCTGTACGGACAGCAGTCTGTGATCCCTCGCGGTACGAGATGACGCACTACGATGCCCTGAACCGATCCAGCAGTTCTGCGGAACGGGCATCCTCGAGCCGCTTAGTATGTTTGAGTTACTAACATACGACGATTCGCCGCCCGATCACAAGGCGGCACCGCGGATTCGTCCGACGGAAGGGCCTTCTCCATGCAATCGACGCACCTGCGCGAGCACAACCTCTCGCTCGTCATGCGCGCCGTCATGAACGCGGCCGATCCCGTCTCCCGAGCCACCCTCGCCCGCTCCACGCAGCTCACCAAGCCCACCGTCTCCAAGCTCGTGGAGGAGCTGATCACGGCCGGTCTCGTGGAGGAGCATGCCCCGGTCTCCCAGGGCAGCGGCCGACCGATGGTGCCCCTGCAGCCCGCCCAGCACACGGTGCTCGGCATCGGGCTCGAGATCGCCGCCGAGCACATCTCCTGCCTCGGCATCGATCTGGCCGGCGGCGAGCTCAGCTCCCGCACCGAGTACCTTGAGGTCACGGCCGACAACGTCCCCGAGGCCGTCCAGGCCTGCGCGCGACTGCTCGACCAGGTCCGCGCCGAAGCGGGCGAGGCGACGCTGGTCGGGGTCTGCGTCGCCGTGCCCGGGCGCATCTCGCCCGACGGGGAGAGCGTGCTCTCCGCCCCCAACCTGGACTGGGACGACGTCCCCCTCATGCGTGAGCTCCAGGCCATGCCCGCCCTCGAGGGCGTGCCGGTCCTGGTGCAGAACGACATCCGGCTGTCGGTCCTCACCGAGATCGCCCGTCGGCCCGACGAATCGTTCATGTACGTGCGCGGAAGCACCGGCGTGGGCGGGGCGATCGTGCTGGAGGGCAAGGTGCTCGAGGGCGTCCACGGCTGGGCCGGGGAGTTCGGGCACACCGTGGTCGAGCCGGGCGGCGCGCTCTGCCGCTGCGGCCGTCGCGGCTGCCTCGAGGCGTACGTCTCGTACCACGCGCTGCGAGAGCGCGCCGGGCTGCGCCGGGACGTGCTCATCGACGAGCTGGTCGAGGAGCTCTCCCGCAGCACCGACCGAGCAGAGGTGATCGGCACGATCGGCCGCTCCCTGGGCCTCGCGGTCGCGAACGCCCTGAACATCCTGGATCTGTCCACGGTGGTGCTCTCGGGCTACCTGGGCCCGATCGCCGAGGAGATCGCCCCGTTCATCCGCGAGACCGTGGACCTCCACGCCCTGGCCGCCGAGGTCGACGAGATCGTCATCGAACGCTCGGACGACCTCGCGGCACCCGCCCTGTGGGGTGCGGCGCGGGCAGCGGTCTCCCCGCTCCTGGATCACCCCGGCGACTGGATCGCCCGGTCGGCGAGCCTGTCCGACTGACCGGGCCACCCGAGGCCCGTCGGCCCACGGGTCGCCGACACGCATATCGATTGCGCATCCTGTCTTGACCCGACGCACCCCGGTTTGTAAGTTAACGACACTTACCCGGGTGAGTTCCGTCACACCCACTGGCCGCTGCACCCCGTCACCGTCGACATCAGGAGTAGGTCATGAAGAACATCCAGCTTTCTCGCCGGTCCGCCTTGGGCGCCGCCGCCGGGCTCTCCGCGCTCAGCCTCGCCGCCTGCGGGACCTCCGGCCCCGGAGGCTCCGGAAGCGGGGGCGCCGACTCCGCCGGCTACTGGGCTCTCAGCGGTGAGCCGAACGAGACCATCACCGAGGACACCGTCACCGCGTTCAACGAGCTCGGCAAGGGCTCGATCGAGCTGACGTTCTTCCAGAACGACGCCTACAAGCAGAAGATCCGCACCGCCATCGGCGCCGGCGAGGCGCCCGCCGTCATCACCGGCTGGGGCGGCGGCGGCCTGCGCACCTATGCCGAGGAGGAGCAGGTCGACGATCTCACCGACTGGCTCGGCGAGAACACCGACGTCAAGGACAGGTTCATCGAGTCGGTCTGGGCCGCGGCCACCGTCGACGAGCAGGTCTACGCGATGCCCACGGGCGCCGCCCAGCCGATCATCCTGTTCCACAACAAGACCGTGCCCGAGAACATCGGCGCCGAGGCCCCCGAGAGCTGGGAGGATCTCCTGGGCGCCATCGAGAAGGCGCACTCCGCAGGCGTCGCCCCCATCTCGCTGGCCGGCCAGTCGCGGTGGACCTCGATGATGTGGCTCGAGTACCTCCTGGACCGCGTGGGCGGCCCGGACGTGTTCGCGAGGATCGCCGCCGGGGAGCCGGATTCCTGGCTCGACGACGCCGTGGTCGAGATGGGCAAGAAGGTCGAGGAGCTCCTGGAGGCGAAGGCCTTCGTGGAGGGCTTCGAGTCCATGGCCGCCGACTCCAACACCGACCAGGCGCTCATGTGGTCCGACAAGGCCGCGCTGATGCTCCATGGCGGCTGGACCTACGGCGGCATGAAGTCCGGGGGCGGCTCGTTCGTCCAGGACGGCCGTCTCGGCTACGGGCCCTTCCCCACCATCGAGGGCGGCAAGGGCGAGCTCGCGAACCTCGTGGGCAACCCCGCCGGCTACGTCTCGCTGTCCGCCTCCGCGAGCGACGAGCAGAAGACGGTCGCGAAGGCCTTCTTCGCCGAGGGGCTCATGACCGACGCCGTCTCGGAGGCGCTCATCGAGTCCGGCTCGGTGCCCATCGTGAAGGGCCAGGACGAGGCCCTCGCCGCGAGCGACGACGCCGACTACCTGCAGTGGGTCTACACCTCGATGCAGGACGCCCCGTCCTTCACCCAGTCCTGGGACCAGGCCCTGCAGCCCACCGCGGCCGAGGAGCTCCTGGTCAACACCGAACAGCTGTTCCTCGGAAAGCTCAGTCCCGAGCAGTTCGCCGAGAACATGAACGCCACCCTGGAGGCCTGAGCATGGTGTCCTCCGTCGACCCGACGGCGGTCACGTCGATGCCCGGGCGCCGCCGCGCGCCCGGGCAGGACGCCGCCGAGAGCTCCCCGGGAGCCGTGCGATCGCAGCGGGAGCGGCTGATGACCTCCCACGTGCTCTTCGCCCTCCCCGCCCTGCTCTTCTTCCTGGTCTTCGCGGTGCTGCCGCTGCTGGGCGTGGTGGTGCTGTCCTTCACGTCATGGAACGGCATCGGGGCGATCGAGTTCACGGGGCTCGTCAGCTGGAAGGACGCGCTGACGCGAGAGACCACCTGGCACGGCCTGCTGCTGGTGCTCTTCATGATCGCGGCCACCTGGTTGCTGCAGACCCCGCTGAGCATCCTGCTGGGCACCTTCCTCGCCGGGCAGCAGAAGTACCGCAACGTCCTCGCGGTGATGTACTTCCTGCCCATGCTGCTCTCCTCCGCAGCCATCGCGATCACCTTCAAATCGCTGCTGGACCCGAACTTCGGCATCCCCAGCGGACTGAACCTGGCCTTCCTCAAGCAGAACTGGCTCGGCGACTCCTTCCTCGTCTGGGTGGTGCTCCTGGCGATCATCGCGTGGCAGTTCATCCCCTTCCACACGCTGATCTACCAGGGCGCCGTGCGACAGATCCCGCAGACGATGTACGAGGCGGCGCAGATCGACGGCGCCGGCCGGGTGCGGCAGTTCTTCTCGATCACCCTGCCCCAGCTCAAGTACACGCTGATCACCAGCTCGACGCTGATGGTGGTGGGCGCCCTGACCTACTTCGACATCATCTTCGTGCTCACCCAGGGCGGGCCCGGCAAGTCCACCCGGATCCTGCCGCTGGACATGTACCTCACCGGATTCCGCGGCAACGAGATGGGCGTCGCGAGCAGCCTGGCCGTGATCCTCGTGGTCCTCGGGCTGGGCCTGGCGCTCGCGGTGCAGCGGCTCGGCGGCAAGGATGCCTCCGCGAGCCAGATGGAAGGAGCCTGAGATGAGAAGGAACTGGATCGGAGGCGCCTTCGGCTGGGTCTGGCTGGTCATCGCCATCCTGCCGCTCTACTTCGTCGCGATCACGAGCCTGAAGTCGATCAACACGTACTTCGGCTCGAACCCGGTGATGCCCTCCCCGAAGCTCGCGTTCGAGAACTTCACCGCGGTGCTCGAAGCCGACTTCGCGATGTACCTGCTCAACAGCGTGCTCGTCGCGCTCGGCACGGTGATCCCCCTGGTCGGGATGGCGTTCATGGCGTCGTTCTCGATCGTGCGCAGCGGGCATCGCTTCTTCAGCCCCGTGCGCAGCCTGTTCCTGCTGGGTCTGGCGATCCCGGTGCAGGCCACGATCGTCCCGATCTATCTGCTGATCATCCGGATGCACATGTACGACTCCCTCGTCGCGCTCATGCTGCCGGGCATCGCCTTCGGCCTGCCGCTGAGCGTCCTGATCATCTCCAACGCGCTCCGGGACGTGCCGCGCGAGCTGTTCGAGGCGATGGACATCGACGGCTGCACCGAATGGCAGAAGATGTGGCGCCTCGCGCTGCCCATCTGCCAGCCGGCGATCGTCACGGTGGCCGTCTACCAGGCGCTCATGTCGTGGAACGGCTTCCTGTTCCCCCTGATCCTCACCCAGAGCCCCGACAAGCGCACGCTGCCCCTGGCGCTGTGGAGCTTCCAGGGCGAGTACGCCACGAACGTCCCGGTGGTCATGGCCGCCGTGATCCTCTCGTCCATTCCGATCATCCTGCTCTACGCCTTCGGTCGCCGGTACCTGGTCAGCGGCATGACGGCCGGCTCCAGCAAATGACCTGACTCCCGCCGACGACGGGCCCGGTCCCGGCCGCGCCATGGCGCGAGCCGCTCTTGACCCGCCGCCGTTCCCTTTATAAGTTAAAGACCCTTACCAGGGCCGGTCCGCCTCGTCCCGAGGCCTCTCCGAGTCACCGTCGACACCGAGCGCAGACCACCACCACGACCCTGCGCCACCTGCTCGTCGGCCGCCAGGAGTGCCCGGAGCACCCGTTCCGGACGGCCCCGGTCCCGCCCCACCATCCGCTCTTCGAGGAGTCGTGACACCAGCAGTGACCGCCCCATCCCCTTCCCCCCGACCGCTGCGCGTCGGCATGGTCGGCTACGGCTTCATGGGTGCCGCCCATTCCCACGCCTGGCGCACCGCCCACCGTTTCTTCGACCTCCCGCTGACCCCCGTGCTGCGCACCCTCGCCGGGCGCACCGAGAGCGCCCTGGTCGCAGCGGCCGAGCGCTACGGCTTCGAGCAGACCACCACCCGGTGGCAGGACCTCGTCGAGGATCCCGAGATCGACGTCATCGACATCTGCACCCCTGGTGACACGCACTTCGAGATCGCGATGGCCGCGCTCGCCGCCGGCAAGCACGTGCTGTGCGAGAAGCCGCTCGCGAACTCGGTCGAGGAATCGGCGGAGATGGCCGCCGCCGCGAGCGAGGCGAGCAACCGCGGCGTCCGCAGCATCTGCGGCTTCTCCTACCGCCGCACCCCGGCGCTGGCCTACGCGCGCCAGCTCGTCGACGAGGGCGCGGTGGGCGAGATCCGCCAGGTCCGTGCCCAGTACCTGCAGGACTGGCTCTCCGACGCCGACGCGCCGATGACCTGGCGCCTGGACAAGGACAAGGCCGGCTCCGGCGCTCTCGGCGACATCGGTGCCCACATCATCGACCTCGCCCAGTGGATCTCCGGGCAGGACATCACCGCGGTCTCCGGCATCCTCGAGACCGTCGTCCCCACCCGTCCCGCGGCCGGGGACATGCAGGGCCTCGGCGGCAAGGGCGACCTCTCCGGCGAGCGTCAGCAGGTCACCGTCGACGACGTCGCCCTGTTCACCGCCCGCTTCGACAGCGGGGTGCTCGGCTCCTTCGAGGCGACCCGCATGGCGCAGGGCCGCAAGAACGCCATGCGCGTGGAGATCAACGGCTCGACGGGATCGATCGCCTTCGACTTCGAGCGCATGAACGAGCTGGAGATCTACGACGCCACGGCCGGCGCCGGCCGGCAGGGCTTCACCCGCGTGCTCACCACCGAGCCGGAGCATCCCTATGCCGCGGCCTGGTGGCCCACGGGCCACGGCCTGGGCTACGAGCACACCTTCACGCACGAGATCGCGGACCTCGTGCGGGCGATCGGCGAGGGCACCGACCCCTCCCCCTCCTTCCAGGAGGCGCTGCAGGTGCAGCGCGTCCTCGCCGCCGTCGAGGCCAGCTCGGCCGACGGCTCCCGCTGGCGGGGTGTCGACCCGTCGGCCCCCGACACCACCGCACAGACCTCACAGACCTCACAGACCTCACAGACCTCACAGACCACCACGTCGCAGGAGCGCACCCGATGACAGACCCCCAGACGACCGCCTCGACCAGCACCTTCGTCGTCGCCCCGCCGAGCGACCGCACGGCCCTCGTGGTCCGCGGCGGCTGGGACGGGCACCAGCCGGTCGAGGCGACCGACCTGTTCATCCCCTTCCTCGAGGAGAACGGCTTCACAGTGCGGATCGAGGACTCCCCCGCGATCTACGCCGACGCCGAGTACATGGCCACGGTCGATCTCATCCTCCAGTGCAACACCATGAACACCATCGAGAAGGAGGAGTTCGAGGGGCTGCGCGCGGCCGTCGAGGCGGGCACGGGCCTGGCCGGCTGGCACGGCGGCATCGCCGACAGCTACCGCAACAACTCCGACTACCTCACCCTGATCGGCGGCCAGTTCGGCTGCCACCCCGGCAAGCACCCCGATGAGCGCACGGGCGAGCAGGCCGACAACTACGTGCCCTACACGGTGAACATGCTGCCGGCCGCCGCCGAGCACCCGATCACCCGGGGCATCAGCGACTTCGACCTGGTCACCGAGCAGTACTGGGTGCTCAGCGACGACTACATCGACGTGCTCGCGACCACCACGCAGAAGGTGCGCGAGTGGGACCCGTGGGACCGCCCGCTCACCTCCCCGGCGCTCTGGACGCGCCAGTGGGGCGAGGGCCGGATCTTCGTCTCCACCCCCGGGCACCGGGTCGAGGTGCTCGAGGACGAGAACGTGCGCACGGTGATCGAGCGCGGCCTGCTGTGGGCGGCGCGCGGCAGCGAGCAGCCCTATGGCGAGCACCGCACCGGCGGACACGCCGCGACCGCACAGGGCGGCGAGCGCTCGGACGATGCGCACGGAGCCACCCGATGAGCGCGGCGGCAGCGCCGATGCGGATCGGCATGATCGGCTGCGGGGTCATCTCGCGGCAGTACCTGGCGAGCTTCGACGAGCTGCCGGACGTGCAGCTCGTCGCGGTCGCGGATCTCGATCCCGCCCGCGCCGAGGCCGCCGCCGAGGGGCGGGAGGGTGTGCGCGTGCTGAGCGTCGATGAGCTCCTCGCCGACCCCGAGGTGGACACCGTCCTGAACCTCACCATCCCCGCGGCGCACGCCGACGTGGACCTGCGGGCGATCGCCGGCGGGAAGAACGTCTACTCGGAGAAGCCGTTCGCGGTGACCACCGAGGAGGGCGCCGAGGTTCTCGCTGCGGCGCGCCAGGCCGGGGTGCTCACCGGGAGCGCGCCGGACACCGTGCTCGGCACCGGCACCCAGACCGCCCGGGTCGCGATCGACGCCGGCGAGATTGGCACCCCGATCGCGGCCGTGGCCACCATGGTCACGCCGGGCCACGAGCGCTGGCACCCTCAGCCGGACTTCTACTACGTGCCCGGCGGCGGCCCCCTGCTGGACATGGGTCCGTACTACATCCACTCCCTGGTCACCCTGCTGGGTCCGGTCGCCGAGGTGATCGGGGCGGGCAGCCGCCTGCGCACCGAGCGCACCATCGGCTCGGGCCCCCGCGAGGGCGAGATCATCCCCGTCACCACGGAAACGCACGTCACCGGCGTGCTGGTCCATGAGAGCGGCGCGCTCACCACGCTCATCATGAGCTTCGACGGCGTCGCGACCGCGGCCCATCCGATCGAGGTCCACGGCACCACCGGGACGCTCGCCGTGCCGGATCCCAACCGCTTCGACGGCGACGTCGAGGTCAAGCGGCTGGGCGGCGAGGACTGGGAGACCCTGCCCGTAGCTGGCGGCTACCAGGGCGTCGCACGCGGCATCGGCCTGCAGGACATGGCCGTGCGCGGCGAGGCGCTGCGGGCCAGCGGCGAGCTCGGCCAGCACGTGCTCGAGGTGATGAACGCGGTGCTCGAATCCGCTCGCAACGGCACCCGCGTCGAGGTGGCCAGCACCGTGGCCCGCCCCGAGGCGGTCGAGCTGCAGGACGTCCGCGTCACCGCCTGAGCACCTGGTCCATCAGCGGCACGGCCTGTGTGCCAGGCCGTGCCGCTGCGACCGCTCAGAGGTTCCAGATCACCGGGACCAGCACGATCTTCACCACGATGGAGAAGGCGAAGAGCGTGGCGTAGGCCGTCTCGATGCGCTCGTCGGCCCTCTTGGAGTTCGCGGCATCGAGCACCGCAGGCTGGCCGAGGAAGCCGGCGACGGCGCCGGCCGCACGCGGGGCGGAGAGGTCCAGGATCCAGCGGGCAGCGACCAGCAGCACCACACAGCTCAGCACGGCGACGATCGCCGAGAGCACGGCGGCCCGCCACGCATCGGGCGAGGTGAGCACCGCGGCGACGTCGGGCCCCGCGGTCAGGCCCAGGCCGGCGAGGAAGAGCAGCAGGCCCAGCTGACGCAGCGTGATGTTGGCGCTGCCCGGCAGGGCCCACACCACGGGGCCGGTGCGGCGCAGGGCGCCCAGCACCATGCCCACCAGGAGCGGCCCGGCAGCGGGCCCCAGGGAGAAGCTGCCCCCGCCGGGCATCGGCAAGGTGACCAGGCCCAGTGCGAAGCCGAGCACCAGGCCGAGGCCCAGGGAGAGCACGTCGAGCTCGCTGGCCTTGCGGTCGGAGTCCCCGAGCAGTGCGTGGACGTCGTCGAGCTTGGAGCGGTCCACGACCACGGCAATGCGGTCCCCGGGCTCGAGCACCAGGTCGTCGCGGGCCAGCAGCTCGAGGTCGCCGCGCCGCACCCGGGTGACCACGGCCCCGAAGCGCACCGGCAGGTTCAACTCGGCGATCGACCGCGAGGCCAGATCGGGGTTGGAGACGGTGAGGCGGGTGAACTCCACGAGCGAGCGGTCATGGGCGACGTGGCGGTCGCTGCGCTCCCCGAGCACCTCGGTGACGGCACCGACCGCCTCGGGCATGCCCACGGCGACCACCTCGTCTCCCGCCAGGAGGTCCTCCCCCGGCACGATCACCCGTACGCGGCCGTCGCGGCGCAGGTAGGAGAAGCGCACCTGCTGCTCATGCCACTGCGGGACGTCGCGCAGGTTCACCGGGTGCAGCACCTTCACGGTCGTGGAGTCCAGGCTGGTCCCGGCGAGGGCCGGGGTGTCCTTACGGCCCGGCCAGCTGCGGGAGACGACGGTGGAGACCAGCACGATCCCCACGATCACGCCGATCGGGTAGCCGAAGGCGTAGCCGACCGACGGGGCCGACGTGCCGGTCACGCGGCCGGCGGCGTCCAGGGCCGGGGCCGCGGTGAGCGCGCCGGTGAACAGGCCCAGCGAGAGATCCTGGGCCAGGCCCAGCACGCGCCCCAGCACGATCGTGGCGACGGCGGCGAGGACGGTGCTGGCGGTGGCCGCGGCCAGCAGCGGCAGCTGCTTGTTCAGCGAGCTGAAGAAGGCGGCGCCGGCAGCGATCCCGACGGTGTACACGAACAGGGCCAGGCCCAGGGACTGCACGATGTCCATCCCGGCGCCGAGATGCGGGGCGGCCGCCGAGAGGGCGAGACCGGTGAACAGGGCGCCGGCGGCGCCGAAGCGCACGCGGCCGAAGGGGATCGCTCCCAGCACGGCTCCCGAGGCGACGACCAGGAACAGCGTGAGGAGCGGGCTCCCCTCGAGGACGTCGATCACGGTGAGCCTTTCCAGGGCCCGGCAGGGCGCACCGGACCGGTGCGCGTCGAGCGCGGGCTCCGCAGTGTGGAGTGGCCTCCCACGATAGTCGCGGCCTGCCTGCCCGGGAATCGGAGTTGTCCGAGGTCACGACAGGAAGAGGTGACCGATCCGAGCGGCGGACCGCGAGGTGGCCGGCGAGGGCTGCGACGGCACGTGCCGCTGGGGACGGGCCGCCGGGGGCCGGAAGGGCGCGCCCTCAGCCGAAGGACAGCGGCAGCATCTGGCCGCGCGCCCCGAGGGCGTCCAGCTCCGCGCGCTCCTCGGCCGTGGCGTGCCGACGTCCGGTCGCGACGCGGAGCGCGTCGGCGTCTTCCCAGCTCGCGGGCAGCCGGACCCGCAGGCGACGCTCGACCATCTCGCGGGCTTCCGCGAGGCTCTCCGGGTGCGGGAGGTCGACGGACGGACGGCTGCCGGAGGGGAGTCGCGCGGAGGGGAGATGCGCGCCCAGGTCCAGATGATGCAGCGCCGCCTCCAGCACGTAGGCCCCGAGGTAGTCCCGCACGGTGAGCGTCTTCCCCTGGGTGCTCACCGGCAGCTCGGGATGGGCGAGCATCGCGGCCCGGCCGGCGGCCGCACCGAGGTCCTCGAAGTGGGCGCGCAGCACGGCGGGGTCCTCGTACGCCGTGGCGAGCCGCACGGTGAGCGCATCGGTGGGCGAGGTGCTATCGGGCGAGGTGGGCGAGGGCGTCCAGTAGCTCAGGGAGTCGTGGCTGGGGGCGGTGTCCGCCGGAGTGGAGAGCGTGATCAGCAGATCCTGCGCGTCGAGGACCAGGTGGGAGACGAGGTCGCGCACCCGCCAGCCGCGACAGCCCGACGGCTCGTCGAACGCCTCGTCCGGGAGAGCGGCGACCGCCGCGCACAGAGCCGACCAGGTCTGGGGGAAGATGTCCACGTCAGCACGGTAGCAAGCGCGTTCCCCAGGGCGCTCCGCGAGCCGTGGCAACATCCGGCACATGCCTGCCACCCGGGGCGTGGTGCAGGACACTTCACCCCATGCCCCCTGCCGGAAAGGCATCACCCATGCTCAATGTCGCAGTCATCGGGACTGGCTCCATCGCCGACGCCCACCTCCGCGCCTACCTCGACGCCGCCGACCACGTGCGCGTCGTGGCGCTGGCCGATCTCACCGTCGAGAAGGCGGAGGAGGCGCGCGAGCGCTTCGGTCTCACCGACGCCCGCACCTACGCCGATGTCGGCGAGCTGCTCGCGTCCGAGGATCTCGATCTCGTCTCCGTGACGACTCCCCCGTCGGCCCATCGCCCGGTGGCGGTGCAGGCGCTCGAGGCCGGCGTGCACGTGATCGTCGAGAAGCCGATGGCGCCCTCGCTCGAGGACTGCGATGCGATGCTCGAGGCGCAGCGACGCAGCGGGAAGCTGCTCTCGGCCATCGCGCAGAACCGGTTCCGCACCGAGATGATGCGGCTGAAGGCGGTGCTCGACAGCGGGAAGATCGGCCCCGTCGCCCACACCCGGATCGCCTCGGAGTGGTGGCGCGGCACCTCCTACTACGACCTGTGGTGGCGGGGCACCTGGGCCTCCGAGGGCGGCGGCTGCACCCTGAACCACGCGATCCACCACATCGACCTCGCCCTGTGGCTGCTGGGGACCCCGCAGGCGGTGGTCGCGATGATGACCAACGCCGCCCACGCCAACGCCGAGGTCGAGGACCTCTCCGTCGCGATCCTGCAGTACGAGCGCGGCCTGGCGGAGCTGACCAGCTCGGTCGTGCACCACGGGCAGCGCCAGGAGATCGTGGTCCAGGGCGAGCGGGCGCGTGTCTCCCAGCCGTGGGAGGTGGTCGCCGAGACCGCCCAGCCCAACGGCTTCCCCACGCCGGACGGGAATCCCCCGCTCACCGATGAGCTCGAGGCTTTCGCGGCCTCGGTCCCGCCGCTCGAGCACACCGGGCACGCCGCCCAGCTGCGCGACGTGATGACCGCGATCGAGGCCGGCACGGAGCCGATGATCACCGGCGAGGACGGCCGACGGGCGGTCGAGCTGGTCACCGCGATCTACGCCTCCGCCATCGAGCGCCGCACCATCGACCTGCCGCTCGCCCCGGAGGACCCCTACTACCGCTCCGGCACCCTCGTGGAGCGGGCCCCGCACTTCTTCGAGAAGAGCGCCTCGGTGGGCGCGCTGGACGGCGACATCACCGTGGGCGGCTCCTCCTAGCGGCGGCTCCCGGCCGCGCCTCCGGACGTCGGCCCCGGCGTCAGCCCTCGCACCGCCTGCCAGGACCGCCGAGCATCCCATCACCGACCACCACTCTCCCTGACCACCCCGTTGAAAGGACCCCCATGGCTGTCTCCGAAGGAGCCAACTACGCCCCCGCCGCGATGCCGAAGCCTGTCGTCGAACCCGGCGAGTTCGTCTTCGCCGTCATGCACCTCGACCATGGCCACATCTTCGGCATGACGCAGGGCCTCATCGGCGCCGGCGGCTCCCCGAAGTGGGTCTACGACACCGACGCCGAAC
The DNA here is from genome assembly GCF_014897585.1 of Brachybacterium tyrofermentans. Taxonomy (GTDB): domain Bacteria; phylum Actinomycetota; class Actinomycetes; order Actinomycetales; family Dermabacteraceae; genus Brachybacterium; species Brachybacterium tyrofermentans. Next base: position 40,219 of record NZ_JABUXW010000022.1, on the reverse strand, counting down.
GCGCCGCAGCCTTCCAGGAGAAGTTCCCGGAGGTGAGGATCGCCGGCAGCGAGGAGGAGATCTTCGCCGATGACGAGGTGCTGCTGGTCGCCGCCGCGGCCGTCCCCGCGGACCGTGCGGCGCTGGGCATCCGCGTGATGGAGGCCGGCAAGGACTACTTCACCGACAAGACCCCGCTGACCACGCTCGACCAGCTGGCCGAGGCCAGGGCCGCCGTGGAGCGCACCGGCAGGAAGTACATGGTGTATTACTCCGAGCGCCTGCACGTCGAGGCCGCGGTGCTCGCCGGCCAGTACATCGACCGCGGGGCGATCGGTGAGGTCATCCAGGTCCAGGGCATGGGCCCGCACCGTATGGGCGACCCCTCGACCCGGCCGGACTGGTTCTTCGAGCGTGCCCGCTACGGCGGCATCCTCACCGACATCGGCTCGCACAACTTCGAGCAGATGCTCACCTTCACCGGCTCCGACGACGCCGAGATCCTCTCGAGCTCGATCGGCAACTTCGGCCACCCCGACCACCCGGAGCTCGACGACTACGGCGACGCCCACATCGCGCTGTCCTCCGGAGCCTCCGGCTTCGTGCGCGTGGACTGGTTCACCCCGGCCGGCCTGCGCACCTGGGGCGACGGGCGCACCTTCATCCTCGGCACCGAGGGCTACATGGAGCTGCGCAAGTACGTCGACGTCACCACCGACAACGGCGGCGGCCAGGTGATCCTGGTCGACGGCGAGGGCGAGCACCGCATCGACGCCACCGGCAAGGTGGGCTACCCGTACTTCGGCGAGCTCATCCTCGATGTCCTGAACCGCACCGACAACGCCATGACGCAGGACCACGCCTTCAAGGCCGTGGAGCTGGCGCTCATCGCCCAGCAGCAGGCCCGCGTGCTGCGCGCGCCCGGCGCCTGACCCCGCGCGGCCCCGCGCCGCACCCAGCACCTGCCGACGGTCGCTGTCCCCTCCGGGACAGCGACCGTCGGCTTTTTCGTGCCGCCATACTCTCGACGTGTTTTCATTCAGCTTTCGGAGTTCGATTAGTGCCTGAGCTTGGCTTGACCTACAGGTAGGACCAGGCATACCGTGACACCATCGACAGAAGTTTCCGAAATCTTTTCGGCGTTGTCGCCGAACTTGCGAACTGGAGCAGCAATGAAGCCTGTCACCCGCCGTGCAACCCTCGCCGGCCTCGGTATCGCCGTACCCTCCCTCGTCACCCTCAGCGCCTGCAGCGGCGGCAAGAAGCCCGCCGGTGGCGGCGGCTCGCCGTCGAGCCTGTCCGTCTGGGCCCTGACCGGGGCCAAGGAGGACACCTACCAGGGGTCCTTCGACGCCTGGGACGAGGCGAACCCCGACAACCCCTTCGCCGTGGAGTTCTTCGCCAACGACTCCTACAAGGAGAAGATCCGCACCTCGATCGGCTCCGGCAATGCGCCGACCCTGATCTTCAACTGGGCCGGCGGCACGCTGGAGGACTACGTCGGCAACGAATCGGTCGTGGACCTCACCGGCAAGGTCGACGACATCCTCTCGCACTCGATCGAGTCGATCGCGAAGGTCGGCGAGGTCGACGGGAAGCAGTACGGCGTCCCGAACAACGACACCCAGCCGGTGGTCCTGTACTACAGCACCGAGCTCTTCGAGGAGCACGGCGTCACCCCTCCCACCACCTGGGCCGAGCTGATGACCGCCGTGGAGGCCTTCGTCGCGGCAGACATCACCCCGATCGCCCTGGCCGGTCAGAGCGTGTGGCCCGAGCTGATGTACATCCAGTACCTCACCGACCGCATCGGCGGCGAAGGGGTCTTCGAGAAGATCCTGACGGGCGAGGCCGACGCCTGGTCCGATCCGGCCATCACCTCCGCTCTGGAGTCGATCGTGCAGCTGGTGGACGCCGGCGCCTTCGGCTCGAGCTTCGGCTCGGTGGCCGCGGATGCGGGCGCCGACGCCGCCCTGGTCCACACCGGCCAGGCCGCGATGCTCCTGCAGGGCAGCTGGGTCTATGGGACGTTCAAGCAGGACGCCCCCGACTTCGTCGCCGGCGACAAGCTCGGCTTCCTGAACTTCCCCGCGGCCGACGGCGGCGCCGGCGACCCGGCCAACGTCGTCGGCAACCCGGCCAACTTCTGGTCCGTCTCCGCAGACGCGGACCCGGAGGTGCAGGAGCTCGCCATCAAGTACCTCAACGAGTTCAACCTCAACGAGGACATGGTGGACAGCTTCCTGGGCATGGGCGCGATCCCCGCCGTCAAGGATCTCGAGGACAAGCTCCCCGATCTCGACGACGGGAAGTTCCTGTCCTTCGCCTACGACATGGTGATCAACGCTCCGCACTTCCAGCTGTCGTGGGATCAGGCGCTTCCGGCGGCCCCGGCCCAGGAGCTGCTCACGAACCTCTCGCAGATCTTCCTCGGGGAGAAGAAGCCGGCCGACTTCGTGAGCGCGATGAACGCGACCCTGGACTCATGACCGCGGCGCAGTCCCCAGCACCACAGCCCGCCGCCTCGCAGCCCGCCGCACCGTCCGCTCCTGGAGAGGGCCGCGCGCCCTCCCCAGGGGCACCCCGATCCCGCGCCCGGAAGAGCCTGCGCACCGCGCCGAGCAACTGGATGCTGGCGCCGGCCCTGGCGTTCTTCGGCGTCTTCGCCCTGCTGCCGCTCGCGGGCGTGGTCGTGCTGTCGTTCTTCGCGTGGGACGGACTCGGAACCCCGTCGTTCGCCGGGCTCGACGCCTGGGTCGCGGTCTTCCAGAACCCGGTCACCCTGAACGCGATGAAGCTGACCTTCCTGATGACGGCGCTGAGCTTCGTCGTGCAGTTCCCCCTCAGCCTGCTGCTGGGGACCTTCATGGCCGGTCACCAGCGCTACCGCGAAGCCTTCTCGGTGCTCTACTTCCTGCCCCTGCTGTTCTCGGCAGCGGCGACCGGCATCGCCTTCAAGGCCCTGCTGGACCCGAACTTCGGTCTGTCCCGCGCCTTCAACGCGGACTTCCTGAAGCAGGACTGGCTGGGCTCGCCGAACCTGGCGTTCTACACGCTGATCATGGTGATCTCCTGGTCCTTCGTGCCCTTCCACTCCCTGCTCTACCAGGCCGGGGTGCGACAGATCCCGAAGTCGATGTACGAAGCGGCCACGTTGGACGGCGCCGGGCGCACCCGGCAGTTCTTCAACGTCACCCTGCCCCAGCTGAAGTACACGATCGTCACCAGCTCCACGCTGATGCTGGTGGGCTCGCTGACCTACTTCGACCTGATCTTCATCCTCACCGGCGGCGGGCCCGGCAATGCGACGCGGGTGCTCCCCCTGGACATGTACCTGACCGGCTTCCGCTCCTACCAGATGGGACCCGCGAGCGTCATCGCCGTGATCCTGATCGTCGTGGGGCTGCTGCTGTCCCTCGGACTGAACAAGGTCTCGGGCGCCGACAAGATGGAAAGCCAGATGGAGGGCGCCTGAGATGAGAACCCGTAATCCGAACGTCCTCGGCGGCGTCCTGGGCTTCGCCTGGCTCCTGGTCATCATGGTGCCGATCTACTACATCGTGATCACCAGCATCCGCCCGCGCGAGGACTACTTCAGCTCCAACCCGCTGTCGCTGCCCAGCGAGTTCACCCTCGAGCCGTTCCGCTACGTGCTCGAGAACGATTTCCTGCGGTACTTCACCAACAGCGTCATCGTGACCGTGGTGACCGTCGTGGCCGTGGTCGTGTCCTCCCTGATGGCCAGCTACGTGATCGTGCGCAGCCGTACCCGGATGGCCCGCTTCAGCCAGAGGCTGTTCCTCATGGGCATCGCGATCCCGCTGCAGGCCACGATCATCCCGATCTACTACCTGATCGTGCAGCTGGGCCTGTACGACACCCTCTGGGCGCTGATCCTGCCCAGCGTCGCGTTCGCCATCCCGATCACCGTGCTGATCCTGACGAACTTCCTGCGCGACGTGCCCAAGGAGCTGTACGAGTCCATGACGGTCGACGGCGCCTCGGACATGCAGATGTTCCGCCGCCTGGTGCTGCCGCTCGCGAAGCCCGCGATCGTCACCGTCGGCATCTACGACGCACTGCAGGTGTGGAACGGCTTCCTGTTCCCGCTGGTGCTCACGCAGAGCTCGGAGATGCGGGTGCTGCCGCTGTCGCTGTGGGCCTACCAGGGCGAGTTCACCACGAACATCCCGGCCGTGCTCGCGGCCGTGATGCTCTCGGCGCTGCCGATCCTGGTGCTCTACATCGCCGGCCGTCGCCAGCTGATCAGCGGCCTCACCGCCGGCTTCAGCAAGTGATCGAACCGGGCGGCGCCGTCGCCTGATCCCGGACGCCGACGAGGCCCCGGCCCCTTCTCCTCCGCGGAGCGGGAGCCGGGGCCTCGGCAGCTCCGATCACCTGGTCAGACGGGCATAGTCCTCCGCGAGGGTCATATAGCGGGAGTCCCAGACGTCCATCCCGGGGATCTCTCCGCCGGTCACGGCGCCGGTGAGCCGGTCGAGGTACCACTCCCAGCCGGGGCCGATGTGCTGCACCATGTCGGCGGGCACCGCATGGTGGCGGAGCGAGACCACGGTTACCGCGCCATCGGCCGCATCCCCACGATCGGGTGCTCCGGCGCTGTCGGACGCCTCCGCACCGCCGGCGTCGGCAAGCTCGACGGAGAGGCACCAGGTGTCCTCCCCCATCGCTGAGCTCACGGTGAGCAGGGCGCCCTGCTCGCAGGCGTGGATCGTGTACTCGACTGCTGAGGAATCGCCCGGCTCGGCGGTCATCGTGACCTGCACCTGCCCCGATCCCGGGTCCCCCTCGAAGGTGCCGAACCAGGTCTCGAGCAGGGCCGAGGTGCTCAGGTGCGCCCAGATCCGGTCGCGCGGCGCCGCGAGGGTGCGGGTGAGGACGAGGTCCTGTCCGTCGGCGTCGAGATCTCCGGTGATCGTCATCTGCACTCCTGATGGTCGGGCGCGGTCGCTTCCGCGGATGCGGCCTACGGTAGACGGGGATCGCCGGTGCGGCACCTGCGAGCCGCGCTGCGCCCCGTCCCGCTTGCTAGACTGTTACGAGTTGCGAAACTGCCGTTTCATATCATGGAACGCCACGTCCGGGGAGACCTCCTCGGACCAGTCCGGTACCGTCGCGGGAGCGCGCCCGGGCACCGACCAGGAGGTTCACGTGTCGTCTTCCAGCACCATCCCGGACCTGGGCCGCGGGACCCTCGCGGGCCTTCCCGCCCTCGGCGCCTCCGCGCCCCGGGACCCCGCCCGGGCCGGCATCATCCATCTCGGGCTCGGCGCCTTCCACCGCGCCCACGGCGCCGTGCACACCGCCCGCGCCCTCGAGGCCGAGGAGGGCGACTGGGGCATCGTCGGCTTCGCGAACCGCTCCCGTTCCGTCGTGGATCCGATGGCCGCGCAGGACGGCCTGTACAGCGTGCTCGAGCTCGCGGACACCGGCACCCGCGCCGATGTGGTCGATGTGCACCGCGGCTTCGGCGTGATGGCCGAGGATCCCGGCGCCGTGGTGGCCGAGATCGCGACCGCCGCGCGCCGCATCCTCACCCTGACCGTGTCCGAGGGCGGCTACTCCGTCTCCCCGCGCACCGGCAGCCTCGACGTCGACACCGCCGGGATCCGCGCGGACCTCGCGACCCCGGCCGCTCCCCGCACCGTGATCGGCCTGCTCGCCCGCGGCCTCACCGAGCGTGCCTCCAGCGGCGAGCCGTTCACCGTGCTGCCCTGCGACAACCTCTCCTCCGCGGGGCAGACGGCCCGCCGCATGGTCACCGAGTTCCTCGAGCACTCCGGCGCCACCGAGGACGTCCTGGCCTACGTGCGCGAGCAGGTCGCCTTCCCCGACGCGATGGTAGACCGCATCGTCCCGGCCACCACGGCAGGGACCAGCGATCAGGTCGCCGAGCTGCTGGGCGTGCGCGACGGCGCCCCGGTGCGGGCCGAGAAGTTCTCCATGTGGGTGATGGAGGACCACTTCCCGGCAGGTCGTCCGGCTTGGGACCTGGGCGGCGCGATCATGTCCGACGAGGTCGGCAAGTACGAGCAGGTCAAGCTGCGGATCCTCAACGGCCCGCACTCGCTGATCGCCTACCTCGGCGCACTCGACGGCCGTGCCACGATCCCTGCGAGCTTCGAGCAGGACTGGATCGCGGAGTCCACGCTCGCGCTGATCCGCGGCGAGAACCTGCCCACGATCGACCTCCCCTCGGGCTTCGACGTCGAGGAGTACATCGAGGACCTCACGCACCGCTGGCACAACCATGACCTGGGCCATCGCACCCGTCAGGTGGGATCGGACGGATCCATGCGGCTGCCGCAGCGGATCCCGACCCCGGCCCTGTTCCACCTCGAGCAGGGGCGGATGCCGGCGCTGCTCGCGCTCACCGTCGCCGCCTGGTTCGCCTGCGTCGTCCCGCCCCGCGGCTTCGAGCCCGGCGAGCAGGCCCGGGCGATGAGCGACCCGGACCAGGACCGCCTGCAGGGGATCGCGGAGCGCGCCACCACCCCGGCCGAGCATGCCCGCGCCCTGCTCGAGAGCGGGTGCCTGTCCGAGCAGCTCGCCGAGCGCGAGGACTTCGTCGTCGCCGTCGGCGAGCTGCTGACCACGATCGTCACGTCGGGACCGCGCGCCGCGGCCGCCGACGCCCTTGCCGCGTCCCTGAAGGAGAACCGCTGATGAAGGCCCTGACCATCCATGCCGCCGAGGACATCCGCTGGGCGGACGCCCCCGACGTCGAGCCGAGCGGGGACGAGGTGCGCCTGCGCATCGCCTACGTCGGCATCTGCGGCTCCGACCTGCACTACTACTTCCACGGCGCGAACGGCGCATTCGTGATCACCGAGCCGCTGATCCCCGGTCACGAGCTCTCCGCCGTGGTCGATCTCGACCCCCGCGGCGAGTTCGCGCCCGGCACCCCGGTGACCGTGCACCCGGCCCGGTACGGAGCCAGCGCGCCGGGCATCGAGGACCGTCCGCACCTGTGGCCCGGCGGCGACTACCTGGGCAGCGCGAGCGTCACCCCGCATCGCCAGGGCGCCGCGGCCCAGTACATGGTCATCGACCGTGCGAACCTGCGCCGGCTGCCGGAGTCGCTGCCCCTGCGTCGGGGGGCGCTCGCGGAGCCGCTCGCCGTCGCCCTGCACGCCGTGACCATCGCCGGTGATGTGACGGGCAAGAAGTGCCTGGTCCTGGGCTCCGGCCCGATCGGTCTGCTGGCCGTCGCCTCCCTCCTGCACCGCGGGGCGGCCTCCGTCGACGTGACCGACGTGCGCCCCGAGCCGCTCGAGCGGGCGAAGGCTCTCGGCGCCTCGCAGGCGATCCTGGTGACCGAGGCGAGCCCCGAGGACAACGCCTACGACGTGGTGCTCGAGTGCTCCTCGGCCCCCGTCTCGCTCTCCTCCGGGGTGCGCGCCGTGCGCCCCGCGGGGATCATCGTGCAGGTCGCGATCCTGCCGAACACGGACATCCCCGTGAACCTCGCCGCGCTCGTGGCCAAGGAGGTCCAGCTGCGCGGCACCCAGCGCTTCGACACCGAGATCGACGAGGCCATCGAGGTGCTCGCGGCCGACGACCGCTTCGACGCCGTGGTCACCCAGGTCATCCCCGCTGCGGACGCCGTCGAGGCGTTCGCGACCGCGAAGGATGCCTCCCGTTCCGCCAAGGTGCTGCTCGAGCTGTGAGGATCGCCGTGCCGGCGCCGCGCGCGTCGGCCCTGCGTCCCCGCAGTTCCCGCCGTCTCCACAGTTCCCGCAGTCTCCGTCGCCTCTGTCGTCTGCCCGTTCCGTCCGTACCGACCTCTCCGAGGAGCCCGCCATGACCAGCATCGAACGCCCCACGCTTCCCGAGCGCACCGCGGCCGCCCGCCTCATCGTCGTGATCCGCGGCGAGCGCGCCGACCAGTACGCGCCCGTCCTGGAGACCCTCGCCGGCGCCGGCATCCGCTCCGTCGAGCTGACGCTCTCCACGCCCGGGACTCTCGACGAGCTGCCCGGCCTGCTGGAGCGCTTCGGCGACCGGCTCGACATCGGCATCGGCACCGTCACCGACCCCGACGACCTGCGGCGTGCCGCCGAGCTCGGCGCCCACTACATCGTCACCCCCATCACCCGGGCGGACCTGCTCGACGCGGCGACCGAGGCCGGCATCGCGATCGTGCCCGGCGGCCTCACCCCGAGCGAGCTGCACACGGGCTGGGCCGCGGGCGCGGCGGCGGTCAAGGTGTTCCCGGCGAGCGTGGTGGGCCCCGGCTATCTCAAGGACCTGCGCGGGCCGTTCCCCGGCATCCGCGTGATCCCCTCCGGCGGCGTGGACCTCGAGGCGGCGGGTGCCTGGCTGCAGGCCGGGGCCGACGCCGTCTCCGTGGGCGGCCCGCTGCTCGGCGATGCGCTCAAGGGCGGCGACCTCGGCGCCCTCGCCGACCGCGCCGCCCAGTTCGTGGGCGTGACCACCCGCGAGGCCGGGGCATGAGCGGGGCCCCGTCGGCCGCGTCGTCCGCCGCGTCGGCATCTGCCCCGTCGGCCGCGCGCGTGGTCGCCGTCGGCGAGACGATGGCGATGATGCGCAGCGGCACCATCGGCTCGCTCGCCCACCTGCCCTCGGTGGACATCTCCCTGGGCGGCGCCGAGTCGAACCTCGCGATCGGCCTGCGCCGCCTCGACGTCCCCGTGGCCTGGGTGAGCCGGGTGGGCGACGACCCGCTGGGCACGCGGGTGATGCGCGAGATCCGCGCCGAAGGGGTCGAGGTGCACTGCACCGTCGATCCGACACGGCCGACGGGCCTCATGCTCAAGTCCCGACCCAGCGGCACCACCACGCGCGTGGACTACTACCGCGCCGGGTCCGCCGCCTCCGCGCTCACGCCGGACGACCTCCCGGCCGGGCTCATCGAGCAGGCGCGGATCCTGCACCTCAGCGGCATCACCCCGCTGCTGTCGGAGACCGCGCACGCCACCAACGTCGCCGCCGTGCAGCGCGCCGTCGCGGCGGGCGTGCAGATCAGCCTCGACGTGAACTACCGCTCCCGCCTCGGCTCGCAGGAGCTGCTCGCGGAGCGCCTGGGCGAAATCCTCGAGCACGTCGACATCGTGTTCGGCGGGCCGGAGGAGCTCTCGATCCTCGCCCCCACCGCAGGCGGGGCCGGCGCAGACGGCGCTGACGGGGCAGGTGCTGCCGCCGCCGCTGCCGACGAGCTCGACCACCAGACCCTGCTGCGCGCACTCGAGGCCGACGGCCGCCAGGTGGTCGTGAAGCTCGGGGCCGACGGCGGTGCGGCGCTCGCGGATGGCCAGATCCAGGAGGCTCCCGGGCACCGGGTCGACGTGGTCGACACCGTCGGCGCCGGGGATGCCTTCGTGGCCGGATATCTCAGCGCTCAGCTCGACGGACTGGACGTGGCCGCACGCCTGGCCCGCGCGAACGCCTGCGGGGCGCTGGCCTGCACCACCCCCGGGGACTGGGAAGGCGCACCGCGACGGAGCGACCTCGACGCACTGCTCTCCGGCGGCGCCGCGGATCCTGTGATCCGCTGACACCCGGCCTTCCACGCTCCCCCACGAACGTGGAGCCTCTCCTCACCTGCAAACATGGCAGATTGGTTTTGCCAGCGATACCATTCTGCCATGTTGAGTATTCAGGAGTACGCGGAGCGGGCCGGCATCTCCTCGCAAGCCGTGCGGAAGCGAATCCTCACCGGACGTCTCCCCGCCCGCAAGGTCGGGCGGGAGTGGGTCATCGCCGACGACGTCGACACCCCTAGGCCGCAACGTCCCGGCCGAAAGCTCTCCACTGCCACGTTCGACGAACTCGCCGCGTACCTCGACGGCGACACGACCGGACTCCATCCGGACAGACTGCGGCGAGCGCGAGAACGGGCGTCGCTGATCACCCGACTCGGGCTACCCCAGATCGCGGAGTATGCGCGTCGACCCGACCTCCACGTCCATCGTTTTCGGGCAGGCGATGCAGACGTCGCCGAACTCCGCATCGACCCCCGTCTCGCGCTCACCGGCATCTCGCACCCCGACGCCGAGGTGTACGGCGCCTCCGTCGACGCGTACGTCTCGTCGGCGACCCTCGACGACATCGAACTGTTCCACATGCTCGACCCGGCGAGCCGACGCGAAGCGAATGTCGTTTTGCGAGCACAGGACCCGCCGCCCCGAACCCGCAGACTGCACATCATCGCGGACCTTCTGGATGACCACCGCGCGCGCAGCACCGCCGAAGCCGAGCGACTCCTCGACCAGTTGATCGAGGAGCGCGGCCGATGAACAACGCCCCGGTCGCGCACCTCCTCACCGCGGACCACCGAGAGCACGCCTCCTGGGAAGGCATGGCGGATGTCGCCCGCCGGATGCCCTCGGGATGGTCTCTCGCCGGGGGTAGCCTCGTCCGCCTCCACCTGGCAGAGCGCCACTACGATTCAACCCGCTCAACTCGCGACATCGACGTGATCCTGGACGTACGCGCCGAGCCCCGCGCGATCGATCGCATAGTCGCTGCGCTGCGCGCCGCCGGATTCGCGCCGGACGGCTTGAACCCGTCCGGTCAGGACCACAGGTGGGCACGGGGCGACGCCCAGATCGACGTCCTGACCCCCGACTTCCTCGGCGCACGGATCCTTGACAGGAAGCACCCAGGGATCGGAAGGCCTCTGGCGACCCGCGGAGCCCAATTCGGACTGGACCGAACCGAGCGCGTCCGTGTGCACGTCGACGACCTCGAGCTCGATGTGAATCGTCCCAACCTCGTCGGCGCCTTGTACGAAAAAAGCTCGGCTCTACTGATCCCTCTCGACGCCAACAAGACCAGGCATCTGGAGGACATCGCAGCACTGGCAGACATCCTCGGACCGGGTGACCGGCGCGAACTCCTCCAACTACGTCGCCGCCAAAGGGCGCGCGTCATCTTCGGATTGCGCAAGACATTAGATCAGGTCGACCTCGATGCCCGAGGCTTGCATCGCCTTGCGAGGCTGATAGAGCTCCTGGCGTCCACCTGACGCCCGGTCGAGCTGGCCTGACGATCGCGTCCGGGACGAAGCCGCCACGGCGTCCCGCCTTCACCCGCAGGCCCCCGGGCCCACCCGCCCCGTGAGACGCACACAACCAGTTCGCATCCCTCACTTGTTTTAGTTTGCATTGCGAACTACCCTGTCTCCTCGTGATGACTTCTGTTGATGCACCCGGTGACCTCCCGCAGCACCTCGCGCTGGTCTGCAGCCAGTTCTCCCGACTCGCAGCACGCCGCTCCGAAGTCGGCGTCGGGACCGTCTCCTGGCGCGTGGTCGCCACGATCGAGCGGCACGGCCCCCTGCGGCTGAGCGAGATCGCCGACCGCGAGCGGGTCTCCCGCCCCACGGCGACCACCGTCATCAAGCGGCTCGAGGAGGAGGGGCTGGTGCGCCGGGAACCCGACCCGACGGACTCCCGCTCCTCGCTCGTCAGCACCACCGAGCAGGGCACGGGACAGCTCACCGCCTGGCGCTCCCAGCTCGCGACGGGCGTCGGCGGACTCCTGGAGCCGCTCCCCGCCGAGGACATCGCGACCCTCGAGCGCGCCGCCGAGATCCTCGCCGGACTCGTCGACTCCCACGACGGATGACCTCTCCCCACCGCTCCGCCCTCACTCCCCCAGCCCGTCCTCACCCCACCCCTTTTCCGACCTAAGGACCCCCACGCATGACCGCACGACCCACCGAGGCCACGGCCTCCACCCCTGCGGGCACTCCGACTGCTGCTGCCCAGAACGCCGCCCCCACCCTGCGCGAGGCGTTCCGCCAGCCCAAGTCCGTCTGGGCGATCGCCTTCGCCGCGACCGTGTCCTTCATGGGCATCGGCCTGGTGGACCCGATCCTCCCCGCGATCAGCACCCAGCTGGAGGCCACCCCGTCGCAGGCGATGCTGCTGTTCACCAGCTACCTCTTCATCACCGCGATCGCCATGTTCTTCACCAGCTAGTTCGCCTCGAAGATCGGGGTGAAGCGCACCCTGCTCATCGGCCTCGTGCTGGTGGTGCTCTTCGCGGCGCTCGCCGCGGGCGCGGGCGGCGTCTGGGAGATCATCGGCCTGCGCGCCGGCTGGGGCCTCGGCAACGCCCTCTTCATCTCCACGGCCCTGGCCGCGATCGTCGGCGCCACCGCCGGCCCCAGCGCCGGCGCGATCATCCTGTACGAGACCGCGCTCGGCATCGGCATGGCGCTCGGCCCGCTGCTCGGCGGACTGCTCGGCAACGTCTCCTGGCGCGCCCCCTTCGCCGGCACCGCCGTGCTGATGGCCGTCGGCTTCCTCGCGATCGTGGTGCTGCTGAAGAAGGAGGCCAAGCCCGCGCACGTCGCGCCGCTGGCCTCGCTGCGCGCCCTGTCCCATCCCGCGCTGCGCACCCTCGCCCTCACCGCGATCTTCTACAACTTCGCATTCTTCACGCTGCTGGCCTACTCGCCCTTCCCGCTCGAGGCGGCCGCCGCCGAACACGGCATGGAGTTCGGTGCCCTCGGCATCGGCGGCGTGTTCTTCGGCTGGGGCCTGGGCCTCGCGATCACCTCGGTGTTCGTCGCCCCGATCCTCACCCGGAAGCTCGGGCTGATCCCCACGCTGCTGACCGTGCTCGGCCTGCTCGCCGTGCTGATGGTCGTCATGAGCATCTTCCACACCTCCATGGCCGGGCTGATCGCCCTGATCGTGATCGGCGGACTGCTGCTGGGCATCATGAACACGGCGCTGACTGAGACCGTCATGGAAGCCACCGACCTGCCCCGCGGAGTCGCCAGCTCCGCATACTCCGGCGTGCGCTTCCTCGGCGGCGCGATCGCACCCGCCATCGCCGGCCCGCTCGCCGCCGCGACCGCCGCCGGTGCCCCGTACCTGCTCGCCGCCGGGGCGCTCGTGGTCTCGATGATCATGCTCGTGCTCGGCCGACGCCACCTCGCCGCCGTCGGCACGCACCACCAGCTCACCCCCGTCGAGGAGGCCGAGGCGATCTCCGTCGGCGACGGGGCCTGATCGCCGCTGGACCCAGGGGCGGGCTGCGTCGGCCCTGCCGAGCCCGGGCCAGGACACGCCCAACCTCAGCTATAGAAACTCTCGAAATGTGCCATCAACGGCACGAATCGGGGGAATCGGCGCACGTCGGGCAGGGGTCGGCCACGCCGGGCACAGTCCGGCCGGGTCGTCAGAGCCCCAGCACGGCCGTCGCGATCGTGAAGTAGATGATCAGGCCGGTGGCGTCGCAGAAGGTGGAGATGAAGGGGTTGGAGAACACCGCCGGATCCGCCCCCACCCGCTTCGCGACCAGAGGCATCAGGCCGCCGACGATCGCGGCCATGGTGCAGATCGACAGCAGGGTCAGCCCCATCACCGTGCCGATCGCCCATCCGTAGACCAGGCCGGAGACGAGGAACCCGAGGGCTCCCAGCACGGCGCCGAGGGTCGCGCCCACGCGCAGCTCCTGCCAGACCACGCGCGGCAGGTCCCTCACCCTCACCTCGCCCACGGCGAGCGCACGGGTCACGGTGGTCGCGGCCTGGTTGCCGGTGTTGCCACCGGTGCCGGTCAGGAGCGGGATGAACAGGGCCAGGATCACCACCTGGTCGAGACGGTCCTCGAACACCTCGAGCACCTGCACGGTGAGGATCGCGGAGATGGCCAGCACGAGCAGCCAGACGATACGGCTCCGCACGATCCCGATGATCGGGGTGGACAGGTACGCCCGTCGCAGGGGCTCGGAGCCGCTGGTGCGCGCGGAGTCCTCGGTGTTCTCCTGCTCGAGGATGTCGATGGCGTCGTCGACGGTCACGATCCCCACCAGACGGTCCTCGCTGTCCACGATCGGCATGGCCAGGAGCTTCGCGCCGAAGAAGCGCCGGGCGGCATCCTCGCGGTCGTCCGTGGCTCTCGCCCGGACCGCCTCGTGCGCGATGTCGCCCACGAGCGCCTCCTCGTCGGCGACCAGCAGGCGGCGCAGTCCCACCACCCCGAGCAGCGTCCGGCTCCCGTCGACCACGGGGAGGAGGTAGACGGTCTCGGGCTCCTCCGCGTGGGCCCGCACGTGGGCCATCGCCTCGCGGACCGTGAGCGTGGGGAGCAGGGTGAGCACCTCGGGTGACATGTACCGGCCGATGGCATGGCGCGGATAGCCCAGCACCGTGGTGGTCATGGCGCGCTCGTCCGCATCGAGACCATGCATCAGCCGCTCGGCGACAGAGGCCGGCAGCTCGTCCAGCAGGGCGGCACGGTCGTCGGGGTCGAGGTCGCCGATGATCTCGGCGACCTGCGGGGTGCGCAGAGCCGAGATCAGCTCGGCCTGGTGATGGGAGGGCAGCGACTCGAAGACTCCCAGAGCCCGGTCCTTGTCGAGCACCCGGAACAGCACGGCCGCCTCGGTCTCAGGACGGGACTCGAGCAGATAGACGAGTTCCCCGACCGGCAGCAGATGCGCCTCGAGGGCGAGCTGTTCCAGCTGTTCCTCGTCGTGCGGCTGTGCGCGCAGCATCGCGAGGACGGAATCGACGGTCGCCTGGGTCTCTGTCACGTCTCCATTGTGTCCGAGTCCGCAGGCCGCAGGGGCGAGCAGTGAGCGGCGAGCAGTGGGCGGCGAGCGGCGAGCGGCGAGCGGCGAGCGGCGAGCGGCGAGCGGCGAGCGGCGAGCGGCGAGCGGCGAGCGGCGAGCGGCGAGCGGCAGGCTGCACGGGCAGGCCGTATGTGGCAAGGGGTAGGCACCGCGCGAGTCCCGCCTCAGGTCAGACCTTCCTCCTGAGGCGGGACCCACCGGTCGATACGCTCTGCCGACCTCACCGTGCCGGATTCCCTCGATATGCCCCACCAGCGGCATGAATCGAGGGAATCGAGGGGTCAAGAAGGTGTCGGAGAGAGAACGGGGCGATCGGGGGTCGAGTGGCTCGCAGCGCCCGGGTCAGCGGCCGGCAGCGTAGCCCTGGGAGCCGCGGGAGTTCGCCGCGGCGCGAAGGATCCCGGTGCGCGGATCGCGCATCACGCAGGACAGACGACCGAGGGACCAGTCGCCGGCGCGGATCACGTCGTGCCCGCGCGCTGCGAGGCCGGCGAGGAGGTCCTCCCCGAGCCGATCCTCGACGACCGCTCGGCCCGGCGACCAGGTGCGGGGCCAGAAAGAGCCCGGCATCGAGAGCGTGTGCAGGGCCGGGGCGTCGATCGCCTGCTGGAGGTCGAGCCCGCCCACGAGCACGCGCAGCAGGAACAGCAGCTGCCACTGGTCCTGCTGGTCACCGCCCGGAGACCCACAGGCGAGCACGGCGGCGCCGTCGCGCAGCACCAGCGTCGGGGTGAGCGTGGTGCGCGGGCGCCGGCCGGGGCGCAGGGCCGACGGGAGGTCCTCGTCAAGCCACATCATCTGCAGCCGGGTGCCCAGGCAGAACCCGAGGCCGGGGATCGTGGGCGAGGACTGGAGCCAACCGCCGGACGGGGTGGCGCTGATGATGTTCCCCCACCGGTCGACCACGTCGAGGTGGCAGGTGTCCCCGCGGGCCTCCCCCGTCGCGCGGACCGTCGGCTCGCCCGTGCCGCGGTCGACGGGCTGGCCCGTGCGTTGCGCGAGCTCGTCCTCGGTGAGCAGCGGGGGCCGGGCCGACGGGGAGTCGCCGAGCGCGCCCGGACGGAACTCGTGCGACGCCGCCTCGGTGATCAGGGCGCGACGGGCGGCGAGGTAGTCCGGGGAGAGCAGCCGCTCCAGGTCGACATCACCATCTCCGAAGTGCGCGTCGCGGTCGGCGAGGGCCAGCTTGAGTGCCTCCAGGATCGTGTGGGCGCCCTGCTCGGTCGAGGGGTCGAGATGGTCGTCGTCGTACCCCTCCAGGATGCCGAGGGCTTCCAGCAGAGCGGGTCCCTGCCCCCAGGCGCCGGTCTTGGCGACCGTCCAGCCGCGGAAGGTGGAGGTCGCGGCGGGTTCGACGCGTGCCTCGATCGCGGCGAAGTCCCCGAGGGTCATCACGCCGGCGTGGTCGGCGCCGTCGGAATGGCGGTGCGGGGTGCGCAGGAACTCGGTGACGGCCTGGGCCACCGGACCGGTGCGCCAGCGTTCCCGAGCGGCGGCGATCCTGGCCTCACGTCCACTCGGGGCCTCCGGCTCGATGCCGATGCCCCCACCCGCGGCGTGCGGCTCGATCCCCCCGCCTGCGGCGACAAGGTCCCGGAGCACGGCCGCGTACTCGGGGTTGCGGATCAGCTCGCCGGCCACCGGTGGCGTCCCCTCGGGCATCCACAGAGCCGCTGAGCTGGGCCAGTGCTCGGTGAAGGTCTGCGAGACCGTCGCGATCTGGGTGCTGACGGAGGCCAGCACGGGGTGGCCGTTCTCCGCGCAGTCGATCGCGTAGGACAGGACGTCCTCGAGCTCCCAGGTGCCCCTCTCCTCCAGGAGCAGCAGCCAGGCGTCGACCGCGTACGGGACCGCGGCGGCGAGGGCGCCCGTGCCCGGCACGGCCGTGAGCCCCTCGGAGCGGTAGTGCTCGATGGTCGCCCCGGCGGGCGCGGGCCCCTGGCCCATGAGCACGACGGGGGTGGGGTCCTCGGCGGTTGCGAGGATCGCGGTCATGTCGCCGCCGGGGCCGTTGAGGTGGGGTTCGACCACGTGCAGCACGAAGGCTCCCGCGGCGGCGGCGTCGAAGGCGTTCCCGCCGCGCTCGAGCACGCTCTGCATGCAGGCCGTCGCGATCCAGTGGGTCGAGGCGGACATCCCGAAGGTCCCCTGGAGCGTGGGGCGAGTGGTCGGGCCGGGCGGCGTCACGAACGAGTGAGTGGTGGGCGTGCGGCGGTCGGCCGACGAGCGGTCTGCGGGAGAGTGCTCGGCGGACGGGCCGTCGGTCTGGGCGGCGGGCGGAGCAGGGGTCACCGGTGGTCTTCCCTTCGAGAGGTCGAGATCGGCCGCCCCGGGGCAGGCGGGCGGGGTGGACGCCCTCGTGACTCCGGGCGATCTGCTGCGGGGTCCGACCCCATGGTGCCCCCTGCGGTGACCGCGGCAACAGGACGTTCCACAGCCGCGCCCGCCCGCACGCACGCAGGCACGCACGGCACGGCACGGCACGGCACGGCACGGCACGGCACGGCACCAGTCACCGCACCGATCACTGTCCGCTGAACCAGAACCCGTCGAACGGATCCTTGTAGACCCGGTAGCCGTGGCTGGCGGAGTCGTAGCGATAGGTGGCCAGCACCGTCCCGTCGGCCGCCCGCTCGGAGAACTCGTTCGCGCGCCCGGAGTTCGCGATCATCGGCTGGTCGATGCCGCCGTCGCCGAGGCGGTCCACGTTGGAGACCACCGAGGAGTAGGGCAGCTCGACGACCTCGTCCTGCGCGAAGGTGCCGGCGTTCTCGTCGACCAGGTAGCGCAGGGCGTGGCTGACCCCGTCGTGCTCCTCCAGGGAGGCGTCCTGGGGGCCGTTGTCCTTCCAGTCGGCGTCGTCGCGGGTGCTCATCCGCCAGTAGTTGTTGTTGAACATCTCGAGGTAGAACTGGCCCTCGTCCAAGGCATCGTCGTCGAGGCGTCGCACGCTGTGCTGGCCGGCGTTGCCGATCACCGTGCCCTCGGCGGCCAGGAACTTCTCCTCGTAGCCGGTGCCCTCCCAGAGCGCCTCCACCCCGATCATCCAACGCACCGTGGGCTCGGAGCCGGGGTCGAGGGCGTCGTCCAGGGCGATGATCGTGGAGGTCTCGCGGGCGGAGAGGTACATGACGCCCTCGCGGACGTCGATGGAGTTGATGTGGATCCAGTCCTTGCCCTGGACCTCGGACCCGCCGGCCTCCCCCTCCTGAGCGTGGGCGAGCTTCTCGTACTCCGGGAAGAGCTCCTGCAGGTCGACCACCTGGGCGACGTCCCCGGAGGCGAGATCAACCCGGATCACGCGGTCCTCGACCCGCTCCGAGGTCGCGTCCGACGTGAGCACGTAGGCGATGCCGTCCACCACGGCGAGGTCGTGGTGGACGCTGTGGTCGCCGAGATCGATGAGGGTGCGGGCGTGCCCGAGCGGATCGAGCATGCCGATCTGCCGGGACCCGGTGGTGATCACGAGCTTCCCGTCCTCGACGACGAAGTGGTGCGCGGCGGAGTCGCCCGAGATCACCTCGGCGCGCATCGTGCCGGTGTTGTCGACCAGGTAGGTGTTGTTGCTCTGGGCGGTGACGCCGCTGAGGGCGAACAGTCCCGGGGTGAGGGCACCCGGGTCGGCGATATCGGCGGTCACGGCCGTGCCGTAGCCGGACTCCGTGGTGGGTGCCTTGATCCGCAGCTCTCCGGCGGTTCCGCTGCCGCTCTCGGGGGTCCAGGTCAGCGTCAGCGTGTTGTGGGCGCCGGGGATCAGGCCTATGACCAGGCCCTCGAAGCCGGTTTCCGCCGCATGGTTGGCGGCCGTGTGCGCGAAGTCGCCCGTGGCGGCGGCCTTCGAGACGACCTCGAGCTGTCCGCTCGCGGCGTCCTCGAAGTAGACGTACAGCCCGGTGCGGGTGCTGCCGTAGGGGTCGAGCACCAGCAGCGGGTCCTCGCGGGTCCAGTCCTTCTCGGCCTTCTTCGCCTGCAGCGCCTCGTGCCGCGCCTGCTGGGTGGTGGCGTCGTACAGCGGCGGGGCGTCCTGGTCCTCGGCGAGGTCGTAGCCGACGGACCAGACGGTCCAGTCGCCGCGCGCGGCCGGGTTCTCGCTGTAGACGACGCTCAGCTCGGCGACCTTCTCGGCGTCCGGCTCCTGCGGACCGGGCCCAGGGTCCTCGTCGCTGCAGGCGGCCAGGGCGAGCAGGGCCAGCGAGGTGCCGGCAGCGCCGGCCAGGAGCGTCCGCCGACGGACCGGGGAGCGTCCCCGGGTCACGCCTCCCCCGGTCGCACCATTCCGGGGCGTGCCTCTCCCTGTCGTCACGGCAGGCAGGAGACCGAGCTCAACGTCGAGGGCGGATACGGGATCAGGATCGACGCGCATGGACCCCACCCTAAGCATCCGGATCCGGCATCGCGCGCGGCAGCACCCAGTACGAACTCCGGGCACGGCAGCGCTACGCAGTCGCTCCTGGCACACCGTTAGTCGCCCTTTGGTCGTCCTGGATCACCCCGGGCCACCTCAGGTCGTCCCAGGTCGCCCCGGGTCGCCCCGTGCGGTCCTGGCTCATCCAGTGCGACCTTACGAACCCGATGCCACCCTCATGCCAGCGCTAACGTCGCACTCGTCGCGGAAAGCAGCCGACGACAGCGGGCCCGGCTCGGCTGTGCCCGGCAGCGCGCCAGGTCCACCCGGGCACACTGCCCACGTCCCGCAGCAGATGGCACACGGCCCGCGGCACGCGGCGCGCGACGCTCCTCGGCTCACCAGTCGTGCACGGACCCGTCGCGCAGGCGGTTCACCGGCAGGTACGCGGGCACGTACTCGTGGGCTGCAGCGGCCTCTTCATCGAGCTCGACGCCGAGACCCGGGGCCTCCCCCGGGTGCAGCAGACCGTTCTCGAAGCGGTAGCTGGTGCGGAACACCGACAGGGTGGTCTCGGAGTGCGGCATGTACTCCTGGATCCCGAAGTTGTGGATCGCGAGGCCCAGGTGGAGGTTCGCGGCCATGCCCACCGGGGAGACGTCCGTGGGCCCGTGGAATCCGGAGCGGATCCCGTAGACCGCCGCGAAAGCCATAATCTGGCGCAGGCCGGTGATGCCGCCGGCGTGGGTGGCCGAGGAGCGCACGTAGTCGATGAGGCGCTCGGTGATGAGGGTCTGGTAGTCGTGCACCGAGTTGAAGACCTCGCCGATGGCCAGGGGCGTCACCGAATGCTGGCGAACCAGGCGCAGCACGGCCTGGTCCTCGCCGGGCGTGCAGTCCTCGAGCCAGAACGGGTCGTAGGGCTCCAGGGACTTCGCGAGCTTCGCGGCCTCGATCGGGCTCATGCGGTGGTGGCCGTCGTGCAGGAGCCGCAGCTCGGGGCCGAACTCCTCGCGCACGCCCTCGAACACGGTGGGTAGGTGGCGGAGGTAGGCGCGGGTATCCCAGGTCTCCTCCGTCGGCCGCATCGCCGCGCCGGCGTCAGCCCGGCCTGCGGGCTCGTACTCGTACTTCCCGCCGGGCTCGGAGTCGTGCACCCCGTAGATCTGGTCCAGCCCGGGCACCCCCGCCTGGATCCGCACCGCGCCGAAGCCCTGCTCGACATAGCCGTGGATGGCCTCGTTGAGCTTCTCGATCGTGGTGCCGGAGGCGTGCGCGTAGGTGAGCAGGCCGGTGCGGGAAGCGCCGCCGAGCAGCTTGTACAGCGGCTCGCCGGCCTTCTTCGCGGCGATGTCCCACAGCGCCATGTCGATCGCGGCGACGGCGGCCATCGTGACCGGACCGCGGCGCCAGTAGGGGCTGCGGTAGAGGTACTGCCAGGTCTGCTCGATGGCCGATTCGTCGCGGCCGATCAGGGTGGGTGCGACGTGATCGCGCAGGTAGGAGACGACGGCGAGCTCACGGCCGTTGAGCGTGCCGTCGCCGAGTCCCACGATGCCGTCGCTCGTGGTGACCTTCACGGTCACGAAGTTGCGGCCGGGGCTGGTGACGTTGACGTCGATGCGTTCGATGCTCATCGGGTGCTCTCCTGGGAAACGGCGGGGTGGGTATCAGTGTGGTCGATGGCGGTGAGGGCCGTGCGAGCGCGCGGCCTCACATGGCGGGGCGGGGGTCCGTGAGGTCGCGCCCGGCGACCTCCTTCATCCAGATCGCGGCGAACAGGGCACAGCCGCTGAAGAACATGATGATCACGGCGACGGGGATCCAGGAGCCGGTGGCGCTGACGATCGCGGCCGCGATCACCGGGGTCGCGCCGGTGGCGACGATGGCGGCGACCTCGCGCACCACGCCGGTGGCCTGGTAGCGGTTCTTCGCGCCGAAGATCTCGGGCAGGGTCAGGTTCTCCATCGACGCCAGGGACATCACGCCGAGGTTGTGGAGGACCACGTATCCCACGATGACCTGCCAGGTCTGCCCGGAGACGATCAGCAGCACGCAGGGCAGGGCCGCGACCAGGCCGGCGGCGCTCATGATCGTGTACATCGTCTTGCGCCCGTACTTGTCGCCGAGCAGGCCGACCACGGGAACGGTCACGAAGGCGACCAGCGAGGAGATGATGACGACCTCGGTGGAGAGCTGCTTGTCCAGCAGCAGGAACACCGTCATGAAGGTGATGAGGTAGGTCTGGATCATGCCGGAGTTGCCGGCCTGGCCGAAGCGCAGCAGGAAGGCGACCGCGACGGACTTGACCGTCAGCGACGGGGCCTGCTTGAACTCCGCGGCCTCGGAGGGCGCCTCGCCGGCGGCGATCTCCTCATGCCCGACGGACTCGCCGTCGACCACGTCGCCGCGGGCCTCGAAGACGGGGCTCTCCTTGAGGTTCAGGCGCACCCACACGGCGAACACCATCACCAGGGCGCTGGCGATGAAGGGGATCCGCCAGGCCCAGTCGAGCAGCTGCTGCTCGGTGACGACCACCAGCAGCACCGCCCAGATCGCGGAGGCGAACAGGGTTCCGCAGTTGGTGCCGAGCGCGACCAGGGAGGCGACGAGCCCGCGGCGCTTGACCGGGGCGTATTCGGAGAGCATCACGCCGGCGCCGGAGATCTCCGCGCCCGCGCCGAAGCCCTGCAGCAGGCGCAGCAGCACCAGCAGCGCCGGGGCCAGGAGCCCGACCTGGCTGTAGGTGGGCAGCACGCCGATCAGGGTGGTCGCCGTGCCCATGAGCACGATCGTGTAGAAGAGGACCTTCTTGCGGCCGATGCGGTCGCCCATGCGCCCGAAGTACCAGGCGCCGACGGGGCGGGCGACGTAGCCGACGCCGTAGGTGGCCATCGCGCCGATCACGGCCATGCCCGGATCCGAGGAGGCGAAGAACAGCTGGCTGAACACCAGGGCGGCGGCCAGGGAGTACAGCTGGAAGTCCATGAACTCCAGGGCGGTGCCGAGCCAGCCGGAGACGGCGGCGCGCACGAGGTCGCCTACGGAGCGGACGGGCTGGGCGGGGCTCGCCGCCGGGTCACCGGGCGTGCTGGGCCCGCCCTCCGAGGCGGTGGTGGGGGTGCTGCTCATCGTGCTCCTTCGCGCGGCCCGCACACGGCGGGCGAGCTGATGCCGACGGGCTGACAGAGCGCGCCGGATCACATATCGTTTCGGTATGCAAAACATCCGTTTCAAGATGCGCGATAAGCATAGGGCTCCGGTCCAGGGTCGGCAACGCCGTCCCAGCGCGGCACGTCGAGGGGACAATGAGGCTCATGACGTCGACCTCTGAACCCACCGCCTCCCCTGTCGGCAGCGTGGACAAGGCGCTGATCCTGCTCGAGATCCTCGCCGGCGCCGGCCCGGACGGCATGACCCTGCGGGCCATCGCTGCGCAGAGCGGCCTGAACAAGGCCTCCGTGCACCGGCTGCTGCGCGCCCTGATCCACCGGGACTTCGCCGAGCAGGCGGATGCGGACCAGAGCTACCGCCTGGGCAGCGCCGTGCCGCTGCTGGCCGCGCACTTCGAGCGCGGGGAGAACCTGCCGACGCTCTTCGCGCCGGCGCTCGCGGCGATCTCCCATCACACCCAAGAGCTCGTGCACCTGGGGCGGCTCGACGGCGCCAACGTGCTCTACCTGGACAAGGTCGAACCCGAGCGCACGGTGCGCGTCTGGTCCAGCATCGGCAAGCGCGCCCCGGCGGCCCGCACCGCCATGGGCCGGGCGGTGCTCGCGGCCGACGGGGTCCGCGGCGCCGCCCTGGAGGCGTACGCGCAGGCCACCGCGGTGAACACCGGGGAGCCGGGCCAGCTCGTCGACGTCGCACGGCTCTCCGACATCATCGACGAGACCGCGCAGCGCGGCTGGTCCACCGAGGTCGAGGAGAACGAGCAGGGCATCGCCTGCGTGGGCGTCGCCCTCGTGCGGCCCGGCAGCCGGTCCCTGGCGGTCAGCGTCACCGGCCCGATCGAACGGATGGGCGCGCGCCGCCGCACCGAGGTCGCGGAGCTGCTGCGCACCGAGCTCTCACGACTGGCCCCCGCCGGCTTCGAGGTCGCCCCGTCGGCCTGAGAATCGCTCGAGCACCGCCCCGCCGACGGTGCCGATCACGAGCACCACCACGATCACGACCAGCTGCGTGACGATCGGGACCCCGCCCGCCTCGAGCTCGATGCGTCCGCGCAGCAGATGCAGGGTCACCGAGATGCCGATCATCACCGCGGCCACGGCCCCGGCAGCGGCGATGCCGATCTGCAGGGCCCGCACCCGCCCGGCCGCGGCGACCAGGGCACCGACCACCACCACGATCACGACGGCCTCGATCACGATTCCGGCGCCCACCACGATCACCGACTGCGACAGCCCGAACAGTGCCGGGAGGGCCTGACTGGGCTCCCCCAGCCCGATCACGGCACAGGCCAGGATGCCGATGAGCGCGGTCACCCAGGACCCGTCGGAGCGGATCACGATGACGACGCTCGCGACGACCGCGAGGGACAGGCCCAGCAGATGCCCGAGCGAGGACACCACCAGGGCCGTTCCGTGCAGGTGGAGGAAGTGTCCCGCGATGGCGGCGATGACGCCGAACAGGATCCCGAGACCCAGGGCGAGCCCCGCCCCGTTCCACAGCCGGCGCGGGGCGGCGATGGCGGCCACCGCGAGGGGAAAGGCGATCGGCAGAGCGAGCATCGCGGCGGTCAGCGCGACCGCGAGCAGCTCGAGGGGATCCAGATCGAGGGACATGCCCACATCGTCCCCCCGATCCGGGCGTTGCGGGGGCGGAGTACGCGAAACCGTGACCTGCGGGAGCCCTGCGCGATCCCGACGAGCCCCGGCGCCGCACCATCTGCCGGCGCCCCACGACCTCCCGGCGCCACGCAGGCGGGGCCTGCCGTCAGGCCCCGTCGGCCGCAGCCCTCCCGGTGTGGGACTCTGATCCCGCCTTCCACCCACCGGCCCGTTCACGGCCCGCCCACGTCGTGCCCACGCCCCGCCCCGAGGAGACCCGCTGTGTTCGACATGGAGATGTTCAACGCCCTGAGGTACGGGGTGCCCATCGTGCTGGGCATCGCCCTGCTCGGCGTCGCCGTCACGGTGCTCAGCTCCCTGATCCGGGGGATGGTGGGCGCGATCGCGCTGGTGCGCTCCTACCGCCTGGTGAGCAGGACGGGCCTCGCCGCCCAGGGCACTGTGGTCAGGAGCACCGAGCACCGCACCCGCCTCCCGGGCGGCTTCGAGCGCCGCATGGTCGAGACGATCGCCTTCACCACGCAGTCCGGGGAGGCGGTGCAGGGCGAGGCGGGCACCTCCGACATCGGCATGGAGGACCGCACCGGGCAGGCGGTCGAGGTGCGGTACGACGAGCAGGACCCGACGCGCTTCGTCGCGCCGTCCGACATCGCCGACGCCGTCGACATGCTCGGGGGCCCGCGCGCCAAGGAGGTCGGCAAGCAGCTCGCCGTCGGCGGCATCGGGCTGCTGGCCGTGGTGTGGGCCGCGCGCGTGCTGCTGGGCTGGTTCTAGGGACGCATCCAGGGCCTGCCCCGAAACTCTCTCCAGCCCCTCGACACTCATCTGCATGCACGCTCCTGCAGGACGAAGCGGTTAAGTCTTTGGCAAAAAAGGTGGCCGCAGGTGTGCGCGACCGCGAAATCTCTGTAGGCTGAGTCACAGCCATCACGCGGCTGTAAGTCCTGCGGGCACGTCGCTCCCCCAACCCTGGATCGTGAGGATTCGTGTCCGCACCGCTGCGCATTGCTGCCCTGTCCGCTTGGCATGTCCATGCTGAGGAATACGCCCGAGAAGCCCAGAACCACCCCGAGACCGAGCTCGTCGCGGTCTGGGACGACGACGCCGAACGCGGCAAGGCCCTCGCCGAGACCGTGGGCGTCGAGTTCGTCGGCGATCTCGACGAGCTGCTGGCCCGCGAGGATCTCGACGGCGTCACCATCACCACCGCCACCACCGTGCACCGCGAGGTGATCGGGAAGGTCATCGCCGCCGGCAAGCATGTCTTCACCGAGAAGCTGCTGGCTCCCACCCTGGCCGAGTGCGACGAGCTGCTCGAGGCCGCTCGCGCGGCCGGCGTGCAGGTCACCGTGTCCCTGCCGCGCCTCGCCCACGGGTACACCGTGGCCCTGCGCGAGGTGCTCGACGGCGGCTCGCTGGGCCGCCTGAGCTATTCCCGCGTGCGCCTGGCGCACAACGGCTCGACGGCCGACTGGCTGCCTCCGCGCTTCTACGACCCGGCCGAGGCCATCGGCGGGGCGTTCAGCGACCTCGCGGCCCACCCGTCGTACCTGACCCAGCTGATCCTGGGCACCGACGTGACCGTCGCCTCGGCCACCTACACCGATATGACCGGTCGTGGCGTCGAGGACAACGCGGTGGTCACCGTGACCAGCCCCGACGGCGCCATCGGCGTGGTCGAGACCGGCTTCGTGACGCCGTTCAGCCCCTTCTCCATCGAGGTCCAGGGCACCACCGGGACCCTCACCTACGGGCTCGGGGCCGACGGCGCCATGGTCCTGGACACCGGGGACGGGCCCACGGTCATCGAGGTCCCCGAGGACATCCCGAACCCCTTCGCCCAGTGGGTCCAGGCGATCCGCACCGGCGAGGAGACCACCGAGAACCTCGATCGCGCTCGGGCTCTGACCGAGCTGGTCGTCGCGGCCAACGCCGCCGCGGCCGCCTGAGACCGGTCGGGCGAGCTCGTCCAGCGTGTCCACGGCCCCGCGTCGCCCGGCACTTCCCACGTGCCAGACGACGCGGCCCCAGAACCACAGCAGCACCAGCATCACCCCGCAGCACCCATCACCCTCTTGAGGAGAACCCCATGACCAGCACCGTCCAGTCCCCCGTCCGCATCGGCCTCATCGGCGGCGGCGGCATCGCCAACGCCCACCTGAAGGGCTACGCCCAGATCCCCGACCGCGTGAAGATCACGGCGATCGCGGACGCCAGCGAGGAAGCTCTCGCCAAGCGCGTCGAGGAGACCGGCGCGACCGGGTACAGCGACTTCACCGAGATGGTGAAGGACCCCAACATCGACGCCGTCGACATCTGCCTCCCCCACCACCTCCACACCCCCGCGATCATCGCGGCGGCCGAGGCCGGCAAGCACATCCTGTGCGAGAAGCCGCTGTGCCTCACCCCGGAGGAGGCCACCACGGTCAGCCAGGTCATCGAGAAGACCGGTGTGACCCTCATGTGCGCCCACAACCAGCTGTTCATGCCGGCCGTGGCCAAGGCCAAGGAGGTCATCGACTCCGGTGCCCTCGGCCAGGTCTACGAGGTGCGCACCACCGACTCCTTCTTCAACGACTTCGACCCGGAGTCGATGGGCTGGCGCGGGCACGCGGCCACCTCCGGCGGCGGCGAGCTCATCGACACCGGCTACCACCCCACCTACCTGATGCTGCACCTGGCCGGGGCCACCCCGGTCAGCGCCTTCGCGATGCTCTCCACCCACCGCCTGAAGTTCATGGAGGGCGAGGACTCCGCCCAGGTGCTGGTGCGCTTCGACAACGGCGCCGTGGGCCAGCTCGTGACCTCCTGGGCCTACGCCGCCGCGCCCGGCACCGATCGCTTCTCCGCCGTGGGCGAGAAGGGTTCGCTGAGCTCGGACGGCTCGACCCTGCGCGTGCAGCTGCGCGGCGAGGAGGCCCAGGTCTTCGAGCACGAGGACGTCGACACCTTCGCGGCGGAGATCTCCCACTTCGTGGACGTGCTCACCACCGGCAAGCGCCCGATCAACAACCAGGTCGAGGGTGTCAGCGTGCTCGGCGTGATCCTCGCGGCCTACGAGTCCTCCAAGACCGGCCAGGTCGCGGACGTCATCAGCCTCTGACCCGACGGGCGGGCCCGGCAGGACCACCGGGCCCGCTAGCCCGACGGGCCCGCACCCCGGTAATGCGGCTCCAGGACCGATGTTTCGCGCATCATCGGTCTTGGAGCCGCATTTCTGACTCTCCTGCGCCCCGCGCGTCCGCACCCGGCTCGTCCGTGCACGGTTCGCCTGCACGCCGTTTGTCCGCACACCGTTCCCCTGCCACCCCTCTCCTGGCACCGACCGATAGAGAGGCACCCGCCTCGTGAGCACCCCCGAAGGCCCCGCCATGTCAGGTCCTGCGTCCACGAGCCCGACGGGCGTCCCGTACAGCACGCTGATCTGGCTCGCCGTGGCCACCTTCACCACCGGCATCGACGGCTACGTCCTTGCCGGCCTGCTGCCGGACGTCGCCGCCGACCTCGATGTCACCCCGGCCCTCACCGGGCAGCTCGTCTCCGTCTTCGCGCTGACCTCCGCGGTGGCCGGGCCGATCCTCGGGGCCACCACCAGCGGCTGGGAGCAGCGCCGCGTGATCATGGCGGCCCTGTCGACCTTCATCGTCGGCAACCTGCTCAACGCGATCGCCCCCACGTACTCGCTCGCCCTCGGCGGACGCGTCATCGCTGCGCTCGGCGGGTGCCTGCTGGGCGCCGCCGTGACCGGGTACGTCGTGCACCTGGTGGCGGAGCGGCATCGGGG
Source organism: Brachybacterium tyrofermentans (assembly GCF_014897585.1). GTDB lineage: Bacteria > Actinomycetota > Actinomycetes > Actinomycetales > Dermabacteraceae > Brachybacterium > Brachybacterium tyrofermentans. The sequence goes on along the minus strand of NZ_JABUXW010000022.1, from coordinate 12,741 downwards.
CCGGGCGCTGTCCTTCGTGCTCGGCGGCTGGATGACCGCCACCGCGCTCGGGGTGCCCGTGGGCCTGATCCTCGGGCAGACGAGCTGGCGATTCCCGCTGATCCTGGTCTCCGCGGTCGGGGTCATCGCCCTGATCGGGATCGGGCTGCGCCTGCCCCCGCTGCGCTACCCCTCCTCGACGCTGGCGGCCCGGCTGAAGCCCCTGGCCCAGCCTCGCCTCGTGGCCGGGCTGCTGGTCTCCACGGGGGTGCTGTGCGCGAGCTATACCTGCTTCACCTATGCGGTGCTGATCCTGGAGCCGACGCACCCGGCCGGCTGGATGATGATCGTGATCATGTGCGCGCACGGCGTGGCCAGCATGGTCGGCAACGCGATCACGGGCCGGCTCGTGGACCGCTTCTCCCCGGTGCGGGTGCTCACCGTCATCCTCTGCGGACTGCTCGTGAACGCCCTGTTCGGAGCCCTCGCCTTCGAGCTCGCGGCGCCGGTCGCCTTCGCGGTGCTCAGCCTGGTCTGGTTCGTGCTCGCCGGCATCGGCAACGGCGGCCACGCCGTGCCCCAGCAGGCCCGCCTGGCGGCGATGGCCCCGGGAACCGTCGCCGTGGTCATGGCCCTGAACGCCAGCGCCGTCTCGCTCGGCGGCGCGCTGGGCGGGGGCGTGGGCGGGATCGCGCTGACGACGGGTCTCGTGCCCGGGCATCTGCCGCTCGTCGCGGCCGCCGTTCTCGCCATCACACTGCCGCTGCACCTGCTGGTGGCCCGGTGGTCACGCGCAGGGTCAGCGGCAGCGATCGACCCATCTCCCGCGGGCTGAGCCGCCGCACCTTCCCTGCAGCTCTCAGCCCCTCACCCTCACCCCTCACCCCTCAGTCGCGGTGCGCCCAGAGGTCCCGCAGCAGCGCGATCTCGGCGAGGTGGTGGATGAGCTCGCGATTGATGTGGGCGACGAGGGTGGCGCGGGAGTACTCGGCCCACGGCCCTTCCGCCTCCCCCACAGCGACCTGGAGGTCCTCCGTGCTCCAGGAGCGGACGCCCGTGATCCAGCGGTCGTACCCGGCGTCGAACTGGGCCAGCGCCTCCTGGGCTGTCGCCGCGTACTCCCAGGTCATGTAGTCCGCCGGCGGCCCGTCGAAGTGGGCGTTGGTGCGTGCTCCGAGCACACCGACGATGATGTGCCCGAGGCGCCACGCGATCGTGGTCAGCGGTGTGGGTTCGGGCTCGGGGAACTCGAAGTCGATGACCATGTCCCCGCTGCCGCCCTGGATGGACGTGGGCGGCGCCAGGCCCTCGGGTGTGCGCGGGTGAACGGTCCAGGCGGTCCCGTCGGCCGTGGCGTCAAAGAAGTACTCCTCGTCGCTCAGCCCTTCGAGCCGTGGCCGCAGGAACTCGCGGACATGGAACTCGATCTGATCGATCAGGACGGTGGGCAGGTCCCCGTCTTTTCCCGGGACCGGGTCGCCGCTCTCGGTGGGTGCGTCGCTGCTGGTCATCGTGCTCTCCTCCTGGGCATCAGTCGTCGGCCGTCAGTCGTCGGCCATCGATCCTCGGCGGTCGCGATCCCGTCCCTCGGGCCCGGGCTCACCAGCCCTCGGGCGGCCAGGTCTGCCCGGCGGCGAGGGCGTTGAGCTCGTAAGTGGTCCTGCCGTCGATGCTCTCGCGGAGGATGTCCGCGTGGCCGGCGTGGCGGGCATTCTCCTCGACCAGGTGCAGGGCGTACCACCGCATGCTCCAGCTCGTGCGGCCCTCGAACCAGGGCTGGTCGGGCATCGGGCCCCGGGTCTCGGGATCGGTGCCGCGGATGGCGTCCGCGAGGTCCTGGCCCGCCGCCTGGAGCAGCTCGGTCAGCGACTCCGCGGTGTCCTCCTCACGGGCGGCCTCCGGGGCGAGGCCGCCTTCGGCCTGGTACCGCTCCGGCGCGCGGTCGGGGGCCGATCCTGCCTCGGGGGCCGCGGCGATGGTCCGCGCCGCGGTCTCCGCCATGAGGAGGACGTGCCGGGACAGCGCACCGAGGCTCATCCCCGAGGCGCTCGGGACCTGGCGGAGCTGCTCGGGGCTCAGGCCATGGAGGGTGGTGGCGACCTGCTCGACCTGCTGCTGGGCGAAGGTCGCGAGGTTGTCGAGCTCGTCGGTCGTCTCTGCGGTGAGAAACGGCATGGGTCTGTTCTCCTTCGGTGCGGGCTGCGGGTGTCCGCGATGCCCTCCTGTGCGGTCGAGAACCACCTTCCTCCCCGAAGCGGACAGCTTCTGTCCGCAAAGACGGGCAGACTCGTCCCATGAGCAACGTGACCACCAGAGCCCTGCGACTGCTCGCCCTGCTGCAGTCCCGCACCGTGTGGACCGGCCCGGAGCTGGCCGGCGAGCTCGACGTGACCGAGCGAACCGTGCGCCGGGACGTGGACCGGCTGCGCTCGATGGGCTACCCGGTGCTCACCTCGGCCGGGCACGGCGGCGGCTATCAGCTCGGCGCCGGGCGGGAGCTGCCGCCGCTGCTGCTGGGCTCCCAGGAGGCGGTGGCGGTCGCCGTGGGACTGCGGCTCGCCGCCGCCTCGGGCCTCGAGGGGCTGGACGCCGAGGCGCTGCGGGCGCTCGCAGCCCTGGACCGCATCCTGCCGCCGACGGTCCGCTCGGAGGTCTCCGCCGTCACCGACGCCCTGGGCGTGGTGGCCCGGCCCGTCCCCGCCGCGAGCGCCGCCGTGCTGATCGCCCTGGCCACCGCGGTGCGGGACGGGCTGCGGGTGCGCCTGGACTACGAGAAGGGGAACGGCGAGCGCGGGGAGCGCCGCATCGAGCCGCGGCGAGTGCTCTCGGTCGACGGGCGCTGGTACCTGTTCGCCTGGGACCTGGACCGCGAGGACTGGCGCACCTTCCGCCTGGACCGCATGCACACCGTGCATCCCAGCACCTTCCCGATCACGCCGCGGCCCACGCCGGACATCGAGGCCACCGTGCGCGAGTCGATCACCGTGGGCGGGTACACGACGGCGGTGGTCGCCCGCATCCGTCGGCCGCTCCACGAGGTCGAGAAGCTCACCCCGGTGCGGGCGGCGACGGTCACGGCCGACGGCGAGCACGCGTGCATCGTGCGCGCCGGATCCGACAGCGGAGATCTGCGCTGGGTGGCCATGCACCTGATCAGCCTGGGCGGACCGATCGAGGTGATCCAGCCGCCCGAGCTGCTCACCGTGCTCCAGGAGATCAGCACCTGGTCGGGCGCCGCCACTCTGGCGGCTGACGCCCGCTGAGCCGCGTTCCTCGGGGCAGAGGCTCGTCTGGACCGGAGCTCAGAGGACGAGCAGTGCCAATGCCGAGACGACGGTGAGCACCAGGATCAGCTTCTCGAAGACCGCCTGCGGGATCCGCCGCGCGATCTTCGCCCCGCAGTACGCGCCGATCAGCACGAGCGGCACCAGCATCAGGTCCATGACCAGGGTCTCGCGCGTGATGAGGCCGAGGCCGGCGGAGAAGGGCAGCTTGATGACGTTGACGATCGCGAAGAACCAGGCGGAGGTGCCCAGGAACGTCAGCACCGGCATCCGCATCGCGTAGAAGTACATCGACATCACCGGGCCGCCGGCGTTGGCGACCATCGTGGTGAAGCCGCCCAGCACCCCGTACCCGGCGCGGCTGAGCGCGACCCCGGCGCCCGACGGGGCGACTGCCGGATCGGTCGCGTCGCCGGCGTCCGCGGCCGCGGACGGATCCGCCGACTTCTTCACGCGAGCCGAGCGCCGCCGCCACACGGTCACCGCGATCAGCACCAGCAGGATCACGCCGATCGTGGTGCGCACGGTGTCCCCGCCCACGGTCGCGAAGAAGATCGTGCCGAGCACGATGCCGATGAGCACGCTGGGGATCAGTCGCACCAGCGTGCGCACGTCGGGCTCGCGCCGATAGACCCATAGCGCGGTCGCGTCGCCGACCATGAGCAGGAGCAGCAGCGCGGCGGTGGATTCCTTCGCCGGCAGGGCGAGCGCGAAGAGGCCGACGGCGATGGTGCCGCCGCCGGGCATGGCGGTCTTGGACAGGCCCACGACGAGCGCACCGATCATCACCAGCACCCAGGTGGCGGCGCCGAGGGTGGGGATCAGGGCAGCGAGGTCGGACACGAGAACTGAAGCTACCAGTGCAGAACATCGCGCCCCGCGCCCGTCCGCGACCCGGGTGCCGACGACCAGATCCAGCGAGCCAGAGGACTGCCGCGTTCTGCCACGGCCGCAAGCGGCCCGAATGGGCGCAGAACAGTGGCATTTGCGTGGCATAGGGGTAGCCATGCGGGGACAAGTCCGAGTATCGTAGAGGGCATAGACCTCAGAACGGAGGCACCCATGGTCCCCACGACATCCTCTGCCGCACCCTCGACCGGTGCTGGTGCGATCCATGACTCGGCCTACCGTCGTGCGATCGCCCTGGACATCCGGGAGCTCACCCGGCGCCTGAACGCCTCGCTGGGTGGAACGCTGGTCTCGGCTCTGGCCGGCTCCTCCGATACGAAGTCCTCCCATAGGTGGGCGAAGGCAACAGGTCCTCAGCCGCGACCGGAGACCATCAAGCGCCTCGTCTTCGCCTACGAACAGTGGCAGAAGGTGGCCGAGGCGGAGGGGGAGCACGTCGCTCGGGTGTGGTTCATCGGAGCGAACCCCTGGCTGGGCTATGACACTCCGGTGAATGCAATCCGCGAAGGTCGCCTCCCGGAGGTGGCGACGGCCGCTGAGGCGCTGGTCGACGACACGTTCAGCGGCTGACGCGCGCTCATGCCCGCACCAGATGAGCGGATCTGTTCGCGGACCGGGCTCGCCCTCGTGGCGAGCCCGGTCTCCGCTCTGCGCATCGCCCGCGAGTCCTACGGCCCTCTCGACCCCGTTGCTCGAGCTTCGAACAGCGGCCCTGAGGCGTGGAGCCGGTACGACACACCCGGGCGGACGATCTACGCGTGCGCTGACCGGGTCACCGCCTATATGGAGCTGCTGGCGCCGTACCGTACCGACGTCAGCAGAGAGCGCCGCGCTCTCCAGCCGATCGCGGACGCCCTCGGGAAGAATCTCGACGAGCTCTGGCGCGACATCGTCGCCGAGTGGGACGAGACCGGGTCGATGAAGGCCAGCTGGCTCCCCCGCACCTTCCGGGAAGGGAGGCGGGTCTATGCCCTCGCATTTCCGGCTGGCTCGTGGATCGACATCACGGCCACCGAGACGATCACCGCCCTCGAGGACTTGCACGAACATCCCTGGCCGACGGCCGACGGCGAACTCGAGGAACCTCTGACGCTCGCTCACCTCACCGGGGACGACCGGACACTGACAACTGCGATCGCCCGCGTGCTTCGTGATGAGGTCACTCTCGACGACGGAACGCGCCCCCTGGGGGTCAGGTTCCTGTCCAAGCACGGACACCCGGCCACGGGCACGGGGCTCTGCTGGGCGTACTGGATGCGCGATGTCGACAGCGGGGTGCCGGAGCCTACAACCATCACGCACCACGCCTCGATCGGGGAGCACGACCCCGATCTCGCAGCAGTACAGGCCTACTGCAGGATCAGGGCTCGCTGAGCTCGCCGATCGGGACGAGGCAGGGCCTCCATGCATCGCCGCAGGGCACCAGGACCTGTGCCCTGCTCCTCGGCATCCGGGACGGCAGGTGCCCTCAGGCGATCCAGCCGAAGTGGGCGACGCCGGAGCCGTCGGCGCCGGCACGAGCGGAGCTGATCACGATGGCCATGGCGGCGGAGCCGGGGTCGATGACGCCCTTCGAGGCGTCGCCGACGTAGCTCGCACGGCCACGGCGGGCGGTGGTCTGCGCGGTGGCGGTGGCCCCCGCGACAGCGGCATCCTCGGCGGCGAACAGGGCCTCGACGGCGCTGGTCTCGGGATCTGCCTCGAGGGCCGCGCGGAGGGCGGCGACGGCCGGGTCGAGGGAGTCGATCATCGTCTTGTCGCCCACCTTTGCCTCGCCGTAGCGCTGCACGGTGGCCTGGCCGGCGGCGAGCGCATCGGCGAACTGTGCCGCGGTGGGCACACCGGCGTCTGCGGCGCCCGCGTCGCCCTCGGCGCCGGATTCCTCCCCCGCCTTCGCCAGGTCGCGGAAGAACATGCCGAAGAGGGGCCCGCTGGTGCCGCCCACGCCGAGCCACGCCATGTACAGCGCGGTCAGGTACTCGCGGTAGCTGCTGGGCTCGTCAGCCTCGAGGTTCGCATCGAGGTGCTTCATCGCGGTGCGCACGTTGGTGCCGAAGTCGCCGTCGCCGGCGCGGCGGTCGAGGTCGCCGAGGTCGTCCGCGGCGCCCTCGAGGGCTTCGCGCAGGGTGAGCACGAACGCGCGGCCGAAGCCTGCGGGGAGGGTCCTGCTGGGGGTCTGTTCAGTCATGAGTGTGTTCCTTACCAGGTCAGGGCGGGGGTGTGGACGGGGGCGTCCCAGAGGCGGCGCAGCTCGTCGTCCAGCGGCATGAGGGTGATCGAGACGCCGTGCATGTCCAGGCTGGTCACATAGGAGCCGACGAGGGAGCGGCCGATCTCGATGCCCGCCTCGCCGAGGCGGTGGTGCAGGGCGCGGGCCACGAGCTGCAGCTCGAGGGGGTAGGTGGAGCCCAGGCCGTTGACGATCGCGAGGACCTGGTCGCCGCGGTGCAGGTCGAGCTCGGCCAGCAGCGGCTCGAGCAGCAGGTCGGTGAGCCCGTTCGCGTCGGTGAAGGCGGCGCGCTTCGCGGCGCGCTCCCCGTGGATGCCCACGCCGAGCTCGATCTCGTCGTCCTCGAGGTCGAACTGGGGGCGGTCATCGCCCGGGTGGGTGCCGGCGGCGAGCGCCAGGGACATGGTGCGGGCCGACGCGGCGGCACGGCGTCCGATCGCAGCGACCTCGGCGAGGCTCGCGCCCTCCTCGGCGGCCGCTCCGCACACCTTCTCGACGATCACGGTGGCGGCGGTGCCGCGCCGGCCGGGGCCGTCGCCCCCGCTGTCGGTGGCGACGTCGTCGTCCACCAGCACGATCTCGGTATCGATCGCGTCGTCGCCGCTGATCTCTCCCGCGATGCGGAAGTTCAGCACGTCGCCGGTGTAGTTCTTGACGATCTGGACCACGCCGCGGCCCGCGTCGGCCGCCTTCGTGGCCGCCAGGACCTGCAGCGCGGTGGGGCTGGCGAACACGGCGCCGGCGACCGCGACGTCGAGCATCCCGGTGCCCACGAACCCGGCGTGCAGCGGCTCGTGGCCGGATCCGCCGCCGCTGACCAGGCCCACCTTGTCGCGGGCGGGCTGCTTGCGGCTGAGGAAGCGGTGCTCGGCGTGGAGCTCGAGCTGCGTGGGGTGGGTGAGGGCGAGGCCTTCGAGGGCCTCCGGGATCAGATCGTCCGGGTCATTGAGGATGCTGCGACGCATGGGCGCTCCTTGGCTGGGCACGGGGTCATGGCCAGGCTACGCCGGGACCTGTGATCGCTTCTCATGGTTCCGTGCACATCGAACTCCGTGCACACCGACGACCGGCCCGTCCCGACTTCCGAGGCTCGTGGCCTAAGGTCCGGGATATGCGACTTCTCCTCATCCGCCATGGCCAGACCCCGAACAACATCCTCGGGGCGCTCGACACCGGGCGCCCCGGTGCCGGGCTGACGGATCTGGGCCGTGAGCAGGCTCGGGCGGTCCCCGCCGCCCTCGCCGCGGAGAGCATCGCCGGCCTGTACGTGTCCCCGCTGGTGCGCACCCATGAGACGGCCGCGCCGCTGGCCGAGGCGCTCGGTCTCGAGGCCCGCGTCACCGAGGGGCTCGAGGAGATCCTCGCCGGCGACGTCGAGATGTGCCGGGACGCCGAGGCCGTCGAGGCCTACCAGCAGACCCAGGCGATCTGGGGCGGTCGCGACTTCGACCATGCCCTGGCCGGCGGCGAGGACGGGCACACGTTCTGGGCCCGCTATTCGGGGGCGCTGCGCGAGATCGCCGCGCGCCATCCGGAGGAGGCGACGGTCGCGGTGGTCAGCCACGGGGCGGCGATCCGGGTGTTCGCGACGCTCGCCGCGGACCTCGAGCCGTCCACCCGCGACGGACGCCCCCTGCACAACACGGGCATGGTCGCGCTCGAGGGCCATCCGGACCAGGGATGGCGGCTCATCGACTGGATCAATGGTCCGCTGGGCGGCGCGCACCTGCTCGGCGACATCCGCCATGACGTGACGGCCGACGAGAACGCCGACGCCGCCGTCTGACGCACGCCGCGGAACCCCGAAGGCCGCCGCAGCCCCGTCATATGCGGGGTCTCGGCGGCCTCTGTCACGGCTGGCCCAGTCACTGCAGGCCCTGTCCCGGCAGGCCCTGTCGCGGCAGGCCCTGGCCCGGCAGGCCCTGACCCGGCGGACTCTGCCGGGTCAAGGTCACCAGCGCGGGTGGATCGCCTCGCGCAGCAGCTCGTCGTAGGTCTCCCGCACGGCGGCGTCGAACGTCTCGAGCACGGTCTGCTGCTCGGCGGTCGGCTCGCTGCCGGCGGCGGCGTTGCGCTGCGCCTGCGTGGCGCTGCTGGCGCCGGGGATCGCGGCGGTGACGCCGTCCTGGGCGATGATCCAGCGCAGGGAGGCTTCGGGCAGCGGCATCGCACCGTCGAGCGCCTTCTCGAGGCGGGCCACGGCCTGCAGCCCCACCTCGTAGTCGACGCCGGAGAAGGTCTCGCCCTGGTCGAAGGCCTCGCCGCCGCGGTTGAAGTGGCGGTGGTCGTTGGCGGCGAAGGTGGTGGACGGGGAGAACTTGCCCGTGAGCAGGCCGGAGGCGAGGGGGACGCGCGCGATGATCGCAACGCCCTTCTCGCGGGCCTGGGGCACGACCTCGTCCAGCGGCTTGAGGCGGAACGGGTTCAGGATGATCTGGATCGAGGCGAGGTGCTCGCGCTCGAGGCTGATCAGCGCCTCTTCGCAAGTCTCGACGCTGACGCCCCACGCGGCGATCTTCTTCTCCTCGGCCAGGGTGTCGAGCACGTCGAACACCTGGTCATCGCGGTAGATCGCGGGCGGCGGGCAGTGCAGCTGCACAAGATCAAGGGTGTCGGTGGCGAGGTTCTGCCGCGAGCGCTCCACCCATGCCCGGAGGTTCTCCTCGGTGAAGGACTCCGGGGCGAAGGGATCCGCCCGACGTGACGCCTTGGTGGCCACGAACAGCGGGGCCGACGGGCCCTCGGCACTCGCCGCGCGCTGACGCATCTGGCCCACCAGACGCTCGCTGCGGCCGTCCCCGTAGACGTCGGCGGTGTCGAAGAAGGTCACGCCGGCCTCGCGGGCCGCGTCGAGCACGGCGTTCGCGGACTCGTCGGAGACGTCGCCCCAGTCGGCGCCGATCTGCCAGCAGCCCTGCCCGATCACGGACAGCGGTCGGCCCAGGCGGGAGGGGGTGCGGTACTGCAGGGACATCATCGACCTCAGTTCGTCAGGGCGCCGCTGAGCAGCGACGCCAGGTGCACGTCCCAGTCTTCCAGACGGCGACCGAGCGCGGGAACTGCTCCGCGGCCGGGGGTAGCCTGCAAATATGGATATTGACCAGGCGATCGTGCAGTGCAGCAAGGGCGCCTACTACGAGACCGTGTGGTTCCCGCTCGTATCGTTCACAGCCATCCGCCTCGGCAACCGCCGCTTCCAGAAGTGCCCGGTGCACCAGCGCTGGGAGCTCGCGCGGATGGTGCCCGAGGAGGAGTGGACCGACGAGGTCGTCGCCGAGGCCGCCAAGCACCACGACTCGAACATCGCCTGACACCTGCGGGCCCTGGCCGTCCACCCAGCGCCTATCCGCCGGGGCTTCTAGGATCGATGCATGCAGTCGACGCTCTCTGTGGTTCCACGGACCCATTGGATCAACGGGTGGTTTCTCCGGGTCTTCGCTCGCCCGGCTGCCCTCGTCGATGGGACCGAGCACTCCGGCCGATGGGGGCGGCCGACGGACGTTCACGTCGAGCCCGGACTCCATACAGTCGCCGGCGGTGCCCGCTACCGCGGGACGACCGGACTGCTCGGGCTCGATGAGACGGAGGTCGAGGTGACCTCGGGCCGACGACAGCTCGTCATCGCGAGGAACGGGTTCCTCAACCACCAGCCCTTCACGGTGGATGTCCCTCACCAGACGTAGGCCCGCCAGGCATCACACGAGGGCCCCTATCCATCGTGTCTCCCCATCGACGACAACGTCCGACGGCATCATGCCGAGGCGCTCGGCGACCCGCTGAGACGCCTCGTGGTCTGGATGAATGTGAGCGATGACCCGCGTGACTCCTCGAGTTCGAAGGCCGTCCGCGAGAAGCTGCACGTCGCGACCTGCATATCCGAGCCGTTGCCACGGGTGACCTATCACCCAGGAGATCTCTATCGGCTGATATTCGACCGGGATGGTCGCCTGCACGAAGCTGACAGCTCGTTCGCTCTACCCGACGACGATGTCGTCGAGCCACTCCTCGGTCCCGTTGGCAGACCCGCCGAGCGTCTGGATTGCATACAGCCTTTCGAGGCTGAGATCCTGAAACGCTGCCCCCACTGGACCGCAGCACTCTCCAGCGAAACTCGAGGGCACGAGCGCCAGATCCATGGATAATAGCTGCATGCAAACCGACCCAGTCTCCTCGCTCCCCTTGGAGCAAGATAATGTCAATGAAGTTCGCGTCCCTCGCTTTCTCTGGCAATACGCAAACGACCACTCCCTCTTGAGCGAAGCCGCCGATGATTTGCGGAGATATCTTTTAGAACTGGCCAGCTCCGCCAGTATATCCATCCACACCATTGAAGCTCGCGCGAAGAGCCTTGTTTCCTACAAAGAAAAATCCCAAAAGACCAACGACCAGGACGAATACAAATACTCCGATCCGGGAGCTCAGATAACCGACTGCATTGCCGCTCGAGCCATTCTCTTTACCTCTCGCGCCCGGGCAGATTTAGCAGGCCTTATCAGTGAGCGGACGGTGGTCAATCAACGCCATAACCCAGGCGACGAAAAATACAACGGCTACGATAGTGAGCATTTTATAATAACGTCGCTCGACGATCACGGCGATCGTTCGCGTTTCGCCGCATTGTCGACGTTTCTCGACCAGTATCCGGGGCTCGAGATACAGCTTAGGAGCGTGGCCGGCCACGCCTGGGCGGAGTACGAGCACGACGTGCGGTACAAACCAGGCGCCTATGCCGAATTGCCGAGCAGCAAGAAGCGGCAGATCGACCAAAAATTCATCGAAGCTGGCGGCATGCGGCGCGTTATGGACTCCCTCTTCAACGACATTCAGGAGATTCTATATCCCTTTGAGCCCGAAGATGCCGTTGAGAGCGACCCTGCGAGACTAACGGAAGACCTCGAAGGCGAGGAGAGCCAGGTCACTACTGATGCGCTTACGACTGAAGCGCTTCTTGATTTTGCGATGGAGCGATTCCCTAACTCAAAACCCGGCCCTGCTTCGTATTTTGAACGCATGCATTCGCAGCTCGATCGACTCGAGGTGAACACCATTGCAGACCTCAGTTCCGCGCTTTCAGCAGTGGAGTCCGAAGAGGTATTTAGCTTTATGGACTATCCTAGGCCGCCCACTTGTGCGCGACGCCTAGACGACGAACTCTTGGCTGCCTTCGGCGCCCGTTACGCCGACCAAGCGACGGAAGAGGATCGATCACAATTGCTGCGCCTTCGCCTGCGTCGCGTCCGCGGCAAGTTCGCGATCTATTCCATCATTGAAAACGACACGGCCTCCCGGGCGGTCCCTGCGGCTCGAGCAGTTCGTGATTTGGCGGCCATTGTTGCAAGAGAGGCAGGTATTGAAGCGGCCACCATTGCAGATGCAATTAGTCCGCAGCGAGATGACTTGCGGCCTTCTTCGCATCCGCGCCCGGTCAAGACTCCCCAAGGAGTGCTGTTTGTGGCCACGAACCTGAGCCGAAGGTGGGCCGAAAACATAATGCGACAACTTGTCGACGCCGCCAACGGCTACAATGTGGCGATCGACCGCGCTGGAGACAAACTCTTTTAAGTCGTCGCACGAAGCTTGCCCGCGCGCCCTGAAACCGGCGAAACGTAAACGCACGGCTATTTGTGACCAGTCCCAGGGAGCGCGCCTTAACGCGCCTAAAGTCGGTGAACGGCTTGACATCTTGGACGCTACGGCCCGAGCAGCTCGGCTGCGGGGAAGTAAGTCGCCGCCGGGGGCGTTGTCCCAACAGGTGCTTCGCCGTCCGGCGCCACCTCCTGACGAAAGGTGCCTCATGCCCATCCCGCTCTCGATCCTCGACCTCGCCACCGCCGCCCGCGACCAGACCGTGGCGCAGGCCCTGAAGGGCACGGTCGCCCTGGCCCAGAAAGCGGAGGAGACCGGATATGAGCGGGTCTGGTACGCCGAGCACCACAACATGCGGTCGATCGCGTCCTCAGCCACCTCGGTGCTGATCGCCCACGTCGCGGCGCACACCAGGACCGTCAGGCTCGGCGCGGGCGGCATCTGTCAAGCCCCGGTTTTGGTGGAGGGTCGGTTATCTGGCGTTGAGGGTCTCGGGGAGCGGTTCGGGAACGGTCGTGGAGGAGGCGTCGCGGAAGGCCTGCGGTGTGAGACCGCCGAGCGAGAGATGGGGCCGGAAGGTGTTGAACCAGTGGACCCATTCCGCGGTCGCGATCTCGACGTCGTCGATGCCCTTCCAAGGACCGAGGTTCCGGATGACCTCGGCTTTGAACAGCGAGTTCAGGGCCTCGGCCAGCGCATTGACGCTCCTATAGTTGTCAACTCGCGATTTCGCCGGTGCGGGGGTTGACCTTG
>NZ_JABUXW010000021.1 GCF_014897585.1 Brachybacterium tyrofermentans | reverse complement strand
TGCCGTCGAACACACCCCATCAGCACAAGGCCGACAAAGCCATCCTCACAGTCAGCCCTGAGGAGTTCATGTCCGGGTGGATCAATTTCGCCACCGACGAGCTCCACTACGACGGCCAGTACTTCGGGCTGCCGACGTCGACGGATACCCGCGCCATGTACGTGAACATGGATCTGGCGACGGAGGCGGGCATCGACCCCGCACTGCTCGACCCGAAGAACGGCCCCATGACCTACGACCAGCTGTGGGAGATCAACGACTCCTTCAACGTGCAGGACGAGCGCGGGACGTACGAACGCGTCACCTGGATCCCCTGGGACGATCAGGCGAAGCTGATCATGTGGGCGATGGCCGCCGACGTCCGCTTCTTCGACAACTCCACCGGCCACATGCTCCTGGATTCTCCGGAGATGCTGGCCGTCGCGACGATGTACGCCAGGTGGATCGAGAAGCTGGACTTCCCGCGGATGGATGCGTTCAAGGCGACCTACCAACCGCCGAACGCGCCGCCGACGCAGACGTCCTTCTTCTCGGACCGTCAGCTGTTCCAGATCACGAACCCCGGAGCCGTTCGCAGCCTCGCGGACTACAAGCCCGATATGAACTACGGCGTGACCTACCTTCCTGTGCCCGCTGACGGCGACGACCCGTTCAGCTGGTCCGGTGGCTTCGCCCTCTCGATGCCCAAGGGGTCGAGCATGTCGAAGCCTGCCTGGGAGCTGATGAAGTTCTACGCGGGCTACGAGGGCCAGAAGATCCTCATGCCGCCGCTCACCGGCATCCCGACGAATCTCGAGACCATCGCGGACCCGGAGGGATGGGACCCGCGGATCGAGTTCTTCGTCGAACTCCTGGACGTCACGAGGTCCCGACCTCCTCTGCCGGTCGGGACGAAGCTGTGGGACGCCATGGAGACCATGCAGGGCAGCCTGACCCAGGCCTCCGACACCCCGGAGAACCTGGTGAAGGAGGCGCAGCACTACGTGGATCCCACGATGCAGCAGTTCGTCCCCTTCTCGCTCCCCGAAGGCTTCGGTGACAAGGACCCCAACCTGAAGCTGCCTCAGGGCTGATCGCGGGCCCCACCGGGCCCTTCCTGCACCCTCGTGGTGACCGCGCTCAGGTCACCACGAGGGCGCGGTACCATGAACGCGTGGCACGACGGCTTCTGCTTATGCAGCCGCGTCGGACAAGGCCCGCGCCCGCCCCGCGCTCCTGAGCGCGCTGGTGTGCCTGTGCGGGCACCGACGCGGCTCCCCTCGCCTGCGCGAGGGTTTTTTCATGTCACGCACCACCTGACGGCATCTGCCGCACCGATCCTCCGGAGGACGATTCACCCATGAGCGAGGCCCCGTACCGCTACACCGCCGCCGTGGCGGACGAGATCGAACGCCGCTGGCAGCAGCGGTGGGACGAGGACGGCACCTTCTACGCCGACAATCCCGTCGGCGAGCTGCGCGGCGAGGTCGAGTCCCTCGAGCAGGCCGTGTCCGCGTCGGCCGCCGGGTCCGCGGAGCCCGCCGAGAAGATGTACATCATGGACATGTTCCCCTACCCCTCCGGGGCGGGCCTGCACGTGGGCCACCCGCTGGGTTACATCGCGACCGACGTCGTCGCCCGCCACCAGCGGATGATGGGCAAGAACGTCCTGTACACGATGGGTTACGACGCCTTCGGCCTGCCGGCCGAGCAGTACGCCGTCCAGACCGGCACCCACCCGCGCACCACCACCGAGTCGAACGTCGCGAACATGCGCCGTCAGCTGCATCGGCTGGGACTGTCCCACGACTCCCGCCGGTCGCTGGCCACCACCGATCCGGAGTTCGTGAAGTGGACGCAGTGGATCTTCCTGCGCATCTTCGACTCCTGGTACGACCCCGAGGCTCCGAACGCCGACGGCGTCACGGGACGGGCCCGCCCCATCGCCGAGCTGCGCGATGAGCTGCGCTCGGGTGCCGTGGACCCCTTCGTCCTGGCCGACCGCCAGGGCATCGACCTGCCCGAGGCATGGGCCGGCTGCTCCTCCGCCGACGTCACCGCCGCGTCGGACGCCGAGATCTCGCAGCTGGCCGATGCCTTCCGCCTGACCTACATCTCCGAGACCCCGGTGAACTGGTGCCCCGGCCTGGGCACCGTGCTGGCCAACGAGGAGGTCACGGCCGAGGGCCGCTCCGAGCGCGGCAACTTGCCGGTGTTCACCCGGCGCCTGCGCCAGTGGAACATGCGCATCACCGCCTTCGCGGACCGCCTGATCGACGACCTGGACCGGGTGGACTGGCCCGAGTCGATCCGTTCGATGCAGCGCAACTGGATCGGTCGCAGCCACGGCGCACAGATCACCTTCCCCGCCGCCGGCCTCGCTGCGGATCCGGATGCCACCTTCGACGTCTTCACCACCCGCGCGGACACCCTGTTCGGGGCCACGTTCTGCGTGCTCTCCCCCGAGCACGGGCTGCTGCAGGACCCCTCGGCCCTGCCCGCCGCCTGGCCCGAGGGCACCAAGGCGTCGTGGACAGGCGGAGCGACCACCCCGCGCGAGGCCGTCGAGGCCTACCGGGCCCGCGCCGCCGCACTGGGCGAGGACGAGCGCACGGCGGACGACCGGGAGAAGACCGGTGTGTTCACCGGCCTCATCGCGACGAACCCGATGGACGGCCGCGAGCTGCCCGTGTTCACCGCGGACTACGTGCTGACGGGCTACGGCACCGGCGCGATCATGGCCGTGCCCGCGGAGGACGTGCGCGACCATGCCTTCGCCACGACGTTCGACCTGCCCATCATCCGCACCGTGCAGCCGCCCGCCGACTTCGACGGCGGTGCCTGGACCGGCGAGGGCGAGAAGATCAACTCCGCGAGCGCCGATCTGGACCTCAACGGGCTGGACAAGGACGAGGCGAAGGCCCGCGCTACCCAGTACGCGAGCGACAGGGGCTTCGGCCGCGCCCGCACCACCTACCGCCTGCGGGACTGGCTGTTCTCCCGCCAGCGCTACTGGGGCGAGCCCTTCCCGGTGGTCTATGACCCCGAGAACCCCGAGGTGCCGATCCCGCTGCCGGAGTCGATGCTGCCGCTGGATCTCCCCGAGGTCGCCGACTTCTCCCCCAAGACCTTCGATCCCCACGATGCGGACACCGAGCCGCAGACCCCGCTGTCGCGCGCGACGGAGTGGGCCACGGTCGAGCTGGACCTGGGGGAGGGGCTGAAGACCTATCACCGCGAGACCAACACGATGCCGCAGTGGGCCGGGTCCTCCTGGTACCACCTGCGCTACATCGATCCCACCGAGGACGACGTCCTGGTGCGCCGCGAGAACGAGGAGTACTGGCTGGGCGCCCGCGAGGACGGCGGCGTGGGCGGTGTGGACCTGTACGTGGGCGGCGTCGAGCATGCCGTGCTGCACCTGCTGTACGCGCGCTTCTGGCACAAGGTGCTCTTCGACCGCGGTGACGTCTCCAGCCAGGAGCCGTTCCACCGCCTGTTCAACCAGGGCTACATCCAGGCCTACGCCTACACCGACTCCCGCGGCGTGTACGTCCCGGCCGAGGAGGTCGTCGCCGAGGCCGACGGCACCTTCACGTACCAGGGCGAGAGCGTCGCCCAGGAGTACGGGAAGATGGGCAAGTCGCTGAAGAACGCGGTCGCGCCCGACGACATGTACGAGGAGTACGGCGCGGACACACTGCGTGTCTACGAGATGTCGATGGGTCCGCTGGACCTCTCGCGTCCCTGGGAGACCCGGGCCGTGGTCGGCTCGCAGCGGTTCCTGCAGCGGCTGTGGCGCTTGGTGGTCGACGAGGAGTCCGGCGACCTCACGGTCTCGAACGAGCCCGCGGCCCTCGCCACCAAGCAGGCCACGCACCGTGCCATCGACGGGGTCAGCCGCGACATGGCCCAGATGCACTTCAACACGGCCATCGCCAAGCTCATCGAGCTGGTGAACCACCTGACCAAGGTCGGGACCGCGCCGCGCGAGGCCGTCGAGCCGCTGGTGCTGATGGTCTCGCCGCTCGCCCCGCACCTGGCGGAGGAGCTGTGGTCCCGCCTGGGCCATGAGGAGTCCATCTCGCGCGTCGCCTACCCGGTGGCGGATCCGGAGCTGGTCAAGGCCGACATGGTCACCTGCGTCATCCAGGTCAAGGGCAAGGTGCGCCACAAGATCGAGGTCGACCCGGAGATCTCCGAGGCCGATCTGGAGGCTCGCGTGATGGCGGAGCAGCGAGTGCAGGAGGTCCTCGAGGGTCAGACCGTCCGCAAGGTCATCGTGCGCGCCCCGAAGATCGTGAACATCGTGGTCTGATCGCGCCGTCTCCGCACGCTGCAGCGGCCTCGGGACCACGGTGTCCCGGGGCCGCTGCGTCGTTCCTGCCGGGGGCCCGCTCCGCCCGGGTGGACCCAGTTCGGCCGAGGTCGGCCGAGGTCGACCCAGGTCGACCTCTCCTCCACAGTGCCAGGTCATCCACAATGCCGGTCCGCACCTCGCGGGCGGCCGACCTCGCTGGCTACGGTCGCCGCATGGAAACCATCTGGGGATGCGACACCGTGCACATGGACGAGATCGCGGAGCAGGTCGCCGAGAAGGCGGAACAGCTGATCGAGCTGTTCCGCCTCCTGCGAGGCGCCTCCGACACGGTCGAGTGGATCGGTCCGGATGCGGAGGCCCACCGGGCACGGACCCACACCGTGACCACTGCGGGCACCGACCTGTGCGGAATCCTGCGGGATCTGTCGCGACGGCTGGAGGAGGAGTCCACCCAGCAGACGACGGCCTCCCAGGTCGACTCCGACACCAACCCGCTCGTGGCGGTGCGAGCGGACATCACCGACCTGCTGCCCGCCCCGCTCCGGGACAAGGTCGCGGGCGCGAACCCCTTCGCCGGGGGTGGCTCCGGCGACAAGCCCGCCCCCACCTCCAGGTGGGGCCTGCCCCTCAGCCCGGAGTTCAGCCCGTTCCCCGAGCTGGATCCGGGTTTCCGCGATCCCGACGCGACCTGGGGCGTGCCCACCGTCCCCGGCGTCACCCCGTTCCCTGAGATCGACCCCGGCTTCCGTGCGCCCCTCGGCGACCCGATCGGGTTCCCCGGGATCACGGGACCCCTCGGCATGCCCGCGCTCGGCGAGCCGTTCGCACGTCAGGAGCCCTACAGCCGGCCGGAGCTTCCCGACGGAGAGGAGTACGACCTCTCGCCGAGAGCCCTCGAGAACGGTGAGACCGTGCGCCAGGAAGCGCTCAGCTACGTGCCGGGAGCCTCCCAGGCCCAGCATCTGATGGGGCTCCACGAGCAGAAGGGGAACTTCCTGGACGGGGCTGAGCAGGTGCTCGAGGACCACGGCTACGACGCCCTCCTCCCCGCCGTGGACCTCGCCCGGGTCGGCCAGTCAGGGACCTCCCTGCTGATCGGCGAGAACTCGACGATCGGCCAGGCGGCGGAGGGGCTCGACATGATGGTGGCCAACGCCGGCCAGACCACCGTCGAGGTGAGCGACGCCGTGGGCAACGGTGATCTCGAGGGCGCGATACGAGCCGGCGAGCGCGGCGTCTACCGCAACTACGAGGGGCTCGCGACCGTCGCGACCGCCTCACCGATGTGGAAGATCCCCGAGGTCGGCGGCGACATGGCAGGTTCTGCCGCCGACGCGATCGAGCCGTTCAGCCCGGCCGCTGCGGAACCGCTCCGCTCTCTGGAATCGACCTCCCACGACATCGGCGACCACGTCAACGGGTTCAAGGACGCGATGCTGGACTCCGAGAACTGGTATGACGCCCGCCGCCGTGCCCTTCCCCTGCCCTGGGACCCGAAGTGATCCGTCAGGTGTCCTGCCGGTCCGAGCCGGCCTCCGCCGTCCCGGGCTCCTGGGAGACAGCACCGTCCGGACCTGCGGCGCCCGCACCTGCACCGTCAGGAGCAGAACCCTCCTGAGCAGCACTGCCAGACACTGCGGTGTCCGTGTCGTCGAGGACCCTCAGCGCGAGGCCGGAGCCGTCCTGGCTGGCCCCCACGGAGACCGTCTGCCCGTCGTGCACCTCGCCCTTGAGGATGAGTCGCGCGAGGCCGTCGCCGATCTCCTTCTGGACGAGTCGCTTCAGCGGCCGGGCCCCGTACATCGGATCGAAGCCTTCGGCGGCCAGCCACCGCGTCGCGGCCTCGTCCACCTCGAGCTCGATCCGACGGTCCTCCAGGCGGGCGGCGACGTCCGCGATCTGCAGGGTCACGATCCGCGAGAGCTGCTCACGGTCGAGGGCGTCGAACATGACCACGTCGTCCAGGCGATTGAGGAACTCGGGCTTGAAGGAGGCGCGCACCACCTGCATCACCCGCTCGTGCTTGTCCCTCTCCTCGAGGGTCTGGTCCTGCAGCACATGCGCACCGAGGTTCGAGGTGAGGATGAGGATCGTGGAGCGGAAATCGACGGTGCGGCCCTGCCCATCGGTGAGTCGCCCATCGTCGAGCACCTGCAGGAGCACGTCGAACACATCGGGGTGCGCCTTCTCGATCTCGTCGAGCAGCACCACCGAGTACGGCCTGCGCCGCACGGCCTCGGTGAGCTGGCCGCCCTCGTCGTAGCCCACATAACCCGGAGGAGCACCCACCAGTCGCGAGACGGTGTGCTTCTCCCCGTACTCCGACATGTCGATGCGCACCATCGCCCGCTCGTCGTCGAAGAGGAAGTCGGCGAGAGCCTTGGCGAGCTCGGTCTTGCCCACGCCCGTCGGGCCCAGGAACAGGAACGACCCCGTCGGGCGGTTCGGATCCGCGATCCCGGCCCGCGACCGGCGCACCGCATCGGAGACCTCCGCGACCGCGCTCTGCTGCCCGATCAGGCGCTCGCCGATCAGCTCCTCCATCTCCAGCAGCTTCTGGCTCTCGGCCTGCAGCAGACGGCCGGCCGGGATCCCCGTCCAGCTGCCCACCACATCGGCGATGTCATCGGGCCCGACGTGGTCCGAGACCAGCGGACGGTCGCCCTCGAGCCCACCGGCCGCCTCGTTCTCCTCGGCGTCCACCAGCTGCATCTTCAGCTCGGGGATGTCGCCGTACAGGATCTTGGACGCCGCCGTGAGATCGCCCTCGCGCTGGGCCCGGTCGGCCTGCATACGCAGCTTCTCCAGCCGAGCCTTCAGATCACCGACCAGGTTCAGCCCCGCCTTCTCCCGCTCCCAACGTGCCGAGAGCGCCGTCATCTGCTCGGAGCGGTCCGCGAGCTGGGAGCGCACCGACTCCAGCTGGGCGATGCTGCCCGGGTCCTCGCTGCCGGCCAGTGCCAGCTCCTCCATCTTCAGGCGATCCACCTGGCGATGCAGGATGTCCAGCTGCTCCGGGGAGGAGTCCAGCTCCATGCGCTGGCGCGACGCGGCCTCGTCGACCAGGTCGATCGCCTTGTCGGGCAGCTGACGGCCGGAGATGTACCGGGAGGACAGCGTCGCGGCGGCCACCAGCGCGGCATCCGTGATGGACACCTTGTGGTGCGCCTCGTACTTGTCCTTGAGCCCGCGCAGGATCGTGATGGTGTCCTCGACGCTGGGCTCACCGACGTACACCTGCTGGAACCTGCGCTCGAGCGCGGGATCCTTCTCGATGTTCTCGCGGTACTCGTCCAGCGTGGTCGCGCCGACCATCCGCAGCTCACCCCGGGCGAGCATCGGCTTGAGCATGTTGCCCGCGTCCATCGAGCCGTCGCCGCTGCCGCCGGCGCCGACGACGGTGTGCAGCTCATCGATGAAGGTGATGACCTGACCGTTGCTGGTGCGGATCTCGTCGAGCACCGCCTTCATGCGCTCCTCGAACTCGCCGCGGTACTTCGAGCCCGCGACCATCGAGGACAGGTCCAGCGAGATCAGGCGCTTGCCGCGGAGCGAATCGGGGACGTCCCCGGCGACGATGCGCTGGGCGAGGCCCTCGACGACGGACGTCTTGCCGACCCCGGGCTCGCCGATCAGCACGGGGTTGTTCTTGGTGCGCCGGGAGAGCACCTGCACCACTCGCCGGATCTCGGCGTCGCGGCCGATCACCGGGTCCAGCCGGCCCTCCTCGGCCTGCTCGGTGAGGTCCACGCCGAACTTCTCGAGGCTCTTGAAGGTGCCCTCGGGGTTCTGGGAGTCCATCTGGTTCATGTGCTCATCTCCTGGGGTCAGTCGGGATACGGCATCGCGAAGGGCCACCGGCGTCGCGCCGACGGCGGAGAGCAGCCGGGAGGCCGCGTCCTTGCCGAGCGCGATGCCGATCATCAGGTGCTCGGTGGACAGATAGGTCCGGTGCTGGGCATCGGCCTCGCGCCGCGCCGCATCCAGGGCGTCGTAGCCGGTGCCGACGAAGGTGGGCGATCCCGAGGCGCCGCTGCCGCTGACCTGCGGGAGGCCCAGCACGGCCTGCTCGGCGCGCCGGGCGACGTCCTGCGGATCCGCGCCGACCTCGGTGAGCACGGCACGCCCGATGCCGTCCTGCTGGGTCGCCAGCACCCACAGCAGGTGCATGGAGCTGATCTGGGGATTGCCGAGCTCGACGGCCTTCTCCGCGGCCGCGGTGACGGCCTCCTGCGATCGGGTGGTGAACTGGAACTCCACGGTGCTCCTTCCCTGGGTCTGAACGGTGCCTCGAGGGGTGCAACGACCCCAGGGTTGAGTCTATTCCGCTCAACTCTGAAATCTCTCGTCGAACCGCCGCGTCCGTGCACCTCGAGATGCACCCCGTGATGCACTCCTTGATGCACTCCGTGATGCACCTCGTCGTCGGAGGCGAGGACGCGATCCCTTGTTGTCCACAACCGCCCCACGGACGGGTCGCGGTCCGGGATCATGGTCTCCGACACCTGTAGCATCGCACCCGATACGGGTCATGCCGCGTGTGGGGGAACAGACGCGAGCGCTGGCCCCTGTCCGCCATCAGTTCCCCGTCTCTGCCGCCGAAACCGAGGACCTCATGACCCAGCCCCCGAACCCGCCGCAGGACGGCCAGTTCATGCCCAACGGACGTCCTCGTCCCGGCGCGACCTCCTCCGCGCCCGGCTCGCCGTCCTTCCAGTCCCAGCCTCGCTTCGTCGACTACGGCAACCCGCGCTCCTATGACACCTCCATGCGGCCGGCCTCCGGGCTCACCGCTGCCCGCTACGCGCCGGCGCAGATCCAGCGACCCGATCAGGCTCAGCCGCAGTCCGCCTGGTCCACCCAGATGCGCCGGGTGCAGGAGGTCTCGCAGCACGCCACCAAGGTTCCGGCCGTCAGCCTCCTGGTCTGGCTCGCCGTCGTGGTCCTGGGCATCGCCCTGCTCCTGGTGCTGGGCTACTTCTTCCTGAAGTTCGTCACGGAGTCGAGCGCGAACCCCGTGTGGTGGCCGGTGACGGCCTTCATCGCCCTGTTCTCCCTGCTGGTGATCGCCCTGGTGATGTTCCTGGCGGACCGATGGGACCCGCAGCCCTTCCCCCTGCTGGTCGTCGCCGTGCTGTGGGGCGCGGCGATCGCCGCCTTCGCGAGCTACTGGATCAACACCTTCAACAGCTCCCTGACCTACTGGGTCACCGGCAGCGAGGCCGCGGTCGCCTTCGTGGGCCCGGTGATCAGCGCGCCCCTGGTCGAGGAGACCACCAAGGGCCTGGGGCTGCTACTGCTCATGATCCTGGCCCGCCGGTACTTCAACGGCCCGCTGGACGGCATGATCTACGGCGCCCTCATCGGCGGCGGCTTCGCCTTCACCGAGAACATCCTCTACTACAGCCGAGGCCTCGAGTCCGACGGCGGCTTCGGGGTGCTGATCCTGTTCATCATGCGCGGCGTGCTGAACATCTTCGGCCATGCGATCTACACCTCGGCGACCGGAGTCATCGTCGGCTTCGTGGCGCGCAAGTGGGGCACCGTCATGGGCTTCCTCGTGTTCATCCCCGCGCTGATCCCGGGCATGCTCCTGCACGCGATGTGGAACTTCTCCGCGGGCCTGGGCAACTCCTTGCTGTTCCTCGGCGTCATGTTCGCCGCGGAAGCCGTGCTGTCCTTCCTCTGGCTGGTCTTCATCGGCGTGCTGGTCTGGGACGAGTCCCGACTGACCCGTATTCGACTGGGCGACTACGCGAACCAGGGCTGGCTCACCCACGAGGAGGTCGACATGCTCGCCACCTGGAAGGGCCGGCGCGAGGGCAAGCTGTGGGCGGCGCAGATCGGGGCGAAGCCCGTGATGAAGAGGTTCATCCGCGAGAGCTCGGACCTCGCGTCGATCCGTCAGCGCCTGCTGGCCGACGGGTCGAACCCGAAGGTCGTCGGCATCGAGGCGCGGCTGCTCAGCCGCCTGACGAGCAACCGCCAGGAGCTGCTGTCGCACTCCTCCTGAACGGTGCACGGCGGGTGATCAGTCCAGCTGCGATCTCTCCAGCGTGACCCTGCCACCCGCGGGGGTGCACGACAGATGCGCACGACGAACAGGACGGCCCGGGGCAGAAGCCCCGGGCCGTCCGACGTCCTCCAGCGCTCAGCGTGGTGGCTCCTCGTCCCGTCCCCGCAGGCGGTCCAGCGCTCGGCGCTCGCGCTTCGTGGGGCGTCCGGTGCCGCGGTCCCTGCGCGGCGGGGCGGCCGCCAGCTGCGGCGGCGGCTCCGGGCTGTGGTCCTCGTAGGCGGTCCGTGCGATCGGGGCACCGACCCGTTTGACGAGGATCTTCGTGACGATGACGATCTTCTCCCGGCCGGGCGAGCGGATCCTCAGCTCATCCCCCACCGCGATGCGCTGGGCGGCCTTGGTGGGCTCACCGTTGCGGCGCACATGCCCGCCACGGCAGGCGGCCGTGGCGGCCGAGCGGGTGGGCATCAGCCGAGCGCTCCACAGCCACACGTCCAGACGCACGGACTGCGGACCGACGGCCTGCTCGAGCCCGGTCGACGGATCGCGCCCGGTCGACGGCGCGCTCATGCGGCGGCGGGCTCACGCACGAGGGGCCACGGATCGTGCGCCTCCAGCTGCGCCGCCAGGGCGAGCAGCAGGCCGTCGTCGCCGGGACGCGTCGCGCCGAGCTGCACCCCGAAGGGCAGCACGATCCCGTCGATCTCCTCACGATGAAGCGGCACCGAGATCGCGGCGTTCCCGATCATGTTCCAGGTGCTGGTCCACGGGGTGAAGGCGCATTGGGCGTCGAAGTCCGCCCCGCCGTCGGCCAGCTGCAGATCCTCCGGATGCGCGGGCGGGCCGGAGAGGGAGGGAGTGATCACGACGTCGAAGGGAGCGAACTGCTCCCCCGTGCGCCGTGCGATCGACTGCACGCCCTGGAGGGCGGCGGCGAGTTCGACGCCGCTGTAGGAACGTCCTCGCTCCCGCAGCCAGCGGGTGAGCTCCAGGAGCTTGCCCTCCTGCTCCGGGTCGAGCGGGATCGTCGCCGCGCCGACGGTCCACAGCGGCATGAACGACGTCCATTCCTGCGGAGTGAACGGCGCACCGATCGGCGTCGCCTCATGTCCGAGCCCGTGCAGCAGGTCGATCGCACGGTCCAGACCACGCAGCGCCGCCGGATGCACCTCCGTCTCCGCCGCGAGCGGCTCACGGAGCACGCCGATGCGCAGCGGGCCCGGGGCGCGCCCCGCCGTCTCGAGGTAGCTCGCGACGCGGGAGGGTGCCGTGAGGAAGTCGCCGGGGCGCGGGCCGGCCAGCAGGTCGAGGCCGGCGGCGACGTCCCGCACGCTGCGGGCCAGCATCCCGTCGGTCGTCAGGCCCATGCCCTCGCTCGAGTACGGGCCGGGCGAGACCAGGCCGCGGGTCGGCTTGATGCCCACGATGCCGCAGCACGCGGCGGGGATCCGCACCGATCCCCCACCGTCGGAGCCGTGCGCGATCGGCACGATGCCGCTGGCCACCGCGGCGGCGGCGCCCCCGCTGGAGCCGCCTGCCGTGCGGCGCACGTCCCAGGGGGTGCGGGCCGGCGCCCCGGTCGCAGGCTCGGTGTAGCAGGGCATGCCGAACTCGGGCGTGCTGGTCTTGCCGATGGTGAGGGTGCCGGCATCGAGGATCTTCTGTGCGACGCCGTCGGTGACGCTCGCGATGTTCCCGGCGAGCGCGGCGCTGCCCGCCTCGAAGGGCTGGCCGGCGACCTGGGTGAGGTCCTTGATCGGCAGCGGCACGCCCAGCAGCGGGACGCGGTGCGCGAGCTCATCGAGCGCTCCGGTGCGCCGCGGCTCCGCGAGCTGCTCGGACACGGCCTGGGCCTGCTCGCGGGTGAGGTCCTCCAGCACGTGCGCGAAGGCGCCGACCACCCCACCCGTGCCGCGGGCGGCCTCGAGGGTGCTCTCGGCGAGCTCGCGGGGATCGATCTCCCCGTTGCGGATCGCGGCTCCTGTCTCCAGCGCTCCGAGGGCGTCGGCCCCGCGGGACGGGGTCATCGGGCCGCCTCGTCCTCGTCGGCGCGATCGCCGGCCGCGTTCTCCGAGCCGTGCCCGTCGCGACCGAGGTCGGTGCGCACCTTCTCGAGGATCCGGTCGGTCGCGTCGGTGATCTGCTCCCAGGCGAGGTCGAAGTCGCTCTCGTCGCCCCACCAGGGATCGCGGATCCCGGTGTCGTCGACCGGCTCCGGGGCGAAGTCCCGCACCATGTGCAGACGGCCGTCGAGCTCGTCGCCGCCGAGGCGCCGCAGAGGGCCCACGTGGTCATGATCCAGCGCCAGCACGAGGTCGGCGTGCTCCAGATCCTGTGCGCTCAGGTGCCGTGCGCGGTGGGCGGAGGGATCGATGCCGTGGCGGCGCAGCAGCTCTCCGGCTCGCCGGTCGATCGGGTTGCCGACCTCCTCGCGGGTGGTGCCCACCGAGGAGACCTCCACTGCGTCGCCGAGGCCCGCCTGCTGGACGGCCTCGCGCAGGGCGTATTCGGCCATCGGCGAGCGGCAGATGTTCCCGGTGCACACGGTGAGGATGCGGTAGGTCATCGGGGGTCGTCCTCCTGAGGGGTCGCGGAGTCCTCGAGCAGATCCGAGAACTCGGGATGGCGGTCGATCCAGCCGCGGGCGAACCAGCAGGTCGCGGTCACCCGGTAGCCGCGCTCTCGGACGTCCTCGAGCGCGAAGCGCACCAGGGCCGAGCCGACGCCGCGGCCGCCGTGCTCGGGGGACACGACCGTGGAGCGCAGATCACGCACGACCCCTCCCCCGCCCGGCCCACCGGGCGCGCCCGGCCCTTCCGGACCAGTCGGCTCGTCGCCGTAGGCGAGGACGCCCACCAGCGCGTCGCCCGCCAGCGCCTCGAAGCGGTCTCTGTCGTCATCGTGGACCAGGCGTACCGCGCCTGGTCCGGCGGAGGTCTCATCCATGCAGTTCACGGTACACTGCCGCTCATGCCCGCGCCCCTGATCTGGCACATCACCGAGCTGCCCGCCTGGGAGGCGGCCGCTCGGTCGGGTTCGTACACCCAAGCGACCCGTGGCCGCGACCTGAGCGAGATCGGGTACATCCACGCCTCCTGGCCCGAGCAGGTCTCCGTGGTCGCCAAACGGGTGTATCCCGACCGCCCCGCGAACCTGGTGATCCTCGAGATCGATGTGGGTCAGGTGGAGGCCTCCGGGGTCGCCGTGGACATCGAGGCCGACGACGACGGCAAGGGCCGCGGCTACCCCCACATCAAGGGTCCGCTGCCGGTCAGCGCCGTGCTGCGGCTGCGACGCACCAAGTGGATCGGCCGCGAATTCGTCGTCGTCGCGTGAGCGCTCGGGCCGGCGCCTCCGGGTGCCTGGCGCGCGGCGTGGCAATCTCCGACCCGCAGACGTAGCATCGGGCATGGCCAGATCCTCACCGTCCGCCCGGTACCTCGACATCCACCCGGTCGATCCGCAGCAGCGCCTCATCGACCAGGCCGTCGACGTGCTGAAGGACGGGGGCCTCATCGCCTATCCCACCGACTCCTGCTACGCGCTGGGGTGCTCGCTGGGCGCCGCCGAGGGCCTCGAGCGGATCCGCCGCATCCGCCAGGTCGACAAGAATCATCACTTCACCCTGGTGTGTGCGGACTTCGCGCAGCTGGGTCAGTTCGTCATCGTCTCGAACCCGACGTTCCGCCTGGTGAAGAACGCGACGCCGGGCCCGTACACCTTCATCCTGCCGGCGACGAAGGAGGTGCCCCGACGGATGGCGCATCCCAAGAAGCACACCGTCGGCGTCAGAATCCCGGATCACCGGGTCGCCCATGCGCTGGTGGAGGCGCTCGGGGAGCCGATCGTCTCCTCGACCCTGCTGCTGCCGGGTCAGGAGGATCCGCCGTCGGAGGGCTGGGTCGTGCAGGACCTGCTGGGGGATCAGGTGGACGTGATCATCGATTCCGGTGAGGTGGGCATCGAACCGACCACTGTCGTGGACCTCTCCGGCAGTGACCTCGAGATCGCGCGGGAGGGCGCCGGGGACATCGGCCGCTTCTGACGGCGGCCCGCTCGTCAGTCAGCGGCTCGCGATGGACCCGTGGTCCGGGACCTCGTGCTGAGCACCCCGGAGAAGATCAGGATGCCCAGGGCGTACAGCGGCATCATCCACAGCGCATAGCGCAGGGTCAGGGCATCGGCGAGGGCACCGACGATCGGCGGGGTCACGAAGAAGCCCAGGCGGGCGAACCAGCCGACGACGGTGATGCCCACACCGGGCGGGACTCCCGGCATGTCGTCGGCCGCGCGATAGGCCGCGGGGAAGAGCGTGGCCACTCCCCAGCCGGCGGCGGCGAAACCGATCATCGCGGTGATCGGGCTGGGCACCAGCAGGGCGAAGGACATGCCCACGGCCGCGATCAGCGCCCCGAGCCGAGCGGTGGTGCGGTCCCCCAGCCGATCCACGACGACGTCGCCGGTGAAGCGGCCGATCGTCTGCGCGCCCTGGAGGGCCACGAAGGCCATGCCGGCGACGAACGGGGTGACCGTGAAGGTCGAATCCATGAACAGCGCGCCCCAGGTGCTGCCGGCGTCCTCGGTGGATCCGGCGAACACCAGGACCATGCCCAGGGCGCACACCAGGCCCAGCGCCCGCAGGCTCATCCCGGCGATCCGGAAGCCGGAGGGTGCCACGTCCGCGGGGACCTCCGCACCGGAGGCGGCCGACGGGGCGGCGACCGGGGTGCGCTCGGTGGTGTCGTGCCCGGGGAGCATGAAGCGCAGCGACGTCGCAGCCAGGATGCCGAAGACGACGAGGCCGATGACTCCCTGCACCCACAGCGGCAGCCCGAGCTGGGCGCTGGCCGCACCCAGCAGCCCGCCGGCGACAGCGCCCAGCGACCACCAGCCGTGATAGCTGTTCATGATCGAGCGCCGGTAGCGGCGCTCCACGCGCATGCCGTGGGCGTTCATGGAGATGTCGGTGATGGAATCGGCCGCCATGGCGAACATGAGCGAGACGGCGAGCCAGAGCCACGAGCCGGAGACGTAGACGGCCAGGTGCGTGGTCGACGCGATGATCTGGGCGATGACGGCCACCCGCGCGGACCCGAAGCGGGACATCAGGGCTGCCGCTCCGAGCCCGGCGATCAGACCGCCGATGGGCCCGATGCCGATGGCGAGCCCGAAGGCGGTCTTCGTGAGCCCGATGCTCTCGACGAGCTCCGGGTACCGGGGCACGATCGCGCAGAACGAGGCACCGTTGAGGAAGAAGAGCAGGGAGACTGCCCAGCGTGCCCGACGGGCGTCGGCGGTGACCGAGGAGAGCGCCGCAGCGGACGAGGAGGAGTGAACGTTCACGGGGCACCATTGTCCGGGAGTCGCCCGCAGAAGCCAACCCGGTTCGCGACGGCCCGGTCACCGGTTCGTGGCCGGGGCCCACGTACGCTTGCGGCATGTCGATACATATCGGTGCCTCGCCCGACCAGATCGCCCCCTATGTCCTCATGCCCGGTGATCCCTACCGTGCCCGCTGGATCGCCGAGACCTTCCTCGAGGATCCCGTCCAGTACAACGATGTGCGCGGGATGCTCGGGTACACCGGCACCTACGCCGGCGTCCGCATCTCCGCCCAGGGCTCCGGTATGGGCCAGCCGTCGATGGCCATCTACGCCCAGGAGCTCTTCGACGACTACGACGTCCAGGCCATCGTGCGGGTAGGGACCTGCGGCGGGCTCTCCGAGAAGGTCTCGGTGCGCGACGTGATCCTCGGGACTGCCGCATCGACCGATTCCGCGATGAACGTGCCGCGGTTCCGGCAGGTCTCCTATGCCCCGGCCGCCGATTTCGAGCTGCTGAGGATCGCGGCCGACGTCGCCGAGGAGAAGATGCTGCCGGTGATCGCCGGCGGGCTGTACTCCGCGGACCAGTTCTACAACCCCGACCCCACCATCACCGCGACGCTCGCCGAGTACGGCGTGCTCGGTGTGGAGATGGAGGCCGCCGCCCTCTACACGCTCGCCGCGCAGTTCTCGCGTCGGGCACTGGCCGTCTGCACCGTCTCCGACCATCTCGTGACCGGCGAGGAGACCAGCTCGCAGGAGCGCCAGGAGACCTTCGAGGACATGATCGTCGTGGCGCTGGAGTCGATCGTCCGGCTAGACGGCACCCACCGGTCCTGATGCCGCGCCGGCTCGGCCGGCACTGATCCGCGGGGCTGGGCGGCGCGTACGCCGCTCGGCCCCGCCGCCGTGCTCAGTGGAGGCGTGCACCGCCCGGACCGCCTCGGAGACGACTCGTGCCCGGCCGCCGTGAGGCGCCGGGCACGAGGAATACGTCGAGGAGCTGGGCTCAGGTGAGGAAGCGCGGCACCAGGTCGAAGGTGCCGAACAGTGCGAGCATGCACATGCCCAGCCCGACCACGAAGGTCACCGTGGTGAACAGGCTCATCACGTAGAGGCCTGCGGCGAACAGGACGAACAGCACGACGAACAGCACGATGCTGAGCACCAGGTTGTTGCCGTTCGAGGTCTGGTTGCTCTCGGAACGCTCTGCCTTCTCGGCCATGCGCTCGGCCTGGCCGGCGTGCGCGGCCTGCTGGTTGTTCATGGTGGTTCTTCCTCCGTGTCACCCGATTGCTCCGCGCGGCCCGAAGGCGCGCACGGTCACGGCCATCTTAGACCAGCACGGGCTCCGATGCCGACGCCGCGCGATGGCTGATCGCCGTGAGCAGGCTCTCGAAGATGGCGGCGCCGTCCGTGCCGTCGATCTCGGGGTGCCATTGCACCGCGAGCACGCTGGATCCGGACTCGGCCTCGACCGCGAGCGGGAGCCCGCTGTCGTGGCGGGCCACGATCCGCAGGTCCCCGGCGACACCGCGCACACCCTGGTGGTGGAAGGCGGTGACCTCCGCGCGGGTGCCCAGGGCCACGGCCAGGTCGCTCGCGGCGTCGATGCCGACCTCGACCCGGGTTGGGCTCTCCCCGGTGAAGGGGTGGGCCGGGAGGTCGACGGGCAGGTGGCGGTGCAGCTCGCCGCCCTCCGCGATGACGATGATCTGCAGACCGCGGCAGATGCCCAGCACGGGAACGTCCGCACGGCGGGCGGCACGGTAGAGGGCGGTCTCGAAGGCGTCTCGCTCCGGGTCCGGGGTCATATCGGTGGCCAGTGCGCCCTCGCCCCAGGCTGCGGGGTCGAGGTCGGTGCCGCCGGTGAGCACGAGACCGTCGAGCTCGGCGATCTCCTCGTCGCTCCAGGCGTCCTGCGGGGCGATGATCACGGGCCGGGCGCCGGCCTCGCGGAGCGCACGCACGTAGTGCTCGGTGACCACCACGGCGTCATGGCCCGCCCAGGCGCCGGACATCATGGCCCGGGTCCCTGCGGTCACGCCGATGAGCGGGCGACGGGTGGTGCGCTGCGCCATGATGTAGTCCTTTCCGCGGAGATCCGAGCCGCCGGGTCGGCGACATGCACAGTTCATCGTGCGGACGGTGCCCCGGGCGACCTATGTGGCCGAATGTGACAGGGACGGTTTCTCCCGTGAGGGGGGCGGGGTCTTTCGTGTGGGGGGAGGCGGTGTCTCCCGTGTGTGGGGGTCTCTCGGGCAGGGGCAGCAGCCTCCGCACGGGACCGGGCCCGGCGCGGGAGAAGGGCCGGCAACGTTCAGCGCCGGGCCTCGCCGACGCTCCGGGCCTCGCCGATGCGCCGGGCGTCGCCGATGCTCCGGGCCGCGCCAGCGTTCAGTGCCGGGCCCGCGCCGTCGGCTGGAGCTTCTGATGCTGCTCGATCGCGGCGAGGTAGTGTCCGCGCAGCTGCTCGGCCAGCACAGGCCAGGTGCGCTGGTGCACCGAGTCCAGCGCCGCTCGTCCGAAGGCCAGCCTCTTGGCGTCGTCGAAGAGCAGATCGCTGGTGTGCTCGCGCAGCTCGTCGAGCATGCCGGGGGTGTAGAGCCACCCGGTGCGGCTGGGCGCGATCAGGTCCACGGGCCCGCCTCGACGGGGCGCGATCACGGGCAGTCCCGAGGCCATGGCCTCCTGGATGGTCTGCCCGAATGTCTCGAGCTCCCCGGGGTGGATGAACAGATCGGCGCTGGCGAGGTGGGCGGCGAGATCGGTGCCTGTGCGGAAACCGGCGAAGGCGGCACGAGGCATCTCCCGGCGCAGGGTGTCGCGGTCCGGCCCATCGCCCACGATCAGCAGCCGCACCCCGGGCATGTCGTGGATGACCTTCAGGTCAGCGACCTGCTTCTCGGGCGCGAGACGCCCCACGTACACCACGAGCTTCTCCCCCGGCCCCGCGTACTTCTCCCGCAGCGAGTCGCTGCGCAGCGTCGGCGAGAACAGGGAGGTGTCCACGCCGCGCCGCCACAGGTGCACCCGGTCGATGCCATGCTCGATGAGCTGGTCCCGGGTCGCAGTGGAGGGGGCCAGCGTGAGCGTGGCGCGGTTGTGGACGTCCTTGAGCAGCTGCCAGGAGGCGTTCTCCAGGAAGGGCATGCCGTAGCGGGCGGTGTAGCCCGGGATGTCCGTCTGATAGACGGCGACCGTGGGCACCCCGGCCTTCTGCGCGGCGACCACGGCCCGCCCGCCCAGGATCGTGGGCGAGGCGAGGTGGATGACGTCAGGCTGGAAATCCTCGATGCGTCGGCGCAGGGACGCGGCGCTGGTGGCGGCGATCCGCACCTCGGTGTAGCCGGGCAGCGGGGCCGACGCGACGCGGCGCACCCGGATCTTGCGCCCTCCGGCGGTGCGGAGGAATCTGTCGGCCCCCGGCCACTTCGGGGCGATGATCCCGAGATCATCGCCGACGGCGGCGAAATGGTCGACGACGCGGAGCACCGAATTGGTGACACCGTTCATGTGCGGCAGGAAGGACTCGGTCACGACAAGGATCCTCACGACCGTGATGCTCCTCCGCCCGAGCAGAATCCGCCCCTCTGCCGCATGACCCCTTCACGACGTCCACGTGAACACTCAGAGGCGGCGGGAGGCGACCTCCGCGCCTGCGTCACGCCTCACGCCTCACGCCTCACGCCTCACGTCTCACGCCGTCCTATGCGCCAGGGCTTGGGTCGCCTGTCAAAGACGAGAACGTCGTTCGCGGTGCCTCCGGAACACGGGAAGCACCGCGAACGGCGTTCTCGATCACGCGGAGCGGCACCGGGAGCTGCGGGAGCCGGGCCCGGAGCGACAGCGTCGCAGGCCGGGAGCGGAGCTGACGCGGTACCCGCACCCGTACCCGCACCCGTGCCCGCTACGCTCCACAGCCGCCCACAGGGTCAGAGGCGGCGCGAGGCGATCTCCGCACCCTGGGCGAGCGACTCGAGCTTCGCCCAGGCGATCTGCGGGTGGATGCGCCCGCCGAGGCCGCAGTCGGTGGAGCCGATGACCCGCTCGGGACCCACGAGCTTCGCGAAGCGCTCGAGGCGCTGGGCGACCAGCTCGGGATGCTCGACCACGTTGGTGGCGTGGGAGACGATCCCGGGCACGAGCACCTTGTCCGCGGGCAGCTCGAGATCCTGCCACACGGTCCATTCGTGCTCGTGGCGCACGTTGGCGGCCTCGAAGCTGTAGTACTTCGCATCGATCTCCAGCAGCAGCGGAGCGATGTGGCGGAACTCGATGTCCGTGGTGTGCGGGCCGTGCCAGGAGCCCCAGCACAGGTGGAAGCGGGTCTGCTCGGTGGGCACGTTCACCAGCGCGCGGTTCACGGCGTCGACCCGCTTGCGGGTGAAGGCGACGTAGTCCTCGACCGACGGCTCGGGATTGATCTGATCCCAGTTCTCGGCGATCGAGGGATCGTCGATCTGCACGGTGAGCCCGGCGGCGGCGATCGCCTCGTACTCGGGGCGCATAACCTCGACCCACGCGTCGAGGAAGGCATCCTCGTCCCCGTAGTGGTCATCGTTGATACGGCTCCCGGAGCCCGGGGAGAGGGAGTTGAGGAAGCCGTGCTCGTAGCCTGCGGCCTGGAGCGCCGCGTGGATGTTGGTGGTGTCCTGCGCGACGAGCTCGCGGCCGACGTCGGAGAACGAGACCGCGCCGGTCGCGGCCGGGAACGTGGTCTGGGCGCCGACGGTGATGCCGGAGGTGGGGTCCTGGTAGGCGTCGGCGAAGATCGTCCAGTCGCGGCGGTCCGGGAAGGTCGTCAGGCGCACGTTCCCGGGGCTCGAGCGCACGGGCTCGCTGGAGAAGTGGTCGCTGCCGGTCAGCTCGAGGCCGCTGACCCGGTCGAAGATGTAGGACCACCAGGCGCCGTAGTTCACGGCCGATCCCATCAGGTGCCCGTACTCCCCGTCGTTGGGGATCGAGATGCCGATCGAGCGCTGCCTGGCGACGACGTCGACGACCGCCTGGCGCAGCACCTCGCGGAACTCGTCGGTGGGCTCGGGGGTCAGTCCGTCCTCCCCGACGGGGCGGGCCGCGTTGGCCGCGATCAGCTCGGGGCTGCGGGGAAGGGAACCGGCGTGGGTGGTGAGGATCTCGGTCATGCCCCTGAGGGTAGAAGACGTGACGCCCCGGTCGGAAACCGGGGCGTCACAGCCGTTCATCGTGCAGACCGTCCAGCCCTCGGGCCGGCACGTCAGCAGATCAACAGATCACTCGTCGCCACGGGGCCAGGTCGGCACCAGGTTGCGGTCGCCGTAGGCCTGGTCGATGCGGCGCACCGGCGGCCAGTACTTCGACTGGATGCGCATCTGCGCGCTGTCATGGGTGGAGAGGTCCTCCGGAGCGGTCCAGCTGCCGGGGTAGACGGCGACCTCGCGCGAGTAAGGATGGGTCCACTCCCCCGCGGCGATGGATGCCGCGGTGTGCGGGGCGTTGACCAGCGGGTTGTCCTCGGCGGACCACGTACCGGCCAGCACTTCCTCGCCCTCCTTCGCGATCATCAGCATCGCGTCGACGAAACGGTCGATCTCGGCGAGGTCCTCGGACTCCGTCGGCTCCACCATGAACGTCCCGGCGACGGGGAAGGACATGGTCGGGGCATGGAAGCCGTAGTCGACGAGCCGCTTGGCGACGTCGTCCACGGTGATCCCGGTGCGCGCGGTGAAGGGGCGCAGGTCCACGATGCACTCGTGGGCGACCAGCCCGTTCTCCCCGGTGTACAGGATCTCGTAGGACTCCGAGAGGCGGCGAGCCATGTAGTTGGCCGCGAGCACCGCGGACGCCGTCGCATGGCGCAGCCCGTCCGGTCCCATCAGGCGGATGTAGGTCCAGGTGATCGGCAGGATCGACGGGGAGCCGTACGGGGCCTGCGAGACCGGGGCGCCGCCGTGGACCTGATCCCCGTGACCGGCCACCGGGTGCTCCGGCTTCTGCATGGCCGGGTGTCCGGGCAGGAACGGGGCCAGGTGGGCGCGGGCCGCGACCGGGCCCACGCCCGGGCCGCCGCCGCCGTGGGGGATGCAGAACGTCTTGTGCAGGTTCAGGTGGGAGACGTCGCCGCCGAACTCGCCGGGGCGGGCGACCTGCAGCAGGGCGTTGAGGTTCGCCCCGTCGACGTAGACCTGGCCGCCGGCGTCGTGCACGAGCTCGCAGACCGTGCGCACCTCCTCCTCGTACACGCCGTGCGTGGACGGGTAGGTGATCATGATCGCGGCGAGCTCGTCGCCGTGGTCCTTGATCTTCTGCTTGAGGTCATCGAGGTCGATGTTGCCGCGGGAGTCCGAGGCGACGACCACCACGCGCAGGCCGGCGTTGACGGCGCTGGCGGCATTGGTGCCGTGCGCGGAGCTCGGCACCAGGCACACCTCGCGGCCGCCCTCTCCGCGGGAGGCGTGATAGGCGCGGATCGCGAGCAGGCCCGCGAACTCGCCCTGCGAGCCGGCGTTGGGCTGCAGGGAGACGGTGTCGTAGCCGGTGAGGTCCGTCAGCCAGGTCTCCAGCTGGGTGATCAGCTCGAGATAGCCCCCGACGTCCTCACGCGGGGCGAAGGGATGGATCGCGTTGAAGCCCGCCCAGGTGATGCCCGCCATCTCGGTGGCGGAGTTGAGCTTCATGGTGCACGAGCCCAGCGGGATCATCCCGCGGTCCAGGGCGAAGTCACGGTCCGCGAGACGGCGCAGGTAGCGCATCATCGCGGTCTCGGACCGGAAGGAGGAGAACACCGGGTGCTCGAGGAAGGGATCCTCGCGCACCAGCCCTCCCCAGGCTCCGCCCGAGGCGGTCTCGGCCAGCTCCTGGCCGGGATTCTGGGCGAAGGGCGCGAACACGGCGGCGATCGCCTGCAGATCGGCCGACGTGATGGTCTCGTCCAGGGAGAGGTGCACGAGGTCATCGCCCACATTGTGGAGGAGGAACCCGGCGTCGGCTGCCGCGCCGGCGATGTCCTGGGCCAGGCCCGTCGCGCGCACCTCGAGGGTGTCGAAGAAGGAGTCCCCGACGAGCTCGAAGCCGCTGGCCACGAGATGGGCGGCGAGGGTCGCGGTGCGATCGGCGACCTGGCGACCGATCCGGGTAAGTCCTTCGGGACCGTGGTAGACGGCGTACATGGCGGCCATCACGGCGAGCAGCACCTGGGCGGTGGTGATCGAGCTGGTGGCCTTCTCGCGACGGATGTGCTGCTCGCGGGTCTGCAGCGAGAGCCGGTAGGCGGGGTTGCCCTCGGCGTCGACGGAGACCCCCACGAGTCGGCCGGGCAGCTGGCGCTCGAGGCCCTTGCGCACGGCGACGAAGCCCGCGTGCGGTCCGCCGAATCCGAGCGGGATGCCGAAGCGCTGGGAGCTGCCCACGGTGACGTCGGCCCCGAGGGAGCCCGGCGAGGCGAGCATCGTGAGCGCCAGCAGATCAGCGGAGACGATCGCGACGGCCTTGGTGGACTTCACCTCGGCGATGACATCCCGGGGGTCCCAGACCCGCCCGGAGGCTCCGGGGTACTGGATGAAGGCTCCGAAGTAGTCTCCCTCGGGGGCGCCGTCGAGGGCGAAGTCCACCTCGCGCAGCTCGATGCCGAGCCCGTCGGCGCGGCCGCGCAGCACGGCCTTCGTGGCGGGCAGCGCGTCGGCGTCCACCAGGAACACGTTCCCGTTGCGCTTGGCGGTGCGGCGGGCGAGCATGAGCGCCTCGGCCGCGGAGCTGGCCTCGTCCAGGGTCGACGCGTTGGAGACGTCCATCCCGGTGAGGTCGCAGATCATCGTCTGGAAGGTCAGCAGCGCCTCGAGCCGGCCCTGGGAGATCTCCGGCTGGTACGGCGTGTAGGCGGTGTACCAGGCCGGGTTCTCCAGCACGTTGCGCTGGATCACCGCGGGCGTGTGGGTGCCGTGGTAGCCCAGGCCGATCAGGGAGCGCCGCACCGTGTTGCGATCGGCGAGCGCCTGCAGCTCGGCCAGCGCAGCGGTCTCGGTGATCCCCGACGGCACGGCGGAGGCTGCGTCCTGCCCTTCCGGGTCCAGCAGGATCGTGCTGGGCACGGCGGCGGTCAGCATCTCGTCCACGGTCTCGTAGCCGAGGACCTCGAGCATGCGGCGCTGCGCATCGGGATCGGTGCCGACATGGCGGCGGACGAAGGAGTCGTGCGCATGCACGGGCGAAGCGGTCATGAAGAGGTGCCCCTGGGGTATCGCGGTTCTCGGTGGGTGCGTGGGCCGTACGGTGAAGACGACCGTGCACAGGGCGCGGCCGCCTCTGTGCCGGTCAGGACTGGGTGAAGGCCGTGTAGTCCTCGGCGCTGAGCAGATCCTCGGGCAGCGCGGTGAAGCTCACCTTGACCAGCCAGCCCTCGTCGAAAGGCGAGGAGTTCACGAGCTCGGGCGCATCGACCACGGCTTGGTTGACCTCGGTGACGGTGCCGTCGAGCGGGGAGAACAGGTCCGAGACCGATTTGGTGGATTCGATCTCGCCCATCTCGGTGCCGGCGGTGATGTCGGCGCCGGACTCGGGCAGATCGACGTAGACAACATCGCCGAGCTGCTCGGCGGCGTAGTCGGTCACGCCGACGACGGCCACGCCGTCGGACTCGACGCGGACCCACTCGTGGTCCTTGCTGTAGAGGAGTTCTGCGGTCATGAGGATGGTCCTTCCAGGAGAAACAAAGGGGATCGAACGGGAGAGCTCTCGAGCGGAAAAACTGCCGAGCGAGAGAACTGTCTGACGGGAAAACTCTGGAGCGACCGGTCGGGGACCGGATTCAGGCGAGGGTCGACGCTGAGGTCAGGCGCGGGAGTAGAACGGCAGGGCGACGACGCGCACCGGGAGGTCCTTGCCGCGCACATCAGCGATCAGCTCGGTGCCCACCTCGGTGACGGTCGGGCACACGAAGGCCATGGCGATGGGGTGGCCGAGGGTCGGCGAGAGCACCCCGGAGGTGATGGCCCCGACCTCGCGCCCCTCGGCATCGCGCACCTGGGCGCCGCTGCGGGCGGCACGTCGCCCCTCGGCCACCAGGCCCACCAGGACGGGTCGATCGGACAGGTCCGCCGCCTCGATGCCGGCGCGGCCGACGAAATCTCCCTTGGACGTCAGGGCCACGACCCGTGCCATGCCCGACTGGGCGGGGTACAGATCCCGGCCGAGCTCGTGGCCGTACAGCGGCATCCCGGCCTCGAGGCGCAGGGTGTCGCGGCAGGCGAGGCCGCATGGGGTGAGGTCCTCGCCGCCGGCAACGGTCAGCTGCTCCCACAGGACTGCGGCGAGCTCGTCGGGGACGTACAGCTCGAAGCCGTCCTCCCCGGTGTAGCCGGTGCGGGCGATCAGCAGCTGCTCCCCGCGGTAGGTGCCCTCGGCGAAGCGGTAGTTCTTCATCTCCCGGAGATCCTCGGCGCCGATGCCCTCGACACCGCTGTCACCGGTGGTCAGGGCGCGCAGCAGGATCTCCTCGCTGGCCGGGCCCTGCACGGCGATCAGGGCGGTGCGGTCCGAGGCGTCGTCGACCTCCGCGTCGAAGCCGGCGGCACGCGTCGTGAGCTCCTGGGCGTCGACCTCCGCGTTGGAGGCGTTGGCGACCACGATGAAGTGGTCCTCGGCCAGGCGATAGGTGATGACGTCGTCGATCACGCCGCCGTCCTGCGTCAGCAGCAGCGAGTACTTCGCGCGTCCGACGGACATCGCCGACAGCTTCCCGGCGAGCGCATGGTCGAGGGCGTCGGCCGCCTGCGGGCCGCGCAGATGGATCTCGCCCATGTGGCTGAGATCGAAGAGCCCCGCACGCTCCCGGACCGCCGCGTGCTCGGCGAGATCCGAGTCGTAGCGGACCGGCATGCGCCAGCCCGCGAAATCGGTGAACGTCGCTCCGAGCGACTCGTGGACCGTCTCCAGCGTGGTGCTGCGCAGAGCCTGCTCGACCATCATGCTCCTTCTCGTCACGGGGCGGGATCACCGCCCGGCTGCGTCACACGGCACGTGCTCGTGAGCCGACAGGGTGCGTCACCTCGGCGTGCCGCAGAAGTCACCATACCGTTGCTCCCCGCGCCTCGTGGCACCCGCGGACATCTGCACGGAAACCCCGTGCAACTGGCCAGGAAAACGAAGGACGCAGCACCCGGACCTTGTACGGTGGACCCGTGACGAAGGAAGGCACGAGCGAATGGCCGGTCCGGATCCCCAGCCCTCGGCTGATGATCCGCCCGCCGGGCGACGGCGACCGCGAGGCGGTGATCCGTCTGCTCACCGATCCTGTGACCCGGGAGTACCTCGGCGGTGCCGTGGACTACGCGTCGCGGCAGGCGCTGGAGCTCTCGCCGCTGGATCTCACGTGGGGCCGCTGGGCCCTCATCCGCCATGAGGACGACACCATGATCGGGTCGATCACCCTGGACTACGACCGCGGGGAGCTCGAGCTCTCCTACGCCCTGCTCCCGGAATGGACCGGGCAGGGATACGCCGCGGAGTCCTGCATCGCGCTGCTCTCCTGGGCGCGCCATGCCCTCGAGGACGATCACGTGATCGCGATCAGCCAGACCCGGAACAAGCGCAGCGTCGCCCTGCTGCGCAAGCTCGGCTTCACCGTGCGCAAGGGGCTCGAGGAGTTCGGCTCCCAGCAGCTGCTGCTGGAGCGCTCGCTGCGCGATCCCCTGCCGGAGCAGGCGCTGGAGCTGCAGACCGAAGCAGACCCGCCGCCGCCCACCCGGCGCTGAATCCCACCGCGCCGACCGGACCGAAGCGCGACCAGCTGGCGCCCGCCCGTCGCTCCAGCCGATCAGCTCGGGCCGCGACCCGCCCGCCGGCCGATCAGCCGCGGGCGACCGGACAGCTCATGCATCGCGGACCGCCACGGCCGCGACCCAGCTCGTCCCCGGTGAACTCGAGCACCTCGATGCCCTGGGCCCGCAGATACTCATTGGTCGCGGCGGCCCGCTCATAGGCGATGACCTTCCCCGGCGCGATCGCCAGCACGTTGCAGCCGTCATCCCACTGCTCGCGCGCCGCCGCATAGGCATCCAGAGGTGCGCTCAGCACGCGCAGCGACTCGACGCCGAGCCCGCGCGCGAGCACCTCGTCCATCTCCCCGGCCGCGCGCGCCCGCGACACCAGGCGCCCGCCGCGCCGCTGGATCTCGAAGGTCTCGAGCGACCCCAGGGGCCCGTACCTCAGCATCGATTCCTGGTCGACGACCGTGGTCACGGTGTCCAGGTGCATCATCGAGCGCTGGTGCGGAAGCGCGATGGCGATCACCGTGTCCACCGTGCCGTCTGCGAGAAGATCCGCGGCCAGACGCTCGACGCCCACCGCGGTGGTGCGCTCGGACAGCCCCACGGCGAGCACGCGCGGCGACAGGAGCATCACGTCCCCGCCCTCGACGGTGGCCGCCCCACCCGCGCCCGGCCCCAGGATCTGACGTGGCGCGGAGCTCCCGGCGAACGCGGGGTGATACCGGTAGATCGCCTCGAGGTGCAGGCTCTCGCGCCGTCGAGCGGATCGCCGCATGGGGCTCACCGAGACGACGTCGCCGATCCAGGCGGAGGAGTCGCGGGTGAAGAGATGGTTGGGCAGGGGGTCGAGCACGAGGTGCTCCCCCGGCACATGCTGCAGGGAGATCGACCGGGGCGCGACCCCGAGCCGGCGGAGCTCGGAGACGGTGATCCCGGCGATCATCACATCGACCAGCTGGGTCGCCGGGAGGTCGGCGATCGCCTCGCGGAGGTCCTGCGCGGCGATGTCGCCCAGCGCCGCGGGGTCCAGCGCGCGGTCCAGCAATCGGGAGCGGACGTCGGCGTCCTCGAGCAGGTCGGTCAGCAGGTGGGTCAGCTCGAGCACCTCGACACCCTCGCCGGTGAGCAGGGCGGTGAACTCCGAGTGCTGCGCCTCAGCCCGGTCACGCCAGAGCACCTCGTCGAAGAGGAGATCCTCCCGGCTGTCCGGGGTGAGCCGTTCCAGCTCGAGTCCCGGTCGGTGCACGATCACCCTCCGCAGCGGAGAGATCTCATCGTGCACTCCGAGATACCGGGGCGACGTATCGGTCATGCGGACTCTCCTCGTCGAGACGTCAGGTGGAAGCACGTTAACAGACCCCTTCGCACGCGTCGGCCCGAGGGTGACTACGCTGGTGGTGTCCGCTTCCGTTCCTGCAGGAGGTCTCCATGACCACGCTCTCCCTTCCCAGCACGTCGCTCGCCGACGGCACGGCCTTCCCGCTGATCGGCTTCGGCACCGGTGGTCTGAAGGGCCCCGACGGCGCCGAGGCCATCGCGACCGCGATCCGTGCCGGCTACCGTCTGCTGGACACCGCCGCCCAGTACGGCAACGAGACCGCCGTGGGCGAGGCGGTGCGCCGCAGCGGCGTCGACGTCGACGAGGTCCTGGTGACCACGAAGATCGCCGGTGACGACCAGGGACGCGAGGCGGCCCGCACCGGTTACCTGGAGTCCCTGCGTCGGCTCGGCCTCGAGCGTGCCGCACTCGTGCTGATCCACTGGCCCAACCCCTCCCGCGGCCTCGCGCTGGACACCTGGCGCACCCTGATCGACCTCAAGGAGCAGGGGAAGGCGCTGCACATCGGCGTCTCGAACTTCCGTCCCGAGCAGATCCAGGAGCTCGTCGACGCCACCGGCGTGTGGCCCGAGGTCAACCAGATCCAGCTCTCCCCTGCTCTGCAGCGCCACGACGCGATCGCCTTCCACCGCGAGCACGGGATCGTCACCGAGGCGTGGGGCCCGCTCGGCGGTCGCGACGGGCTGAGCGCCCAGTACGCGCTGCGCAAGGTGGCCGACAAGCACGGCGCCACCACCAGCCAGGTGACCCTGCGCTGGACCATCGACCAGGGCATCGTCGTGATCCCCAAGTCCGGCGACCCGCAGCGCCAGCTCGACAACGCCTCCCTGGACCACGTCGCGCTCGACGACGCCGACCGGGAGCTGCTCGCCACGCTGGACCTCGGCGAGGAGGCCGCCTGGGACTCGCGGGAGCACGAGGAGTGGTGACGGCGGGCGGCCACGCCCGCTTCTGCCCCGGTGAGGAGCACGGGAAGATCGTGTTCCTCACCGGCTCCGGGCTCAGCGCCCGCACCGGCCTCGGCACCTTCCGCGGCCCGGACGGGCTCTGGGCGATGGAGCCGGAGACGGAGCAGGCGATGCATGCCGAGCTGCTGCCCGGCTCCCTCCCGATGCTGTGGTCCGTCTGGGGGCGCATGGCGCGGATCGCCCTGGAACATGGCCCGACCCCGGGGCACCGGGCGATCGCGCGACTCGGCGCCCCGGTGATCACGCAGAACATCGACGGGCTCCACCAGGCGGCCGGCAGCGAGATCGTCGCCGAGCTGCACGGGAGCGCCCTGCAGGCCGTGTGCCTGGGTCCGGAGTGCCGGTGGCGGGCCCCCGTCGAGCCTGGAGCCGGGAGCCGCGCGGAGGATCATGGGATCCCGGCGGCCTGCCCGGACTGCGGCGAGCCGACGCGCCCCGATGTGGTGCTGTTCGACGAGAACCTGCCGGCCGACGCGCTCGAGCTCGCGGTACGACTGGCCCGACGAGCCGATCTGTTCGTGGCCGTCGGGACCAGCGGCGTGGTCTTCCCCGCCGCCCAGCTCGCTCCGACGGCGAAGGCCCATGGGGCCACGACCGTGCTGATCGACATCGACCCGCCGCCCGATCCGTCCCTGCGGGCGATCTTCGATCACATCATCGCCGAGGACGCCCATGAGGTGCTCCCGGACTGGGAGCGCACGCTGAACCAGGTCGGGCGGAGCTCGTTCCTCGACCCGTTCTGATCCGGCAGCAGAGCTGATCCGGCAGTCGGCTCAGATCCAGATCGCGGGATCGACCTGGTGCTCGGGGTGGGCGGCACCGGTGCGCACCTTCGCCGGGACGCCGACGGCCGTTGCCCCGTCCGGGACGTCCCGCACCACGACGGCATTGGCCCCGATCTGGGCGCCCTGTCCGATCACGACCGGGCCGATCACGCGGGCCCCGGCGCCGATCGTCACGCCGTCCTCGACAGTGGGGTGACGCTTGGTGCGCTCCATGGAGCGCCCTCCGAGCGTGACCCCGTGGTAGAGCATCACGTCGTCGCCGACCTCGGAGGTCTCGCCGATGACGACGCCCATGCCGTGGTCGATGAAGAAGCGGCGGCCGATGGTCGCCCCCGGATGGATCTCCACCCCGGTGACCGATCGGGCACCCTGCGCGATGATGCGGGCGGGCAGCCGCGCACCTCGTTCCCAGAGCCGGTTCGCCACGCGATAGGTCCAGATCGCGTGCAGCCCCGGGGAGGTGAGCACCACCGAGAGGTCGTCGGTCGCCGCGGGGTCACGGCGGCGCGCCGCCGCGACGTCCTCCCGGACGGTCGCGACGGCGCCCATCACACGGTCCGTCAGGCCTCGCGACACGGGCTTCACCCCTCGCGACGAGCCCTGCTCCGGACGCGCGCCGCGTCGTTCCGAGGTGCTCAATCCGCGTACTCGGCGAACAGCGGGGTGGAGAGGTAGCGCTCGCCGAAGTCGGGCACGATCACCACGATGGTCTTCCCGGCGAACTCCTCGCGGGCGCCGATGCGAGCGGCGGCCTCGATCGCGGCACCGGAGGAGATGCCGACCAGGAGGCCTTCGGTGCGGGCCACGTCGCGGGCACGCTCCATCGAGGTCTCGGCGTCGATGTCGACGACCTCGTCGTAGACCTCGCGGTCCAGAACGCTGGGCACGAAGTTCGCACCGAGGCCCTGGATCTTGTGGGGGCCGGGGGCGCCGCCGTTGAGGATCGCGGATTCCTGCGGCTCGACAGCGAAGATCTTCACCTCGCCCTTGCGCTCCTTGAGGACCTGGCCCACACCGGAGATGGTGCCACCGGTGCCGATGCCGGAGACCAGGGCGTCGACCGAGCCCTCGGTGTCCGTCCAGATCTCCTCGGCGGTGGTGCGACGGTGCACCTCGAGGTTCGCGGGGTTGTCGAACTGCTTGACCTGGACCGCGCCGTTCTCGGCAGCGATCTCCTCGGCCTTCTCCACGGCGCCCTTCATGCCCTTGGCCGCCTCGGTGAGCACCAGCTCGGCGCCGAAGGCGCGCAGCAGCATGCGCCGCTCCTTGGACATCGACTCGGGCATCGTGAGGATGACCTTGTAGCCGCGGGAGCTGCCGACCATCGCGAGCGCGATGCCGGTGTTGCCGCTCGTGGCCTCGACGATGGTGCCGCCGGCCTGGAGCTCGCCGGACTTCTCAGCGGCATCGATCATGGCCGCGCCGATGCGGTCCTTGACCGAGTTGGCGGGGTTGTAGAACTCGAGCTTGGCCAGCACGGTGGCCTTCACGTCGTCGCCCAGGTGATTGAGCTTCACCAGCGGCGTGCCGCCGATCAGTTCGGAGACGTTCTCGTAGACAGCCATGTGTTCCTCCTCGATGGACGGGTCACGCACGACGTGACCCAAAGGTGCGCTTGGACTGATCATAACCGGGCAGGTGGTCGCCATGCCGGGACGACCATCATCGATCTGCGCCCGGGCTTCCGGACGACCCGGATCGACCGCGCCGGCGCGCTGGTGCCCTCGACTCCTCCGGCACCCTGCCGGCTCTGACCCTCCCAGGGTGCCACCCTTCCGACACGCGCGCATCGACCAAGGTCGACGAGCTCGCCAGCTCGCCCCCTCTAGTCTCGCCCCATGCCTTTCTCGACCGCCGTCCCTGTCGCCGCCCCGCCGGACCGTTCGACATCGCCGCTGAGATCGCTCACCGCCCTCGCCCTCGTCGCGCTGCTGTCGCTGCTCGTGCTGCTCCCCGCCCCGGCGCTCGCCGAGGCCCCGCGCTCGGTCTCCGTGACCGACACCGA
This sequence comes from Brachybacterium tyrofermentans, assembly GCF_014897585.1. Classification (GTDB taxonomy): domain Bacteria; phylum Actinomycetota; class Actinomycetes; order Actinomycetales; family Dermabacteraceae; genus Brachybacterium; species Brachybacterium tyrofermentans. The sequence continues at coordinate 48,233 of NZ_JABUXW010000021.1, read as the reverse complement.
CACCACGGGCCACGTGGATCCCGAGATCCTCGAGGGCCGGCTCGCAGAGGTCGACTTCCGCCGCGAGGTGGATCTCGCGGTGCTGGTCCTCGACGTCACGGACTACGGCTTCGAGGAATCCCAGGACACGGCGCTGAACGACGCCGTGCTCGCCCACGCGCGGGACGCCGCGCCCGAGCTGCTCGAGCCGGACGGCGACCACTGGGCCGACGGCACGGTGATCATCGCGCTGGATCCCGAGAACCGTTTCGTGGGCACCTATGCCGGGGAGGATGTGAAGCTCGACGACGACGGCTTCGAGGCCGTGCAGGACGCGATGCGTGATGACGCGGCCGACGGCGACTTCGAGGGCTCCCTCCAGGCCGGGGCCGACAAGTACGCCGACCTGCTGGATCGCCCCTGGTGGCAGCACCCTGCGACGCTTGTGGCCGGCCTCGTCGCCCTGGGCGGAGCCGCCCTCACCGCCCTGTCGTTCGTCGGCCTGCGCCGCGCGGCACGACGACGCGTCGACGAGTCCCTCCCCCGCCTCAAGGACGTCCTGGCCACGCGTCGCCTGACCGACGCGGCGGCGCGCACGCTCCCCGCCGACTCCGTCTACGCGCAGGCGGCGCTCGCCGACCACGAGACGTACCGGGAGAAGATCGACGAGGCGACGCAGCTGCGCACGCGGCTCCCGACGTCGCAGGAGCGCAGCTGGGCATGGGGCCTGAAGGGCCCCGAGCGCATGCTGGCCCGGGATTTCGAGAAGGTCGTGATCTACCTCGACGACATCGACGACGACATCATCGGCACCAATGATCTGCTCCACCGCCTCGGCGACTGGCGTGGGGCCTGGGAGCGTGAGCTGGCCCCGTTGCAGGACTCGATCGACTCGATCGACTCCGCCCTGGAGGACGGGGAGGACGTATCGCCCGAGGAGGCCGCCGCCGCGGCCGACCTGCGCGAGATGGGCGGGGACGTCGCCCAGGAGATGCAGACGCTGACCACGCAGCTCGAGGCGGATCAGATCGATCCCGACAGCGCCCTGCGCCGCCTGGACACCCTCACCACGGAGCTGTCCGCGGGAGTCGCCACGCTGCAGCGCCTGCGGATCTCGCATCTCGCCGCCGACGACGACGAGGCAGAGGTGATGCGGGATGCCTCCTGGGACGCCGACCTGGCGCACGAGGACCAGGGCTACCGCTCCGTGCGAGGACGCCGCCACGCGTTGGATGCCGCGGCGGCCTCCGACATCTCCCGCAGCTCAGACACCTTCTGGCACCTCAGCCCGTTGCTGTGGTACTCCACCTGGCATAAGGAGGCCGACAGCGACCTGGAGGCCCACCGGAACCCGTCGAGCTCCGGCGGCAGCACCTCGGGCTACTCGGCGAGCTCGGGCGGCTTCTCCGGAGCGGGCAGCTCGAGCCGCTTCTGAGCTGTTCCAGCGGGCCCTGAGCTGGTCCGGCTGGTGCTGGCGCGTGCGATCTGCCGGCCTCTCGGCCTGCCGATCAGGCGCTCAGTACACCATCCCCATGACCTCGCGCACGCGGGCGAGGGTCTTCTCGGCGACCTCGTTGGCCCGCTCGTTGCCGGCGCGGAGCACGGAGAAGAGGTGCCCGGGGTCCTGCTCGAGCTCGCGGCGGCGGGCACGGATCGGCGCGAGGTGCTCGTTGAGCACGTCGGCGGTCATGATCTTGAGGGTGCCGGACCCCTTGTCGCCGATCTCCTCGGCGAGCTCCTCCGGGGTGCGCCCCACGCACTGCGAGGCGATGGTCAGGAGGTTCGCGACCTCCGGGCGGTTCTCGGGATCGTAGGTGATCACGCGCTCGGAGTCCGTCTTGGCCTTCTTGATCTTCTTGACGGTCTCGGCCTCGTCCATCCGCAGCATCACGGTGTTCCCGCGGGACTTGCTCATCTTGTGCTCGCCGTCCAGGCCCAGGATCGTGGGCGACTCGGAGAGCAGGGCGTCGGGCTCGGTGAAGACCTGCTCGCCGCCCGCGTAGCGCTCGTTGAAGCGCCGGGCGATGACGCGGGTCTGCTCGATGTGGGGCAGCTGGTCACGACCCACGGGCACCACGTTGCCGCCGCAGAACAGGATGTCCGCGGCCTGGTGGACGGGGTAGGTCAGCAGCAGGCCGCCCATGGCGGATTTGCCGGCCGCGGCGAGCTCCGCCTTCACGGTGGGGTTGCGCTCTAGCTCCGGCTGGGTGACCAGCGACAGGAACGGCAGCATCAGCTGGTTCAGGGCGGGCACGGCGGAATGCGCGAAGAACGTCGAGCGCTCCGGGTCCAGGCCGATGGCGAGGTAGTCGGTCAGCAGCTCGCGCACGGAGCCTTTGATGTCGCCCACGACGTCGCGATCGGTGATCACCTGGTAGTCGGCGACCAGGACCCAGGACTCGATCCCGGCATCCTGCAGGCGCACGCGGTTGCGCAGCGAGCCGAAGTAGTGGCCGATGTGCAGGGCCCCGGTGGGACGGTCGCCCGTGAGCATGCGCAGACCCGAGGGATCCTTCTCGATCCTGGACCAGAGCGCGTCGCTGCGGCGCTGGGAGGTGTCATAGCTGCTGGGGGCGAGGCTCTCATCGTTCACCCCTCCATGCTAGCGGCCTGCACGGCTCTCAGACCGCAGAGCCGTCCGGCGCGGCCGCGGTGGACCCACGCACGATCAGCTGGGGCCGCACGACGACCTCGGTCCGCGCGGGCCGACGGGACTCCTCACCACCGCCGAGCGCAGCGCGCACCGCGGCGCGGGCGATGGAGTCCACCGCCTGGCGCACGGTGGTCAGGGGCGGATCCGTGAGTCCTGCCCAGAACACGTCGTCGTAGCCGACGATGGAGATGTCCTCCGGGACGGACAGATCCTGCGAGCGCACACCCTCGAGCGCCCCGGCGGCCATCACGTCGGACCCGCAGACGATGGCGGTGACGTCGTGGGAGATGAGGTCGCGCGCGGCCTCGTACCCGCCGGCGTAGGAGAAGTCGGTGAAGGAGACCGGCCACTCCCCCTCGAGGGACGCGGCGGCGACCTCCTCGAAGACACCGAGCTTGGACCGCACCGGCCACGTGTGCTCATCGCCCACGGCGAGGCCTATGCGATGGTGCCCGAGGTCCTGCAGATGGGTGAGGGTCAGCCGCATCGCGTGCTCGTCGTCCGTGGAGAGGAACGCGGCATCGAGATCGTCCCGCACCCCGTTGATGAGCACGAGCGGAGTACCGGTCGCCGTGATCTCGCGATAGTGCTCGATCGGGCCGCGCTGCTGCGCATGATGCCCGGAGACGACGATGATCGCGTCGACACCGCTGTGCAAGAACCTCTGCAAGATCTCTCGCTCTCGTTCCACGGTGCGGGCCCGCAGGCCCACCAGAGTGGACGCCCCGCGTTCGAACAGCTCTGCCTCGAGCCGCTCCGCCCAGGCGGCGAACACCTGGTTGTCGAGGTCCGGGACGAGCACGCCGACCAGGGGGCCCGAGGAGAGCGCCCGTGGACCCAGATCGCGGCCCAGCTGCCGCGCAGCCTCCAGGACCGTGCTGCGCGTGGCCTCGTTGACCCCAGCCTTGCCGTTGAGCACGCGGGAGACCGTCGCCTCGCTGACCCCGGCACTCCGGGCGATGTCGATAAGTCGTGTCATGCCACGCATCCTTTCAGAGGGTGGGCGAGGTCGGTGCCGTCGGCCGTGGCCGAATCGATACCTGCAAGTTCTTGCGTATTCTTGCATACAGCGGGCTTCCCGCTCTACTGTGGCCCCATCGAGCACCGCCATCGAACGCCGGTCGCTCCACGATTCAAAGGAGAAGACGTGCAGATCCGTCGACAGAGTTTCCTCGCCCTCAGCGGCATCGCCGCCGGCACCACCCTGCTCGCCGCATGCGGCGGCGGGGACGAGACCGCCGGAGGCGGCGCCAACGACGCCGGTGGTGCCTCGGATGCCGGTGGCGCCGAGGAGGGCGCGGCCCCTGCTCGCGCCGACGCCGACCTCGTGATCTGGACCGACGAGGAGAAGGCCGTCTCCCTGGAGGAGCCCGCCGCCGCATGGGGCAAGGCCAACGACCTCACCGTCGCGGTGCAGATCGTCGCCGACGACCTGCAGGGCAACTTCGTCACCGCGGACCAGGCGGGCAACGGCCCCGACATGATCGTCGCAGCCCACGACTGGATCGGGAACCTGGTGCAGAACGGCTCCATCTCCCCCGTGCAGCTGCCGGGCAGCGCGGCCGAGGACATCGCCCCCATCGGGATCGAGGCCGTGACCTACGACGGCCAGACCTACGGCGTGCCCTACGCGGTGGAGACCCTGGTGCTGTTCGCCAACAAGGCGCTGACCGATGCTCCCGAGCCGAAGACCGTCGAGGAGATGGTCGAAGCGGCCACGGCCGGCGGCGCCGACAATGTGCTCGCGCTCCCCGTCGGCGAGCAGGGCGATGCCTACCACATGGAGGCGTTCTACACCTCGGCGGGCGGCTACCTCTTCGGCAAGGACTCCGAGGGCAGCCTCGACCCCTCCGACGTGGGCGTGGGCCAGGAGGGCTCGATCACCGCCGGCGAGAAGCTCAAGGAGCTCGGCGAGAGCGGCGTGCTCTCCACCTCGATCACCGGCGATAACGCGATCTCGCTGTTCACCGACGGCAAGGCGGCCTACCTGGTCTCCGGGCCCTGGGCGCTCGAGGACATCCGCACCGCGGAGTTCGACTATGCGATGAGCGCCGTCCCCGGCTTCGAGGGCCTGGATCCGGCGGTCCCCTTCGCCGGTGTCAACGCCTTCTACGTCGCCGCCGGCGGCAAGAACCCGGCGTTCGCGCAGCAGTTCGCCACCGCGGTGGCCTCCTCCCCGGACATCGTCGAGCAGATGTTCCCCAAGAACGAGCTGCCGCCGGTGAACCTCGAGCTGCAGAAGAAGCTCGCCGAGGACTTCCCCGAGATCGTGAAGATCGCGGAGCTCGCCGCCGACGGCGATCCGATGCCCGCCATCCCGGAGATGGCCGCCATCTGGCAGCCGCTGGGCCAGGCGCAGGCGAACATCGTCGGCGGCGCGGATCCGGAGTCCACGATGGTCTCCGCGGGTGAGGAGATCACCAGCCAGATCAGCGGCTGATCCCGCGGCTGATCCCGAGACCGTCGGGCGGGGTCGGTGCCCACGCGCCGCGCCCCGCCCGCACCCTGCCCGAACCCGTTCCGGCCCCCACTCCCGCCCTGATCCCCGAAAGGCAGCGTCGCCATGTCCTCCACCCACGCGCCTGCGCATCGAGAGCGCACCACCACGATCCCCGCGGTCCTGGTGCGTGTGCTGTTCCTCGGTGCCGTGCTCGCCGTGGCCGCCTTCACCGTGCCGCTCATGATCGAGCTGAAGCAGTGGATGTGGCTGACCGTCATGGTCCTGGCCGCGATCGCGATCTTCATCCTGTACTCGACGAAGCGCTTCGTCCCCGGCAAGTACCTCTTCCCGGGCACCTTCTTCCTCGTGGTCTTCCTGATCGCCCCGATCATCCTCACGATCGGGTACTCCTTCACCAACTTCGGTGACGGCACGCGCGGCTCGAAGGAGCAGGCGGTCGACTCGATCGTCGCGAACTCCGTGCAGCAGACGGAGGACTCCACCTGGTACAACCTGGCTGTCGCCACCCAGGGAGACCCCGTCGAGGGACCCTTCACCCTCTTCCTCGTGGATCCCGAGACGGGCGCGATCTATCGGGGCGACGAGACCGCGCCGGTGCAGGAGATCCCGGCCGATGCGGTCACGGTGGCCTCCGGCTTCGTCACCGAGGCCGCGGGCTACACGATCCTCGACGCGCGCGAGGTGAACACCGCCTATGACGCGCTGCAGGCCCTCGCCGTCCCCATCTCGGACACCTCCGCGGTGCGCGTCCAGGGCGCGAACCAGGCCTTCGAGGGCACCACGGTGCTCAGTTACGACGAGTCCACCGACACCCTCACCAACTCCCAGACCGATGAGGAGTTCACCGTCGGGAAGGTCGGGGACTCCGAGTACTTCGTCGATGCGGACGGCAAGCGTGCCTTCAGCCAGTCCTGGCTGCAGAACGTCGGGGGAAGCAACTACGAGCGACTGTTCACCAACGCCGGCATCGCGAAGCAGTTCGGCGCCGCCTTCGTATGGACCCTGATCTTCGCCCTCGGGTCGGTGCTGCTGACTTTCGTGGTGGGCTTCGCCCTCGCCCTGGTGCTCAACGACGAGCGGATGCGCGGACGCCGCCTCTACCGCTCCGTGCTGCTGATGCCCTACGCGGTCCCCGGATTCATCTCCCTGCTGGTGTGGTCGAACTTCTACAACCGCGACTTCGGCCTGATCAACGAGACGCTGGGACTGCACCTGGACTGGATGGGCGACCCCACCCTCGCCAAGGCCGCCGTGCTGCTGACGAACCTGTGGATGGGCTTCCCCTACATGTTCATCGTCTCCACCGGTGCCCTGCAGGCGATCCCGAACGACGTCACCGAGGCCGCCCGCATGGACGGCGCCAGCCGGCTGCAGACCACGCTGAAGGTGGTGACCCCGCTGCTCATGGTCGCGGTGGCCCCGCTGCTGGTGGCGTCCTTCGCCTTCAACTTCAACAACTTCAACGCCATCCAGCTGCTCACCGAGGGCGGGCCGTTCCTCCCGGGTGAGTACACCCGTGGCGGGACCGACATCCTGATCTCGATGATCTACCGCATCGCCTTCGGCGGATCCGGGGCCGACTTCGGCTTCGCCTCGGCGGTCTCCGTCGCCCTGTTCGCGCTCACCGGCGTGCTCGCGGCGATCCAGTTCCGGTTCACCAACGTCCTCGAAGACGTCAACTGAGAGGGGACCTGCGATGAGCACCTCCACCACACCCCGCCTCCCCGTCGCGCCCGGCACCTCTGTCGCCGTCCCGCGCCGGATGTCCCCCCGCCGATGGATGGCCGAGATCGGCTGGCGCCATCTGATCGGCCTCGCGGCCATGGCCTTCGCCGTCTTCCCGATCCTGTTCGTGGTCTCCGCCTCGCTGAACCCGCTGGGGACCGTGTCCTCCTCGGGGCTGCTGCCCAAGGCGTTCAGCCTGGTCCACTACGAGGCGCTGATCAGCGGATCCCGCGGCCCGTTCCTGCAGTGGTACCTCAACACCCTCGTCGTGTGCGGCGTGGTCGCCGTGACCCAGGTGTTCCTGTCCACGCTCGCGGCCTATGTGTTCAGCCGCTTCCGCTTCGCGGGCCGTCGGATCGGTCTGCTGTCCCTGCTGCTGGTAATGATGTTCCCGGCCATCCTCGCGATGATCGCCGTGTACACGATGATCTCGGACCTCGGGCAGGTCGTCCCTGTCCTGGGGCTGAACTCCCTTCCGGGCTACATCGTGGTGCTCCTCGGCGGCTCGCTGGGACAGGTCTGGCTGATCAAGGGTTTCTTCGACACCGTGCCCAAGGAGCTCGACGAGGCCGCGATCATCGACGGCTGCAGCCACTGGCAGGTCTTCACGAAGATCCTGCTGCCCACGCTCACCCCGATCCTCGCCACCACCGTGCTGCTCGCCCTGGTGGGTGTGCTCAGCGAGTTCCTGCTCGGCTCGATCTTCCTGACCGCCGACGACAAGAAGACGCTCGCGGTGGGCCTGTACGGCCTGCTCCAGGGGGACCGGTCGAACAACCTGGGCGTCTTCGCCGCCGGGTCCGTGATGATCATGATCCCGGTGATCATCCTGTACCAGTTCCTCCAGCGCTACATCGTCGGCGGCTCCACCGCCGGCGCCGTGAAGGGGTGATCCCCTCTCCATGACGTCCCCTCGCCACCCTGATCCCGCCGGGTCCGTCGGCCCCGCAGCGTCCGTCGGCCCCGCAGGTTCCGTCGGCCCCGACGACTCCGGGGTGCCGCTGCCCGAGCAGCCCCACCACGACGGCGGACCGCTCCACGTCCCGGTCCGGCCCCGCCGGATCGGGGACGAGATCCTGCTGCGGGTGTGGGTGCCGGACTCCTATCCGGTCGCCGACCTCGCTCTGCGCACGGTGGCCGACGGGGAGATCCGCACCGCGCAGCTCTCCCTTGCCGCGCGGGAGGCGACCGGCGCCTGGTGGGAGACGACGCTGAGGGTCGTCAACCCCGTGGTGGTCTATCGCTTCTGCGTGCTCGCCGCGGACGGCGCCGTCACCGCGTCGGGCGCTCCCGCCCCCTCCTATGCCTGGCTCACCGCGGCCGGGCTGGTGCCCTGGGACGTGTCCGACGCGACCGACTTCCGGCTCGTCGCCCAGGAGACCGCCCCGGGCTGGGTGGACGATGCGATCGTCTACCAAGTCTTCCCCGATCGCTTCTCCCGCAGCGCCGCGATGCCGGTGGATGGTCACGGCCGTCCTGCTCCGGAGCACCTCCCGGAGTGGGCGATCCCGATGGCCTGGGAGGACGAGCCCGCGGTGCAGGGAGTCGTCACCGGGCAGCAGTTCTACGGCGGCGACCTCGACGGGGTGATCGACCGGCTGGACCACATCGCCTCCCTCGGCGCGGACACCGTCTATCTCACCCCCGTGTTCCCGGCGGGGTCGGTGCACCGCTACGACGCCTCGACCTTCGACGCCGTGGATCCGCTGCTGGGCGGGGACGAGGCCCTGGTCCGGCTCTCCGCGGCGCTCCATGGCCGCGGGATGCGACTCGTGCTGGACCTGACCACGAACCACACCGGCGACACCCACGAATGGTTCCGCGCCGCCCAGGCCGATCCGGACTCCCCCGAAGCCGGCTTCTACCTCTTCGACGAGCACCCTGAGCAGTACGCCTGCTGGCTCGACGTACCGACCCTGCCCAAGCTCGACCAGCGCAGCGAGGTGCTCCGCGAGCGGCTCACCCGCGGGGCGCGCAGCGTCGTCGGCAGATACCTCGCCGGCCCCGTCCTCGCCGACGGCTGGCGGATCGACGTGGCGAACATGACCGGCCGCCACGGAGAGGTGGACCTCACCCACGAGGTGGCGCGGGAGATCCGCTCCACCCAGCGCGAGGTCGCCGCCGTGACCGGCCGGGACACCTGGCTGATCGCCGAGCACGGCCACGACGCCACCGGCGATCTCGCGGGCGACGGCTGGCACGGCACCATGAACTACGCGGGCTTCACCCGCCCCCTGTGGGCGTGGCTCGCCAACCCGGGCAGCGAGCTCAACTGGCTCGGCCTGCCCATGACGCTGCCTCGCCTGAGCGGCACCGCCATCTCCCGCACCCTGCGCGACTACAACGCGCAGCTGTCCTGGGAAGCGCGCAGCCATTCCCAGAACCAGCTCTCGAGCCACGACACGCCGCGCACCCGCACGGTCGTCGGCTCCCGGGGCCGACAGCTCACGGCGATCGCCGCCCTCGCGTCCCTGCCCGGGGTCCCGACCCTCTTCGCCGGGGACGAGCTGGGGGCCGTCGGCACCACCGGCGAGCATTCCCGCACGCCGATGCCGTGGCCCGCGATCGACGAGACCGACGGTGAGAGCGGGGCCGACGGTGAGGGCGGGGCCGACGGTGAGGGCGGGGCCGACAGCGAGCGCGTCGACCTCGCGATCCTCGCGGCGACCCGCGCCCTGCTGGGTCTGCGCCGGCGTGAGGCGGCCCTGCGCCGCGGTGGCCTGCGCTGGTTGCACATCGGCACCGACGCCCTGATCTTCGCCCGGACCCACCCGGAGGGGGATGTGATCGTGCATCTCGCGCGGGACGCCCATGCGGAGCTCACGCTCGACCTCGCCGCTCTCCCGGGCGTGCCGGTCGATCCTGCTGGCTCTGCCGGCTCCGTCGGACCTGCTGGCGCTGCCGGACCGGCTCACGCAGCTGGACCGGCTGGCACTGCTGGACCGGCTCACGCTGCCGGACCGGCTGATGCTGTCTGCCCTGCCGAGACGCTCCACCACGAAGGCGGCGCCCGCGCCCGTCTGCTGGGACGCTCCCTGATTTTCTCTGCCACGGGTGCCGGTGCGACGCTGGTAAAGATCGCCCGCGCCGCCTCTGACGTCCATCACCCCTGGCACTGACTGCCCCTGAACCTCGCCGCCCCTGGCACTGACTGCCCCTGAACCCCGCCGCACCCCACCTCGGAGCGCCTGCCTCCGCAGCGCCCACACGGGGCACGGCAGCCCGAAGCACCCGTACACCACCCTCGGAAGGACCTGCATGACCTCCCCGATCTCGACCTCCGCCCCCAGCGCGACCACCTCCTCGACCGGTAAGGCGGTGACCGCCCAGTGGTGGCGCGACGCCGTCGTCTACCAGGTGTATCCCCGCTCCTTCGCCGACGCGGACGGCGACGGCATGGGCGACCTCCCCGGAGTCACCGCGCACCTCCCCTACCTGCGCGACCTCGGCGTCGATGCGATCTGGCTCTCGCCCTTCTACACCTCCCCGCAGCACGACGGCGGCTACGACGTCGCCGACTACACCGACGTCGACCCCCGCTTCGGTTCCCTGGCCGACGCCGACGAGATGATGGCCCGCGCCCATGAGCTGGGCCTGAAGGTCATCGTCGACATCGTGCCCAACCACTCCTCGAGCGAGCACGTGCTCTTCCAGGAGGCGCTGGCCGCCGCCCCCGGCTCCCCCGAACGGGACCTGTACATGTTCGCCGAGGGCCGGGGCGTAAGCGGCGAGCTGCCCCCGAACAACTGGACCTCGATCTTCCACGGCCCCGCCTGGACCCGGATCACCGAGGCGGACGGCACACCCGGCCAGTGGTACCTGCACATCTTCGACACCAGCCAGCCCGACTGGAACTGGAAGAACCCGCGCGTGCACGAGCTCATGCAGGACGTGCTGCGGTTCTGGCTGGACCGCGGGGCCGACGGCTTCCGGGTGGACGTCGCCCACGGCATGGTCAAGCCCGAGGGCCTGCCGGACGCGACCGTGAATGCCGAAGGTCTGATCGACATCCCCGAGGGCGAGGTGCCCGTCTACTTCGACAACGACGGCGTGCTGGACATCTACCGCGAGTGGCGCCCGATCCTCGACTCCTACGAGGGTGACCGGATGATGGTGCTCGAGGCGTGGATCCCGGAGCACCGCCTGCCGCTGTACATCGGCGACGAGAAGGCGCACCAGTCCTTCAACTTCGGCTTCCTCCAGGCCCGCTGGGGCGTGGAGACGATGCGCGCCGCGATCGAGAAGCCACTCGCCCTCGCCGATGCGGTGGGCTCACCCACCACCTGGGTGCTCTCGAACCACGACGTGATCCGCCACGCCTCCCGCTACGGCTTCGCCCCGGACCACCGCTTCGGCGAGGGCCTGGCCCGCGATGAGGTGCCCGATGCCGAGCTGGGACTGCGTCGAGCCCGTGCCGCGACCCTGCTCATGCTCTCCCTCCCCGGTTCCGCCTACCTGTACCAGGGCGAGGAGCTGGGGCTGCCGGAGGTGAGCGACATCCCCGATGAGCTGCGCGAGGACCCCGCGCATCTGCGTGCCGGTGTGCCCGGTCGCGACGGCTGCCGCGTGCCACTGCCGTGGGTCCAGGATGCCCCGGCCTACGGGTTCTCCTCGACCGGCGAGAGCTGGCTTCCGCAGCCCGCGGAGTTCGGTCCGCTCGCGGTCGACCAGCAGCTCGGGGTGGATGGCTCCGTGCTGGAGATGTACCGCTCGGCGCTGCACCTGCGCCGGAAGCTGCAGCTGGGGGTCCAGAGCGAGGCCGCCGGCGTGGTCTTCGCGCAGACGGCGCCCGACGGGGTGCTGGTCCTCGATCGCGGTGATCTCCGGGTCGTCGTCAACACGACGTCCGCCCCGGTCCCGCTGGCCGAGGTCACCGATGACCAGGGCTACGAGGTGCTGCTGCGCTCGGTTCCCACCGGCCCTGACGGTGCGGAGCAGGTCGCCGCGGACAGCGCCCTCTGGATGCGCCTGACGCGCTGACGCAGAGCCGGCGCCGACACGGTCGGCGTCGGCCTCCGGGGGTGGTTCTCGCCATTAGGATGGTCGATATGTCAGCACCTGAGACGCCCTCTCCCCGTCCCACCGCGTCCGACCTCGGGCCGTCGTCGAGCTCGGAGAGCTTCGACCTGGTCCTGCTGGGGTCCGGGCTCGGCGTCTACACCCTCGCCCGCGCCTTCCACGAGGAGTACGGCGTGGTGGCGACGGTGCTCACGAAGGTGGGCATCGAGCCGATGCGCCGCTCGGTCACCTGCGAGGTCATCGAGCTCGGAGGCTCCGCGAGCGACGAGGACCTGGTCGCCGCCGCCGTCGAGCTCGCGCGCGAGCGCGGCGGGGTGCGGCCCCAGCTGCTGCTGGCCAATGCTGATTCCCTGGTGCAGCTGATGAGCGATCATCGCGAGCAGCTGGAGCCGCACTTCGTCATGCCGATCCTCGAGGCCGATGTGCTCGAGCGCCTCTCGGACAAGGCGGAGTTCGCCCGGCTGTGCACCGATCACGGGGTGGCGACCCCGCGCACGGAGGTCATCGATCTGGGGACGCCCCGGGACGCGGACTGGCAGCCCCCGCGCACCGAGCTGCCCTTCCCCGTGGTGATGAAGGCGGCCCGCACCGCGGACATGGCCGGGGTGCGCTTCGAGGGCAAGAAGAAGGTGTGGTTCCTCGAGACCCCGCAGGAGCTGGACGATCTGGTGCGGGCGATCGCTGCGGCCGGGTACGCCGGTCGCCTCGTCGTCCAGGAGCTGATCCCCGGCGACGACACCGCCGAGGGCTCGATCACCGCCTACACCGATGCCGCCGGGCGGGTGACGCTCCTGTGCTCGGCCCGGGTGCTGCTGGGCGAGCACACGCCCGACGCGCTGGGCCGACCCGCCGCGATGATCACCCTCCCCTTCGACGACGCCCTCGACCAGGCGCGCCGTCTGCTCGAGGCGACGGGCTACCGGGGCTACGCGAACTTCGACGTGAAGCGCGATCCCCGCGACGGGACCTGGAAGTTCTTCGAGGTGAACCCGCGCATCGGGCGCAACAACTTCTACGTCTCCAGTGCGGGGGCGAACGTGTCCCGCTTCGTGGTGGCCGACGCGATCGAGCACCGCCTTCTCGAACCGGTCACCGAGTTCGACGAGATCCTCTACTCCCTGGTCCCGATGCCGCTGCTGATGCGCTACCTGCGCGATCCGGCGCTGAAGCGCTGGGTGCGCACCGTCGCCCGGCGCGGGGTGCGCAATCCGTGGACCTATCCCGCAGACGGCAGCTGGGCGCGCCGCTACGCACGGATCGTCGGGCTGAACCACGTGCGCAAGTTCCTGCGCCATTATCCGCGGCCGACGGATTCGGGCTTCTGATCCGCGCTTCTCCACCAGTCCGCGCTTCTCCACCAGTCGCCGCGGGGCGCCGACGAGTCACCGGAAGAGCTCGGTGAGCTCCTTGCCGGCCTGCCGCACCGTGATCCGGGCGAGCTCGGTCAGGGAGTCGACCAGGCGGGCATCGCCGCGATATCCGTGCTGGTCGTAGACGACGGACAGCTCGGTGCAGCCGAGCACGGCGACGCCGGCCCCCTGCGCGAGCACCCGCTCGATGCAGGATTCGAAGAGGTCCAGGTCCACCGGCATCCCGGCTTTGACCTGCCCGTAGATGAGGTGGTTGATGTCCTCCTGCACCGCATGGTCGGGGACCAGAGGCGTGCCGCCGTGGGCGAGGATCGCCTCCTGGTACACCCGAGCGTGGATGTTGCCCTCGGTCGCGAACACCGCGATGGGCGCCGTGCCCGCTCTCTCGACAGCGGCCTGAGCGGTGGTCTCGACGATGCTCAGCAGAGGGATCGTCGTGGCCGATTCCACCTGGCGTGCGTAGTGATGGGCCGTGTTGCACGGCAGGACGAGCATGTCCACCCCGGCGCGCTGGAGCATGACGGCATCGCGGAGGATCACGGGTCCGGGATCGGTGGCGTCGGGGTCGAGGATCGCCGCGGTCCGATCCGGGGTCGAGGAGTGCTGGGAGACCAGCAGGTCCACGTGCTCCTGGTCGCTGCGGGCCACGGTGGCGCGGATCAGCACGTCCAGGAACACCGAGGTGGCCGCGGGCCCGAGACCGCCCAGGACCCCGACGACCGGGCCGGGCCAGGTGGTCGGGTCGAGCCGACCGCCGAGCTCGTCCTCGGCGGCGCCATGCGCCGTCCCGCCGGCGGCCGGCTCCGTGCCGTTCACGCCCGCTCCCCCGGCGCCGTCCGGGGGCGGCGGCGCAACAGACGGCTGAACCGGTCACCGCCCTCGGGTCGGTAGTAGCGCTGGAACTTGAGCACCGAGTTCAGCCCGGCGGCCAGGACGTACCGCCGCCGGGAGAGGGAGTCGTCCACACCGGGATAGTGCAGGGGATTGCCCACCCGGGCTCGCAGCGCCCGGCGCAGCCGGGCCTTGGCCTCGGGGAGGGTGGTGTACCGCTTCACCAGGGAGATCGGGACGACGGCGTAGAGCACCTCGGGCTGATCCTGGAGGATGCCGTCCTCCCCGACCCCGGAGCCTGGCCCATGCTCGGGGAGGGCGTGCCGCAGATGCTCGTCGACGTACCAGGTCACGGGGTTGTGACCACCGGCGGTCACGTAGTAGTTCGAACGCCCCAGGCGGGGATTGAGCTCGAAGAATCTGGTGCGGCCGTCGCGGCGGTCGTACTTGAGGTCGAAGTTGGCGTAGCCGGTCCAGCCGAGCCGCTCGCACAGACGCTGCGCCTGGGCCACCATCTCCCGGTCGACCCCGGTGATGATCGCCGCCGGGTTCCCGATCGCGCCCGGTGCATGCTCCTCCAGCAGCGTGTGGCCGTAGGAGGCGAAGCGGACACGGGAATCGGCGTCGCAGTAGACGGTGAGGATCCGCATGTACTGGTCATCCCCGGGGATGCGGTCCTGGACGATGATCGACTCGCGGTACCCGGCCCCGCGGATGGCGGTCAGCAGCGCCCGCAGGTCCTCGGGCGAGTCGACGGTGTGGACCTTGTTCTTCCCCGGGAAGTCGATGCGCTTCCATTCGGAGACCTCGGCCGGCTTGGCGATCACCGGGAACTCGAAGGGCACCTCGAGATCGCCGGGGACCTCCTGGGCGAGATCGACCACCACCGTGCCCGGGTGGTCCACCTCGAGATCCTGGCAGAGCTTCGTGAAGTTCTGCTTCTCGGTGGCGGCGGCGAAGGTCTCCAGGTCGACGTACGGGGCGATGTACCGAGGATCCAGGCCGATCTCGTCGCGGATCCGGATGATGGGCTTGACGGTCGCGTCGGCCGATCCGAGCAACAGGAGGGGTCGGCCCGGATGCGCATCGGCGACCTCCTGCAGCACGGGGGCCAGCGTCTCCGGATCGAACGGGTCCTGGCACTGCACGTTGTCGATGAGGGAGGAGGTCCCCACGACCCAGCCCGCCAGGCGGGAGATCGCCACGGTGCGGACCCCGTACGCCTCATGGAAGGCGCGCGCGAGGGAATAGGCACCGATGTCCCCACCGACGACGACAGGCGTGAATTCGACGACGGGCGCGTCAGTGGCGTTCTCAGGCATGCCCGCAGTCTAGCGACGCCCGTCCACGCACCTCCTCGACACTCTCCGACGAGGTGCCTACGCTGGAGGGATGGATCACACGACACCGGAAATCCCCTCCTTCACCCTTCTCTCGAGCACCACGCCCGACGGCACCGAGGTGGCACCCCAGCAGCTGGTGGAAGGCCTCGGCGGCGAGAACCTCTCCCCCGATCTCCAGTGGTCCGGTGCCCCGGAGGGCACCCGGTCCTTCGCGGTCACCTGCTTCGACCCGGACGCCCCCACCGGATCGGGCTTCTGGCACTGGGTCGCCTGGGACATCCCGGCCGATGTCGGCTCCCTGCCCCTCGGCGTCCCGCGCGACAGCTCGAGCCTGCGTCAGGCGCACAACGACTTCGGCACTCAGGGATACGACGGGCCGGAGCCGCCCGCCGGTCCGCCCCACCGCTACGTCTTCTCCGTGCACGCCCTGCCCGTCGAGTCGCTCGAGGTGGATCCGGAGAGCCCGCACATCGGCGCACGCTTCGCGATCTTCAGCCAACAGCTGGCATCCGCCTCGCTGACAGCTCACTATCAGGTGACGGACTGACGCACAAGGGGGGAAGACTCCGCGACACCTCGGGCGCGCCCCGTCGTGCCTGGACAGGGTCGGTCGTAGTCTCGATTCATGACGTTGATGAGAGTCCGCTCCGTACAGGCTGATAAAAGATCAGACCTGGGTCTGACCCCGTTCATCCGCTCGGGGGACGCGATGTCGTCGACGGAGTGCGAACCTCGAGGGGTGAATGTGATCAGCAGCAGCCACCGCCCCCGGACCGTCGCGCAATGGCCCCCGACGGCCTCGTCCTCCGGTGGGCATTCCGCCGATCGGCCCCTGCGCGTGCTGCTGACCACCGACTGGTGGGAACCCATCGTCAACGGGGTGGTCGCCTCGGTCACGACCCTGCGTCGCGAGCTCATCGCGCTGGGCTGCGACGTCCGGGTGCTGACCCTCTCCCCTGGGCTGCGGACCCGCAGCGAGCACGGTGTGTACCGCATCGGCTCGGTCTCGGCCTCGATGCTCTACGACCATGCCCGCATCGGGATGCCGGGCGGTCGCCGGGTGCTGCGCGAGATCATGCGCTGGCGCCCCGACATCGTCCACTCGCAGTGCGAGTTCTCCACCCATGTGTGGGCCCGACGCATCGCCCGCACCCTCAGGGTCCCGCTGGTGCACACGTACCACACCATCTACGAGGACTACACGCACTACTACTCCCCCAGCCGCACCGTCGGCCGGAAGGTCGTCTCGACCTTCTCCCGCCGGCTGCTCTCGGGAACCGACGCGGTCATCGCCCCGACGCCGAAGGTCGCGGATCTCCTGCACGGCTACGGGGTGCTCGAGCCCGTCCACGTGGTTCCCACCGGTCTGGATCTGCAGCGTTTCCGCCCCGCCCTCACCCCGGCGGAGCGGAAGGACGCCGCCGAGCTGCGGCGCGGTCTCGGCATCACCGCTCAGCAGAAGGTGCTGATCTCGGTGTGCCGCCTGGCGAAGGAGAAGAACCTCGACGAGGTGCTCGACTGGGTCGCCGCCGCGGACCGCGAGGATACCGTGCTGGTGCTGGTCGGCGACGGCCCGTACCGCGCGGAGCTCGCGGCGCGCGCCGCCGAGCTGGGCATCACCGATCGCGTCGTCTTCACCGGAGTGGTCGAGCCGGCGGAGGTGCAGCGCTGGTACCGCATCGGCGACGTCTTCGTCAGCGCCTCCCGCAGCGAGACCCAGGGGCTGACGTTCATCGAGGCCCTCGCCTGCGGGCTCCCGCTGCTGTGCCGCCGGGACCCGTCGATCGAGAGCGTCGTGCTCGATGGCCGCACCGGCTGGAAGATCGACGAGACGGCGGAGTTCACGCAGCGTCTCGACAGCCTCCTGGACGACCCGGAGCTGCACGAGGCGATGTCGCAGGCGGCCGTCGTCCATGCGGCGGCCACCTGCGGCGCGGGAGATTTCGGCCGCTCCGTCCTCGGCGTCTATGAGCAGACCCTGGACTCCCAGCATTCCCTGCAGGCTCTGCAGTCGCCGCAGGAGATCCCGTCGCTGCAGGAGATGCCGTCGCTGCAGAGCGCCGACGAGCGCGATCGTGTCCTGCACGAGGTGCTCGCGTGAGCACCACGACGCAGCCGATGCAGCTGACGCCCCTGGCGCCGACCATCAGCACGCTCACCGGCCGCTCGACCACCACCGATCGCGCACCGGCCCGGACACCTGCCACAGCCGCTGCGGCGGCGTCTGCTGCGGCGTCTGACGGAGCAGCTGCTACTGCGACGGCAGGAGCCAGGACCGGGGCGTCGACGCGCGATCCGGTGCGCATCGCCGCCCGGCTCTCCCCGCTGCTGGGACTCGGGATCAGCATCGCCCTGGTCTGGTGGGGCCTGCAGACCGGCGTCCTGCAGTCGCTCGAGAACCTCCAGGCGTTCATCACCTCGCTCGGCGCGTGGGGGCCGGTCGCCTTCCTGATCGCCTCGACGGCCTCGGTCATCTTCCCGATCGTGCCCGGCGGACTGCTGGTCATCGCCGGTCCCGTCCTGTTCGGACCGGTCGAGGGGACGGTCTACAACTTCGTCGCCGTCAGCACGGGCTCGCTGCTGAACTTCCTGATCGCCCGGCACGTGGGGCTCGCCCTCATCGAACGGATCTTCCCGGCCAAGACGGTGGAGAAGTTCCTGGGCTGGACCCGCAGCAATCACTTCACCCGGGCCTTCGCCCTCGCGATCGCCCTGCCCGTCGCCCCTGACGACCTGCTCTGCTATATCGCCGGGACCACCCGGATGAGGTGGCGCACGTTCGTCCTGATCATCCTGCTGTGCAAGCCGTGGGCGCTGATCGCCTACGGGCTCGGGGTGAGCGCCCTCATCCTGCGATACCTGCCCTGGTGACGAGGCCGGACGAACCGCCCCGCTGCACTTCCCCGGCGAACAGCCCCGGTGAACAACCCCGGTGAACAGCCTTGCTGAACAGCCCCGGTGAACGGAGACCTACATGTTCAAGAAGACATCCGCTGAGGCCCGTCGGCCCCGCCGCGACGTGCCTGCTGACCGCTCCCGCCCCGCAGGCCAGGGGCCGTCGGCCCGAAGGCCGCTGCGCGTGCTGATGCCGCGCGGCCTCGCCGGTCTCGCCGCGCAGTCCGGCATCGGCGCCGCCATCCGGCATCAGGAGAAGGCAGTGCGCTCACTGGGCCACGAGGTGGTCACCAACCCGTTGCGGCCCTTCGACGTGGTGCACCTGAACACCCCGTTCCCGGACACCCCGCTGCTCGCGCACTGGGCGCGGCTGCGCCGTCGGCCCGCGCTGGTGTGGGCGCACTCCACGGAGGACGACTTCCGCGATTCGTTCCCGGGCGCCAACACGCTCGCTCCGACGTTCCGCCGCTGGATCGCCCACCTCTACCGCCGCGGTGACGCGGTCGTGACCCCCAGCGAGTACTCCCGCGACCTGATCTCGGCGCCGAAGTACGGGATCTCCGCCCCGATCCACGTGCTCTCCAACGGTGTGGACACCAGCTTCTTCCGTCCTGATCCCGGGGCCCGCGGCAGGCTGCGGGAACAGCTCGGGCTCGACGCCGACGCGAAGGTGGTCGTCAGCGTGGGGATGCAGCTGGTGCGCAAGGGCATCGTGGACTGGGTGGAGGTGGCCCGGGCGATGCCCGAGGTGACCTTCGTCTGGTACGGCCGCACCGACGAGCGCATGCTCACCGCGGAGGTGCGCCGGGCCCTGGCCGCGGCGCCTGCGAACGCCCGCTTCCCCGGTTACATCACGGCCGTGGAGCTGCGCGAGGCGTACTGCGGGGCCGATGCCTTCTGCTTCCTCACCAAGGAGGAGACCGAGGGGATCGTGCTGTGGGAGGCGCTCGCCTGCGAGACTCCGACCCTGGTCCGGGCGATCCCCATCTACCGCGACCGGATGCCCGATGGCGTGCTCACGCACCAGGTGGCCGGCGAGGGTCCCGGCTTCGCGGCGGACGTCGTCGCACGCCTGAGCGCGCTTCTGGACGGCGAGCTCACGGATCTGACCGCCGCCGGGCGCAGCGCCGCGGAGGAGGTCGACATCCACCGGGTCGCGCAGAAGCTCCAGGAGATCTACCGGCTCACCGGCGTCCAGCCCCATGGTCGCGACGCAGCGTTCCGCGAGGCAGAGGCGCGAAGCACAGAGGCGCGAAGTACAAAGACCCGCAGTTCAAGGTCCCGCGGGGCCGACGGCTCAGAGCTCACCGCCGGCGCTGCGGACGCCACAGCACCAGTGCACCCCCGCCACGGCGCTGCGGACGCTCGCCTCGACGCAGCGCACTGATCTCGCCGTCCCTGTCGGCGGAGAAGACGCGCCGCTGGGTGGGGGTCATCGACTCCAGCGTTTCCCGCACCGCCTCGAGCTGGTCGGCGAGGATCCCGACCTCGTCCTGCAGCTCGAGGATCCGCTTGATCCCGGCGAGGTTGATGCCCTGGTCCTGGGAGAGGCGCTGGATCTCGCGGAGCTTGGCGACGTCGCGCGCGCTGTAGCGGCGCCCGCGTCCGCGGGTGCGCTGCGGGGAGACCAGCCCGATCCTGTCGTACTGGCGCAGGGTCTGCGGGTGCTTGCCGGACAGCTCCGCGGCGACGGAGATCACGAACACGGGGGCGCGCTCATCGATCCGCTGCGGGCTTGCCATGCCTGATGCTCCTTCCGGGGGAACGGGCGGGTGCTGCTCCTGGTGCTTGTCCTACTGTGCCAGTCGGGCCGACGCCGCGGGGCACGACCCGGCCGGAACGACCAGCCGGCACCGTCGGGCGATCAGCGCGCGCCGTCGAGAGATACGCGCGCGGCGTCCAGCGATCAGCGTGCAGCGGCCTCGGCGAGACCCGCACGCGGGTCCTCGTCGGCCAATGCCTCGCGCAGATCCTCGACGGCCTGCTTGGCCTTGCCCTCGACGTGCGCGGGCACGGCGACCTGCACGGTGACCAGGAGGTCGCCGGTGGTCTTCTTGGTGACGATGCCCTTCTTGCGCACGCGCAGCGTGCGGCCGGAAGGGGTGCCGGGGGCGACCTTCACGCCGACGGTGCCGCCCTCGAGCAGGGGCACGCTGAGCGTGGTGCCGAGCACGGCCTCGTCGAAGCTGATCGGGACGGTCAGGCGCAGGTTCGTGCCGTCACTGCTCCAGAGGGGGTGCTCCTCGACGTCGAGGGTCAGGAGCAGATCGCCGGCCTTCGCAGAGCCCGGACCGGGCCTGCCCTTGCCGCGCAGGCGGATCTTCTGCCCGTCGTGCACGCCGGCGGGGATACGGGTGGTGACGTTCTTCCCGTCCACGCTCAGGCGCACGTCGGTGCCCAGCGCAGCGTCGCGGAAGCTGATGCGCGTGCGGGCGGAGACGTCCTGGCCCTTCGCGGGGGCCCCGCCGGGATTGCCCTGGAAGCCTGCCGGCCCGCCGCCGAAGCCGCCGCCCTGGCCGCCGAACATCCGCATGATGTCGTCGAGGTCGGGATTCCCGCCGCCGCCGGGCGCGGCGCGGCCCCCACCGGGGAAGCCGCCGCCCTGGCCGCCGAACATCGAGGAGAAGACGTCCTCGAAGCCGGCACCGCCTGCGCCGCCGGGGCCGCCCTGGCCTGCGGAGAAGCGAGCGCCGCCGGATCCCATCGCCCGGATCGCGTCGTACTGCTCGCGCTGCTCGGGGTCGTTGAGCACCG
The DNA here is from genome assembly GCF_014897585.1 of Brachybacterium tyrofermentans. Taxonomy (GTDB): domain Bacteria; phylum Actinomycetota; class Actinomycetes; order Actinomycetales; family Dermabacteraceae; genus Brachybacterium; species Brachybacterium tyrofermentans. The sequence goes on along the minus strand of NZ_JABUXW010000021.1, from coordinate 27,203 downwards.
AGTACGCCTCGCCGATCCCCTTGAACCGCTCTTCGGCCTTGGCGTCATCGGGGTGGTGATCGGGATGGTACTTCCGGGCCTGCGTGCGATAGGCCTTCTTGATCTCCTGCGCGCTCGCATCCTTCGAGACGCCGAGGACCGCGTAGAAGTCCTTGTCGAGCCAGTCCTGCTGGGACATATGCGTCTCCTTCCGGGAGCGTCGGGATAAGTCTGGTGACAGTCAATGGGGGGTGTGGGAGAGGCGGGGCCCGCCAGCCGGGTTCCGGCCGGCAAGCCCCGCGCCTCCCAGGGGGTGCTGATCCGAGGATCAGGCGGGGCCGCGGGTCCCCACCCGGGCCGGGCGCAGCACCCGGTCGTTCATCGAGTATCCCGGCTGGATGACCAGCGAGATGACAGCGGTCTCGACGTCGTCCGCGTCCTCGTGCATGAGGGCCTCGTGGAGGTTCGGGTCGAACTCCTCCCCGACGGCGCCGAAGCGCGTCAGACCGTGCGACCCGAGGATCTCCTCGAGCTTCTGGGCGATCGAGTGGAACGGGGTGCCCTCGGCGATGTCGCCGTGCTGGCGGCCCAGCTCCACATCGTCCAGGACCGGGATGAGCGCGCCGAGGATGCGGCCCACGGCCGCCTCCCTGCTCACCTCGGCCGAGGCCTCGATGCGCCGACGCGAGTTGACGTACTCCGCCTGCTCGCGCTTGAGCTGCTCGGAGAGCTCGGTGACCCGGCCCTCCAGCTCGGCGACGCGTCCGGCATCGGCCGGGGCCGAGGCACCGGACTCGCTGCCCTGGCCGTCCTCGGCCGCCTGCTCGTAGAGCTTCGCGGCCTCGACGTCGATCGGGTCGACGGGCTCGGAGGAGCCCTGGCCCTCGGCGGCCGGGGTGTCCCCGGAGGGACGGACGGTGCCGTCCTCCGGGTTCACCTTCCGCTTGTCGGTGAAGGAGAACCTGGGCTCGCCCTCGGGCCGCTGCGGGTCCTCAGGAGTGCTCCTGTCCTCGGTCATCACTTCTTCTCCTCGTCCTCGTCCACGATCTCGGCGTCGACGACGTCCTCATCATCCGAGGACGACGCGCTCTCGCCGGAGTCGCCCTCGGCACCCTCAGCGCCCTCGGCCTGCGAGTAGATCGCGGTGCCGACGACCTGCAGGGCCTCGTTGAGGGTGTCGCGCTTGGCCTCGAGGTCCTCGGTGGAGGTCTCCTCGCTGGCCAGCGCTTCCTTGGCCTCCTTGATGGCGTCCTCGGACTTGGTCTTGTCCTCGTCCGAGATCTTCTCGGCGTTGTCCTTGAGCAGCTTCTCGCCCTGGTAGACGAGCTGCTCGAGGGTGTTGCGGGCGTCGGCGTTCTTGCGGCGCTCCTCATCCTCGGAGGCGTGCGCCTCGGCGTCCTTCACCATGCGGTCGATGTCCTCGTCGGACAGGGCCGAGCCGCCGGTGATCTGGATGGACTGCTCGTTGCCGGTGCCGCGATCCTTGGCGGTCACGTGGACGATGCCGTTGGAGTCGATGTCGAAGGTGACCTCGACCTGCGGGATGCCACGGGGCGCCGGGGCGATGCCGGTGAGCTCGAAGGTGCCCAGCAGCTTGTTGTCCCGGGTGAACTGACGCTCGCCCTGGAACACCTGGATCGCCACGGAGGGCTGGTTGTCCTCAGCGGTGGAGAACACCTCGGAGGTCTTGGTGGGGATGGCCGCGTTGCGCTCGATGAGCTTGGTCATCACGCCGCCCTTGGTCTCGATGCCCAGGGAGAGCGGGGTGACGTCCATGAGCAGGACGTCCTTGCGCTCGCCCTTGATGACGGCTGCCTGCAGCGCGGCACCCACGGCGACGACCTCATCGGGGTTGACGCTCTTGTTGGGCTCCTTGCCACCGGTCAGGGACTTCACGACCTCGGTGACCGAGGGCATGCGGGTCGAGCCGCCCACGAGGACCACGTGGTCGATGTCGGAGACCTTGATCCCGGCATCCTTGATGACCTGGTGGAAGGGAGCCTTGGTGCGCTCGAGCAGATCCGAGGTCATGTCCTCGAACTGGGCACGGGTGAGCTTCTCGTCCAGGTGCAGCGGGCCGTTCTCGGTCATCGACAGGTACTGCAGCGAGATCGAGGTGGAGGTCGAGGAGCTGAGCTCCTTCTTCGCCTGCTCGGCGGCCTCCTTGAGGCGCTGCAGGGCGATGCGGTCCTTGGAGAGGTCCACACCCTCCTTGTTCTTGACCTGGCTGGTCAGCCAGTCGACGATCTTCTGGTCCCAGTCGTCGCCGCCGAGGCGGTTGTCGCCCGCGGTGGCCTGGACCTGGATGGTCGAGCCCTCCTCGTCCTTGCTCACCTCGAGCAGGGAGACGTCGAAGGTGCCGCCGCCGAGGTCGAAGACCAGGATCTGCTCGTCGTCCTTGCCCTTCTCCAGGCCGTAGGCGAGAGCCGCAGCGGTGGGCTCGTTGATGATGCGCAGGACGTTGAGGCCCGCGATGGTGCCGGCGTCCTTGGTGGCCTGACGCTCGGAGTCCGAGAAGTAGGCGGGGACGGTGATGACCGCGTCGGTCACGGCCTCGCCCAGGTAGGACTCGGCGTCCTTCTTGAGCTTGCCGAGGGTGCGCGCGGAGATCTCCTGCGCGGTGTACTTCTTGTCGTCGATCTCCTGGCTCCAGTCGGTGCCCATGTGGCGCTTGACGGAGGCGATGGTGCGATCGACGTTGGTGACGGCCTGACGCTTGGCGACCTCGCCGACGAGGACCTCGCCCTGCTTGGAGAAGGCCACGACCGACGGGGTGGTACGGGCGCCCTCGGCATTCGCGATGACCGTGGGCTGGCCGCCTTCGAGGACGGCGACGGCGGAGTTGGTGGTACCGAGGTCGATTCCGACGACACGGGACATGGGTGCCTGCCTTTCTGCGACGGATGCGCCGCAACGGGTTCATGCGCTGCCGACCACTGCGGCCGACGGCAAGAGTTGAGCTGTACGGACTCAAGTAGAGAACCCGTCGCGATCGTTGTCAATCCGAGAAGTCCAAACTTGAGTACACCTCACTCAACCTTGAGCCTGGCGGGTTCATTCCCGAGGGGCGGATCTGTGACGGAGGGCACATGTGTAGGTTCTCGGCAAGTTGGCAGTAATCTCATCGATCTGTCAGTGGCGTGTCAGTGGTCTCATCGATCTGTCAGTAGACGACGATGGAGACGTGGGCGCGAGCGGGACTACCCTGCGGTACTGCACAGTCGCCGGCGACGAGGTCGCGACGACGTGGGAGCAAGCACGTGCCGATCTGATCATCGAAGGACTTCCCGTACGCGTACCGCCCACCTACCGGGGCCAGCGGAGCTACCCGGGATTGTTCTGGGCCGCTACCAACGATCGGACCCTGGTCTACGAGAGCCTGCTCGAGCTGGATCGGCTCTGGCTGGCGGATTTCGATCCCGCCAACGTGGGCATCTGTACACAGCCGTTTCAGGTCGCGGGGCGCGACGGTGGTGGCCTCCGTGCGCACGTGCCTGATCTGCTGCTCGTCCACTCGGATCGCTCGGTCACGGTGGTCGACGTCAAGCCCGCTGTGTTCCTCGAAAAGCCACGGGTTCGAGCTCAGTTCGAGTGGACGCGGGCACTATGCCGCGGCAAGGGCTGGGCCTACGAGGTCTTCACCGGCGGTGACCCCATCGTGCTCCGCAATCTGAAGCTCCTCGCAGTCGGCCGCCGTCCCGGCCGGCTGCCCAACGGAGACCTCGCCAACGCGCGGGCAAGGTTGCGCGAAGAAGGGGTCACGCTGGGCAAGGTCCTTGCTCGTAAGCCGTTTACCTGCGATGAAGCAGCATGGCGGGTCGCCGTCTTTGCGCTCGTGTGGTCCGGCGCGGTCACGATCGACCTCCGCCGCCCATTGGACAGCGAGACGATCCTCCATGCGACGGCGGAGGTGAAGGTGTGAGCGCTGAGAACCTGGATACATCGGTCGGGGCGCGGCTCTGGCACGAGGGTGCCGCCTGGACCGTGGTCGAGCTCGACGGGTCGAATGCTCTGCTTCGCGCTGGAGACCAATTCAAGAAGGTCCACACATCCTCGCTGGTCGGTACCGCCGAATCACTTGATCTTCCCACCGTTCAGGACGCCCGGGCCGAGTTGGACGCCGTCGTGCTCGCTTCCTTGAGCAACAAGCAACTCGATGGCGTCTACCGGGAGGCGAAGGTGTTCGACGAGCTGGTCCTCGCGACCTCCCAGACTCCCGTCAACGACAGGTACGAAGCCGCAGCCGACGTGCTCGGGATCTCGGTACGTACGGCCTACCGCCGCGGCCTGCGTTACTCTGAACAGGGACTCGTCGGGCTCGTCGACACCCGCCTCCTGCAACTGCATCGACCGACAGTCGACCCGGAATGGGACTCGGCATGCCGGGAGGCACTCGACAGCTACGGGACTGCCGCGCGGATAGGTGACATCTTGACCTGACCTATGGCTCGGTTTCCAGTTGACGTCGCTAGTCGATGGTCTTCATGGAAGGCTCTTCGCATGCCACGCCCGTACCCTCCCGAGTTCCGTGCCCGTGCCATCGCTCTGGTCCGCGAGGGCCGCCAGGTCAAGCAGACCGCACTGGACCTGGGCATCCACGAGGTCACCCTCCACAACTGGCTGCGACAGGACGATATCGACCACGGCCGCCGGCTGGGACTAAGCAGTCAGGAATCTGCCGAGCTCCGCGCGGCGCGCGGCCGTGTCCGCCAGCTCGAGCAGGAGATCGCGATCCTCCGCCGGGCCGCGACGTGGCTCGACGAGGAGGGAGGAGTTGCCCCAAAAGGGCGCACCCGGTGATCGACCGACTCGTCGACGCCGGGGCACCCACAAGCACCTGCTGCCGCCTACTGGGCGTCTCCCGTCAGGGCTACTACCGGTACCGAAAGCGCCCGACCAGTGCCACTGAGCTGCGCCGCCGCTGGCTGACCGGCCTGATCCGGGAGATCCACGTCGCCTCCCGCGGCACCTACGGCTACCGCCGCATCCACGCCGAGCTCACCATCGGAATGAACATTCCGTGTTCCAGCCGGCTCATCTCCGTCCTCATGACTCGCGCCGGAATCGGTGGCCTTCCAGGCCCAGCCAGAATCAAGCGACTCAAGGGGGTCGCCACAGCGGACGACCTGGTCAACCGCAAGTTCCACCGGCTCGCGCTGAACGAGCTGTGGGTCACGGACATCACCGAGCATCCCACCCGGGAGGGCAAGATCTACTGCGCCGCCGTGCTGGATGCTTGCAGCCGCAAGATCATCGGCTGGGCTATCGACTCCAAACAGGACTCCACCCTGGTCGTGAACGCTCTGGACATGGCAATCCGTGCACGTCAGCCAGGGACCGGAGGGATCGTTCATGCGGATCACGGAGTCCAGTTCACCTCCTGGGTCTTCACTCAGAAGATCCGTTCAGCGGGACTGCTGCCGTCGTTCGGGACCGTCGGCGATGGCCTCGACAATGCGATGATGGAGTCGTTCTGGTCGACGATGCAGATCGAGCTGCTGAACCGGAAGAAGTGGAAGACGCGCATCGAGCTCGCGAACGCGATCTTCGAGTACATCGAGGTGTTCTACAACCGTCGTCGCCGGCACTCCTCCCTCGAGTACGCGACACCCCACGACTACGACCTCGCCCGCACCCCGCGGGCACTCACCTCCATCGGAAGCTAGCGACCAAGAGTGGAAACCTAACCGTAGGGCAGGTCAAGATGTCACCTATCCGCGCGGCAGTCCCTATCTCCTCACCTCCTCCGGCATCACCAACCCGAGCATCGCGAGCACGCTAGTAGATCTGCTCGGCAAACCAATTTCCGAGTCCACCGCGCTCTTCGTGCCGACTGCGATCCATCCCTTCCCGGGTGGAGCCGAAGGCGCCTGGAACTCGATCGCCGGAACAAGGAGTGGCCTGGCGGCAGCTCTCGGCTGGAAGTCCATCGGGGTGCTCGAGCTCACGGCCCTGCAGAGCATCCAGCGAAAGAGCTGGGTGCCCGCGGTACGGGAAGCTGATGTACTCATCGTGTCGGGCGGAGACGTCCTCTACTTATGCCACTGGATGCGGGAATCGGGACTCGCAGCACTCCTACCGGAGCTGACGAACACCGTGTATCTAGGGATCAGCGCAGGCAGCATCGCCATGACCCCGTACAACTGCGACGCCGAATTCAACCGGGAGTACGTGCCCGGGGGCAGCGATATGGGACAGGACGCCGAACATGCCCTAGCGCTCGTCGACGTCACCCTGTACCCGCACCTGAATGATCCCAACATGCCCGACACCACCCTCCAGAACATCGGGCGCTGGGCGGCAGGGATCCCCGCTCCGACCTATGCGATCGACGATGACACCGCGCTGCGGATCGTCGATCACGAGGTGGAGGTCATCTCTGAAGGCTCATGGAAGCTCTTCACGCCGTGACGCCTCGAGGGGAAGCGAAGGAATGTGACAACGTAGCGGGAATCTGAGCACGCTCCGCACCTACCGCCTCGCAGGTCATGGCACTGCACCTCTGACCGGTAGCGCGAGAACCTACAGGTGGTGCAGGTTCCGGACACGTCGGCCGGTACCGAGGTTCTCGACCATCGCGTGTCAGATGTCCGGCGCATCTGTCCGACGGGCACAGCGCCGGAGACGGCGCCTTCCTCCACGATGCGCCCGCTCGCAGAGGTCCGGATAGGCTCCCAGCCATGACGAGTCGCGAGTTCGGGATCTTCCTCAACGGTTCGTACGGAGTGGGCAAGTCCTCGACCCTGGAGCACCTCGCAGATCTCTTCGCCGAGGCCAACCTGCCTTTCAGCCTCTTCGATGTGGACTGGTTCCACCGCTCATGGCCTCCGGCCCCACGGACCCCCAAAACGTGCTGACGGAGGCCGACAACATTCGTGCGGTGTGGAGGAACTACCGCCAGACCGGACCGCGGACACCGCTCATCGCAGGAGTGATCACCCAGGCCGAGGACCTGGAGCGCTACGAACGGTGCTTCGAGATTCCCCTTCGGGTCGTGCATCTCACCGCGTCGTTGGAGGTGGCAGAACATCGGCTGCGTGGTCGGTACACCCCGAGCCAGCATCGCGCCTTGACCTGGCACCTCGGCAACCACGAGCGACTGACGCGAGAACTCCATCGGCTCCCGTCATACGACCTCGTCGTCGACACAGACCACAGGACGTCGGCAGAGGTCGCCGCGCTCGTCTTCGAGGAGTTCGCGCCGCAGCTGCGTGGCTGAGCCGCCCTACGACTTCACTTGCCACTCCGCCCCAACAGTCGAGCCATCGCGGCTGACTCGACGGCGCTCCTGAGGATTGGGGGCAACTCAGCGAGAATCCGGGCTCCTTGCCCGCGTCTCGCACCGCTGGTCACACGCTCGCGCCCCTGACAGATCGTGCGGGAACCTACAACGTGTTCAGCCGACGTCATGAGCGTTCAGGAGTCGCCGCGTATGTGGCACGAGGAACAGCGCACCACACGCGAGCAGCGGGAACCCCGTCATCACGAGAAAGGCCCACCGGACGTCGACGGCGCTGGCGAGCACTCCGACCAGAACGGGCATCACGAAAGTCGTGACGACGGTCGAGCCTGCCTGATACCGGCTGCTCCCTGCCGTAGCCGCTGTCAGCCGGATCTCCCCGCAGGCCCGGTGAGGTCGTCGTGGTCCCCGCTCGTCCACGCAGCGTGCCGGGCGGCGGAGTCCAGCACCGCCTCCCGTGCTCCGGAGAGGATCGAACCGGCGAAGTTGCCGTACAGACGATCGAAGGCGAAGCGTGCGGCACCGTCTGCAATCCGCAGTGCCACCGGGCCGGACAGCGGGATGCGGTTCGGGTAGGAGTACATGAAGGTGGTGGTGCGTCCGTCGGGATTCGGGGCGATGGTGTCGCCCGACAGCAGAACGCCCCGGCCGTCGTCTCCCTCCCAGTGGATGACGGCGCTGCCGGGGAAGTGCCCTCCGAGCTGGGTGGCGACGACTCCGGGCAGCACGGTCTCCTCCTCGTCCCAGAGGCGGAGGTGCTCGGGGGCGCGTCCGAGCCAGCCGGCGTCGGCTCGAGCGATCCAGACCTCTGCACCGTCGAGAGCCGCGGACCATGCTGACTGCAGGGCGAACATATGCGGATGGCTCGGGATGATCGCGCGCATCGGTCCGAGCGTCGCGACCTGGGCGACAGCGTCGGCGGTGATCGCGGCCGGCACATCGACCATCACGTTGCCGGCGCCCGTGACCAGCACCTTCGCCTCCTGACCGATGCCCACCCCGCCGTCGACGCGAAGTGCGAAGAGGCGCTCCTCGAGCTCGACGACCTCGATACCGGCGGACTCGACGGTCGGTGCGTGCCAGCGCTGCACGCCGTCGGGCGGAAGATACTGCCTCTCGTCGGCGCACACGGGGCAGATCGCCGGCACCGATGCCGCGTCGTACTCGACGCCGCAGGTGGCGCACTGGGCGATGCCCTGGAGCAGCTCTGCGAAGGGTTCGTTCAGGAGCAGTGGATCAGCCATGGTCATCTCCTCGGATGGATGCACCGATCATTCGACCTCAAGCTCTCTTGAGGTCAACCCTCTGGGAGCACGAGCCTCTACCCTGGCGAAGACTCCCTCGGCGGGACGACGCATGGGCGCCCGGACGCGATGCCGCACCGGAGCGTCTGCGAACCGTCATGGGCGATGACTCTCGAAGGAGATCGAGATGAGTGGACAGGCAGCCGATGATCGCTCCATGACGGACGCGGAGATCGCGGCGCACGATGACCAGCGCGACATCGGGGAGGCAGGATGGTCATCCCTCCGGGCCCTTTATGCGGAGGAGTTCGACGGAACCGTGCTGGATGCCGGCGGCGGGACGGGGATCTACGCCTCTGCCCTCGACGCTGCGGGGCTGGACGTCGTACTGGCGGATGTCGACGAATGCATGCTGGCTGTAGCTCGCAGCCGGGGCCTGCCAGCACATCGGGTCCTGCAGGCCGACGTGACGGCATTGCCCTTCGCCGATGCCTCGTTCGACGGAGCTCATGTTGCCCACGTGCTGCATGTCGTGGACGAGTGGCGCCGAGCGATCGGTGAGGTCGCCCGAGTGGTCCGCCCCGGAGGCACCGTGCTGCTGGCTCTGGGCGGCGCCCATCAGTCGGATCCCGAGCTCGGGGAGATCTCGGCCCGAATCGACGAGGAGATCGGCGGCATGGAGACGGTCACTCTTGGGCAGGCCAGAGGATTGAACAGTCCCGAGGATGCAGATCACGCATTCGCGCTGGCCGGCATAAATCGCGCGGCGGTTCGCCGGATCGACGGTGCCCACCGGCGTACTCTCGGGCAGGTCATCGATCGAATGCTGCTGAATCCCTACCGATCCACGGCCAGCCGGGAAGTACGTGCCCGGGCTGCCGAGCGCATCACGGCATGGGCACAGGACCGTTTCGGCTCGCTGGAACAAGAACTCGACGTTCCCGTCGGCATCGAGTACCGGATCTATCGCCGCAGGAGTTAGACCTTGGCGAGCGGATGATGGGGCTCCGGCGGCAGCTCGACCGTGATCGGATCCGACGGGCGCACCGTGCCGCTGCGGGCCACGATGCCCATGACGCCGGTGAGCCGCTGGACCTCACCGGTGTCGTCCTTGCGGAGCACCCTCTTCAGCAGCCCCGGTTGGAAGTCGTTGATCTGCTGGCACGGGTTCCGCAGCCCGGTGACCACGATGACCGCGTCGCCGATGTGCAGGCGAGTCCCCACCGGGAGGCTGAGGAGGTCGATGCCTGCGGTCGTGATGTTCTCCCCCAGCTGGCCGGGTTCGACGACGTGCCCGTCGGCCGCGAGCTCTTCGAACAACTCCTGGTGGATCAGATGGACCTGTCGCAGGTTGGGCTGATCCGGGTCACGGGCGACTCTGCTGCGATGCTTCACCGTGGTGCCGGCGTGCGCATCTCCGCGCACCCCGATCCCCTCGTCGAGCTCGATCGCGCGAGCCGGATCCTTGCTGAAGGTGTGATCGGCACTGACGTGGACGGATACCACTGTGGAAGCCATGGGTCGATCATTCCAGGAAAGGTCCTGATCGAGAAGAGGTTTCCAGCTGGAGACGAGTCATCGGGGAGATCGGCTGCGTCAGTAGACTCTGCCGTATGACCATCTCCCTCACACGCCTGGACCCCGCTGGTCAGGACCGTGCCGCCCTCATCGACTTCATGACTCGGAACGACTTTCCGTTCCATGTCCGCGTGCACCCCAGTGCCGGAGACGTGGAGGGCGCGATCGGCAAGGGCGCCTACCGGGACGAGGACAACGACTCGTTCTGGATCGATCACCGCGAGCTCGGGCGCATCGGCTTCCTCCGCTTCGAGGACCTGAGCGAGGGCACACCGCTGTTCGATCTTCGTCTAGACGGTCCGTTCCGCGGCCGCGGTCTCGGAGTGCCCGTCCTCAGCGCGGCGACCGCCCACGTGTTCAGCACGATGCCGAGCGTGAACCGCTTCGAGGGTCAGACCCGCGAGGACAACATCGCCATGCGCACGACCTTCGTCCGCTGCGGCTGGCTCAAGGAAGCGCACTACCGCGAAGGCTGGCCGGTGAACGGCGGCGCACCGCTCGCCTCGACCGCGTACAGCATCCTCCGGCGCGACTGGGAGACCGGGCAGACGACCACGTTCGACTGGGACGACCTCAGCGCCTGGCATGTGAGCGCTCAGCACGACGTGGCGCATCCCTCCCATACCGAGACGACGAAGGAGGAACCGCACCATGGACGGTGAAGCCCTGCAGGAGATCGCTCATCGGCGCGCCGAGGAGCTCCCGGCAGCGGAGGCGACCCGCCCGTTCGGTCCGGAGTACGACGTCTTCAAGGTCGTCGGCAAGATGTTCCTTCTGTTCACCGAGGTGCGCGGGGAGCAGATCGTGGTGCTGAAGGCGGACCCTCGGGATTCCGAGGCGCTGCGGCAGGCCCACCGGGACATCACGCCGGGCTATCACATGAACAAACGGCACTGGATCACGCTCGAGCCGGGCGGCGAGCTCGATGCAGAGCTGGTCCGGGAGCTGGTGACCGAGTCGTATCTGCTCGTCGTCGAGAAGCTGCCCCGGTCGAAGCGTCCCGTGGATCCAGGCACCTTTGGTACGCGTCCGGGCAGCCCGCCTGCCCCGTAGACTCCCCTCATGATCCGTACGGGGGTATCGGTCCTGGGGTGGGGACTGCTGATTGCGGGGGCGCTCGCATCGGCGGTGCTTCTGGTGCTGCGCCTGGTCACCGAGCTGCACACCTGGCACCACTCCGTGATCGCCGCGGCGACGTTCATCCCGCTGCTGTGGATCCCGGTGCTGGTCGGCTGCGTCGGCCTGATCCTCGTGCTGCGCGCATGGTGGCGACTGCTCGGGGCAGCCGTCCTGGTCGTCGCGATGACGGTCTTCGCCTGGCCGCTGCTCCCACCGGGCGAGAGGGAGCCCTACCCGATCGCGGTCGGCAGCACCCTCGCGGTCCTCTCGCTGAACCTCCAGTACGGGAGCGCGGACCTCGACGAGGTCGCGCAGCTGGTCACCCCTGATGTCGATGTGCTCGCGCTGCAGGAGTACACACCGGGATTCGAGGAGCAGCTCGCGGGCGCGGGCATCCTGGACCAGTTCCCGCATCAGCTGGGCAGAGCCGACACGGATGCGAGCGGATCGATGCTCCTATCCCGTACTCCGGTCGAGCTCGCGGCGCGCACCGAGGGCACCCGGTTCGAGAACCTCATCGCGACCACCACGGTCGACGGCACGGACTGGCACCTCGGGGTGATCCACACCGCGCCGCCGCAGATGGGGGCCGAAGTCTGGACCGACGAAGCCGCCGCCGTCGGCCGCCTCGCCGAGCCCTTCCACGAGGAGAACCTGCTGCTGGTCGGGGACTTCAACGCGATCGACCAGCACCACACGATGCGCGAGCTGACTGCTGGCGGGGAACTGCACGACCTCGTGGCGAGGCGAGAAGGCGATGGACTGGGTTGGCATCCGACCTGGCCGGCGGGCGCACGGATTCCCGCGTTCGCACGCATCGATCACGCGCTGGCATCCGACGCAGTGATCGGCGGCGTGTCGCGGTTCGAGACGGTCACCGGCAGCGACCATAAGGCCCTGCTCGTCGAGGTCGCCGCCCGTACCTGAGCAGCCGACTGCGAACAGCTACGAGGACGGAAGAACGGCGGGGCTGATCCAGCTGGCCAGGAGGGTCATCGCCTGGGCCGTCGGGGAGTTCTGCTCGTAGGTGTACGTCAGCAGAGCGAGGTCCTCGTCCCCGGAGAGGTCGAAGGACTCCCCGATGAACTCGACGTCACCGACGACGGGGTGGTGGTAGTTCTTGGGCCCCTTCCGGTACTTCAGCACGTCGTGCGTGGCCCAGAGCTCGCGGAAGTGCGGGGACTGGGTGGACAGCTTCCCGATGAGGGCGAGCAGCTCCGGGTCGTCCGGCGTCCTGCCGGCGCACGTGCGCAGCAGCGCGACCTGGTTGCGGGCCACGCGCGACCAGTCACCGTAGAAGTCCGAGCTGCGAGGATCCAGGAACACGAAGTGGGGCATGCTGAAGGGCAGCGTCAGCCGGTGATCGCCCTCCGCGTCGGCATAGAGGGCCTGGCCGAGAGCGTTCGCCGCGACGATCTCCAGGCGGCTGTTCTGCACGAAGCCCGGCACGTCGAGTGCGTCGAGGACCTTCTGGACCGTGGGCCGGACCGCCTGCCGGGCCCGTGATCGCGGCGCTCGGAGCGGCGAGGGGCGGGCGGCGTGGAGCAGATTGCGCAGATGCTCGTGCTCGACGTCGTCGAGCTGGAGGGCACGCGCCACAGCCTCGAGCACCTCCGGGGAGATCCCGGTGGCCCGGCACGCGGCTCGGCGGCGCGGGGCGCGCGATCGAAAGCGGTGACTGGACGACGAGCTGACGAGCTCTCAGCCCCCGCTGTTCCGTCGGACCATCTCGTCGATCCAGATCGGCGCGAACGGTGAGGTGCAGTTCGGCGGCGTCGGGTAGTCCTTGAGCACTTCCAGGCGCACCCCGATGTCCCGCGCACGCTCCCGCAGCTCGGGGTTGGTGATGCCGATCTGGGCGAGGCAGGTGTTCATGGCCCACTGCAGACGTGCGGGGGCGTCCTGCATCTGCTCTTCGATGAGATCCAGCAGCGCGGCCTGGCCGATCCCGTCGGGCGTCTTCACCACACGGTCGCTGGTCAGTGCCCAGCCGGCGCTCGCGACCACGGGGTCCGCGTCGGCGAACCAGGCCTTCCTCAGGGCCTCGCGGTGCGGGCCCTTCATCGCGAGATAGTTCACGAGCCAGTCGTGCACCTTGGGTGAACCGGCCTCCCGGAGCATCGCGTCGAGCTCGGCCTGCTCGAAGTCCTTCGGGCGCGAGAGGAGGATCGCGAGGAGCTTCGCGGCGCTGTCGCCGGTCCCCCACAGCTCGCGGGCCAGATCGGGACGGGCCTTCAGCCGCTTGGCGATCGCGCGCAGCTTCGTGAGGTTCACGCCGTGGTCGTCGCCGCGCCTCTCATTGACCGCGCGGGCCGTGGGGTCCTCGAGGGCGGCCAGCTCCGCCAGCACCTCGTCGCGCTCGGTCTCGACGCTCGTGCTCTTCGCATCCTGGGTCATCAGGTCCCCTCTCCGGTCACCGTGGCCTCAGCCTACCCACGGTGATGACCGCGATACTGGGGGCATGGCGGACGAGACCTTCTACACCGGATCCGACTTCTACTGCGACGTCGCGATCCCCGACCCCGGAGCTCTGGACGTGGTCCACGAGGGCCGGCGCGTGCTCGCCTTCCACCACACCCGTCCCTTCTGGGACGTGCACATCGTGGTGATCCCCACGCGGCACATCGCCTCCCTGACCACGGCGGGCCCCGAGGACGAGGCGGACCTTCGCGCCCTGCTGAGCGCCGTCCAGCAGATCGCCCGGGACGTCGAACGAGAGCACGGCGCCGCTGCCGTGCTCACCAACCTGGGTGCCTACCAGGACTCCAAGCATCTTCATGTGCACGTGCACTCGGGCGCTCGACGGTGACGGCGTCGGCGTCGCGTCGGGGACCGCCTTCGAGGTTGTCTCGGCGGGGAGCCGAGAGCCCTTCTCTCCGTGACGAACGAGGGGTGTTATTCACTCACTGTGAGGGAGTAACATCGCCGCATGACGACGTCGTCGACCACCACCCGCGAACGTCTCCAGCGGTGCGCCGTGACGCTGTTCGAGGCGCACGGCTACGCCGAGACGTCCGTGGCCGCAATCGCCCATGAAGCCGGCGTCTCACACATGACGTTCTTCCGGCACTTCCCGTCCAAGGGGGACGTGGTGGTGGGCGACCTGTTCGACCCGGTGATCGCCGCGGCGGTCGCGAGCCAGCCGACCCAGCTGCCTGCCCTCGAACGGGCTGTGCGAGGCCTGGTGTCGGCCATGCAGCACGAGGAGGCCACGGCGGAGATGCGATCGGCGCAGTTCCGTCGGCGCCTCCGCCTGATCACCTCGACGCCCGAGCTGCGCTCGGCGCTGTGGAGGTCCGGGCAGGCGAGCCAGGACGCGATCTCCGAAGCCCTGGGCACCCCCGGGACGTCCGCCCTGGCCGCGCGCACCGCAGCCGGAGCAGTGATGGGTGCGGCGACGGCCGTCCTGATCCATTGGGGTACCGAGCCCGACCGGACCTTCGCGGACCAGGCCTTGCGCGAGAGCCTTCTCAGCCTGCTCCAGGACGCAGGATGACGCACGCGCTGGAGGTGATCGACGTCCGGCGCTCCCTGCGGGCACGTCCGGTGCTGGAGGGACTGGATCTGACCGTGGACGCCGGCACGTGCCGAGCCCTGGTCGGCCTCAACGGTGCGGGAAAGACCACCGCGCTGCGGGTGATGCTCGGCATGCTCCACCCCGACAGCGGATCCATCCGGATCCACGGCCAGGACATCGGGTCCGCCCGCGGCGACCTCTGGGGCCGCGTCGGCCACCTGGTCGAGATGCCGTTCTCCTATCCCGAGCTGACGGCCCGAGAGAACATCGCCGCAGCAGCACGGCTCCATGGCGCCTCCGGACTCATGGTCCAGGAGTCGATCCGCGACCTCGGGGACATCCTGAGGATGACCCCATGGCTGGACATCCCGGCCGCGCGGCTCTCGCTGGGCACCAGGCAGAAGGTCGGCCTGGCGGCCGCCTTCGCCCACCGGCCGGACCTGGTGGTCCTCGACGAGCCGACGAACGGCCTGGACCCGCTGGCAGTCGTGGGACTGCGCGAGCTCATCACCGCGTTCACCCGCGACGGGGGCGCAGCGCTCGTCACCAGCCACCACTTCGATGAAGTCGCTCGGATCGCCGACCAGGTCGACATCCTGCACCGTGGACGAGTCCGCGACTCCCTCGCCCCGGATGGACCGGATCTCGAGCGTCGCTTCTTCGAGGTCGTGCTGGCTGCCGACATCGCCGAGGGCCGGCCATGACCTCGCCGAGGCGGGCAGCCTATGCGCTGGAGGCACGAAAGCTCTCCCGCGCCCTGGTCTCCCGCATTGCGACCGTCTCGACACTGGTCCTCGTTCTCGTCACGACGGCCGGTGGGTACGCCACGGCCCAGTATTCGGCGGAGACCGACATGGGTCGCCAAGCGGCTGCCCTGGTCACTGCTCCCGGATGGGCCGGCTACACCGCCCTGGCCACCACGAGCGTCGGCATCACCTCCCTGCTCGCGGTCGGCATCGTCATGGCCTGGAGCGTCGGGCGAGAATTCACTGATAGCACCATCGTCGGCCTGTTCGCACTGCCTGCTGCGAGATCCACGATCGCTGACGCCAAGGTGTGCGCCGCCGCCATCTGGGCACTCCTTCTGGCTGCCGCCGAGAGCTTCCTGGTCACGGCCGCCGGGCTGGCCCTCGGCCTGCCCGGGGACGGGGCGGCACGCAGTGCGCTCGCCGTCTTCCTGGTCGCCGCGCTCCTCGGGCTCAGCGCCCTGCCGGTCATGTGGATAGCCACCGTGGGTCATGGATATCTCGCCGGCATCGCCGCGACCCTGGCGCTCGTCGTGGTCACCAACATCGCCGCGGGCTTCGGCCTGGGCCAGGTCATCCCCTGGGCGATTCCCGTGCTGTGGGCGGCCCCCGGCGACACCATCCACCCCGCTCTTCTGCTCGCACCCTTCACGGTCGCCATCGTCGGGGCGCTCCTCACCCGTCACGCCTGGGCCCGGCTGGAGCTCGGGAACGACTGACGATCTTCGTGGCCTTGACTGACTGTTCAGTCAGTCCTACGCTGACCGTGCATTCAGCCGACGGGGAACCGGAGTTCTGACAGGTCCACCGCACCCCGTCACCAGTCGACTCCTGCAGCGCGACCAGATGGACCAGAAGGAGATGTGCGTCGTGAGAGTTCTGATCCTGACGTTCGGCACCCGGGGCGATGTGGACCCCTATATCGCGCTGGCCGCGCGTTTGCGCCTCGAGGGGCACGAGGCCGTCGTCTGTGCACCGGAGGAGTTCCGTGCCGACGCCGAGGCCTGCGGCGCGGGGTTCGAACCGATGGGCACCGAGATGCTCCGCCTCGTGCGCGGCAGCATGGCCGAGATGGCCGGGCCCGCCGATTCCTTCCGGCTCATCACCCGCATGACGACGGCCATGAGGGCATCGCTCGTGGAGCAGTGGCGTGCCGCGCAGCGGGTCGAGCCGACCCTGATCGTCACCCACCCCAAGGCTCTCGGCGGCGTCCACATCGCGCAGCGACTGGGGATCCCTGTGGTGGCCTCGATCCCGCTGCCGTTCCTCACCCCCACGAGCGCCTTCCCGGTCCCGTTCATCAGCCGTCCGCTGACCGGTCCCGTCAATCGAGCCAGCTATCACGTCAACCGATTCAGCGCGATCGCCTACGGCGGCATGATCACCACGTTCCGTCGTCGAGTCCTCGGCCTCGACCGGATGAGCCGGTTCTCCGATTACCTCCACACGGCCGACGGGTCGCGCGTGCCGGTGCTGTACGGCTTCAGCGAGCACGTCGTCCCGGTGCCTGCCGACTACCCCGGCACCGCGCACGTGACCGGCTACTGGCACCGCAGCGGCAACGAGTGGACACCACCTGCCCACCTGGCGGAGTTTCTGGACTCCGAGGATCCGACCGTCTACATCGGGTTCGGGAGCATGGGGTTCGGCAAGCGCGCCGCCGAGCGTGGCCGGCTCATCGCCGAGGCAGTGGACCGCGCCGGGATCCGAGCCGTCGTCGCCACCGGCTGGGGAGGAGTGGACCTGCAGGAGACTTCCCCGCGGATCCTCACCCTCGACGAAGCCCCGCACGATCTCCTGTTCCCACGCGTCAGCGCCGTGGTGCACCACGGCGGAGCCGGGACCACCGCTGCCGGACTGCGGGCGGGCAGGCCCGCCCTGGTCGCTCCGGTGCTGGGCGACCAGGCCTTCTGGGGACAGAGGGTGGCGGCGCTGGGAGCCGGTCCGGAGCCCGTGGCCCTGCGGAAGCTGACCGTCCCGGTGCTCGCCGACCGCCTGCAACAGCTCGTCGTCGACCCTCAGTTCTCCCGACAGGCAGCCGCCGTCGCAGATCGGCTCCAGCAGGAGGACGGCACGGGCACCGCCGTCCGCGTCCTGGAGAACATCGCTGCGGGACACAGCTGAGTCGCTGCCCCATCCCCCACCCTCGGTCGGCGCACGCCGATCGAGCCGTCACGACCACCGAGGAGACCACGCATGGAGACGGAAACGGACAGAGCGCCCACCGGGGCGGAGCGCATCCTGGAAGCAGCGATCGACCTCTTCGGAGAGCACGGGTTCCGGGCGACGCCCCTGAAGGCGATCGCCGCCCGTGCGGGCGTCTCCCAACCGCTGATCGTGCATCACTACCAGTCCAAGGCGGGACTGCGCGCCGCCTGCGATGAGCACGTCGCGCACATGGTCCGCGTGCGCAAGGAGGAGACGGTCGACGAGGAGAACCAGTTCGATCCGTTCCTCGCCCTGCGTCGGATGCAGGACGGGCGACCGCTGCTGCGCTACCTCACCCGCGCTCTGACCGAAGGCGGGACCCACACGTCGACTCTGATCGACGACATGATCGACGATGCCGTGGCCTACCTCGCCCAGGGCGAGCGAGCCGGCCTGATCAAGCCCAGCGCCGTCCCGCGCGACCGTGCCGCTTTGCTGGTGATCTGGTCCCTTGGTGCCTTGACCCTGCACGAGCACGTGCATCGGCTGCTCGGGGCCGACTTCCTCGCCGACAGCACCCCGCCGGAGAGCCTGCACCGGTACCTGCGCCCGGCGGTCGAGCTCTACACCCAGGGACTGGTGCAGCAGGGCAGCTTCGACCGCCTGTCCGCGGCCCTCGATGACCCTGCGGCAGCGGACGCCGAGGCAGGCGGCGACCGCGAGCCTCCCGACGCCGGCCGCGCACGAGACGACGAGCCCGCACGAGACGACGAGAAGGAGCAGTGAGATCACCATGAACGACGCCCCCGCGGTCTCCGCGCGAGGCCTGATCAAGACTTTCGGCAGCACCCGTGCACTGGACGGACTGGACCTCGAGGTCGCGCCGGGCGAGGTGCACGGCTTCCTGGGCCCCAACGGTGCCGGCAAGTCGACGACGATGCGCGTGCTGCTGGGACTGCTGCGCGCCGACGGCGGCACCGTCAGCCTGCTGGGCGGCGATCCCTGGCACGACGCCGTCGCGCTGCACCGGCGGCTCGCCTACGTGCCCGGCGATGTCGAGCTCTGGCCCAACCTCACCGGCGGCGAGGCGATCGACATCTTCGCCCGGCTGCGCGGCAGGTGGGACCGCGCGCACCGGGATGACCTGTGCGAACGCTTCGACCTGGACCCGACTAAGAAGGCTCGCACCTACTCCAAGGGCAATCGGCAGAAGGTGGCGCTGATCTCCGCGCTCGCCTCCGACGTGGACCTGCTGCTGCTCGACGAGCCCACTGCCGGCCTCGATCCGTTGATGGAGGCCGTCTTCCAGCAGGCCATCGGTGAGGTGAAGGCGGCGGGTCGCACGGTTCTGCTGTCGAGCCACATCCTCGCCCAGGTCGAGGCCCTGGCAGACCGGATCTCGATCGTGCGCCAAGGCCGCATCGTCGAGACAGGCAGCCTGTCGGAGCTTCGCCACATGACGCGCACCACGTTCGTCGCTGAGACCGACCGGGTCCCGGAGGGCCTGGACGAGATCGCCGGTGTCCATGACCTGAGCATCGAGGGGGCGGCCGTGTCCTTCCGGGTCGACGGGGACCGGGTCGACGAGGTGGTCCGCGCCCTGGCGCCGCTCGGCGTGCGCTCCCTGGTCGCACATCCCCCGACGCTGGAGCAGCTGCTGATGCGCCATTACGGCGACTCCTCTGACGATGTCACGGGGTCCACCGACGATGGCACGGGGTCGACCCTCGAGCAGGAGACGGCCCGATGACCGCGCCGACGACGTCACGCACCCGGCGCGGACCCGACCCGGGCGGCTCCTCGACATTGGCGGGGACCGGCACGATGCTCCGGCTCATCCTGCGCCGGGATCGGATCCGCCTGCCGGTCTGGATCGGTGCCCACGGCCTGCTGGTGCTGTACATCGGAGCCGCCCTCCCCCAGCTGGCGCCGAGCGAGGAGAACCTGGCTGAGATGACCGCGTTGCTGTCGCAGCCGGTCGGCCGGATGTTCACCGGGCCGGCCTTCGGGATGGACGCCCCCACCTACGAGCGGTTCTTCGCGGCCGGCTATGTCCCCTACCTGTTCATCCTGGCGGCGCTGATGAGCATCTTCCTGGTCACCCGCCACACCCGCGGGGAGGAAGAGTCCGGGCGGGCGGAGCTGATCCGTGCCAATGTCACCGGGCGTCATACCGCCCTGACGGCCACTCTGCTCGTCGCCGGCCTTGCCAATGCGGCGACGACAGCGCTCGTCACCGCCGTCGCCCTCGCCATGGGGTATCCGGCCGCCGGCTCAGCCCTGGTCGGACTGGCCACGGGCCTGACCGGACTGGCGTTCACCGGCATCACGACCATCACCGTCCAGCTCAGCGAGTTCTCCCGGCCGGCAGCCGGCATGGCAGGCGGCGTCCTCGGCGCCGCCTTCCTCCTGCGCGCGCTGGGAGATATGGCCGCGGTCGGCGGCTCCGCCCTCTCGTGGGCCTCACCGCTGGGGTGGGCGGCACAGACCGCCCCCTACGTCCATGACCGATGGGCCCCACTGCTGCTGCTGGTCGCTCTGGCGGCAGTCACCATCACCGCGGCCTTCGCCCTGCAGCGCCGGCGAGATTTCGGAGCGAGCCTCATGGCCACCCGCCCCGGCGCCGGCCGGGCGCGCGCGTCACTCGGCCACCCCGTGGGCCTCGCCGCTCGGCTGCAGCGCGGCGGTCTCCTCGGCTGGGGTTCCGGCATCCTGCTGCTCGGCGTCATCGACGGCGCATTCACCCAGTCGATGATCGACGCGGGCGAGGGCATGCCGGAGGAGCTGCGGGCCGTGTTCGGGAGCGAGGGTCTGGTACAGGGCTACGTGGCGTTCCTCGGGTCCTTCGTGACCGTCTTCGCCGCCGCCTACGCCGTGTACGCGATGCAGACTCTGCGCACCGAGGAGGACAGCGGCCGCACCGACGCGGTGCTGGCGACCCCCGTCAGCCGCGTCGGATGGAGTGCCGCGCACGTGGTCACCATCGCCCTCGGGGTGCTGCTGATCAGCGTGATCACCGGAATGGGCACCGGGATCGCCGCCGCCGGGGTGACCGGGGACGGCGCCCTGGTGCGAGAGCTCCTGGCCGCTCACCTGGCCGTCGTGCCGGCCGCGCTGGGCGTGCTCGGTCTGTGTGTGGCCCTGTACGGCTGGATACCGAGAGCGATGCCGCTCCTGGGGTGGGCCAGTGTCGCGCTGATCGGCATCGTCGACCTCTTCGGCGCACTGCTGGACCTTCCCACGTGGCTCCTGGCTCTGTCCCCGATGCACCATCTGGCCGCCGTACCGATCGAAGAGTTCACCCTCGCACCGTTCCTGGTCGTGACAGGCGCGGCGGTCCTGCTCGCGGTGCTGGGGCTGCTCGGGTTCCGCCGACGCCAGGTGCGTGTCGTCTAGAAAGCCGCTGCGGGGGGCGGCGCGACGGGTTCAGAGGTCCCGGTGCCGGAACGCGAACAGGGCGGCACCGACGAGCGCGACGCCGCCCACCGACAGGTAGACGAGAGGGACGACCGAGAACTCCTCGGCCGGCATCCGAGGGATGTGCTGGAAGATCGAGAGCTGCTGCACAGCATCCGGCAGTGACTGACCGAAGAACCGGATGACCACCCCGTACCCGAAGACGACCCAGGTGAGCCCTTGCCACCTCGGCCCGATGCCGTACAGCAGCGCTGAGATGCCGATCAGAGCCAGCAGCTCCGGAAAGCGGCCGACGACCCCGCCGACCGAGGCGCTCAGGAGAGCGGCATGGCCGGTGGCGCCGAACGCCGCGAGGCCGAGTCCCAGGCCCGAGACCAGCAGGAGGAGTCCCGTACCCAGGACGGTGACCAGGGTCCAGGATCCCAGCCACGAGAACCGGCCGGTCGCCGTGCCGAGCGCGCTGTCCAACCGGCCGTCGACCTCCTCGGACCTCACCCGTGCCATCGAGGTCAGAGCGAAGACGCCCACCAGGAGGGTCTGCGTCACGCCGAGCAGACTGAGGTATCCGCGCTCCAGCTCGGTGCCGAACATCGCCTCGCTGCCCTCGATCGCCTCGGCGGTGCCGACCAGACTGCCCCAGACCATCCCCAGCAGCCCCATCGCCAAGGCCCACCACAGGATCGTTCGACGCTGCATGCGCAGCGCCAGAGCGAACGGGGAGGAGAGCCAGCGGCTCGCCCCCACCCGACCACGGCGCGGCGCGAAGAAGCCGAGCCCGACGTCGCGACGCACCGACAGGGCGTATCCGACAGCGGCGAAGACCGCGCCGGACCCCATCGTCAGCAGCACAGGCCACCAGGTGGGGTCCGTGATCGGTTTCGTCAGGTTCGCCCACGCCATCGGCGAGAACCACAGTGCGACGCTGTCCTCGCCCTGCGCCGCCGCAGCACCCCGGCCGATGGAGGCCGCCGCGAGCACGACGCCGGCGATCCCGCCGGCGGCCCGTCCGCTCTCGACCACCTGCACGGCGACGGCCGTCACGGCGGCGAAGAACAGTCCGGTCGCTGCGATCGAGACGCCGTACAGCGCGGCGTCGCTCGCGCCGAATCCGATGCCCAGCGCGCCGACGAACAGCAGCGCCGCCAGCACCGCGTTCGTGATCACGCCGACGAGCAGGGCCGCCGTCAGCGGCGCGTGCCGTCCGATCACGGCGCTACGGACCAGCTCGGCCCGCCCCGACTGCTCCTCGCCCCGGGTGTGGCGAACCACCAGGAGAATGCTCATCAGCGCGGCGGCGATCAGGAACTCCTGGTTGTACATCAGGAAGTACTTCTGCAGGGTCACGGCGTCCAGGCCGTAGACGGGCCCGGCGAAGATGGCGAGCATCGTCTGCGCCTGGGCCAGGTCGTCCACGGCGCCTTGCGGGTCCTCCCCCGCCGTGTCGGCCAGGGAGCTGAAGAAGAAGGGCACGAAGGCTGCGATCGCGACCGTCCAGATCGGCAGCCGCAGCCGGTCCCGTCGCAGCCCCAGTCGCAGCAGCAGCCCGGTACCGGTCAGGTCCTCACGCATCGCTGTTCTCCTGCCGATCCTCCGCCGCCTGCGACCGCCGCCGCGAGTCCGCGCCCCTGCTCACGTCGTAGTGACGGATCATGAGGTCTTCCAGACTCGGCGGAGTGCTGTGCAGGGCGGTGACGCCGAACTCGCCAACGTGCTTGAGCGCGCCGTCCAGCGCGTCGCCGTGGACCAGGAACCGCGTCGTAGAGCCCTCCTGCTCGAGGTCGACGACACCGGCCAGGTCGTCCAGGCCGGTCACTGGCCGACTGGTCGTGACCTCGACGTTCGTTCCGGAGAGGTGTCGCAGATCAGCCAGGGTGCCGTGTTCGACGGTCACGCCGTCGCGCACGATGCTGACCCGGTCCGCAAGCCGCTCGACCTCGGCCAGGATGTGGCTGGAGAGCAGAACGGTCCGCCCTTCATCGCGGACGCGTTCGATCTCTTCCTGGAACACGAGCTCCATGAGGGGATCCAAGCCCGACGTCGGCTCGTCGAGCACCAGCAGCTCCGCGTGCGAGGCGAAAGCCGCCACCATAGCGACCTTCTGCCGGTTGCCGGTGGAATAGGTGCGTGACTTCTTGCCCGGGTCGAGGCTGAATCGCTCGATCAGTTCAGCGCGGCGGGTCGTGTCGAGGCCGCCTCGCATCCTGCCGAGCAGATCGATCACCTCTCCCCCGGTGAGGGTGGGCCAGAGTTCGACGTCGCCAGGGACATAGACCAAGCGTCGGTGCAGCGCGACAGCGTCGTTCCACGGGTCCGCGCCGAGAACTCTCGCGCGGCCGCTGTCGGGCCGCAGGAGACCCATCAGGATACGCAGGGTGGTGGACTTCCCGGCACCGTTCGGGCCGAGGAACCCATGGACCTCCCCGGAGTGGACCTCCAGGTCAAGCCCGTCCAGCGCACGATTCCGCCCGAAATGCTTCACCAGTCGTTCGACGGCGATGGCGGTGGCCATCAGAGCTCCTTCGATGCGTCGTCTGCGTTCTGGCGATGGCCGAGGGCAGCCAGCACCCGGTACAGGAAGGCCACGATCTGCTCGGCGGGCTCGTCGTCGGGACGCGTGAGCAGGTGCGAGCTGATCGATGCCGCGAACAGCGTCTGGACCATCTCCAGGTCGCTGTGCGCGGGAAAGTTCCCGCGGAGAGATTCCCGCTCGAGTGCCTGATGGATGATCTGGTCCCTGTCCGTCGCACCGGTCGCCGCGCGGTACTCCGCGAACAGCTTCGGGTGGTCATGGGGGACGGACATCAATCGTCGGAGCACCCGACGCACGCGTGCGTCGGCAAGGGCGCCCGCGATCCCGGTGACCGCATCTTCCAGGCTCGGATATTCCGGAGCCTGGTGCTCCAAGTGCACGCGATATGCCTCCGAGAGGGCAGCGATCACCAGATCCTCACGCCGCGGATACCGGCGATAGACGGTCGCGCGGGTGACCCCGGATCGCGTCGCGACAGTCTCCGTCTTGACTGCCTCGACGCCTCCCTCGATGAACAGGTCCAGTGCGGTCTCGAGCACGACCCGATCCGCCTCGACGCTGCGCGGGCGCCCGGGACGGGGAGCATCTCTCTCGTTCATGGTTAGAAACAATACAGCACAGTATCGTATTGCAATAGGCTCCTTGCTCCACGGACCCCAGTACAGGCGTCATGATCTCGACACAGGCCGACCGTGACGGCGACACGGGGCCGAATCCTCACAGGGGACGCTTGAACCCCACATGGCTCGGGACATATCCGAGGCGCTCATAGAAACGGTGCGCGTCGACGCGGGCGGCGTCGGTGGTCAGCTGGGCGAGTGTCGCCCCCTGCTCCCGGCCCCACTCCTGCGCCCACTGAAACAGGGCGCTGCCCAGTCCTGCGCCGCGCACGGTGGAGTCCACCCGGACCGCCTCGATCTGGAGACGGGTCGCGCCGCCGCGGGACAGGGACGGCATCAGCGTGAGCTGCATCGTCGCGACGATCTTCTCTGCTTCGTCGCGCACGGCGACCAGGAGCTGGTTCTCGTCGGCGTCGATCCGGGCGAAGGCCCTCACATAGGGCTCGAGGTCCGAGCTCTCCCGCTCCCGGCCCAGCACGTCATCGGCCAGGAGCGCGACGATCTCCGGCACGTCGCCGGCGCCTGCGCGATAGAGGGAGAAGATCCAGCCGTCGAGGTCGAGAGTCTGCATCGAGCCATCGTCCCAGGTGGAATCGGGCTGGGCGCTCGGTGACCATCAGCGAGCACAACATCGACCACAATGAGGCCATGACCACCTCGGACCTCACTCCCGCCTCGCAGCGCAGCGCGCAGCTGAGCTTCTCCGATCAGCCCGCATGGATCGTCAAGGACGAGGTCGACGGCGGCTGGGTGCTGCAGATCGGTGGCGTGGAGCAGTCCCATGTCGATCTGGCCGACCCCACGCACATCGTGCACGAGTACCTGCGGCGGATGGCGAACGTCGTCGATGAGGCCTGGCCTCACGGACAGCTGATCCGGATCGCCCATCTCGGCGCCGGCGCCCTCACCCTCGCCCGCTACGTGCAGGCCACCCGGCCGGGCTCGCCACAGCTGGTGATCGAGATCGAGCGCGAACTGCCGACGCTGGTGACCACTGCCCTACCGATGCCCGCGGGCACGAATCTGACGGTGCTGATCGGCGACGCGCGCGAGGAGCTCGCCGCGCTCGGCGACCGAACTTTCGATGCGCTCGTGATCGACGTGTTCTCCGGCGAGTCCTCCCCCGCGCATCTCGCCGCCAAGGATTTCTATCTCGAAGCCCTCGACCACCTCGAGGCCGACGGACTGCTGCTGGTGAACATCGGCGACGACGCCGGCCAGCGCTTCGTGGCCCAGCAGGTCCGCGAGCTGGAGAACGCCACCTCGGAGCGCGGGCTCTCGGGGGTCTGGACCCTGACCCATGCGTCCCTCCTGACCCGCCCGGCCGACGGGAACATGGTGCTCCTGGCCGGCGGGGCGCTCACCTCCCCGGACGTCGAGGCATGGCGAAGCGCCTGGAAGCGGGAGGGTCCGCACCCTGCCGCAGTCCTGGATCCGGCCGAGACCATCGAGGCGTTCCGGTCCATCGGTCATCCACAATCTCGGTAGTCCGGGGGCGGCGAGCGGTCGTTGTGTATAGCGTTCAGGGGACCTGACGCACTCCCGGAAAGCCTCCTCATGTCCCGACGCCTCCTCGCCATCGCGGCCGCCGCCGCTCTGACCTTAACGTTTGCTGCGTGCGACGTCGGGGGTGACGGCCCCGTCACGGAGCCTCCCGAGCAGGTCAGCACGAGCGACGGCGGCGGCGCAGACCCCAGCGACGGCGGTGGAGCTGCCTCGAGCGACAACGGGGGCGATGACGGCAAGACCGTCGCAGCCGCCGACATCCCCGCCCCCGATCCCGCCGACTACGCGGGCATGGACGAGCACACCGCGGACGGCGCAACCCAAGCATTCCGGTACTACATCGCCGTCTCCATGTGGGCACACCAGACGGGCGAGACCAAACTTTTGGACTCCCTCCAATCGGACGACTGCGAGAGCTGCGACGAGTTCAATGAAGACGTGATATCACTAAAAGAACACAATGAATACTGGAGTAGATTTTCAATCTCAGACTCTGGAACCATGGTTCACGAGTCAACAAATTACGATCACGAGATTGGATACACATTCACGACCGAACCCCACACGCGACCCACAGAGGCTTTCGACTCCAGAGAAACCTATCCGGCGATAGAGTACAACGCGATTGGCGGCATGACCTGGGTTAGCAACTCATGGACTATCGGAGGACTGAAGGCGGAATGGGGCCCGCAAGATGAGTGACCCCACAAGTAGTCAGGTTTCGATACTTAGATTACTTGCCATTCTGGCCATAGTAGCTTGCATGGCAAGCTTCTCAACCACCTCATTTGCCAAGCCGAGAGCCACTGGAAACGTTGGCGATTCATCGATTGAAACCGAAGCGACCGAGGCCACGAGCTCAAAACAAACCACCAATCAAAGCTCAACCGGCAAGACTCCAAGAACCTCTCCCACTAGAGACTCTTCGGCACGCGACAACAACAAGTCCAGCCAATCGAAGCGATCCCCAATCCCAGACTTCTTCATCGAATCCACAACAGCAGAAACCCAGACCGGATACTCCTGCACCACCGGCGTAGGCGGGACGAACTGCAACTCGTCACGCAACGCCTGTCAGGCCGGCACTGACTACAACATCAACAGCAATGGAGATGTTCTCGCCGCACCCTCGTCGCGCCGAACGCAAGCCGGCAGTCAAGATATGGTCACGCTCGAAATCAATCGCGTCGACTCAGGGAATGGGTCCCGCGAGCTCCTGGGATACGACTGCCGCGCGCCCGGTACCGCCGCACCCACCGCAGGAACGGGCGCTGACGCCAACGCGCCTGCGGCTGACGCTCCCGCCCCGATCGTCATCACCGTGTCGCTGAGCGATTTCGCCGATATGCCGATCAAGCCTCTTGCGGCACATGCCGGCCCAGCGGATGGCTGGCTCCCCGTCAACATGCCCAACGTGCTGTACACAGACACCAAGACTCAGGAACTGGATGTCGAGCTGCTCGATACGCCCGTCGCCATCCGCGCCACGCCGGTCTCGTACGAGCCTCGATCTTTCATGGGGTCGGTAGGTCCGCTCGGTCGGCGTCGTTGCCGATCTT
>NZ_JABUXW010000020.1 GCF_014897585.1 Brachybacterium tyrofermentans | reverse complement strand
GGAGCTGGAGCTGGAGCTGGAGCTGGAGCTGGAGCTGGAGCTGGAGCTGGAGCTGCGCCCGCGAGCAGCGTTCCCGCGGACCGGGTCTTCGCCGAGGCGACCGCCTCGCAGCGGTTCCTCGCCTACCTCGACTGGGCCTGCCAGGCCCCGCTCAGCCCTGCTGACCTGGTGATCTTCGCGGATCCGAAGCTGCGGGTCGCCCTCACCGAGCGCTGGAGGGAGTGTGTGGACCGCTGGCTCGGCGTTCCCGCGGGAACGTCTGCCAGCCATCGGCGCCGCCTGCTCGCCGTGCGCCTCATGGCCGATGGGCTCTGGTTCGACCGGGCCAGCGGCCTGCTCGAGACCTCCGCCGCGGACGCCGAGTCCCTGCACGCGCTCGCCCGGGACCTGCTCGGAGCTGACTCATGACCGCCTGGCTGTTCCTGGTCGGCGCGATCCTCAGCGAGGTCACGGCGACCCTCGCCCTGCGCGGTGCCCTCGACCAGCCGGCGCTGTACGGGGCGGTCGTCGTCGGCTACGGCCTGTCGTTCGCGTCCCTCGCGCTGGTGCTGCGCCGGGGGATGCCCCTGGGGGTCGCCTACGGGATCTGGGCCGCATGCGGCGTGGTGCTCACGGCGATCCTCTCCGCGCTGCTGTTCGGCGAGGCGTTCACGCTGATGAAGGCCAGCGGCATCGTGCTGATCGCGGCGGGCGTCGCGGTCGTCGAGCTCGGCTCGCATCGGGCACGCGGCGCGACGCTCGAGCGACGGACGGAGGGCGCATGAGCTGGCTCCTGCTCGGCGGCGCGGTCGTGAGCGAAGTGGTCTCGACGCTCGCGCTGCGAGTGGCCTCGGGCGGCCGACGGTCCTGGTACGCCCTGGTCATCGTCGGATACGCCCTCGCCTTCGCGCTGCTGTCCGGATCGCTGCAGGCGGGCATGCCCCTCGGGGTGGCCTACGGAGTGTGGGCCGCGGCCGGCATCGTGCTGACCGCTCTGCTCTCCCGGCTGCTGTTCCGGGAGGCCCTCACGCCGGTGATGATGGGTGGGATGGGACTGATCGTGGCCGGCGTGCTGCTCATCGAGCTCGGCGGTGCGCACTGACGGCGGGGCGCACTGACGCGGCCGGCCCGAGGTCCCGGGGACCACGTGGATCTGGCACAGTGGCCGCGTGACCGGCCCGCCCGTCGGCAGGCGCCGGATGAGCGTGATCACGCAGGAGAGGAGGCGACGTGACCGGAGCGCAGACACCGGACCCTGAAGCGGGCCGGCAGGCTCCGCCGCGGCGACGCCTCCTCGTCCCGATGACGATCCTGCTCGTGACGGCGCTGCTCATCGCGGCCGTCCTCTGGCTCCGGCCGGGCACCGAGGACGACAGCAGCGATCCCCGGAGCGCGACGGAGACGGCCCCTGTCGC
Organism: Brachybacterium tyrofermentans; assembly: GCF_014897585.1. GTDB lineage: Bacteria > Actinomycetota > Actinomycetes > Actinomycetales > Dermabacteraceae > Brachybacterium > Brachybacterium tyrofermentans. The sequence goes on along the minus strand of NZ_JABUXW010000020.1, from coordinate 83,726 downwards.
CGCGGACCTCCCGCAGCCCTCCGAGGTCGCCCAGCCGGACCTCAGCAGCGCCGAGACCCGCGACCCGGGGGATCTGCTGGCCGACGGCCCGGTCGATGCCCCCGTGGCCCTCGTCGTCTTCACCGACTACCAGTGTCCGTACTGCGCCCAGTGGACCGACGAGACCCTGCCCGCCCTGCAGGAGTACGTCGAGCGCGGGGAGCTGCGCATCGAATGGCGCGACGTGAACGTCTACGGGGAGGATTCCACGCGGGCGGCACGTGCGGCCCTGGCCGCGGCCCGGCAGGGCAAGCACGGCGAGTACCAGCAGGCGCTGTTCGACGGGGGCGAGATCCGTTCCTCCGCGCAGCTCAGCGAGAAGTCGCTGATCGAGCTCGCCGAGCAGCTGGGCCTGGACGTCGAGCAGTTCACGGAGGATCTGCACTCCGAGGAGGTCGCGCGGATCATCTCGGACAATGCCCGAAGCGGCATCGAGCTGGGCGCCATGACGACCCCGTCGTTCGTCCTGGCCGGGACGCCGAGCGTCGGAGCGCAGCCCACCGAGGTGTTCACTGACCACATCGACGACGCTCTCGCGGGGGAGGAGTCCTGACATGGAGATCGGCCTGCTCACGGCGTTCCTCGGCGGCGCTCTCGCCCTGCTCAGCCCCTGCGGAGCCCTGCTGCTGCCGGGATTCTTCGCCTCGACCGTGACCACCCGCGCCGGGCTCGCCGTGCACGGCGCCGTGTTCTACCTGGGGCTCGTGCTCACCCTGGTCCCACTCGGCATCGGCGCGGGCGCTCTGGGCTCCCTGCTCGTGGACCACCGTTCGACGCTGGTCACCGTGACCTCGCTCGTGCTGATCGTGCTCGGAGTGATGCACGCCCTCGGGATCGGTGTCGACCTCGGGCGCCTCGTCCCGGGCATGCGGCGCGCCCAGCAGGCGTCCTCCCGGGGCGTCGGCCTGCCGCGCACGTTCCTGCTGGGCGCCGTCGGCGGCGTGGCAGGGTTCTGCGCGGGCCCGATCCTCGGAGCCGTGCTCACCCTGGCCGCGGGGCAGGGGAGCGCGGTGCGCGCCGGCGCGCTGCTGGCCGTCTACGGCGCCGGCATGGTCGTCCCGCTGCTCGTGCTCGCCGCGCTGTGGGACCGCCTCAGCCCCCGGACGCTGACGATGCTGCGAGGCCGGACCCTCACCGTGCTGGGCCGCCCCCTGCACACCACGGCCCTGGTCACCGGCATCGTGATCATCGCCCTCGGGATCCTGTTCTGGGCCACGAACGGCCTGGTCACGATGCCGTCCCTGGTGCCCACCCGGGTACTCGCCCAGTGGCAGGCGAACGCCGCCGTGCTGTCCGACACCGGGATCCAGATCGCCGTCATCCTCGCTCTCGGTGCGCTCGCCCTGGCGCTGTGGTGGTGGAGCGACCGCCGCCGACGCCGCCCCGCCTCCCCGCGCTCCCAGACCCCTCAGGGCTCCGAGACCTCCCTGGGCTCCGAGGCCTCTCAGGGCTCTGAGGCCTCCCAGGGTTTCGAGGGCTCCCAGGGCGCCACCGAGGCGCGTCGGCCGGGACCCGGAGGCCGACGATGAGACGCCGCAGCCTCCTCCTCGCGCTGCCGCTCGGTGCGCTCACGCTCAGCGCCTGCGATGCCGACACCCCCGGCCCGTCGGAGCCCGAGCCCTCCATCCGGCCGGACCTCGCCGTCGATCCCGCTCCGACCCTGATCGGGGAGAGCGCGGAGGTCGTCGACCCCACCACCCTGCGTCTGCCGCTCGAGATGACCGTGATGATCGTGGTGGATCCCGGCTGGACCGCGACACCCCAGGTCATGGACGGGATCTTCCTCGGCTACGACAACAGCGGGGACCGCCTCCGATACACCGCCGTCGACCAGGACGGCAGCGCCCTGTGGTCCGCGCAGCGACCTCTGAGCTGCACGGACTTCGCCCTGTCCCGGGATGCCGGGGGCCGGGCCGTCGCGGTGCTCACCGATACGACCCCGCCGGGCGCCGCGCCCGACGGGACCGCCGACGGGACGGCCGACGGGACCGCCGACGGGGCTGCCTCGGACGGCGGGGGCTCGACGGACGCGCCGCCGATCGAGGGAGACGCCGAGAGAACGGCGACCGGCTACGACCTGCGCACCGCGGAGACGCTCTGGGGACCGGTCTCCGTGCCCGGTCCGCGGGCGGCCCCCGGGCTGGTCTACGCCGCCGCCGACACCGCCGCCACCACCGACACTGCCGACGCGGGCTCGGCGGACGCTGGCCCGCGCATCGTGCTGTCCGCGGACACCGGTGAGGTGCTGCTCGCGGAGGAGGACCTCGACGACGGACGGATCCTCGCCGAGCACGCCGGCGTCGTGCTCCGCACCGCCGGGACCGACGTGGTCGCCGGCCTCTGGCGCGTCCCCCTCCCGGACGGCGTGGCCCCGTCGGCCGCCCGCATCGCCGGAGCGATCGACGAGTCCACGGGGCAGGCGGTCCTCGTCGGCGAGGAGGGCGTCGGGATCCTCCTGGACATCGCCGACGGGAGCGTCCTCGCCAAGGGCGTCCGGGCCGCCGCCTACGACCACGGCCTGGACGTCACCGTGGTCGCCGCGGGCAGCACCGTCCGAGGCCTCGACGAGGACGGCGAGGAGACCTGGCGGCACGAGGACCCCGAGCAGCTCGTGTTCCTCACCGCCGGGGAGCGCCTCGCCTACGCCCAGCGCCCCGAGGAGGGCACGCTCGTGGTGCTGGACACCTCCCAGGGGCTCATGGTCCATCCCTACGATGCCGACCTCACCGGGCCCCTCGCCGTTCCCGAGCTCTTCTCCGCCGACGCCGCGACCTCGGTGTACATCGAGGACACCCGGTACCTCGTGACGACCACACTGGATGAGGAGTACGGTCTGCGCGACTGACCGGTTGCCCGGACGGCCGGTGCTCGACCAGCCGGCGCTCGATAGGCTCAACGCCGATGACGGGCCGAGACGCGGCCCCACCGAGGAGCCCCGTGCCGCACAGACCCCGCACCCGCGCCGCTGATCCCGCAGCGGTCGATGGCGACGTCGTCGGCGACGCCGCCCGGTCGGCGCAAGGTGACATCGCCGGGGCTGCGCCAGGTGACCTCGCGATCACCCCTGGGGCCGACGGCGGTCCGCAGCGCGCCGCGATCCGGGACCGCGCCGCGATCCAGCGCCGCACCCTGCACACCCTGATCCTCATGCAGGTCATCGGCACCATCGGGGTCGGTGTCGCCCCGTCCATCGGGGTGCTCCTGGCCGGAGAGGTCACCCAGAACGAGGCCTGGGCAGGCCTGGCCCGCACCGCCAGCACCCTCGGCGCCGCCCTGCTCGGACTCCCGCTGGGGAACCTGGCCGCCCGGTACGGCCGTCGGGTCGCCCTGGCCACCGGCTGGTGGACCGCTGCCGCCGGCGGCGCCCTGCTCGTGGTCGCCGCCCAGGCGAGCCTGGTCGTCCCGCTGTTCGTGGGTCTGCTGCTGATCGGCGCCGGCAGCGCGGTGAGCCTGCAGGCGCGCTTCGCCGCCACCGACCTCGCCGCCCCCGCCCAGCGTGCCCGCGCCCTGTCGATGGTGGTGTGGGTGGGGATGCTGGGCTCCGTGCTCGGCCCCAACCTCGGCATCCCCGGGCAGTGGATCGGGGACCGCATCGGGCTGAACGTCTACGCCGCGTCGTTCCTGATCGCCGCGGTGGCGCTGGCAGCAGCCGGCCTCGTCGTGGTGGTGCGCCTGCGACCGGACCCTCTGCTCCTGCTCGAGGCCGACGCCCCGGATCCGCAGGCCGTCGCCGTGGCGCGCGGCGTCGGCCCCCGCACCGGACGCACCCGCCTCATGCTCGCCGAGCTGCGTACCAACGCCCCCGCCCGCTTCGCCGTGGTGGGACTGCTGACCGCGCAGATCGTCATGGTGTCGGTGATGACCATGACCCCGGTGCACCTGGCCGGGCACGGCGACTCGATCGCGGTGATCGGCCTGACCATCAGCCTCCACGTGGTGGGCATGTTCGCCCTGGCCCCGGTGGTGGGCCTTCTCGCCGACCGGCGCGGGGTGCGCTTCACGATCGTGGTGGGGATCCTCGTGCTGCTGGTCTCGCTGCTGATCGGGATCCTGCGGCCCGATGCGACCGGGTGGGTGATCGCCTCCCTGATCCTGCTGGGCCTGGGCTGGTCGTTCGTGAACGTCTCCGCCTCCGCCCTGTTCAGCACCGTCGTCCCGCCGACGGTGCGGGCCTCCGCCCAGGGCGGCGTCGACGCCCTCGCGAACCTCTGCGGGGCGACCGCAGCCTTCCTGGCCGGTCCGCTGCTGGTCGCGACCAGCTTCGCAACGCTGTCCGCGCTGGCGATCGTGGTGCTCATCCCGCTGACCGTGATGCTCGTGGGCCCCGCCCGGCTGCGCGGCGCAGCGCCCGTGGGCTGATACCGCTCCCTCGCCGCGGCGCGTCCAGGACCGGCAGGGTTGCCGCCGGTTGCCCCACGCCCCGGGGTAGGATCGTCCCTCAGAGAGTGGGCGCGGACGACTCTGCCGGCGCATGACCGGCACGGAGGGGCGCCCCATCCGACAGGCAGCGCCGAGCAGGCGGGGACGGAGCCGGCCAGGTGGCGGACAAGCGTGTGACGATCTATGACGTCGCGAAGACGGCAGGGGTCGCCCCGTCGACCGTGTCCCGTGCCTTCTCCCGGCCCGGCCGCGTCAGCGCCTCCACCCATGCGAAGGTGATGGCCGCCGCCAAGGAGCTCGACTACCGCACCGCCGCCCCGGACTCCCAGGAGCGCGGCCAGCGCCATCACCGCCTCGGCATCGAAGTCGCCGACCTCACCAACCCCTACTTCGCCGAGCTGGTCTCCGGTATGCAGGAATCCGCTCATGAGCAGGACTTCCTGCTCCTCCTGCTCGACACGGTCGAGGACGAGGTGCGCGAGCGCTCCAGCCTCGAGAGCGCGATCAACGTGGTCGACGGCCTCGTGCTGTCCGGGACGCGACTGTCGGACGCGACGCTGAACCACCTCAGCAAGCGGATCCCGCTGGTGGTCCTGAACCGTCGCGTCGCCGGGCTGGACTCCGTGACCCCCGACTACGAGCACGGGATGCAGCAGGCGATGGCGCACCTCGCCGAGAACGGCATTCACACCGTCACCTACGTCGCCGGCCCCGTGAACTCGTGGTCCGACGGCGAACGGTGGCGCGCCGCCCGCTCCGCAGCGCGCACCCACGGCCTCGCGGTCCAGCGCCACGGCCCCTTCGCCCCCACCACCTCCGGCGGCGAGCAGGCCTTCGAAGAGCTGCGCGACTCCCTGCCCCACGCCGTGATCTGCTACAACGACCTGGTCGCCTTCGGCTTCCTGGTCTCCGCCCTGCGCGCCGGCGTGCGCGTGCCCTCCGAGCTGTCCGTCATGGGGCACGACGACATCCCGCTGTCGCGGTTCATCGGCGGAGGCCTCACCACCGTGGTCACCCCGAAGCGCGCCCAGGGCCGCGCCGCCGTCGAACGGCTCGTGCGCCGCATCGAGAACCCGTCGGCCCATCGCACCCCGGTCGAGGGCTCCCTCCCCGTGCGCCTCGTGCCGCGTGGAACCACCGGCCCGCGGGAGAAGCGCTGAGGCTGTGACCTGCCGATTCGGGTCGCCGGCGGTGGCCAGGACCGGCAACCCGTGACAACCCGTCGGCGGCGCGCGGCCTCCCGCGCCATCATGAGGTCATGAGCAACGACGCCTTTGTGCCGCACCCCGATCGCCTGCTGCCCTCCGACCCCGCAGTGCGGGACATCGCTCGTGGCCTCTACACCGAGATGAAGGATCAGCCGATCGTCTCGCCTCACGGCCACGTCGATCCCCGCCTGCTGCTCGACGACGAGCCGTTCCGCGACCCGACCTCGCTGTTCATCACCCCGGATCACTACGTGAACCGGCTGATGCACTCCCGCGGCGTGGACCTCGCGGACCTCGGCGTGGGCCGCGGCCCGCTGGACGAGAAGGACTCCCGGACGGCGTGGCGCCTGCTCGCCGAGCACTGGCACGCCTATGCCGGCACCCCCTCGCGCTACTGGATGGAGCACGAGTTCTCCGAGGTCTTCGGCCTGAAGACCGTGCTGAACCCGCGCACCGCCGACGCGATGTACGACGAGCTCGTCGAGAAGCTCGCGCAGCCCGAGTTCCGGCCGCGTGCGCTCTTCGACCAGTTCAAGATCCAGGTCATGGCCACCACCGACGACCCGGTCGACGACCTCGCCCCCCACGCCGCGCTCGCCGCCGACGACGCCTTCACCGGCCGCGTGATCCCCACCTTCCGCCCGGACAAGTACCTCGAGGCAGGCCGCGCCGACTTCCCCGTGCTCACCGACGCGCTCGGCGAGGCCGCTGGCGTCGACGTCGACACCTACGAGGGCTACCACGAGGCGATGCGCGCCCGCCGCCTCTACTTCCGCGACCACGGCGCCGTCTCCTCGGACCACGCGCACATGGACCCGGGCACCGAGCGCCTGAGCGTCGAGGACGCCCGCCGCCTGTACTCCGCCGCCCGCGCCGGGACGATCCGCTCCGACGAGGCGACCGCGCTGCGCCGTCACCTGCTCGCCGACCAGGCACGCCTCGCGGCCGAGGACGGCCTGGTCATGACCATCCATCCCGCCGTGTACCGCAACCACAGCGAGAGGATGTTCCAGAAATTCGGCCCCGACGTCGGCTTCGACATCCCCGTCGCCGTCGACTTCGTGCACCACGTGGCGCCGATGCTCAACGACGTGGGCCACGACCCGAACTTCCGCACCGTGCTGTTCACGATCGACGAGACCGTGTTCTCCCGCGAGATCGCGCCGCTTGCCGGCGTGTACCCCTCCGTGTTCGCCGGTGCACCCTGGTGGTTCATCGATGCGCCCGACGCGATCCTGCGCTACCGCCGTGCCGTCTCCGAGACCATCGGCTACAGCCGGACCAGCGGTTTCATCGACGACACCCGGGCGTTCTGCTCGATCCCGGCCCGTCACGACATGTCCCGCCGCATGGACGCCACCCACCTGGCGGGCCTGGTCGCCGAGCACCGCATGCGTCTCGAGGACGCCCAGGAGCTCGCCGCCACCCTGCCCGATCAGCAGCCGCGCGAAGTCTTCCGCCTCGGCGCCGCGAACGAGGAGAACAACTGATGACCACCCCCAGCCCGTCCGACGAGGGCCGCCTCGTTCACCTCGGCATCGGCAACTTCGCCCGCGCCCACACCCTGGTCGACACCCAGCGCGCCGGCGGCTGGTCCGTCAGTGCCTTCACCGGCCGCACCGCCGCGATGGCCGATGCCCTGAACGCCCAGAAGGGCCAGTACGGCCTGATCGTGCGCGGCGCCGAGGGTGACGAGGTGAGCATCGTCGACGTGATCGACGAGGTCTACCCGGCCGACGACGTCGACGCCCTGGTGCGCCTGGTCGCCGACCCCTTCACCGCCGTGGTCACCCTGACCATCACCGAGAAGGGCTACAGCGCCGGCACCGACCCCGCGACCTCGGCCCCCGCGCGCCTGGCGCTGGGCCTGGCGGCCCGGCGCGAGGCCGGCGTCACCGAGCCCATCGCCCTGGTCTCCTGCGACAACCTCACCGGCAACGGCGACGTGCTGCGCGAGGCCGTGCTCGCCGCGGCAGACGAGGACACCCGCGCCTGGTTCCCGGATCACGTCGACGTCATCTCCACCATGGTCGACCGGATCACCCCCTCGGCCGACGAGGGCGCCGCCGCGCTCGTGCAGGAGCGCACGGGCCTGGTCGACACCGTCCCCGTCGTCACCGAGCCCTTCACCGAGTGGGTCGTCGAGGACCGCTTCCGCGGCCGTCGCCCCGCCTGGGAGAAGGCCGGCGTGCAGTTCACCGACGACATCGAGCTGCACGAGCTGCGCAAGCTGCGCCTGCTCAACGGCGCCCACACCCTCATGGCCTACGCCGGGCAGGTCGCCGGCGTGGAGCGCGTGGACGAGGCCATCGGCCACCGCGAGGTGCGCGCCTTGGTCGAGCAGCTGTGGAGCGAGGCCCGCGCCACGCTGGACCTCCCCGCCGCCGACCTCGACGCCTACACCGCGGCCCTCGAGGAGCGCTTCCGCAACCCGCGTCTCGCGGACAACCTCATCCGCATCGCCGCCGACGGCTCCGCCAAGCTGCCCGTGCGCGCCCTGCCCGTGATCGCCGAGCTCGGCGGCCCGGACAAGGCCCCCGGCGAGGTCGCGGCCGTCGCCGCCTGGACCGCCTGGGTCACGGACCGCGTGCGCGCCGGCGACGAGGTCAAGGACCCGAAGGCCGACGCCATCGCGACCGCTGCGGCGATCGAGGATCCGACGCAGCGCGTCACCGCCCTGCTCGCCCTGCTCGACGTGCCCGCCGGTGACCCCCTCGCCGCCGCCGTCGCCGCCCAGGAGCGTCGCCTGCCCCGCCCCTGATCTGAGGGCGGTGGGACCACACCCGCCCGTGATCTGGCGGTGGTGGGTCCACGCCGACGCTGAAACGCGTGTCCGCGCACGGGCCCGGCCCGTCGCTCGGTCTCACCGTGCCGACATGGTCTGGCGCGTCGGATGGCGGTGGGCTATCCGACGCGCCAGGCAGTCTCGCCGGGCGTCGGTGCGCGATCGGCCCACCCCGTCGCGTGGTCAGGGGGCCTCGGGCACCGTGACGATGCGGTTTTGGTAGGCCCACACCACGGCCTGCAGGCGCGAGCGGACCCCGAGCTTGGGCAGCATGCGCGCCACATGGGACTTCACGGTGGTGATCTCGACGACCAGCTCGTGGGCGATCTCTTCGTTGGACATGCCCTGGGCGAGCAGCCCCAGGATCTCCAGCTCGCGGGTGGTGAGCAGCCCGTCGGCTCCCTGGACGGTCACCGGCTGCAGGCTGCGGCGCTGCACGAACTCGGCGAGGATTCTCCGGGTGAGGGTCTGGTCGAGGGTGCCCTGACCGGCGGCGACCTGCTGCACGGCGCGCACGATGACCTCGGGATCGGCATCTTTGAGGAGGAACCCCGCGGCGCCCGCCTCCAGTGCCCCGAAGACGTAGTCGTCGAGGTCGAAGGTGGTCAGGATCAGCACCGGGATCGGGGGATCCAGGGCCGTGAGCTCCCGGGTGGCCTCGATGCCGTCGAGGACCGGCATGCGGATGTCCAGGCAGGCCACGTCGGGGCGCAGCTCGCTCGCGAGATCCACCGCCTCGCGACCGTCTGCCGCGGTGGCGACCACCTCGAGGTCGGGCTCGGTGCCGAGCAGGCCGGAGAGGCCGGCACGCACCAGCGGCTGGTCGTCGGCGATCAGGAGTCGGGTCATCGGGTGCGTGCCCTCCCTGTCGGGACGGTCGGCGGCCCCGGCGAGGTCGATGGTTCCGGTGTGTTCGATGGCCCCGGTGCTTTCGATGGCCCCGGTGCTTTCGGTGGCCCCGGTGTGTTCGATGGCCCCGGGGCGGTCGAGGTGGTCGAGGTGCCGACGCGGTCGCGGGGGATGCTCAGGCGCACCAGCCAACCGCCGTCGGCCGTGGGGCCGTGCTCCAGCCGCGCGCCGATCAGGTCGGCGCGCTCGCGCATCCCGGCCAGTCCGTACCCTCCGACGCTCGCGGCCCCGGAGGGCGGGGAAGCGGTGGGGACGGTGTTGGTCGGGACTGGGCCGGGTGGGACCGCGTCGCTCGGGACGGTGCCGTTCGTGCTGGAACCGTCCGGGCTCGGGCCGCCGATGCCGTCGTTCCGGACGGTGATCACGAGCCTGGCGGGATCGGCGTCTTCCACGGTGACCAGGCATGAGGTGCCTGGCGCATGCATGGCGGCATTGGTCAGAGACTCCTGGATCATCCGATACGCGACGAGCTGGGACAGCGGGCCGACGCCGTCCCCGAGCGCGCGACCGTCGGCCGGCACGTGCTGCTCGAGACGCACGAGCATCCCGGCGTCGGCGCGGGCCGCGATCAGTGCCGGGACCGTCGCCAGGGTCGTCACGGACCGCTCCGCCGGGTCCCCGCCGCGCAGCAGGCCCACTACCCGGCGGATGTCGTCGAGCACCGAGCGGGTCTGGCTGCGCACCTGACGTACCGACTCATGCGCGGCCTGCGGATCCGTCTCGATCTGTCGGTCCGCGGCCGCCGCCACGACTGCGATCCCCGAGAGGTGATGGGCGGCGATGTCGTGCAGCTCGCGGGCTATCGCCGCGCGCTCCTCGGAGGCTGCGGCGCGGGTCAGGGCCTCGCGCTCACGACCCACGGCGTCCCGTTCCCGCTCCAGCGCCTCGCGCTCCCGGCCGAGGGCCGCGGACTCCTTGCGCTGCGCCTCGCGCGCCGCACGGATCGAGGCCAGCGCCAGGGCGACCAGGGCCGTGATGCCCACGATGCCCAGGCCCTGTACGAGCGCCTCGGCGAGGACCCCGGGCATCGTGCTGAGCCCGCTGCGCAGACCGTTCAGGAGCGTGCCGAGAGCGACCGCGAGCGCGGCCACGGGCAGCACCAGTCGCATCTCCGGCCACGGTCTGCGCGGCGCCGCGACGAACACGGCCACCAGCACCGGGATATGGGAGAGGGTGTACGCCACGCCGGGGGCCGGCGCGGCCAGGACGAGCGCGAGAGCGGTGACGACCAGCAGGGTCGTGCGCGGTGCGCGTCGCAGTCCCAGCAGCGTGGCGCACTGGAGGGTGAGCGTGGACGCGACTGCCCACCAGAGCGGGGAGCCGACGGGGGTCATGAGCGCCGGGAGACCGCCGTCGGCCGCTGTGCCCGCGCCGCCTGTGGGACCGGCGTCGGCCGCCGCGACGGCGGGGAGGACGACCAGGAGGGCGAGGGCCACCACCCAGCAGACCAGGGCGGTCGTGAGGGCGACCGCCCTGGTGGCTCCGGCGTCGGACGTCATGGTCGAGAGCTTAGTGCGGAGGTGCCACCGCTCGGCCCGACCGCGGCCCCGGCGCCGGTGACGCAACCTGAACGTGCGCCGGTGACGGAACCTGAACGTGCGTCGGAGTCGGAGTCGGAGACGGAGCCGGAGAATCCGAGCTGACCCCGTGTGGTCACCAGCAGCGCGGCCGCAGCAATGACCGCGACCACGGTCATCGACTGCAGGGAGGTCTCGGCGTTCAGGGTCGGGAACATCTCGGCGCCCAGCGAGGAGGCGAAGGTGTTGACGCCGGCGTGCATCAGCATCGACAACGGCAGCGACTCCCCGGTGCGGTTGAACACCCAGCTCATGACCACGTTGAAGGCGATGCAGAAGATCACGAACACCACCGGTCGATGCCAGCTGGCGTCCGGCCAGCCGCCCCATTCGGTGAAGAACAGCGGCAGGTGCCACAGGCCCCAGATCGGTCCGAGCACGAACGCCGAGCGCAGCGGACCCATCGTGTGCTGCATGCGGGCCAGGGCGAAGTCGCGCCAGCCGGGCTCCTCCGCCAGGCCGGTGGTGATCATCTGGAACAGGAGCAGCGGCACGTAGGCGATGAGCATCATCGTGGAGGGCGCGTGGATCTCACCGCCGGAGTAGAGGACGCCCGCCAGGAGCGTTGCGGCCGGCACCGCGAACAGGGCGATCGCGTACCAGCGCCAGTTCACGTTCCAGCGCAGCAGGCGCCCGGCCCAGCGTCGCAGACCGGCTCGTCCGTCGACGATCGCGGTGACCAGCAGCGCGGAGCCGATCGGGCCGAGATAGGCACCGGGCAGCACGCCGAGCAGCTGGCTGCTGCCCAGCAGTGCCGGGAACTCCACGCCCCACAGCCCCAGCCCGTTCAGCGACAGGATGTAGGGCAGCCAGGCCAGCCAGCTCAGGCCGTTGGCGAGGAGGAAGAAGGACAGCAGGGGGTGGCGCCGGATGGCGCCGAGCGGGCCGACGCCACCGCTGCGTGCAGTGGATGTCGCGGCCGGGGGTCGGTCGGTGATGGTCACGGGACTGCCTCTCGTCATGGTCGATGCCCGGGGACTGGGCATGCCTCAATGCTAGATATCCGTGCAGGTGACAGCCAGATCACGAAGGATGAACTGAGCGGGTTCCTCCTAAAGGATGCACGCGGGAACGGCGACGGGGCCGGGAGGGCAGGCTGCCGTCGCTGCTGTCGCTGCTGTCGCTGCTGTCGCTGCTGTCGCTGCCGTCGGGGCCGTCGGAGCAGTCGAGCCTGCATGGTGTGTCGTTGAGGCGGCTCTCACCGACACGCCACGCAGGTTCGACGGCCGGACCCGGCGAAGTAGGCTCAGCGCACCGGATCGGTGCCGGGAGGATCAGCTGTCCGCTGTGGGGCGCCTGCGAGGTCGTGCGGTCGCTAGGGCGTGAGGGCGTGAGGGCGCGAGGGCGCGCGGTCGCACGGTCGCACCGTCACCAGGCCGCGCGGCCGCTCGGCCATGCGCACGGCCTGTCGGGCCTCAGGCGAGGTCGGCGAGCTTCTCGAAGCGCTCGAGACGCTCCCGGTAGTACTCGGTGTGCGCGGCGACGGGCTCGACGCGGCGGAGCACGGGCACCTCGGCGACCCTCGTGTCGGGGGAGGCCTGCTCGAGGGCCATCACGGCGGAGCCGCGCATCGTGGAGCGGGACACCGCGACGTGGTCGATCGGCGCGCCGAGGGCGTCGGAGAGCAGGTGCAGCCAGGCGGGGATCGCCTCGGTCATGCCGCCGGAGAGCACGATCCGCTCGGGGTCGCCGCCGGCCTCGCGCATCTGGTCGGCGATGCGCAGGAACGACAGGGCCACGCCCTCCATCGCGCCGCGCAGCATGTCCTCGGCGGTGGTGGAGGCGCCCACGTTCGCGAACAGCGCCCGCGAGGAGCCGCGCCACTTGGTGCCGCGCTCGCCCGAGAAGAACGGGACGACCAGCGGGGTTCCCGCTGTCGGGGCGGCGGAGAACAGGGACTTCGTGTCGGTCTCGGCGATCTCGAAGGGGATGTCGAGCTCGTTGCGCGCCCAGTCCAGCACGCGCCCGCAGTCGCTCATCGCGGAGCCGACGAGGGTGCGCCGCGCGTCGAAGCGGTAGGCCCACAGGCCGCTGGGGAGGGCGGGGATCTCGGTGTCCAGGAGCTGGCGGATCGCGCCGGAGGTGGCGGTGGAGATGCCCCAGGTGCCCGCACCGAGCGCCCCGATGCCGAGGTTCGCGGCGAGGCCGTCGCCGATCACGGGCAGCCACACGGCGCCCTCGAGCTGCGGGAACTCGGCGGCGAGCGGCGTGCCGGAGATCGGCAGGGCGTCGGAGGGATCCAGTGACTCACCCATCATCGACAGGTCCACGCCCACGGCCTCGAGCAGCTCGGGGATGTACTCACCGGTGCGGCGATCGATCATGCCGGACCAGGCGGCCGACGCCGTGCCCAGAGCGGGCGTGCCCAGCAGCTTGAGGGCCACGTACTCGCCGAGCGCCATGAAGCGGTCGGTGCGGGAGAACACCTCGGGGTGGGCCTCGCGCAGCCAGGTCAGGCGGGGTGCGGTGTACGAGGAGTGCAGGCGGGCGCCGGTGCGCTCGTGCAGGTCCGCGACGTCGAGCGTCGCGGCGAGGGCATCGACCTGGGCGTGGCAGCGGGTATCGGCGTAGGTGATGCAGGGGGTGATCGCGGCGCCGGCCTCGTCGACCGCCACGAGCGAGGAGGCGAAGGTGTCGAAGCCGATGCCGCGCACCTCGCCGGGCAGCTCGCCGTCGAGCACCACGGCCAGCGCGTCGCGGATCTCCTGGACGATCTGGTCGGCGTCGATCGTGCTGGTGCCGTCGTCGGCGACGGTGAAGGAGTGCGCTTCCTTGTGATGGCGCGTGCCGACCTCGCGTCCGCTGACGTCGTACACGGCGGCACGGGTGCCGCCGGAGCCGATGTCGATCCCGACGACCAGAGGTCCCTGGGCGTCGTCGGCGGAAATGTTGAAGCGAGGCATGGCTGTCTCCTGCGGTTCGGATGAGTCGCCTGCGCTCCGTCGAGCACCGATGCGAGAGCGTGCGGCGTCGGACCAGCATACGAGCAGGCCGACGAGGCGTCAGCGGTGCGCCACCGGTTGCCACCGCCGGTGCCCACCGCCCGTGCCCACAGCCCGCCACCGCCGGCGCCCACAGTCCCGCGCCCACAGCCCGCCACCGTCCGCGTCCGCTGCCCGCGACAGTGCCGCCAGTGCGCGCTGTGCCTCCACGTGGGGAAGCCCAGCGTGCACTGGCGTCTGCGATCCGGCGGGCGACCGACAGCCGGGGGCCGTGGACGGGCATTGGGACCGGCAGCCCGGGTGCGACTACTCGAGCACGGACTGCCCCAGGTACTCGCCCTCGGCGCAGCCCGGCGGGATCGCGAACACGGCTGAGCCGATGGGGGTGGTCCACTCGTTGAGCAGGTCCAGCTCGGCGAGGCGTCGCTGGATCGGGAGGAACTGCCCGGCCAGGTCCGCCTGGAACGCGACGAACAGCTGCCCCGACTCCGAGATCGCCGAGGACCCCGCCGGCGGGGCCACGTCGTAGTTGTACGGCCGACGGTAGATCTCCTGATGCTCCCCGTCGTCGACCCCGCGAGCGCGACGCATGTGCGCGAACTCGGGGATCACGGCGAAGCCGTGGGCGGAGACCTTCTCGAAGTCGGCGTGCGAGAACTCGGTGCCGCCGCTCAGCGGTGCCCCGTCGCCCAGCCGGGTCCCGGCGGCCTGCTCGCGGGCGGTGCGATCGGCCTCGTCCCAGCCGTCCATGTCCATCCGGATCCTCCGGATCACCATCGACGTGCCGCCGGCGAAGGGGCCCTCGTCGATCCACACCACCTTCGCGAAGTGCTCGCCGCCCAGCTGCGGGTTCGCGCTGCCGTCGACCTGCCCGAACAGGTTCCGCATCGTGGTGCCCGGGGCCTGGACGCCGGGGGACCGGCGGAACCCCCGCTGCACCCAGCGCACCCTGGTGAAGGACCGGGCATCCTTGAGCAGCATCCGTGCCGCATGGGACACGGTCAGCGGATCCTCGGCGGCGATCTGCAGCAGCAGGTCCCCGTCGGTGAACTGCTCGTCGAGCTCGTCGATCTCGAAGGCCGGCAGCGGGGCGAGCCAGCTGGGCGCCTCTCGCTGAGCCCTCTCCAGCAGCCGCGGGCCGAAGCCCACCGTGACGGTCAGCGAGGCCGGTTCGGCGGCCAGCTCCGGTTCGGTGTCCGCGAGGGCCGCGCGACCCTGCGTGAGGCGCGCGGCGTCATCCGTCAGCAGGCGCAGCAGCCGCAGGATGCCCTCCCGGTCCACCTCGTCGTGCAGGTCGAGTGCGAGGAACGTCGCCGAGGCGGGGGCGGGTGTCTCGACCCCGGCCTGGTGGGCGCCGTAGAACGGCACGGAGGCACCGCCCTGCGGCGCCGGTTCCGCCACCGCCACCGCTCCGGGCGATGCGCTCGCCGGCGGACCATCCCGCACCGCCCGGTCCAGACCGATCGCAGCCGCGCCGACACCGAGCACCCCGGCGCCGGCGGTGCCCGCCCGCAGCAGCTGCCGCCTGCCCGGGCGCGAGGGTCCCTGCGCCGAGGAGGTCACTTGTGCCCCTCGTGCTCGCCGCCGCCGTCGGAGGCCATGCCCGACATGCCTTCGTGGTCAGCCTCCTCCTCGTCGTCCTCACCGGGCGCGTAGTGCTCCTGGGCCCCGGAGAAGTCCTTGACTGTCGCGGTGAAGGGGTGCTCGGTGCCCTCGGAGAACACCAGGGTCAGCTCGAGCGTGTCACCGGGCTGAAGCGGCTTGGGGAGGTCCATGAGCATGATGTGGTCGCCGCCGGGCTCGAGCACGAGGTCTTCCCCGGCGGGCAGGGGGAAGCCGCCGTCCTTCTCCTGCATGCTCATCCCGCCGGAGCCGTCGGAGGTGGTCTCGTGCAGCTGCACCATGTCGGTCGCGGGCGTGGTGACCGCGGTCAGCACGAGGTCGGCGTCCGTGCCGTTGGTGATGGTGCCGAAAGCGGCGGTCATGCCCTCGTCGGCGGCTTTCACCCAGGGGTCCGTGACCGAGATCGCGCCCGACCCCGCGGCGGCGCCCCCGTCCGAAGCGGCGCCGGCCCCCTCATCGGAGGCGGCCGAGCCGCCGTCGGCCCCTGCGCTGCAGGCAGCCAGGGGGAGCGCGAGCAGGGAGGCGAGGGCCGCGCGACGGGGCAGCACGACGGAGCGGGCAGGGATGCGGGTGGTGCGAGTGGTGCTGGTGGTACGGGAGATGCGGAACATGAGGGGTCCTCTCGGAAGGGCGCGGGAGCGGCCGCGGGCACGCCGGGGCGTGGGCGGGCTGGAGGGCGGGGAACCGACCCGGGCGAAGGAGCCGGGGCCGGGTGATCGACCGAAGGGCCGTCTAAGCGGCGACGCGGGGCGTCGGCGGGGCTCAGGCGGCCAGGACCAGGGGCGGACCGCGCCGCAGCTGGGGCGAGAGGACGGCGCGCCGACGTGGGCGCACCGGGACGGCGACGGGCAGGACCCGCGCCGGGGCGGGCAGCACGAGGGCCGGGGCCGACGACGGCACCCGACGCCGAGCAAGGACGTCGAGCAGCCGGGCGGCCAGGGCGAAGGACCCCATGACCATCGACTCGCCACGATGCAGCACCAGGGCCGTGACCACCGCGGCGATCACGTGCCACAGGAGCATCTGCAGATCGCCGCCGCTGCCGTGCAGGGCGTGCTCGGCAGCAGGGCCCACCCCCTGCGACCCGTCGTGCTCGGCGTGCGGGAGGCTGTCTGCGGCGGTTGAGGTGCCGAAATGTGTGGCGCCGGAGTGCGAGGCGCCGTGTCCGAGATGCGAACCGGGCGGGTCGACGAGATGCACGGACGGATCACTCGGCGTGCCGGCCATGAACAGTCCGTGGAAGAGGGCCTGGCTGGCCAGCACGGCGGTGAGCATCCGCGGCAGGGAGAAACGGGTGCCGGCCAGGACCGTGCAGGCCGCGACGGACAGCCACCACGGCAGCGCGATCCCGAGCCACGACGGCATCGCGCCGCCGCCCACCAGGTGACCGCCCAGGGCGACCAGGGTGGCCAGCGTCGCGGCGACGCTCCCGCGCAGCAGGCGCAGGGGGGATCGGCTGGAGGTCACGACTCCTATTCTGCCCCTTCTCAGCGGGGCCGGAGAGACCCGTTCCCGATGCGTTCGAGATCCAGGTCCGGGACCACCATCACGGGGCTCTCGGCGCGCTGCAGCACGGAGCGCGACACCGATCCCAGCAGGGCGCTCGCGATCCGGCCGTGGCCTCGGGTGCCGACGACCACCAGCTGCGCCCCGGAGGAGTGGTCCAGCAGCTGGGTGGCGGGGTCGGCCAGCTCGGCCTCGCAGGTGATCACCGAGCCGGGGAAGTGACCGCGCAGTCGGCCTGCGAAGGTCTCCAGCTCGTCCGTGAGCTGCTCGAGCTGCTGGTCGATGACGGACTGTTCGGGGACCATCGCTGCGTACCAGACGCCCCACGACTCCGGCGGCGGCATCGTCATCACCAGGTGTAGGGGCGCGCCGCGCTGGTGCGCCGCCTGGGCCGCGAGGAGCGCCGCGACATCGCTGCGCTCGGAGCGGTCCACCCCGACCACGACAGGTGCGTCGTCGGCGATCGGGGCGAAGCGTGCGGCCCCTTCGCCGGTGCCGATCTCATACTGGCGCGGGACGACGACCGTGGGGCAATGGGCGTGGGCGGGCAGCGCCGAGGACACCGAGCCCAGGAGGCGGCCGACGAATCCACCCCGTCCGCGGGCGCCCACGACGGCGAGCTGCGCCCGCGAGGACTGGTGCACTAGCGCTCCGGCGGCATCGCCCTCCGCGGTGCAGAAGTCGACCTCGCCGGGATAGCCGCGCAGCTCCTCCCGCGCTCCCTCGAGCACGCCCTGCGCCGCCGTCTCGCGGACGGCATCGTCCGGGGGAGAGGGCAAGGAGGCGAGATTCGCGTAGATCATCGACGATTCCGTGTACGCGGTCAGCACCGTCAGGTGGCAGTCGAGGCGCTGGGCGGCCCGCGCCGCGTAGTGCAGGGCCTGGATCGACTGGTCGGAGCCGTCGAACCCGACGAGGACCCCGAGCGGGCGGTCGGCCGGGTCATAGGGGAAGGGAGCTCCCGAGGTGCGGTCGTCGTCATCCATCACACAGCCTCCTGCGCCCGGGGGCTCTGGGTGACCGACGACGGTGCCCCCGAACTCGAAGCCATCGCCGATACCTCCATCGTAGGCGCGTGGGGTCCGGTTGGCAGGGGCGAAGGTCCCTGGAGCGGGGCGGGACGGGCGGTGCGGGTCGCGGCAGTGCGGGTCGGGTTGGGGCGTGGCAGGGCGCGCGGCGGGAGGTCTACGCTCGGAGCGTGGATCTCCTCTTCACGGCGACGACGATCGAATGGCGCGGCCCCGCGCCATTCGTGTTCGCCCGCGTGCCCGAGGAGGAGGCGGACGCGATCGCCTCCATCGCCCGGGAGGCCACGTACGGCTGGGGCTGCATCCCGGTCGCCGTCCGCATCGGCGATACCGACTTCACCACCTCGCTCTTCCCGCGGAACGGGGGCTATCTCGTGCCCGTGAAGGTCGCGGTGCAGCGCGCCGAACAGGTCGAGGTGGGCGACGAGATCGAGGTCGAGCTGCACCTCGAAGCGCGCTGATCCGGTCCCTGCTGTGCAGGCCAAGACCAGGGCCAGGGCCAGGGTCGCGGTCTCGGGTGGGTCAGACGGCCGGCTGGTCGGGCAGGTCGAGCTCCTCGGCGTAGCGGTCGCGCAGCTGCGACCAGCCGTGTTCGAGCGCGTCCCTGCCCACGATCCGGGCCTGGTCGACGCCGTCGAGGCGCGCGTCGAGCACCCCGAGGCACACCCGCCAGCCGGCGATGTAGGTCGGCGCGTACTGCGGTGCGGTCAGCTTCATCAGGAGCGTCACCCGGGCCTCGTCGACCAGCCACTCGAGGATGTCGTCGCCCCAGCGATGGGTCAGGGCGTGCTCGCCGGCGGTGGCCAGGACGTCGACGGAGACCGGATCGTCCTCGGGGTTCTCACGGCTCAGCACCGGTCCGGGCTCGGTGAGCGCGCGCTCGGGGACGATCGGGGACCAGGTGACCAGGAGCTCCGGGTCGGTGAGGTGCGCCCAGATCTGCTCGGCGGTGCCGGAGAGGTCGGCCTCGAGCACCACGGCGTCCTCGGTGAGGTCCACGGCGACGGGGAGGTCGGCGATGCGCTGGTCGATGCTGAGCTCGTTCACGGGGTTCTCCTTCCGGGCACCGCGGCGGCTGCGGCGATGCGGGCGACATCCCGCCATTGTCCACCCCTGGTGGGTGGCTCGGACGGGGACCGAGGTCAGATCTGGGCGGGCTCGGGTGAGGTGCTGCGGACCTGAGCCCGGGGGCGGGTCTCCGTCTCGAGGAGATGCGTGACGCCCGGGATCTCGGCGGCGCGCTTGGCGGCGACGGCGTGGATCCTCTGGACGATGTGCTGCGCGGCCGGGTTCCTGGCGATGGTGCGGCGCACCTGGACCCGGAGCCGGCGGCGTGGAGCCGGTGGAGCCAGCGGGATCGCCACGATGTCGGGGCGCATGTTCTGCGCGATCACCGAGGGCTGCACGCTCACATAGTCGCCCGTGGCGACGAAGCCGAGAACGGTGGGGAAGTCATTGGGGTTCACATCGACGCACGGGGAGAACCCGGCGGCTCGGCAGGCGGCGCCGATGCGGTCGAACCAGAACGAGTCGATCGGGTCGTCGGTCACCCAGGACTCCTCGGCCAGGTCCTTGAGGTGAATCGTCGATCGTGCCGCGAGCGGATGGCCCGCGCTCACGAGCGCGACGTACCCCTCCTCGAGGATCTCGTGGATCTCCCAGTCGACGGATTCGATGGGGCCCGTGCCCTCGCCGACGACGATGTCCATGCCGGCTTCGGCGAGATCCTCACAGCTGCAGTCTCTCAGAGCGAGCTCGAGCCCCAGGTCGGGGTAGGTGCGCCGCACGTCCTGGGCGAGCTCGGGGATCCAGGTCGCCGCGATCGACGTCGCGTAGCCGAGGCGCAGTGTGCCGGTGCGGCCGGATCGCAGATCCTTCACGGTGCGCTCGAGTGCGCGGAGCGCGTCGAGCGCCGGTCCGGCTTCGGCGGCGATGAGCCGGGCGTGGGCGGTGACGGTGATGCCGCGCCCGGATCGTTCGATCAGCTCGAGACCGGTCTCGCGACGCAGGTTCGTGAGGTGCTGGCTGACCGCCGACGGGGTGTAGCCGAGCGCCTCGGCGCTGGCACGGATGCTGCCGGTCTCGACGACGGAGCGCAGCACGCGGAGCTTGAGAGGATCGAGCATGACCCGACCCTACATCTGTTCAGTTCGACTGAACAGAGCGGAGCGAATCATCGCTTGTCCTTACGGGAGGGCGGGCGCAGGATCAGACCATGTCCTCCGCACTGATCGGCCTCGCCCTCATCCTCCTCATCGCCGTCGTCACCGTCGCCCTCGGGGCGCTCACGCGTCTGCTCGCCGCCCGGATCGTCGGCCCGCGCTCGCCGTCCGACGCCCCGCTCACCCCGCTCGAGCGCATCGCCCTGGGCAACGAGATCATCGCCCGCGACCTCCAGCCCGACGACACCCACCCGATCGCCCGCACCGCATCGCGCGATGCTCGGGCCGGGTGGGCCGACGGGCCGGTTCAGCGCCAGGACCTCGCGGTCCGATATCCCGAGATCGCCGCCCACGCCCTGCGCTGAGTTGTGGGGGACGGACTGGTCTCGCCTGCCGCGCCCCCTCACTGCTGCGCTGCCGAGTTGCCCATCTGCTGCGCTGGCGCACTGCTGATCTCCTGATTCGCCGCGCTTCCCCGCCCCGCCGCCGTCGTTCCTCGGCGGCCCGCTCAGTCGGCGGTGGTGTGGGCCGTGAGCGCATAGCCCTCGGGGCCGATGAAGGCGACCATCCGTCCGAACGGGGAGTCCGTCGGGGCGCCGAGGATCTGGACGTCGGCCGCGAGGAGCCGGTCGTGCAGCGCGTCCGCGTCGTCGACGCCGAACCACATGGCGACCCCGACGCCGGGGCGTGGGGAGGCGGCGTCGAGGTCGACCCCTGGCAGCGGCTCGCGCACGGCGAAGGGGATCGGCGCGGTGTCGAACACGATCGCCCCGGGAGGGCCCGCGGGGGCGCGTGTCATGCCCAGGTGCTGCTCGAAGAACTGGGCGGCGGCCTCGAGGTCGCGCACCTGGAGGGCGAGGAAGTCGGGTCCGGTGGTGGTCATGGGGTCCTCCTGGGATCGGAACTCCTGTATGTCAGGACCCTTACATTGAACGTCGGCCGACGGGGTATGTCAAGATGCTGATATGCAGACTCCGGACCCGTCCCGTGCCGACTCCGCTCGTGATGTCGAGGGCGAACGTGACGCCGACTCCGTGAGTGACGCTCGCTCCGCTGGTGACGCCGAGGGCGCTGCCGGCGCCGACGACTCCGACCTCGCCCGCCGCCTCGGCTACGTGCTCAAGCAGGCGCAGTCCGCCCTGCGCTCTCGCATGGATGGGGCGCTGAGGCCCCTCGGGCTCACCGTTCCGCAGTACGCGTGCCTCGAGCTCCTGGCCTCCGGGCCGCTCACCAATGCCGAGCTCGCCCGGGGCGCCTTCGTCACCGCGCAGTCGATGAACTCCGTGGTGACGTCGCTGCAGGAGCGGGGCCTCGTGGCGCGCGAGGACGTCGCCCCGAGCGGCCGGCGCCGCCCCGCCGAGCTCACCGAGTCGGGTCGCGCACTGCTCGCCGAGGCCGACGGGTCGGTGCGCCGGATCGAGGCGCAGATGATCGAGGCGATCGCGGGACGGGACGCCGATCGCCTGGTCGACGACCTCTCCGCGATCGCCGAGCACCTGCCGTCGGCCGACCAGGGCTGAGCGGGGCCGCCGCGAGCCGTCCGAGCTGTCGAGCCGTCGGCGTCGCGCAGACGGCCGGCCACCCGCGCGGAGGGGTCCGCACGGGTGGCCGGCACCGGTGTGATCGGGTCAATCCAGCAGGTCAGATCCGTAGGTCAGAGCAGCAAGTCGGACCAGCAGGTCAGCCCTTCGGGCGCCCGAAGCGCGGCGCAGGCAGCGGAGGCGCGGTCGAGGCCGGGGTCTGCGCGAGCAGGTCGAGGGCCTCGGTGATGCTGCGCTCGAGCTGCGGGTCCTGGCCGCCCACCCACGCGTTCGGCGGCAGCGGCACCTCGATGTCGGGATCCACGCCGTAGTTCTCGATCTCCCAGTCCACGCCCTCGAACCAGCTGGCGTACTTCGGCTGGGTGACGCCGGTGCCGTCGACGAGGTCATAGCGGCCGTCGATGCCGATCACGCCGCCCCAGGTGCGGGTGCCGATCACGGGCCCGATCTTCATCGCCTTGGAGACGGCGTTGACGATGTCGCCGTCCGATCCCGCCTCCTGGTTGGTCACCAGCACCACCGCGCCGCGCGGGGCGAACTGCGGGTAGGTGCCGGGCGTCTCGTGGCGCGGGTAGTCCCAGGAGAGCACTCGCCGGGCGAGCCGGTCGGTGACCAGCTGCGAGGTGTGGCCGCCGCTGTTGTAGCGCACGTCCACCACGAGGCCCTCCTTGGTGGTGGCCTCGCGCAGGTCACGGTGCATCTGCGCCCAGCCGGAGGAGACCATGTCCGGAATGTGCAGGTAGCCGAGGCGGCCGTCCGAGAGCTCCTCGACCAGCGCGCGGCGCGAGGCGACCCACGCCTGGTAGCGCAGCGCGGAGTCGTCGGGCAGCGGGGTCACGGCGACCCGCCGCTCCACGCCGTCCCGCTCGAGCACCAGCTCGGTGGGGGTGTTCGCCGAGCCGACCAGCTGGCCCTGCACGCCGGTCCCGGCCTCACCCATCTCCCGGCCGTCCACGCGCACGATCGCGTCGCCCACCTCGGCGGCCACGCCGGGGGCGAGCAGCGGGGAGCGGGCGTCGGGATCGGAGGAGTCGCCGGGCAGGATCCGGGTGATCACCCAGCGCCCGTCGCGGTGCTCGATGTCCGCGCCGAGGTAGGCGGGCAGCATCGGCGGATCGGCCTGGTACGGGGTGCCCTGCACATAGGCGTGCGAGGTGCCGAGCTCGCCCTGGACCTCCCACATCAGGTCCTGGAAGTCGTCGTCGGTGACCACACGCTCGATGCCCGGGTCGTACCAGGAGGTCATCGCGTGCCAGTCCATGCCGTCCATGTCGGCGCGCCAGTACTGCTGCGCCATGATCCGGTAGTTGTCCCAGAGCATCCCGCGACGCTCCTTGACGGGGTCGACGAACAGGCGCAGCCGCCCGGTGTCGATCACCACGCGAGCAGGGTCGTCGTCCTCGGCCTTGCGGGCGGCCGGGATCTGCACCCAGCTCTCGCCCTGCCGGATGACCAGGGTCTCGCCGTCGCCGGACGCCTCGAGATCGGTGACGCCCTCGGCGAGCACGGTGAGCTTGCGGTCGGCGAGGCTCCAGTGCTCCAGGGCGGGACCGGGGGCCTCGCCCTCGACGCCGGCGCGGGTGCTGCCGAGCACCCCCTGCTGGGGATGGCGCAGCCAGACGAAGCCGCCGCTGACCGCGGTGAGGTGCGAGTACGAGCCCGAGATGACCGGGAAGGGCACCATCCGTGCCTCCACCGCGTCCATGTCGACCCGGGTGGTGGGCGGCGCGGTCGCCTCGTCGGTGCCCGAGGGGCTGGTCGCGCTCGCCGGGTGGGCCGACGGGTCGGCGGCCAGGGCGCCGCCGGCGTGCGCCGCTCCGGCACCCTGCCCCTGCGCCCCGTGTCCGGGGGCGCCTGTGCCGGGGGCATCTGCGCCCTCGGCGTGCGCGCCATGCGCTGCCGGGTCCTTCGCCGCCGGTTCCGCGGCGCTGCCGCTCCAGCCGTCCGGGTGGGGGCCGAACGGGTCCGGGGTGGAGCGCTCGAGCGGGATGAGGAAGGGGCGCTCGGCGTTGACGAAGCCGAGGTCGAAGACCATGTCGTCGTACACGGTCTCGAAGGTGCGCAGCGAGAGCAGCGCCAGATGCTTGCCGTCGGCGCTGAAGGCCGGGGCGGCGTCCTGGTACTTGCCCGAGGTGAGGGCCCGTCCCATCGGTTCGGCGTCCTCGGTGTCGGAGATCAGCAGGCGGCTGAGCATCCACGAGTTCGGCTCGCTCCACACCAGCCACCGGCCGTCCGGCGACCAGGCGAGGTCCTGCACCTCGCCGCCGTTGGAGCGGCCCACCTCGCGCACATGGTCCAGGCGCGGCGCCTCCGGGGCATCGGCTCCGGCGCCGGTGCTGGAGCCGGTGCCGGCCTTCGCGGAGTGCGAGGTGCGGGCCGGATCGGTCAGGCCGCGCAGGGTCACCAGGCGCACCACGTTGTCGTGGGTGGAGATCGCGATCTTGGAGCCGTCGGGGGAGGGGATCGCGTGCAGGATCCGGCCCACGTCCCCGAGGTCGAAGCGGATCTCCTCGCCGCCGCCGTCGAGCCGCGCGAGCGCGAGCACGTCGGAGCCGACGCCGCCGTCCTCCCGGTCCGCGAGCGCCTCGGCGTCGGTGACCAGCAGGGCGTAGGGGGACCGGCCCAGCGGCCGCACCTCGCGGAGCCGCAGCCCGCAGGTGCCGGCCAGCAGCCGTGCCGGGCCGCCGCGGTGGGTGAGCGCGTGGGCGCCGCCGCGCCATTCGACGACGCTCGAGCGGGCGTCGTGCACCGGCCGCATGGCCAGCAGGTTCGAGCTGGGGGAGGCCGGGCGGGGCAGGCGTGCCGCGCCGACGCCGGAGGCCAGGATCTCGATCTCGCGGGGCTGCGCGTCCAGGGAGTCCAGGGCGAACAGACGGCCGCGGGAGGTGAACACGATGGCGCTGCCGTCGGTCGAGGGCTCGCGCAGGTAGCCCTCCTCGGAGGTCAGCGAGGTGTGGACCTGCAGGTCGGTGCCGTCGGCCGCGACGGACCACAGGTTCGCGCTGGCGCGGTCGGTGCGGGCTGCGCCGGGGCCGGGGGTGTCCGAGGCGAAGATCAGGCGGTCCCTGTACCAGGAGATGCACAGCGTCGAGGCCAGGATGTCCTCGAGCAGCGGCTCCCAGGAGCGCGCCGCGTGCGCGGCGACCGGGGCGTCGAGGGCGACGTCCTCGCGGGAGATCCAGAGCTTCACGGCGGTGCCGCCCTGGTAGTGCTTCCAGCCGGCCTGGTCGCGGCGCCACGGGGTGGCGACCACGGTGGTGCCCGACGGGTGGATCGCGACCTCGCCGGAGCGGCCCAGGGGCAGCACCTCGGCGTTCCCGTCCAGATCGATCGCCCAGAGCTGCGCATCCCGTGCGATCGGGGCGTTGTAGCTGGTGGTGGCGACGATGCGGCCGTCCGGGAGCCAGCCGACGACCTTCGTGGACGGCTTGCCCCAGACGGTCAGCCGGCGCGGTGCGGTGTCGCCCTCGGTCGCGATGACCCACACCTCGGGCCCGCCGGTGGTGCGGGAGGTGTAGGCGACGTGCGTGCCGTCGGGCGAGAAGCGCGGGAAGGCGACCGGGGCGCCCTCGTCGGTCAGGCGCCAGGCCCGACCACCGGAGAGCGGGGCCAGCCATACGTCGTTCGCGGCGGTGAAGGCGACGAGATCGCCACGGACGTCAGGGTGGCGGAGGTAGGCGGCATGAGCGGGAGTCGAAGGCATGGTCCAACTCTAGGGGTGAGCGGCGCCACGTCGAGGGGATATCTGCCCCGAGCGGACAGGCGACCGTGGGGAGGTGCCGTCAGGCGAGGGCGGCGGCGACCACGGAGTCCGCGCGGTGCAGCGTCACCGCGAGCTCGCCCCGGGTGACGCTCTCCTCACCGGTCCAGCCGGAAACGGTGAGGGTGCCCGTGAGCATGCCGGCCGCCTCGAGCCAGGAGGCGTCGGCGAGCGCGGACCAGGGCGCGACGTCCTCTGCCGCTGCGGCGCCCGCTGGCGACGGCTCGTCGCCCGACGTGCCTGCGGCGGGCGACTCCTCGCCCGACGAGTCATCGGCAGACGGCCCGCCGGTCGACGGATCCCAGGTGACACCGACCCCGGCCAGCGCCGGGCGCAGGAGGGCTGTGAGCAGGCCGGCCGCGCAGTCCTGGGTGGCGGGATCGTCCGGATGCACCTTCAGGGAGGCGTCGCCCCACAGGGCGCCGCGGCCGTGCAGCCACAGCAGGGCGGCGGCGCGAGCGGGCTCCTCGCCGAGGTCGACGATCAGTACGGGCGTGCCCTCGAGGGGCACGGCCGGGGACCCGGCGAAGCGGTGCAGCGCGAGGGCCAGGTCGCCGCGCGTGACGGCGGCGCCGGGGGAGTAGGAGCTCCCGTCCAGGGCCGGCTGCACGCCGTTCTCGTCGGCCCAGACCATGGCGTCCAGACCCTCCGCACCATCCTTCACATCCGAGAACGGACTGGTGGCCGACGCCGCGGCACCGCCCTGGGCCGCGGCGAGCGGAGCGGGCCCACCGGACCTGGTGAGCAGGGCGCCCACGCCCACCGCGCCGGTCACCGCGGCCGCCGCCGCTCCGGCCAGCAGGAGGGAACGACGCCCGTGCAGTCGCCGGGCAGGGACCGGCGAGGACGGCATCGACAGGCCCGGAGCACTCACCGGAGCGTTCTCCGGCGCGGCGTCCGGGGTCGATGACCTGTCGGGGGCGCCGGGTCGGCCTGCTCGCAGCCGGGGCGCGGCAGGTCGTCTCACAGCCACTGCAGCTCCCTCATCCGGCGCACGATCGCCCAGCTCACGGCGAGGTTTCCCCAGCCGTTGAGATGGATGCCGTCCGAGGCGACGAGCAGCGGTGGCACCACGCCACGGTCCAGGGCATCCTGCGTCGTGCCCTGCGCGAGCAGCTGCAGCGGGGCGAGCGGGGAGCAGTGCAGGCCCTCCTCGCTGGTGAGCAGCTGCTGGAGATCCAGGAAATGGTCGCCGTATCGGCGGGCCTGCTCCGTGTTGACGGCGGCGACGGCGTCTCCGGTCGCGGAGCCGTGCGCATCGTGCTCGGTGCACCAGTGGCCGAGCACCAGCGAGTCCGCCTCCGGAGTCTCCGCCGCGTCCCACAGGCGCTGCACGTCCTGCAGCACCCCGGTGACGTCGAGGATGTTGTTCTTGCCCACCCACAGCACCTGACGGGACGAGGCCGCGATCTCCACGAGGGAGGACGTGAAGACGCCGCCCGCGACCGTCGCGGCGAGATCGTCGGCCGGGACGGCGGCCGGATCGTCGGGCGTGAAGTACCAGGTCCCGCTGCTGCCGTCGAGCATCCCTGCGAGCCCGTCGACCGTGCCGGGGACCTGGATCGGGCCGCTCGGGGCGAGGCCGGAATCCAGCGTGACCTCGACTCGATCGGAGGGGGTCGCGGAGTTCGCCGTCGAGCCTGCCGCTGTGCCCGCGGCCGGCCCACCGACGACCGCCAGGCGCGGGGTGTCCAGGCCGCGCAGGAGCAGGGTGTGGGCGGAGCGGGTGGCGCCCACACCGAACGCGTGCACCGGGGCGGGGGAGGCCGAGAGGGTGAGGTGCTCGTGGATCCGCACGGGCAGCGGAGTCGCCTCCGCGCCGCCCTCGGAGCTCATCGAGGAGGAGCCCCAGAGCGTCATCGGGCGAGAGCCGGATTCGAGGTCCAGCAGGCGTCGGGAGGCCTCGGTGCCGGTGGCCGAGGAGGGCGGGGCCGCCAGGAGGGGTGCGGCAGGCGCGGCCGGTGCGGCGGCGAGCTGCGGCGAGGGCATCGATCCTCCGTGAGCGGTGCGGGACGGGTGCCCCGACGGGCACGCGCGAGTCCTCACCTTACGGGAGGGAGCGTCGTGGGAACAGGCCGTGGGCTGTGATCCCCGCCGGTCGTCACACGGAGGACCGACGGACCGACCCGCGAGCCCGATGTCCTCGATTCTGCAGGTCAGAGTCGTTCGGGTGGTCTCACGCCTCGTGGAGCGACGGCTCCCCGGCCGGCACCACGTAGGTGCGGTCGATGCTCGCCTCGGCGTCCGGGACCGTGACGGCGGGAAGGGTCTTGTAGTCCACGCGGAGCTCCTCGGTCGAGTACTCCGAGAGAACGTAGCCGCGGCGCCCACGGATGTAGCGCACGTGCGGGTTCTCGGCGTAGACATCCTCCTCGCCGTTCACGACATCACCGCCGTCGCCGCCCGAGGTGATCGAGGTGGTGACCAGCTCGACGCCGACCGTCGGGGCGGACGGGTCCCAGAAGTCCGTGGTCAGCTCATTGGCGAAGTGCACGTGCACGTCCCCGGTGAGCACCACCGGGTTCGTGACGCCTCGCTGCGCCCAGCTGTCGATGAGGGTGTCGCGATCCGCGCGGTAGCCGTCCCAGCCGTCCGAGGCGAGGGTCGTCGTGGGCCCGGCGGTGATGTCGCGCTTGGCGAAGAAGACGCCCTGGGCGAAGAGCTGCCAGGTCGTCTCGGAGGCGCCCATCCCGTCCAGCAGCCACTGCTCCTGACGGTCGCCGAGCAGGGTGCGCGACGGATCGGTCTGCTCCTCGCAGTCAGCGAACCACCAGGTCTTGCCGCCATCGTGGCAGGCTTGCAGGTCCCGGTACTGGCGGGTGTCGAGCACGTGGAAGGTGGCGAGGTCGCCCCAGCTCAGCCGACGGAAAAGCTGCATCGAGGAGCCCACCGGGGCGCTGCTGCGACGCAGCGGCATGTTCTCGTAGTAGGCCTGCTCCGCGGCGATCCTCCGCGCCACCCACGCATCGGTGGGGACTCCGTCCTTGGGGTACTCACCGGCCCAGTTGTCCTGGATCTCGTGGTCGTCCCAGGTGACGATCCACGGCGCGGTCGCGTGCAGCAGCTGCAGGTCCGGGTCGGTCTTGTACGTCGCATACCGCAGCCGGTAGTCCTCGAGCGTGGTGCACAGCTTGTGCGGGTGGGTGCGGATCTTCCCGGTGCCGGGGCCACCCTCGTAGATGTAGTCGCCGAGGCAGAACACCAGGTCGGGGCGGTCCTCCGCGGCGCGACGGTAGGCGGTGAACCAGCCCCCCTCCCAGTGCGCGCAGGACAGGTGCACCATCCGCAGGTTCCGTGTGCTCCCGCTGGCCGGGGTGGTCAGCGTGCGGCCCACAGGAGAGACGCTCCGACCGGTGCGGAAGCGGTAGTAGAACTCGGAATCGGCGGGGAGGTCCTCGAGCTCCACGTGGACGCTGTGCGCCTCCTCCGGTCGGGCGGTCTCCGTGCCGCGGCGCACGATCGAGCGGAACCTCTCGTCGCTCGCGAGCTCCCACCGCACGTCCATGGCGACATCCAGCATCCCGCCGCGACCGTCGAGCACGTGCGGGTCCACCGCGAGGCGGGTCCACAGCACCACCGAGCTGCTGGTCGGGTCGCCCGACGCGATCCCGAGAGTGAAGGGATCCTGCTGGCGCCAGCCGCCGTCGGCCGAGGCGGGCAGGGTGCCCAGCACGCCGGCGGTGGTGAGCGCGCTCAGCGTCACCCCGGTGAAGATCCGGCGGCTCATCCGCCGTTGCCGAGCCAGGTTCGCGCGGTGATCGGGGGCGATGAAACGGGTGGGTTCCGAGGGTGTCGAGCCGAGTGCACTGCCGGAAATATTGTTCACGGAGTTCCCAATCTGAGGTAAGGATTTCCATAGGTACCATCCGGGCGGCCGTCTCGCTCGAGGTTCGCGGAAGTCCGCTGAGAACGTCATCGACCGGCCATCGTTCCGGCGGCGGCGGTTCATCGGGTCGACACGGGCGGCCCGTCTGTCGGCTGCGGGGGCACCCCGCGCGGAGCGATCACCCACGGCCTCGTCTCCGCGGTCCTGCTGACGGGAGGCCTGCTCAGGGACCTCACCGTTCAGCAGGTGCCCCGCTCCTCCCGGCCGAGGTGGTGGGCGAGCCTGCTCGTCACGCCTCGTGCAGCGCGGGCTCCCCGGCGGGCACCACGAACGACCTGTCGATCGATACCGGGGCATCGGGGGTGGTGACCGCCGAGACGGTCTTGAAATCCACCCGCAGCTCCTCGGCCGAGTACTCCGAGAACACGTACCCGCGGCGGCCGCGGATGTACTTGATGTGCGGGTTCTCGGCGTAGATCGTCTCCTCGTTGCTGACCGTGTCGCTGCCGTCGCCGCCGGAGGTGATCGAGGTCGCCACGAGCTCCACGCCACGGGTCGCCGAGCCCGGGTCGTCGAAATCGGCCTTCAGCTCGTTGGCGTAGTGCACGTGCACATCGCCGGTGAGCACCACGGGATTCACGACGCCCCGTTCCGCCCAGCTGTCCACCAGGGTGTCGCGGTCAGCGCGGTACCCGTCCCACCCGTCCGAGCTGGCGGTCGCCCCCGGCCCCACGAGCCCATCGCGCTTGGCGAAGAAGACGCTCTGCGCGAAGAGCTGCCAGGTCGACGTCGACTCGCCCATCCCGTCCAGCAGCCACTGCTCCTGACGGTCGCCGAGCAGGGTGCGCGACGGATCGGTCTGCTCCTCGCAGTCCTCGAACCACCAGGTCTTGCCGCCGTCGTGGCAGGCCTGCAGGTCTCGGTACTGGCGGGTGTCGAGCACATGGAAGGTGGCGAGGTCGCCCCAGCTCAGCCGACGGAAGAGCTGGATCGACGAGCCCGTCGGGGCGCTCGAGCGTCGCAGCGGCATGTTCTCGTAGTAGGCCTGCTCCGCGGCGATCTTGCGGGCCACCCACGCGTCGGTCGGCACGCCGTCCGTGGGGTACTCACCGGCCCAGTTGTTCTGGATCTCGTGGTCGTCCCAGGTGACGATCCACGGCGCGGTCGCGTGCAGCAGCTGCAGGTCGGGGTCGGTCTTGTAGGTCGCATACCGCAGGCGGTAGTCCTCGAGCGTGGTGCACAGCTTGCCCGGGTGGGTACGGGTCTTCCCGGTGGCGGGCCGGCCCTCGTAGATGTAGTCCCCGAGCCCGAACACCAGGTCGGGGTGGTCCTCGGCGGCGCGCCGGTAGGCGGTGAACCATCCGCCCTCCCAGTGGGAGCAGGACAGGTGCACCATCCGCAGGTTCCGGGTGCTGCCGCTGGCCGGGGTGGTCAGCGTGCGGCCGACGGGGGAGACGTGCCGCCCGGTGCGGAAGCGGTAGTAGAACTCGGAATCGGCGGGCAGGTCCTCGAGCTCCACGTGGACGCTGTGCGCCTCCTCGGGACGGGCGGTCTCGGTGCCGCGGCGCACGATCGAGCGGAAGCGTTCGTCGCTCGCGAGCTCCCAGCGCACCTCGACGGGGACGTTCGGCATGCCGCCGCGACCGTCGATCACGTGCGGGTCGATGGCGAGCCGGGTCCACAGCACCACCGAGCTGCTGGTGGGGTCCCCGGAGGCGATCCCCAGGGTGAAGGGCTCCTTCTCGCGCCAGTTCCCCTCGGCGCTGGCCGTCTGGATGCCGAGCACCCCGGCCGTGGCGAGCGTGGTCAGGGAGGCGCCGGTGAAGATCCGGCGGCTCATCCGGCGCTGCCGGGCGAGGTTCGCCCGACGGTCCGGCGCGATGAATCGGGTGGACTGCTGGGGCTCCTGGCCGAGGAGGCTTCCGGAGAGATCGCTCATGGGAATCCTGTTCTGGGGGACACGGGATTCTCATCCTCGCCACGGCCGTTGCGCCGCGCGAGGCGTTCTGGGCGGGGCTGACCGGATCGTCATCGACTGGCCATCCCCGCAGCCGAGACCGTTCACGATCCCGCCATGGTCCGCCCGTCTGTGCGGGGGTGGAGGGCGAGCATGTCAGCGCAGGTCGTAGTCGACGATCACCGGTGAGTGATCCGAGAGCCGCACGCCGCGGAACTCCCGGTCGACCTCGGCGCGGACGGCGCTGCGGGCCAGACGCGGCGTGGCCAGGTGATAGTCCAGGCGCCATCCCGCATCCTTCGCGAAGGACTGCCCCAGCCACGACCACCATGAGTACGGACCGTCCTCATCCGGATGCAGGCTCCGCACGACGTCGACCAGCGTGCGCGGGGAGAGCTGCTGCCCGAACCACTCCCGCTCCTCCGGGAGGAAGCCGTCGTTCTGCTGATTCCGTCTCCACGCGGCGAGGTCCTGCCGGGTGTGCGCGATGTTGAGGTCGCCCATGAGGAGGAACTCGCGGCCCGCGGCGGCGGCCGCCCGTCGGGTGCTGGTCAGATACCGCGAGAACGCCGCCATGAAGCCCATCTTCCGGGCGTAGCGGGCCCCACCGTCGGGTGCCTCGCGCATCCGTTCGGGGCGCTGCAGCTCGACGGGAAGGCCGCCCTTGGGCAGGTAGAGGCAGGCGATCGTGACCGGTGCGTCGGCGAGGTCGACCTCCAGGTAGCGGCCGTGGGTGGCGAAGGGGCCGAGCCCGCGCGAGAGCGGGACGTGGTCGGGGGACGGGATGAGCTCGAGGGTGCTGGTGCCGCCGGCGGGCCGATCGTGATGGGAGCTGGCGATATCGCCAGCTCCAGTCATCATCGGCCAGCCCGTGTCACGCGCGCCCGGTGACCCCGTGGCGCTGCCCGCATCCGGCGTTCCCGTGGTGCTGCCTGCGTCCGGCGTTCCCGTGGTGCCGCTCGCGCCGGGGGTTCCCGTCGGCCCACCCATGAGGGCGGTCCCGCTCCAGGTCCGCACCGCCGCGGGGGCCTGCTGGGTGAGCACCGCGACGCCGTTGCGCCCGGGCAGGGTCCCTGTGTCGAGGGCGACGTGGAAGTCCCCGAACGCGCGCTCGGGGATCCTGTCCGCCTGCGCCCGCACCTCCTGGAGCGCGATCACGTCGCAGCCCCGCGTGGCCAGCCAATCGTCGAACCCCCGACGATGCGTGGCGCGGATCCCGTTGATGTTGGCCGTGGCGATGCGCAGCATGCGTCGAGGGTACGTGCTGGTCAGCCAGCCGTGCCGGTCAGGCGATCGGGTCGCCCTGGACCGGGCCCTCGGTGTTCGGCACCCAGCCCAGGGCCGGCGCCACATGCTGCGCGAAGGACTCCAGGATGTGCAGGTTCAGCTCCACGCCGGCCTGCGAGGGGATCGTGAGCATGAGGGTGTCGGCGGACTGCACGGCGGCGTCGGCCTTCAGCTGCTCGATGAGCTGGTCCGGCTCGCCCGTGTAGGAGCGGCCGAACGTCGAGCGGGTGTTGTCGATGATGCCGATCTGGTCGGTGTCCTCGCCCGGGCGCATGCCGAACATCAGGCGATCCTGCTCGGTGACGATCGGGAAGACGCTGCGGGAGACGGACACCCGCGGGGTGTGCTCGTGCCCGGCCTCGCGGAACGCCTCGCGGAAGACGTCGATCTGCTCGGCCTGGAGGTCGCCGAAGGAGGCGCCGGTGGCCTCGGTGAGCAGGGTCGAGCTCATGAGGTTCAGTCCCTGGGTGCCGGTGCGCTCGGCGGTCTCGCGGGATCCGGCGCCCCACCAGATGTGCTGGAGGAGGTCCTCGGACTGCGGCTCGATGCGCAGCGGGGCGTGGGGTGCGGCGTCGGACATATAGGGCTGCGCGGCCGCACGGGCCATCGGCTGCCCCTGGATGGCCTGCAGGAACGCCTCGAACTTCGACTGGGCGATGTCGGCCCCGCGCGGGTCCGTGGAGCCGGTGTACCCGAAGGATTCCCAGCCGCGATCCGCCGCCTCGGGGGCGCCGCGGGAGATGCCGAGCGCCACGCGGCCGTCGGCGATCAGGTCCAGGGCGGCGGCCTCCTCGGCGAGGTAGAGCGGGTTCTCGTAGCGCATGTCGATCACGCCGGTACCGACCTCGATGCGCTGCGTGCGCGCGGCGACCGCGGCGAGCAGGGGCATCGGAGAGGTGGACTGCTTGGCGTAGTGGTGGACGCGGAAGTAGGCGCCGTTGACGCCGAGCTCGTCCGCGCCGACGGAGATGTCGATCGCGTCGTGCAGCATCTGGCGGGCGCTGAGGCCACCCTGCGCCGGGCTGCCGCCGTAGTGGCCGAAACTGAGGAATCCGAAGGCTCGCATGGGGCCACCCTATCCAGTGGTTCAGTTTTCAACAAGAGTGGGATGGGTCCCGGTCGCCATCGGCTCGTCCACGACTGCCGGCCATGGGCTCGGCGTCGACCCCCGGCCGGTCAGGCTTTCTCGGCTTTCTCGGCGCTCTCGGCGCTCTCGGCGCTCTCGGCGCTCTCGGCGTTCCCAGCCACGACCAGCGCGAACATCACGCCGTAGCGGTCGACCACCTGGCCGTAGTGATCGCCCCAGGGGGCGAGGGCGAAGGGCATCGCGACCCGGCCGCCCGCCGCGGTGACGGTGTCGATGAGCGTGTGCGCCTGATCGACCGCGTCGAGGCCGACGAGGAAGGAGTACACCTCCGACTCCAGCGGTGGCAGCTCCTGGCCCGGCTCGCCGATGCCATCCCCGCCCGCGACGGTCAGGAGTCCGCCGGTGAGGGTGCCGTGCGCGACCGTGCCGGGCGGGGGCGTGAAGGGGAAGCCGGAGAGGTCCGGGAGGTCGTCGTAGAGGGTGATGTCGAGCGTGCCGCCGAACAGTTCCTGCCAGTGGGCGAGGACCTCTGCGGCGTTGTTCGGGAAGCTGATGTACGGCGAGTTCTGCGGTGCGGGCATGACGTCCTCCCAGGTCGAGATCGGGCGGCGTCCTTGCCGTCCACGTCAGCGCAGTCTGGCACGTCCCGCTCGGATCCGACGGCGCACACCCGGTCAGGATCGTCGACGACGAGCCGCTCGCCGACCATGCGGCGGGCGCGCTCCACCGTGGCTCTGTCGGGGCGGTCCTCTGCCTGTGGACGAGACCTGCGCCCCAACTTTCCGCGAGAGCCCTGGTGCGAGGTCTTCGTCCCCGTAGGGTGGGGCGCTTCGCAACCGGACCCCTGCGGCGCTCCCGTCAGCCCATGGGCCGTTGCGGACCTCCTCCTCTGTCGTCGCCTGCCCCTCTGCCCTCCAGCAGTCCCGGCACGGCAGCGCCCTCATGAACGGACCGCGCCATGTCGCTGGACCCCTCTGCCGACCCACGTCCCTCGGAGCCTCCTCCCGGGGAACCGCTTCCTGCCGACCCGCTCCCTGCTGGTGCCGACGATGGCCCCGGCCCACGCCGCAGCCCACGCGACGACGCTCCACGCCGCGCCCGGCGCGATGCGGATCGCTTCCCGCGCGACCCGCAGGTCCCCGGCAGCACCGGCGGCGCCGTGGTGTGGGTGGCCGTGGCGCTCATCGTCGCCCTCCTCGTCGCCGCTGGCTTCTGGCCCGCGCAGATGAGCTCCGCCGCCGAGAGCGCGATGCAGTGGGTGACCACCACCGGCGGATGGTCGCTGCTGCTGATCCCGCTGTGCCTGATCGGGCTGCTGCTCGTGCTCGCCGTGACCCGCTTCGGCGACATCCGCCTGGGCCCGGACGACTCCCGCCCCGAGTACCCCACCTTCGCGTGGATCGCGATGCTGCTGGGTGCCGTGATGGGTATCGGGATGGTCACCTACGGCGTCGCCGAACCGGTCTCCCACCTGGTCACCCCTCCACACGGCCTCGCCGAGCCCGGCAGCCGGGAGGCCGTGGTCGATGCCCTGCGCTTCACGTTCCTGGACTGGGGGCTGCACGCCTGGGCGGTGTTCGCCACCTTCGGCCTGGCGATCGGGTACTCCACCCACCGCCTGGGGAACAAGGGACTGGTCTCGCCGATCCTGCGCCCGCTGATCGGCCGTCACGCCGACGGCCCGGTCGGAAAGGCGATCGACGTGCTGGTCATCCTGTCCACCCTGTTCGGCACCACGACCTCGCTGGGGCTCGGAGCCGCCCAGATCAGCCAGGGCATGAGCCGCCTGACCGGCCTCGACCTCACCACCACCGGCGTGCAGCTCGTGATCATCGCGCTGGTCACCGTGCTGTTCACGGCGTCGGCGATGAGCGGCATCGGGCGAGGGATCCGCTACCTGAGCCAGACCACGATGGTGGTGGCTGCAGCCCTGCTGCTGTTCGTCCTCGCCACCGGCCCCACCAGCTGGCTGATCAACCTCTTCCTCCGCTCGCTCGGCGGCTATGTCGGAGATTTCGTCGAGATCAGCCTGATGCTGCCCACCGACGGCGCCGACGTGGAATGGATGCAGTTCTGGACCTACTTCATGATGGCCTGGTGGATCTCCTGGGGCGCTTTCGTGGGCATCTTCCTCGCCCGCATCTCCCGCGGTCGCACGATCCGTCAGTTCGTGCTGGTCGTGCTCGGCGTGCCGAGCCTGATCTTCTCCGCCTGGTTCACCGTGTTCGGCGGCTCGGCGATGTTCATGGACCTCGAGCGCGGAACCGGGATCGGCGAGGCCGCGACCGAGAACGTCAACACCGCATTCTTCGCCCTGCTCGATGAGCTGCCGCTGACGGGCCTCACCTCGGTGGTCGCCGTGGCTCTGGTGATCATGTACTTCGTGACCAGCGCGGACTCGAACACCTACGTGCTCGCGGTGATCTCCTCCGACGGCCGTCTGAACCCCAGCCGTCCGCTGATGGGCATGTGGGGCGTGCTCACCGGTGCGACGGCCGCCGTGCTGCTCTACGCCGGCGGCCTGCAGGCGCTGCAGACGGCGGTGATGCTCTCCGCGGCGCCGTTCATCTTCGTGATCCTCGCGCTCGCCGTCTCGCTCGTGATGATGCTGCGCCGCGACCCGATGGTGCGAAACCGCGAACGCCGGACCGACGAGGAGTCCCGCCTCAGCACGAGCTGAGCCGCGGGGCCGACGGGCGACTTCCCACTCCACGGCCGCGCCTCGCCCCGCGTCGCCTCGTGCCGCGTCGCCTCGTGCCGCGGCGTGGATGGGCCCCGCACCTCGCTGGCCACTGTCGAGCCTGCGCCATGTGTCGGTGAGAGGAGCCTCAACGACACGTGGTGCAGGCTCGACGCGCCGGATTCGAGACTTCTGGGACCCGTCCCCTCCGGGGCGAACAGCGAACGGGCCGATCCGCGTCGTCAGCGGATCGGCCCGTTCGGCAGAGGTGAGGAGCTCGCGGCACCCGAGGAGCTCGCGGCACCCGAGGAGCTCGCGGCACCCGAGGAGCTCGTAGCTCCCGAGGGGATCAGCCGGCGTCGGCCTCGGTCGACTCGGTGGGGCGGGCGCCCAGCTCGGAGTCGAGGCGCAGCAGGCCGGAGCCGTCGTCGCCGATCAGCTTCACGCGGCCGATGATCTCGGAGGCGGTGGCCTCCTCCTCGATCTGCTCGTCGACGAACCAGTTCAGCAGCGGGCGGGAGTCGTAGTCGCCTTCCTTGTCGGCGCTGCGGTACAGCTCGCGGATCGCCTCGGATACCTTCTGCTCATGCGCGAGGGCGGCCTCGAAGATCTCGAGCACCGACAGGCCCGGCGTCACGCCCGGGGCCTTGATGGCGCCGATGGCGGCGTGGTTGTCGCGGTCCGAGACGTGCTGGATGAACTTGTTGGCGTGGACGATCTCCTCATCTGCCTGGTGGCGCAGCCACGCGGCGATGCCCGGGAGGTCCTGCTCGTCGGCCTCGATCGCCAGCTGTCGGTAGGTCATCGATGCCTCGAACTCGAGGGTGATCTGTTCCTGGAACTTCTTCTCAAGGTCATTGCTCATCTTCATGGAGCCGACGATAGCCCCCTTGACGTGCGCTGTCAGCCGTGGAGAGCCTTGCCGTGCCTGAGGTCACGTGCGAGGTCGGGGGTGGAGTCCGGAGTTCACGGCCGCATCGTCTCGGGCACGGGACCGAGCGTCCGGCCGGGCAGGAACCTGCCCGCGTGCACGGTGTGACGAGCGGGCGGAGCCTGTTCGGAGTGAAGGGCCGACGGCGTGCCCTCGGGGCCGGGGCCGGGTGAGGCCTGCGCTCGCCTCAGCAGCTCGCCCATCCGGTCCACCGCCTCTCGGGCGACCTCGGCCACCGGCAGCTTCACGGTCGCCAGGCCGATGAGGTCGATGCCGTCGCTGAGCCCGTCGAAGCCCACGGTGCTGAGCTCCTCCGGGATGCGCACCCCGCGCTCGGCGGCCGCGCGCAGCAGGTCGAGAGCTACATAGTCCACCGGGCTCACGATGCAGGTCAGCTGCTCCTCGCGGGCCAGGTCGAGCGCTCTCACCACGCCCTTCTCGACCGGGAGCAGCTCCACCGGCACGGTCTGCACCCCGAGCTCGGCGCACCGCTCCACGAGGCTGCGCACCCGCAGGTCGAACACCCGGGAGTAGAGCAGGGGTGCAGAGAGCACTGCGATCCGGCGGTGGCCCGCCTCCGCGATCCGGTCCGCGATGAGTCGACCGTGCGCCCGCTCGTCGTAGCTGACGGACTCGATCTGCGGGTGTCGGTTGGGGCGGCCGACGATCATCATCGGCGTCGCGCTGACGGTCTCGACAAGGTCCTCGGCGGCGGTCACGCCGGTCCCGACGAACAGGCCGGCCACCCTCTGACCGATCAGACGCTTCAGCCCGTCGACCTCGGCGGTGCCGTAGTCGTGGCGGGAGGCGGTCACCGAGATCAGGGTGCGGCCCGTCGCCTCGACGGCCCGATTCATCTCGGCATGGAGGTGCCCGTAGGCCGGGTTGGTCGCGTCGCGGATCAGCAGTCCGAGCTGGGTGCCATGGCGCTGGGCCAGTCCGCTGGCCACGAGGTTGTGCACGTAGCCGAGGCGCTCGGCCGCCTCATGGACCGCGATCACCGCATCGGGGGAGACGCGCTCGCCGCCGTGGTGGAACACGCGCGACACGGTGGAGCGGGAGACCCCGGCGGTCCGCGCCACGTCCTCCATCGTCGGTGGTCGGGGCATGGTCTGGGGGTCTCCCGGCAGTCGGTGCGGGCTGCGAGGCGGCCGCGGAACGGTGTGCGTGGTCTGCGCAGGGTAGCGCAGCCCACGGCAGCCACCAGGGCGCACGGGTGACCTCCAGGTGAAGCCTCGGTGCGCGTGCGATCTGCGAGCACGGCTCCTCGGCGAACAGTTCCGGACTGCTGGATGAACACTCGGTGGACCGGCACCCCGAGGGCGCGCGCTCTGTATCGAGCGTGCGCCGCCGGTGCCCCGGAACAGCTAGATGACCTGCAGTGATGAAGGTCGTTCATGTGTGGTTCACCGGGTCGACGGGAGCGCTGGCGCGTTGCGTCGAACCCTTCCTACGG
Organism: Brachybacterium tyrofermentans; assembly: GCF_014897585.1. Taxonomy (GTDB): domain Bacteria; phylum Actinomycetota; class Actinomycetes; order Actinomycetales; family Dermabacteraceae; genus Brachybacterium; species Brachybacterium tyrofermentans. Next base: position 45,042 of record NZ_JABUXW010000020.1, on the reverse strand, counting down.
TGTGGGACGTCGGCCCTCGGAGCGGCAGCGGACCTGCAGGTGCAGAACCGTGACCAGCTCCCGTCGGGCCTGATCCGCCCGCCGGTCCACGGCCCTCCATCCGGCAGTCCGCCCTGCGGACCGCCCCTCCGACCAGGAAGCTGGGAGCGCTCCCATGACACTCGCAGTCCGACCGCCCCGCGATGCGGACCCCCGGGCCCGATCCCGGGGCGACCAGAACGGCGGACCCGCAGATCCTGCAGATCCCTCGGATCCCTCCGGTCCGACGGACGCCGCCCGGCCGACGTTCGAGCGACGCCCGCCCTCGCCCCAGCGCCGTCGCCGGCGCCGCCGTGACGCGCTCCTGTTCGGCGCGCTGATCGCTCCGAACCTGATCGCGATCATCGTCTTCTCCTACTACCCGGCGATCTACAACATCGGCCTGAGCTTCATGGAGTGGGACTTCGTGGCGCCGAGCCCGGAGTTCGTGGGCCTGGAGAACTACACGGACCTGTTCACCGATCCGAACTTCGGCCAGGTCATGATGAACACGCTGATCTTCACCGGCGTCAGCGTGGTCGGGTCGATCATCGGCGGCCTGCTGCTGGGAAGCCTGCTGGCCACGAAGGTCCCGCTGACCGGTTTCGCCCAGACCATGGCCTTCGCGCCGCACATGCTGCCCGGCGCGGCCGTCGGCATCCTGTGGTTGTTCATGTTCGACCCCAACTACGGGCTCTCCCGCTGGGCGTTCTCCCTGGTCGGTGCCGATTCCCCGGACTGGACCACCACCTCGGACTGGTCGCTGTGGGCGATCACCATCGCGTACACCTGGCAGCGCCTCGGCTTCGTCACCGTCATCTGCTACACCGCGATCCTCGACCTGCCCAAGGACCTCTACGAGGCGGCGGCGCTGGACGGCGCGCACGGCTGGAAGCTGTTCCGCAACCTCACCCTGCCGCTGCTGAGCCCGATCACGTTCTTCCTCTCGATCACGGGCATCATCTCCGCCGCTCAGGCCTTCGACATCATCTCGATCATGACCAGCGGCGGCCCCGGGGTCTCCTCCAGCACGCTGAGCTGGATGGTCTACGAGGAGGCCTTCCAGAAGTTCGACATCGGCTCCGCGTCCGCGGCCGCCACCGTGCTGCTCGCGATCCTGCTGGTCATCACCTACCTGCAGGTCCGCGTCGGCGAGAAGAAGGTGAACTACTCCTCATGAGCGCTCTGACCCTCGAGAACCAGAAGCTCTCCGGCGCCGCAGGCTCGTCCGGTTCGGCCGACGCCGCCGGCGGCGGCCCCCGCGCGAACCGCGGCCGCCGGCGCGGACCGCGCCGCCCCCTGTGGCTCCGAGTCCTGCTGATCCTCGCCGTGCTCGGCACCATCGCGATGTTCCTGGTCCCGCTGTACTGGCTGTTCTCCTCGTCGTTGAAGCCGCACGGCGAGATCTACTCCTGGCCGCTGCAGTGGATCCCCACCTCGCTGACGCTGGAGAACTTCACCGATGCGTGGAACTCGGCGCCCTTCGACCGGTTCTTCGTCAACTCGATCATCACCACCGGGGTGGGCACGTTCCTCGAGCTCTCGCTCGCGATCCTGTGCGCCTACGCCTTCGTGTTCGTCGACTTCCGCTTCAAGAAGATCGCCTTCGCGCTGATCATCGCCTCGATGATGCTGCCGGGTCACGTCACGCTGATCGTCAACTACATCACCGTGGCGAACCTCGGCTGGCTGAACTCCTACGCCGGAATCATCCTGCCCGGCATCGCCAGCGCCTTCGCGATGTTCCTGCTCTACCAGTTCATGCGAACCATCGACAAGGACATCCTGCAGGCCGCGGAGATCGACGGCGCCGGGCATCTGCGCCGGATGGTCCTGATCGTGGTGCCGCTGTCCAGCCCCATGATCCTCACCGCGACGCTGATCGTGATGGTCGGCAAGTGGAACGAGTACGTGTGGCCGCTGATCGTCACCTCCACCGCGGATATGCGCACGCTGCCCATCGGCCTGCTGTTCCTCCGCAGCCAGGAGGGCTACAGCAACTGGGGCGTGATCATGGCCGGCGCCGTGTTCGTCTCCCTCCCGATGCTCATCCTCTTCTTCCTGGCCCAGAAGCGCATCATCGGCGGCCTCGCCGCAGGAGCCCTGAAGTGATCGCTGGCCACGCCCGGGCCCGACCTCTCCCGCAGCCCCCGACCTCCCGACCCGACCTCCCGACCGCTGACCCGATGACCACCCCCCGCCCGTCCCCGAACCGGACCACTCTCCAAGGAGCACCTCGTATGTCCCGTCACCTCTCCAGCCCGTCCCGTCGCAGCCTGCTCGCCGCCCTGGGACTCGGAGCCGGCGCCGCCGGCCTCGCCGCCTGCGGTTCCCCGAACGGCGGCGGCGACAACGCCGAGAGCAATGTCCGCGACGGCTTCTCGCAGGCGGATCACACCGTGCCCGCCGGCTACGAGGGCCGTACCGCGATCCTGTTCTGGGCCCCCTGGACCGGAGAGCTCTACGAGTCCCTCATGACGTTGTTCACCGAGTTCAACGAGTCGCAGGACGAGATCGTCGCGATCGCGGAGTCCGTGGGCGGCTACGCCGATCTGACGCAGAAGTTCACCGCGGCCCTGCAGGCCCGCGCGGTGCCCGACATCGTCTGCTTCCCCGAGATGCAGTGGCTGCAGTTCCATGCCTCCGACGCTCTCGCCCCGCTGGACGGGTACTTCGACGACGAGTGGAACACGGACATCTACATCCCCAACTACGTGAACGAGGGGGTCGCCGCCGGGGAGACCTTCGTGGTGCCCTTCGCCCGCTCCACGCCGCTGTTCTACTTCAACCGCTCGATCTACCGCGACGCAGGCCTTCCCGAGGAGGGCCCCGAGACCTGGGAGGACCTCGCGGAGTTCGCCCCCGAGCTGGCGAAGATCGAGGTCGAGGGCCGCCCGCTGTCCGCGATGGCGTTCTCGGCCGACGCCTGGACGGGCCAGGCCGATATCTGGGGCTTCGGCGGAGCGAATGCGAACCAGGACTTCGAGGTCACGATCAACGACGAGGCCGGCGCCGAGTGGCTCGAGTGGCAGCGCAAGTTCATCCACGACGACGGCTTCGGCTACCTCGCCAAGGATGCCGGGACCGACTTCCAGGCCGGCGTGACTGCCGGCTGGCGCGGCTCGACAGCCTCGCTGACCGGCCAGACCGAGGCCGCGGGCGACAAGTTCGACGTGGGCGTGGCCTTCATGCTCTCCAAGGAGGGCGAGAAGAAGCAGGTCCCCACCGGCGGCTCCGGCCTCTCGATCGTGCGCACCGAGTCGCAGGAGCGTCAGGACGCCTGCGCCGAGCTGTTCCGCTTCCTCGCCGGCGCCGAGCAGTCCGCCGCCTGGCACATCGCCACCGGCTACGTGCCGATCGTGCAGGCCGCCGCCGAGACCCAGTCGGTCAAGGACCTCGTCGCGAAGAACCCGAACTACCTGGTGGCGCTCAACCAGCTGGAAAACGCCCGCACCGCGGACTACACCAACTGGGACTCCGGCATGGTCACCGAGATCGGCGCCACGCAGGGCCAGGTCTACGGCGACGGCGCCGCTCCCCAGAAGGTCCTGGACGCCCTCGCCGCCGAGCTGCAGGACACGCTCGACGACAAGCGCGAGGGCTACGAGGCCGTCGACTTCCAGGGGTGGAAGTGATGACCGCCGCAGCCCGCACCGTCGCCCCCGATGCCACGGGCGCGGCCATGGCGGCGCCCGCCCTGGCCGTGCTGCCAGCCCTCGTCGGCCACCGCGGAGCCGCTGCGGTGGAGCCCGAGAACACTGTGCTCTCGTTCCGTCGCGGCATCGCCGAGGGGTCCCAGCTGCTGGAGTGCGATGTGCACCTGAGCAGCGACGGGGTCGACGCGATCATCCACGACGCCACCATCGACCGCACCGCGCAGGACGATTCGCCCCTGCGCACCGGGGCGGTCGCCGACCTCACCCGGGCGCAGCTGGACCGGGTGCTGGTGGGCGGCGGCGAGCACCTCCCGACCCTCGAGCAGGTGCTCGACGTCGCCGTCCGGGAGGACGGCACGCGGGTGCCCGTGCTGGTGGAGATCAAGGCACCGGCCGCCGCCCGACGGGTGGTCGAGATCCTCACCGCCTACTTCCCGGGCGAGGCCTGGGAGGGGCCGACGCCTCCGGCGCTGGTGATCTCCTTCCACGCCGAGGCCCTGCGTGCCGTCAAAGAGGCCGATGCTCGGCTGCCGTTGCTGCTGACCACCACGGCGACCTCCCCGGAGTTCTTCGAGACCGCCCAGGAGCTCGGGGTCGTCCAGGTGGGGGTGCGGATCGCCGACGCCCGCCAGGCGGACGTGGTCCGGGCCCGCGAGCTCGGGGTGGAGCTGAACCTGTGGACCGCCCGCTCCGAGGAGGAGCTGGCCCGAGCCCTCGAGCTGGGCTGCGACACGATCACCGTGGACGACCCGGCGTGGGCATCCACGCTGCTGGAGGAGCTGGTGAACGCATGAACCGACGACCATCCGCCCCCCGAATCACCGGTCACCGCGGCGCGGCGGCCGTGGCCCCGGAGAACACGGTGGCCGCCTTCCGCCGCGGGGTGGCCGACGGCGCCGATCAGCTCGAGTGCGATGTGCACCTGAGCCGCGACCGGCGCGACGTGATCATCCACGACGCCACCATCGACCGCACGGCCCAGGGCGATTCGCCCCGGCGCACCGGTGCGGTCGCGGACCTCACGCGGGCCGAGCTCGACGAGGTCCTGGTGGGGGAGGGCGAGCACATCCCCACTCTCGTCCAGGTGCTCGATGCCGCGGTGCGGGAGGACGGCACACGGCTGCCCGTGCTCGTGGAGATCAAGGCCCCGGCGGCGGCCGCACTGGCCGGTCAGGTCCTCCGGGACACCTTCCCCGACTCCGCCTGGTCGGGGGAGGCCGTCGCCCCGGCGCGGATCATCTCCTTCCACGCCGAGGCGCTGCGGATCGCGCTCGAGGTGGCCCCGGCCGTGCCCCGCGGGCTGCTCGTCCGGGCGCTCAGCGAGGAGGCGCTCGACGACGCGATGGCGACGAAGGCCGAGATCCTGGGCGTGAGGCTCTCGGATCTGCGCGACGGCGATTTCGACCGGATCCGCGGCGTGGGCCTGATCCCGTCGGCCTGGGCCGCCCGCACGGATGACGAGATCCGTCGGGCTGTGGATCTCGGCGTGCCGGCGATCGGGGCGGACGATCCGGCCCATGCCCGACGCGTCGTCGAGGAGCACCTCGCGTCCCGGGACTGACCGTCCCGGGACTGACCGTCCCGGGACTGACCTTCCCGGGACTGACCCCTGGCGAGCCGGGCCGCCGGTAGGGTCCAAGGATCCTTCCGTGCGCGACCCGCGCTCGATTCAGCAATCCTCGCGCTCGATCCCTGCGCTCAGCAGTCCACCACCAGCGCCGGCCCGCGGGCCGGCTCCGAAGCAGTCCAGGAGAACAATGTCCGAGCAGTCCGCCCCGTCCCTGCAGCGTCCCGCGATCGTCGGCCACCGCGGCGCCTCCGCGCACGCCCCCGAGAACACGCTCGCCGCCTTCCGGCGCGGCATCGAGGACGGCGCGCAGGTGCTCGAGTGCGATGTCCACCTCAGTGCGGACGGGCACGTCGTGGTCATGCACGACGAGACCATCGACCGCACCGCCGCGCCGGACTCCCCTCGTCGCACCGGCGCGATCGGCGACCTCACCCGCGCCGAGCTGGACACCGTGCTGCTCGCGGACGGTGAGAAGGTGCCCTCGCTCGAGGAGCTGCTGGCGATGACCACCGTGCCGATCTTCATCGAGGTCAAGGTCGCGGCGGCGGCGAAGGCAGTGGCCGAACTGCTGCGCGCGCTCCCCGTCGGATCGCCGGCGGCGGCCTCCACCGTGATCTCCTTCCATCCCGACGCGCTCTCCGAGATCCGCCGTTCCACCGACACCCCGGTCTCCTATCTCGTGAGGGAGGTCGGCGAGCAGGAGCTGGCGACCGCGCGCGAGCTCGGCGCGGCCGGCATCGGCCCGTCGATCACGGGTCTCTCGCTGCGCGCCGCCGAGGCCACGCACGAGGCAGGGCTGGCGGTGAACCCCTGGACGGTGAACACGCCCGAGCAGCTCGCCGTGGCGCTGGCGTGCGGTGTCGACACGATCACGACCGATGATCCGGCGTGGGTGCAGCACGAGCTCGACGTGCGGGGACTCTGAGCGGCACTCCTGGGCAGGGGGCCGCGAGGCGGCTGTGACCGTCAGATGACCTGCGAAGTCAAGGAACATTGACTTTTTATGTCAAGACCCCTTGACCTTGATGTCAAGGATGCCTTACATTTGGGGCACACCACGAGCGATACCGGCACTGGATGGATGGCTGGTCGATCGCGCGGGAAGCCCTCGATGCAAGGAGTTCGCCATGAATGCCGCCGCCAGCCCCCGCACTCGCGCCAACCGCGCGTTCGCCGTCCGCTTCGCGATCGGCGTCGCGCTCTACGTCCTCGGCGTCCTGTTCGCCGACATCTCCGACGTCATCGGCATCCCCGCCCTCCTCCCCGCCCTCCTGGTCTTCCCCGGCATCGGCCTCATGGCCTGGGCGAACATCGAGATGTACCGCAGCGGCGACGAGTTCGAGCGCCGCAAGATCGCCGAGGTGATCCTGCTCGCCTTCCTCATCGCGACGCCGCTGATCCTGGCCGTCGGCGTGCTGCAGTTCTCGGTGCTGCCGGAGATCAACTGGATCTTCGCGTTCTCGATCCTCATGGTCTCGTGGATCGTGGGCACCATCGTCTCCGCCGTCCGCTACCGCTGAGAGGGGGAGTCATGCGTAACGAGATCAAGGCTCGTCGTGCGGAGCTGCGCTGGTCGCAGGCCGAGCTCGGCAAGGCCCTCGGCGTCTCCCGGCAGACGGTCATCGCGCTGGAGAACGACAAGTACGACCCCTCCCTCCCGCTGGCCTTCCGGATCTCCGCCCTCTTCGGGGCCCCGATCGAGGAGATCTTCCAGCCCGAGGACCCGGAGGGAGCCGGCGGCGTCGAGGACGGGGCTGACGAGGGGAGCTGATCCAGCTCCTCGGTACGGCCTCCCGGACTCCACCCCGAGGGCAGAGCCCCGTCTCTCCGGGGGCGTGAGCCACGTCGTGCTGTCGTTCGACCCCCGTCTCCCCGATGTTCGGAACCCCGACTCTTCTTCCTGGTACGTTGACCGGGACCCTATGGCGCGCGTCACAGTCCTGTGGCGTGCGTCGTCCCGCGTCCCCCACCCCGCGCCTCCTGCCCGAGGCCCCGGAAGGCTCCTGCTGTGAATCGATCCACCGCTGACATCTCGTCTCTCCCCACCTCCCTCACCCGCCGCGCCGCCCTCGGGCTCGGACTGGCCGCCGGCGGAACGCTCGCCCTCCCCGCGGGCGGTGCGCTTGCCGGGGGCAACGCCTCCCGGGGCGGGGATCGCACGGTGAGGCCCCAGCCCGGTGCCGTCGAGAGCGCCGACCGGGAGGTGGTCCTCAGCCGCCAGGTCAGCGTGATCGTCGGCAAGGACACCGACGCGGCCGCCCAACGAGCACTGACCGAGCTGCTGGAGACCAACGGCTGCACGGTCCGGACGGTCACCGCCCAGGGCGCCGACACCACGGCCTCCGGCACCCGCATCCACCTCGGGACCCCCGAGGACAACCCGACGCTCGCTGCGGCACTCGAGACCGTCGGCGTCGAGGGCCCCGACGGTCTCGCCGCCGACGGGTATGTGCTCGCCGCGGCGAAGGACAAGGGCGCCGTGGTGGCTCTCGCCGGGCGCGATGCACGAGGCACGTTCTACGCCGTGCAGACCCTGCGCCAGCTCCTCGCCGGGGGCACCCGTCTGCCCGCCGTGCAGGTGCGCGACGAACCGCTCATGGAGATCCGGGGCGCGATCGAGGGGTTCTACGGCATCCCCTGGTCGCATCAGGCGCGCCTGGATCACTTCGCCTTCTATGGCGCCCACAAGCTGAACACCTACATCTACACCCCGAAGGATGACCTGCTGCTGCGCTCGAAGTGGCGCGAGCTCTACGCGGGCGACGAGCTCGAGAACCTCGCCGAGCTGGTCGAGACCGCGAACGCGCACCACGTGAGCTTCACCTTCGCCCTCTCGCCCGGCAACGACATCACCTACGGCAGCGACGACGACTTCGAGGCCACGGTCACGAAGTTCGAGCAGCTGCGCGAGCTGGGCGTGACCAGCTTCTACATCGCGCTGGACGACATTCCCACCGAGCTCGGCGAGGAGGATGCCGCGCAGTTCGGCTCCCTGGCCGAGGCGCAGGTCCATTACCTCAACCGTGTGCAGACGGACTACGTCGAGGCCCACGACCTCGCCCCGCTCCAGACGGTCCCCACCCATTACTCGGGCTCCGGCCCCAGCGAGTACAAGACGGACTTCGGGGAGGGCGCCCACCCGGAGACCCGCATCCAGTGGACCGGCGAAGGGGTCTTCTCCCCGTCGATCACCGAGAAGTCCGTGGTCACGGCGGTGGCGTCGTACCACACCGAGCACCTGTACATCTGGGACAACTTCCCCGTGAACGACGGCCGGCGCGACCGCCTGTTCCTCAACCCGCTCGAGGGGCGGGCGCCGACGCTGCACGAGCATCTCGCCGGGTTCACGGCGAACCCGATGATCCAGCCGTACGCCTCGCTGATCTCCCTGGCGAACTACGCCGACTACTGCTGGAACCCGCCCGCGTACGACGCCGAGGACTCCTGGGAGGCGGCGGTCGACGAGCTCGCGGGGCCGACGGAGTCGATCCGTGAGGACCTGCGCGTGTTCACGGATCTCAACCAGAACTGGCCCTATCGCAGCGGGTCCCCGATGGCGCCGGAGCTCGCCGCCGATGTCGAGGAGTTCTGGACGGCGTACGAGTCCGGGGATGCGGCAGGGGAGGCCCTCGTCGCCCGGCTGACCGCCATCACCGAGCTCGCCCCGAGCCTCGAGCCGATGGCCTCGACCGGGTTCTACGAGGATACGAAGCCGTGGATGGTCGCCGCCGGGCAGTGGGCCCGCGCCCTCCTCGCCCAGCAGCAGATGCTCCTCGCGCTCACCGAGGGCCGGCTCGAGGACGCCTCCGCCGCGGCGGCCGGCGTGGCGGAGCACATCGCCGCTGCGGGCCAGGCCACGGTGCCCGACCAGCGCGCCGACGGCGTCTACAAGGAGAACCAGATCGTCCCGAGCGTGGGCGACGGCGTGTTCGAGGGCTTCATCGCGCGGGCCTGGGAGGAGCTGCGCGAGGTGCTGCCGGAGGATCCGTCCCTGCCGTTCCGCGGCCTGCCGGGCACGGCGACCACCACGCTGGGCACGTACAAGGACTATGCGATCGAGCGGATCGTCGACGGCGACCTCGCGACCATGTTCTGGTCCAGCAAGGCCCCGAAGGTCGACGACGTGGTGCAGGTCGAGCTCGAGGAGACCCACCCGATCCGGCACGTGCAGGTGCAGATGGCCAAGAGCGACTCGACCCCCGGCGACCAGGTCTACGAGGGGGTCCTCGAGCTCTCCGCCGACGGGGAGACGTGGACCGAGATCGGCACGACCGACGGTTCCGCCGTGGCCACGGCGACCCTGGACGAACCCCTCGACGCCCGCTTCTGCCGCCTTCGCGTCACTGCGAAGAACCCCACCGGTCAGTGGGTGCAGATCCGCGAGTTCGGCGTCGGGGAGACCCCGCCGGCCTCCTGAGGTGCAGGGCCGGGGTGCGGCGCCGGGGCGCGGTGATGCCGCGCCCCGGCGGCCCGCCTACTCTGAGGTGCATGCCCGCGTACCCGCTGACCGCCGCACGGCGCGACCAGATCTGCTCCGCGCTGTCCCGTCTCGCCGGCGGCCCCGTGAGAGTGACCTCTGAGCAGCACGTCGGTCACGAGTCGGCGCCCGTCACCCGTCTCGGCCTGGATCGGGACATTCCCGGAATCGGCTCGACGGTCGTGGCCAAGACCCGCCGAGTCGACGGGGAAGGGCACGGTGGTCCGGCGTTCCTGCGCCGCGAGGTCGCGGCGCTGCGAACCGCCGCGTCCAGCGGGGTCACCGCCCAGGGGATCCATGTCGACGACGACGCGGGCGTGATGCTCCAGACCGACCTGGGCGAGTGGCCGACCCTGCAGGACGTCCTGCTCGGTGACGATCCGGCGGCTGCTGCCCGGGGCATGGTCGAGATGGCCACTGCCGTCGGCCGGTTGCATGCCAGCACGATCGACCGGCGTGCTGAGCACCAGCGACACCTCGCCGCCTTCTCCGCGGACGTGGAGACCGGCCAGATGTACGTAGACGGCGCGGAGCACTGGGACGGGATCGAACAGGCCTGCACCGAGCTCGGCCTTCCGTCCGCGACGAGGGCTCGCAACGAGGTGACCTGCCTCCTGGCGCGATCCACCGGCCCAGGCCCCTCCTCAGCGCTCATCCATCGGGACCTGAACCCGACGAATGTGCTGCTCACCGATGCCGGAGCACGCCTGGTCGACGTCGAGGGAAGCGGCTTCGGGCACCTCGGGATCGACGCCTGCTTCCTGCACTACCCGTTCCCGCATCACAGCAGCCCCTGGGGACTGCTGCCGGATGGCGTCGTCGACTCCGCCGACGCGGCCTACCGCACAGCCCTCGCCGACGGCGGCGCGCACCAGGTTCTCGACTCCTATGGCCAGCTGCTCGCGGAGGGCGCAGCCATCGTCCTGATCGGACGGATCAGCAGGCTGCGACAGGTCTCCCGGCCGGACCAGGCGCCGCAGGACAGCTGGCGTCGCCGCGGGCAGGTGGTGCAGCAGATACGCACCTTCCTGCAGCTCGCGGAGCGGGCCGAGGGGCTGGCTGCCGTCAGCGACTGGCTCGGCGCGCTGAGGGACGCGATGATCGCCCGGTGGCCGGACGCCACGCAACCGTCGGCACCGCTGTTCCCGGCGTTCGTCGAGGAGGGGCCGCTGTCCCGGTAGCACTCAGCTGCCGGTCGTGCGCCGGAGGCTCTCGTAGGCCTGGTCGACGATGCCCGCTCGGGGCTCGTGGTCCGGGAGCCCTGTCAGCGGCATCCAGCGTGCCTCGTCCGTCGTCCCACCGATCTCGGTGGTCCCGAGCTCCCCGCCGATCTCGGTGGTCCCGAGCTCCCCGCCGACGATGGTGGCCTCGAAGATGATGCGGACCGCTTTGAACGGTCGCGGCGACCTGGAGCCCACGTCCGCTGTCATCGTGCTGCTGAACAGCGGTCGGCCGACGGCCACATGGAACCCGGTCTCCTCGAAGACCTCGCGCGCCACAGCCGCCTCGAGGGACTCCTCGAACTCGACCCCGCCGCCGGGGAGGGTCCACAGCGGAGCGGCGCCGTTGAACCAGGTCAGCAGGATGTGTCCGTGGCCATCGGTGATCACGGCATAGGCGCTCAAACGCGTGTCCCACTCGGTGAAATCCATCGCGTCAACGTACCAGCGGGGCATTCGCTCGAGGGAGCGAGAGCGGCGTCATCTCGCCGACGGAGTCAGCAAGGATGGCAGGATCAGGACTCACGCACCGCACATCGCGCAGCAGGGAGTTCGGATATGGGCAGACTACGTCGCTCCAGGCAGCGACTGACCGCTCTGGGAGCCGCCGTGCTCCTCCTCGCCGGCTGTTCGGCGACGACCAGCTACAGCGACGCGGGGGACCAGCTGCCGCAATCCGACCTGGTGGACGCTCTGCCCACCGCGTGGGAGAGCACCGAGATCGTCGACGACACCCACATCCGTGTGACCTTCCTGGGCGGCGTCGACGACTGCTACGGCCATGACGTCGACGTCGAGGAGACGGCCAGCTCGATCACGATCTCGGCCTCCACCGGGGGCCTCCCGCGTCACATCGGGGGATGCGACGCCCCTCTGCTCGAGTACACGACCCTCGTCGAGACCGAGCAGCCCGTCGGCGATCGGACGATCGTCGACGGCCATGCCGAGTGACCCACGTGCCGTCGTCCGCGACGGCGCCTTCGACCCGAGCGCCGAGTCCGACGGTCGCGTATCCGCCCGACCCCGCTAGGGTCAGGTCCGTGCCCGATTCCGCCCGTACCCGCCGCCATGACCCGCAGCGCCGCGACCGCATCATCGATGCCTGTCTCGACGTGATCGCGGAGCACGGCGTGGCCGGCACGTCGCACCGCCGGGTCGCGGCGGCCGCGGACGTCCCGCTGGGGTCGATGACCTATCACTTCGACGGGATGGACGACCTGCTGCGCGAGGCCTTCTTCCGCTACGCGGATCGGGGCGCGGCCCTGGTGGAGCGCCGGATGGCGTCGGCCACGACTCTCGACGAGGCGCTCGATGCTTTCGCCGCGAACATCGACGAGGACGTCTTCGTGACCCAGCGCGACCTGGTCATCAGCCAGGAGCTCTATACCCTGGCGGCCCGCCGTCCGGAGTTCCGGGACATCACCAGCGGCTGGATGGCGCGCACGCGGGCCACGTTGGCGCCCTTCGTCGACGCCGACACCGCGGTCATGCTGGACGCCCTGAACGAGGGCCTCGCCCTGCATCGTGCGCTGCACATCGATCCGTCGGCCGCCGCGCTGATCCGCGGCGCGCTGGGGCGTCTGGCCCGGCCGGACTGACCATCGGGAAGAACCGGTCTGCTCAGAGCCCGGCGGAGACGCTCTCGGGCTCGGTGCGCCGTAGTGGGCGTCGGCCGCTGAGCACGCCGGACAGCGCGATCACCAGCACTCCGGCGATCGGGACCACGAGCAGGCCGAATCGGAGCCCGGCGGCGTCGGCCACCAGGCCCACCAGCGGAGGTGAGGCGAGGAACCCCAGCCGCATCAGCCAGGACACGACCGTGAGACCGGTGCCGTGGCGCAGCCCGGGCAGGTCGTCGGCCTCCTGCATCGCGGCGGGCACCAGGGTCGCGCTGCCCAGCCCGGCCAGGGCGAAACCGATGATCGTGCCGGGCACGGTCGGGAACGCCAGCGCGGTGGCCATGCCCACGGCGATGATCAGGCCGCCGGCGCGGGCCACGGTGCGCTGCCCGAAGCGGTCCACCAGGGAGTCACCGGCCAGGCGCCCCACGAACTGCGCACCCACCAGGGCGATGTATCCGGTGGCGGCGATCGCCGCCGGGGCGCCGAGGTCACGGGCGAGGTAGAGGGTCGCCCAGGAGTTCCCGGCGTCCTCGACGAGCGTGCCGCCGATGGCGATCACGATGAGGGCACCCAGCAGGAGCGCGGTGCGTCCTCGGGTCGGGCGCAGGGCGGCCGACGGGGGAGTGCCCGTCGGGCCGGCCGCAGCTGCCGCCTCCGCGCTGTCCGTCGCCGCGGTGCCCCCGTCGGCCCCGCCTGCGGAGTTCTCCGGGTCCTTGCCCGGGAGGGCGAATCGGAGCGCCACCAGGGAGATCGCGGCGAACAGCGCTCCGGAGACGCTCAGATGCACCCGAAGGGGCACATCGAGCGCGATCGCCAGGGCTGCCATGGAGCCGCCGAGCACCGCTCCGATGGACCACACGGCATGGAAGGAGTTGATGATCGATCGTCCGTAGCGGCGCTGGACCCGCAGGCCGTGGGCGTTCTGGGCGACGTCGGTGATCGCGTCGCACGCTCCGGCGACGAGGAGCGCGAGCGCCAGGAGGCCGGCGACTGGTGCCCAGGAGGCGGCGCAGAGCCCGATCGCCGTGAGGATCGTGCCGGCCACCGCCAGCGGGGCGGATCCGACGCGTCGGATCAGCGCTCCGGCTCCCAGTCCGGCGAGGATCGCGCCGGCGGGGAACGCGGCGAGTACCAGGCCGTAGGTGGAGTTCGCCAGGCCCAGCTCTCCCTTGATCTCGGGATAGCGGGGCAGGAGGTTCGCGAGCAGAGCGCCGTTGGTCAGGAACATCGCGGCGACGGCGCCACGGGCGCGGCGCACCTCGGGGAGGGGAAGAGGCATGCGTACGATCGTACTTAACGACCTGATGTGCTGTCGACAGTGATCCTCGCCTCGCTGCGCCGGCGGGTTGCCCGATCTGCGGAAATCGGTGTCGAGCAGGGACTTCTGCTGAATCCGACGAGAACTGCCCCGGAGAGTGGCTCACTGCTCGGACGCGGTGTTCCAACATCTGGGATGACTACGTACTCTGGAACGGCTCTGACCGTAGGTCGCCGCGGGCCCCCGTGCCCGCTGTCACCGCAGACTCTCCTCCCCAGGGGACCCTGAAAGGACCGCGATGATCGATTCGATGCTCCAGAACACGTATGACCAGGTGCTGCACCGCAACCCCGGCGAACCCGAGTTCCACCAGGCAGTGCGCGAGGTCTTTGAGTCGCTCGAGTACATCCAGGGCCGCCACCCGGAGTACAACGATCAGGGCATCCTCATGCGCCTGTGCGAGCCGGAGCGTCAGATCATCTTCCGCGTCCCGTGGGTCGATGACCAGAACGTCGTGCAGATCAACCGCGGCTTCCGCGTCGAGTACAACTCCGCGCTCGGCCCGTACAAGGGCGGTCTGCGCTTCCACCCCAGCGTGAACCTCGGCATCGTGAAGTTCCTCGGCTTCGAGCAGATCTTCAAGAACTCCCTGACCGGCCTGCCCATCGGCGGCGGCAAGGGCGGCTCCGACTTCGATCCGCACGGCCGCAGCGACGGCGAGGTCATGCGCTTCTGCCAGTCGTTCATGACCGAGCTGCACCGCCACATGGGCGAGTACACCGACGTCCCCGCCGGTGACATCGGTGTGGGTGCCCGCGAGATCGGCTACCTCTTCGGCCAGTACAAGCGCCTGACCAACCGCTACGAGGCCGGCGTGCTCACGGGCAAGGGCCTGGACTGGGGTGGCTCGCTCGTGCGCAAGGAGGCCACCGGGTACGGCGCGGCCATCTTCGCCGACGAGATGCTCAAGGCTCGCGGCAAGTCCTTCGAGGGTCGCCGCGTCGCCGTCTCCGGCTCCGGCAACGTCGCGATCTACGCGATCGAGAAGGCGCATCAGCTCGGCGGCGTCCCGATCACGGCCTCGGACTCCTCCGGCTATGTGGTCGACGGGCACGGCATCGACTTCAAGCTCCTCCAGCAGATCAAGGAGGTCGAGCGCGGCCGCATCAACGAGTACGCCGAACGTCGCGGAAACGGTGCGCGGTTCGTCGCCGGCGGCAGCGTCTGGGATGTCCCGGTGGACATCGCTCTGCCCAGCGCCACCCAGAACGAGCTCGACGTCGAAGCCGCTCGCACCCTGGTCAAGAACGGCGTGCTCGCCGTGTCCGAGGGCGCGAACATGCCCTGCACCCCCGAGGCCGTGAGCGTGCTCCGTGACGCCGACGTGGCCTTCGGCCCGGGCAAGGCCGCGAACGCCGGCGGCGTCGCGACCTCCGCTCTGGAGATGCAGCAGAACGCGAGCCGCGATGCGTGGAGCTTCGAGCACACCGAGAAGCGCCTCACCGAGATCATGAAGAACATCCACACCACCTGCCTGGAGACGGCCGACGAGCTCGGCCGCCCCGGTGACTACGTGGTGGGCGCGAACGTGGCCGGCTTCCGCAAGGTCGCCGACGCCATGATCGCCTTCGGCGTGATCTGAGCCGGCCCTGAGCTGAGCCGGTCCAGAGCTGAGCCGGCCCCGGTCTGATCTGGCCCTGGGCCGATCTGGCCGGGTCCGACCCGGCGCGAGACGCCATCGTGCGCCGTGCTTCCCCTGTCGGAAGCGCGGCGCACGATCGCGTTCGCCACGAGGCCGTGGACTTCCCGGCGGAGCGGAACCGGCGTGAGGGGTCGGGCAGTGCGGACGACCGCGTCAGGTGACCGTCACGGTGAGCTCGATCGGATCGATGTCGCGGGGCCCCTGGTCGCAGTCCTCGGCGATCCCGACGCGGTAGCAGTGCACGATCCGCACCGTCGAGGTGCCGGGCGCGACGCCGGTGAGCTCGATGGCGTGAGGGGTGGTGCCGCCCGCTTCGGGGCCGTCCCGGCGTGCACGCACCCCGAACACCTCGGCGCCCTGGACCACGTGGGCGGTGACGACGCCGTCGTCCACGGCGGCGTACTCGGCGGCGTCGCCCTCCTGCAGGGGGACCGCACCCCAGCGGTCCCCGATGCTCGGCGACCACTCGCCGAGATCCACCTGGGCCGTCTCGCCGACCTCGATCGACACCTCGTCCGTGCCCTCGGGCAGCAGGTCCGGATCCAGCAGATAGCAGCTGGTAAGAGCCAGGGTCAGAACCGCGGCGACCGTCGTTCCCCGGCGGAGGCGGCGCCTGCGATGTCGCCGCGGGCGTCGGCGATCGCCGCGCTCTCCGAGTGGATTCTGCGCTGTCGTGGCATCACGTCGTTCCATGTCGGCTCCCCCTGAGCATGTCGAGCGGTTCCCCCAGCAGGCGACCCCCATCGCCCCGTTCAGGGTACCCGCCGAGTGTGACCCGGGGTACCCTCCCATTGCCGAGAACAGTTCTCAGGAACTGCTACTGTTCTGATCATGATTCAGATGAGAACCATTGTCATGAAACGGCGTGCTGTTGCGCTCCTCGGTGTCGGCGTGCTCGCGCTCTCCGCCTGCGGCGGTCCGGCTGGAGGCGGTTCAGACGGGTCCGACGGAGCCTCCGACGGCGGGACGGCCGGCGACGCGGCGGCCCCGGAGACGGACCGCACCGAGGTGGCCGCTCTCTCGCCGCGCATCGTGCTCGCCCACGAGGGCGGCGTGACCACGCTGGACTCCTCCGACGGCAGCACCGTCGGCAGCTCCGACGTCGAGGGGTACGTGCGGCTGAATCCGGCCGGGGACGGCCGCCACGTCGCCGTAAGCGCCTCCGACGCCATCACGATGTACGACACCGGCCTGCTCGCCCAGGGCCACGGCGACCACTTCCACTACTACGTGCAGGACCCCGCCCTCACCGATCTGTCCGTCCCGGCGCCGATGCCCGGCCACGTCGTCCCCCACGGGGACCGCACCGCCCTGTTCGCCGACGGCACCGGCGACATCACCCTGATCGACCCCACCGCGCTGGTCGACGGCGACCTCGGGATCCTCGAGGAGACCAGCACCGAGGCCCCCCACCACGGCGTCGCGGTACCGCTCTCCGACGGGGGCCTGCTCGTCACCCAGGGCACCGAGGACGAGCGCCACACTGTGCAGGCGCTCGACGCCGACGGGAACGTCACCGCCGAGACCGACGACTGCCCCGGCGTGCACGGCGAAGCCGCTGCGAAGCCCACGGAATCCGGCGACGTGATCAGCCTGGGCTGCGAGAACGGCTCCGTGATCTACCGCGACGGCGAGTTCCACAAGGTCGCGATCGACGGCGACTTCCAGCGCTCCGGCAACCAGAAGGGTCACGAGGACTCGTCGATCGTGCTGGCCGACCACAAGGTCGAGGCCGATCCCGAGGGCGGTGCCGAGCACCCCACCGAGATCGCCCTGATCGACACCAGCGACAACACCCAGCAGATCGTGGACCTGGGCTCGGAGTACTGGTTCCGCTCCCTGGACCGCGGTCCGAACGGTGAGGCCCTGGTGCTCACCGCCGACGGCGAGCTGAACATCCTGGACCCCGAGAGCGGCGAGATTCTCCACGAGGTCCCCGTGACGGGGGAGTGGACCGAGCCGGACAACTGGCAGGAGGCCGGCCCCATGATGTCCGTGGCCGACGGCACCGCCTTCGTCGTCGACCCCGCGGCGCAGAAGCTCACGATGGTCGACGTCGCCAGCGGCGAGATCTACCGCGAGCTGGACCTGCCCGTGGTGCCGCACGAGATCCAGGTGACCACCGGGACCGCGTCAGGCGAGTACGAGATCGCGCCGGGCGCCGACGAGCACGACGATGCCGAGGCGAGTGAGCACGACGACCACGACGAGTCGGAGGCGAGCGACGCCGGCGGCCACGAGGAGCACGAGGGCGACGCGGAGCACGAAGACCACGACCACTGACCTGGACTCGAGCGGCATGCTGCCGCTGAGGCCGACTCCGGTCACGGCCTGACGCCAGACGCCCGACCCCGGTCGACACTGTGACCTTCCTGTCCCCACCATCCCTCCAGAACGCGAGTGTGCGCTGCACTTCCCTCGGTGGAAGCACAGCGCACACTCGCGTCGTGCAAGGGCTCCGGAGGCGTCCTGAACTCCTCCTGCGCTCGTCCTGCACCTGTCGCGCGGGCCTCGGCGCGGGTGGCCGATCGGTGCCGGTGGTGTGGTGGGGAGTCTGCGGGGCTCAGAACCCCAGCTCGTCACCCCGGGCGATGATCGACTCGGCGGTGGCGATCGCCTGGTCCACGTAGGCCTCGCCGAACAGGTGCACGTGGGCGAGCAGGCCGAAGAACAGGTGGGCGGGCAGGTCCTGCTGCCAGTCGCCGGGCATCGGGTGCTCGCTCTCGTAGCCCTCGAAGATCTCGTCGAGGAAGGGCGCGCTGAACAGGGACAGCATCGCGAGGTCCTCGAGGCGGTGGCCGCCGTGGGCCGACGGGTCGATGAGGGTGGCGCCGTCCGCGGTCCACAGCAGGTTCCCCGACCACAGGTCGCCGTGGACCCGTGAGGGCTCCTCGGCGCCCTGTCCGCTGATGCCGTCGAAGGCGCCGTCGGCGATCACGTCGATCGCCTCGTCGACGGTGTCGTGCCCGTCGGCGCCGAGGGTGCGGGTGATGCGGTCGGCCAGGGGGCGCAGGCGGTCGTCGGCCCAGAAGTCGGGGAAGTCCTCGTGCTCGACGGTCGGGACGTCGAAGGGGCTCTCGAGGGGGCCGAACCAGGCACCGTCCCCCGGGGTCCAGCCGAAGCCGGGCGCCCCGGCGTCGTGCAGGCGGGCCAGCTGCGCGCCGAAGGCGCGGGCGGCGTCGGCCGACGGGGCGATCTCCTCGAGGCGCTCCAGGCGCAGCTCGCCCTTGCCCACCTCGAGCACCGGGACCACCGGCACCGTCTTCGGCTCTGCCAGCCACTCGAGGCCGGCGGCCTCCGCGGCGAAGTACCCCTTGGGGGCGTTCGGACCGTTCTTCACGAAGTCGCTCATGGCCCCACCGTACGCAGATCGCCCCGGAGGGCAACCGTGCCCGGCCTGAGCGTGGCACAGCACGCAGGATGCGCCCGTCTGCCCGTCTGCCCGTCTGCCCGTCTGCCCGTCTGCCCGTCTGCCTGTCTGCCTGTCTGCCCGTCCGCCCGGCCCGGAGGTCAGTCGGTGAGCCCGAGCTCCCGGGCGAGGGTGCCGCGCAGGATCGGGAGCACCCGACGGTGCGAGGACCGGGTGGAGGCGCGCGAGGCGACGTGGACGAGCATCGCGGTGCGCTCGTACGCGGTCCACGCCCGCATCCGGTCGCGGAGCGAGGCGGTGTCGGCGACCGAGGCGGGCAGCTCGCCGTTCTCTCCGCGTGCCTGCACGTAGGTGTCGACGAAGGTAGTGATCTGCTCCTCGACCAGGGGGACGTACCAGGGCCCGCCGTGCACAGCGCCGCCGATGATCGCGAGGTCGCGGGCAGGGTCGTCGCCCTGCGCCCACTCGAAGTCGATGTACCGCACGACCGAGGCGTGCTCCCACAGGATGTTCGTGGCGCACAGGTCGCCGTGGGACAGCACGAAGTCGTCCAGTCCGGCGATCTCCCCCTCGACCGCCGCGACCCGCGCGAGCGCCGCCTCGAGGAAGAGCTCCAGGCCGTGCTCTTCGATCACGGGGGCGTGCGCGCCGCGCCAGGCCGCGACCTCCTCCTCCACCTCGTTGAGCAGGGACGGGACGCCGCGCGGCACCGCCGCCCACGGGTCCGCGCCGAGCACCACCGGGCCACGGCCCGGGGCAGGGACGCCGTGGAGGCGGGCGAGCACCCGCGCGTGCGCGGCCAGGCCCTGGTCGGTCCAGGCCTCGGGGGCCGCCGCGATGCCGGGCACGTCGGACGCGACGACATAGGCGTGCCCGATCGGGCTGGTCACGGGATCATCGTGGACGGCGATCGGTGCGGGCCCCACCCCGGTGGGGATCAGGGTCAGCGCCGCGATCTCCTGGGAGAGGTCCTGGTGCAGCTCATCCGGCGGGACATGGGGGATCCGCACGATGAGCGGGGCGTTCTCCTGAGGCGTCACACGCCAGGCGGCGAAGCGCTCGCCCACCCCCGCGAGCGAGACGCGGGCGGTGCCGGACAGCGAGGCGGGCAGCACGGAGCGGTGCAGGCCGGGCAGGTGCACGGGGGAGGAGTCCGCGCCCAGCGGCATGATCAGCGCGCCGGTGCGCCACGCCTCGACCAGCCGCTGCCCCATCGCGGGCGATGCCGGATCCATCAGGGCCGTGGGGTGATCGGGCGCAGCGGGGACCATGTCGACTCCTGGGAAGCGGGGCCTTCGATCCTACGTGGGCAGGATTCGGGGAGTTTCCTTCGCCACGAGGAGGGCTGACGTCCGGCGACCGGCACGTACGGTAGAGGCGATCTGATCGTCGCCGGGGCCTACGACTCCTCGGCCCCGCACCCTGAGGAGTCCCTCCATGGAGCTCGCCCTGCTCGCGATCGGCGTCGGCCTCGGAGTCGGGATCGTGGTCGGAGCCCTCGGAGCGGGCGGCGGCATCCTCGCGGTCCCCGTGCTCGTGTTCCTGCTCGGCATGCCCACGCATTCCGCGACGGCATCGAGTCTGATCATCGTGCTGATCACCGCCCTGGTCAGCCTCCCGCACCACGCCCGGCACGGGAACGTGGAGTGGAAGAACGGCCTGGTCTTCGCGGGCGTCTCGGTGGTCGGCGCCGTCGTCGGCTCGCGCCTGAGCGCCCTGGTGCCGGCGCCCGTGCTGCTCACCCTGTTCGGCGTGATGCTCGTGGGGGTGGCGATCGCGATGCTGCGCCGGGCCCTGCGCACCCGCCGGGACGAACGGGCCGAGGCGATCGCGCACGGCACCCCCGCGGAGCTCGAGGCCGAGGAACCGGTCGCCGTGCACGACGACCCGGTGCTGGATCAGCCTGGCCCCGACACCGTCGAATCGGCCGACGGGATCCAGCGCCACCACGGCGAGCCCGAGCTGCCCACGACCCCGGCCGCGTCGGCGTCCCCGCGCCTGCCGCTCGTCATCGCCGCGGCGACCCTCACCGGCTTCCTCACCGGGTTCTTCGGCGTGGGCGGAGGCTTCATCGTGGTGCCGATGCTGGTGATCGCCCTGGGTCTGGCGATGCGTCGCGCCTCGGGGACGAGCCTGCTGGTCATGGTGATCGCGACCGCCACCAGCCTGCTGGCGCGTCTGGGCACCGACGTGCACGTGGACTGGACGATCACACTGATCTTCGCCGCCGGCTCCGCGGTGGGCGGCATCCTCGGCGGACCGCTGTCCACGAAGGCGCGCCCCTCGACGCTCACGCTGCTGTTCTCGGTGCTGCTGGGCGGGGTGGCCGCCGTGACGCTGGCCCAGACCCTGCTCGGCTGACACCGCGGGCGCTGCCCGGTCAGACCCTGCGGGGCTGGGCGGGACCACAACCGGGGGCGAGGACGGTTCATGTAGCCGGAGGGCCGCTGGTGACGTGAGCTGGCGATACTGCCAGCTCACGTCACCAGCAGCCCTTCCGCGCTCCCCGGCCCCGGCCCCGGCCCCGGCCCTGCCCGGGCGCTGCACCCGCACGCAGCCCACCGCGTACTGCCCCGCACGCAGCTACTCCCGCATCCATGTGGCCTGGTGCGTCGGAATGGGCGGGCGATACCGACGCACGGCACCACATGGGGTCCTGCGTCCTCCACTCCCAGGGGGCGAGTGCGGATCTCCGCCCCCAAAATCGCTCGTGGTCAGCCCGGTGCCGTGGAAGTGTGCCCCTATGAGCACACCCGAACCGTCCTCTGCCCCGTCCACCACGCCTCCAGCCACCCCCGCGGTCGACACCCGCGTCGACCCGCCGCCGATGGCCGGGGAGCGCGAGTCCCTCGACCGCTGGGTCGAGTTCTACCGCGAGACCCTGCTGCGGAAGATCGACGGACTCGACGCGGAGCAGCTGTCGCGTCGCTCCGTGCCGCCGTCGGTCCTGAGCCCGATCGGGATCGTCCGCCACCTCACCGACGTCGAGGCCTATTGGCTGCGCGAGGTGCTGCTCGACGACGAGCAGCCCGACCCGCACTGCACCGACGACAATCCCGACGGGGACTTCGACGACGTCGACCCCGCGACCGCGCTCGCCGATGTCGAGGCCTACTGCGCGGAACTCGTGGCCACCCGCGCCGCCCAGGCGAGCTGGAGCGACCTCGACGGCCCCGTGCTCGGGCTGCGCCACGGTGAGCAGGTGAACCTGCGGTGGATCCTCACCCACTTGATCGAGGAGTACGCCCGCCACCTGGGCCATCTCGACCTGCTGCGCGAGGCGATCGACGGCGGCACCGGGTACTGAGGAACGGAGACTGAGGGGCGGAGTGGATGGGACGTCACCGCAGGTGCCGGGCACGTGCCGGATACTGGGCGGCATGTCCGACAACCCCGCGCCGCAGCCTCCACGGCCCGAGCCGCGACACTCCCAGCCCGCGCCGCAGCCTCCGCAGTCCGCGCCGCGAAAGCCCCAGCCCGCGCCGCGAACTCCCGTCCAGACCCATCAGGTCACGCTGACCCTCCTCGCGGCCGATGACGCCCCGGCCCTCGTGGAGCTCGAGACCCGCAACCGCGACCAGCTGATGGTCGGCGCACCCGCCCGGTCGGAGAGCTGGTTCACCGAGGCCGGGCAGCGCACCGCGATCGCCCACGCCCTCGCCGACCGCGAGGCCGGGCGCAGCCTGCCGCTCGCCATCCGGCTCGAGGAGAAGGGGGTGACGCGGATCGTCGGCCGGCTCAACCTCTCGGGCATCATCCGTGGCGCGTTCGACTCGGCGTCGCTGGGCTACTGGGTCGACGACGCCGTCAGCGGGCGGGGCATCGCCACGGCGGCGGTGCGCAGCGCGATCGCCGTGGCCTTCGGCGGTCTCGGCCTGCACCGGATCCAGGCGGAGGTGAAGGTCGGCAACGACGCCTCGGCGCGCGTGCTCGAGCACTGCGGCTTCGCCGAGTACGGTCTGGCGCCCTCCTACCTGCGGCTCGGCGGGG
Organism: Brachybacterium tyrofermentans; assembly: GCF_014897585.1. Taxonomy (GTDB): domain Bacteria; phylum Actinomycetota; class Actinomycetes; order Actinomycetales; family Dermabacteraceae; genus Brachybacterium; species Brachybacterium tyrofermentans. The sequence goes on along the minus strand of NZ_JABUXW010000020.1, from coordinate 22,159 downwards.
AGTGGGCGGACTGCCGCCTGTTCCAGCTGGTCGACTCGCGATGGCGGCCGTCGGACCCGCCGTCTGCCCCACCAGCCGGGGAGCTCGTGGTCGGCACCGAGGTCCCGGCGCTGCAGGAGGTCCTGGACCTCTATGACGCCGTGGGGTGGGGCGCGTACACCGAGGACCCCTCGACGCTGCTGCGCGCGCTCGCCGGGAGCGCCCAGGTGGTCACGGCACGCCGTGACGGCCGACTGCTGGGCCTGGCCCGGGTGGTCGGCGACGGCGCCACCATCGCCTACCTGCAGGACGTGCTCGTGCGGCCCGACGTCCACCGGGCCGGCATCGGCCGACGCCTGGTCGACGCGGCCTTCGCCCCCTTCGCGACGGTGCGCCAGCAGGTGCTGCTCACCGATGCGGAGCCCGGCCAGCGCGCCTTCTACGAGTCGCTCGGATTCATCGAGGCCCACGACCACGAGCCGGAGCTGCGCTCCTTCGTGCGTCTACAGTGACGGACATGGACATCGCCGTGCTCGGAGCGGCCGGGACCCTCGGCCACCATCTCGTCACCCATCTCGAGGCCGCGGGGCACACAGTCCGCGCCCTCGGCCGACGCACCGGGGTTGACGCCGTGACCGGCGCCGGCCTCGCGGAGGCCCTGCAGGGCACGGACCTCGTGATCGACACGATCAGCACCCCGTCGCTCAGCGCCCGGCGCGCCGTCGAGACCCATACGCGGGCCGCCGGGAACATCGCCCGCGCCGCGGAGCAGGGCGGAGCGCGTCGCATCCTGTGTGTCTCCATCGCCGGCGCCGCGGATCCGGACGTGCACCGGTACTTCGCCTACTACCGGGGCAAGGCCGCCCAGGAGGCCACCTATCTGGAGGCGGCCCTCCCGGTCACGCTGGTGCGCTCGACGCAGTGGTTCGAGATCGCGGGGCTGCTGCTGTCCCAGGCGAGCATCGGACCCGTCGCTCTGCTGCCCACCATGCGCATGGCCCCTGTCGCCGCGGACAGGCTCGCGGCACGGATCGCCTGCGAAGTCGAGGTCGACGAGGACTCCACCGACCGCACCTTCGCGCTGCGCGGCCCCAAGGAGCTCACCTCCGCGCAGCTCGTGCGACGCATCCTGGCACGTCGCGGTGACATCGAGGGCAGGTCCCCTCGCCTGGTCGTCGAGCTCCCGTACCTGGGCTCGGCCATCGCCGGCGGCGGGCTGCTCCCCGTTGACGCGGAGGTCGACGACATGGACCTCGAGGAGTGGCTCCGCACCTCGGTGTGACCGCTCAGGCGCCAGCGCCGACCACGATGCGTATCGCGTCGTCGATCAGTCGGGCCGCGACGCGGCCGGTTCGAGCGGAGAAGTCGGTTGACCTGGCACGACCGAGGCCGGAGCATGGCGCCATGGGCATCATTTCTGAAGGCTTCGACCAGCATGCGGTAGTGGACTTCATCGTCCGCCAGCAGCAATCCGTCGGTACGGCGTGCGCCTATCTCGGCACCGAGCCGCCCGACATCCGGGGTGACCTGGAGGCGCTGGACCAGCACTGGACCGAGACGGTCCGCGTGGCTGTGTCGGATACCGGGCGGATCATCGGTGCAGCGGTCATCGAATGGGACGAGGGCATGGACCGCTCGTGGGTGCATGGGCCCTGGGCCGAAGACGATGAGTGGCAGTCCCTGAGCCCCGCTCTGCTGGCGGCGGTCACGACGCAAGCCCCCGTGGGACACCATGAGATGTATGCGAGCGTCGACCATGACGGAATGGCCTGGCTCGCGTCCCACTGCGGATGGCGGTCAGGCGAGGCCAACTTCGAGTACGCCCGCACCTCTTCGGTGCCGAAGGTTGAGTTCGCCCCGGGGGTCCGACCTGCTGTCCTGGCCGACGAAGCAGCCATCCAGGAGCTGCATGATCAGGAATTCCCGGGCACCTATGCGCGTGCTGCGGAACTGGTGAGTCCCGATGGCCCCTATTCGACACTGGTCATCGAGCCTGAAGGCACCGTTCTCGGCTACGTGGCTTTCCAGCTGCAGGGTGAGTCCACCCTCTACATGGACTTCATCGCCGTCCACCAGGACGCTCGCCGGGCGGGCATCGGGGTCACACTGATCGACGGTGCGCAGCAGAGCTCCGGCCGGGAGCGAGTGGTGCTGACCGTCGATGAGCATCGCCCGGAGGCGCGGGCGTTCTACGCCTCCCTCGGTTTCGAGCTCGAGGCGGCGACGCGGCCTTATCGCATGAGCCTTCCGAAGAGTAGCGTGAGATAGGGGTGGTCTGCTCAAGGTGCGGAGCGCAGAGCCCGCGTACCGACCACGATGCGCACCGCGTCGTCGATCAGGCGGGCCGCGGCACGCGCCGTCCGGCCGTCGACGTCGAGCGAGGGGTTCAGCTCCACGACGTCGAGCAGGGCGAGCTTCCCGCTGCCGGCCGCAGCCTGCACGGCCGCTGCGATCAGCGGCAGCGGCACCCCGTAGGCCGCCGGCGCCGAGACGCCGGGGGCGGTGGCGGCCGGGAGCACGTCCAGGTCGATGGTCAGGTACAGGATGTCCAGGTCAGCGGCGAAGTCTGCGACGAACTCGCGGATCCCGTCGGCCCCCGCGGCGAGGCACTGCTCGTCGGTCCACCACTGCACGCCCAGCTCCTGGGCCCTCGCGAAGAGGGCGCCGGTGTTGGAGGGCTCGGCGATCCCGAGCACGGCGTAGCGCAGGTCCCGCCCGGCGGCCCGCTCGGCGGCGGCCATCTGGGCGAAGGGGGTGCCGGAGGTGGGGCGGGGCTCCTCGCGCAGGTCGAAGTGGGCGTCGAGGTTCAGCACACCCCAGCGCTGCCCCGCGCGCGGGCCGAGACCGGAGCCCATCAGCCCGCTGTACGAGGACCAGGCGGTCTCGTGCCCGCCGCCCAGCACCACGGCGAGGCGTGAGCCCGCGCGATCCAGGGCGTGCGCGGTGAGGGCGGCGGCGTCGGCCTGGCCGCTCTCGAGGTCCTCGCCCACGGTCACCGCATCGCCCAGATCGTGCAGACCGACCTCACCGCGGGCGAGCGGCCCGTGCAGGGCGAGCGGGGCGAGCGCTCCGCGCAGGGCCGCGGGGCCGTCGGCGGCTCCGACCCGGCCGCGATTGCGGCGCACCCCCTCGTCGGAGCGGAAGCCGAGCAGCGCGACGTGCGGCGCCGCAGGATCCGCGTCGGCCGCCCCCGGCGCCACGACCTGCACCGTCTGGTGCCAGCGGGCATGCTCGGGGCCGTCGCCGTCGTGCCGCCCGGTCCAGGGGCTCTCGCGGTGCGCAGAGGTCGTCATCGGGGCTCCTCGTCGGCGGGTCAGGGCGTGCGATCGTTCCATCATGGCACCCGCCGCGCCGCGCGGAACGGCGCGTCGAGAGCCACCGTCCGGCCCACCGGACAGCTCCGGTGGCATCCTTGCCGATCATGACACCCCCGAAAGTCCCGGCGGCGGACGCGACGCTGCGCCTGCTGACCTTCCTCGCCTCGTGCCGCTCCCCGGTCGCCGCCGTGCGCCTCGCCGAGGAGCTGGACCTGCCGCGCTCGCGCACCTACGACCTGCTGGCGACCCTCGTCGAGCACGGCTATGTCATGCACCTGGGGGAGGAGCGGCTGTACGGGCTGGGCCCCGCCGCCCACGAGCTCTCCGGCGCCTACCTGCGCCAGGAGCCGCTCGCGCGCATCGGCCGACGGGTCATCGAGGCGATGGTCGACGAGATCGGGGAATCCGGCCACCTCGCGGTCCTGCACGGACGCGATGTGCTCTACGTGGTCGAGGAGCGCGCCCGGAACCGGCCCAGCCTGGTGACCGACGTCGGTGTGCGGCTGTCCGCGCACCTCACCGCGAGCGGCCGCGCGATCCTCGCCGAGCTGCCACCGGCGCAGCTGCGCGCCCTGTTCGGCCACCAGGGGGATTTCACCTCCCGCACCGAGGCGCCCGGCCCCGAGACGCCGCGCGCCCTGCGGGAGCTGCTGGCCGGGGTGCGGGCGGACGGCATCGCGCACGAATCCGGGGCGGTCACCGACGAGCTGGGCTCCGTGGCCGCCGTGGTGCGCGACCACACCGGCTGGCCGGCGGCGGCCGTCGCGCTGACGTTCGTCGAGGCGAGGGTGGACGACGAGCTGCGCGAACGGCTCGATGCCGCGGTGCGGCTCGCGGCCGACGAGATCACCCGTCGCCTGCTGGGCCGGCGCTCGGGACACCCCTCCACCGAACCCTCTGCTCTGCAGTGAGTGCGGCAGCAAGTGCGGCGTCAGGATGCGCCGCATGCCGCAACTCGTCCGGTCCGGCTCAGCCGCGTGCAGCAGAGGATGATCGCCCGGCGACTGCGGAAGAGTCCCGTTCCCGCTGATAGCGTGCGGCGCACTGCAACTCCACCGCAACTCCGGAGAGAAGGTGCCGACCGTGGCTGCTGACAGTGAACAGGGCGAACGGGATGAGCAGGCCGGGCAGGTTGATCGGCGCGAGCGGGGGAACCGGCGCGAGCGGGAGTACCAGAGCGGGCGGGCCGGGCAGCGCGGTCGGGACAGGCTGCGACCCCGGGCGAAGCAGCCTGCGCCGAACACGCGGAGCCAGCACGACGAGCGTGAGCACCTCGGCGAGTCCGACGAGCCGCTCGAGGACAAGCTCGTCGAGGAGTTCCGCGGCACCGTCGAGGAGGGCGCGAACCGCCTGAACCGCACCTGGCGCGCGCTGGTCATCACCGGGCTGTTCGGCGGGATCGACGTGGGCATCGGTCTTCTGGCGATGCTCGCGGTGCTGGATGCGACCGGGTCGAAGCTGCTCGGCGGGCTCGCCTTCGGCATCGGGCTGTACGCCCTGCGTCTGGCCCACTCCGAGCTGTTCACCGAGGACTTCCTGGTGCCGATCAATGCGATCGTGGCCGGCCACGGCACCTGGGGGCAACTGGTGAGGTTGTGGACGGTGACGCTGGTGACGAACCTCGTGGGCGGCTGGGCGTTCGCCTGGGTCGTCGTGGCGGCCTTCCCTGCCTTCGACGACGTGCTGATCGAGGCGGCCACCGGGTATATGGACAAGGGACTGACCGTCGAGACCGCTGCGCTCGCGCTGCTGGCCGGCTTCACCATCACCCTCGTGACCCGGATGGCGCAGGGCTCCACCGAGGGCATCGCGACCATTGCGAACTCCCTGATCAGCGGCCTTCTCGTGGTGGGTCTCGGCATGCTCCACGGCGCCCTGAGCTCGGCCGTGATCTTCGGGGCGATGCACGCCGGGGCGGACATCTCCTACCTGTCCTGGCTCGTGTGGTTCGCCTGGGTGATCCCGCTGAACATGGCCGGCGGCCTGCTGATGCTCACCCTCCCGCGCCTCGTGCGCACCTGGGAGCTCGTGCGCGAGGAGCGGGACGCGCTGCGGGCGACCGACGGGCAGTAGCGCAGGCGCCCGTCCCCCGCGGGTACTCGACTCCCATGGGCAGCTGGCGACCGAAAGGGAAGGCTGAACCGCTGGTCAGCGCCAGCCGACACTCGATGCGCCTCAGTCCTGACCTCGGTGGGGCGGTCTTTTGATCCCTTTGGATATGAGCCCTTCGCTTTATACTCTTTATATGTCGCGCAATCTGTTCAAGCCATCATTCGGAACCTACCCGCACCTCCTGGTCGGCCGCGATCAGCTGCTCGACGAGTTCGAGGACGCCTTCGACGGGATCCTCGACCCGGCCGGTCTGACGGTCCTTTTGTCCGGCCAGCGGGGGATGGGCAAGACGGTGCTGCTCGACTCCTACAGGCGGGCCGCTGAAAGCGCTGGATGGCTGGTCATCACCGAGAGCTCCAGCGCCGGACTCCTGGAGCGACTCACGCGAGATCATCTGCCCCGCCTGCTCCGTGACCACTCCGACGAACCGCGGACACGGCTCGAGTCCGCGAGCGGCACCGTCGGCCCTCTCGGAGGTGGTGTCTCCTGGACCGAGCGCTATCCCGCCGAGTCCACACTCCGATCGCAGATCACCGAGCTCACCGATGCTCTCCGGCCCTCCGGCCGAGGCCTCGTCATCACCATCGATGAGGTTCAGGCTGCCGATATCGAAGACCTTCGCAAGGTCGGCGAGATCATCCAGTACGGCCGCCGGGAGGAGCGACTCCTTGCCTTCATGGGCGCGGGGCTCTCGACTCCCATCGAAGAGCTCCTCGACCATCCCGGAGCGACGTTCCTGCGCCGCGCCGAGCACTATCCCGTCGGTCGCGTGAGCCGTGCAGATGTCCGAGCGGCCCTCGCCGGAACGATCGCCGACAGCGGCCGTGAGATCGACGTCCAAGCCCTCGACCTCGCGGCCGATGCTGTCGACGGGTACCCCTTTATGCTCCAGCTCGTGGGCTACCACTCTCTCAAGGCTCACAAGGCCACTGGTCCGATCACCACGGACGAGGTCAATGCCGGGATCGCGGCCGCGCGCCGTCGCCTCGGCCGACATGTCCACACTCCAGCGCTGCGGCCTCTGTCGAGCGTCGACCGCACCTACCTGCTCGCCATGGCTCAGGATGACGGGCCCTCCCGCACCGGGAAGATCGCCGAGCGCATGGACGTGACTGCCCAATACGCCGGCGAGTACCGCCGACGACTGATCCGTGACGGCATCATCGAGTCGGCCGGCCACGGAAAGGTCCGCTTCACCATCCCCTATACCGCGGACCACCTGCGAGAGCACGCCGCTCACGACGCCCTCGAAGGCTTGGCCGGCGAGGGCGGCTGACGTGGCGGAGCCGGCACGGCGGAGCAGCTGTTGTCATTGCGTGTGACGACTCTCCGGGGTGGGCTGAGCGCCTGACTCTGCGGAGGCCCGCGCGATGGTGCGTTCTGCCCCGGGACGGCCCGTCGCCACGGTGCCTCTGCGTCACGACGGCTGATCCACCCGGACGACACTGTCCGGTATCCCGGACACAACCGCTCTCCGCGGTCTCGACCCGCCCCGTCGGCGGTGGTGTCCTGGTGGGAACACGCCGACCCCTCGGAACCTCCCGAGCAGTCCCCGACACCAGGAGCCGATGATGACCCTCCCCGGAGCCCGCCCCGTCCGCGCAGCCCGCGGCACCACCCTCAGCGCGAAGTCCTGGCAGACGGAGGCCCCGCTGCGGATGCTCATGAACAACCTCGACCCCGAGGTCGCCGAGCGCCCGGATGACCTCGTCGTCTACGGCGGCACCGGCCGCGCGGCCCGCTCCTGGGAGGCGTTCGACGCGATCGTCCGCACCCTCGAGGACCTCGAGGACGACGAGACGCTGCTGGTGCAGTCCGGCAAGCCCGTCGGCGTGCTGCGCACCAACGAATGGGCCCCGCGCGTGCTGCTCGCCAACTCCAACCTCGTGGGCGACTGGGCGACCTGGCCCGAGTTCCGCCGGCTCGAGGCCGAGGGCCTGACCATGTACGGCCAGATGACCGCCGGCTCCTGGATCTACATCGCCACCCAGGGCATCCTCCAGGGCACCTACGAGACCTTCGCCGCGATCGGGCAGAAGCGCTTCGGCGGCACGCTCGCCGGCACGATCACGCTGACCGGCGGCTGCGGCGGCATGGGTGGCGCGCAGCCGCTGGCCGTCACCCTGAACGACGGCGTGTGCCTGATCGCCGACGTGGACCGCACCCGCCTCGAGCGCCGCGTCGCCAAGCGCTACTGCCACGAGATCGCCGACGACCTCGACGACGCGATCGCCCGCGCCAACGCCGCGAAGGCCGAGAAGCGCGGCCTCTCGATCGGCATCGTCGGCAACGCCGCGGAGATCTTCCCGGCCCTGCTCGAGCGCCATCAGGCGGGCGACATCGAGATCGACATCGTCACCGACCAGACCAGCGCCCACGACCCGCTGAGCTACCTGCCCCTCGAGGTCTCCGTCGAGGACTGGCAGCGCGAGTCCGAGGCCGACGAGGAGGGCTTCACCAAGAAGTCCCGCGAGTCGATGGCCCGCCAGGTGCACGCGATGGTCGAGTTCCAGGACGCCGGCGCCGAGGTGTTCGACTACGGCAACTCGATCCGCGACGAGGCCCGCCACGCCGGCTACGACCGCGCCTTCGAGTTCCCCGGCTTCGTCCCCGCCTACATCCGTCCCCTGTTCTGCGAGGGCCTCGGCCCGTTCCGCTGGGTCGCCCTCTCCGGTGACCCCGAGGACATCGCGGTCACCGACGCCGCGCTCAAGGAGCTCTTCCCCGAGAACGAGCACCTGCACCGCTGGCTCGACGCGGCGAACGAGTTCGTCGAGTTCGAGGGCCTGCCCGCCCGCATCTGCTGGCTCGGCTACGGCGACCGCCACCGCGCCGGGATGCTCTTCAACGACCTCGTGCGCGACGGCAAGGTCAAGGCCCCCATCGTCATCGGCCGCGATCACCTCGACTCCGGCTCCGTCGCCTCCCCGTACCGCGAGACCGAGTCGATGCTCGACGGGTCCGACGCGATCGCCGACTGGCCGCTGCTGAACGCCCTGACCGCAGCCTCCTCGGGCGCCACCTGGGTGTCCATCCACCACGGCGGCGGCGTGGGCATCGGCCGCTCGATCCACGCCGGGCAGGTGGGCGTGGCCGACGGCACCGACCTGGCGCGGCGCAAGCTCGAGCGCCTGCTCACCAACGACCCGGCGATGGGCGTGATCCGCCACGTCGACGCCGGCTACTCGCGGGCCGACGAGGTCGCCCACGAGCGGGGCGTGCGCGTCCCGATGACCCCCACCCGCCGCGACTGACCACGCCCCGTCCTGCCCGGGGGCCGGCCCGACCTCGTCCGAGCGTTCCGACAGCTCGCGGGAGGTCGGACCGGCCCCGGGGCATACTCTCCCCACCCTCACCTGCAGGAGGCACCGTCATGGCCAGCACCCTGATCACCGGCATCAGCGAGCTGTGGACCCTCGATCCCGCACTCGACGACCCCTCGACCCCGCACGGCGTCGCCGACTCCCAGGTGCTGCACGACGCTGCCCTCGTCATCGAGGACGGCGTGGTCGCCTGGACCGGCCCCGCGGCCGACGCCCCGTCGGCCGATCGTCGGGTCGACGTGGACGGTCGCGCGGTGCTCCCCGGCTGGGTCGATTCGCACTCCCACCTGATCTTCGACGGCGACCGTGCCGCCGAGTTCGAGGCCCGCATGGCGGGGGAGGCCTATGCCGCGGGCGGCATCGGCGTGACCACCGGCGCCACCCGCTCCGCCACCGACCAGCGCCTGCGCGAGCTCGTCCGGGGTCGGATCGCGGAGGCGGTCGCCGGCGGCACCACGACGATGGAGACAAAGACCGGCTACGGCCTCACCCTCGAGCACGAGCTGCGCTCCGCCCGCCTCGCCTCCTCCCTCGTGGCGGCCGGCGAGCTCGACGAGGCCACCTTCCTCGGCGCCCACCTGGTGCCCGCGGAGTTCGACGGCCGCGACGGCCGGCCCGGCACGGAGGAGTACGTCGAGCTGGTCAGCGGCGAAATGCTCGCCGCCGTCGCCCCGCACGTGCGCTGGATCGACGTGTTCTGCGAGGCCGGCGCCTTCGACCCCGAGCAGTCCGAGCGCGTGCTGCGCGCCGGCGCCGCGGCGGGGCTGGGACTGCGCGTGCACGGCAACCAGCTGGGCCGCTCCGGCGGCGTCGCGCTCGCCGCCGAGCTGGGCGCCGCGAGCGTGGACCACGTCAACCACCTCTCGACCGACGACGTCGACGCGCTCGCGGCGACCGCCTCACTCGCCACCAGCGCGACCGACCTGCCGGGCCGCCTCTCGGTCGACGCCGGGCCGACGGTCGCGACCGTGCTCCCGGCCTGCGACCTCTCCACCCGCGCCCCGCTCGCCCCGGCCCGCGACCTGCTCGACGCCGGAGCGGCCGTCGCGATCGCGAGCAACTGCAACCCCGGCACCAGCTACACGAGCGCCATGGGCTTCTGCGTGGCCACCGCCGTGCTGCAGATGCACCTCTCGCTCGCCGAGGCGATCCGCGCCGCCACCCGCGGCGGGGCCCTCGCCCTGCGCCGCAGCGACGTCGGCCACCTCGCCGTCGGCGCCCGCGCCGACCTGCACGTGCTCGACGCCCCCGCCGCCATCCATCTCGCCTACCGTCCCGGTATGCCGCTCACCCATCAGGTGTGGCGGCACGGGGCCCCGACCCCCTGAGGAGGCCGTCGATGACGACGCCTGACGCTCTCGCCGCACCTGGACCCGAGGACGCCCGCACCTCCTCGGGCGATGAGTACTTCACCGGTTCCGCCACCGGCCGCGCCGGCTCCGTGATCGGAGCCGACGGCACCGAGCGGGCGATCCCTCCTCACCGCTGGCGCTTCCTGCTCTACAGCGCGATCGGCCTGGCGATGTTCTTCGTGTCGATCGAGATCGGCGGGAAGTCCACCATCCTCGTCGACCACGTGCTGACCCTCGTGCAGCGGGTGCTCGGCGCCGCCGTGCCGTGGGTGGTCGTGGCTCTCGTCGCGTTCGGCACGATCCGCCCCTTCGTCACCGGTTCCTGGCGCAAGGGCGCCCTGCGCACCGTCTTCGCCCTCGCCAACGTCGTGGGCCTGGTCGTCGCGGTCTGCGCTGCGGCCGGCTACTACCCGGGCCCGCTCGCGAACCCCGACATCGGGCCGTTCCTGTGGGAGAAGCTCGCGATCCCGGTGGGCCTGATCGTGCCCGTCGGCGCCGTGTTCCTCGCCCTGCTGATCAACTACGGGCTGATGGAGTTCGTGGGCGTGCTGGTCCAGCCGATCATGCGACCCCTCTGGAAGGTCCCCGGCCGCGCCGCTGTGGACGCCGTCGCCTCCTTCGTCGGCTCCTACTCCCTCGCGCTGCTGATCACCGACAAGGTGTACCGCGAAGGCCGTTACACCGGCCGCGAGGCGGCGATCATCGCCACCGGCTTCTCGACGGTCTCGGCGACGTTCATGGTGATCGTGGCCAGCACGCTGGACCTCATGCACCACTGGACCCTCTACTTCTTCCTCACCCTGGTGGTGACCTTCGCGGTCACGGCGATCACGGTGCGGATCCCGCCGCTGCGCGGGGTGCCCGACGAACCCTTCGAAGGCGTCGACCACGCACCAGAACCCGTCCCCACCGGCAACCGCTTCGCCCATGCCTGGGACGAGGCGATGCGCGCCCTCGCCGGTGCCCCGGGCCTCGTGCGCGGGACCTGGTCGACCTTCAAGGACGGCGTGCTCATGAGCTCCGCCATCGTCCCCTCGATTCTGTCGATCGGCCTCGCGGGCCTGCTGCTGGCCACCTACACCCCGGTGTTCGACCTGATCGGCTGGATCTTCGTGCCCGTCGCGGCGCTCGTGGGCCTGCCGGACCCGGCGCTCGCCGGGAAGGCTGTCGCGGTGGGCATCGCCGAGATGTTCCTGCCGGCCACGGTGGTGGCGGGCCACGAGTCCGAGGTGCTCCGCTTCACCGTGGGCGTCACCGCCGTCTCCCAGATCGTGTTCTTCTCCGCGCTGGTCCCCTCGATCCTGGCCACCTCGATCCCCGTGAACGTGGGGCGCCTGGTGATCCTGTGGCTCGAGCGCGTGATCCTCACGATCCTCCTCACCGCACCTCTCGCACACCTGCTGCTCTGACCGGCGCGTGATCACGTCGGCGCACCCGCCGGCCCCCCTCTCCGCCCGCACCAGTCAGCACCCCAGTCAGCTCCTCCGCCGACCGAAAGGCACCCCATGACCAGCACCACCGCACGTTCCACCGACGACCGCACGGTCGCTCTCGCCAGCTCCGGCCTCACTGCGGCCGACGTCCTCGCGGTCGCCCGCCGTCTCGCCCCCGTCGAGCTGGATCCCGCGGCCCGTGAGCAGGTCGCCGCGGTGCGCGAGCACATCGACGCCCTCGCCGCCCCCGGCCACGCGCCGGTCTACGGGGTCTCCACCGGATTCGGCGCCCTCGCGGACACGGCGATCGAGCCGTCCATGCGCCACGCCCTGCAGCGCTCCCTGATCCGCTCCCACGCCGCCGGCGCCGGGCCCGAGGTGGAGACCGAGGTGGTGCGCGCCCTGATGCTGCTGCGCGCCCGCACCCTCGCCTCCGGCCGCACCGGCGTGCGCCCCGTCGTGGTCGAGACGATCCTCGCGCTGCTGAACGCGCAGATCACCCCGATCGTCCACGAGTACGGGTCCCTGGGCTGCTCCGGCGACCTCGCCCCCCTCTCCCACTGCGCGATCGTGCTGATGGGGGAGGGGCGCGCCCGCGACCGCGACGGCGTGGAGCGCCCCGTGCCCGAGCTGCTCGCCGAGGCCGGGATCGAGCCGGTGCTCCTCGAGGAGAAGGAGGGCCTCGCACTGATCAACGGCACCGACGGCATGCTCGGCATGCTGCTCATGGCCATCGCCGACCTCGACGAGCTGGTGCGCACCGCGGATCTCACCACGGCGCTGACCGTGCAGGGCCTGCGGGGTCGGGACTCCGTGTTCCGCCCCGAGCTGCATGCGCCGCTGCGCCCGCATCCGGGCCAGGAGGCGTCGGCCGCCAACATCTTCGCCCTGCTCGAGGGCTCGCCGATCATCGCCGACGTCGCCGCGGAGGGCTCGCGCGTGCAGGATGCCTACTCGCTGCGCTGCGCCCCGCAGGTCGCCGGCGGCGTGCGCGACACCATCGACCATGCCCGCACGGTCGCCGAGCGCGAGCTCGCCAGCGCGATCGACAACCCCGTCGTGCTCGAGGACGGCACCGTCACCTCCAACGGCAACTTCCACGGGGCACCGGTCGCCTACGTGCTCGACTTCCTCGCGGTCGTCTCCGCGGATCTCGCCTCGATCGCCGAGCGTCGCACCGACCGCATGCTGGATAAGTCCCGCTCCCACGGGCTGCCGCCGTTTCTGGCAGACGACCCGGGCGTGGACTCCGGCTTCATGATCGCCCAGTACACCCAGGCCGCCCTGGTCTCGGAGATGAAGCGGCTCGCGGTGCCGGCCAGCGTGGACTCGATCCCGTCCTCCGCGATGCAGGAGGACCACGTGTCGATGGGCTGGCACGCCGCCCGCAAGCTGCGCACGAGCGTGGAGAACCTGCGCCGCGTGCTCGCCATCGAGCTGCTCACCGCCTCCCGCGCGATCGACCTGCGCGCGCCGCTGGCCCCGTCGGCCGCGAGCGCCGCTGCGGTCGCCGTGCTGCGCCGCACCGTCCAGGGCCCCGGCCCGGACCGCTTCCTCGCCCCGGACATCGCCGAGGCCGAGGCCCGCCTGCTGGACGGGACGGTGCTGGCAGCGGTGCAGGAGGTCGCCGGGGAGCTGCGGTGACCGTGGTGCCCTGAGCGGCGCTGAGCGGCGCTGAACCGACGCTGAGCAGGCACTGAGCCGGCTTCGGGACGGCGCTGAGTCGGCTTCGGGACGGCACTGAGACGACCCGCCGCGCCGGTGGAACGCTGAGTAGGGTGCGACGGATGATCCCCCTCAGCTCCGCCTCCCGGCGGATGACCTCGAGCGCCATCCGAGAGATCCTCAAGGTCACCCAGCAGCCGCACGTCATCTCCTTCGCCGGTGGCCTTCCCGCCCCGGAGCTGTTCCCGCTGCAGGAGATCCAGGCCGCGACCGACAGCATCCTCAGCACGCAGGGTCGCGAGGCGCTGCAGTACTCGACCACCGAGGGCCACTTGCCGCTGCGCGAGTGGATCGCCGACCGCGCCGGGACCACCGCGGATCGCGTGCAGATCACGTCGGGGAGCCAGCAGGGCCTGGACCTCGTCTCCCGTGTGCTGCTGGATCCGGGCGACGTGGTCCTCGTCGAGCAGCCCACCTACCTCGGTGCGCTCCAGGCCATGAGCCCCTACGGCGCGCAGTTCGTCGAGATCGCGAGCGATGCGGACGGGATCATCCCCGAGGCCCTCGCCGAGCAGCTCGAGCGGACGCCCGCGACGCTCCTCTACACGATCCCGTCGTTCCAGAACCCGACCGGCCGCACCCTGCCCCTGGAACGGCGTCGGGCTCTGCTCGAGGTGACCCGTCGCCATGGCGTCACGGTGCTCGAGGACGGCCCGTACAACGAACTGCGCTTCCGCGGTGAGCACCTGCCCACCCTCTTCGAGCTCGCTCGCGAGCAGGCAGATTCGCTCGATGACGTGCACGTCGTCCACCTCGGCAGCTTCTCGAAGGTTCTCGCGCCCGGCCTGCGCGACGCCTGGGTGCAGGCGCCCCGGCACGTCATCGACCGGCTCGTGCTCGCCAAGCAGGGGGCCGATCTGCACTCGCCGACCCTCAACCAGATGATCGTCCACGCACTCGTGGAGGACGTGCTCCCGCAGCAGCTCGAGCGCCTGCGGGAGACCTACGGGCACCGGGCCGGCGTCATGGCGAGCGCCCTGCGCCGGCACTTCCCGGCGGATGCGCAGGCGAGCGAGCCCGACGGTGGCATGTTCTGCTGGATCGAGCTGGGATCCGGGGCCGAGGAGCCGCGTACGACGGCCGGCAGGGCGATCGACACCGGCGCCCTGCTGGACACGGCGGTCCGGGCCGGGGTCGCCTACGTCCCCGGGCAGCCCTTCTTCGCCCACGGCGACGGCCGCAGCACCCTCCGCCTGAGCTTCACGAGCTCCACCGACGAGCAGATCGAGACCGGCATCCGCACTCTCGGCGAGGTCTTCGCCGCTGCGGGAGACGACGCCCGCTGACACCTGGCGGCGTCGTGGCTGCGGGTCTCCGTGCTCCATGCCGGCCCGACCGGGCTCGCCCGCGTCCGCCCGCATTCGTCCGCGATCGATGGCGCTGGGACCTGGTGGCCGGACGGGCGATGTCGGGCTGCCCCGACGATCGTGTCGCAGGCAGTGACAGCGCGCCCGTCACGGCGCATGCTCAACGCCATGACCTCCGTGAACTCTTCGACCTCGACGTCTCGCCTCGCCTCTCTCACCGCCCGGAGCGCTTCTCCCGTGGACCGTAGCGATCGCCGCCGCGGACTCCAGCTGCCGCTCGGCATCGTCCTGTTCGTCGTCGCCGAGGTGGTGATGACGGGGCTCGCCGCGCTTCTCGGCGGTCCGTGGGCGCTCCTGCTCGGAGCGTGCGTGGGCGCCGCCCTCGGCATCGGGGGCTACCTCCTGATCGTCGGCCCGATCGGCGGCAGCCCCGGGCTCGGCCTGCGTGGCCGCGGCAAGCTCGCCGAGCTGGCCGTGGGGCTGGTGCTCGGCACCGCCCTGATGGCCCTCGCCGTCGGCCTGATCGCCCTGCTGGGCGGCTACCGCGTCACCGGCTTCTCGGCGTCGCCGCAGCTGCTGGCGCCGCTCGCGATCGGCATCGGTGCCGGATTCCTCGAGGAGATCCTGTTCCGTGGGGTCCTGCTGCGCGTGCTCGACTCCTGGGTGGGAAGCTGGGCGGCTCTCGCGATCACCTCGCTGCTGTTCGGGCTGATCCACATGACGAACCCCGGGGCGTCGGTCCTGACCGCGCTCGGCCTCGTCGTCGAGGCGGGAGTGCTGCTGGGCGCCGCCTACCTCCTGACCCGGCGGCTGTGGCTGGTGATCGGTATCCACATCGCGTGGAACACCGTGCAGGGCGGCGTGTTCTCCTCCTCCGTGTCCGGGACGGGCGAGCAGAGGGGACTGCTCCTCGCCGAGACGAACGGACCGGACTGGCTGACCGGCGGGTCGATGGGGATCGAGGGGTCCCTCGTCACAGTGCTCCTGGGCTTCGCCGTGGGCATCGTGATGCTGGTGCTCGCGACCCGTCGCGGACACGTGCTGCCGTCGGTGCGGACCGAGAGGCGTCGGGCTGCGGGAGAGAGCTGAGGGAGAGGGTCCTCACTCCGGGGGATCCCGGGCGAGCTCCCTAGTACTCTGACTCCGGGATTGCTCGAGCACTCCCGTCCCGTCCCCTCGGGAAGATCGCCCGCACCACCCGAAGGAATGCACATGGGAGAGCTCCACCTCGGCTTCGAGATCGCGGCACTGGTCGTCCTCGTGGCCATCCTGCTCGTCGACCTCCTGCTGGTCCTCAAGCGTCCCCACCTGCCCTCCATGAAGGAGTGCGCGGCGTGGATCGGGTTCTACGTCAGCCTCGCGCTCATCTTCGCGGTGGTGCTGTTCTTCGTGGGCGGTGTGGCACCGGCCTCCGAGTTCGTCACCGGCTGGCTGCTGGAGTACTCGCTGAGCATCGACAACCTGTTCGTCTTCATCGTGATCATGGGCAAGTTCGCGGTCCCGAAGAAGTACCAGCAGGAAGTGCTGATGGTGGGCATCATCATCGCGCTGATCGCCCGCGCGCTGTTCATCGTGGCCGGCGCGGTGCTCATCAACAACTTCGCGTGGATCTTCTACATCTTCGGCCTCTTCCTGCTGTGGACCGCCTGGAAGCAGACCCAGGAGGAGGACGAGGACAGCGGCGACTCGTTCATCATGCGCGGGGTCCGGAAGCTGTTCCCCGTCTCCGACCATTACGACGGCAACAACCTGCGCACCATCGTGAACGGCAAGAAGCTGTTCACCCCGATGCTGCTGGTGTTCATCACGATCGGCCTCACCGACGTCATGTTCGCGCTGGATTCGATCCCGGCGATCTTCGCGGTCACCCAGAGCCCGTTCCTGGTCTTCACGGCCAACCTGTTCGCGCTGATGGGGCTGCGCCAGCTGTACTTCCTGCTCGGTGGCCTCCTGGAGCGCCTGGCCTACCTGCACTACGGCATCGCCGCGATCCTCGGCTTCATCGGCATCAAGCTGATGATCCACGCGATCCACGAGGCCCCGCTGGACTTCATCCCCGGCTTCTCCGCCCTGGAGAAGATCCCCGAGGTCCCGATCTGGCTCTCGCTGACCGTCATCGTGGTCGCCATGGGCGCCGCCGTCGCCGCCTCCCTGCTGATCCCCCCGAAGAGCTCCAGGAACCGGGTCGAGAGCGGGTCCTCCTCGTAGGAGTGACGTCAGGTCGTCGCCGGTACGCGTGATGGCCATCCGGTGTTGGGTCAGAGGCCAGCTGTTCGAGAGGGCAGGTGCCTAGCCTCGGGCGTGATCGTTCACGTCCAGCTGACCCGATATGGAGACCTCATGTCCGCTCTGTCCCGTCCGGACCGTCGCACCGTTCTTCGCCTGCCGATCGGAGTCGGTGCGCTCGGCACCGGTGCGGGTGCATCTGCCGCCTCCGCTGCCGCCACCGCGCCCACCGCGCCCACCGCTCCGATGGCTCCGACGGCTCCGGCGTCGGGCGATGCCTGGACCTTCGGCCTGATGTGCGACACCCAATGGGGCGCCGACGCCGACGGGGAGAACCCCGGCGCCATTGCCGGTGGCCTCCAGCGGCTGATCGACGAGCGCATGATCGAGCTGGGCGCAGCCTTCCTGATCCAGGTCGGGGACAACGTCGACGTGGAGGACGACCGCTACAACGGCCGCCCCGAGGTGCGCACCCTGCCGATCAAGGGCGAGCTCGTCCAGCCCCTGTACGACGCCGGGATCGGCTTCTACACCCTGCGCGGCAACCACGAGTCCTCGCAGACCGCCGCTCAGGAGCTGCCGGAGGTCTTCCCCCAGCATCTCGGTGAGGGCGACCATCCGCTGGGCGGCGCCACGAACTTCTCCTCCCCGTCCGAACTGCTCGCAGGGCTGTCCTACTCCTTCGATGTGAAGAACGTCCGGATCATCATGCTGGACCAGTTCACCCGCCCCGACGGCACGGGCTCGACGGGGGACAACATCCTGGACCAGCTCGACTGGATCGAGGAGCGGGTGATGAGCCGCAGCGAGGACATGCACTGCATCATCGCCGCCCACAAGAACCTCATCGGCGGCAACCACGTCGACTGCCTGTTCGGGGCGGACCCCTCCGACAACCCGGACGGCGTCGACCGCTTCCTGCGGATCTGCGACGAAGGTGGTGTCGCCTTCGTCTGGGGCGGTCACGACCACCACCACAAGCGCTCCATCATCACCAGCACCGACGGTCGGCACAGCGTCGAACAGCTGATCGCGGGCTCGGACAGCTCGAAGTTCTACACGCCCGATCGGCCGGCGATCGCCGACACCTACGGCGGGCCGTCCGAGACGGTCCTCGCCGAGGAGCTGTGGACGCTGACCCACTACGTCATCACCGTCGACGGCCCGAACCTGAGCGTCGACTTCTTCTCCATGAGCACGGGCGTCGACTACGGCCCGGCGTCCCTCACCGCGACCCCGCCGGAGACCGGGTGGTCCTGGCGCGAAGGATGGGGCAGCTCGCTGAACGGTGCCAGCTTCGTCGTCGCCCCCGGAGAGCGGTACACCGTGGTGACCGACGAGTTCGAGGGCACCACCGCCGCGATCATCGAGGGCACGAACACGTCCGAGCGGACCGACTATGCAGGGCGCACCATGTCCCGGCGCATCGTCACCGGCTGGGAGCCCGCGCAGGCAGGGGACGCCTCCCACCGTCTCCACCTCCACGGGATGCACCACAACATCGCGCTGCACGACGAGGATCTCACCGGGCAGCTCCCCGACCAGGACGAGACCGGGCAGGGCGACCGTTTCGTCCTCGAGCTCACCGGCGACGCCCGTCCCTTCCGCGCCGACGGCAGCTATGGGGTGGCCCAGCGCACCGACAGCGGCCGATGGGCCAACGCCGTGACCGGGAACCACACCGGCACCACGCAGTTCGTCAAGGGTGCCTACCGCGAGGGCTACGACGTCGGCACCTACGGCGTGGATCCCCGCACCAAGAAGGCCTGGGCCGTGCTCGACCACGGAGGGGTCTTCGCGCTGCGCCGCGGTATCTGAGAGCCCGGCGGGGGTCGCGAGGCTCCCGTCGGCGCGGAGCTGCCGGTGTCAGTTCCGCGGGCGCTGCTCGGGGACCGGCGATCGTCCCAGGCCAGAAGTGGTTCTCCGCTGCGGCGTAGAGTCGTGAGCGCGGGATCAGGCGGAACTGGGACGAGGAGCCAATCGTGGACGACGAGGTCGACCCGACCGACTCTGCCGGGGAGGCGGTGTGCTGGATCGGTCTGCTGTGTCCGGAGTGCGGCGCCATGCCCGAGGGGGAGGGCACCCGCGATCCGAGCGTGCCCTGCTGGCGCTGCGGAGCGGTGCGGCCGACGGACCCCGACGTGCGGCCGACGGACCCCGACGTGCGGCCGACGGGCCCGGACGTGCGGCAGGCAGACCCCGACGCACAGCAGGCAGACCCTCAGGTGCGACCGACGGATCCCGACGACGCCTGAGTCGTCCCGCCTGCTGCCTGCCTCCTGCTGACCGGTTCCCGCTACGTGGTTCCCGCAGCCTTCACAGGGCCGGCGAGGCGAACCCTCCATTGGAGTAGAGCAGCTGACCGCGCATCCAGGCGCCCTGCTCGGAGACCAGGAAGCGCACCAGGTCGGACACGGTCCCGGGCTCGCCGAGATGCCCTGCGGGCGTCGCGGCCGCCCCGGACGCGCGGATCGCGTCGTCCATCCAGCCGGTGTCGATCGGGCCCGGGTTGATGACGTTGGTGCGCACGTCCCGGTCGGCGAGCTCGTGGGTGCCGGCCAGCACGAGCCGGTCCAGCGCCCCCTTCGTGGCGCCGTAGGGCAGGTTGTGCACCGTGTGGTCGCTGGTCAGGGCGATCATCGCACCACCGGGAGTGTCCCGGCCCAGCTCCACCTGTTCTGCGAAGGCCTTCAGCAGCAGCCACGTGGCGCGCACATTGACCGCGTAGTGGCGGTCGAAGCTCTCCACCGTGGTGTCCAGGATCGAGGAGTCCACCGACTCGCAGTGGCAGGTCACGAGCACGCCGAGCGGGCCGAGGGCCTCCCGGGCCGTGGTCACGAGCGCCGGCGGGACCGCGGGGTCCTCGAGGTCGCCGGGGATCAGTTCGACGCGGCGCCCGTCGGCTCGTAGCTCCTCGGCCAGCAGGTCCACGTCGGCCGGTTCCCCGAGGACCCGGCGGTCATAGGGATCGTGGTAGTTCAGGGCCAGGTCATAGCCGTCGGCCGCGAGACCGCGGGCGATCGCGGCGCCGATCCCGCGCCGACGGCCCACGCCCGTGATCAGCGCGGTGCGGGGGAGCGGCGGGGTGGTGTGCGAGGTGGGGGAGTCCATGGGGCCGACGCTAAGGCCTGAACTCCGCGGCGACCACTGTTTTTCGGGGCGGTGACCGGTCGGAGCAGTAGGGGAGCCTGTGCCGTCAGCAGCCTTGCCGGCCCGTGGCGCGTGCTGTCAGGACTCCTCGCGGTCCGGCAGATCCCAGACCACGTGGCCGTCCTCGTCGAGCCGTGCCCCCTCGCTCGGCTCATGGGGGCGCTCCTTCCCCGGGTGCATGAGGTCTGCGACGTCGACCTCGTGCTCCAGCAGCATCACGTCGGCGATGAGACGACGGTGGCACCGCCACCACACGGCCTCGGAGCACATCACCGCGGTGCGGGTGCGGGCCACGTCGTCCAGCAGGTCGGCGATACCGGCGCGGAAGTCCTCGCTGCGGGTCCAGCTGGCGTAGGCGCGGAACTGCTTCACGCGCCACCAGGTGTCCGGCGACTGCGCATCCTCGTCCTTCGTGAGCCGGCGCCGTCCGCCCAGACGCTCGTCCCAGCGGTAGGAGATGCCGGCCTCCGCGCAGATCTCCTCGGCGACGCCGCGGGCGGCGGCGTCGTTCGCCCGGGAGCCGGGGAAGCGGCGCACGTCCACGAGCTGCTCGATCCCTGCTCCGCGCAGCAGATCGGCGAGCTCCTGGCGCGAGAGGGTGCCGTGACCGACGGTGAGCAGTGAAGGGGCCATGCCTCCAGGATGGCACCTGTCGCCCTCACGTGCGGAAGGCCTTCAGCGCTGCTGCTGCTCCTGCTGGGTGCGAAGCTCCAGCGTCCCGCTCTCGAAGAGCTGGATCTTGCCGCAGCCCGAGCAGGACAGCACGATCGCCTCGGGACTGAACACCTCGACGTCGAAGAACGACGCCGACCCGGAGCTCAGCACGATCTTCCGCCACCAGTACCAGCCGCCGCCGCAGTGCCCGCACATCACGTACTTCCCTGCCGCGGTCGCGGTGACCTGTTCCTTGGCGGCCATCAGCGTCCCTTTCGTGGGTCGTCGTCAGGCTCCGTCCGAGCCTGAGCGTTCGGGTTTCCCTGGTCGAGCTGGATCGTCCCGTCCGCCAGGATGTCGGCGGTGGTGCGCAGGTCGACCTGCGGCGGGAACAGGCTCATCGTGTGCAGGGCCGGTGGGCCGTTCTCGGCGGCGGAGTGCGCGACGGCGTCGGTGACCACGCTGAGCCGCACCCCGGCATCGGCCGCGGGGAGCACGGTCGAGATGACGCAGCAGTCGGTGGTCACGCCCGTGACCAGCAGATGTGTGGCTGGGTTCGTGGCCCAGCCCACGCGCTCGGCCAGCTGCTGCCCCCATTTCCCGAACGTCGGCTCGTCGATCGTCGGATGGGCGCTCAGCCCCTGGGCGGGCGCGACCAGCTCGTACCGGGGATCCTCCGCCGGGACGTCGGCGAAGGGCCAGGCATGGAAATAGTCGCCCCAGGCTGTGGCCCGGTCCGCGGTGGGCAGCCAACGGGTGATCAGCGTGCGCTCGGGGCCGACGGACTCCGCCAGGCGCGCGATGTTCTCCATCGCGGTGGGGAAGAATGGCGAGCACCACTCGGAGGCGGGGTCGGCGAAGATCCGTTGCGGATCGACGATCAGGAGCCAGGGCTGGGGCTCGGGAGCGGGGTCGGAATGACGGGCGGCACTGTCCATAGGGGGACTCTACGAGAGCGGAGGACGTGGGGTCCGCTGTCCACAATCCCCGCTGCACGCAGCGCCTGCCGCCCGCAGTATCCGCAGCACCCAGCGCCACCCAGCATCGGTGGCCCCCTGCGTGTCAGGGTGAGTTGAGACCAGTGGTTCATAGCAAGTCCGCCTTCGCAGGGCGAGATCAGGAACGACCCCGATGAGCATCTCGACTCTCTCCACGCTGCCGTCGTCGACCCGCGATGATGGGTCCATGAGCAGTTCGCATCCCCGCGCCGATGGTCCGCGCCGTCGCCGGTTCACGCCCGAGCAGAAGCTCGCCCACCTGGCCGCCTACGAGGAGGCCTGCGAGCAGCAGCAAGGCGGTGCCTACCTGCGCCGCGAGGGCCTGTATTCCTCGTTGATCACCGAGTGGCGGCGGCTGCGCGATGCCGGCGTGCTGCAGGGCAAACAGCCCGGGCAGGCGATCGGCCGGCCCAGCAAGGAGCAGGCCGAGATCGCCCGGTTGCGGCGCGAGCTGGAGACGACCCAGCAGCGCCTGGATCGCACCGAGACCGCGCTGGAGATCATGGGAAAAGCACGCGCGCTCTTGGAGGACATCTCCGAGAGCGCGGATACCGAGACCAAGCGCAACAAGCGCTGATGAACG
>NZ_JABUXW010000001.1 GCF_014897585.1 Brachybacterium tyrofermentans | reverse complement strand
TGCCGTCGAACACACCCCATCAGCACAAGGCCGACAAAGCCATCCTCACAGTCAGCTCTGATGGGTCGGTCAGCTCTGATGGGCCAGCAGCTCGAGGTGCGCGTGAACGGGCAGGTGATCACTGGGGAAGACCCCGTCGAGGCGGAAGTCGTCGATCCGTGCCGCGGCGACGCGGACGTCCTGGCTCAGCAGGATCCAGTCGATGCGGACGTCGGACTCCTCGACCTCCCCGAAGAAGGGGAAGGTGCCCCACCCCGGGCTGAGGTGCTCCTCGGCGGCGAGCCAGGAGTCCTGCAGCCCGTAGTCCTCGACGAGGACCGTGTAGGCGGGGGAGCGGCGGGCGATCGAGTTGAAGTCACCGGTGGTGATCGACGGCAGACCGAGCAGACGGAACTGCTCGAGATGGTCCGAGATCAGCTGCGCCCCCTTCGTCTTCGCCTGGGTGATCACATGGTCGAGATGGGTGTTGATATGCCCGAACTCCAGGCCGCTGGCCCGATCGCGGAAATGTGCCCTCACCGCCGTGCGGGGGCGGGCGTTCCCCCAGGTCGCGGAGCCGATCTCGCGAGGTCGGTCCGAGAGCCAGAACTGGTTCCAGCCCAGCAGCTCGAGGCGATCGGTGTTGTAGAGGATCGGGTTGATGAGGCCGTCGCTGCCGCCGGACTCCGCCATGCCGATCGACCGGTACGTCGGCCCCAGCCCGCGTTCGATCGGCCCGTAGGTCCAGGCCTGCATCTCCTGCAGTCCCAGCAGGTCCGGGCGATCTGCGGCCAGCATCGCCTCGATCGCCGGGGCGCGGTCCTCCCAGTGGCCGGGGTCGCCGGGGGAGGACGAGTCGGTCTGGAAGAGGGCGTTGAAGCTCATCACGTGCAGACGGGAGGCCGGCGCGGCCTCGGTGGCGGCGAGGTGGGGCGCGGCGAGGCCGGATGCGGCAAGGCCGGAGGAGATGACGTGCTCCTGGGGTCGGCGGATGCGGGGCAGGGAGGGGCGGGGGCGTGGCAGCGCCTCACCAGTAGCGGTCGAGCGCTTCCTCGACGGAGCTGAGGGCGTCGACGGATCGCTCGTGATGGCCGACCACGATGCCGGAGGCGAGGCAGTCCACGAGGAAGGTCTCGGAGATCCTGCTGTTCAGCGTGCCGGTGCGCAGCGGGGTGGAGTCCTGGACAGCGAGCACCACATGGTCGGCCACGACGGCCCCGGGGGATCGCGAGAGGCGGGTGATCAGCACCGTGACGCAGCCGCGGCGCTTCGCCTCCGTGAGAGGTGGGATGCACTCGCTCTCGGTGCCGGTGTCCGAGACGACCACGAGGACGTCACCGGGACGGGCCGCGGCCAGCCCGATCACGGCCGACGGCGGATCGTGGAAGCTCGTCGCGGGGATCGAGAGGCTGCGGAGCTTGTGCTCGAGCGACACCGCGATCGCATGCGCCGATCCGGCTCCGATCGCGTACACATGGCTGGCGTCGCCGAGGGCCTGTGTCACCGTCTCGAAGGAGTCCTGGTCCAGCAGCCGTGCGGTCTCATCCATGGATCGTGCCCCGAGCAGGGCGAGGCGGGAGACGAGGTCGGGCAGCGGCGTCTGGGCGGTGATGTCCCCGGAGAGGCTCGGCACTGGTCCCTGATCGGACCGCTGCGCCGCCAGCGCGAGCTCCATGCGCAGGCTGGAGAAGCCACTCACCCCCAGAGCCCGGCAGAGCCTGGTCACCGAGGCGGCCGAGGACCCGGCCCGTGCCGCGTAGTCCGTGATGGTCATCCTCCCCACCTCCGCGGGGGACTCCAGCGCGACCTGGGCCAGCTGCCGGAGCTGCGGCGGCAGGGTGGGCAGCTCCGCCCGGAGGACGGCGAGGATCGGGAGCGGCCGGGGTGCCTGAGCGCTCGGTGCACCCTCGTCGTGGGCGGGACGCGGCGGCGAGGTCGCGTCGGGATCGACGGATGACATCAGTGTCGGGGCCTTCCTGTGCTGGGGGCCCACCTGTGGCGATGCACGGGGCAGGGAGACCGGTGTGCGGCGGGGTGGGTGCCCATCATCCCAGGACAGGGGCTGTCAGGAGTCTGGTTCGGAG
Source organism: Brachybacterium tyrofermentans (assembly GCF_014897585.1). Lineage (GTDB taxonomy): Bacteria > Actinomycetota > Actinomycetes > Actinomycetales > Dermabacteraceae > Brachybacterium > Brachybacterium tyrofermentans. Next base: position 291,222 of record NZ_JABUXW010000001.1, on the reverse strand, counting down.
CATGCCGCATCGCCGGCGGGGTCATACCGGAGCACCTCACTTCAGGGCACCGGCGGTCAGGCCCTGCTGTACCTGGCGCTGGAAGAGGATGTACACGATGAGCACCGGGACCATCGAGATGAGCAGCCCGGCGAAGAGCTGCGCCATCGACGTCGGGGAGGTCTCGTAGTTCTCGCCGAGCGCCAGGGCGGCGAGTCCTTGGCTGAGCACGTAGTTCGAGCGCTCCTCGTCCTGCTGCGGGTTCAGCACCACGGGGATCAGGTACTGGTTCCACTGTCCGAGGAAGTTGAACACGGCGATCGAGATCAGGCCGGGCCGAGCCAGGGGGAGCATGATCCGGAAGAACACCCCGAAGTGGCCGGCACCGTCGATGAACGCCGCCTCGGACAGCTCCTCGGGCAGCGAGCGGAAGAACGCGGTGAGGAAGAAGACCGAGAACGGGAGGGAGAACGCCGCGTAGACGAGGATCAGGCCGACGGGGGTGGCGAACAGCCCGAGCGACTGCACGATCTTCACCAGCGGCACGATGGCGAGGAACACCGGGAAGGTCATGCCGGCGAGATACAGGTAGTACAAAGCGCGGCTGCCCCGGAACGGGTACTTCGCCATCACATAGGCCGTCATCACGGCCAGCAGCATGGTCAGGCCGACGCCGCCGGCCACGACCACCACGGTGTTCAGGAAGAACGCGCTGATGTTGGATTCGGTCCACGCGTCGACGTAGACCCCCACCCGCAGCTCGGAGGGAGGCCCGAACGGGCTGTTGTAGATCTCCACGTTGGTCTTGAGGGAGGACATCAGCATCCACACCAGGGGCACTGCGACCACGAGCGCCCAGGGGACCAGGAACAGCTGAGGGATCAGCGCGGCCACGCGGGATGAGCGGGATGAGCGGGAGGGGCGCGAGCCCTTCGGCACTCTGTGCGCGGGCGTCGCAGGACGTGGGTCCGGTGCAGGACGATCCGTCATGAGGGGCTGGGTGCTCATCAGTACTCGTACTCCTCGCGCTTGGTCAGTCGGAAGGTCACCAGGGCGAGCGCCACCGAGCCGAGCATCATCACGGTGCCCATGGCGGCGGCGTACCCGAACTGCGAGTTCAGGGAGAACGCCGTGCGGTACAGGTACGTCGACATCACGTCTGCTCCGAAGTCGGCCGCGGTACCCGTCTGTGACATGACCGCGACCAGCGCGAACGAGTCGATCGTGCCGATCGCGAGGTAGATGAACGCCGTCTGCACGTGGGACCAGATCAGCGGCAGGGTGACGTGGAGGAAGCTGCGCAGCCTCCCGGCCCCGTCCAGGGCGGCGGCCTCGAACAGCTCGTCGGGGACCCGCCCCATGGCGGAGAGGAACAGCACCATGTAGAAGCCGACGGAGGACCACACAGCGGCCACGGCGATGGCCAGCAGGATGAACCGCGGATTGCCGAGCGGGCCGTTGGGCACCACGGTCAGCAGGTCCAGGCCCACCATGGACAGCAGCCCCTGCAGCAGGCCGCCGCGCGAGGCGTAGACGTAGCTGAACAGGATGCCGATGATCACGACCGGCACGACCTGCGGGAAGAAGAACAGGATCCGGTACAGGTCCCCGCCCGGGGTGGCGCGGAGGTTGCCCGCACCGCCCCGGGTGATCAGGGACGCGAACAGCAGCGCCAGCCCCAGCGTGAACACCGGGATCACCACCAGGAGCGCGACGTTGTGCCAGACGGAGCGCCACCACGACCCGTCCCCGAGCAGGCGGAGGTAGTTGTCCAGCCCGATGTAGGTCAGATCGGGGGTGAACCCGGTCCAGTCGGTGAAGGAGATCTGCACGCCCTGGGCGAAGCTGGACAGCACGAACACCGTGTACAGCACCAGGCCGGGCACGGTGAACGTGACGATCAGCCGCCACAGTCCGCGCTTGTGCATCAGCGGGTCTGCTTCGCGATCGCGTCGTCGGCCTTCGTCGCGTCGGCCTTCTTCTGGCAGCGGTCCAGGAATCCGTCGACGTCCAGGTCCCCGAGCACCAGCGCGGTCAGCGCCGCGCGGATCTCCTCGACCATCGAGGGGTACCAGGAGTCGAACTTCACGGGGGCCCAGGGCTCGACGGCGTTGGACTTGTCGATCATCTCGGTGATGGTCGCGAAGGCCGGAGAGAGCTCCTGGCCCTCATGGGCGCCCTTGACCATCGTGACCGAGTTGGTGAGCTTCGCGTAGTTCTGCGAGGCGTCCTTGCTGAGCAGGGCGCGGAGGAACTCGAAGGCGGCGGGCTGGTTGGCTGCGTCGGCCGGGACGTACCAGCCGGCCCCGGGGTTGTTGGGTGTGAGGTCGGCCAGCGACTCATCTGGCGCGGGCAGCGCGGTCGCGGTGAGCTCGAAGCCCTCGGGGATCGCAGATTTCATCTCGTTCTCGAGCCAGGCACCGACCGGGATGAAGGCCGCTTCGTGGTTCAGCCAGGCCGTCTGCGACTGGATGTGGGTCATCTGGGCGACGCCGGGGAGGATCAGCTCGTCCGTTCTGAGCTGGAGCAGAGCCTCCGCGGCCTCACGGATCGCGCTCTGCTGCCAGGCCCCGTCCTCGAGATTGTCGACGTTCTTCCAGACCTCCTGGCCGCCGATCTTCGCCACCAACGGCTGGAACACGCCTTCATCGAAGTAGTTGGCGTTCATGCCCGTGAATGCCCACGGATAGATGCCGTCGGCCTTGATGGTGGCCGAGAGGGTCATCAGCTGGTCCCAGGTGCGCGGCATCTCCCAGCCCTTGCCCGCGAACAGCGCCGCGTCGTGCCAGATCGCCCAGGCGTACTGCACGGTGTTGAGCCCGACGAGCTGGTCCGCGACCATGCCCGCCTCGCGCACGCCGGGGTTGAGGCTCTCCTCCACGGTGATCGCGGGGTCGTCCCAGCTGGGCGCGGCCAGGAGGTCCTCGAGGGAGGCGAGCTGATCGTTGGTGGCCAGCGAGTTCACGTCCAGCGCGCCGGCACCGGAGTTCTGGAACAGGTCCGGCGGGGTCTGGTTGACGAACTGCGGCTGCAGGGTGCTGAGGTCCTCGGCGCGCACGATCTTCGTGGTCACCTCGGGGCGCTTCGTCTCGAAGAGGTCCTGCGTGAAGTCGAGGTGGGGGACCCCGGTGCCACCGTCGAAGACGAACGCGGTGAACTCCCCACCGTCCACGCCGAAGGGGTTGTCCTCACTGGTCGCGGCGGCCGGTCCCGCCTGCTCGGAGCCGCCGCTCGCGCCGCCGGTGGCGCAGGCCGAGAGCCCGGCGACGCCCAGGGCTCCGGCGAGACCCAGGAAGGAGCGACGGGAGGAGGGTAGTGCGGAGGTGCGTGGGGAACGAGAGGAGCGGGAGTCAGAGAGGGGGATAGACATGATGACCTTTCGACGTCCTTGAACGGTGACGACTCCACGGTGAGCCGCTTCCATGGCCTGCTGGTGTCACGTAGATGAAAATCTAGCCCTCTACTGAGGGGTAACGTGCAAATTCTTTTCATCCCATCGTGCCCCGGGGATGCGGGGCTCGTGATGGGAGGGTCGCGAGGCCCTGGTCGGGGCGCAGAACGCCGGGATGGTCGCGACCGAAAATCCCGTTCGTCAGGCCGTGCAGGGCTGAATGGTGCATGTTCATGCGGAGCGACGGTCATGTGATGCGGGACGCATGGTTGTCCGACAATCCTTTTGCTGGCCTGACCAGCGCAACGTGACATCCCAGTGACTTCTCAGGTGGCAGAGTGTGCATAAGTGTGCGACTCTTCCCAAGGTCCTATGTGTGGTTGTGACGTGCGGGATCGAGTCTTGTGAGAGCTCGGGTCCCGCCGCAGCCGTTGCGGTTCACATCCTCGGAGCAGATGCGTGGCATCGCCCGAGTCGATGTCGGACGGCCCCCACCACAGGGCTTGCTGCCGGTCTGCCCGACGTGGGGAACCACCCTGGACTCAACGCGCCCTGCGCGCGTCGCGGATGACCGGACGACTGAAAGACATGTCTGTCTGCGACGAAAGGAAGTCCTGTGCCACCTGAGTCACCGGGGGAGATCTCCCAGCTCGGCATCATCGGCGTGATCGTCCTCCTCCTGCTCTTCTACGGCGGCACGATGTGGATGTCCGTCGTCATCTCCCGCAAGAAGGAGAACGCCGACGACTACATGACCGCCGGCAACAAGATCGGCTTCGGCGTCTCCGCGGCGTCGATGACCGCGACCTGGATCTGGGCGTCCTCGATGTACGCCTCGGTCACCGCGGGCTACACCTACGGCGTCTCCGGCCCCATCCACTACGGGCTGTGGGGCGCCCTGATGATCCTGTTCATCTACCCCTTCGGCAAGCGGATCCGGAAGGTCGCGCCCAAGGCGCACACGCTGGCCGAGGTCATGTACGCCCGGCACGGCCGGTCCTCGCAGCTGATGCTGGCGGGCTCCAACGTGCTCGGCTCGGTCATCTCGCTGACCTCGAACTTCATCGCGGGCGGTGCGATCATCGCGATGCTCTCCCCGCTGAGCTTCGGCGCCGGCATCGTGATCATCGCCGCGGGCGTGCTGCTCTACACCCTGTGGTCCGGCTTCCGCGCCTCGGTGCTGACGGACTTCGCGCAGGTCCTGGCGATGCTCGGCGCGGCCGTCATCATCATCCCGGCGGTGTTCTTCGTCGTCGGCGGCCCGCAGATGTTCGCCGACGGCGTCGCCGCCGGCCACGTCACCCCGCAGCAGGAGAGCTTCTTCTCCTCGGATGCGTTCATGAACCAGGGTGCGCCCTACATCGCGGCCGTGCTCGCCTATGCGATCGGCAACCAGACCATCGCGCAGCGGCTCTTCGCCGTGCGCGAGGACCTCATCAAGCCCACCTTCATCACCGCGACCATCGGCTACGGCGCGACCGTGATCGGCATCGGCATGCTCGGCGTGATGGCCCTCTACCTGGGCGTCGAGCCCATGGGCGGGGACGTCAACAACCTGCTGCCGCAGATGGTCGGCACCTATCTGCCGGTGGGTCTCGTGGCCCTCGCCTTCATCATGATCATCGGCTCGCTGTCCTCCACCGCGGATTCCGACCTGTCGGCGCTGAGCTCGATCGTCATGACCGACATCTACGGCCAGTCCGTCGGGCGCACGAAGGTGAACCCGAAGCTCATGCTGCTGATCGGCCGGATCACGATGATCGTCGCGACCGCCGCGGCCCTGTTCTTCGCCACCGCGAAGTTCAACATCCTGGACCTGCTGGTGTTCGTCGGCGCCCTGTGGGGCTGCCTGGTGTTCCCGGTCATCGCCTCCTTCTACTGGAAGAAGGTCACCAACAAGGCGTTCACCGTCTCGGTCATCGTCGCGCTCGTGGTGTTCCTGCCGGTGCGCTTCACGCTCATCCCGCTGACCGGGGCCTGGGGGTTCGCCGTCGAGGCGCTCGCGATCCTCGGCGTCGGCGTGGTGCTGGGCATCATGGCGTTCGGCTTCTTCGGCCTGCGTCCCGCCCTGGTCATCGGCATCGTCTCGACCCTCGCGGTGCTGCCGTTCGGCTTCGGCTACCTGCGTGACTTCGAGACGCTGTCCGGCTCGCTCGTCGCCTACTCGGTCTCGTTCCTGGTCTGCTACCTGATGAGCGTCAGGTCCTCGCAGAACTTCGACTTCGCCGTGATCGGCACGATCACCGGCGACTTCGACGAGGAGGACGAGGCCTCTGATCAGCCCTCCGAGGCGGGCGGCACTCCGCCGGCCGACGAGATCTCCGCACCTGCCGGACGCTGACCGACCACCCGCGCGGCGGGGCCGCTCGCCCTGCCGCACCCTGAGAGAGGAGAGCGCTATGACTGCTCTGCTGACCGTCTACCTGCTCATGTGGCCCGTGCTGGTGCTCGGCGTCCTGATCACGATCGTCCGCGGCTTCGCCAAGGACGTCAAGGAAGCCCGCGCTGAGGGGCGCCAGATCATCTGAACTCGCCTCACCGCGCAGCACAGCGCCCGTCGGCCCCGGAGAGGGCCGACGGGCGCTGTGCGTCTGCGTGCGTGCGCTGCGACGGCGGCGACGGTGCGGGGGGAGGGCGCGGGCTCAGTTCCCGACGCCGCTGTTGGTGTAGGCGTCCTTGAGGATCTGCAGCGACCCCATGGCCTCGGCGGGGCCGATCCAGAACGGTTCGGGGGCATCGAGGCTCGCGTAGAAGTCGCGGATCAGCTCTTCATGGGAGACGCCCCAGTAGGACCGCCCGCCGGCGGAGGCGACCTTGTCGGAGAAGGTGTCCACACGGCCGTCGGCCCAGCGCACGGTCAGGCCGCCGCCGCGTCCCGAACGCACCTCGAGGTAGGCGTTCTCGGTCTCGACCTCGAGCTCCACGGGCCGGGCGATGGGCGCCGTGAGCGTCGCGTAGAACGTGGTGGTGATGCCGGAGGCATGGTGCAGCACGAGATCCGCGGTGTCCTCGACCTCGACGACCCCCGCGAACTTCTTCTGCGAGACCAGGCCCTCGGTGCGCTCGACCGGGCCGAGCAGCCACTGCACGAGGTCCAGGGTGTGGATCGCCTGATTGATGAGCAGCCCGCCGCCGGCGTTCTCCCAGCGCCCGCGCCACGGCTTCGCGGCGTAGTAGTCCGCGGTGCGGCTCCACACCACCGAGGCCCATGCGCCGCGCACCTCGCCGAGCTCACCGCTGCCCAGCAGGCGGGCGAGCTCCTGGCTGGCGCGGTTGTAGCGGTTCTGGAAGCAGATGCCGATCGTGGGCGCGCCCTGGCCGCCGTCGGCCCGAGCGGCGGTGACAGTGCCTCCAGCGCTCGCGGTGCCCTCGGCGGTTACGGTGCCCTCGGCGGAGACGGCTCCGAGCGCCTCCACCAGGCGCGTGCCCTCCGCCAGGGTGTGGGCGAGCGGCTTCTCCTGCAGCACGTGCACGCCGCGCTCGAGAGCGGCGAGTGAAGGGCCGACGTGCTGGTCGTGCGGGGTCGTCACGTGCACGGCGTCCGGTCCCAGCGCATCGATCAGCTCGTCGACGCTCGCGAAGGTGGGCAAGCCGGTCGCGGCCTCGGCGCGCTCGCGCGCTGCGGGGTCGACGTCTGCGATGCCGACGAGCTCCAGGCCGTCGATCGCCTCGATCGCCCCGACGTGGACCACGGACACATCGCCGTATCCGACCAGTCCGATACGCCTGTCGCGCTGAGCCATGAGCTGTGCCTCCTCGCCGCTCCGATGCGGCACGTGGGTGGGAATCTGCGTCCCATCCTGGTCTGTTCCGGCCGGTGGCGGTAGGGGTTGCCGCGCGGTGCCCGGTGGGCTGCCCGGCTGGCCGTGTCGATGGGGAGTCCTGCCCGAGGACCCCTCCCCATCGACGGTTCCGAGAGGTCAGGCGAGGATCAGGGGGAACGACGAGCCGAGGTGGTGCTCGTCCCCCTGCCGACCACCGACGACGACGAGGACTTCCCATGACCGCGAACGAATCGCAGCCCCTGCTCCCGGAGCCGACCACGAAGCTCAGGGACATACCCAGGGCCACCTATATCGGACTGGTCATCGGAGCGCTCGGCTTCGTCATCTCCCTGTCCTCCACGACGAGCTCCACGGTCAACGGGGTCCAGACCGCCTGCTCCTACCAGGACTACGGTGCGATGATCGCGGCCGCACTCTGCCTCGTGTGCGCCGTCGCCGGCATCGTCCAGCGTCGGAAGCATCCATATCAGTACCCCGTCCAGCAGTGGATCGTGTACGTGCTCGCCGGGGTGCTGACCGTGCTCGCCGTGGTCCACGCTCTGCGCGGCTTCGCCGTGATCGGCGGGCCGTGCTGAGCGCGGAGGCTCGGGGCGAGAGCTGCTGAGACAGAACTGAGGCGACGGAACCCTGCACAGTGCAGGGTTCCGTCGCCTCAGCTCCGTCTGCTGGTCGTGGCCGGTCAGGCGGCGACTGGTCGGGCCGCGGCGCGGATCAGGGGACGATCCAGCCGGCGGCGCGGAACAGCTCGTACCACTCGGGCCGGGTCAGCGGGATCTCGGAACCGGCGGCGGAATCCGTGACGCGCTCCGGCGTGGTGGTGCCGAGGACGACCTGCATCTGCGCCGGGTGACGGGTGATCCAGGCGGTCGCGATCGCCTCGGGGGCGACGTCGTACTTCGCGGCGAGGCGGTCGATGACCGCGTTGAGCTCCGCGTGCTCCGGATTCCCCAGGAACACGCCGTCGAAGAACCCGGCCTGGAACGGCGACCAGGCCTGCACGGTGATGTCGTGCAGGCGGCAGTAGTCCAGGATCCCGCCGCCGTCGCGCACGATCGCCTGATCGGTGCCCTGCATGTTCGCCGAGACGCCCTGCGCGATGAACGTGGAGTGCGTGATCGACAGCTGCAGCTGGTTGGCGACGATCGGCTGGTTCAGGTGCTTGGCGAGCAGATCGATCTGGCGCGGGGTGTGGTTGGAGACGCCGAAGCTGCGCACCTTGCCGCTCGCGTGCAGCTCGTCGAAGGCGCGGGCGACCTCCTCGGGCTCGACCAGCGCGTCGGGACGGTGCAGCAGGAGGATGTCGATGTAGTCGGTCTGCAGCGCCTTCAGCGACCCCTCGACGGACTCGATCAGATGCTCGTAGGAATAGTCGAAGTAGGGACCGGAGGGCACGATGCCGGCCTTGGTCTGGAGCGTGACCTGCTCCCGCTCGGAGGAGCTGAGCTGCATCGCCTCGGCGAAGCGGGCCTCGCACTGGTGCAGCTCGCTGCCGTAGACGTCGGCGTGATCGAGGAAGTCGATGCCCGCCTCGCGGGCGGTGCGCACCAGGGTGCGGATCTCGTCGTCGGACTTCTCGGAGATGCGCATCAGCCCGAGCACCACGTTGGGTGCGGAGATATCGGTGTGCGGCATGGCGATGTGCTTCATGGGGTGACCTCACGGGGCAGGGGACCGGCGGCGTCGCCAGGGGCAGCGGCGCCGGAAAGAGCCTATGCCCGTAGGACGCCGCCGTACACGTCAAAGTCGTGAGCGTTCCCGACCCGCGGGATGCAGGTGCGCCGGGGTGGGCCTTCTCCCTAGGATCGACACGGTGACCACGCCCTTCCCCACCTCCCACGTCCCGCCCGCTCCCCGGCGCGCGAAGGCGGGTGCGCGGATCACGCTGACGCTCGCCTCGCTCGCGATGCTCGGCCCCTTCACCATCGACACCGTGTTCCCCGCCTTCACCCGGATCGGGGCGGAGTTCGGCGGGGACGAGGTCGCCCTGCAGCAGCTGGTCTCGGCCTACCTCGCCGCGTTCGCGGTGATGTCGATCTTCCACGGCCCGCTCTCGGACGCCCTGGGTCGCAAGAAGGTCATGATCGGTGGCCTCGTCATCTACCTGATCGGCATGTTCGGCTGCGTGCTCGCACCGAGCATGGGCACCTTGATCCTTCTGCGCGTGCTGCAGGGGATGAGTGCGGGCGCCGCCACGATCGTCTCCCGCGTGGTCATCCGCGACATGTTCTCGGGATCCGAGGCGCAGCGACTGATGGCCCAGGTCATGATGATCTTCTCGGTCGCCCCGGCGGTCGCCCCGATCTTCGGCGGCTGGCTCCTGCTGCTGGGGGACTGGCGGTGGGTGTTCGCCGGGGTCGGCGCCTACGCGCTGCTCGTCCTGGTCCTCACCGTGCGGCTGCCCGAGACGCTCCCGCCCGAGGCCCGCACCCCGTTGCGCGTCCGCTCGCTGCTGGGCTCCCTCGCGCATGTGGGCCGGTCGCCGGTGATGCTGCGGGTCGCGGCGGCGTCCGCCTTCGGGTTCGCCGCCCAGTTCCTGTTCATCGCCGGGGCCTCGATCGTCGTGGTGCGGCTGCTGGGGCTCGGCGAGAGGGACTTCTGGGTGTTGTTCATCCCACTGATCATCGGCATGCTCTCCGGCGCCTGGGTGGTGGGCCGCGTCGCCGACCTCATGGACCGCAGCAGGCTGATCACCTTCGGGTTCGTCGGCACCGTCGTGACCACCGTCGTGAACCTGGTGCTGGTCTCCTTCGCGCCGGAGTTCACCGGGGGCCTGAGCTGGGGTCTGCTGCTCGCCGTCATCGGGCCGATGCTCATCGCGTTCACGGTCGCCCTGCTGTTCGCGCCGATCCAGCTCGAGGTGCTGGACCTGTTCCCGCACGAGCGGGGTGCCGCCGCCTCGCTGGGCACCTTCTTCGGCCTGGTCCTCAACGCCCTGCTCGCCGGGCTGATCGCACCGCTGGTCACCACGGGCCTCGTGGCGCTCGGGCTCACGTCCCTCATCTTCGCCCTGCTCGGCGGCGGGTTCTGGGTCTGGCACCTCCGGGCCGTCCGTCGGCCGGTCGCCGCCTGACAGCACGACCCTCGGCGCGCGGCCCGTCGGCCGTTGCTCGTCGCCTGGCGACCTTCGTCATTCGATGCGTGGCCCGGGCCACCATGACGATCAATCCTTCGGTTGATCCCCAGGTCACGCCGGAATTCTAGAGTCGAAGACATGAACAAGCTCCTCAACACCGCGTTCGCGTACATCATCCTCGGCCTCGCCTCCGGACTCTTCTACCGCGAGTTCACCAAGGCCACCGACAACCTCGGCACCCACACCCAGCTCAACACCCTCCACACACACCTGCTCGTCCTGGGCATGGTCATGTTCCTCGTGGTCCTCGCCCTGGATGCGGTGTTCTCCCTGAGTGGCCGTCGCTCCTTCTCGGTCTTCTACTGGACCTACAACATCGGCCTCGTGGTGACCGTGGCGATGCAGGCCGTGCGCGGATTCCTCACCCTCGACGGCCAGGACCCCGCCACCACCAGCGCCGCTATCCCCGGCATCGCGGGCCTGGGGCACATGCTCCTGACCGTCGGACTCGTGGCCCTGTTCGTCGCCGTGCGCGCCGGCATCAAGGACCGCACCGCAGCCCTCGAGAAGACCGCCGCCACCGTCTGACCTCTCCACAACACAAGCCCGTGGCTCGTTCCGGTCATCCCGGGTCCGCGACTCGGCTGCTGCGTACCCACTGGCGCCATGTGTGCAGGCTCCGCCCTCTACGGCGAACCTGCACACATGGCGCCAGTGGATGCGTCGCCGTGAGCGCCACAGTGCCACAGGGGCATAGGGCGTTCCAGGGCATGACCACAGGTCCTGCACAGAGCATTCATCCGCAGTCCTCCCGGCGTCGACCGTGCGCCGGGTAGAGTCCGAAGCACCCGCACGGCATCGCCCGACCCGTCACGATCGGGCACCCGGATGCGCGGGATGGATCGACCCCGACGACGACGACGGAGGCCTTCATGACCAGCACTGCCAGCACCCCCACCGCCCCGGACCGCAACCTCGCCCTCGAACTGGTCCGCGTGACCGAGGCGGCCGCCATCGCCGGCGCCCGCTGGGTGGGCGCGGGGGACAAGAACCGAGCCGACGGCGCGGCCGTCGATGCCATGCGCACCTTCATGGACACCGTGCGGATGAACGGCACCGTCGTGATCGGCGAGGGCGAGAAGGACGAAGCGCCCATGCTGTTCAACGGCGAGAGCGTCGGCGACGGCACCGGCCCCGACGTGGACGTCGCGGTCGACCCGATCGACGGCACCCGCCTCACCGCGCTCGGCTACAACAACGCGCTCGCCGTGTTCGCCGTCGCCGAGAAGGGGAGCATGTACGACCCCTCCGCCGTGTTCTACATGGAGAAGATGGTGGTGGGCCCTGAGGCCGCCGACTACGTCGACCTGCGCCTGCCGGTCGCGCAGAACATCACCCTGGTCGCGAAGGCCCTGAACAAGCCGGTCAGCCAGGTCACCGTGTGCGTGCTCGAGCGGCCGCGCCACGAGCCCCTGGTTCAGGAGATCCGCGACGCCGGCGCACGCGTCAAGTTCATCATGGACGGCGACGTCGCCGGAGCGATCGCGGCCGCGCGCGGCGCCGGGGTGGACATGCTGCTGGGCACCGGCGGGACCCCCGAGGGGATCATCGCCGCCTGCGCCGTGAAGGCCACCGGCGGGATGCTCCAGGGCCGGCTCGCCCCGATCGACGACGCCGAGCGGCAGAAGGCGATCGACGCCGGGCATGACCTGGACCGGGTGCTCACCACATCGGACCTGGTCACCACCGACAACTGCTACTTCGCGGCCACCGGCATCACCGACGGCGACCTGTTGAAGGGCGTGCGCTTCCAGCAGGACCGTCTGATCACGGAGTCGATCGTGATGCGGGCCCAGTCGGGCACCGTACGCATCGTCGAGGCGGAGCACCGTGTCGAGAAGTGGGACCGCTGGCTCTCGGAGTGAGTGAGGCCCGTCCAGTGGCCCAGTGGCGCAACGACCAGGGCGGGGCCCGCTGACCAGGGCGGGTGCCGCTGACCAGGGCAGCGCCCGCTGGCTCGGGCCGTGTGACGGCGGCTGAGATCATTCTGTGATACGCACTGCAGTAGCAGTCAACCTGACCATAACCACCCCTAAGGTGACCGTATGGCCTCCCCTGTTGAAGACATCCGCGTCGCCGTCGACCTCATCGTCCTGACCCTGCGGGCAGACGCCCTCAACGTCCTGCTGGTCCAGCGCGAGGACGACCCCCACCGGGGCGCCTGGGCGCTCCCGGGCGGTTTCATCGAGCTCGAGGAGGACCTCGACGACGCCGCCTACCGGGTGCTCGCCGACGAGGCCTCGCTGGGCAGTAGCGCCGTGCACCTCGAGCAGGTCCGCACCTTCGGCACCCCGCACCGCGACCCCCGCGCCCGCGTCATCTCGGTGGCCTTCATGGCCCTCGGCGCCGATCTGCCGGACCCCGAGCGCGGCGACGACGTGGCCGACGCCCGCTGGTGGCCCATCGCCGAGCTGGCCGACATCGACCTGGCCTTCGACCACGCCGAGGTGCTCGAGTGCTCCATCGAGCGCGCCCGCGCCAAGCTCGAGTACACGACGCTCGCCGTGACCTTCCTGCCCGAGGAGTTCACCATCTCCCAGCTGCGCGGGGTCTACGAGCACGTGTGGGGCACGACCCTGGACGCCGGCAACTTCCATCGCAAGGCCACCCGCACCGAGGGCTTCCTGCTCGAGCTCGACCGGCACGCCGCGCCCACCGGCGGCCGCCCCGCACGTCTGTACTCCGCGGGCCCCGGCACCTCCCTGGTGCCGCCCCTGCTGCGCGCGGGGGAGTGAGCCGGCGGCGGGCCGCGATCGCCTCCGGGTGATCGCTCCGGGGTGATCACTCGGGGATCGACGCCGCAGACCATGGCAGGATCGACCCGTGACTCTCGACGCCGCCCTCACGCACCCCGACCCGCGCAAGACCGCGATCGCCGCCGCCTTCGCGGCCCGCCGGGAGGACGTGCTCACCGTCGCGCGGGCGATCCACGCCGACCCCGAGACCGCCTTCACCGAGCAGCGCGCGCACGACCGCTGCGCAGACCTGCTCGAGGGCGCCGGGTTCGTCGTCGAGCGCGGCATCGCGGAGCTGCCCACCGCCTTCCGCGCCACCCTCGGCACCGGCTCCCTCGTCGCAGCGCTGTGCGTGGAGTACGACGCCCTGCCGGAGATCGGCCACGGCTGCGGGCACAACCTCATCGCCGGCGCCTCGCTCGGCGCGGCCCTCGCCCTGGCCGACGTCGTCGACCAGCTGGACGTGACGCTCCTGGTCATCGGCACGCCAGCCGAGGAGCACGGCGGCGGCAAGCAGCTGCTGATCGACCGCGGCGTGTTCGACGGCGTGCACCTCGCGCTCATGTCCCACCCCACCCCGCACACGGACACCTATGACGTGCTGGGCTCCACGAGCCAGGCCGTCGGCCGCTGGCGCGCCACCTTCACGGGCCGCGGGGCGCACGCCGCCGCGAACCCGACCGACGGGATCAATGCGAACGACGCCGCCGTGGTCGCCCAGGTCGCGGCCGGCCTGCTGCGCCAGCGGGTGAAGGACGGCCAGCGCCTGGCCCTGGTGCCCCAGCAGGGCGGGGTCACGAACATCGTGCCGGAGACCGCCGTGGTCGATTTCGAGTGCCGGGCGCTGACGATGCCCGAGTTCGAGCAGCTGCGCACCCAGCTCATCGCCTGCTTCGAGGCCGGCGCGGTCGCCACCGGATGCACGCTGGAGATCGAGGCCTCCGAGCCCACCTACGAACCGCTCCAGCAGGACGAGGTGCTCGGCATCTCCTGGAACGAGGCGATGGCCGCCCTGGGGCGCCCGCTCGCCGGATCGCTCGGCGTCATGGCCGCCTCCACCGACATGGGCAATGTGTCCCAGCGGGTCCCTGGCCTGCATCCCTTCGTCGGCATCACCGGCGCGGGCGGCGCCCTGCACACCCGCGAGTTCGCCGCGCACGCCGCGAGCGAGGAGGGCTACCTCCTCCTGGACGACTGTGCGGTCGCGATGGCCTGGGTGATCCAGGACGTCGCCACCAGCCACACCCGGCGCCCCCTCGTGCTCGAGCGGGCGGCCCAGCTGGCAGAAGAGCACCGGGGGCGTGGCGCTGCCTCGGCCTGACGTCCCCGGACTTCGCACGGCCCGATCAGAGCCGGGTCAGCGCCTCTCGGTCAGCCCCTCGAGGAACTCCAGCTGGCGGCGCCTGTGCTGCCACTGACCGTGCTCATGCCCGTCGAACGGATAGCTGCGCAGGCTCTTCCGAGCTCCCGCGTAGGCCTCGTAGGCGGCCAGCACGCCAGCCGGCGGGCACACCGGGTCCAGCATGCCGACCGCGAACAGGGCGGGGGCCTGCGCACGGGAGGCGAAGTGCACTCCGTCGAAGAACGACAGCGTGTGCAGAACGGCCTCCTCGTCTCCGCGCCTGGTGCGCAGGTAGTCACGGATCTGGGTGAACGGTCCGTCCGCGGCGGTCTGGACCGAGCGGGGGATGTCGCACAGCAGCGGCACCTCGACGAGCGCGCCCGCGATGCCGTCGCTCAGCGCCGCGGCGGCCAGGGCGGTGACGCCGCCCTGGCTCCCGCCCGAGACGACGAGCGGCCCGGCCCCGTGCCCCTGACGTGCACGCACGGCATCGACCGCGCACACGGCATCGGTGAACAGGCGGCGGTAGTAGTACGTCTCCGGCTGCTGGATCCCTGAGGTCATGCGGCCGACGATCTGCGGCCCGCTGCCCACGGGGTCCGGGGTATCGCCCGCCGAAGCGAGCCCGGTCTGCCCGCGGTTGTCCATCACGAACGTGGACCAGCTGGCGCTCGGCAGCAGCGTCCACTGCTCGGGGATCCCGCGGCCGGTGTTGTTGCCCAGGAACTGGATCACGGTCCCGCGCGATGCGCCGTGCGCGGGGGTCAGCATCCACCCCTTCACGGGATGTCCGTCGAACCCTGCGACGGTTACGTCCTCGACGTCGATGGTGCGCAGCGGCGACTCCACCGGGTCGAAGCGGGCTGCGTCGCGGCCCGCGTGCTCGACGAGAGTGGTCCGCCAGAACGCGTCGAATCCCTCCGGGCCGGTGCTGAGGGGGCTCGTGCCGGCGGGGCCGGTGCCGACGGGGCGGCCCGGACGGTGGGGAGGTGCCGGGGAGTCGCCCGTCGGCTCGGTCGGTGTCGCCATCGCCCCACGATAGATCTGCACAGAATGTGCATCAAGGGTTGACGTCGTTGAACTACAGTGCAAAAGTTGTGCACCGCCCCAGGATCTCGACCCACGCACCGCCGCGTCGGAAGGTTGTCGCATGCTCCCTGCATCCGGACTCTCCCTGAGCCGCCGGCAGTTCGCCGGCGCGATGGGCGCCGCGGCCGGCACGGCAGCCGTCGCCGGGTGCTCGTCCGGCTCGTCGAAGGACATGGACACCCTCCAGGTCTGGGGAGGCATCCCCGCCGAGAGCGGCCCGCAGGCCGTGATCGACCGCTTCCAGGAGGAGCACCCGGGCACCCACGTCACCTACACGCGATACGTCAACGACGATCGCGGGAACCTCACGGTGAACACCGCTCTGCAGGGCGGCGTCGACATCGACGTCTTCTTCACCTACGGCGTCCCGAACCTCACCATGCGCACGAACTCCGGCCTGGCCGCGGACGTCGGCGATCTCGTGCGCGCCACTCCCGAGCTGGAGGCCTTCCTGGACACCGAGGACCCCAAGGCCCTCATCGACGGCGACGAGATCACCGCGCTCGCGACGACACGCATCCCACAGATGGTGCTGTTCAACGAGGACCTCCGGGAGAGAGCAGGGATCGAGCTGCCCACGCAGTGGACCGTCGAGGAGTACCTCGAGGTCATCCGCGCGCTCGCCGACGACGGGAAGTACGGCACCTACGTGCTGCCGGACATCGCCCGCATCGAGCTCGGCCCCAACTACCGCTTCACGAAGGACGGGAACTCCAACTTCTCCCACCCCGCCTTCCTGAAGCACTTCGAGCTGGCCGCGGAGCTGATCCGCGATGGCGTGCTCTATCCCTGGTCACAAGCGCTGGCCCGACAGCTCGAGGCGTACCAGCAGAACAACTTCATCGCCCAGGACTTCGGGCTGTGGACCACGGCGCCCTACTCGCTGCGGTTCCTCACCGACCAGGAGAACTACCCCCACGACTTCAAGGTCGCCTGCGCGCCTGTGCCGACCCTGGACGGCAACGACTGGAACACCGGCGAGTACGGGGCCTTCCTCCAGATCAACTCCAAGAGCCCCAAGCAGGACCTGGCCTGGGAGTTCTGCAAGTTCTGGCTGCTGGAGAGCGCGCAGGACGTGGTCAAGGCGGGGTACATCTCCCTGCTGGGCGACGTCGGGGACGACGAGCTCCTGGACGGGATCCTCGGGGAGGGCGCGGAGGAGTTCTTCGACGTCGACTCGTTCCGCCGCACCCTGTTCGAGGACCAGCCGCGCATGCACCTGGACACCGAGCTGACCGCATACACGGAGATCACGCAGAAGTACCAGCAGCAGCGCGACGTGTGCTGGCTCCTCGAGCGGACTCCGCAGAAGGCCATCGAGAACGTCGACAGCAACGCCCAGGCGCTCATCGACCGGTTCGAGGAGGACTGACATGGCGATCGTCGACACCAGGATCGAGACGGCCGACGGGCCCGCCGCCGCGGCGGGCGGACGACTCAGGCGGCCCACGGGCCGCGCGCCCTCGGAGCCGAAGGCATACGTCGGCTGGCTCTTCATCGCCCCGAACCTCTTGGGGGTGCTGGCCTTCACCTTCGTGCCCCTGATCTCGGTGGTGCTGCTCTCCTTCACCCGCTGGAACCTCGTCTCGGGCTTCGGGGGCATCGAGTTCGTCGGCCTGGACAACTTCCTCGCCGTGTTCCAGGACCCGACCTTCTGGCGCAGCCTCGTGACCACGATCGTGTACGCCGGGGTCGCCGTGCCGCTGACCCTCGTGGTCGGCCTCGCGCTCGCGCTCGCCCTGAACCGGGACATCCCGGCCCGGGGTCTGCTGCGTGCCGCCTTCTTCGTGCCGTACATCGTGAACATCGTGGCGATCGGCATGACCTGGCAGATGCTGCTGGACCCGGAGGCAGGCCTGGTGAACCAGGTGCTCGGGGTCTTCGGGGCGGAGAACCTGCCGCAGTGGTTCGCCTCGTCGAACTGGGCGCTGCCCGCGCTGATCCTGGTGACGATCTGGTCCCAGGCCGGCTACGCGAACCTCATCTACCTCTCGGCCCTGCAGGACGCCCCCACCCAGCTGTACGAGGCGGCCCGCATCGACGGGGCCGGGCGCTGGGCGTCGTTCCGGACGATCACGTGGCCGTCCCTGCTACCCACCACCGTGTTCCTGCTGGTGACGCTGTTCGTGGGGATCTCGCAGACCTTCGGCATGATCGCCCTGATCACCAACGGCGGTCCGGGCGACTCCACGACCACGCTGTCCTTCTACATGTACCAGACCAGTTTCCAGTTCTACCGGTTCGGCTATGCCTCCGCCGTGGGCCTGGTGACCTTCATCGGCATCTTCGCCATCATGCTCCTGATGTGGCGAGCCCAGCGAGGAAGGGCGCTCCATGACTGACGCGACGACGACGGCGACCACGACGACGGCGAGCACGACGACCACGACGGCCGGCGGCGGGCCGGGCCGGGGCACGGGCATGGCGCAGCGGCAGGCGCTGCGCAAGCGCCGGGACCGCGTGCGCCGCTGGGCCTGGGGCATCCCGATGTGGATCCTCGCGCTGGTGTTCCTGCTGCCCTTCGCCTGGATGATCTCCACCTCGCTGAAACCGGATCTGGAGGCCTTCAGGATCCCCATGCAGTGGATCCCGCACCAGCCCCGCTGGGAGAACTACACGGAGGTGCTGTTCGGGGAGAGCTCGATCCTCATCCCCTTCGGGAACTCGGTGTTCGTGGCCGCGCTCCGGGTGCTCGGCGAGCTGACCACGGCGACCCTGGCCGGGTACGCCTTCGCCAAGCTCCGCTTCCCCGGGCGCGGCAAGGTGTTCATCGCTTACCTCGCCACCTCCCTGATCCCGGCCCAGCTGCTGCTGGTCCCGCGCTTCGTGTACTTCGAGAAGCTCGGCCTGTACGACACCCTGTGGGCACTGATCCTTCCGGGCATGTTCACCGTGCTGGGGACCTTCCTCATGCGCCAGTACTTCGTCTCCCAGCCGGACGAGTTCGCGGAGGCCGCGCGGCTCGACGGCGCGAACGAGCTCCAGATCTTCTTCCGGATCTATCTGCCGAACGCGCTGTCGATGATCAGCGCGCTGGCGATCCTCACGTTCGTCTGGTCCTGGAACGATTACGAGACCCCGCTGGTCTTCCTCTCCACCCCGGAGAACTACACGCTTCCCATGGGGCTGACCAGCTTCACCGACGAGAACGGGGCGATGGCGGCCGGTCTGTCGATGGCGGCGTCGGTCATCTCGATCGTCCCGATCCTGCTGGTGTTCCTGATCTTCCAGCGCCGATTCGTGCGTGCGATGACCGAGAGCGCGCTGAAGTAGGTCACGTGCCCGTGCGCCGTCTGCTCCGAGCACACTGGACACGGTCGCCGGCAGCGACCTCCGTGGCCCGGCCGCGACGCTTCCCCACCTCTCGCGAACGCACAAGGACGATCACCCATGAGCACCACTCCCGACCCGGCCGCCTCTCCATCGGCCCTGGCACGCCTCCACGAGGAGCTCCCCCGGCTCAACCCGGGAAACCGTCGGATCGCCGAGGCGATCCTCGCCGACCCGCTCGGTGCCGGGGACTCCTCGATCACCGCACTCGCGGCGTCGGCGGAGACCTTCCCCGGCGCGGTCTCCCGTTTCGCGCGGAAGCTCGGATACGCCGGGTTCCCGGCCCTGCGGGCGGCGATCGCCCTCGACAACGGCCGGGCGGCGCAGTCCGGATGGGAGCGGGACATCGGAACGGCCATCACGCCCGCCGACGCCCCCGGGGAGGTCCTCGACATCCTGGCCGGGACCGCGGCCCGCGCCCTCCGCGATGCCGCCGCGCTGATCGACCAGGCGCAGGTCGAGCGCGCGGCCGATGCGATCACCGGGGCCGAGCGCGTGCACCTGCACGGGGAGTGGGGCGACTCCATCGCCGTGCGGGAGCTGTACCTGCGACTCCAGCGGATCGGCGTCGCCGTCTGGTGCCACGAGGCAGGGTCGCGCACCCTCGAGCTCATCTCCCGCACCTTCACCGAGCGGGATGTGGTCCTGGTGCTCAACCGCTCCGGGGAGGACGAGACCGCGCTGCAGCTGCTCCGGAGCGCGGGTCGAGCCGGTGCGACCACCATCGCGGTGCACGGAGCTCCCGGCGCCGCGCTCGATCAGGCCGCCGACATCCCGCTCTTCACGGGCATCCGGAACGGTGCCGTGTGGACCCAGCATTTCGCCGGCCGCGCGAGCGACACCCTGCTCACCAGCATGCTCTGGCTGCTCGTCGCGCAACGCCGCTCCGCCGACCCCACCCTGCGCTTCGTGGACGACGGGACTCTCGAGACGAACCCTCCCGCCTCGCCGCACGACACCGACCGCTGACCCGCTCAATACCGCACGACACCGACCGCTGACCCCGTTCAGCACCGCACGGCACTGACCACTGACCTCGCTCAGCACCGCACCTTCAGGAAGGATCTTCATGCTCACCGAATCCGTCACCACCGACATCGTCGTGGTGGGAGGAGGCCTCGCCGGCGTCTGCGCAGCGATCGGAGCCGCCCGTCAAGGCAGCCGTGTCGCCCTCGTCCAGAACCGGCCCGTCCTCGGCGGGAACTCGTCGAGCGAGGTGCGGGTCTGGGTCTGCGGCGCCACCGCGCACGGGATCCACCTGTTCGCCCGCGAGACCGGCGTCATGGGCGAGCTGTATGTCGAGAACCAGTTCCGCAACCCCGACGGGAATCCGTACTACTGGGACCTGCTGCTGCTGGAGAAGGTGCGTGCCGAGCCGAACATCGAGCTCTTCCTCAACACCGATGTGACCGAGGTGGAGGCCGACGGGCCCGACGACGCGCGGGCGATCCGGTCCGTCACCGGGTGGATGAGCGGCTCCGAGCGCCGGATCAGGTTCAGCGGTGAGTCCTTCATCGACTGCAGCGGCGACGGCCTGGTCGGCCACCTGGCCGGCGCGGAGACCATGCGGGGGAGCGAGCCGCGGGAGAGGTTCGGGGAGTCCTGGGCGCCCGAGCACGCGGGGGAGGACATGCTCGGCTCCACGATCCTCTTCTACACCAAGGACGTCGGGCATCCGCAGAAGTTCGTCGCCCCGCCGTTCGCGGTCGACATCGCAGCGACCGCCATCCCGCAGAACCGCGTGATCCGGCAGACGATGAACGGCTGCGACTTCTGGTGGATCGAATGGGGCGGCCACCTCGACGTCGTCCACGACAACGAGCGGATCCGTGATGAGCTGCAGGCCGTCTGCTACGGACTCTGGGACCACATCAAGAATTCCGGGCGGTTCGATGCGGACACCCTCAGCCTCGAATGGGTGGGCGCCGTGCCCGGCAAGCGCGAGTACCGACGGTTCGTCGGCGATCACGTCCTCACCCAGCACGACGTGCTCGGCCAGACCGAGTTCGACGACCGGATCGGCTTCGGCGGCTGGTCGATCGACCTCCACCCTGTAGGCGGTGTGTACGCGAGCGAGAAGGGGTCGCGGCACTGGCACCCCGACGGGAACTATCACATCCCGGTGCGCGCGTTGTACTCGCGCAACGTCTCGAACCTCTGGATGGCCGGCCGCGACATCAGCGCCAGCCACGTCGCCTTCGGGAGCACCCGCGTGATGGCGACCTGCGGCATCCTCGGTGAGGCCGCCGGAATCGGCGCCGCGGTCGCCGGCCGCCTCGAGGTGAGCCCTCGCTCCCTCGCCTCCGACCACCTGCCCGAGCTGCACCGGGCGATGGTGCGCGCGGATGCCTCCCTGCTCGGCGTCGCCGACGACGATCCGGCGAACCTGGCACGTGGAGCCGAGGTGACGGCGTCCTCCCACAAGCGGACGCTCGCCTCGACGCGGAGCACGGGCCAGGTCGTGCTCGATCACGACCTCGCCCTCGTGCTGCCGGTCGACCCGATGCTGGGGTCGGTCGAGGTCCTGGTCGACGCGATCGAGGACACCGAGCTCGTCGTCGAGCTGCACAGCGTGGGCCGGCCTCAGAACTACCTGCCCGCGTCGCGCGTGCGCAGCGTCGAGGTGCCGGTGCGGCAGGGCCGGTCCTGGGTGCGGGCCGACCTGGACTGGGAGCCGGAGGCGGCGCAGAACGCCGTGGTCGTGCTGCGCCGGAACCCGCTGGTCGAGGTCCATCAGGGCGATCGGGTGGAGCCCGGCACGGTCACGATGAGGCACCGTGATCTGCCGCCGGACGAGGCGAGCCCTGAGCAGTGGCGGTACTGGAAGGAGACGCTGCACGGGCGCGGCATCTGCTTCCGTGCAGGGTCGCCCACCCGTGCCTTCGTCCCCGAGCAGGCGGTCGGCGGCTACGCACGGCCCTACGGCGGTCCGGCTCTGTGGGTCTCCGCCGATACGGCCGAGGACCCGCAGCCCTGGCTGCAGCTGCGCTGGTCGGCGCCCCAGGAGATCACGGCCATCGACCTGGTGCTCGACGACGACCTCAACGAGGACCTCATCAACCTCCACCATCACCGCACCCCGAACGACACGATGCCGACCCTGGTGCGTACCGCTCGCCTCGAAGTGCTCATCGACGCGCAGTGGCAGGAGGTCGCCCGGATCCGGGAGAACCGCGAACGCCACCGGTCCTTCCCGCTCGAGCACCCGGTGCGCACCGATGCCCTGCGCGTCGTGATCGAGGACATGAACGGCGCGACAGCGGCGCGCATCGTGGCCCTGAGGGCCTACGGGGACTGAGCGCGGACGGGGGTGAGGGAGCGCGAAGGGTGTGCGTCACCCAGTCGTTGAACTTTCAGCTAAAACGAGTCATGCTGGGCCTGTCGATCACCGTCGGAAGGACCATCGCTCATGACCACCTCGCCCCAGGCCACGTCCGCCCCCGTGACGGGGGTGGTCGACGAGCGCCACCTCTCCGCCGATCTCGCCATGGATGCCGTGACCCTGCGCGTCGGCGACCTCGAGCTGATGAGCTCCTACTACGAGAACGCCCTCGCACTGACCTCGCTCGAGGAGAAGGCGCGCGTGAACGGCGAGGTCCACCGCGTCCTCGGCCGCGGCGGCATCCCCTTCGTGCGCCTCGTCGCCACCCCTGGCCTGCCCGCCGTCGACCCCCGACAGGCCGGCCTCTTCCACACCGCCTTCCTCTTCGAGGACCAATCCGCGCTCGCCGGGACCGTGCTGCGCGCCGCCCAGGATCCTCGTTCGCGCTTCGTCGGCTCGAGCGACCACCTCGTCTCCGAGGCGTTCTACTTCACCGATCCTGAGGGCAACGGCATCGAGCTGTACTGGGACCGTCCCCGCGACCAGTGGACCTGGAGCAACGGCCAGGTCGCGATGGACTCCCTGTACCTCGACCCCAACGCCTACCTCAGCAGGCACCTCACCGACGACGTCGCCGCCGCTCCCGGGATCCGTCCCGGCATCGTCGGCCACGTGCACCTCCAGGTCGGCGACGTCGACGCGGCCCGCGCGTTCTACGTCGACTCGCTCGGCTTCGAGACCACCGTGGGATCCCACCCCGGTGCCCTGTTCGCGGCGGCCGGCGGCTACCACCACCACGTCGCGATGAACACCTGGAACAGTCGCGGCGCCGGCCCTCGCGCCACCTCGCTGGGCCTGGCTGACGTGGCCATCACGGTTCCCGGCCGCGACGACCTCGACGCCCTGACCGGCCGGCTGAAGTCCGCCGGCCTCTCCTTCGCCGACCAAGGCCGCTCGGTGAAGGTCAAGGACCCGTGGAGCACCCCGGTCACCATCAGCCTGCCCGGCACCGACACCGAGGAGCTGCTGGCTCGCTGAGTCGCACCGCGGTGGCCGGCCGGCCAGATGGGGCGTGTCGATGCGGCTGGCCGGCCCGGCGAGCCGTGCCCAGGCGACCGACTCGGCGACTCCTCAGTCGCAGGTGCCGTCAGCCGCGCAGGACGCACCGCCCGCGACGTCGTCGCCGAGCAACGACGTGAGCGAGGCCAAGGGGGTGGTGGCCTGCGGCTCCGCACTGACCGGGGCGTCGTTGTGCTCGCTCCCGTCGCGCTCACCCGTGAGGTGCTCGCTCGCGCTGAGTGCACCCGTATCGCCCTCGCTCGCTCCGCGTCCGGGCCTGTCGCTCATGACTGCGCCCGTTCGGCCCGAGCCTCGTCGGCGATCTGCCGCAGGGCCTGACGGAAGGCGTCCAGCGGCAGTGCTCCAGGAGCGGTGTACTTGTCGTTGAACAGGAAGAACGGGACACCGCGCGCACCCAACTGTGCCGCCTCGCGCACGTCGGCCTCGACCTGCGCGTCATGCGTCTCCCCGGCATGGGCGGCCCGCGCCGCGGTCTCGGGCAGGCCCGCATCGACCGCGCGCGCCACGACGGCCTCGACGTCGAACGGATTCGAGGTGGCGGTGAAGTAGCCGCGCTGCAGGTCCAGGAAGAAGTCGGTCGCAGCGTCGATGCCCTGTCCCTCGCCGATCGCCTGCATCACGCGATGCACGCCGCGGGTGCTGGCCATCGGACGGTCGGTCACGTACGCGCGATCGAGCTCCTGCGCCATCGCCTGGATCTGGCCCTCCATCTCGCGCACCTTCTCCTCCGGCATGCCCTTGGCCGTGACGAGATGGGCGACGTTGTCCCGCATGGTGTCGGTCGGCGCCGCGGGGTCGAGCTCGAAGGAGTGGGCGCGCACGTGCACCTCGTCCTCGAGGCCCTCGGCGGCGATCGCATCGTGCAGGCGGGACTCTCCGATGTAGCACCAGGGGCAGACCACGTCGGTCCAGACATCCACGGTGATCAGCGACTCGGCGTGGGGCGCAATGCTCGGGGTCTGGTCGTCGTCGGTCATGCCGGCCTCCATCGTGATGCAGGTGCAGATGCCGCGCGTGTCGCAGAACCTGTGATTACTTGAAAACGGTACTACGTGGGGTGTGTCGGCGCGAGAGGCCTGCGTGGCCGTTCGCTCGTGGCGCAGTGCGGCCCTAGAGAGGGATGCCAAACGCATGACGGCCGCGTATGCGTCTGCCATTGCGCGTGCTCTGGGATGATGGGCTGATGTCTTCGCGAGAGAAACCCACCATGCCCGCCCTGAGTCTTCGGCCGTCAACCGGGGTCGCGGAGTATCCCGCACTCGTTGTGATCTGGCGCAGCGCCGTGGATGCGACGCACGACTTCCTCGCGGATGCTCACCGCAATGAGATCGAGAGCCACCTGCAGTCCGACTATTTCCCGGCAGTGACCCTCTCGGTCGCAGAGCTTGACGGTCAACCGGTGGGATTCTCCGGTGTTCTCGACGGAAATCTGGAGATGCTGTTCGTTGACGCGAGGCAACGTGGAGGTGGAATCGGCACGGTGCTTCTCAGCCATGCGATCACGGAGCACGGTGTCACCAAGGTGGATGTCAACGAGCAGAACGTCTCGGCCGCGGGCTTCTACGCTCGCCGAGGATTCGAGGTCGTCGGTCGCAGCGAGACAGACGAGGCTGGTCGGCCGTACCCGTTGCTCCACCTGAGGTTCAACGGGCCGTCCTGACCCGGGTGTCCGCCACCCGGCTCGGACCATCGACTGACGTTCCTCCCTCCACCCGGGCGCCACCGACGAGGGTTTAACAACACGCCCTAGCGGGTGCCGGCCTCCCGCTCGATGTCAGCGTGCGCCCATAGGGGTGGTCGCGCTGGGAGTAATCGCCCCGACGGTGACACACTGAGCGGTGCCTGTCCTTGCCCAGACAGGACGCCTTCCGATGACGATCAGGAGTGCCATGTCTTCGCTGTTCCTCCCCTGCGCACGCGCCGCGGCCGATGCCGCGATGGCGGAGCCGGCTGCACGCTTCCCGGGGGTGTCTGCCGCATGAGCTCGCGCAGGAACCGCAATCGCGGCAGGAACACCAAGAACGCCCGGGGCACGTCGAATGCTCAGGGGTCCGCCGGGTCGCCGCATGCTTCGTCGGCCGACGCCGTGAGCCCGGCGGCCGACGAGGATCTGGAGACGACGCTGGAGGACGCAGGCGGCGACGAATCCACAGACCTCCACGGCGACACCACCGATCTCAGCGACGACCCGGATTCTGCCGGAGCTCCGGACTCCGCCGCGGCGCTCCACAGCGTCGACGCCCTCGACGCCGAAGCCGACCTCGATCTCAGCGCCGACGCCGACGCGGACGCCGCTGACGGCTCCGACGTTGACGCGGATGCCCACACCGATGCGGACCCTCAGGGTGACGCCGCCCCCGCGGGCTCGGCTGCGACCCCGAACCCGGACTCGTCTTCGACCGCGGGCCCGACGCTGTTCTCGGCCCCGTCCCCCGCCGCAGCTCCGGTGGAAGACGCCTGGCTGCAGGAGGCATTCATCGAGTCCGAGCCAGAGCCCGCTGTCGAGCCCGCTTCGAAGGCCGCGATCAGGGCGGCGGCCATGAGGGATGCCGAATCCGGGGATCGCTGGACCGTCGTCGATCAGAGCGCCGACGACCAGGACGCCGAGGCCGAGCACGGGACCGATGGTGGACGGCCGGGCGAGGCCGCAGCGATCTCGCCCGAGGCTGCTCGCGCCGAAGACTCCGACGCCGTCGTGCCCGGGACCGCTGGGAAAATCGCCGCCGAGTCAGGCGTACCCGGCGGCGATGGTCCACCGCCGGATGCGGATGCTGACCCCGCCGACGACGCCGACAGCGGGACCCTTCCACGCTCCGTGGCGGGGCGGGACTTCACGCCCGCCTTCCCCGTACCGGTGACGATGTCCCCGAAGGCCAAGAAGTTCGGGTGGTCCCGGGATTCGCTGCTGCCACGCCCCTCGGCCGAGGACAGTGCGTCGGACGAGCCCGTGGTGCCCGTCGAGCCCGTCGAGCGCGCGCCCCGGCGACCTGCCAGCGCGAAGCCGGGCCGCAGCATGAAGGCGCCCCGGCTGCGCAAGCAGGCTCACGACGAGTCCCGGTCGGCGCACGAGCCGGCCCCCACGTCCGGCCCGACGACGCCTGCGCGCGCCACGTGGCCCGAGCCCGCCGCGGCTGCTCCGCAGCAGCACCCCACGCCGACGTCCGGTGCCCCCGAAGCCGCCACCACGTCGGCCAGCCCGGACACCGCCGAGGCCGCACCGGTCGCTTCGTCCGCACCGATTGCCACCGCCACTGCGAGTGCACCCCGCGGCGCGACTGCCACCGTGCCCCGGAGCGCGACCGCCGCGTCGGCGCCCTCCGCGGCCGACAGCGCTGCGACCAGCGGACCGGACGCCGAGACTCCCCAGGGCGAGGGGCCCTACCGGAACGTCGTCCAGGTGCTCAGCCCGTACCTGCGCCGCCATCGCGCGGTCCTCATCACCGGCTCGATCTCGCTGCTGCTGAGCGTGTGGCTGCTGATCGCGCTGCCCTTCCCGCTGAAGTACGCGGTCGACGCAGCGATCGCCTCGACCGGAGCCGACCTCCCGGCGCTGTCGGCCCTCGACGATGACCCCGGGCGAGCGCTCCTCACCAGCGTGATCGTCCTCGGCGGACTGCTGATCCTGCAGGTCATCACCCGGTTCGTGGCCATCTCTGCGCTCGGCCGGGCCGGAGTCCGGATCGCGACCTCCCTGCGCTCCCGGCTGCTCGCGCACCTGCACCGTCTGACCCCGGGATCCGCCGACCATCCGGCGTCGGCCGCCCGTGCCTCCCGCCGCGGCGGGACGCCGGACACGGACCCGGTGCGGCCGCTGATCGACGACATCGCCGCCCTGCGGGACCTGCTCTCCCACTCCGGCCCGCGGGCCGCCGCGAGCGCCCTCACCCTGCTGTCGCTGCTGGTCGTCACGGTGATCCTCGACCCGCTCACGGCGCTCGTGCTCGCGGTGACCGGGGCGCTGTTCGCGCTCGCCGTGGGTGTCGGGGTGCGCCGCAGCCGCGCCGCCGAGGCCCGGGCCGCGGTCGAGGCGCAGATGCTCGCCGACACCGCCGACGAGCTGGTCGCGGCCACCGGCACCATCCAGTCCTACGGCCTGGAATCCCGCTCCGAGCGCGGGCTCACCGAGGCCGGCGTGCGGGCCGGGCGTGCCCTGACCCGGGCCCGTCGCGCCCAGGCGATGCTGCAGCTGCTCACCGTGCTCGTCGCCGGGGTCGGCGTGACCGGCACCCTGCTGCTGGGCGGTCCGCGGGTCGAAGCGGGCACGATGACCCCGGGCGACCTGGTGATGCTGCTGGCCGATCTGCTCATCGTGGTCGTCGTGCTGCGCGAGCTGCTCCAGCACGGCGGAGCGCTGAAGCGCGCGACCGCCGCGGGCGACCGCATCGCCGCGCTGCTCGCCCGGAAGGTCGGGATCACCGAACCCCAGCGCACCCAGCCCGTGGACCGCGTGGGCGGCGAGATCGTGTTCTCGGCCATCAACACCCAGGGCAGCGCCGTGGCGGGCGCCGGCGACGGCGCGGCCGACGGCACCGGCAGGCCCGTCGGGGCAGCGGCCGAGACCACGGCCGACGGTCCCCTCGACGGCACCGCCGACACGTCCTCGAGCACCGCGCCCAGCAGCCCCGAGCACTCCGGGGCGCAGCTGTTCGACACCGTCTCGCTGGTGGTCCCCGCAGGTCAGCACGTCGCCCTGCTGGACCATGAGGGTCGCGAGGCCGCCGCGCTCATCTCGTACCTGCTGCGCTTCGACCAGCCGGACACCGGCCGCGTGCTGCTGGATCGCTTCGACACCCGTGCGGTCTCCCTGACGGATCTGCGCCGGCAGATCGCCGTGGTGCAGCGGGAGCCCGTGCTGTTCACCGACACAGTGCGCGAGAACATCCGCATCGGCCGTCCCGACGCCACCGACGCCGAGGTGGCCGACGCCGCCCGCAGGGCGGGGATCGACGACGTCATCGCGCAGCTCGCCCAGGGCTTCGACACGGTCCTGGTGGGGCGCGGGAACGTGCTCAGCGACGGCCAGCGGCGCCGGATAGCGATCGCTCGCGCGCTGCTCCGCGACGCTCCGATCGTGGTGCTCGATGCGGCGGACTCCGGTCTGTCCGGGGCGGAGCGACGCCCGGTGATGGCGGCGCTCGTCACCCTCCTCGAGGGACGCACCGCGATCGTCTCCAGCCGCGATCCGGAGACGGTCGCCGCCGCCGACCGCGTGCTGTGGTTCGAGGGCGGCGAGGTGCGCGAGGACGGCGCTCCGTCGGTGCTCGCGGCCCAGGAGGACTCCCGCCTGGCGCGCTGGCTGCGCAGTCAGGACGAGAGCGTCTGATCCGACGGGTGGCCCCGGTCCGGTCACTTCCTGAGAGAGTCCTCATCCGCGCCTCATCCCCACCTCATGGCCCTTTGCGATTCTCCTGGCGTTCACTCGAGACGCTGCAGGAGGCCCGGACCCCATGGTGGAGACCACGATCGCGCTGTACTCCCACGACTCCGTGGGACTCGGCCATGCGCGACGCAACCGCGCGCTCGCCTACGCACTGGCCGAGCAGCTCCCGGCACTGACCGGCACCGCCGTGCGCGGACTGCTGATCGCCGGGCATCCCGACGCGGGCCGCGACCCGCTCCCGGGCGGGTGGGACTGGCTCGTGCTGCCGGGCCTCACCCGCCGCGGCGACGGCTACGTGCCGCGACGACTCGGGACGGACGCCGACGCGCTTCGTGACCTGCGCAGCGCCACCATCGACGCCGCGCTCTCCGTGCTCCGTCCCGACCTCCTCGTCGTCGACCGCCACCCCTTCGGCATCGACGGCGAGCTGCTGCCGGTGCTGCGCAGCCAGCGCGCCCGCGGCGGGGCCACCGTGCTGGGCCTGCGCGAGGTGCTCGACACCCCGCGCGTCGCCGCCGCCGAATGGGAGCGGCTGGGCGGCGCCGAGCACGTGGCCCGCCACCTCGACGCGGTCTGGGTGTACGGCGACGAGCGGGTCTACGACCTCCGCCGCACCGGAGAGCTCCCACCGGCGCTCGCCCGCCTCGCCACCACCACCGGCTACCTGGGCCACGGCCGCCCCGCCGTGCGCCGCCCCCGCCCGAGCACCGCTGCGCCCGATCCGTTCGTCCTGACCGTCCTCGGCGGCGGCTCCGACGGCACCGAGCTCGCCCGCCTCGCCGTACGCGCCGAGCCGCCCGCCGGACACCGGCACCTGCTGATCACCGGCCCCCAGATGGCGCCCGCCGAGGTCACGGAGCTGCAGGCGCTCGCCGGGCAGCGCACCACCGTGGTGCGCACCGCCCCCGACGCACCCGAGCTCACCGCCGAGGCCGCCGCCGTGCTGTGCATGGGCGGGTACAACACGATCGCCGAGGTGCTGGTCACCGACACCCCCGCCCTCGTCGTCCCGCGCAGCCGACGCCGCCAGGAGCAGCGCCGCCGCGCACACGCCCTCGCCGCCGTCGGAGCCCTCGAGACCGCCGAGATCACCGACCTCGCCGTCGCCGACCTCACCGCCTGGTGGGACCGCGCGGTCACCACCCGCACCCCGCGCGACGGCGTCGACCTCGACGGCCTGTCCGTCGTTCCCCCACTGGCCGCAGAGCTGCTCGCGGCCACCGCACCGACCCCTGCAGAGGTGAGCATCCATGCAGTCTGACCAGCCCCGACGCATCGGCTACGTGCTGAAGATGTACCCCCGCTTCTCCGAGACCTTCATCGTCTCCGAGATCCTGGCGCGCGAGGCGGCGGGGGAGGAGATCATCATCTTCTCGCTGCGCCCGCCCACGGACGCCCGCTTCCACCCCGAGCTGGCGCGGGTCCAGGCCCCCGTGATCCCCGTCGGCCGCTCCTCGAGCCCTCGTCGGCTCTGGGAGACCTGGCGCGAGGGGATGACGGATCCTGCGATCGCCTCCGGGCTCGCGAAGAGCCTCGAGGACCTGGTCGCCGCGGAGGCTGACGAGGCCGAGCAGGCGATCGCCGTGGCGCATCTGGCGCGCGAGCACGGCGTCACCCACCTGCATGCCCACTTCGCCTCGATGGCGACCACCGTCGCACGGCTCGCCGGCCGCCTCGCGGGCCTGCCGTACTCCTTCACCGCGCACGCCAAGGACATCTTCCACCGCGATGTGGAGGACGCGGACCTCGCCCGCAAGCTGCGCGACGCCCACCACGCGGTCACCATCAGCCGGTACAACCTCGACCATCTGCGGGAGCGCTTCGACCATCGGGACGTGCAGCGCCTGCATCTGGTGCGCAACGGTCTCGAGCTCGAGCGCTTCCCGTATCTCCCGCGGCCCGCGCTGCGGCAGGTGCCGCGGATCCTCGCCGTCGGCCGGCTGGTCGAGAAGAAGGGCTTCGCCCACCTGATCGAGGCGGTCGCCGCGCTGCGTGAGCAGGGAGTCTCCGTGACCGCCGAGATCGTGGGCGACGGTCCGCTGCACGAGGAGCTCGCGGACCAGATCGCGCGCCACGGTCTGGGAGAGGCCGTGCACCTGCTGGGCCCCCGCACCCAGGAGGAGGTGCGCCTTCTGCTGCAGGAGGCGGACCTCTTCGCCGCCCCCTTCGTGATCGCCGAGGACGGCAACGCCGACGGCCTGCCCACCGTGCTGCTCGAGGCGATGGCCAGCGGCATCCCCTGCATCGCGGCGGACGTCACCGCCGTGGGCGAGGTGGTGCGCACGGGGGAGACCGGCTGGCTGATCCGCAGCGGGGACATCGACGAGCTCGTCGCCGCGCTCCGCAGTGCGGTCGGCGCCGGCCCCGATCTGCGGCGCCTGACCGACGCGGCCCGCGCGCTCATCGAGGCCGAGTACGCCTCCGCCGGGCAGGCCGCTCGCCTGCGCACCCTGGTCGACGCCCCGACGGACGCCCCGACGGACGCCCCGTCCGGAGACGCGGCCGACGGGTCGGACGATGCCCGGGCCGTCGCGTCCACTGCCCCGTCCTCCACTGATCCGACGCCCGCGCCGGTGCTCGCCGCCGACGCCGCCGTCACCACCCCGAGGAGCTGACCATGCGCATCGCCTACATCCTGCTCGACCCCGGTATCGGGGTGTTCGGCACCAAGGGCGCCTCCGTGCACGTCCAGGAGGTGATCCGAGCCCTGCGCGCCGACGGCCACGAGGTCACCGTGTTCTGCACGCGCGTCGATGAGCACGTGCCCGCCGACCTCTCCGATCTCGAGGTGCGCCGCCACCGCCTGCCCAAGGGCACCGGCGCCGAGCGCGAACAGGCCGTCGCCACCGCTGCCGGCGAGATCGCCGCGGCGATCACCGCAGGCGGCTTCGACCTCGCCTACGAGCGCTACTCCCTGTTCTCCGACGCCCTCGCCCGTCTCGCGGATCCCGCCGCCGGCCCGCCAGTGCCCGGGATCCTCGAGGTCAACGCCCCGCTGATCGAGGAGCAGCGACGCCACCGTCACCTGCACGACGAATCCGCCGCGCTCGGCGCCACCCGCGCCCAGCTGCAGGCCGCCCAGGTGGTCTCCTGCGTCTCCCCGGCCGTCGCCGCTTGGAGCCGCGGCCAGGGCGCGGAGCCCGATCGCGTGGTCGTCACCCCCAATGGGGTGAACACCGCCCGCATCACCCCGCGTCCGCACCGCGGGGCTGACCTCGGCACCGCCGGCACTGCCCGCACTGCTGATATTGCCGGAACTGCCGATGAGGCCGACGCAACCGTGACCGTCGGCTTCGTGGGCACCCTCAAGCCCTGGCACGGCACCGACCTGCTGCTGCGGGCCCTCGCCCGCACCCACGGCGACCTGCGCCTGGACATCTGCGGCACCGGCCCCCAGCAGGAGGAGCTCGAGCAGCTCGCCGCCGAGCTGGGCATCGCCGACCGGGTGCTGCTGCGCGGCGCCGTGGCCCCCGAGCTGGTGCCCGCGGTGCTGCACGGCCTCGACATCGCCGTGGCGCCCTACCCGGCCGGCGAGCACTACTTCTCGCCGCTGAAGGTCTACGAGTACCTCGCCGCGGGCCTGCCCGTGGTCGCCTCCGCGATCGGCACCATCCCCGAGGTGCTGCGCGACGGCGAGCTGGGCATGCTCGTCGAGCCCGGGGACATCGACGCCCTCGCCGCCGCCCTCGACACCCTGGCCGCGGATCCGGCGCGTCGGGACCGGCTGGGGCGCGCCGCCCGCGAGGCCGCGCTCGCCGAGCACGACTGGCGCAGCCGTTGCCGGGGCCTGCTGGCGCGGATGGAGGTGACCGTCCGATGAGCAGCTCCGCTCGTTCGAAGAAGGACCGGATCGACCCGTCGGCCCTGCGCCGCACTCTGCGGATCATCCGCCCCCACCTCCCGCGCCACCTGCTGCTGTGCGGCCTGGGCATGCTCGCCCTGCTCGCCGACGTCGTGTTCCGGGTGCTCGAGCCCTGGCCGCTGAAGTACGCGGTCGACGCGGTGACCTCGTCGCTCGGCGCCTCGATGCCGGATTCCACGCCGTTCGGCCTGGATCTCACCGGGACGGTGGTGGCCGCCGCGATCGGTCTCGTGATCATCGTCGGCGGCCGCGCCGCCGCCAACTACCTCGCCACCGTCTCCTTCGCGAAGGTCGGGGCGCGGATCGCCACCGAGCTGCGCACCCGCGTGTTCGACCATGTGCAGGCCCTCTCGCTGCGCTACCACCAGAAGGCGTCGATCGGGGACACCTCCCAGCGCCTGGTGGGGGACATGGGGCGCCTGCAGGACGTCGCGGTCACCGCCGGCCTGCCGCTGGTGGGCAACGTGATCACCCTCGGCGTGCTGCTGGTGGTGATGACCCTTCTCGAGCCGCGGCTGGCCCTGATCGTGGTGGTCGCCGCGATCGGGTACCTGCTGCTCTCGCGCACCTCCTCGCCGGAGATCGTCACCGCCTCCCGCAGCACCCGCAAGGGCGAGGGCTCCCTGGTGGGCGCCGCCGCCGAGGCGCTCGGCGCGATCCGCGTGGTGCAGTCCTACGGGCTGGAGAAGACTGTCGCCCACGAGTTCGCCGGCGGCAACGAGAAGGCCATGAAGGCCGGCGTGCGGGCCAAGCGCCTGGCCGCCGGGCTCGAGCGCTCCACGGACGTGCTGGTGGGCATCGCGCAGGCCGCGGTGCTGATCGCCGGCTCGCTGCAGGTGCTGCGCGGGTCCATGACCCCGGGCGACCTGGTGCTGTTCATGATGTACCTGAAGATCGCGATGAAGCCCCTGCGGGACATGGCCAAGTACACCGGCCGTATCGCCCGCGCCACCGCCTCCGGGGAGCGCATCGCGGACCTGCTGGACGAGCAGATCGAGATCACCGATCCGCCGCACCCGGAATCCCTGGCCGGCGCCCCCGGCACGGTCGAGATCCGGGGCCTGCGCTCCCGGGACGGCCACGGCCGCCCGCTGTTCGACGGGCTCGACCTCACCATTCCCGAGGGCCAGCATCTGGGCATCCTGGGCCCGTCCGGCGGCGGCAAGTCCACGCTGGTCTCCTACCTGATCCGGCTCGCCGAACCCGAGGACGGCGTGCTCCGCGTGGGCGGTCACGACGTGCGGTCGGTGGCGCTCGAGGACCTGCGCCGGCACCTCTCGGTGCTCCCGCAGGAATCCGTGCTGTTCTCCGTCTCGGTGAGGGAGAACATCCGCTACGGCCGTGAGGACGCGAGCGACGCCGAGATCGAGGAGGCGGCCCGCCGGGCGGGCGCTCACGACTTCGTGAGCGGTCTGCCCGACGGGTACGACACCGTGCTCGGCAACCGCGGGGACACCCTCTCCGGCGGGCAGCGCCAGCGCATCGCGATCGCCCGCGCGCTGATCCGTCATTCGCCCGTCGTGGTGCTCGACGAGCCCACCACCGGCCTCGATCCTGCCTCGAAGGCGCAGGTGGGCGAGTCCCTCCGGGAGCTCTCCCGGGATCGCACCACCATCTCGATCACCCACGACGCCGCAGCGGTCGAGGGTCTGGATCGCGTGCTGTGGCTCGAGGACGGCGCCATCCTCGAGGACGGCAGCCCCCGCGCCCTCGCCGCCGATCCGGACTCCCGCTACGCGCGCTGGATGCTCGAGCAGCGGGCCGACGAGGATGCCCCCGACGACGCGGCGGCGGACACCCGGCCCGACGATGCGGGCGACGACGGGCACGACACGGCGGCGGACGCCTGGTCCGACGCGGAGCTCGACGCCTGGCATCTGGAGGCCCCGGCCTTTCCGAAGGAGGCCCGCTCATGAGCACCGCCCGTCTCGCCGCGCACGCCGATCTGCCCGGTGTCGAGCAGCTCCTGGAGCCCGGTGCGCTCTCCGCGCTGCACGGGGAGGACCTCTCGCTCCTCAGGGGCCGCCTCAAGCCCGGCGCGAGCGCGCTGGTCGCACACTGTCAGGTCGCCGCCGCCGCTGATGCCGACGCCGATGCCGATGTCGATGCCGACGCCGCGCGCGGGCCGTCGCCCGAGGGCATCGGCTGGACTCTCCTGATCGCCTCCCCGCACAAGCGGGACGGCGTGCTGCGTCGCGCCGCCCGCTCCGGGGCCGAGGTGCACGAGCACACCTGCCCCGCCGACGGGCCGTTCCTGCTCAGCGGCGGTCTCGAGGCGGACCCTCGACTGGGACGGCTGGTGCACCGCGTGCTGCGCTCGCTCCGGCAGACGCCGCGGGTCCTCAGCTACAACCCCGCCCGCCACCTGGTGCTGCATCTCCCGCAGACGGGGCAGGTCGTGCGCATCGCCACCCGCCCTCTGGACGACCTGCTGCACGTCACTCGCTGCTGGATCGCGCTGGGCGTGCCCACCATCGCGCAGCGGCCATGGCGTCGACGCTCATCCGTGCTGGTCAGTGAGCACTGGGGGACGGGCGATCTGGCGCACCATGCCCAGCATCGGCGGGCTCTTCGCGCCGCCGAAGCTGCCGGTGCGGCGCTGTCGCAGCTGCATGACGCCGCGGTCGCGGCCGACGAGCTGCCTGAGGCACGCCTCGGCGAGCGGATCCCCGCGACCCTGCCGGAGATCGCGGCCCTGCTCCCCGAGCAGGCGCCTGCCGTGCACCGTCTCGGGCGGCTGCTGCGGGACCGGCTGCCCGAACACCCCCGCACCGGGCTGATCCACGGCGACCTCAGCCCCGACCAGGTGCTCCTGGACCTCCAGGACACGGGTTCCCTCCCGCAGATCCGCGTCATCGACCTGGACCGCTCCGGCCACGGGCCGCTCGGCGCCGACCTCGGAAGCTGGCTGGCGGCGTGCCTGAGCGCGGACACCCCGGAGCTGGGAGCTGCGCTGCTGGCCGGCTATGCCCGCGCGGGCACGCCGCCCGAGGCGGACGAGCTCGCGGCCTGGACCGCCCGCGCCCTGCTGGCCGGGGCGGTCGACCCCGTCCGCCGATTCCGCACCGACTGGCCCATCCTCGTCGGCCGACGCCTGGAGCTGGCCGCGGCGATCCTCGAGGACCCCGCTCACCTCACCAAAGCCCTGTCGGCCGCGCCCCGCGGCGACCGCGGCGCACCCGTCGCCGCCACCGGCCCGATCGCGCCTGCCGTCGCGACCGACTCGGCCGCGACTGACCCGGCCGCACCGGTCGTCCCCGCCGCACCCGGCGCCGCGACCGACCCAGCCGTGGCTGTCGTCCCCGAGCGGGTCCTCGCCGACGGTGCCGTGTGGGCGGTCGATCGCGCCTGGCCCCATGACGGCCGCGGCATCCCCCTCGAGCTCCGCGCCGAAGACCCCGAAGACCCTGAAGACACCGCAGACACCGCAGACACCGCAGACACCGGGAACGCGGAGGACCCTGCCGAGCGCACCGACTCCGCGACCGCTCGCCGCGGGCCGCGCGGCGCCCGGCTGGACCCCGAGACCGGTGAGGTGACCGTCTTCGCCCCGGGCACGGATCCTCGCCTGCCCGGACTCGCCCGCTGCCTGGACGCGCACCCCGACGCCGAGGTCGTCTCCCACCGGCCCGGGAAGCGCGCCGTGGTGCGCGTCCCCGCCGCCGGTGAGCAGGGCGAGCGATACGTGAAGATCGTCCGCCCCGGCCGAGCACAGCGTCTCCGTGACGCTCTGACCAGCGCAGCCTCCTTCGACGGGCCCTTCCGGCTGCAGCAGGAGATCACGGCTGACGAGGACTCGGTGACCACCGCCGCGCTCGCTGGGCGCACCCTGCACGAGGGGCTCCCGCTCGAGGACGGCGTCTGGCGCCGCGCCTGGCGCGAGACCCTCACCGCGTGGGCGCAGGCCCTCGCCGCAGGTCCGGTGACTCCGCCCGAGGGCGCCGTGCACGGTCCCGCCGAGGAGAGCGCCGTGCTGGAGAGCTGGCGCGACCGGGCCCGGCTCGTCGACCCCCTCGGCAGCGATCTGCGGGAGCGCGCGATCGAGGCCGCGCGGCGCGAGCTCGGCCGCCTCACGGCTCCGGAGCGTCCGGCCCTGATCCACCGCGACCTCCACGACAAGCAGATCCTCCACGCCCCGGGCCTGGCCCCCGGACTGCTCGACGTGGACACCGCCGTGCTCGGCGATCCCGCTCTGGACCTCGCGAACCTGCGGGCCCACGCCAGCTGGCGCGAGCTGCAGGGGATCTGGAACGCGGAGCACGCCCGGATCGCTCGCGAGGAGATCGACGCGGCCGCGCTGCGTGCGCGGATCCCCGCCGCCACCCTCGCCGCGTACGAGAGCGGCACGCTGGCCCGTCTGACCTGCGTGTACGCCTTCCGTCCGCGTTGGCGCGCCCTCGCCCGAGAGCTCGCCGCGGATCTCCGCCCCGCCCCGGGAGCCCCACCTGTCGCTCCCGACGACCTGCTGCATATCCCCGACGAGAGGACCGTGACGACATGACCCTGAGGATCTCCGTGATCGGGATCGGCTACCTCGGTGCCGTCCACGCCGCGAGCATGGCCGAGCTGGGCCACGAGGTGATCGGCCTGGACGTGGACCGTGACCGCGTCGCCGCCCTGCAGGCGGGCCACGCGCCCTTCCACGAGCCCGGCTTCGACGAGCTGCTCCAGCGCGGGCTCGACAGCGGCCGCCTGCGCTTCACCTCCGACTACGCCGAGCTCGCCGACGCCGACGTGCACTTCCTGGGCCTGGGAACCCCCCAGCTGGCGGACGGGATGGGCGCCGATCTCGGCCACCTGCGCTCCGCCATCGCCTCGCTCACCGAGGTGCTCCCCGCCCGAGGCGGCGCCCCGACGCTCGTGGTCGGCAAGTCCACCGTGCCCGCGGGCACCAGCCGCGAGCTCGCGGCGACGCTCGAGCAGGTCGACGGCGCCCGCTTGATGTGGAACCCCGAGTTCCTCCGCGAGGGCTTCGCCGTCCAGGACACCCTCGTCCCGGACCGTCTGGTCTACGGCGTGCCCAGCGGCGACGAGCAGGACGAGCGCGTCGCTATGCTCGACGCCGTGTACGCCCCGATCCTCGAGCGCGGCGTGACCCGTCTGGTGATGGGATACGAGGCCGCAGAGCTGGTGAAGGTCTCGGCCAACGCGTTCCTGGCCACCAAGATCTCCTTCATCAACGCCGTGGCGGAGATGTGCGAGGCCACCGGGGCCGACGTCACCGATGTCTCCCGTGCACTGGGCATGGACGACCGCATCGGGGCGAAGTTCCTGCGCGCCGGGCTGGGCTTCGGGGGCGGCTGCCTGCCCAAGGACATCCGGGCCTTCCTGGCCAGCGCCGAGGACCACGGCGTCGGCGACGCCCTCGGCTTCCTGCGCGAGGTGGACGCCGTCAACGGACGCCGCCGCACCCGCATGGTCGCGCTCGCTGAGGAGACGCTCGGCGGGCTGGAGGGACGGCGCATCACGGTGCTCGGTGCGGCGTTCAAGCCGGACAGCGACGACGTGCGCGACTCGCCGGCCCTCGAGGTCGCGTCCCGGCTGAGGGCCGCCGGGGCCCGGGTGACCGTCACCGATCCCGAGGCGCTGCGCACGGCGCAGCGGAGCATCCCGGGCCTGTGCACGGTCCCGGACACCCAAGAGGCCCTGCGCGATGCGGAGCTGGTGCTGCTGCTGACGGAGTGGCGCGAGTACCGCGATCTCGACCCGGTGGCCACTGCCGACCTGGTCGCCTCGCCGCGGATCATCGACGGCCGTGCGGTGCTGGACCCGCAGGCCTGGAGGGAGGCCGGTTGGGAGTTCCGAGCGCTCGGTCGGCCCGATTCCGAGGCGCCGGAAGCGCCCCAGAATCCCGGATCCTCCGAGGGTCCGGTGAGCTCCGACGAGGCCATCACCCCAGGTCGCGTGCTGTCCCCCTCGGGAGTGCGCGTGCCCGCCTGAGCGTCCTGGCGATGACGGTGGAGAACGCCGAACAGGCCTTCCGGGAGTCCTGACGAGGTCAGGCGGGATCAGGGGCGGCCTCCGCGTCCGCGCTGCCGGCCTCCTGCAGGTCCGCGTCGTCCTCGGCCCGCTGGGCGCGTCGCCGCTGCACCACGGCTCCGGCCAGCCCCAGCAGGACGCCGAGCAGCAGCCAGCCCGAGAGCCACAGCAGATCCTCCGTCGGATTCACCCAGCTGCCGCCGATCGCTCCGCGGAACGCATCCACGGCGTGGGTCATCGGCAGGTACGGATGGATGATCTGGAAGAACTGCGGCAGGGTCTGCGTGGGATAGGTGCCGCCGGCCCCTGAGATCTGCAGGGCGATCAGCACCAGCGCCACGAACTTCCCGACGGGCCCGAACAGAGCCCCGAAGCCGTGGTTCAGTGCGACGAACACGAGACTCGTCAGCGCCGCGAGGCCGAACATCAGCGGCAGGTCCCGCATCGTGATGTCGACGGCCCAGTGCAGCGCGCTGACGGCGATCGCCGTCTGCACCAGTCCCAGCAGGAAAGCCGGGACCAGGCCGCCGGCGAGCAGACGCACCGGCCCCGCCCCGCGGGCGGCGGCCTCGGCGGAGAACGGCGGCATCATGAGGAAGATGGCCATGCCGCCCACCCAGAGGCTGATCGCGAGGAACAGCGGGGCCAGGCCCTCGCCGAACCGGGACAGTTCGTTGGCGCGCTCGAAGCTCATCTGCACCGGGTCCGACGCCGTCTCCGCGAGGTCCGCGCTCTCGTCGTCGGTGTAGGCGGGCACGTCGTCCTTGGAGTCCTCCAGGCCGTCGCGCAGCTCGGCGGAGCCGTCGGCGAGCTCTCCGGCGCCGTCATCGAGGGTCACGGCGCCCTCGGCCAGGTCGCCGGCCCCGTCGTCCACCTGACCGGCACCGTCGGCGAGCTCTCCGGCGCCCGAGTCGAGGCGGCCCGCGCCGTCGGCGAGCTCCCCGGCGCCCGAGCTGGCGTCGCCGAGACCGTCGGCGAGCGTCCCCGCTCCTGCCGTGAGCTGCGAGGAGCCGTCGGCGAGGTCCTCGGCGCCCGAGCGGGCGGTGCCCACGCCGTCGGTGTACTGGCCCAGCCCGGAGGCGAGATCCTGGGCACCGGAGTTCGCGGTGCCGGACGCCGTCGCGAGCTCCCCGGCGCCGGTCGAGAGATCCTGCGCACCGCTGTTCAGGCGGTGCACGTCGTCCGCGCCCTGCTGGAGCGTCCCGTAGGCCTCGGGCAGTGCGGCGGCCGCGGTGCGCGCCTGTGCGGCGAGCTCCTCGGCGCGATCGCTCGCGGACGTGCCCTGGTCGGGATCCGAGGTACCC
This sequence comes from Brachybacterium tyrofermentans, assembly GCF_014897585.1. GTDB lineage: Bacteria > Actinomycetota > Actinomycetes > Actinomycetales > Dermabacteraceae > Brachybacterium > Brachybacterium tyrofermentans. Next base: position 251,511 of record NZ_JABUXW010000001.1, on the reverse strand, counting down.
GCTGCGGCGTCCTCTCGCAGGTCCGAGAGCGCGGAGTCCAGCGCCGAGGCGTCCTCGGTGAGTGTGCCGGTGGTGCCGGCGACCTGCGAGGTGCCCTCGGCGATCGTGCTGGTCGTGGTCGAGAGCTCATCGAGGGAGTCGACGATGTTGTTCGCGGCGGTGGACATCCCGGAGGCGGTGTCCGCGATGCCCGTGGACCGCTCGGCGGCCTTGGCGGCGGCGTCGTCGGCTGCCTCCGCATCGGTCACGGCCGTGTCGGCATCGTCCCGGGTCGGCTCGGAGGTTTCGGACAGCTCGGCGAGCTCCGCGCACAGTGCGGCATCGCTCGCGCCACCGTCGCCTTCTCCGTCTCCACCGCCGTCACTCGGGTCGTCGCTGTCGCCGTTGCCGCCCTCGCCGCCGTCGCCGCCGGTGCACTGTTCGGCGACGAGGTCGTCCACGCGGGCGGTGTAGTCGTCGATGCTGGCCTTCGAGGCCGAGGCGCTCTCGGCGGCGTCCCCGGTCGCCGTCTTGACCTCCTGGACCTCCCCGTCGAGAGTCTCGACCTCGTCGCCAATGCTCGTGGCGCCCTCCTGGAGGGTCTTGGCGTCCTCGAAGCGGTCACCAGTGTCGGCGGCGAGGGCCTGCGCGCTGTCGTCGACGCTGGTCGCCGCCTCGTTCAGGGTGGCCATCGAGCTCGCGAGCGACTCCGCGTCGGTGCCGGGCTGCTCGAGGGCGTCGGTGACGGAGGTTGCCGCGTCCTCGAGGGTGTCGATCGCGGCGATGAGGTCGTCGGTCGCGGTCTGCACGCTCTCGGGCGTCACACCGATCTCCTGGGCGCGCTCCTGCGCGGCGGAGATGGTGTCGTCCAGCTGCTGGGTGCCGCCGGCGACCTGATCGGCGCCTCCGGCCAGGGCGCTCGCGCCGGTCGCGAGCTGATCCGTGCCCGCGGCGAGCTGGTTAGCGCCGGAGCGCAGCGGCCGACCCTTCTCATCGAGCGTCACCAGGCCCGTGCTGAGCTGCTGAGCACCGGCGTTCAGCGTGGCAGTGCCGTCGCGCAGCTCGACCGCTCCCGCGGAGAGCTGGTCCAGGCCCACCACCAGGTCGAGGCTGCCGCCGTGCAGGGTGGAGGCCCCGTCGGCGAGCTCGTCGGCGCCGCCGACGAGACTGCTGGTGCCGTCCTTGAGGTCGCTGGTCCCGGTGACCAGATCACCGGTGCCGTCGTGCAGCTCGGAGGAGCCGTCGGCGAGCTGCGTGGCGCCGTCCGCGGCGTCGACGATGCCGTCATGGATGGTCGTGAAGCCCACGTAGATGTTGTCGAGGTACTCCTCGAGCACGCTCCCGCGCAGCGAGTCCGTCAGCGCGGTGCCGACGGACTTGGTGAAGTTGCCGCCCACGTAGTTGATGGCGTCGTTGGTGGTGATGGTCAGCAGTCCCGGGGCGGTCTCGGCGGCGTCCTCGGGATCCCCGCCCAGGCCCGCGATGTTCTCGGAGAAGTCGGAGGGGATCTCCACCGTCGCTCCGTAGGTGCCGTCCTCGAGGCCCCGATGCGCTTCCTCCGGGGAGACCTCAACGAAGTGGAAGACGTTCTCCTTGTCGATGTCCAGCAGTGTGTCCGTGAACTCAGCGCCCACGTCCAGATGGGTCTCGTCGCCGCCGGGCGGTGTCATCGTCGCGCCCTCGTCCTCATTGACCACCGCGGCGGTGATCTGGTTCAGGGAGTTCGAGGGATCACGGAAGGACCACGTCATGTTCCCCGAGTAGATCAGCGGGACCAGCGCGAGGCCGACGACGAACAGTGCCGCGATCGGCTTCTTCCACTCCCCGGGCAGCAGCGCGACAGCCCCGCGTCCGGCCGCGGCGGTGCCGCGTCCGAGGGAGCGGGCGGCGGAGGCGATCGAGGAGATGATGGCGTGGACCGCGGTCGACAATGCGGTCGACAGGGCGGTCAGTAGCGTTCGGAGGAATCCCATCACGAGCAACACGATACATTCGTGTATCGAGGTTTGCTCCACTCGGCGTCGAAGTGTGGTGTGGAAAACGTGCCGACCCTCTGCATGGCCTGGTGAATTCGGGATCGACAGCGTCTGCCGGACGGTGTACCCCCAGCTCGATGAGGGGGCGGGTGCCTAGCGCGCTGGGAGATGGCCTCCAGGGCCCTCTGCGAGGCCGCGGGTCGCGCCGGCGGCGACCTAGCGGTCGGGCAGGTCCACGATCCAGGGCTCGCGCGGCAGGGCCGACGGGTCCCAGCGCTCGAGCACGTCGGACGCGGTGCGGCACCCGGGCAGGCCCAGCGACTCCCCGATCCGTCCGACGACGTCCGCCGTGCTCTCACCGAGCTCGAGGCGATCGCGCAGGGTCACGGCACCGTCCCGCTTCGCCAGGCGCGCCCCGGCGGGGTTCACGGCGAGCGGCACGTGCGCATAGCGGGGCTCTGTCAGCCCGAGCAGCCGGGCGAGGTGGGCCTGGCGGGGTGCGGAGCTGAGGAGGTCATCGGCGCGGGTCACCTGGTCCACGCCGGCGGCCGCATCGTCCACGACGACCGCGAGGTTGTACGCCACCACCCCGTCGCCGCGACGCAGCACCAGGTCGTCCACCGTGCCGTGCACCTCGCCGGCCCACAGGTCCTGCACGGTCCAGGTGGTGACGTCGGCGCGCAGACGCAGGGCGGGCTCGCGTCGCAGCTGCCTCATCCGCTCGCGGCCCGCCTCCCGCTCGGCCTCGGTGAGGTCCCGGCAGGTGCCGGGATAGGCCCCCGGCGGGGCGTGCGGCGCACTCGGCGCCTCGAGGATCTCCCGACGCGTGCAGTAGCACTCGAACACCTGGTCATGAGCGCGCAGGTGCTCGATCGCCGCGTCATAGGCGGTGCCGCGCGCGGACTGCCGCACCACCTCGCCGTCCCAGTCCAGTCCGAGCGCGGTGAGATCCTCCAGCTGGCGCTGCTCGGAGCCCTCCCGCACGCGGTCCAGGTCCTCGATGCGCAGGCGGAAGGCGCGCCCGCTGCGGCGTGCCAGCACCCACGCGAGGATCGCCGTCCGCAGATTTCCCAGATGCAGGTCACCGCTGGGGGAGGGGGCGTAACGGCCCGCGCCGGAGGTCGGGGACGAGGTCGACAGCGGCGGGGCATCCATGGGATCCGAGTCTAGGCGGGGCCTGTCGATTCGCCGTCGGGTTCGCTGGCAGTGGCGCTGCCGTCATGCTCGTCGGCCGTGGGGCTGCTGTCTTGCTCGAGGGGCTCCGAGCTGCGGTCGTGCTCGTCGGCCGTGGGGCTGGCCCCGGCATCACCCCCCGACGGCGGGAGCACGATCTCCATCCGTCCGGTCTCCAGGAACGACGGATCGGTGCGCTCCTCCATCAGGCTGGTCGAGTCGGCCTCCGCGGCGATCTCGATGCCGGTGACCCGTTCGTTCGCTCCGGGGAAGTACTCGGGCAGGGACGGGATGCCACCGGGGCGGAGACGGTCTCTGCGCATGCTGGTCACTCTCCCTGTGCGATCTGCCGTCGTCATCGGCGGCAGGGTCCTCTCCGCGGGTCGTCACCGGCACCCTACGTGCCCGCCTCGTCCTCCGGCCGACGAACGAGCAGCACATCGCCTGTGCGCCCGCCGGGCGCCTCCTGCTCGGAGCGGAGGAAGCCGAGCCGCGCGGCGAGGGCGAGTGAGGGGCGGTTGCCCGCAGCGGTCACGGCGATCACCTTCTGATCTCGAGCGCCGAGCCGGGGGTCTGCGAGCACGGCGCGCACCGCCTCGGTGGCGATGCCGCACCCTGTCACTGCGGGGTCCAGGCGCCAGTAGGCGCTGAGGACATGCCCGCCCTCGAATGCGAGCGGGGTGAGGCCGACGACGCCCAGCAGCGAGTCCCGCGTGGTGAGCGCTCTCGCCGCAGCGTTGTCGGGCGCTGTTCTGGCCGCTGCCCGCGCTGCGGTGTCGGCGGTCGTCGTGTCCGCTGCGGTGCCGTCGTCCGCTGTGCGTCCGCGCACCGACCCCACTGCAGTGGGGCGCACCGTGAGATACCCGGTCCCATGCTCCTGCCAGGCCCGGATCCACTGCTGCAGCACCCAGCGCATCTGCTCGCGGTCGGTGAGCGGCTCGGTGAGGTCGTCGGCGAAGGCGAGAGGGTTCGCATGCAGCGCGAACAGCTCCTCGAGATCGCTCTCGGCCACGGGAGCCAGCAGCAGGCGCTCGGTGCGCAGCAGAACGGCGCGACGACCACCGTCGAAGGACGGGGTCGCCGCGCCGTGCACGGAATGCTCCGCGGTCAGCGTGCTGAGCCGGGACTCAGATGTCGCTGCGGTGGTTGCCGCGCTTCTCGTCGTCCGTGGCGCCGTTGCTCTGGTCGAGGTCGGAATCGACCTTGACCTCCTTGGGGGTCGTGTCCGAGGAGCGGTCTTCGCCCTTGAGGGCCTGCGCCACGTCGCCGGCGTCGGCCGAGCCGACGGTGTCCGAGACGGTCGAGGAGTCGTCCTCGCTCGAGGCGGAGGCCGGGTAGTGCGCACGGGCGAAGTCCGCGGGCGGTGCCCACGGGTCCTCGACCGGACGCGTCTTCTGCCAGGCGATGTAGCCCGCAGCGGCGCCGGCGGCGGCCAGCCCGAGGACGAGCAGCACCTTGCCGGCGCGGTTCTTCTTCGGGGCGGGCGTCGGGGCGAGCGCGGCCGACCTGATGTCGCCCTGGCCCTTCTCGAGCTCGCCACGGGCCGCGTCGACGGCGGCCTTCAGCACGGACCCGGTGGTCTCGGCGGTCTTGCGGGCGCGCGGGATGTAGTCGTCCTGCACGTCCTGCTTGAACTTGTCGGCGCGCGGGCCGAGGTTCGAGGACAGCTCGGAGAACTTCTCGCCCTGCTGGCGGAAGCGCTCCTCGACGCCCGGGCCGTACTGGTCCACGAGGCCGGTGGCGCGCGAGCGGGCCTCGCGAGCGCCCTCGGACACGACCGGGCCGACGGTCGCGGCGAGCTTCTGGAGCTCCTCCACGGCCTTCTCGGCCCTCTGTGCGGTCGAGCCTGCGGCGGCCGCGGTCTTCTCGGCCTGCTTCTTGGCCTTCTTGGACTCACGCTTGGTGGTCAGCGCCATGAGGTTCCCCTTTCGGTCGAATCCGCCGGGTCGGGCCGACGGTGGTCCCTGGGCCAAGGCGTCCGAGCGGACGTCATGACCCGTGTGGCACAACTCTAACGCGAGCGAGTATGTGCGGTCCTCGGGCAAAGGTCAGGTTTGCGCCCTGCCGAGCGGTCGGGCCAGGGCACAGCGGGTGTCCGCTGAGGGCGTACGGCTCCCACGGCGGCTCCGGGGCGGGCTCCCGGTGCCCGGTGCGGGGTCTGTGGGAAGATGAGCGCATGTTCGCAACTCTTCACACCACCAACGGGGACATCCGTCTCGAGCTGTTCCCCGATCACGCCCCCAAGACCGTCGACAACTTCGTGGGCCTCGCCGAGGGCACCCGCGAGTTCACCGACGCCGAGTCCGGCGAGAAGGTGACCCGCCCCTTCTACGACGGCGTCGTCTTCCACCGCATCATCTCCGGCTTCATGCTGCAGGGCGGCGACCCGCTGGGCACCGGCACCGGCGGCCCCGGCTACACCTTCGATGACGAGATCTCGGAGAAGAACTTCAACGAGCCCTACGTGCTGGCCATGGCGAACGCCGGCAAGCGTCGCAATGCGATCACCGGTCAGCCCTCCGGCACCAACGGTTCGCAGTTCTTCATCACCGTGGGTCCCACCCCGCACCTGCAGGGCAAGCACACCGTGTTCGGCGTCGTGGCCGACGAGGACTCCAAGAAGGTCGTCGACGCGATCGAGGCCGTCAAGACCGACATGCGTGACCGTCCGCTCGAGGACGTCGTCATCAACTCGGTGACCATCGAGAAGTGAGGCCATGAGCGCTTCCCAGCGCTCCCTCGCTCAACGCGCGCTCGGCGCCGTCGCAGTCTTGGCTCTGGCCGGATGCGGCGGCGCCGACGTCATTCCCGGCGCCTCGGGCGCTCAGGCGAAGGTGAGCTTCGCGGTGAGCGTCTCCTCGACCTGCTCAAACTCCTGGTCCAAGCCCTGGCCGAAGCGCGGCATGATCTCGAGGGTGGCGGTGTCCAGCGCGGCCGGGATCGTGAAGGTGGCGACGGTATCGGCATGGCTGTTGGAGAACATGGTGGCCTGGCTCTGTGCGGGGTGCAGCTCGGTGCCGTCGGGCAGGAGCAGGCGCACCTCGGTGCGGTCTTCGACGTTCGCGGAGTAGTCGCTCTCCCAGCTCAGCGGGACGACCAGGTGGATCTCATCCTCCTGCGCCCAGCCGAGGTCCCCGCCGTGGCCCACGCTCGCAGCGACGAAGGGGGACAGGTACGCCTCCTCGACGGTGCCGCGCAGGGTGATGACGTCCTGGCCGAAGCCGTCCGGGATCTGGGTCTCGAGGGCCCCGGCCTCGGAGATCTGCACCTCGAGGCCGCGCTCGTACATCCGCGGGGCCGGGGTGGTGAGGATCGTCCCGTCGATCAGGGAGATCTCCTGGGCGCCGTCCCCCGTCGTGGCGCGGACGGCCACGGCGGCCGCCTCCGGTGTGGCGTCCACGACGGCGAGCACGATGCCGCTGCGCTCCGCATCCCCCTTGCGCGTGCTGTCCACCCGGATCTCCTCATTCCCGCCCACGGTGAGGTGCAGCTCCGTGGAGGCGTTGGAGGGGTCCGGGGTCCAGCCCGGATCCGTCGACTCCCAGGCCGTGAGCAGGAACTTCTTCAGCTTGCCGGGCAGCAGGGTGGTGGCGGGCGACTCCTCGCCGGACAGGTCGGCGCCATCCGGCAGCGGAGCCTCCTCGCCGGTCAGCGCCGTGTACTGATCGGCCGTGAGGCTGTCGAGCAGGGCTGTGGCCGTCACGGTGACCTGCGCGTAGGGGTGCAGCAGCGTCTCGGAGTCCTCCAGGCGGGTCATCAGCCCGCCGGCGATGACCTCGTCCGTCACCTCGACCGCGGTGAGGTCCACGGTGGCGGAGGTGGCCGGGTCCGGCGCGGAGCTCGCGCCGTCGCCGCCCGTACCCTCGGCGCCCTCTGCACCGTCGGCCGCGCCCTGCGGAGCCTCGTCCTCCTTGTCGGAGGGGAGCAGTCCGCAGCCGGCCAGCAGCAGAGCAGGCGCTGAGAGCAGCACGCCGCGGCGGGCGAGGGTGTCGGGGCGAGCGGCGGCAGGGAGCAGGCGTCGAGGCATCGTGGAGCGCTTTCATCAAGGGTGGGGTCGCAGGCCAGGGTAGCTTTCTCGCGCCTGTGGAGAAAATTGGCACCTGGTGAATGCGCTCCTCATCCGCGCAGTGCTCAGGCGATGAACGCCCCGAGCGCGGCGCCGATGCCGTAGGTGACCACGATCGCGAGCAGGCCTCCGGCGATGGTGCGCAGGGTGGCCCGGCCGGCAGTCGCCTGGCCGAGGCGGGCGCTGACCACGCCCAGCGCTGCGAGCGAGACGACCACCGCGAGCATCGTCACCGGCAGCCGCAGCACGGCCGGGGAGGCGAGGATCGCCAGCAGCGGGATCGCGCCGCCGATCGAGAAGGAGATCAGGGAGGTGATCGCCGCGCCCCAGGGCGAGACCACGGCGCCGTCCTCGACGTTGTGTCGGAAGCGGGTGTGCGCCCCGAGCGCATCGTGGCGCTCCAGGGACTCCGCGACGGAGCCCACCACGTCCTGCGGGATCCCCGTCTCGGTGAGGGCCTCGACCAGATGGCGGTGCTCCCGCTCGGGCTGGGCGGCGAGATCGGCGCGGGTGCGAGCGATCAGGGCGCGATCAGTGTCGCGCTGGGTGGAGACGGAGACGTACTCGCCCATCGCCATCGACAGCGCGCCGGCGATCAGGGCGGCGAGCCCGGCGATCAGCAGCCAGCGGGTGTCAGTGGTGGCGCCGGCGACTCCCACCGCGAGCCCGGCGACGGAGACGATGCCGTCGTTCGCGCCGAGCACCCCGGCGCGCAGCCGGTTCACATGCTCGGAGCGCGCGGTGCGCTGCTCCTCCTGGGCGGACGGGCCGCGCAGAGCTGAGGACGCTGCGGGGGAGGTTGTGGTCGAGGGCTCGACGGACTGAGGCGCGACGGACTGGGACGCGACTGGCTGAGACGCGACTGACTGGGGCTTCACGGGCAGGGGCTCGACGGTCTGGGTCGCGATGGGGGAAGGCGTGTCGACGAGGCTCATACCAGCACTCTAGCTCTCTGGACTATGTCCAAACAAGCAAGGTAAGGCTACGCTGACCTGCAATAACGAGAGGTGGATCTTGCCAAATGAGGGCAGGGCAGGCTTCCCATATGAGGGTCGTACGAGCCGGGCCGGCAACGCCGCAGACCCCCGGGCCAGGGCCTCGGGGGTCTGCGACTTCAGGTGTTTCTGCGCTTCCGCGCTGCAGCGCTCCAGCCCTCAGACGCTGAGCTGCGCGGCCGCCGGGCGGGTGGGCCACCACATGCGGTCCCCGATCAGGGCGAACAGGGCCGGCACCAGCACGGTGCGCACCAGCAGGGTGTCCAGCAGTACGCCGAGGCCCACGATCAGGCCCAGCTGCCCCAGCACCACCAGCGGCAGCACTCCGAGCGCTGCGAACACCGCGGCGAGCACCACGCCGGCGCTGGTGATGACCACTCCGGTGGAGCCGACGGCCCGCACCATGCCCTGCGTGGTCCCGTGCGTCGCGGCCTCGTGACGGGCCCGGTGGACCAGGAAGATCGTGTAGTCCACGCCGAGCGCCACCAGGAACAGGAAGGCCAGCAGCGGCACGGTCACATCCAGTGCCGGGATGTCGAAGAGCAGGCGCCCGGCCCACAGGCCCAGCCCGATCGCGGCCACGGCGCTCGCCACGTTCACGGTGAGCAGCACCAGCGGGGCGATGACGGCCCGCAGCAGCACCATCAGCACCAGCAGCACGACCACGAGGATCATCGGGGCCACCACCAGCAGGTCGCGGGTGGAGTCGGTGCGCACGTCCATGGCGCTCGCCGTGGTCCCGCCCACCAGGGCGTCGGCCCCGGAGAGGGAGTGCAGGGCGTCCCGCAGGTCGGAGGCCTCGTCGATCGCCTCCGGAGATTCCGGCTGCGCGGTGCCGACGGCGGAGAGCACGGCCCAGCCGTCCGGGGTGGTGCCGCTGATGCTGGCACGGTCGATGCCGGGCACCTCCTCGGCGGTCTCCACGGCGGTTTCGGCGGCGGCCTCGCGCACCACGATCTGGTGCGGTGCGCTCTCGCCGGCGCCGTAGTGCTCGGCCATTGCGGCGAAGCCGGTGGAGGACTCATTGGCGGAGGCGAACTGCTCGTCCTGCGCGAGGCCCACGCGAGTGCCCAGCAGACCGGTGGCCAGCACCGCCATCAGCAGCACGGAGACCACGGCGGCCACGGCGGGGCGGCGGGTGACGGTGCGGGCCACGGCCGCGAAGGGGCCGTGCTCGGCGTCGTCGCCACGGGTGGCTGTGGTCTCAGTGGTCTCAGTGGTCTCCGGTTTCGGCACGAAGGGCCAGAACACGCGGCGGCCCACGACGGCCAGCAGTGCCGTGAGCGGGAAAAGCACGGCGATCAGGGCGATCAGCAGACCGGCCGCGGCGGCGATCCCGAGCCCTCGGGTGGCGGGCATGACGGCCGCCAGCAGGGTCATCAGCGCCAGCACCACGGTGACATTGGAGGCGATGATCGCGGGGGCGGTGCGGAGCCAGGCGGTGCGCAGAGCGGCGCGGTGGTCGGCGTGGGCGTGCAGCTCCTCGCGGTAGCGGGAGATCAGCAGCAGGGCGTAGTTGGTGCCGGCGCCGAAGACCAGCACGCTGATCACCCCGGCGTCGAAGGCGAGGGAGAACTGCTCGCCCAGGGTGCTGGTGACCGCGCCGGCGGCGCCGTCGGCCAGGGTCACCACCGCGAGCGGCACCAGCCACAGCACGGGGGAGCGGTAGGTGAGCAGCAGCAGCACGGCGACCACGGCGATGGTGACCGCGAGCAGCGTGAAGTTCGCGCCCGCGAACGCGCCGCGGATGTCGGAGCCGACGGCCGGGCCGCCGGTGATCGAGACGGTGAGCTCGGCGGGGGCGGAGCTTCCGGCGGCGGCGCGCAGGTCCGTGACCATCGCGTCGATCGTGTCCTTGTCCGCCTGGGAGTCGACCGTGGTCATCACCAGATCGGCCTCGCCGTCCTCGGCGGGCATGGGCCCGATCGCCTCGCGGCCGGACACCTCGGCGAGGTCGGCGCGCAGAGTCTCGACCGCGGCGGTGTCCTGCGCGGTGAGCGCGCCGCCGTCGGCCCGGGTGATCACGGCGAACACGGGCTGGTAGCGGTTGCCCTCCATGGTGTCGGCGATCGCGGCGGCGCGGGAGGACTCGGAGGTCTCCGGCAGCGCGTCCATGCCGGCGGCGGGCCCGGAGCCGCGCATGCCGCCCATGATGGCCAGCAGCACCACCACGGAGATCGCGAGCACCGCCCAGGCGGAGCGGCGGCCGGTGAGGGTGGAGGCGATCCGGTCGGCGACGCGGCCGACGCGGCCGGTGGGGGCGTCGGCCGCACCCGACGGGGCGGCGCTGCCGGTGGTGTCCCCGGCGACGGCGGGATCGCCGGCCGGGCGATGGGTGACGGGCGTGGATGCAGGCACTGTGGTTCCTTCGGGTGGAGACCGCTGGTGGCAGCCTGGAGGCTGTCCCGTGGTCGGGTGCTTCCACGCTATGGAGACCGGCGAGCGAGCGGATCAACCGTTCGATGGATCCTCCGGCCCGCCGTCTCCCGGTCGCTTCTCTGCGCTTCTCCGTGCTTCAGGGTTGCTTTCCCATTGCCTCCCTGCCGCTTCCCGGCCATTACGCTCGCCCCATGACGCAGCGACACCTCGCCGGAGCCCGCATCCTCGCCCAGGGCCTCGCGGGGGAGCCCCGCTGGGAGGGGCCCGTCGAGGTGGCCCGTGCCTTCGGCGCCCATCAGGGGCAGGACCTGGCCGGAGTGATGGCCTCCCTCGCGCTGCGCAGCCGCGGCGAGCTCGCCGACGTGCTCGCCGCCTTCGACCGCGGCGAGATCGTGCGCGGCTATCCGATGCGCGGCACCGTCTTCGCCGTCGCCGCGGACACCCTGGCCTGGCTCACCGAGCTCTGCGCCGGCGGTCCGCTGCGGGCGGCGATCTTGAGGCGCGGGCAGCTCGAGCTCGAGGACCACCATGTCGACGGGGCCCAGTCCGTGCTCGAGGAGATCGCCGGGGAGCACTCGACGCCGGGCAGCGGCCGGGGAGTGCTGCGCAAGGAGCTGCTGGAGGCGTGGGAGGCCGCCGGCATCAGCACCGCCCAGGGTCGCGGATACCACCTGCTCAGCGAGCTGATCTCCTTCGGGATCGTCGCCTACGGGCCCTGGCGAGACGGGGAGACGGCCGTGGTGCTGGCGAAGAGCTGGCTGCCCGCCGGCAGTGATCTCGAGGGCGCTTTCAATGGCGACGAGGTCGCGGCCGTCGCCGAGCTCGCCCGGCGCTACTTCACCACCCACGGGCCTGCAGGGGAACGGGACCTCGCCTGGTGGACGAAGCTGCCGCTGGGGAAGATCCGGGCTGCGATGCCGCTGCTGGACGGACAGCTCGAGAGCGGGTTCGCCGACCGGCAGGGGCTCTTGCACGCCACCGCCGATGCGGCGCGCGGAGGCGACGGCGACCGGCTGTGGTGGCGGCCGGGTCTCGCCGAGGAGTACGCGGCCGGCGAGCGGGAGACGATGCAGGAGCTGCTGCTGCCGGGCTTCGACGAGCTCGTGCTCGGCTACCGCGATCGGCTGTTCCTGATGGACAAGGAACGCCACCACGCCCTGGTCCCCGGCAACAACGGGGTGTTCAAGCGCGCGGCGGTGCGTCGGGGCGAGGTGGTGGGCGTGTGGAGCCGCAAGGGGCCGGCCGGGAAGCGGAAGCTCGTGCTCCAGGAGGTGCGGCCGGTGAGCGCGACGCAGCTGCGCCGGTTCGAGTCGCTCTTCACGGCGTTCCCGTACACCTCGGCCTGACGGCGCAGCTCTCCGACATCGCAGCTCTCCGACGTCGCCGCTCTCCGGCGGTGCAGTCGGCTCGGCGCGGTCAGGCTGCCGGCTCGACGGCGCCGTGCCCTCCGCGCCGCCTTCCATTCGGGGCCGACCCAGGCCCGCGTGATGGAATGACCCCATGGAGAGACCCAGCTACGGCTACAGCGCCGAGGACACCCCGGAATCCCAGGATCAGCCGGTCTGTCCTCGTCATCCCGACCGGGTGAGCTACGTGCGCTGCAAGCGCTGCGACCGCCCGGCCTGCCCGGACTGCCAGCGGCCCACCGCTGTGGGCGTGCTCTGCGTGGACTGCGAGCGGGAGCTCTCCCGGCAGCAGGCCTCCACCCGGCCCCGCAATGCGATGGGCGCCGGAATCGGCAAGCGCACCCCGTACGTCACCTACACGCTGATCGCCCTGTGCGTCCTCGCGTATCTCGGGCAGATGGTCGCCCCGCACATCGTGGAGCAGCTGGGGCTCTTCGCCCCCTTCCGAGCGCTGGCCATGCCGTGGACCTTCTTCACCGCCGGCTTCCTGCACGGCGGGATCATGCACCTGGCGCTGAACATGTACGCGCTGTGGATGGTGGGGCAGTACCTCGAGCAGACCCTCGGTCACGTCCGCTACTCCGCGGTCTACCTGGTCTCGGTGCTGGGCGGGCACACCGCCGTCTATCTGCTCGCCGACCCCCTCGGGCAGGCCTGGTACACCGGCACCCTCGGGGCCAGCGGCGGCGTGTTCGGCCTGTTCGCCGCGATGTTCATCGTGAACCGGCACCTGGGCGGGCAGACCGCCCAGATCCTGGTGCTGATCGGCCTGAACCTCGTCATCACCTTCACGATCCCCAACATCTCCTGGCAGGGCCACCTGGGCGGACTGGTGCTCGGCGCCGCGGTGACGGCGGGGATGTTCGCGCTGCGCCCCAAGGCCACCCCGGGAGCGGACCGGCAGGCTCTGGCCCGACGCTCCGCGGCCCTGCATTCCGCGGTGGTGGCGGGCGCCGTGGTGCTGTGCGTGGTGCTGATCGTGGTGAAGACTCTGTCGGCGCTCGCGCTGTAGCAGCGGAGCGGCTCTGCCGCCGGCGACGGGCGTTGCAGGGAGCACCGGGAGGGCCGGAGCACTGGGAGGGCCGGGGCGGCGAGAGGGCCGCTCCGGCCCTTCTGCGTCGCCGGGCCGACCGTCGGCAACTCCCTGTAGCACGGTTCCTCCGCCGCCTCCTCCGTGATCTGCGAACTACACACGTGTGGTTTTCCCCAGCTGTGGACGAAATTGGGGATAACTCGGCGGATGGTTGGGGATGACCGCCTCTCGCTGTGGAAAACCGGGGATCCGCTGTGGACGGACAGTGGGGACAGCTTGCGCGGCGGACCCACGGAGTGCGCATGGTCACCGCCCGGAACGCTGCCGTGCGGCCTGCGGAAACGTCCGGAGTCATCACCGGAGGCAGAAAGCTACCGTTCGGCAATAACTATGTGACCTGGCTGTATGTGATTGCGTCGGGGTTATTGGGGGAGTTGTTCAACCCCGGGCCGACGGACCCTCCGACCGCCTCGGCGCCGGGCGCGACACGCCCGGGTTATCCGCTGTACCTGCGGAACTACATGTCTGTCATTCGTCCACGACTGTGGATAACTCTGTGGACAACTTTCTCTGGGGAGGGGGAGAGGGTGGTTTCTCGTGCGTTCGGACCGCTGTTGCACCGGATATGCGGCTCTTCAGAGTTGAGTGGGGGGCGTCGAGCCCGCCGGTGATGAGGCGCATTCGGAGGCGGTAGTGCTCGACGTTCCGTGATCCTCGGGCGATGCGGCGGCCGACCATCATCGGGAACCTCGACGTCCATCCCCTGCTACCCCGCACCACCGGCGCGTCCACGCTCAACCCTGAAGAGCCGGGTATGCACACCGCGCGAAGCAGAATCGTCCCGATCCGGCCGGGGTGGTTGACGCAGCGGCTGCACTGCTGTTCCGAGCCCCGAGCCCCGAGCCCCGAGCCCCGAGCCCCCGACCCCGACCCCGAGCCTCAAATGCCTCAGTGCTCGGCGCCGCCCGTGAGGGAGACATCCACGTCGGTGCGCAGCGCCACCTCGGCCATCCCTGCCAGCGCTCGCCCTGCGGTGGGGACGTCGACTGCGTCGGCCGGGGGGACGTGGACGAAGCCGCCACGGATCCCTGCGAGCTCGGGATCCTCGGCGAGCAGGTGCTGGAGCAGGTAGAAGACGTCGTTGCACACGTAGGTGCCCGCGGTCTGCGAGACCGCGCCCGGGATGCCGTCGGCCGCCAGGGAGGCCGCCATCGCCTTGATCGGCAGCGTGCTGAAGTAGCCGACCGGTCCGCCCGGCACCACCGGCACGTCGATCGGGGCGGCTCCGGCGTTGTCGGGGATCCGGGCATCGCGCACGTTGACCGCCACCCGCTCCGGCGTGATGCCCGAGCGACCTGCCGCGAGACCTGTGGCGAGCACGAGGCGCGGCCGATGCTCACGGACGGCGGCGGCGAGCAGCTCCCCGGCCCGGCCGAACTCGACCGGCAGCTCGAGCTCCACCGCCGTGACCCCGCGCTCGCGCAGCTGCGGCGCCGCGACGGAGACCGCCTCCCAGGACTCGTTCGTCGCCGCTCCGTCGAAGGGGGAGAAGCCGGAGAGCAGCACGTCGATGGTCATGGTGACAGCGTAGGCGGGGCGGCCGGGCGCTGCCGCGATCGGCCCTGCCGAATCCGGCGACCGGCACCGCAGATGCCGGTGAAAGGCCCTGCTGATCGCGCGATCGGCCCTGCTGGCGGCGCTAGGATCTTCCGATGAGCTCAGCGCAGCGCCTCGAGGTCCTCCATCCGCCCTTCGCCCTCACCCTGCGCGCCGGGGACCTCACGCTGCGCCCGCTCAAGGACGCCGACCTCGCGGAGTACGCCGAGCTGCTGCGTCGGCCGATCTTCGCGGACCCGCAGTCCCCGGCGATGTTCTGGTGGTACCGGGCAGAGCCCGAGGTGCGCGTGCGCAACGCCCTCAGCTTCCAGTGGCGCCTGCGCAGCGAGATCTCCCCGGAGGGCTGGACCCTGCCGCTCGGAATCTGGGCGGACGGTCGCCTGATCGGCTGCCAGGACATCTCGGCGGTCCGCTTCGCCGAGCGGCGCACCGTCACCTCCGGCTCCTGGCTCACCCTCGATGCCCACGGCAAGGGGTACGGGAAGCTGATGCGCCAGGCGATGCTGGTGCTCGCCTTCGACCACCTCGGGGCGCTGCGGGCCGAATCCTCGGCGGCGATCGGGAACGACGAGTCCTTCGGCGTCTCCCGCAGCTGCGGCTATGTCGACAACGGCACCCAAATGTCCACGCTGCCGGGCCCGGTCGTGGAGGAGCAGCGGTTCCTGGTGACCCCCGAGACCTTCCGTCGGCCGGGCGTGCCGGTGGAGGTCGCAGGAGTCACCGCAGAGCTGCGAGCACTGCTCGGCGCCTGAGGCGTCGGCCCCCGCGAGGCGAGGACCACGCCCCAGAGCGCTCCGCACGCGGAGCGGTGAGTGCTGCGCCCACCGCGCCGCGAGGGCTCAGCAGTACGCGGTGGTGGCGGTGGTGCGGGCCGCGGTCTTCGTCGCCTTGCGCACGCCTCCCTTGTAGGTGCAGGACTCCAGCAGGCGGCCCTTCGCGTCGTAGGTGCGCGCGGTGTCGCCGGTGTTGTTCCAGATGTACGAGGCCTTGTTCCAGTACAGGGTCGACGCGGAGTTCTTCCCCTTCCCGGACCTGATCGTCAGGGTCTTGCCGGGAGCGATCTTCGTGCCCTTGGGGAAGGCGAACTTCTGGGGCCCGTTGTCCCGCAGCGTGTAGCCGGTGAGGGTGAGGGTCTTCGTCCCGGTGTTCTTCAGGACGATGTACTCCTTGTTGTACCCGGTGTTGTTGGCCTTGTCGGACCCCGCCGGGTCGTAGTGCATGGTGGTGATGTCCAGGGGCTTCACCGTCGCGGCCTCAGCGGAAGGGGCCGCGGCGAACAGCGTCAGCAGCAGCGCGGCGACGGCGAGGAGGACGGGAAGATTCCGGGCGCGGCCGGAGAAGGCAGTGAGCACAGGGGACTCCAAGGGGAGCGGCCTACGCAATCGCGTCGGGCGAACGACAGAGGGGGACAGCAATGGCCCGCAGCGTCGGAAGGACCGGCGGATGAGCGGAATCTAGCAAGCCGGGGGCCGCACCGGACCCGGTTGGCACGCGTTGTGCCGAGCGTCATAGCCGGGCGGCGGAGGCTCCGCCGCCCGGCGTCTCACATCGAGTCCTGCCAGGCCTGGTAGAGCGCGGCGAAGCGCCCGCCCTCGGCGACGAGCTCGGTGGGTGAACCGTCCTCGACGACCTCGCCGCCGTGCACCACGAGCACCCGGTCGGCAATCATCACCGTGGTCAGGCGGTGGGCGATGATCAGCGAGGTGCGGTGCCCGAGGAGCTTCGTGAGCCCCTCCTGCACCATGCGCTCCGACGGGATGTCCAGCGAGCTGGTGGCCTCGTCGAGGATCAGCACGCGGGGATCCGCGAGGAAGGCGCGTGCGAAGGAGATCAACTGACGCTGCCCCGCGCTGACACGCCCGCCGCGCTTGTTCACGTCGGTGTCGTAGCCGTAGGGCAGCTGCTCGATGAAGGAATCCGCCCCGATGGCCCGGGCGGCCCCCTCGATCTCATCGCGGCTCGCCCCGGGCTTGCCCAGGGCGATGTTGTCCGCGACGGTCCCGGAGAACAGGTACGCCTCCTGGGTGACCATGACGATGTTGCGCGTCAGGTCCTCCATGGAGATGTCCCGCAGGTCCACCCCGTCCAGCCGTACGCTGCCCTCGGTCGCATCGTAGAAGCGGGAGATCAGCTTCGCGACGGTGGACTTGCCGGCGCCGGTCTGGCCCACCAGAGCGACGGTCTGCCCGGCCGGGATGTGCAGGTCCATCGGCTGCAGGACCAGCGGGGCGTCCTCGCTGTACCGGAAGGCGACGTCCTCGAAGTCCACCTGGCCGCTCGCGGCGAGCAGGGGGGTGGGGTTCCCGGACTCCTTGACGTGAGGCTGCACCGCGAGCAGGTTCGCGATCTTCTCGAGCGCGGCCACCGCGGACTGGAAGGCGTTGTAGAAGTTCGCGATCTCGTCGACCGGCTGGAAGAAGCGCCGCGAGTACAGCACGAGCGCGACCAGGGTCCCGACCCCGAGGTCGCCGGACAGAACTCGGAAGCCGCCGACGACCAGCACGGCGGCGATGGTCACGTTGGCGAGGATGCGCAGCGCCGGCTGGTAGATGCCGAACACCCGGATCGAGCGCATCGAGGCGTCGCGGTAGTCCTGGGCGAGGGTGTCGAACTCTTTCTGGTTGCGGTCCTCCTTGCGGAAGGCCTTCACAGCGCGGATACCGGCCATGGCCTCGACGAAGTGGACGATCAGCCGTGCGGAGTGGGTGCGGATCGCGCGGTATTCGATGCGCGAGCGCTTCTGGAACCACATCGTCAGCAGGACGCAGGGGATCAGCATCAACAGCATGACCACGCCGGTGACCCAGTCCATCTTCACGATCAGCACGATCGTGAACACCATGGCCAGCGAGGCGCCGACCATCACGTTCACGCCCGAGTCGAGCAGCTCGCGCAGCGCCTCCATATCGGAGGTCTGCCGCGAGACGATGCGGCCGGAGGTGTACGACTCGTGGAATTCGAGGTCCTGGCGCTGGGTGAAGCGGAAGACGCGCCGCCGCAGCGCCAGCAGCATCTTCTGGCCGACGACGACGGATTGGCGTACGTACCCGAAGGTCAGGATGCCGCCGACGATCGCTGCGCCGATGGTGAGCGCGGCGGCCTGGATGGCCGGGGTCGGATTGCCGGCGATCAGTTCGGGCAGGCCGACGTTGATGCCCCAGGCGATGATCGCGGGGCCCGCGACCACCGCGAGCTGTGCGACGACGACCATGAGCGCCATCACCGCGAACTGGCCCTTCACCGGTGAGACGAGCTCACCCAGGAGCGCGAAGGAGCGGTTCCGGGTAGCGGTCTCCTGTGCGTCGGTAGGTGTCTGCTGCTCGTCGTCGTTCTGATCAACGGTCGTCGTGCTCATCGGCCCTCCTCCCCACTGGTCTGCTCTGAGGTCTGCTCTGACGATTGGCCGCCGACGGACGGAATCCCTGCGGTCACAGTCGGCTCGTGGCGTCGCGGATTGTCTGCGTCCCCCGGGCCGTTGGGGCCGTCAGATCCGGCTGGTCTGTCTGGGCCAGGCGGCGTGCCCGGAGTTTCGTCGTCAGTACCACCAGCGTCCTGGATCGCGCGCAGGTCGAGCTCCCCGGTCAGGGTCACGATGTCCTGGTCGCGGCGGACCTCTTCCTCCTGGTTCGCGATCACCCAGCGGTAGCGGGCCGAGGTCTCCATCATCTCCTTGTGAGTGCCGACGGCGACCAGGCGGCCACGGTCCAGCAGGGCGACGCGATCGGCGAGGGCCACGGTCGAGGTGCGGTGGGCGACGATCAGGGTCGTCGTCCCGTCGAGCACTTCGCGCAGGCGGGAGGTGACGGTCTCCTCCGTCTTGGTATCAAGGGCCGACAGCGGGTCGTCTAGCAGCAGCACCGCCGGGCGAGCGGCGATCGCGCGGGCGAGCGCGAGCCGCTGGCGCTGGCCACCGGACAGGCTCATGCCCTCTTCGCCGATGGGGGTGTCGACGCCCTCGGGCAGGTCGAAGGCGAAGCTGGCGTCGGCCGTGCGCAGCGCAAGTTCGAGCAGCTCCTCCCGCTCGTCCTCGGACAGCGACTGGTCCGCACCGATCAGCACGTTGACCCGCACTGAGTCGGAGAACAAGGTGGCGTCCTCGAAGGCGAAGGCGGTGAGGGTGCGCAGGTCCCGCAGGTCCATGTCGCGGATCTCGACCCCGTCGATCGTGATCGTCCCGGCGGTGACGTCATACAGGCGCGGAATCAGCTGCAACAGGGTGGACTTGCCGCTGCCGGTCACGCCCACCAAGGCCATGGTCTCGCCGGGACGGATCTCGAGATCCACCTCGTCGAGCACGTCGGACACGTGGTCCGGAGCGTCCTCGAAGCGGAAATGGACGCCCTGCAGGCGCACGGCGCCGGTGGCGTGGGCCGTATCCACCTCGACCGGATGCTCCGGGGAGGTGATCCGGTTCGTCTCGTCCATCACCTCGTAGTGACGATCGAGCGCGGTGGTGGCGTTGACGGCCTGGCCCAGCAGCATGCCAAGCTGACGCACCGGGCCCACGACGAGGGTGGCAGTCGCGAAGTAGGAGGCGAGCTGACCGGTGCTGATCGCCCCGTTCGCGGTCTGATACAGCCCGACGAGCAGGGCCACGCCGAGGGCGAGCTCGGGCAGCGTGAACATGAACATGTCGAAGCGCGCGATGGCGGTTGCCTTGCGCACCTCGGTCATCCGCAGTTCTTCGGCCTGCTCGGTGAAGCCGTCCAGGGCGGTGGGACCGCGCCCGAAGGCCTTGAGCACGCGAATGCCCTGGACGGACTGCTCGATCGTGGTGGCCAGGTCGCCGTTCTGGTCCTGCGAGCGGCGCGAGAGGATCGAGAAGTTGCGATTGAAGCGGTAGGCGATCACGGAGACCGGCACCGCGGCCAGGAAGAAGATGATGGCCAGGATCGCGGAGGAGCGCCACAGCAGGATCATGCCGACGACAATGGTGACGGCGCTGGTCACCGCCATGATCATGCCGAAGGCGATCCAGCGGCGGATCTGGTTGATGTCGGTGAGCATGCGCGAGAGCAGCTGGCCGGATCCCCAGGCGTCATGGAAGGAGACCGGCATGTTCTGGACCTTGCGATAGAAGTCCACGCGGATGAGCTTCTCGACTGTGGTCGACGGCGAGACGGCGAAGGTGCGGCGCATCCAGATCAGGGCGGCTTCGACGACGCCGAGGCCGAGCACGATCGCGCCACCGGTCCAGATGGTGGCGGCGACGGCGTCGGTCGCGAGCTGGTCGACGAGGTATTCGAGGACCTGCGGGATCATCAGCGCCACGAGGGACGCGGTGAGGGCGCTGAGCAGGCCCAGGTAGAGGCGGAATCGGATAGGGCGGACCGTCTGCCAGAGGCGGCTCATGGTGCCGAGCATGGGGAAAGGAGTCCTCAGGGATTGCGCTGTCCCGGCGGTCGGGACGAAGTCTTAGCCTAGTCAACTATCCCGACGATCGATAGCGCATTACGGGCGCGTTGTGCGTCGATCACCGATTCCACCGCAGCCCTGCACGTCGCCCCGGCCTCGTTCATGGCGATCACGGCGCGGGCGGGTCGTCACCTGTTGGAGGCTTCGCTCCGTTCTCAGGTCTCGTCGGCCGGCTCGACTGGACTCCACTCGCTGTAGGCGGCGTCGGAGAGCACCGCGGACGCGCCCGCAGCGGCCGCGGTCACCGTGAGCACGGCGGGCCAGGAGCCGATCCTCTTCGCGAGCGGGTGCGAGAGGCCGAAGCCGAGCACGTAGGTCGCGCCGAGCACGGCCGTGGTCCCGGGTCCGCGACGGGCCAGCCAGGTGCGCCCCGCGTAGATCCCGGCGGCGGCGAGCACCACGCCGCCCAGCGGACGGATCCCGGTCTCGCGGGCAGTCAGCCAGCCGCCGATCAGTCCGGCGGTGACGACGGAGGCGGTGTTGACGGATTCGGCAGGCTTGATCGTGATGCTCATGGCCGGGAGCCTACGCCGGGTTGGTGTGCGGTCTCTGAAGCAGCGCAGCCCGTCACCGCACCACGGCGATGCCGTGCGCGGGCACCACGCCCGATGCCGCCGGGCCCACGCCGTCGAGCATGTCGGCGCCGCTGACGGACTCGACCACCTCGCCGGGAGCGGGCCGGTCCTCGTCGCCGAGGTTCAGCACGAGGGTGAGTGCGGAACGCTCGCCGCCGTCGGCGCTGTCCTCGTCGCCACGGGGGCTCAGCACGATCTCGGCGTAGGTGTTCTCGAGGGTCTCCTCGCGCACCGCGACGTTCGCCTCGGCGAGCCATGGCTCGCGCCGGCGCAGCGAGAGGAGTCGCTGGTGCACCTCGAGGATCCTCGGGGACGCCTCGGGGCGCAGCACTGCAGGATGGGTTCCGGCGGCGGACTCGGCAGGGTCCTCGGGGAACGACGGGCGCACCGCGTCGTCGCCGCCGGCGCGCTCCTCCTTGATCCCGGTGGCCCCGAACTCGTCCCCCGCGTAGACAGCAGGGATGCCGGGCAGCAGGGCCAGCAGTGCATAGGCGGCGGCGAGGTCTCGGCCGTCGGTGAGCTGGGAGGCGATGCGGGTGGTGTCGTGGTTGCCCACGAAGGTCAGCGGGTGCGCGCCCCCGTCAGCCTCGAGGAACTCCTGGTGGCGACCCAGCGCGTGGGCGAGCTCGAAGAGGTTCTCGTCGCGCAGCGCGGACCAGATCGCCTTCCACAGCTCGTACTGGGTGACCGAGTCCGCGCCGGAGGCCGCGGCGAACGCGGGATAGTCGCCGTGGATGACCTCGCCGAGGATCCATGCGTCGGGGTGCGCGGCGCGCACGCGCTCGATGATCGTCGCCCAGGCGTCGGCCCCCGCGGCGTACATCGCATCCAGCCGCCAGCCGTCGACCCCGCGGTCCAGCCACAGGCACATGACGTCCACGATCGCGTCCTGCACCACGGAGTCACCGAGCTCCAGCTCCACCAGGTCGGCGTTGCCCTCGAACCCGTAGGGCTGGTCCCCGGACCAGCGAATATGGGCGCCCTCGGGGCTGCCCGGGCCGGTGGATATCGCCCGACGCGCCATCGGATGCTGATCGGAGACATGGTTGAACACGCCGTCGAGCACGAGGCGGATGCCCCGTTCCCGGCAGCCCGCGATCAGCGCCTCGAAGTCCGCGTCGTTCCCCAGGCGCGGATCGAGGCGGCGATGATCGAGGGTGTCGTAGCCGTGGGAGACGGAGTCGAAGATCGGGTTGAGGACCAGCACGTTCGCGCCGAGGCCCACGAGATGGTCGAGCCACCCGGTCAGGCGTCGCAGCCGGTGCACGACGTTCTCGCCGTCGGCGCCGCCGTAGCCCTCCCCGCCCAGGTCCTCGCGGTGCTGGGGCGCGCCGCAGAAGCCCAGCGGGTAGACCTGCCAGCAGATCGCGTCGCGGATCCAGCTCGGTGCGGACGGCGCAGTCGTGTTCATGCGCCCATCGTAGGCGGGACGTGTTGAATGGGCACTGCGCCGGTTCCCTCTCGCGGCGCCCCTCGACCCCTGGAGCGATCACCGATGATCCGCATGCGCACCGACTTCTTCTCCGAATCTCTCGGCATGGGCACCTCGATGGTGGTGCTGATGCCGCAGGCCGCCTCCGGGATCGGCATGGAGGGGGCCGACGGGAGCCAGGCTCCGGGGGACGGCGTGCCGGTGCTGTATCTCCTGCACGGACTCAGCGACGACTGCACGATCTGGGAGCGCCGCACCTCGATCGAGCGCTACGCGACCGAGAAGGGCATCGCCGTGGTGATGCCGGAGGTGCGGCGCTCCTTCTACTGCGACGAGGAGGCGGGGGAGAAGTACTGGACCTACGTCTCCGAGGAGCTCCCGGAGCTGATCGCCCGCACCTTCCACGTCTCCACCGCCCGCGAGGACACCTTCGTGGCGGGCCTGTCCATGGGAGGGTTCGGCGCGTTCAAGCTGGCTCTGAACCATCCGGATCGCTTCGCCGCCGCCGCGAGCCTCTCCGGCGCGATCGACCTGCTCTCGATGGACCTCAGCGCCCGTGATGCGGCCTTGGCTCCGCGCATCTGGGGAGATCGCGATCTCGCGGGCACCGCCGATGACCTGCTCGGCCTGGTCGGCTCCGTCGACCCGCAGTCGCTGCCCGCGCTGTTCCTGGACTGCGGCACCGAGGACGGCCTGCTCGAGCGGAACCGGCGCTTCATCGACACCGCCGAGCAGCACAGCGTGGACCTCACCTCGCGACTGCGCCCCGGCGACCACGCCTGGGAGTTCTGGGACCAGGGCATCCAGGATGTCCTGGACTGGCTGCCGATCCGCGGGTGAGAGGACCGGGCCCCGCGCGAGCTGAGATTCAGTGCGGGGCAGGGTCAGGGTCAGGCTCAGCGCCCGGCTCGGCTGTACGCGCTCAGCGCCCGGCGCGGGCGTACAGCCGCTGCGCCTTCTCCCGGCTCACCGGCTTCGCGAGGCCGACGATGCCCATCACGAGGCAGGTGATCGGTCCGGCGATCACCACCCACACGCCGAGCGGGACCATGATGAACGCCGGCCACAGGGCATTGTCGGCGACGACACCTGCCTCGACCAGCGGCAGGAGGATGCCGAACAGGAAGGTGAAGAACAGGATCGTCGCGAGCAGGGAGACTGCTGCGAAGATCGCCGCACGGGTGCCCACCGACCGCGCAACCGGGTTCTTCCTCCGCTGGAGCAGCCCGGTGATCAGCATCGCGAGCGAGGGGGCGAGGATCGAGAGCCCAGGGATCCCCAGCAGTCCGAGGAGCCCGAGCGACCAGGCGATCCGCCCGTCCCGGCCGACGGTGGTCGGGAAGTGCTCCGGGCGCATCTCGTGGGCCGCGGGGTGCACCGCCCAGGCCTGCGGCGGCACCGGCCCGACCTGCTGGGAGGCGTCGGACGAGTACGCGGGGTCCTGCGAGGCTCCGGGCGCGGGGGGATTCGACATGCGGTCAGAGTAGACGGACCCGCGTGGGCATCCCGGCACGCGATCCGGGCGCCGGCGGCATCCCCCGGCTCGACGCTCAGCCGCCGACGAGGGCGACGAGAGCGGCGACCAGCCATATCGCCACATTGGCGACGAGGGATCGGGCGCCGACCGGATGGGCGTTGACCGCGGCCCGCCCGGTCAGGCCGTCGGCCGCCGGAGCCGGACGGTGCCAGGTGCGCCACGTCGCCACCCCCGCGCCGGCGGCGCACAGCGTCAGCACCGCCCACCAGACGATCGCCATCCACCCCGTGATCGGGAGCACCAGCGAGGCGACGATGAGCAGCACTCCCGCGCCGCACGCCTCGAGCACCACCCGGCCCGGATGCGTCCAATGCCGCAGCTGGGCGACGGCCGCGGGGACCATCATCACCAGGAGGAACAGGGGGACGACAAGGGTGAGGAGCAGGTTCACAGCGAAACGCTCCCGTCGAGGATCCCGGCCCCGAGCTCGTCCGGGGAGAGCGCGGAATCCGTCATCAGCACCACCCCGCGGCCGGAGTCCTGGTTGAACCCGCAGAACGCTGCGAATCCACCGGTCATGCCGTTGTGCTGGACGAGGGACTCCCCGGCGTCGGTGGTGCGCAGGCTCCACACGATCCCGACCGCGCTGTCCTCGCCGCGCTCGACCAGGGGTTCCAGGCCCGCGGACCCCGGATTGGAGCCGTCCTGCATCGACGCGAGGTAGAGCGCCATGTCGTGCCCGGTGGAGCGGATCCCGCCCGCCGGGCCGTAGCCGTGCATGGTCCAGGCGCCGGCGGAGAGCCCCGATCGGCCATGGCCCCGCGGGGCGTCGGTCCCGATCTCGTCGAGGCGGAACGGGGCCCTCGTCGACGTCATCCCCAGCGGGTCGAGCAGGCGGGAGCGCAGGAGTTCCTGCCAGCTGACGCCGGTCTGCGTGGCGAGCAGCTGGCCGAGGAAGGCGACCCCGAGATTCGAGTAGGCGTACTCCCCGCGATCGGAGAGCGACGCATCCAGAGCGGCGTCGATCACCCCGTCGACCGAGGAGCCGGAGTAGGGGTCCTTGCGCAGAAAGTTGATCGGCAAACTGGCAAGCACTCTCGTCAGAGGCAGCCGCGGCAGCCCCGAGGACTGCGAGGCGATCTCGGCGAGGGTCACGTCGGACGCCTCGGAGCCTGCGGCGCGCTCGCCGAGGATCTCGGCGACCGTGGTCTCCAGGGAGACCTCGCCGCGGTCGACGGCGTCCATCAGGAGCGCGCCGGTGAAGGTCTTGGTGACGGAGCCGATCTCGAACTCCGTGGTCTCGTCGGCCCCGAATCCGGCGAACCGCTGCTGGTCGCCGTCGGTGACGACGGCGGAGACGTGGCGATGGCCGCCGAGGTGCGGGCGCAGCGCAGCGGCGAGCTCCGCGTCGCCGTGGACGTCTCCGAGTCGGGCCGGGCGAGGGCCCGCGGCGAGCCCGGTGAGGGCGAGGATCGCGCCTGCTCCGGCGGCGCCGGCGAGTGCGGTGCGGCGCGTGGTGGCCCGGGACGGCGGGGTCGTCGTCGGCGCAGGATCGGCGAGGTGAGGGTCTGACGGCTGGTCGTCGAGCGGTGAGCTCATGGTCATCCTTTCTCGAGGGCGGTGATGATCGCCAGCAACGGGACAACCCGGGAGGCGGGGATGCTCCAGCTGCCGCGGCGCGGGGACGTCGCCCAGCCGCCGCTCTGCAGGGCGGAGAGGTGGTGGTAGGCGACGCCGGTGGAGCCCAGCTCGAGCTCGTCGACGATCTGCGCGACGGTGTGCTCGCCGTCCAGGAGGCGGCGCAGGATCGCCAGGCGCAGCGGATGACCGAGCGCCGCGACGGGCTCGGCGTGCTCCGCCCAGTCGGCGGCCAGCAGGTGCTCGACGGGCCGGCCCCATTGGTACTCGAGGTGTCCGAGCCCGAC
This sequence comes from Brachybacterium tyrofermentans, assembly GCF_014897585.1. GTDB lineage: Bacteria > Actinomycetota > Actinomycetes > Actinomycetales > Dermabacteraceae > Brachybacterium > Brachybacterium tyrofermentans. The sequence continues at coordinate 226,063 of NZ_JABUXW010000001.1, read as the reverse complement.
GTCGATGGCGCCCGCGAACACCACGGCGCCGGGGGAGGGTTCGTGCTCCTTGAGGGCGGTCAGGGCCCAGAACGGATCCGCGACGTCGGTGGATCCGACGGCGTCGCTGGCTCTGCTGCTCTCGGCGCCTTCCGGTGCGGAGGTCGGGGCCGACGGGGGAGTGCTCGGGGCGCGGTCCTCGAGCTCGTGCACCCGCATCTCGAGCGCCTCGAGGCGGGCGAGCAACGGATCGGCAGGTGAGTCCTGAGCCATGGTGCCCCTGTCCGGTACGACGACTCCTTCAGATTATCCGTAAATCCGGAAAAGTAAAGAGTCGGTCTCGGAGGCATGGAGGAGACATGGACGTGTGCGCCGCGCGGCGCCTGCATGCGGCACGATGTCGAACAGATCTGCGCCGATGTCGTCCGTCGTCGGCCGCACCCTCGACCTCAGGAGCGACCATGGCCCTCTTCGCCGTGCAGTACACCTACACCGACGACGCCGAGAAGACGCAGGCCGTGCGGCCGGAGCATCGCGATCACCTGCGCGAGCTCCTCGCCGCTGGAACCCTGCTGCTGGCAGGGCCGTTCACCGGCACCCCCGGCGGTCTGCTGGTCGTGCGCGCCGACTCCGAGGAGGGTGCGCTGGCCGCCCTCGACGGCGACCCCTTCCTGCGCGAGGGCGTGATCATCGAGCGCAGCGCCCGCGAGTGGACCGTCTCGATCGGCGAGCTGCCCGGAGCCTGAGGCGAGGGCCGGCCCGGCGTCGGTCACCGCGGCGCATCAGGTGCTGTTCCGGCGGTCGGATCCACTGGTGAGTGGTGTGCAGCCTCCCCTCTATACGGGCAGCCTGGACGCCAGGCGCCACTGGATGCGGCGTTCGCGAGTGGATCCAACGGTCGCGACGGGGACCGGCGTTACGGTGTGTTGCCCCCGGGCTGATCCCCGTTCTGAGCACGCTCCCGGCCCTCGGCCTGGGCGTCCAGCAGCTGCACGACGCTCGCCGCGGGAGTGACCTCGTCCCCGACGATCACGAGCGGCACGGCGTCGGCCCCGCCGTGCTCCGCGAGGAACTGCTGAGCGGCGGGATCCTGGTAGACGTTCACCCAGATCACGTCCTCCCGCGGGTTGCGGATCGCGGTCTGCAGCCGGGCGGAGAGAGGATTTCCGGGTGCCCAGAGCACGATCGTCACGTCGTTGGCGCGACGGCGCAGCGCGGTGGCCAGCGGCGTGTGCGGCCCGGCATGCAGCGGGCTCGTCCAGTACGCCATGAACAGCGAGAACAGCACGACCGCCACGGCGGCGATCCGCTGCTGAACCAGCAGAAGCAGCCCGGCCGCGATCAGCCCGCCCACCAGCAGCAGAGCCGGCCGCAGCCACGCCGAGAGCGGGGCGCGGGAGCGGGTCACTGGCGCAGGGCCGGAAGTATCAGGGCTGGTCATGGGTCCAGGGTAGAGGTGCTCGCTGGGCGCGGCAGATGCGCCGGGTGCACCGGAAGCTCACGATGCACCGGGTGCGTTGCGCGGGCCGGACGCTCAGATCATCGCGGCGGTCGACAGCCGGGTGTTGGTCTCGGCCACGAGCGCATCGCGCAGGGCGCCGACGGCGGGGATCGACAGGGCCCCGCGACGGTTGATCAGGCCGATCATGCGGTCATCGAGGTCCGGCAGGTGGCGCACCACGACGTCGTCGGCCGGGGGAGCGGCCTCGAGCGCGGTCTCCGGCATCAGCGCGACGCCGCCGCCGTGCACGACCAGGCGTTGCACCACGATCGAATCGTCGGTGGAGTGGCGGATCTTCGGCACGAAGCCCGCCCGACGGGCGCTGCTGAGCAGGTTCGCCCGGCAGCGTTCGCAGCCCGCGATCCACGGATCCTCGGCCAGGTCCGCCAGGGTCAGGTCCGGATCCTCGGCTCGGGGATGCTCGCGCGGCAGCACGGCCATCACGCGGTCCTCCAGGAGCGGGGTCCACTCCAGGGTGCCCTCGTCGTCGATGTCGCTGCACGGGTAGCGGAACACCAGGGCGAGGTCGAGAGCGCCCTCGCGCACGGCCGGGATCGCGTCCGGCGGCTCCAGCTCGGAGAAGGTGACCTCGAGATCCGGGGCGGTCGCCGCCAGGTGCGCCAGCACCGGCGGAAGCAGCACGGCGGCGGCCGACGGGAACGTCCCGAACTTCACGGTGCCGCGGCGCAGCGCCGTGATGTCCGCGAGCTCCTCCTCGGCGGCGTGCAGCTGGGCCGCGATCGCCTCGGCGTGCGCGGCGAGCCTGCCGCCGGCCTCGGTGGGCGTGATCCCGGAGGAGGAGCGCAGCAGCAGCTGGGTGCCCACCTCCTTCTCGAGCGCCGCGAGGTGCTGGGAGACGGCGGGCTGGGTCCAGCCCAGCTCGCGCGCGCCGGCACCGATCGAGCCGTTGCGCACGACGGTGCGGAAGATGAGCAGGCGACGAGGATCCATCCCTCCATGGTAGGCCCGGGTAGCAAGCCCTGCTTATGGGTTGAGGCACACCGCTCAGGCCTGCGGTGCCCCGGATATTCCCGTTGCGTGCAGGCTGCACAGGCGGCAGGTCGAACTACTGAGTCTTCTCCTCCGTTGCCTGCTCGCCTGACGCCTCATCGGCCGGTCTGGTCCCCTCGTGACGGACTGCTTCGCGGAACGCGCGCGCGCCATTCGACAGCCTGCCGGCCCCGGAACGGACACGGCCTGCAGTGTCGCCGCCGAACTGGAATGCTGCGCCAGCACTGTCCGCCCCGGTCTTGACGACCTTGTCGCGCATCTCCCCGGCGGCCGCCCGCCAGCGCTTCGCCTCAGCAGAGTCGTGACCGTCCTCGATCTCCAGGGCAGTCTGGAAGTCCAGCACACGGCCGACGACGAGGTTGCTGGAGTTGACTGCGGCGCGAGCCGGTCGAGGGGACAGCAGGACCTTCGTGTTTGCCCGTCGAATGGTCGTGTTCATGCGATCGAGCAGCTCTTCCGTGGTGCGGTGGATCAACGCGAGACGCTTCGCCCGTGCCGCACGGAGACCAAGACGGTGCCGGTCGAGGTCGCCCGGCGAGCTGTCGAGTACGCGGTCGAGCTCGAGGACGGACAGCGCATCCTGCAGCTGGACGCATCGCGCGAGTACAGCGAGCCACTCGCGCACTGTGGTCTCGGCGACCTTCGCCGTCGCGGCCAGCTCGGAGACGCTCGCCTTCTCGACCTTCTCCGCTTGTCCGTTGATCTGCCGCAGCGCATAGGCCTCGGTGGTCGCGATCGTCAGCCCTGAGGTCTGAATCTTGGACCAGGTCACTTCCGAAACTCGCCCGACCTCGTCGCGGACGGTCATTGCCTCCTCGACCATGAGGTCCACGCCGATCATGTCGGCGAGCACCGAGTCCTTCTGCGCACGCAGGATGTCGTCGACCTTCTCGTCGATGACTGCGAGGTACTCGCCGACTTCCTCGATCGCCTCCTGCATGGCCATCTGCGCCATGATCGCCGAAGCTCCGGCGAGTACCGCAGGGTTGAGCAGGGCCGTCGGCCCCGCGACGAACTGCATATTCTTGGCGAACTGGCCCCCGGAGGCGCGAAGAGTGGCGTGGAAGTTCCCTGTGGCCGCGTTCTTGACCAGCGGCAGAGCCTTCGATGCGGCGAACGATTCCGACGTGAGCTTCATCCAGCGGCCGGAGTTCGCCATGATTCCCGCACCGGCGTTGAGCACGCCCGCTGAGGCCTTGTACGACGGGCCGAGTCGGTGGAGCTCGAGCTCGGTCGACTCGAAGCCGAACGACGTCAGAAACGCGTCGACGTCTCCGGGTGCGCCCAGCACGGCGAGTCCATCTTCGTCGTCTCCGGGTGCGCCCAGCACGGCGAGTCCATCTTCGTCGCTGATCACGTCAATATCGTTCGTCATTCTGTACTCCGGAAGCTCGGGGGCGGCTCGGCGTCGCCTCATCTTCTTGAGTGTGCTCCGCAGCGCCGACAAACGTTGTGCGAAAGGGCGAAACGCGGGCGAGGGATGGGGAATCGTGATCGGTTCGTTGTGCTGCAGGATGCGCGGTAGCGAGCTTGGGCGCATCCGGCGCGCGTTCTGTCCGCCTGCGACTCATGGTCGATCCCTCCTGAGTCGCAGGCGGACAGACAGGGCTAGCCCGAAGGCTGGAGCTGCCCACGGAGCCCTCGCTTGCCTACGCCTACCCTGCGCACGCGGCGACTCAGACCGGCGGCAGCCCCAGGTTCTCCCGCAGCGTCGAGCCGGCGTAGTCGGTCGGGTACACGCCGCGTTCCTGCAGGCGGGGGATGAGGTGGTCCACGATGTCGTCCAGGCCCGAGGGGATCAGCCACGGGGTGATGTTCAGACCGTCGATCGCACCGAGCCGCGCGAACTCCACGAGACGATCGGCGACCGCGTCGTAGCTGCCGCTGAAGGTGCCGCGTCGAGATCCGGCCTTGACCCGGGCGAACTCGAGGATCGACTGACCCTTCTCCGCGGCTTCCTCGCGCCACTGCTGCGTGAGCTCCTGGGCCTTGGCGAACTGGAAGCCGGCCCCGCGGGTCACGCCGGACTCGACCACCTCCGGTTCGACGTCGGGAAGAGGCCCCTCGGGATCGAAGTCCGACAGGTCCCGGCCCCAGTACTGCTCGAGCAGGGCGATCGCCTGCTCGGGGCCCACCTGCAGATCGCGCACCCAGCGGATCTTCTCGTCGGCCTCCTTCTCGGTGGGCGCGAGCACCACCTCCGCGCCCGGCAGGATCTTCACACTGCTCGCGTCGCGACCGGCGGCCACGGTGCGCTCGACAATGCTTCGGCGGAAGTCGACCGCCGCCTCGAGGGTGCCGTGCGGGGAGAAGATGACGTCCGCCGTGCGGGCGGCGAAGTCCTGCCCGGCGGGGGAGGCCCCGGCCTGGAACAGCACCGGGCTGCCCTGGGCGGAGCGGGGCAGATCGCCCTGGGCGCGCACCGAGTAGTGCGCACCGTCGTGCTCGATCTGCTCGCCGCGCCAGAACTGCTGGGCGACCTCCACGAACGCCTCCGCGTGCACGTACCGGTCCTCGTGGTCGAGATAGCCGCCGCGGCGGAAGTTCTCCCCGGTCCAGGCGTTGTCCGTGGTCACGACGTTCCAGCCGGCCCGGCCGCCCGAGAGCAGATCGAGGGTCTGGAACCGACGGGCGAGGTCCACGGGGTCGTTGTAGGTCGTGTTCTGGGTGGCGACGAGACCGATCTGGTCCGTGACCGCCGCCAGCGCCGCGAGCAGGGCCTGCGCATCGGGACGCCCGGCCACGTCGAACTCCAGGGGCACGCCGCGGTGCTCGCGCAGCCGCAGCCCCTCACCCAGGAAGAACGCCGCGAACTTCCCACGCTCGGCGGTGCGGACCAGCGCCTCGAAGGACTCCCAGGCCACCTGCTCGCCGCTCTGGGGCAGTCGCCAGATGGTCGAGGAGTTCACGCCCTGGAAGAACGCCCCGAAGGACAGCTGCCCGGTGGGGGTGTGCGCAGGATGGATCGGGTGCTCGGCGGGGCCGGTGGCCAGGGCGGCGGCCTCGGCGGACAGCTCGGTGTCGGCGGCGGGGCGGAGCGGGGCGGTGGTGCTCATGCGAGGTCCTCGGAGTTCAGACGGGCGCGGTCGGAGCGACGCGCAGGATCGGCGGCACGGGCCGCGACGGGCAGGCCCAGCTGGTCACGCAGGCTCTGCCCGGCCGACGGGGCCGCGGCGAGCAGCCCGCGCTCCCGCAGGGCGGCGGAGAGCTCGGCCACGGTGCCCAGCGGATCGGCCTCCAGGTCCAGACCCACCAGGCGCACCAGGCGCACGGCGGGACCGGCATCCTCGGCCAGCGCCCGCTCGACAGTGTCGACGACGGCATCGGGGCGGGCGCCCGTGGACACGTCGAGGTCGAGCACGCGGCCATCGGCCAGCTCGGTCGCGACGCGCCCGCCGACGGCGGCGCGGTCCGCATCGGCGATCAGCACCGGGAGCAGGCCCTGCGGGGAGCGCGGGGTGATCGCCGGCCCGCGCACCGCGAAGGACTCGCCCTCGAAATCGGCGTACTGCAGGCGCGCGGCGTCCACGTACACGCCCGATGCGGTATCGCGCACCACGGCGTCCTCAGCCCAGGAGTCCCACACCAGTCGCGAGGCCTCGAGCACGTCGGCCGCCTCACGCGCCGTGTCCTCCAGGCCCAGCGTGGTGCGGCCGACGGTCGCGGCCACCGTCGGATCGGTCTCCGCCGTGAGCAGCCACCCGGCACGACCGTGGCTGATGTGGTCCAGGCTCATCAGCTGCGTGGCCAGGTGGAACGGCTCCACGTAGACGGCATCGGTGCGCGGCAGCAGCGCGATGGCGTCGGTGAGCGGAGCCAGGTAGGAGGCGACATGGATCGGGTGGAGCCCGCCGTCGCTGATCGTGAGGGCGCCGATGCCCGCGCGCTCGAGATCGTGGGCCAGAGCGGCGAACGAGCCCAGCAGGGCGGGATCGCTGACGAGGTCCACGGCGAGGACCGGCAGGCCCGGGCGCTGTTCCTGGGCGCTCAAGGTATCGGCGCTCGGGGTGTCGGCGCTGTGGGCGCCGAGGTGGGAGGCAGTGGTGGTCATGGCTTCTCCTTCGTGTGGACGCGTGCTTCGGGGAGCCCCACGTCGGCGAGGTTCCAGCGCTCGAGCACCTGGGCGTAGGTGCCGTCGGCGATCACGGCGTTGAGCGCTGCGGCATACGGTTCGGCGAGCCCGCTGCCGCGATCGAACGTCGCCGCGATGAGTGTCTTGTCCGGCCAGCCCTCCTCGACCCGGCCCTGCACCTCGACGTCGTCGCGGCGGGAGGCGATGAAGGTCTGGGTCGCATAGGGGGCGAACGAGGCGTCCACCCGGCCCGAGCCGAGGGCGAGCAGGGTGTCGGCGCCGGACGAGTAGTTCTTCAAGGTCGCAGGCGCCTTCCCCGCGGCCTCGAGCTCGGCGTTCCAATCGATGAGGATCCGCTCCTGGTTGGTCGCGCCGCCGACGGCGATGATCCTCCCGCTGATCGAGTCGGCATCCTCGAGGCGGAGATCCGCGCCCTTCTGCACGAGGAAGGCGACGTACGCCGCGCGATACGAGGCGAAGTCGAACTTCGCCAGGCGCTCGGCGTTCACGCCGATGTTGAAGTGGACCACGTCGAACTCGCCGGACTCGAGCTTGAGCGGCCAGTTGTCCCAGCTGGTCAGCGCGATCTCGAGCTCGAGGCCGAGCGTGTCCGCGACCAGCCGGGCGGTGTCCACCTCCGATCCGATGTAGGTCTCGTTGTCGTCCGCGAGGAAGGAGAGCGGGGCGAAGCTCTCGCTCCCGATGCCCACCCGGAGCACGCCGGACTCGGCGATCTCGGGCGGCAGGAGCGCGGCGATCGAGGCATCAGCGGTGGAGCGGATGAGCTCCTGCGTGCCCGAGGTGTCGATCTGTCCGGTCGCCGTGGCGCCTCCGCCGTCGGACGCCCCGGAGTCGGAACCGGCGGCGGAGCCGGAATCGGAGCCCGCACCCCCGGCCTGCGCCTCGGGGAGCGGATCGGAGCAGGCCGCGAGCAGACCTGCGGGCAGCAGCAGCCCGGCACTCGCGATGGTGCGCCGGGAGAGGAGCGCGCTCACGGGTTCCCCTGGGTGTGGGCGCGGGACGTGGTCACGGCTTCCTCGGTCAGCTGCCAGCGCTCGAGCACCTGGGCGTAGGTGCCGTCCTCGATGAGGGCGTTCAGCGCGGCCGCATAGGGCTCGGCGAGTCCGCTGCCGGCGGGGAAGGTGCCCGCGACCAGCGTCTCGTCGGGCCAGCCGGCGTTGATCTTGCCCTGCAGCTCCATGTCGTCGCGACGCGAGGCCACGAAGGAGAGCGAGGCGAAGGGGGAGAGATAGCCGTCGACCCGGCCGGAGCCGAGGGCCAGCAGGGTGTCGGCGTCGGTCGAATAGTTCTTCAGCTCGGCCGGCTCCTTGCCGGCGGCCTCGAGCTCCGCGTTCCATTCGGTGAGGATCCGCTCCTGGTTGGTCGCATTGCCCACGGCGATGATGCGTCCGCTGAGGGAGTCGGCATCCTCGAGCCAGAAGTCGGCGCCCTTCTTCGCGAGGAAGGACATGTACGCCGCCCGGTAGGAGGCGAAGTCGAACTTCTGCAGCCGCTCGGCGTTGATGCCGATGTTGGCGTGCACCACGTCGAACTCCCCGGCCTCGAGCTTGAGCGGCCAGTTCTCCCAGGTGGTCAGCTTCAGCTCGAACTCGAGGCCGAGCTTGTCGGCGACGATCCGGGCGATGTCGATCTCGGAGCCGATGTAGGTCTTGTTGTCGTCGGCCAGGAACGACAGCGGGGCGGCGCTGGTGCCGTTGATCCCCACGCGCAGCACACCGGAGTCGGCGATCTCGGCGGGCAGCAGGGCGGCGGCCTCCGCGTCGGCAGAAGCCCGGATCAGCTCCTGGCTGCCCGAGGTGTCGATGGGACCGGCGCCCGAGCCGCCCCCGTCGGACGCCCCGGAGCCGCCGTCGGAGGCGGTGCCCCCGGCGGACGCGGTGGGCACCGGATCGGAGCAGGCGGCGAGCAGGCCGACGGGCAGTAGCAGGCCCGCGGCCGTGACGGCGCGACGGGACGGGAGGCCTGAGAGGAAGCGGGAACGGGTCATGAGTGGTCCTCGGAGTGATGACGGGGGAGCGGGGTGCGGCTGGTGGCCTGGTCCGCGCCGATGACGGGGGGATGGGAGGAGCCGACGCCGGCGAGATCACCGGGCGGGGCTGTCCGCTCGGGAGCGGCACCGGAGACGGGCTGCCGCACGGGGGACGCCGGGGCCGGTGCCGGGCGGGGGTCCGGATCCTCCGTGCCGGTGCGCACGCGCTGCAGGAAGGACCGGGTGCGTTCGTGGGCGGGATGGTCGATCACGCGGGACGGGGGCCCCTGCTCGACGACCAGCCCCTGATCCATGAACACGACCGTGTCCGCCACGTCCCGGGCGAAGGAGATCTCGTGGGTGACGATCACAAGCGTGGTTCCTGCCCGAGCGAGGGACCGGATCACCGCGAGCACCTCCTCGACCAGCTCGGGGTCCAGCGCGCTGGTGGGCTCGTCGAACAGCAGCACCTTCGGCTCCAGGGCCAGGGCCCGGGCGATCGCCACCCGCTGCTGCTGGCCGCCGGAGAGCTGGCGCGGATACACGTCCGCCTTGTCCGAGAGCCCCACCAGGGCGAGGAGCTCGCGGGCCCGCGCCTCGGCCTGACGGGCAGGCACGCCGAGCGCCCGACGCGGAGCCTCGGTGACGTTCTGCAGCGCCGTCATGTGGGCGAACAGGTTGAAGCTCTGGAACACCATGCCGATCGCGGTGCGCTGATGGAGCACCTCGCGCTCGGGCAGCTCGTGCAGCAGGTCGCCCTCACGGCGGTACCCGATGACCTCGCCGTCCACGCTGATCAGGCCCTGATCCAGGGTCTCGAGGTGGTTGATCGTGCGCAGCAGGGTCGACTTGCCGGAACCGGAGGGGCCCAGCACCGCCGTGACCGACCCGGGAGCGATCTGCAGGTCGATGCCGCGCAGCACCTCGAGGTCCCCGAAGGACTTGTGCACGCCGCGGATCTCGACGAGCCCGCCGCGCGAGCGGGCGGCAGGGCGCGCGGAGGGTGCGTGAGCAGGAGGCTCCGGGGCGTGCCGATCCGCCTCGGCGAAGCGGAGGGCCGGTTCGGAATCGGATCCGATCTCCGGGATGAGGTGAGGGCGCGAGATGCCGCGCCCCCGCAGGCGGTCGAGGATGCTCATGCGACGGCTCCCGTCGGGGTGGAACGGCGGGCGAACCGGGCGCGCAGGCTCTGCAGCGGCGTCGGCGGCAGGTTCCGCACGGCGCCCTTCGCGTAGTGGCGCTCGATGTAGTACTGCCCGATCGAGAGCAGCGAGGTGATCACCACGTACCAGAGCGTCGCGACCAGCAGCATCGGCAGCACCTCCTGGGTGCGTCCGTAGATCAGCTGGATGGTGAAGAACAGCTCGGCATGGGCCAGCACGTAGACGATCGAGGTGCCCTTGACCAGGCCGATGATCTCGTTGAACGCCGTGGGCAGGATCGCCCGCATCGCCTGGGGCAGCACGATCCGCAGGGAGCGGTCGCGGGCCGGGATGCCGAGCGCGCTCGCCGCCTCGAGCTGCCCCTGGTCCACGGAGAGGATCCCGCCGCGGATGAGCTCCGCCGCATAGGCGGCCTGGTGCAGTCCGAGCCCCAGGATCGCGGCGAGCATCGGGGTCATGAGGTCGCTGGTGCGGGCGTCGACGAGCGTGATGTCCGTGAGCGGGATGCCCAGCGTCACGCGCTCGTAGAGATAGCCGAGGTTGTACCAGAGCAGCAGCTGCACCAGCAGCGGCGTCGACCGGAAGATCCACGAGAACGTCCAGGCCACCCCGGAGATCAGCCCGGAGGGGGACAGGCGCATGAGGGCGAGCACGAGCCCCAGGGTGAACCCGACCGCGCCGGCGAGGACCGTGAGCTTCAGGGTCTCCAGCAGGCCGCGGAGGATCGATTCGGCGAGGAACCACTGGGCGACCACACCCCATTCCCAGCGCGGATTGGTCACGAAGGAGTACGCGACGAGGGCGACCAGGAGGCCGACGACGACCGCGAGGACCACACGGCCCGGATGGCGGGCCGGCACCACACGCAGGTGCGAGAGGTCCTCGGCAGGGACCGGCGAGGGCTGGCACGGCATGGACTCGGCTCCGGTCGCCGAGGCGTGCCCGGAGACGGCGGGAGCCGCTGCCTGGGGGACGTGGCGTGCGGTCTCTTCGGAGACGGCGGAGGAGGTCATGGTGTGCCTTCCGTGACGATGCATGAACGCGAGGGCGGACATGGCTTGCACTGCCCGACGGTATAAGCGAACCTAATGGACATGCAAGGCGGCGGCTATGGGTCGTCACAGTGCGACACAGAATCACCTCGGAAGGGATCTCCAGATGACCTCTCGGATCAGCGCGGCGAGCACCCGGCTCGTGATCGTCGGCGGCGGACCGCGAGCGATCGGCGTGCTCGAACGCCTCGGCGCGAGCGCTGCGCTGCCCGAGCAGGCCGCGCAGCTGGCGCGCACCGGGCTGCACGTGGACATCGTGGATCCGCACATGCCCGGCGCTGGGCGCATCTGGCGCGCCACCGAGAGCCCGCTGCTGCTGATGAACTCGCGCGCGGCCGACGTCTCGATCTTCACCGACGACACCGTGGACTGCGACGGTCCGATCGTCGCAGGGCCCTCGCTGGCCCAGTGGGCCGACGGGATCCGTCGCGGCACGATCGCCGCGCCCACCGCCGGCACGGATCGCCTCGCGGAGATCCACGCGCTCGAGACCACCAGCTTCGCCAGCCGCCGCGTGCAGGCGCTGTACCTCGAGTGGTTCTTCGGGCAGGTGCTCTCGGCCCTGCCGGCGACCGTCACGGTCGCGGTGCACCGCACCACCGCGACCGCCGTGCGCCGACGCGGGCCGGCGAGCTGGAGCGTCGAGCTCGAGGAGCGCGATCCGCTGCCTGCCGACCTGCTCGTGCTCGCCGCCGGCCACACCGACTCCCGCCCGTCGGCCGCACGCCACGAGCTGGCCGCCTTCGCCCGTCGCCACGGCGGCGCCTATCTGGCACCCTCGCAGGCCGGCGATGCCCATCTCGACCAGCTCGCCGCCGGGCAGGAGACGATCGTGCGCGGCATGGGCCAGGGCTTCATCGACCTCATGGCGCTGCTCACCGAGGGTCGCGGCGGCCGGTTCGAGCCCTCCCCGCTGCCGCAGGACCCGGATCGCGTGGAGTACCGGCCCTCCGGTGGTGAGCCCCGGCTCTGGGTCGGCTCGCGTCGCGGCGTGCCGTATCACTCGAAGGTGCGCGGCGAGGGCGATCCTGCCGGGCCCGGCGACCTCGTGCACGTCACCGCCGAGAAGCTCCGGGAGCGGGAGGACGCCCAGGGGCGCCTCGACTTCCGGGCCGACGTGGTGCCCCTGATCGCCGCCGAGGTGGCGCGATGGGTGCCCGATGCCCCGCGCGCCCAGCCGAGGGAGGAGCCCCTGGCCTGGCTCGATGATCCGCTGGCCTGGCTCGGTGCGGATGCCTCGGGTCGGGCCGCCCGCGACGCCGTGGTCCGCCACATCGAGCACGACCTGCGCTCCCGCACCCAGGGCGACGTGAGCTCCGCCCGGGCGCTGTTCCAGCTGCTGCTGCGCCTGCACGGAGTGCTCGTAGACCAGCTGCCCGCCAGCCGATTGCGGGAGTCCTCGCGCGGCGTCTATCCGCACTGGTGGCACTCGCTGTTCAGCTTCGTGGACTCCGGCCCGCCCCCGCACCGCCTCCGCCAGCTGCTCGCCCTCGAGTGCGCAGGCGTCGTCCGGTTCCTCGGCCCGCGCACCCGCGTCTGCGCGGACGACGTCACCGGGCGCTTCGTGGCACGCGGCGGCGCCGGCGTGCAGGTCTCCGCCACCGCCCTGGTCGATGCATTCCTGCCCGAGCCGTCGCTCGTGGAGTCCACGAACCCTCTGCTGCGGGATCTGGTCGCGGGGGAGAGCGCTGTGGGGCGCGAATCCGCCGCGGCGGCCGGCAAGCTCGAGGTCGACGCGCGATACCGGGTCATCGCGCCCGACGGCACCGCGCACGAGGGGCTCTGGGCAGTGGGCCCCTGGACCTCCGAGCTGCCGATCGGCGCCTTTGCCCGCCCCCGCACCAACGCGCCCTGCCATCGCCGCAACGATGCCCTGGCCCGGGAGATCCTGGACGCGGCGCTCGCCCTGTCCGGGCGGACCGCGCGGCCCGGCGCGGTGCCCGCTGCCCCGAGCCGCGCGGGGCGAGCCGCTCCGGGCGGCCCGGCGCTGAGCGACCCTGCCCTGAGCGACCCGCTGCCCCGTGCCCTGACGGCGCCGCGCCTGGGGATCCTCGGTCCCGGCAAGATCGGCACGGCCCTGGCCCGCACCGCCCTGCGCGGCGGCCTCGAGGTCCAGGTCGCGGGCCGCGCCGCGGCCCCGGCGATCGCCGCGAAGCTCCCCGGCGCGCTCCCCGTGGACGCCGAAGCCCTCGCGATGACCTGCGACGTCGTGGCGCTCACGGTGCCTTTGCATGTGGCCCTGGCGATCGATCCGGAGGTGCTGCGCGGCGCGATCGTCATCGACGCCACCAACCCCTGGGGCGAGGCCGACGCCCTCGCGGTGGCCGCAGCTCGCCTCGGGGCCGGCGACCTGCGCGACGAGCTCTCGACGAGCGAGCTGCTCGCCACCCACCTGACCGGCTCCCGCGTCGTGAAGGCGCTGAACCACATCGGCTATCACGAAGTCGAGGATCAGGGCAGGGAATCCGGGCATCCGCGACGCCGGGCGATCGCGGTCGCCGCGGATGACTCCCGCGCGGCCGACGTGGTCGCCGCTCTGCTGAACCGCCTGGGCTACGACGGGGTCGCGCTCGGCGCCCTCGCCGCCGGGCGCCACCTCGAGCCCGGAGCCGGGCTGTTCAGCGGCTGGAGCACCCGGGACGAGCTGCATCGTCGCCACCGCGAGCAGGTGCGCGTGGCCTGAGGAAGCAGCCCCGGCTGGCTTGCCCGGCAGCGCACAGCGCTGGTCCGGCACGTCCGGGCGACGACTCTCGTGACGCTCGGCCCATGTGATGTGTGCGCAACTGAGTTGTGCACAACCTGATGTGGTGCCACGATGGGCGCATGACGACGACGGACGAGATGGTGTGCTTCGCTCTCTACGCGGCCTCGCGCGCCACCACCCAGGCCTATCGGGCACTGCTCGAGCCCTGGGGCCTCACCTACGGCCAGTACCTCGTGCTGGTGGTGCTGTGGTCCGAGGGCGAGCAGAGCGTCTCGGCGCTCGGCGAGGCGCTCCAGCTGGACTCCGGGACCCTCTCGCCGATGCTGCGACGCATGGAGAAGGCCGGGGTGGTCACGCGCCGCCGCGGCGGCCCCGATGAGCGAGTGGTCACCGTGTCCCTCACCGAACACGGCGAGGTCCTGCGCGATCAGCTCTCCCACGTCCCCGCCTGCATCGCCGAGGGCACCGGGATCGGCAGCCTCCAGGAGGCGCAGGCGCTGATCTCCACGCTGCAGGACCTCACCCGGTCGATCCACGACGTCGTCCCGCCCCAGCTGCCCGGCGCACCCGCCGGGACCATCCGCCGACCCGCATCGGCACCAGAGGAGAAGGCACCATGAAGACTCTCTACACCGCAGAATCCCTGTCCACCGGCTCGGGTCGCGACGGCCATGTGCGCACCGTCGAGGGTGCCGTCGACCTCGACATGGCGACCCCGACCGCGATGGGCGGCTCCGGCAAGGGCGCGAATCCCGAGCAGCTGTTCGCCGCCGGCTACGCCGCCTGCTTCCACTCGGCGCTGACCCTGGTGGCCGGCAGGGCCAAGGCTGACGTCACCGACTCCACCGTCGGCGCCCGCGTGCACATCGGCCCCGACGAGAACGGCGGCTTCCAGCTCGCCGTCGAGCTCGAGGTCGTCATCCCGAACCTGCCCCACGAGCAGGCGCAGGAGCTCGCCGACACCGCCCACCAGGTGTGCCCGTACTCCAACGCCACCCGCGGCAACATCGAGGTCACGGTCTCCGTCTCGGACGACTGATCGCCTGCCGGTCGACGGGCTGCTCCGCTCGTCGACCGCCCTGCTGATCCCGTCGGCCCCGGGGCCCTGCTCCGGAACCCGAGCTCCGCATCGGGTCCGACGGGGTCAGCGGCGCTCGGTCCGAGCCGTCGGCTCCTCGGAGGTGGGCGCCGCCTGCGGCTCCGTCAGCTGCCGGGCCGCACGATCGCGCCGCACGTGCGAGCGGGCGTGCTCGAGAGCGGCGTCGAACTGCACGAACAGATGCTTCTGGTGGCGCAGCGCCCGCAGCACCCCGACCTTGCGGAACAGCGCGGAGTGGTCATCCTGCACACCCTTGAGGAGCACGGTGATCCCGCGCCGCTCGAGCCCGCGCACGATCTCCGAGAGGATCTTCGCACCGGAGGCGTCCACCGCCTCGAGGGCGGACATCCGCAGGATCACCACGCTCACGGGCCCCACCGCCATCACGGTGTCGAACACCCGCTCCGCGGAGACGAAGAACAGCTGCCCGTCGAAGCGCACTGCGAGGATCTCCTCGTCGCCCTCCTGCGGCTGGGCGGAACGGATCGGCTCGAGGGTGACCCCGCTGGAACGGGAGATCCCGCGCAGGGCGAAGATCGCCGCGAGCGTCACACCGATCAGCACGGCCGCGATGAGGTCGAAGGAGACCGTGATCAGAGCGGTGACGACGAAGGTGAGGGAATCCGCCCGGGTCGAGCGCAGGATCGTGCGCACCGTCGCCAGATGGACCATGCGCACCGCCGTCATGAACAGCACGCCCGCGAGCGCCGCCAGCGGGATCGCCCCCACCGGGCCGGACGCCGCATAGACCACGGCGAGCAGCACGAGCGCATGCACCACCGAAGCCAGGCGGCTCCGCGCACCGGCCCGCACGTTCACCGAGGTGCGGGCGATCGCGCCGGTGGCCGGCATGCCGCCGAACAGGGAGGCGCCGACCGAGGCGACGCCCTGCCCCACCAGCTCCCGATCCGGGTCGTACACGCCGGTGTCGGCGAGCCCGGCAGCCACCCGCGCCGAGAGCAGCGATTCGATGGCGGCCAGCGCCGCGACCGTCGCCGCAGCAGGCAGCAGCACCTGGAGCAGCGCCGGATCCAGGGCGGGCAGGGACGGGGAGGGGAGCGTCGCGGGGATCGTCCCGATCCGTGCCAGCGGACCGGGCAGCACGGCGCACAGCACGGTCACCAGGGCGATGCCGATCAGGGAGCCCGGGACCGAGGGGTGGATTCGCGGGGCGATCAGCATGCAGGCCACGACCACGGCGACCGCACCGAGAGCCTGGAGCAGGTATCCGGGATCGGCTGCGGAGAGGGCCTGGGCAGCGGCGACCAGGGCGTTCGAGCTGTGCTCGCCGGGGGCCGCCTGCACGGGCGAGGTCACCAGGGGGATCTGCTGCATGAAGATGATGCAGGCGATGCCGAGGGTGAACCCCTCGATGACGGGCCAGGGGATGATCCCGACGACCCGGCCCAGGCGCAGCACCCCGGCGGCCAGCACGAGCAGGCCGGCCAGCAGGGTCACGGACGCGACGGCGGCTGCGCCGTAGCTCGCGACGATCGGCACGAGCACCACGACCATCGCCCCGGTGGGGCCGGAGACCTGCACGTTCGACCCGCCGAAGACGGCCGCCAGCAGGCCCGCGATGATCGCGGTGATGAGGCCCTGCTCGGCGGTGAGCCCGGAGCTGACCCCGAAGCCGAGGGCGAGCGGGAGGGCCACGATGCCCACCGTGACGCCCGCCAGCAGGTCGCCCTTCCAGGTGCGACGGAGGCCGCGGTAGTCCGACGGGCCGGGCAGCAGCGACGTCGCACGTCGCAGCGACGTGCGCCAGCGGGCCGACGGGGCGGCAGGGGCGTTCTCGGCCTGAGTGCGTGGGGGAGCGGGGATCCGCGCAGAGCTGGTCATCGGCCGGTCAGCGTCCCGCGCCGGGCAGGGCGGGGAGCCCCTCGGCGTCGCTGAGCCGGTCGCTGTCCGCGGCGAGGATGCCCAGCAGCAGCGCGCGCGCCACGGCGAGCAGCTCCGCGGTGCTGGGGTCGGCGAGGCGGTAGTAGACGTGGCTCGCCCGTCGCTCGGAGACCACCAGGTGGTGGCGACGCAGCACGGACAGGTGCTGGGAGAGGTGGGACGCCTCGAGACCCGTCTCCTGCTGCAGCGCGGTGACGCTGACCTCGTCGGCGGCGGAGAGCAGCTCGAGGATGCGGATCCGGAACGGGTGGGCGAGGCCCTTGAAGAGGTTGGCCTTCACCTCGTAGAGGGGGCGCTGCGACTGGCTGAACGGCATGATGAAATCATCATATGGGATGTCATCGGGGGCCGCACCCCTCTGTGGGCACGGCGATATCACGATGTCCCGGCGACGCGCGCTGCGTCGCCGGAGGTGCCGTCGGCGTCCGCGCAACGGCTCACGAACGACGCTCAGGAGGGCCGGTGGGCCGTCGTCGCCGCGGGAGTGACATCTCGAGAGAGGAACGACAGCCCGACCATGACGAGAGCGATGACGAAGTACGCCCAGTCGTCGACGGTGTTCAGCGGCAGGAAGTTGGAGTACGAATCCCGGTCGACGAGCAGGCCGAAGATCCACAGCACCACAGCGACACCACCGCCGACCCGCAGGTACCAGCGCGCCGAGTCCGAGAACCTCGACAGGGAGAGACCGGCCAGGCCGGCGAGCAGATGGATGATGTTGTGCAGCACGGACACCTGGAAGATGCCCAGCACCATCGCCTCGGAGCCGTAGCCCATCTCGATGGTGTGCAGATTCCATGTCATAGCTGGGACGAAGCCGGCGAAGCCGATCATGAGGAAGAAGATCCTGCACATGATCGCGGCCCATCGCACGGGAGCGCGTGCGGGGTCGTCGTTCGCCCGTGTCAGGGGTGAAGACACCGACGTGCACGGCTGCGAAGCGGACATTCCGCCCGACGCTGTGTGATCCAGGCTACGCCCGCAGCGGCGGCCGCGAAAGAGGCCGACGGATCGGGCGTGCCAGGGCCGGCGCCTCGGAGTCTGAGCCGTCGGCCGATGCCCTGCTCAGGCCCCGGCCGCCCGGGCGACGACGTCGGCGAGCACCACGTCGCCGAGGCCCGAACCGATGTTCTGCACCACGAGCAGGCCCTCCGGACGGCCTGTGCGCAGCAGGTCACCGGTGCTGCCGCTCGCGAGCGGGTAGTCCGCGCCGTGCTTGAGGACGCGCAGCGCTTCGAACTGCACGGGATCATCGGCCACCACGGTGCCGGTGCGGGAGAGCTCAGCGCCGGCCACCGAGGCGTAGTCCAGGGGGAGGAGCGTCACGTCGGAACGGATCTCGCGCCGAGGCAGCTCCGAGCCGGTGAGGCCGATGGGCAGTCCGCTGATCACCACCCCCGTGCCGGCAAGTGCCCCGGCGCGGTCCGTGGTCAGGTGCAGCTCCAGGTCAGGGGTGTGCCGCGCGCACCAGGCCGCGAGCTCGTCGAGGGCGTCGCGGCGCCTACCCCATACCGTCAGCGGGCCCCGGCCCAGCGCCTCGATCACCCGGGCGTGCGACCGAGCCTGGACCCCGGTGCCGAAGAACGTCACGGGGCGGTCGTCCAGGGCGAGCGATGCGCCGGTGACGGCGGCCGTGCGCTGGGCGGTGAGCTCGGCGGCGTCCATCGTGGCGCGCGTCGTGCCGTCGGCCCCCGAGAGCACCATGAGCCCGCCGATCATCGGCAGGCCGTGATCGCGGTTCGAGGGCGTGAGGGTCACCCACTTCATGCCCAGCAGGCCGCGCTCCGGCCACGCCGCCGGCATGGCATTGGCGAACCCGCCCTCCTCGTGCACGACCTGGCTCTTCGGGGTCACCGAGGCGGCGCCGTCGGCCAGCGCCAGGAGGGTCTCCCGCATCAGCTCGACGGCGCGGACGGGATCGGGCAGGAGGTCGCGGACCTGGTCATCGCTGAGATGGAGCATGCCTGCACGGTAGTCGCAGCGCAGCGGCGGGGCAGGCCACTGGGCCGTGGTGCCGCGGCGATGATCCGGCACGTACGCCCGGCGGGTCCCTCTAGGGTGGAGGCATGAATACTGCATGGGGGAACAACGATCAAGGGCCCGGCGAAGACCAGTCCTGGCTCGGCGGTGGGGATCGCGGCGGGCAGGGGGATGCTCTGGGTCAGAACCGTTCGGGAGCCCGGAACGGCGCTGGATCCTCGGAGGATGGATGGTCATCGGACTTCGGCGAGGGCGGGCAGGGGTCCGAGCCGCCCACCTATCAGGGACCCGAGTTCGGGGATAGATCGGGCCAGGACGGCTCGAGCAGGCCTGAGGGCGACGGATCAGGCTGGGCCTCGAGCTTCACGGGCGCGAACGGGTCCGGACGCAGCGGCTCCGGCTCGCAGAAGTCATTCCTGCCGATGCTGCTCGGAGGGCTGGCTTCCCTGGTGGGCGTGGTGATCTTCGCCGTCATCGCCTACCGGATGGGCATGGACATCTGGTGGGCCGTGCTGTTCATCGGGATTCCGCTCATCAGTCGCGTGGCCCGGCTGCTGCGGAGGAATAACCGGAACTGACGTCACCCAGCGGTCAGGTGCTCTCGGCGAGGCGGTAGCTGGCACCATCCGCCGTGCGGGTTAGCACCCCGGAATCCACTGCGTCTCGCCGCACCAGCGCGACGTCGCTCACGAACATCGCGATCGCGGCGTTGAGCTCGGACTCGCTCAGCACGCGGTCGCGGCCGACGCGCTCGAAGACCAGTTGCGCGATCCGCCCGCTGACCTCACGGCTCTCCTCGGTCTTCACCGGGATGCCGTCCAGAGGCGGGACCTCGAGGATCGCCCGATCGGACCGCATCAGGGTGAGGGCGTCGGCCACCTCGCGGACCGCGGCGAGATCGACCTCGCCCTGCGCATCCAGCCAGTCGATGCGGGACAACGGCCCGCTCACGCTCGGGCCCTCGGATGCCACGGTGGCCGATGCCGCGGCGCCCGAGAGCCTCGCGCCCAGACCGACGCGCAGCTTCGGGGTCGCGAGCAGCGAGAAGAGCATGCGGGCTCGGCCCAACGGGGTCTGGAGGTCACGGGCTGCAGGCATGGTGGTCATCGTCTCCATCGAGAGGGCGGGCGTCGCGCTCAGCATGCCATGGGGCAGCGGCGCAGGTCCCGAGGGGTGCACCGGCAGTCACTCCCACGCCTCTGGTACGGCGGGGATGATGGATCTCGACGGGCGACGCAGCCCGGAGTCGACCACAGAAGGAGCACCTCATGGACTACGTGAAGCTGGGCAATACCGGGCTGGATGTCTCGCGCCTGTGCCTGGGCACGATGGGCTTTGGCGATCCCGAACGCTGGATCCACCCCTGGGTCCTCGGGGAGGACGCCGCCCGCCCCGTCATCCAGCACGCGCTGGACGCCGGCATCAACTTCTTCGACACCGCGAACGTCTACTCGATCGGGCGCAGCGAGGAGATCCTCGGCAAGGCGCTGGTCGACTTTGCGAACCGGGACGAGATCGTGCTGGCCACGAAGGTGAACGGACGCATGCATGAGGGACCGAACGGACAAGGGCTCTCCCGGAAGGCGATCCTTTCCGAGGTCGACAAGAGCCTCGAGCGGCTGGGCACGGACTACATCGATCTGTACATCATCCATCGCTGGGACTACACGGTCCCGATCGAGGAGACGATGCGGGCGCTGGACGACGTGGTGCGCTCCGGGAAGGTCCGCCACATCGGGGCCTCCGCGATGTTCGCGTGGCAGTTCCTGCAGGCCCAGCACGTCGCCGAGGTGAACGGGTGGACGAAGTTCATCTCCATGCAGAACCACTACAACCTCCTGTACCGCGAGGAGGAGCGGGAGATGATGCCGCTGCTGCGCGAGCTCGGCGTCGCCTCCACGCCGTACAGCCCGCTCGCCGCCGGGCGCCTGACCCGTGACTGGGACGCGGATACCGATCGCGCCCGCACCGATGCCACCGCGAAGACGAAGTACGACTCCACGCAGGCGACCGACCGGGCGATCGTGGAGCAGGTCGCGACGATCGCGGACGAGCGCGGCGTGGGTCGGGTCCATGTCGCGCTGGCCTGGCTGCTCGCGAAGAGTCCGGTGGTCTCGCCGATCATCGGCGCCACGAAGACCAGCCACCTCGACGGTGCACTCGGTGCTCTGGACCTGGATCTGACCAGCGACGAGATCGCGACCCTCGAGGCCCCGTACGTCCCCCACGAGGTCGTCGGCGCCCAGTGACCCATGGTGCCTAGAGACCTGTGGCGCGCAGAGACGTTCCCGCGGGAACGTCTCCGGGCACGATCTGCGCACGGGAGCTGGGGTCAGCGGCGCCGTGCCCGGATCAGGTGCCGCGTCGAGTGGGCCACGAAGGAGCCGTCGCGCCGGATGATCTCGTCCATCGTGAGCAGCCGGTCGCGGTAGCGGTCGACGTCGAAGTCCGGCACCCACCACACGCACTTGCGCAGGATCCACACCACCGCACCCACGTCGAAGAACTCCATGCGCAGCCGGGCCGTGCGCAGGTCCAGGACCTCGAGGCCGGCGGCCTCCGCGGCCCCCACCTCGTCGTCGGGGTGGCGGCCGCGGCGCTGCTGCGCGGTGGTGGGACCCACGAAGAACTCGATCAGCTCGAAGGCCGAGCTCGGGCCGACGTGCTGGGCGAGGTAGCGGCCGCCCGGGGTCAGCACGCGGGCGATCTCCGGCCAGTCCGGTCGGACCGGGTGCCGGGACGTGACGAGGTCCGCGGCACCGTCGGGCAGGGGGATCGGGGCACCGGATGCGGTCTCATGCACCTCCACCCCGCGGGGGAGCAGCAGAGCCCTGGCCTGCGCAGCATTCGGTGGCCAGCTCTCGGTCACGTGCTGCTGCGCGGCGAGGCGCGGGCACTGGCCGAGCACCTCACCGCCGCCGGTGTCCAGATCGATCGCCACCTCCACCGTGGCCACGGCGTCAGCGAGGAGGCCGGCATAACCCCAGGCCGGGCGCTCCTCGGTGGCCCGGCCCTCCAGCGGGGCGAAGCCCCAGCCGTCCACATCGGCCCGCATGGCCTGGGCGATCAGCGTCTCGGCAGTGCTCATAGGGACCATGGTGCCGGGGTCGTCCCGAAAGCGTCGATAGATTAACCGTATGGAGAACCACGGCGTGAACCGCGCAGCGGGGGAGGCCCGGCGGGCGGAGCTGCTCCGTGCTCGCTACGGCACCCCGCGCGGAGCCCGGGCCCAGCTCCTCGCCCCGATCCTGATCATCGTCGCTGCGCTCGTGGGCATGCTCCTGACCTTCGTGGCCGGGATCGGCGCGATCGGGGCGGTCGCCATCCTGCTCTGGGCGGTGATCCTGCTGGCGGCGGAGCGGTTCGCGCGCCGCATGCGCGTGTTCGTCCCGGTCGTCCTGCTCGCCGTGCTGCTGGCCCTCTCGGCGCCCGGCTGGGCCGACGTGCTCACGGGGGTCGCGCCGGTCAGCGCCCTGCTGGGCTGGGCGGTGGTGCTCGCGATCCATCCCTTCCACGGTGTGGTCCCGGGGGTCACCACGCTCGTGGTCGTCTACCTCTGGTGCGTTCGCACGGGCCGCATCCGCTGAGCCGAGCAGATCTCCAGGACGCTCTTCGCGAGCGCCCCTCAGCTCCTCGACACCTCGTCGCGAGGTCGCCGCGTGCTGCTTGGAAGGAGCCTGCCTCTGAACCGCTTTTGTGCCGCTGACCGGCTATGATGCTACTTCACGAGACATAGTGACCGAGCCCGCTCCGGGAAGCGATCACGCCGCCGCCAACGCAGTGCCGAGGGAGAGGACAGCAGGTGCCCTTCACACCCACGACGGACGGGGCCGCCGCGTGAGCGGCCTCACCCTCGCCCTGACCATCGCCGCGGGCCTGCTGTGGTTCGCGGCGGTCATCTCCGTGTACCTCACGAACGTGACCGCTCGGCCCGGGGCGATCCCACGCTGGGTGGTCGTCCTGGGGTGCGTCGCCCTCGGCGTCTCGATCGCCGCGGTGCTGTCCACCTTCTGACCGCAGGTTGTCGCTCCGGCTCTCTGGCGCTCCGGCGCAGCACGTCAGCAAGCCAGCAGGTCGGCGGCACTGCTGTCCAGCAGGAGTGCAGCTCGGTGGCTCAGCCCTCGGCGCGGGGCCGGGTCGAGGCCTCCGCCAGGATCTCCGAGAGGGCTGCATGGATTCGCGACACGCTCTCCTCGAGGCTCGTCGCCCCGGTCTCCAGCTCGACATCGGCGCTGATCATCTCGCTCTCGCGAGCCCATCGCGCGTGGGCCTCGCGCAGGAACTCGGGGTCCCGGGAGATGCCGCGGGTGGGGTCCGCCAGCGCCCGTTCGAGCGCGATGTCCGCGGGGCACTCGACGACGACGGTCAGCACAGGCGTTCCCGCGGGAACGTCCAGGAGCACCTGATCCAGCTCCTGGCGACTGCTGACAGATTCGGCGATCACCGTGTCCAGGCCCGCCCGCAGCCACTGCCCGGTGACGAGGGCGAAGATCCGGTGCGCATCCGCCCAGTCGGGCAACGTCGGCCGTGCCATGTCAGCGAGGGCATCGAGCTCGACCAGCGCGATCTGTCGGCCCTCGCGGCGAAGGTCCTCGGCCAGGCGCCGGGACACGGCACTCTTCCCGGCGGCGATCGGACCGGCGATCAGCACGAGCACGGCAGGGGAGGGGAGGGGAGGTCGAGGTCGGAGCGGCGCATGGTGACCATGATGCCGGGGCATGGTGATCACCGTGCTCCGTCGGCCGACTTCAGGGCCTCGGCAGCGGGTATTCTGCTGGCTTCGCCGTCAGAGTCAGTCCGGTCGACGCCCTGGCCGCTCACGCCGCCACCTGGATCGCCGACGGATCGATTGCCGCCCCAGCGCAGACGCCAGGAACCCGAGAAGGAGCACAGATGGAGCCGTCACGACCCTCCGTTGTCGGAGGGACCCGATGAGCACCCTCGCGCTTCTGCTCGCGGCCCTCGCGGGCATCCTGTTCCTGGCCACGGTGATCTCCATCCACCTCTCCTGCGTGACAGCCAGGAACAAGGACATCCCCCGCTGGATCTTCGCCCTCGGAGGTGCTTGTCTCGTGGTCGCGACCGCCGCCGTGCTCACCTTCTTCTGAGATGTCCGGCCCGACCTGCACCACCAGGGCCCGACGCGGCAAGGCCATGTCCAGGCGCGTGACGCCGAGCCACGAGGGGTGCCGTATCCTCTGACGCAGCAGAGCGCGGCCGCGGGGGTGGCCGTCGCAGGGGGAGCGCTACGGCGCCGCGACACAGGAGCGACCGCGATGGCGAACAGCACCGGACCGGACGGGATGCCCCAGGGCCCCTTCGACCAGGACCCGGCACGGCACGACCAGGGCTCGCACTCCGCGCTGCCGTTCCGCGAGGACCGTGACGGGGACACGCAGTGGAACGCGGACTTCGACGCCACCGTGTCCGAGCACGAGACGGCCACGGGTGATCGGG
The DNA here is from genome assembly GCF_014897585.1 of Brachybacterium tyrofermentans. GTDB lineage: Bacteria > Actinomycetota > Actinomycetes > Actinomycetales > Dermabacteraceae > Brachybacterium > Brachybacterium tyrofermentans. The sequence continues at coordinate 202,153 of NZ_JABUXW010000001.1, read as the reverse complement.
CCAACCTCGTGCGCAGCATCGGGAAGGCCGTGTTCTTCCTCGTGGTCGTGGCCTTCATAGGCGGTACCTGGCTGTTCATCTCCCGCCAGCGTGCCGAGATCGGTGCGGATTTCGCCGGCTCCACGGATGACTCCGGCGGAGGCCTGCTCGACTCCCTGCCGTTCACCCCGATGGGCCTGGTCTTTGGACTGTTCATCGTGGTTATCGTGCTCACGCCCGTCGTGAAAGCAGTGCGGCGGTCCCTCAAGAAGTGACGCCTCGGTCCTGACGAGCCGCACGTCCAGTCCGTCAGGCAGCCACCTCGACGATCTGGCCCTCGAGGTCACTCGGCCAGGCGTACTCGGCCAGGCTCAGCCGCCCAGCCTCAGCCGCCCAGCTCGAGCACCCGGATCGCGAGCTGCACCCGGTTCGTGACCTGCAGCTTGTGATAAAGCCTGCCCAGGTGGGTCTTCACCGTCGCGACGGACATGAACAGCGCCTCGCCGACCTCCGGGTTCGCGAGTCCCTGCGCGACGAGCCGACCCACCTCCCACTCGCGGTCCGTGATCCCGGAGGGGGCCGCCGCGGCAGCGCTGGTCGCCCCACCGGCGCCAGAACCGCCAGCGCCGCCAGTACCCACAGCTCCGGCTGCTCCGGATGCCCCGGCGGCGTCGGCACTCTCGGTGTCGACCGGGACGTCGGACGCGAGTCGCACCAGGCGGGTGAGCACATCGGGTGAGAAGCGCGGGCGGTCCCCGGCCGCATCGAGCACCGCTTGCACGACCTCGTCGGGCGGGGAGTCCTTGAGCAGGAACGAGACCGCGCCGGCACGCAGCGCCTCCAGCAGGAACTCGTCGGTGTCGAACGCGGTGAGCATGACGACGCGCGTCGCGCTGCCCTGGGCGCGCAAGGTGCGCAGGGCCTCGAGACCCGTCATGCGGGGCATGCGGATATCCATCAGCACCACGTCCGGGTCCAGGGCATCGATCTGCTCCAGCGCCGTGTTCCCGTCGGCCGCCTCGCCGATCACGTCGATGCCGTGTGTGCCGTGGATCATCAGCCGCAGACCGGCACGCATCAGCGCCTCGTCGTCCACCAGCAGCACCCGTACCGAGCCCATCCCTGTGGTCTCTGATTCCGTCTCGTTCACCATGGCGTCCATGCTTCCACCTCGAAGGAGTCCTCCCGCACGTGGTGCTCCGCGTCGCCGCCCAGCAGACGGGCCCGTTCCTGGACGCCGAGCAGCCCGTGGCCGGTGGAGGTCGGCGCGCGGGAGGCGTTCTCCGGCAACGGGTTGCGGGAGTTCAGCTGCACGGAGTCGCCGGTGCGCGAGAGCATGACCCGCAGCGGAGCGCCCGGGGCGTGCTTGGCGGCGTTCGTCGTGATCTCGGCGAGGATCCGGGCGAGCGTCACCACCGTGCTGCGATCGGCCCCCTCGAGGTCCTCCGGAGTGAGCCCGTCCCAGGTCAGCTCCACGTCCTGGCCCTCCTCGCGGCACCGCTCCACGATGTCGGTGAGAGTGGGGACGGTGGCGAGCGGAGTGTCGCCGCCGCTGGTGCGCAGGGTCATCAGCACGGTGCGCAGCTCGCGGTTGGCCTGCTGGGCGGCGTCGCGCACCGTGCCGGCGCTGCGGCGCAGCTCGGCGACGGGGAGGTCGTCGCGGTAGGACATGGCCCCGGCGTGCATCGCGATCGTGGCCAGGTGGTGGGAGATGCTGTCGTGCATGTCGCGGGCCAGGGCGGAGCGCTCCTCGGCGCGCACCCGCGCGTCGTCCGCATCGCGCTCGCGCACCAGTGCGGCGGCCTCGCGCTCGGCGGCCTCGCGTGCGTGCTGCGCGGCCTCCCGCTCCCTGTCCGCGGAGGCGGCGTGCTCGCGCAGGGAGGTCAGGAGCTCGGCGCGGGTGCCGACCACGTGACCCATCAGCAGCGGGATCAGGACGAGGACCACGATGATGCCCATGGTGGTGAGCTCGAGCATTCCCGGCTCGATCCCGCGGGTCCGGGCGTCGAGGACCATCGCGGTCAGCGACATCCCGGCGACCAGCAGCACCGCCACGCCGTCGAGCAGCAGACGGCGCCGGACCCCCAGGCGGTACAGCCCGATCGCCGCGGCCACCCACGCCCAGCCGCTGATCCCGGCAGCGGCGGCCACCAGCAGGTGCACCACGCTGTGCCACGGGCCGGGAGGCACGAAGCGCAAGGGACCGATCGCGAGCGTCGCCGCCACGCCCACCAGAGCGTCGACGCCGTACATCGCCAGCAGACCCTCGGGAGGGTTGTCGGAGAATTCCTCGAGCAGCATGCCGAAGTTGATGAGGAAGAACAGGAAGCCCAGCGCCGTGCACGCCAGGGACTGCGCGATCGCGATCGCCCACTGGCGCACGCTGCGCACGGACGGCGCGGCGGGAGCAGGGGGCGCGGTGACGGTCATGGCACCAGCGTAGAGATCGATCTGCGGCCGACGGATCGGCCACGCGGCTGATGATCAGCGCCGTTCCATCAGCCGAACGACAGGTCCGAATGGGGGACCTGCGGAGCGTGGACGGGGACGGACGGCGGATGCCCGCAGCCCGGAGGGACGAGAGGATCGGGTCATGACCTCGCACCACCCCCTTCCCCAGCCTCCGCTCCATGCCGAGTCGGCGCCGACGACGGCTCTGTCATCCCCGTCCCTGCCCGTGTCCCCGTCGCCGACAGAGCCCTACCATCGCGCCGCCCGAGCGATCCCGCATCGCGGCTACTGGTGGCGCCCGCTGGTCGCGGTCGCCGTGGCGGGATTCGTGTGGATCGTCATGAACCTGCAGGTCATGACACCGTTGATGATCCTCGGCGAGATCTGGCCGGCGGCCGCCACCAGTCCCTCCCTGATGGACCCGTTGAATCCCGTCGATCAGTTCCTGGGCCTGGGCATGCTCGCGCTGCTGGTCCCCGCGGTGCTGGTGGGATCGCTGGCGGGCTACGGCCGTGCCGGGATCGCGCTCTCTGTGCTGGGGCGTTTCCGCTGGGCGCTGATGGGACGCGCGGCGCTCATCGTGGTTCCCGTCTATCTGCTGATCAACACGGTGCTGAACCTGGTCCTGGAGCGCGAGGCGATCGTGGTGCCCGAGTTCGGACCGGGCGTGATCCTGGCCTGGCTGGTCGTGCTCGTGCTCGCCCCGCTGCAGTGCGCGGGTGAGGAGTTCGCCTTCCGGGCGCTGCCGATGCAGGTCTTCGGCACCTGGCTGCGCTGGCCGCTGATCGGGATCCTCGTGCCCGTGCCGCTGTTCGTGCTGGGCCACGGCTACAACTGGGTGGGCCAGATCGACATCGCCCTCTTCGCGATCGTGATGGGCCTGCTGGCCTGGAAGACAGGCGGCCTCGAGATCCCGATCCTGCTGCACACCGCCAACAACTGGACCCTGTTCGCGATCTCCCCGCTGATCCCCGGATTCACCGAACAGGGCGAGGTGGGCTTCCTGGGCCTCGCCCTCGCGCTGGTGCCGATGCTCGGGCTGAGTGCCGGGATCTGGTGGTGGTACTCCAGGCGAGCGGGCCTGGGGCTGTGGGAGCCGCAGCGCGGCCGGGTTCAGACCCTCTCATCGGTCAGCTTGTCGGACGGCCCGTCGGCGCCTGTGGAGGCGCCCTCGCCGAGCGCCGCGAGCACCTCGCGTCCCCTGTCGGTCTGAGGGAAGCGGTCCACGATCTCCCGCAGCGCGTCAGCATCGACGCCCGCACCGAAGGCCTCCGCGAAAGGCTGCAGACGCACCCCCTCGGCGAGGGAGCCGATCACCACCGGGTCGAAGCCCAGTTCGTCGACCAGCTCGGCGACGACGCCCGCCGCCGGGGCGGGTCCGGCGATCGCGATGGCGGCGCGCGGACTCGGATCTTTATGGGCGACGCGGCGGGCGAGGTCCTCGAGGTCGTGGTACCCCATGTGGTTGAAGGCCTTCACGACGGTGACGCCAGGCAGCTGCTGCTGCACGAACTCGCTGGTCGACGCCCCTGCGTGGGAGAACTGCTCGAGGTGCCCGTCGGTCTCCCACCAGTAGTTCATGGCATCGACGACGATCTTGCCGGCCAGAGCGTCGGCCGGGATCGAAGCGTGCTTGCCCAGCGGCAGCGCGAGGATCACCAGGTCGGCCCGCTCGGCGGCCTCCCGGCTGGTCACCGCCTGCGCCCCGGGGGCGAGGATCTGGGTGATCAGCTCGATCTTCTCGGGATCACCGGAGCCCGAGATCAGCACGTCGTGCCCGGCGGCGACGGAGAGGCGGGCCAGCACAGTGCCGACCTTGCCGGCCCCGAGGATCCCGAGGGTGCGATGGAGAGAAGAGCTCATGGCGGAGGCAACGCGGAGGGTCGGCGAGGTCTTCCCGGACGTGACCGGTTTCGCGCCCGCCGTCCGCGCCGCCGCCTGCCAGCCGGAGGCGCTGCGAGAACGTCAGCCCTGCGTACCGGGCACGTCGATCTGCCAGAGCACGCCGAAGCGGTCCTTGACCTGCCCGTAGTGATCACCCCAGGGAGCCAGCTCGAACGGCATCTCGACGCTCGCCCCGGTCGAGGTGAGCGTAGAGATGAGGGCCTCGGCGCCCGCCACCGACTCTGGCATCACCATCAGGGAGTAGGCCGAGCCGTCCAGCGGCTGCGGGTCCTCCTCGATGTCGTCACCCCCGGCAAGGGTGAGCAGGCCGCCCTCCAGCTGGGCGTGGGCGACGGATTCCGGCGGAGGAGTGAAGGGCATGCCCTCCATGGGGTTGTCGCCGTAGGTCATGACGTCGAGGGTGCCGCCGAAGACCTCCTTGTAATACGCCATGGCCTCGGCGGCGTTGCCGGGGAACGTGATGTAGGGCGTGGAACGGGGCATGGTTCCTCCTCAGGGTCGGGACCGCGGTGCGATCCCTCGTGCGGGTCATCGTGCCACCGGGGGCCGACGGACGGAATGGCTCGGACGGACGAATGCTCCTGACCGGGGAAGAGGTGAGTGCGGGAACCTCCGCGAGGCGGACGAGGCGGGTGGCACGCCGTTCTCGTGGTCGCCCTCACTGCGTCCCCAGCCAGGGAGTTCTACAGTGGACAGGCCATGTGCCGACTCTTCGCTCTTCATTCCGACCACCCCGTCACCGCCGATCTCTGGCTGCTCGATGCGCCCTACTCCCTGCTGAACCAGTCGCGGTTCAACGCCGACGGCACCGGGCTGGGGTGGGTCGATAGGGACGGGCGACCGCAGATCCGCAAGCGCCCCGTCGCCGCGTACGAGTCCGAGGCGTTCACCGACTTCGCGACCACGCTCCGCTCCCGTTCGATGCTCGCCCACCTGCGACTCTCCTCCGGCTCCGGGCACTGCGACGAGAACACCCATCCGTTCCTGCAGGACGGCATCATCAGCGCCCACAACGGGGTCCTGGAGGTCACCGAGGAGATGCGGCAGCGGGTCGCGGAGCTCGGCGCCGCCCACCACGTCCTGGGCTCCACCGACAGCGAGTGGATGGCCGCGCTGATCACCGGCGAGGTGGCCGCCCACGGCGGCGATCTGCGCGACGGGGTGGCCGCCGCGCTGAGCTGGATCGCCGCCCATGTCCCCGTGTACTCCGTGAACGTCCTGGTCATGAAGGGGGAGGAGCTCATCGCGGTGCGTCTGCCGGCGACCAATGAGCTGTGGATCCTCGAGCGCCCCGCCGCCGTGGATTCTCCGCGCGACGGCTTCGAGCAGTCCTCGGACTCGCTCGCCGTTCGCGCCCGCAGCGAGGACCCGCGCGGCGCGAGCTCTGTCGTCATCGCGAGCGAGCCCCTGGACGACGACCCCGCCTGGCGCCTCCTGGACTCCGGCGAGCTCGTGCACCTCACCGCTGACGGCTCATTGACCAGCGAGCATCCCTTCGGCCCGCTCGCCCAGGCGCTCAGCATCGAGGATCTCGGCCTGTCGGCCGCGGCCTCCCAGGCGCATGCGGCGCAGGTCCGCGCCCAGCAGGACCGGCGCCGGCAGATCACGGAGACGGGTGCCGTCTCCGCTGACCGCGACGACACCGCGGAGCACGCCGCATGAGCGCCGTCGCTCCGGTCGGCGGCACGCCCGACCTCGATGCGCGGCCCACGCCCTATCACCGGCTGGCGACGCTGCGCCCGGCGTGGTCCGCGTGGGGCCGGCCGCTGCTGACCGTCGTCGCCGCCGTCATCGCGTACGTCGTCCTGGCGTCCGTGCTGCTGGTGCTCACGATCCTCGTGCTCGCCCTCGCCCCCGGCGTGAACGTCGCGATCGGGGTGACCAGCGGCGACCCCACCAGCCCTCTGGACGTCGGCATCGCCCTGGCGATGGGAGCCCTGTGGTGGCCCGCCGGAGTGGTCGGCGTGAGGATCGGCGGCTGGCGTCCGCTCGGCCCGACCTGGTCCGTCGCTGCGCGGCTGCGGCGAGAACTCCTGCGCTCGACCGGCCTGCTCGCCGTGCTCGCCGCCCTCGTGGTGGTCGCGGCCGCGGCGCTCGCCGGGGGCCTGGCGGGAGCGGGGGCCGACGGTGCGTCGGCCGGGGCCGGATCTTCTGCGGCCGGCGGGGGAGCGTCGGTCCTCCAGCTGCTCCTGGTGGTGCTGCTCGTGCTGGTCCTGGTCCCGCTGCAGGCCCTCGGCCTCGAGCTGGCGCTGCGGGGGCTCGTGCTCCAGGCCGTCGGCACGTGGCTGCGCAGCCCCGCGATCGGGGTCCTCGTCGTCGCCGCGATCGCATGCATCGGCCGGGAGGCCACCGCCGCGGTGATGATCCCCGCCCTCGCGGTCGCGCTCGCCGCCGCGGTGCTCGCGTGGAAGACAGGCGGGCTCGAGCTCCCGATCCTGCTCACCGCCACCACCACGGGCATCGCGCTCGTCGTCTCCGCGTTCACCGCCGGGAGCGACGCCGGAGCCGGGGTGGCGGCGCTCGGTGCGGCCGTCGCCGCTCCCGGCACCTCCGCCGCAGCGCTCGCGAGCACCGAGGCCGGACCGGCCCACGCCGGCGCCGCCCTGGCCGGGGGCATCGCCGCGGCAGTCGCCCTGCTGGTCATCACTGCCGTGATCGTCGTGGTGGTCAGCCGACGCGAGGGCCTGCGCCTGCTCGAGCCCGTCGGTCGCGCGGCCGACGAGCCGATCCCGGACCCCGTGCTGATCTGACGTGAGCCTGCCGTCGGCTCGGGATCCAACTCGAGTACGGGACTTCTTCGTGGAGCCGATGCGATATGGGCGGACGTCCCACGCATAAGCCCCGTACGTGTGTGGGGCGGGGGCGAAGGCTGGGGTGGGCCGGACGCAGGCCCTGTGGAGGGCTCTCGAGGGGCCGGATCGTCCGCGAAACCTGGACACCGCAGGAATTCTCACGTAGGAATGCTGGTGGCCGGGCACCGCCGCACGGCCGCAACTCCACAAATCACGACGACGATGACGCCCCTCGCCCGCTTCTCCCGCCGCACCCTCCTGGCCACCGGAACCCTCACGGTGACCGCTGTCGGGGCAGGCCTCCCCTCCGCCGGTGCCGCGTCCGGATACACCAACCCCGTGATCGACACCAATCAGCCCGACCCCGGCATCCTGCGCGTCGACCAGGGGTATTACCTGTACTCGACGGCCGGCTCGGCCGGGAACATGCCGGTGCTGAGGTCCCCGGATCTCGTGCACTGGCGCCGCGTGGGCGACGGACAGCCGGTCATCGCCGCGTGGGCGAACAGCGGCAGGCACTGGGCTCCGGAGGTCATCGAGGTGGAGGGCAGCTACCACGCGTACTACACCGCCTGGGAGCGGGCCACGGACCGGCAGGCGATCGGGGTCGCCGTGGCGGCACGGCCCGAGGGACCCTTCGTCGACTCGGCGTCCGCGCCGCTGCTGTCCAACCCTGAGGAGGGCGGGTGCATCGACGCCTCCCCGTTCCGGGACGAGGGCGGCTCGCTGTGGCTGCTGTGGAAGAACGACGGCAACGCCGCGGATCAGGATTCGTTCCTGTTCGCCCAGCGACTCGCGGACGACGGACTCTCGCTGGAGGGTGAGCGCACCCGCATCCTCGAGCGCGACCAGGCCTGGGAGATCTACACGATCGAGGGGCCCGCGATCATCACGCACGAGGGCCGCTACTACCTCTTCTACTCCGCCGGCGAGTACTGGAACGAGACCTACGGAGTGGGTGTGGCGGTCGCCGACGCGATCGACGGACCGTGGACGAAGCTCTCCGACCAGCCCGTGCTCTCCGCCAACGACGTCGCCGCGGGGCCAGGGCACGGCATGCCGGTGCGCACGGTCGATGGCATCTGGTACGTCTACCACGCATGGCACCCCGACCACATCGGCCAGGATCCCGGCCGCCAGATCTGGATCTCGAAGGTGCGCTTCGACGGCGGCGGCGTGAGCATCGAGGGTCCCTCGATCAGCAACCCGCAGCGCCCCAGGACCGACTACCGACCCTGATCCGGCGCTAGCCCGGGATGCTCTGCTGGGCTGCTGGGCTGCTGGGCTGCTGGGCTGCTGGGCTGTCGGGCCGTCGCCCCTTCTTTCCCGGACTCCACGGGCACCGGCCCGATCTCGGGCCGGTGCCCGTCACACTCGTCGCCCCCGACGCGTCGACGGAGCAGGAGCCTTCGGCGGCACGGCCGGTGGCGCACACGGAAGGATGGGGTCATGGACCCGAACAGGACTGAGCCCGCGGACGCCCGGCGCCGCGGCGAGAACGGCGACGACACGGACTCCGGCGCACCTGCCGACGCAGCGGGCAGCAACGCACAGGCGGGTGCCGGCGCCCGCTCCGACGAGCTCGCGCAGCGCTTCGAGCACGAGCGATCACGTCTGGTCGCCCTCGCGAGCAGGGTGATCGGCGACGCGAACGAGGCGCAGGACATCGTCCAGCAGGCGTGGCTGCGGCTGGATCGCACCGCCCAGGACATCGACAACCTGCCCGCCTGGCTGACCACCGTCACCACCCGGCTGTGCCTGGACCGCCTGCGCCGCCGCACCCCGGTGCCCGAGGAGGAGATCGAGCTGCCCGAGTCCGCCCCGGATCCTGCCGAGGACGTGGCGCTCGCCGACACCGTCGGGATCGCGCTGCAGCTGGTCCTGGACCGGCTGAGCCCGAACGAGCGCGTCGCCTTCGTGATGCACGACAGCTTCGGCTTCGAGTTCACCACGATCGCCGCAGCCCTGGACACGACGCCGCAGGCGGCCCGCAAGCTCGCCTCGCGCGCCCGTGCCAAGGTCACCCAGCCCCCCGCAGAGGACGCGCTCGCCGACTGGGAGGTGGTCGACGCCTTCATGGCCGCCGCCCGGGAGGGTGACTTCACCCGTCTCGTGCAGCTTCTGGCGCCGGACGCCGTGGTGCGCGGCGACGAGCAGGCGATCGAGACCGGCACCCCGGCCGCGATCGACGGGCGCGACGAGGTGGCGAGCTTCTTCAACGGTTCCGCCCACGCCGCGCTGCCGGCCAGCATCGACGGGCGCGCAGGCTCGGCCTGGTACCACGGGGGTCAGGCGATGGTGCTGTTCGACTTCACCATCGTCGGCGGGCAGGTCGCCCGCATCGACTTCCGCGCGGATCCCGCCGTCATCGGGCGCGTGGTGCGCCGCGACGGCGCCGATCCACGGTGATCCCCACCGGAGATCGCCGGGACCGGTCACACTCCCGGTACGCCGCACGTCAACACCATGAGAGCAGTTCCGGCAGCGGTATCCACCGCCTGCCGACCCCGGAGAGAAGGACACGACGATGAAGACCATGACCTGCCAGCAGCTCGGCGGCCCCTGCGACCTCGCCCATCGCGGCGAGAGCGCGGATGACGTCATCAGCGCCCAGGACAAGCACCTCAAGGAGGTCGTCAAGGCCGGCGACGAGAGCCATCAGGCGGCCCGCAAGGAGATGAAGTTCCGCTGGCTGCACCCCAAGCAGCCGCTGGGCTGGTACAACGACATGAAGGCGGCCTTCGCGGCCCTGCCCGAGGACTGACCTGCCGTGTATGGCCCGAGAACGGGACGTCGTCGTGGAGTCGTCGCCATCGAGGCCGACCTCCCACGAAGGCGTCCCGTCCCCGCGCTCAGCTCCGGATCGCGTCGATCACCTTGATGCGGGTGGCGATGATCGCCGGCAGGGCGCCAGCGAGAACCCCTACGGCAGTCGCGGCCAACAGGCCCACGACCACGGCGTCCACCGGGAACGGCGGGATGTCCACGAGCCCCTGCTCCCGGAAGAAGTCCGTCACGAAGGGTGCTTTGACCAGGGCGACCGCTGCTCCCACGCCGACGGCACCCGCCAGGACGGTGGCGACCACCGACTCCATGAGCACCCCGAAGAAGATGCGTCCGCCGGTGGCACCGTAGGACCGACGGATCCCGATCTCCCGCACCCGGTAGCGCACGGTGACCAGCGAGATGTTCACCAGTCCCATCGCGCCCAGCAGCAGGATCACCACGGCGACTCCGGCGATCGCGTAGCCGAAGACCGTGTAGATCGACATCTCCTCGAGGCCGAACGAGGCCGGGTACACGTCGAAGCTGCCGGCACCACTGCTCGAGAGGGCACTGGCCAGCTGACTGCGCACGGCATCGGCCTGCTCCGGGGGCACCCACACCAGGTACTCCGACGCGGCGGTCGTGCTCGCGTCCAGGCCGGGCACCGCGGCCAGGCCCTCCGTGGCCATGTACGCCTGCATGGTCCAGTCCGTCGCCGGATCCGGCGGCAGCACACCGATCACGATCGCCTGCTCCGACTCCTGGGTGCCGGTCTGCCCGTAGAGGGTGACCGTCTCAGTGCCGAGGTCAGGACTTCCCAGCGCGTCGTACAACGGCTGGTTCACCACGAGGGCGGGGGCCAGGCGGTGCTGGTCGGAGTCCGCGATCCAGCGGCCCTGCGCGACCTGCAGGCGGTACATCGTGGCGAAGGAGGGGTCCACGCCCGACAGGGAGGTCGTGCGCACCCCTTGTGAGGTCTGGACCCGCATGTCCGCGTAGACCTGCCGACTGCGGTGATCGATGCCGAGCCGGTCGATCTGGTCGAACACGAGTGCGTCGAGCTCGGCTCCGGTGACCTCGTCCTGCGGGCCGGAGGACGTGATGTTCTCGGTGCCGAACTCGTCGACCTCGTACGTCATATCGCCCATCGACTGGATCGAGAGCACGGTATCGCGACCGCCGCTCTTCTCCATCGACTGCTGCAGGGCGCCACCGAGCATCCCGCCGGCCCCCATCACCGTCGTCAGGGCGAACACGGAGAAGGCCACACCGATGAGGGACAGCAGGATGCGGCCCTTGTTCACGCGCAGTTCGCCATAGGCCTCGACGATCGAGGCGAGGAACCCGGTCATGCCTGGACCTCCTGGTGGGAGGCGCCGGCAGCGGCGACCGCCTCGCGCCCGGCGCGGATGCCGACGGTCGCCGAGAGCGCATCCTGCGCCCCGGTGCTGCCGACGTCGTTCAGCACCCCCTCGTCCAGCAGGTAGGAGCGCCGCGAGAGGGCGGCGACCTGGAGGTCGTGGGTGATGGTCACGAGCGCGGCGTCGGACTCCCGCGCGATCTCGTCCAGCAGCGCCATGACGGCCTCGCCCGTGGTGACGTCGAGGGCCCCGGTGGGCTCGTCGGCGAGGATCAGCCGCGGCCTGCGCACCAGGGCGCGGGCCACGGCGACCCGCTGCTGCTCACCGCCGGAGAGGCGGCTGGGCTGCTGGTCCGCGCGGTCGGCCAGACCCACCCGGTCGAGCATCTCCCGGGCGAGGCGCTCCCGACGCCAGAACTGCCCGGCGCTGCCGTACATCAGCGGCATCATCACGTTCTCCAGGGCGGTGCGGCGATCCAGCAGGTTGAACTGCTGGAACACGAAGCCGATGGAGGCTCCCCGCAGGCGGGCCCGTCGGCGGTCGCCGAGGCGGGACACGTCGGCGCCGTCGAACAGCAGCTCGCCGCTGGTCTGACGGTCGATCAGGCCCAGCAGGTTCAGCAGGGTGGACTTGCCCGATCCGGAGCGGCCGACGACGGCGACGTGGTCACCGGCATGCACCGTCAGGTCGATGCCGCGCAGGATGTGGAGGTCCTCCCGGCTGGGCAGGCGCACCGAGCGGCGCAGCTCGCGCAGCTCGAGCAGGGGAGCTGGCGTGCTCACCACATCTCACCGCCGCCCATGCCGTCATCGGGGTTGTCCACGCCGGGCACGAACTGGAGGATCTCCTGGCCCTCCTCGAGGCCCTCGGTGATCTCGACGACCCCGTCGCCGCGCAGGCCGAGGGTGACCTCGACGGGGGTCGGCTCGCCGGTGGCCTCGTCGAGCATGTACACCGTGCCGGTCTCTCCCGTGCCCTCGGCGGCGGTGGTGGGAACGGTGAGCACGCCGGTCGCGGAGCCGAGCTTCACGGTCACCTCGACGCTCAGACCGGGGACGATCTTCGTCCCCGCAGGAACCGCGCACTCCAGCTGGGCGGCGGAGACGCTCGAGGTGGTCTCCTCGCCGGTCATCGGGTCGATCTGGGGAGCTTCGGGCTTGGCGACCTCGGCGTCCTCGGTGATGCCGGGGGCCTTGCAGTGCACCGGATCGGTGGCGGTGGGGAGGATCGCGGAGGCGTCGATGTCCACGTCGAGCAGAGAGAGCTGCTGCTCCGGGGTCAGCTCGGCGACGATCGAGTAGGTCCCGGGAGAGATGGTGGCCACGACATCGCCGGTGGCGACCGACTCCCACTCGGCGAGGGTGAGGCCCGAGATCTTCCCGGGCGCGTTGGCATAGAGTGTGAGGTACCTGTACTGCTGCTCGGTCTCCTCCGGTTGCGGTGCTGGCTGCTCGACGGGCTCCGCGCCCGCGCCTCCCTCGTCGGTTCCGTCCCCGGCGGTCGCACCGTCGGTCGTCCCCTCCGCGGGCATCTCGGGCGGGATGTCGACCGGCGCAGGCTCCTCGGGGACGCGCACCTGCAGGATGCGCTGTCCCTTCTCGACGGTGTCACCCTCGCGGGCCCAGATCTTGTTGATCTCGCCCTCGTCGGTCGCCTTCAGCTCGGTGCCCTCATCGGGCTGCACCGTGGCGGGGAGAGTCAGCTCCGAGGCGATGTCCGACGTCTCGACGGGCACCACCGCGTACTGGTCGAACTCGGCGGCGGGGACGTCGGGGTCCTCCGCGGCGCCCGAGGCATCGGCGGGGAAGAACGCCATGCGGGCGAGGGACAGGGCGATGACCGCGAGGATCAGCATCCAGATCAGGGGGAAGACATAGCGACGGAGGGCGTCCATGGGCGCCTTTCGTTCTGGTCGGCGACAGCGCCGAGAGGGGGTTCGGGGAAGGTGAGCTGCCAGCTGGGCCGACGACTTTTCCTATTCTTGCCTGATTTCGTGATCCACGTATCCGACTCAGGTAGGTTTCCGCCGCCGAACTGCAGATCCTGGACTGCCGATGACGGCGCGCGCCGCGAGCCATAGGGTCGACGCATGAGCCCCGCCGATGCCGCCAGCCCAGAGACCACGCCTGCAGAGACCACCCCCGCGGCGACCACATCGGCAGGGGCTGCCCCCGCAGCTCCCGCCGCGCAGAGGGCGAAGTCCTCGGGGATCGGCGATGAGCTGCTGCTGCTCCCGCTGCGCCAGCGGATTCTCGAACGGGACCTCGGCGTGCGGGCGATCCACGTGCACCGCGCCGGCCGCGAGGACGTCTCGCACCGCTTCATGGACGACACGGTCGAGAACATCTACTCCTGCTCCAAGACGGTCACCGCGCTCGCCGTGGGCATCGCCGCCGGCGAGGGGCTGCTCGACGTCGAGGACCTCGTGGTGGACCACCTCCCCGCCCCGGCAGGCGGCTACGGCCGCGGCATGGACCAGGTGCGCCTTCGGCATCTGCTGACGATGACCTCCGGCTCCCCGATCCTCGGCTTCCTCGACGAGCACCGCGACCACGAGGACCTCACCGCCCTGTTCCTCGGGACCGACCTGATCGCGGAACCGGGGGAGCGCTGGGAGTACTCCAACGGTTCGATCTTCCTGCTCTCCCGCGTCATCAGCGAACGCACGGGGCAGAGCATGCGCGACTGGCTGATGCCGCGGCTGTTCGAGCCGCTGGGCCTGCCCAACCCGCAGTGGCACACCACTCGCGACGGGCACAGCTGGGGCGCGACGGGCCTGCACCTCAAGAGCTGGCAGCTGGCGCGGATCGGCCGAGTGCTGCTGCAGCGCGGCGAGCACGACGGTGCTCAGCTCGTTCCGGCGGCGTGGATCGACGCGATGCACGCCGACGACGCCTGGGTCACCACCGGGGACGCCGAGCCCGAGAGCGTCCACTACGGCTACGGGACCTGGCAGTCCACGCCCGACGGTGCCTGGCGGGCCGACGGCGCCTACGGCCAGCTGATCCTCGTGCTCCCGCAGCAGGACGCCGTCATCACGATCACCTCGCACCTGGAGGGCCGGGGTGCCGCGGAGATCATGCGCGCCGTCTGGCAGGACCTGCTGCCCCTGCTCTGAGGCGCGGGTCGCCTGCTGCGTTCCGCCGGCCGTCGCGCTGTACGAACTGTCGGTCCCCGCGTCGGCGGAACTGCTGAGCCTGCGGGGCCGGGGGTGTCATGCAGGTGCTACCGGTAGTTTTGCCCCATGGATCCTTCCGTTCTGCTGAACGTCGCCCTCGTGCTGCTCTTCGTGCTCATCGGCGGCGTGTTCGCGGGCACCGAGATGGCGATCGTCAACCTGCGGGAATCGCAGATCAAGCAGCTCGAGGAGGAGGGGCCCCGCGGCGAGCGCACCGCGACGCTGGTGCGCGATCCCAACCAGTTCCTCTCGGCCGTGCAGATCGGCGTGACGGTCGCGGGCTTCTTCTCCTCCGCGTACGGCGCCTCCACGATCGCCCCCTCCCTGGCCCCGGTCCTGGTGGGCTTCGGCCTGCCGGAATCGACGGCGAGCACCGCTGCCCTGATCGGGATGACCCTGGTGATCGCGTACCTCTCGCTGGTGCTGGGCGAGCTCGCCCCCAAGCGTCTGGCCATGCAGAACGCGATGGGCGTGGCCAAGGTCGTGGGCCCGCCGCTGAGCCTGTTCGGCACGGCCATGCGCCCGGTGATCTGGCTGCTGTCCACCTCCACCAATGTGGTGGTGCGCCTGCTGGGCGGTGATCCGCACGCGAACCGCGAGTCCGTCTCCGCCGAGGAGATCCGGTCGATGGTGCGCAGCTCCGAGGCGCTCGACCATGCGGAGTCCCGCGTGCTGGCCGACGTCTTCGACGCCTCCGAGCGCACGGTCGTGGAGGTCATGCGCCCCCGGCATCAGGTGCACTTCCTCGCGGGAACCGACACCGTGGCCGAGGTGCGCGCCGAGATCCGCGACACCGGCTACTCCCGCTATCCCGTCACCGGTGAGGACGTCGACGACATCCTCGGCTTCGTCCACGTGCGCGACCTGCTGCTGGTCGACGACCTCACGGCCACCCGGATGGCGGATCTCGCGCGTCCGATCGAGCACATCCCCGGAACCGTCGAGGTGCTCCAGGCGCTGAACAGGATGCGCGCCCATGCCGACCAGATCGCCGTGGTGGTCGACGAGTACGGCGGCACCGACGGCATCGTCACCCTCGAGGACCTGCTGGAGGAGCTGGTGGGCGAGATCTACGACGAGTTCGACCTCGAGTCGTGGCCGGAACCCGGCGGGCTCGACCGGATCGTCGAGGGCGACGGCACTCTCGACGGCGGGCTGATCCTGCAGGAGTTCGAAGCGGCCACGGAGATCGAGCTGCCGGACACGGGCGGCTACGAGACCGTCGGCGGTTTCATCATGGCGAGCCTGGGCCGGATCCCCGTGGCCGGGGATGTGGTGCTGGTCGACGGCGGCCGCCTCGACGTGGTGGAGGTCGACGAGCGCCGCGTGCAGCGGGTGCGCCTGGTGCGCGATGCGCCGACGACGGAGGCGCCTGCCGAGACGGCCTGATCGACCGAGGCGCCCACTGCCGTGCTGGCGGTGGACGCCCCATCGCGGTCCCGATCGGGCCCTGTCCGGCCGAGGGCCGACGGCGGGATCACGGGCCGCTCATCACTCCGCCGGCGTCTCCTCCACCTCGGTGCACTCGGGGGCGGCAGCCGCGCCGTCGGCCTCGCCGAGATCCTCGACGCGCAGGTTGTCCAGCACCAGATCGTTCTGCGGGCCGCTGCCCGTGTTCTCGATCCCGGTCCAGGTCGCATCGCACGCCCCGGCCGTGAACTCGTGCGCGAAGCGGGCGTCGGTCCCACGTGCCTCGGGGATCGCCTCCCGCTCGAGCACGGTGGTGCCCGGCTCCTCTCCGTCGGCCGCGAGCGAATCGCCGCCCACGATCAGGCTGTACGAGCCGTCGAATCCGGTCTGGTGGTCGAAGGAGACCCGGTAGCGGTGACCGGCCTCGAGCGGCAGCGAGCCCGTGGTGGTGCGCAGGATCAGGCCCTCGTTCTCCTCGTGGGCCATCAGCGACCAGTCGCCGTCCAGCACGTTGTCCAGCAGCTTGCCGCCCTCGACCACGTCCCCGTCGGCGTTCGGGCCGTACCAGCCGGCCTGCGAGTACGGGGCGTGCAGCTCGGCGAGCTGGGTGCGGGCGTCGCCGCCCAGCTCCGCGGTGCCGGTCACGAACGGCCAGTAGCCGGTGTCCACGTTCTCGAAGTCCTCGAACAGCACGGTCTCCTCCGTGGCGTCCGCATCCTCTGGGGCCACGAAGGGCACCACGCGGGCGTCGTCCACCCGCACGGCGTTCTCGCCCGCGCCGGCGGTGACCGCGAGCGTCACGGGGGAGCCGTCGGTGGTGAAGGT
This sequence comes from Brachybacterium tyrofermentans, assembly GCF_014897585.1. Classification (GTDB taxonomy): domain Bacteria; phylum Actinomycetota; class Actinomycetes; order Actinomycetales; family Dermabacteraceae; genus Brachybacterium; species Brachybacterium tyrofermentans. Next base: position 185,486 of record NZ_JABUXW010000001.1, on the reverse strand, counting down.
GACGCGCACGCGCTGGAAGTACTGCCCGTGCTTGTCGTCGGACGCCGTGGCGTTGACCGCCATCGAGGAGTCGACGGCGGTGGTCGCCGACCCGTCCTCACCGGCCTGGTGGGCGGTGGGGACGACCCCGTCACCGGTGGCCGAGACGGTCACGTCGCGGGTGTCCGTGGGGTCGATCTGCACCGATGCCCACGCGCTGTAGGTCCCGGCGGGAAGATCCTTCGTCGCATCGGCCGGATCGTGGAGCTGCTGGGAGATGCCCGCCGCACCCGAGCCGAGCACGGCCTGGAGGTTGCGGTTCTCGTCCGTCTCGATCTCGACAGCGCCCTCGGGCGACCAGGCGTCGAGGGTGCCTGAGAAGAAGCCCGGGTCGGAGACGGGCGTGCCCTGGCCCCATTGCGGGGCGGCCTTCTCGGGCATGTCCGAGGTCGGGTGGAGCACGTAGGCGGTGCCCGCCTCCGCCTCGAGGGTGACCTGGCCCTTCCGGACCGGCACGGTGATGCGGCCGCCGCGGCCGGTGTCCGTGAGCGGGTACATGACCAGGGAGCCCTGGTCGGCCCACTCGGGCGTGAGGGTCCAGGTGGTCCTCCCGCCGTCGGGGTTGTAGTGGTAGAGCCGGTCCCCGCTTCCGCCGGTGCCCGCTGCGGCGGCGCCGTCCTGCGAGCTGCCGCCGTCGGCGGCCGCCCCATCGGACCAGGGCAGCAGGTACGTCCCGCCCTCGTAGACGGTCGCGCCGCCGTGGGTGATGGTGCGGTCGGTGGGGATCTCGGTGCCGCCGACGGAGTCGACGTCCGACGTGGCGACGGTGCCGTTGGCGAGCACCACCTCGCCGTCTCCCCACTGCATGATCGGTGCCTGCTGCATGTACTTGGTGGGCAGGTTCCGCTGCCACACCGTGTCGAAGAAGGCGTTCGCATCGTGATGCCCGGTCCAGCCCTCGAACTCCTGCACGTTCGCGTTGGACAGCAGCGGGTCCGGGTTCCAGATGTCCTTGCGGTCGTTGTCGAGGAACCGGATCACCTGGGAGTTGATGCCCTTGTTGGTGGAGCCGCCGTAGTTCTCGTCGTTCGCCCAGTGCGACCAGGTCGAGGCACGCGGCATCTTGTCGGCCCACTCGGTGGAGACCGACCAGCCCTGCGCCTGCAGCTCCTGCGCGAGGCGCTGGCCCTCCCAGCCGTTGGGGTAGTACACGTCCATGTACAGGAAGGTCAGGTTCTCGGGAGCCTCGTCGCGGAGATCCTGGAAGCGGTCCAGCACGTTCCCGGTGCCGAGGTCCTTCGGGCCGTCGATCGCATAGGACTGGTTCATCCAGCCCCAGCCCTTCTTCAGCGGCTGCTGGAGCAGGTCGTCGGAGAAGGCGTAGGCCTCGGAGTACGACTCGGTGGCGTTGACGTGCACGCCGAAGGTCGCGTTCCAGTCCTCGCCCGCCGCGGCGAGGGTCTCGAGGTCCGCGAGGCCGCCGGCGCGCTCGTTGTAGTGGCCGGCGTAGTCGGGATGCGCGGAGTCGTGGCCCTCGGCCTGGTAGCCCTTGAGCATGACCGACTGGCCCAGGCCCTCGGTGGCCAGCGCCACCCGTTTGGTGTCGTCCAGCGTGCGCAGGAACGGGTGCGTGGCCTGGGAGACGATGTTGAACGGGATCCGCTTGATGACCTCGTTCTTCACGGCATCCCCGCCCACGACACCCTCCTGCACGCCGCGGGCGGCGATCGCGGCGTCCTGCCAGTCCAGCGCGGCGTCGTCGTTCGCATCGGCGGTCAGCGCCACGCGCACGAACGGGTCCGCGTCGGCGCCGAGGCCGAGATCCGCGGTGGAGCCGCGCACCACGAAGGTGCCCGGCGAGACGGTGCCGTAGGAGGCGCCGTCGCCCTGGGCGAGCGCGACGATGTAGCGGGAGTTGTCGGTCTGCACGCGGCCCGCCGTCGCGCCGCCGGCCGTGTTGTCCTCGACCGCGTTGGTCTCGAACCCGGCGGCGAGCTGGTCACCGGCGATCAGCGCCACGTGCGAGGGGTCCTCGAGCGCGGTGCCCTCGTCGAGGGAGGCGAGATCGTAGATGTGGTCGCCGCTGCGGTCACGGTCCGCGGAGAGATCCGCGCCCACCACCTGGGCGCCGGCCTCGGTGCCGTTGGCGGAGGCGAGGTCCAGGCGCGGGATGGAGAGGCGGTGGATCGCGCCGGCGGGATCGACGAAGTTCGTGAGCTTCCACGTCATGGTGCTGTCCTCGACGGAGATCACCGCATCGAAGCTCGTGCCCTCGAGCGCGGGGACCGTGAGGTGGTAGGTGGCGCTGAGGTCGTCCTCGGAGACCTCGGGAGCGGTGACCTCGACGTCGTAGGGGACGTCGTCGATCACCACGGAGGTGCGGGCGTCGCCGTAGCGGCCGGCGAGGCTGCCCTCGCCGAGCGTGTAGTCCACGACCTGCGGGAAGTCGGGGTGCAGGCGCACCGTGAGGTCCGCGTCCGTGATCTCGACGGTGCCCTCCGGCGGGTCCACGACGATCGGGTCCGGATCGGCCGCCTCGCCGATCACGTCGACGTTGAGCTCGGCGAGGGAGGCGACCTCCTCCGGCGGGGACGTCTCGGGATCAGCGGCCTTCCCGCCCCAGGAGCTGATCCACACCACCTTCACGCAGCTGGCCTCGACGGGCGAGTCCAGGGTGATGGTGCGCTCCGTGGTGGCGTCGGCCAGGGCGCCGTCGAAGCTGCCCTCGGCGGCCTTGGTGTAGGCGGTGTCCGCGCACTCCGGATCGGTGGAGGTGTGGATCTCGTAGTCGCCGATGCGGCCGGAGCCGTTCGAGTCCTGACGGGGCTGCAGGCGCACGCGCGCCACCTCGACCGGCGATTCGGAGACCTGCACCGAGAGGTGGTGGGGCAGCTCGTCGACGCTCTCGCTCCACGCGGTGTGCCACATCGTGGAGTCGTCGCCGTCCAGCACGTTCGAGGCGGGGTTCCCCTCCTCGACGGAATCCGCATCCATCACCGACATCGCACTCTGCGGCAGCGGCACATAGGTGGGGTCGGCGCCCGCCGGAGCGGCGAGGGAGAACGGGGCGAGGAGCGTGACGGCGGCGCCGAGGACGAGCGTTCGCACCGGCCGACGGGGGCCGCGCGGGGGAGCGGTCCGACGCGAGGAGGGCGGAGAGGAGAAGGACGGGGGATCCTGCTGGGGATCGGTCGCGGGGACGGAGGACGATCGGCGCGTCATCGGAGCCTTTCGGGGGCGGAACGGGCGGGGGCGGACCGCTCGGACGACTCCGGGATGTGATCGACTCTGAGCGTTTCCAGGTGCTTCCGCTGACCACTATGCATGCTCCGGGGCCACGAGGGGCCGGTTCCCGCACATCAGGCTAAACGTTTTTCGTCGGACCGCTGTCCCGCTGCCCCGTCGTAGGGTGGCTCCATGGACCGGCGCACGCTCAGCAGCCTCGCTGTGGGACTGGGCGGCGTCGTCGTGGTCGCCGTGGTGCTCGGACTCGAGGACCTGCGGGCGGGCGTGCTGACCGGGGTGGTCGGGGTGGTCGTGGTCCTCGGACTGACCTTCTGGTCCGCTCGGCGCGGCCGCCACACACCATGGCCCCGGGCCGCGGAGGACCTCGCCGCGGGATGCGCGGTGGTGCTGTGGAAGCCGGGGTGCGTCTACTGTGAGCGGCTGCTGCTGCAGATCCGCTCGGACCCTCGCGTGACCTGGGTGAACGTGTGGCGGGACGAGCAGGCCAACGCCCAGGTGCGGGCCGTGAACGGCGGCGACGAGCTCACGCCCACCGTGCTGCTCGGCGAGGACGTGCTGCGCAATCCGTCCGCTCACGAGCTGCGCGCGGCCCTGAATGCGGCTGCAGCCGTGGAGCGCCCCGGGCGGCGGTGAGAAGGCTCCTGCCTCGAAGCCCGTCGCCGCGCCCACTTGCAGGGCTACGCTCGAGGGGACTGGCCCGTGCCGGGTGCCGCCCGGCTGACTCATCTCCAGGAGGTCCCCGATGCCCCGCATGTCCTTCGCCCAGCTCCTCGTTACCCAGCTCCGTGACCTCGGTGTCGAACGGATCTACGGGGTGGTCGGCGATTCCCTGAACCCCGTCGTCGACGCCGTGCGCACCACCGAGGGCATCGAGTGGGTGCATGTGCGCAATGAGGAGGCCGGGGCCTTCGCCGCCGGCGCCGAGGCTCGGCTCACCGGGAAGCTCGCCGTGTGCGCGGGCTCCTGCGGCCCTGGCAACACCCACATGATCCAGGGCTTGTACGACGCGCACCGCGATGGGGCTCCGGTGCTCGCCATCGCCTCCCACATCCCCTCGGCCAAGATCGGCACCGGCTTCTTCCAGGAGACCCACCCGGAGATCCTGTTCCAGGAGTGCTCCCACTTCTGCGAGATGGTCAACTCCGGCCCCCACGGCGCGACCATGCTCCATATCGCCGTGCAGACCGCGATCGCCAAGAGCGGCGTCTCCGTGCTCGTGCTCCCCGGCGATGTCGCCGACCAGCAGGTGGACGGCCCGCTCACCAAGGAGCTCGCCACGGACCTCGGACGGGTCCAGCCCGCCGCGGGCCCCGTGGGACGCCTCGCCGAGCTGATCGATGAGGCGGGCACCGTCACCCTGTTCACCGGGGCTGGCGTGCGCGACGCCCGCGAGGAGGTGCTCGAGCTCGCCGAGCGGGTCAAGGCACCGATCGGCCACGCCTTCGGCGGCAAGGAGTTCATGCAGTACGACAATCCGTACGACGTGGGCATGAGCGGCCTGCTCGGCTACGGTGCCTGCTACGACGCGATGCACGAGACGGATCTGGTGATCCTGCTGGGCACCGACTTCCCCTACAGCGAGTTCCTGCCCGGGCCCGACGGGAAGAACCCGCCGAAGATCGTGCAGATCGACGCGGAGGCCTCCCGGCTGGGCCGGCGGGTGCCGCTGGACCTCGCGATCCACGGCGACGTGGCACTGACCCTGCAGGCCGTGCTGCCGCTGCTGACCAGCACCAAGAGCCATCGCTTCCTGCACCGGATGCTCAAGGCTCACCACAAGGCGCTCACCGGCGTGGTCTCCGCGTACACGAAGAACGTGGAGCGCATGAAGCCCATCCATCCCGAGTTCGTGGCCGCGACCCTGGACTCCCTCGCCGACGACGACGCGGTGTTCACCGTGGACACGGGCATGTGCAACGTGTGGGGCGCCCGCTACATCACGCCCAACGGGCGGCGCCGGCTGTTCGGCTCCTGGCACCACGGCACCATGGCCAATGCGCTCCCGCAGGCCATCGGCGCCTCGAAGGCGTTCCCGCAGCGCCAGGTGATCTCGATGAGCGGCGACGGCGGGCTCGGCATGCTGATGGGTGAGCTGCTCACGGTGAAGCTGCACGACCTCAACATGAAGATCGTCGTGTTCAACAACTCCAGCCTCGGCATGGTCAAGCTCGAGATGCTCGTGGAGGGCCTGCCGGATTACGGCACCGACCACGCGCAGGTGGACTTCGCGGCGATCGCGAAGGGCGTGGGCATCGGCTCCGTGCGCATCACCGACCCCAAGAAGCTCAGGAAGCAGCTGGCCGACGCCCTCGCCACTCCGGGGCCGATGCTGATCGACGTGGTCACCGACCCCGACGCCCTGTCCATGCCCCCGAAGATCACCGCCCAGCAGATCCGTGGCTTCGCTCAGGCTTCGACGAAGATCGTGCTCGGCGGCGGCGTCGGCAAGATGGTCGACATGGCGGCGACGAACATCCGCAATATGCCGCGGTGAGTCGACGGCGGCGCTCGGATTGGTGAAGGCTTATTGGGTGCGTTAGTCCTTGCCTGCTGCGGCAGGCAAGGACTTCCGTTCTATAAGCTCCAGCCATTTATCGGTCACTGCTTCCACGCTGAATTGTTTAGCGAGCTGACGACACTTTTGGGATTTGGTCGCTCGTTCAGAATCGTTCCGCATCGCGTTTTGTAGCGCTCCGGCGATGGCCTCCAGTGAATCTCCCTCACAGAGGTACCCATGAACAGAGGTGAGGTCTGCCACCGAGCGCGACGATGGGGTGGCTACGGTCGGAACGCCCCAAGCACTTGCTTCCAGGATCGACATCGGAAGACCTTCGGCGATCGATGTGAGGATCGCGAGGTCCGCATGTGCGAGATGCGCTTGTACCTGCTCGGGAGAAAGTCGCGCACCAAGACTGAACGCATTGGGGTGCCTGCTGGTGTTTATGGCGTTCTCCACGGTCTGGCGCTCAGGGCCGTCCCCGTAGATGCGCAAGGACCATCCCGGTGCCTGGTCGAGCGCAAGGTCGAATGCCTGAACTGCCAAGTCCACTCGCTTGTCGGAGGAGAGTCGGGTTATGCACGAGACTATTTTCGTCGATTGGCCGGGACCTGTGTGTTCGGCGTCGGGAAGCGTGATGGCGTTGGGGATGGATGCAGCTGGCATCTCGTGATCATTGCCGAACTGCTCCGCCTCAGTCGGCCACAGTGCGACGAGCGCATCGCACCCTCGAGTGACATGGCGGAGATTGTCCTCTTGGAGGGGGCGGTACCAATGGGCGAAACTGTAGTGGATCTGGTGCGCATGAAAGGGTGCATCATTTGTGGAGCGGCGGCGCCGTGCGAGTTCTGATTCGATCAGCACCCCGATGCGCGGCTTCATGGAGATTACGGCGTCGGTGCTTGCCAGTCGGCCGAGATACTCCCGTAGACGTGCCTTGCGATAGGCGAGCCAGAAAGGGGTAAGGGCCCGTTTGGCGATCAATCGTACCCCCAGGATTCCGGGGTAGTCCTTGGCGAGAGGGTGGTGTGCGGTCATCGACTCGAAGCGGTTGGCCTCAAAGATGTTGCCGGTCAGCCCCGCCTCGAACTGTGGGGAGTGGAGGGATAGATATTCGACGGAAATGCCGCGAGCGCGAAAGCCTTCGGTGAGTGTGCGAATGGCACTGGATATTCCACCCAGATTTCCAATGTCGTCATCGGCGATGATGATTTTTCGGACTAGCGGACCCGGCATGTCATGCCCCTCTTGTTGCTCGCTTGGTTCCCTGTCAACGGCGAGAGGGGTAGTCGCAGCCTACCGGTGCACTCGGGCCTGACGGAGGCGGCAGGGAGGGGACTCCGCCGCCGCTTACCCGTGAGTAGCGGCTCAGCTCCTGAACATATGCCCAAGTCGTGACCCTGCGCGCAGGACAATCCGGGCAAACGTCTGCGACGCTCGCCTACGATGACAGGGACCCCCTCCTGCGTCGTGAACGGTGTGTGCTGGTGACGATCGAAGACTTCCTCAGGCTGCTCCTGCGCAACCTGTTCCTGCTCATTCTCGGCGTCGCGCTCGGCGCAGCTGCGGGCTTCGGGTTCTCCTTCAGCAAGCCTGAGGTGTACTCCGCCAGCGCGCTCGGGTACGTCTCCGCGAGTTCGCAGACCGACGAGGCCGGCAACCCGATCCAGCAGGCCAGCGGGAACATGCAGTTCCAGTACAGCAAGGCGCAGTCCTACCTGCCGCTGTTCAACACCCGTGCGGTGGGGCAGTCCATCGTGGATGACCTCGGGCTGCAGTCGAGCCCGGACACCGTCGCCGGCTCCCTGCAGGCGAAGCTGGACCCGAACGCCCCGATCATCACGGTGACGGCCTTCGCGGGCTCCGCCCAGGAGGCCTCCGACATCGCCAACGCTGCGGTCGAGGCCACCGCAGACGAGGCGCGCACCCTGGAATCCGGTGGGAACGAGGACGCCGCCGTGAGCGTGCAGCTGGCCACCTATCAGAACGCTGTGCTGCCGGGAGCGCCGGAGTCCCCGGATCGTTTCAAGTACCTGGCCGCAGGGGCCGCTGCCGGTCTTCTGATCGCGCTCGCCGTGGCCTGGCTGCGTGACCGCAACGATTCGCGGATCCGTACGGCGGACGACATCGCCGAGGCAGTGGATCTTCCGCTGCTGGGCACCCTGCCGGACGTCAAGGAGCTGGGCCGAGCGAAGAACGGCACGCTGCCGGACCCCAAGACGTTCGGGGCCCGCGAGGCCATCCGCAAGCTCCGCACGAACCTGCGCTACGTCGATGTGGACGCACCTCCGCATTCGATCGTGGTCACCTCGAGCGCCCCCGGCGAAGGCAAGTCCATCGTGGCCGGCAACCTCGCCCGCGTGATGGCTCGCGCCGGGCAGCCCACCCTGCTGATCGATGCCGACCTGCGCCGCCCGATGGTGGCCGACCAGTTCGGGGTGGACGGTGCGGTGGGCCTGTCCCAGCTGCTCGCCGCCTCGGTGAGCCTCGAGGACGCGGTGCAGCCGTCCTCCACGCAGCTGCTGTCGCTCCTCCCGGCCGGGCAGGTGCCGCCGAACCCGTCCGAGCTGCTCGGTTCGCGCCGCATGAAGGAGCTCATCGAGGAGCTCTCCCGGTCCTACTTCGTGATCATCGATGCCCCGCCGGTGCTCGCCGTGACCGACGCTCAGCTGCTGGCCCGCCATGCCGACGGCGCGATCCTGGTCGCCGTGCCCGGGCAGACCCGCTCCTTCGGCCTGACCCGATCGGTCGAGGCGATCCGGGGGGTCAGTGCCAAGGTGTACGGCGTGGTCATGAACCGCGCCTCCAGCAGCCGTTTCACCCGCCTCGCCTATGGCGACGCCGAGTACGGGTACGCCTCCTATGGCAAGTACGGCTACGGAGCCGCCACCGGCTATGACACGGCGACAGTGGTGCCGGACAGCGACGACGAGGTGGACGTCGAACAGGCAGGCGGTCCTGCTGAGCCCCTCACCTCCGTCGGGGCGGCGCATGTGGTCACCGATTCCGGTTCCGACGCGAACCTCGAGGACACCGGCGAGCTGCGCAGCGCCCGAGGGCGTCGCGCAGCCCCGAACCGGGATGCGGAGTGAGCCTCGGGCAGCTCGGGGTCGTGATCCCCGTGCACGGAAGCATCCGGCCCGTGCTCCCGCTGCTCGAGTCCCTGCGCGGTGACCAGGCCCCGGCCGCGGACCGGCCCGCCCGAGTGATCGTCGTCGACGACGCCACGCCCGTGCCGGTGGCCGCTGATGATCTGCCCGTTGGCACCGAGCTGATCCGGCGAGAGACCAACGGCGGGTTCGGTGCCGCGGTCAACACCGGGCTCGCGGCGCTCGCCGAGACGGTCCTCGCCGACGAGCCCTTCGCCCACGAGGCCCCCGCCCATGGAGTCGAGAGGGGCCGCATCGAGCACGCCCTCGTGCTGAACTCCGACCTCGAGATCCCGCGCGGCTTCTGCCGCAGGCTCGTCGAGCACGCCCGGCCCTGGATGCCCGCCGTGGTGGGCTGTCGGAACGTCGGCGAGAGCGGCGGCTCCGGCTACGCGGCCCGCAGGTTCCCGACCATCGGGCATCAGGTGACCGAGTGGCTCGTGCCCTTGGCCTCCCAGCGACACCGTGATCTGCTGCATCGCGCCGTGGGGCACGACCTCGACGCCGAGCGTGGCACCGGCATGATCCCCGTGGACTGGGTCTCCGGCGCGGTGCTGCTGCTTCCGCTCGCCGAGGTGCGGGGCGCCGGTGGCTTCGACGAGGGCTACTTCATGTACACCGAGGAGGTCGACCTCCAGCTGCGTCTGCGCCGGGAGGGGATCCCGTCGCTGCTCGACGCCGATCTGGAGGTGCGCCACGTGGGTGGCGCCTCCTCCGGCGGCGAGGCCCGCCGCCGCGGCTGGCTGGTGGGCGCCAGGATGCGCTACGCCCGCAAGCACAGCAGCGTGCATCTGCTGCGGGCGGGGATGTCCCTGGCCACGGGCGTGAACCTGGTGTGGAATGCCGGCCGCCGGGCAGCTGGGCGCGACGTGCATCCTCTTGCCGTGGCCCGCGAGGAGCTGCACCTGATCCACCGGTCCGGGAGGGAGCTGCCGCGATGAGTGGCTCCCCTGAGCGCCTGCTGCTGATCTCCCCCTCCTTCCACGGCTACTGGAAGAGCATCGGGGACGCCCTGGCCCGCCGCGGCTACGAGGTGCACACCGCCCGCTACGACGCCTACGACACCGCTGGCGAGAAGCTGCGGCTGAAAGCCACGGTGGAGCTGCCCGAGCGTCTGCGCGTGCGCGGGGACCGACGCACCGCGGAGACGGCACGGCTCACCGACCGCGTGATCGCGATGCTGCGCGAGGTGCGACCGCACCGGGTGATCATCATCAAGGGCGACGGTCTGGACGCCCGCTTCTGGGAGGCACTCGGGGACACCCCGCGCATCCTCTGGCTCTACGACGACCTCCACCGCCATGACTACACCGACGCCTTCCTGCGCGAGATCGGTCCCGTGGTGGACTACGCCCGCTCGGAGACCGACATGCTGCGCGAGCGCGGCGTGGACGCCCACTTCGTGCCCAATGCGTTCGACCCCCATCGCGTGGAGCCCACCTCGACGCGCACAGGCGAGATCGTGTTCATCGGCTCCGGGTACCAGAACCGGTACGAGACCCTCGCCGAGCTCGGCGGACGGGGCCTGCCGGTGCACGCCTGGGGCCGGGACTTCTCCCGCCATCCGATGGATCGTGCCCGCACCTTCTCCTGGCGCCGTCCGCCGATCGCCGCGTCGCGCGAGGTGCCGCTGGAGCGCGCCTACCAGATCCATGCGGAGGGCGCCGCCGCGGTCGCGATCCATGGTCTGCAGAACGGTCACGCGATGCGCACCTTCGAGATCCCCGGCATGGGCGGCGTGCAGCTCGTGGATCGCGATGACGTGGACCAGTTCTACGACGTGGGCACGGAAGTGGCCGTCTGGCACGACCTCGACGAGCTCGAGGAGCTCTCCCGTCGCGCCCTCTCCGATTCCGTCTGGGCCGAGGGGCTGCGTGCGGCCGGCCGCCGTCGCACCCTGGCCGAGCACACCTTCGATCATCGCCTCGAGGAGGTCGACTCGCTATGGCACTGATCCACCCGCGCAGTCTGGAGCGCTGGCAGGAATGGCAGAACTCCCGTTACCGGGCCCGGCAGATCAAGCACTCCGTCGCCGGTTTCCTCCGGCGCCGCGGTGATGATGCCAAGTCCCCGGCGCCCGGCTTCGTGCTGCACTCTCGCGAGGGGGACGAGGGTCCCCGTGTGCTGATCGGCCTGGATTCCGCCTCCCCGACCTCCCGTGCGAGCCTGCTCACCGCGCTGCCGTACGTGCGCAGCGGCATCGACGTGCTCGCCCCCGCGGGTGTGGACCTGCCCGAGCTGGCCGGATCGGATTGGACCCATCAGCGCGTCGCCATGCCGCAGGCGGTGCTCAACGGCCGGGGCATCGGCTCGGTGATCACTCTGGGATGGCATCTCGAGGTGGGCCGGATGGTGCACGAGTGGGCCCTCGCCGAGGACATCGGCGGCGCCGTCGTCCAGCACGGCGCGCTCACCCCCTTCGCGCCGCCGCTGCCGCCGCGGATCACCCTGCTCGCGTGGAGCGACGCCGATGCGGAGTTCTACCGCTCCGGCCGGCAGGACATCGAGACCCGGGTGGTCGGCTCCCAGCTGCTGTGGCAGGCCGCCCACGAGTCGGAGGACACCCCCGCGGATCTCGACGAGCGGCCCGTGTTCCTCGGCCAGATGCATGGCGCGGAGCTGTCCCGGCGGATCACCGCTGGCGCCGCGACCACCTTCTGCCGCGCGGAGAACGCCCTGTACCGCCCGCATCCCGCGGAGACCGACGCGCTCTCCCGCGTCGCCCACTCCGTGATGGCGCGGCGCGGCATCGAGTTCCAGGACTCCGCGATCCCGCTGCACGAGCTGCGCGGCCCGGTCGTCGGCGTCTTCTCCACCGGTGTGCTGGAGGCGGCCGTGCGCGGCCTGCCCGCCTGGGTGTACGGCCCACGCACCCCCACCTGGGTGCACGAGTTCTGGGACCGCTACGGGATGCGCACCTGGGGAGGGGATCCGACACCCGCTCCCGTGCAGCCGGCCGACGAGCCCTCACGGCTGATCGCCCAGATCCTCGAGGGAGCGGGATGACCGCGCTCGCCGTGATCCCTGCGAGAGGCGGCTCCAAGGGCATCCCTCGCAAGAACCTGCTGCCCGTGGGTGGGAAGCCGCTGATCGCCTGGACCATCGCGCAGGCCCTCGAAGCACGCGGCGACGGGGACGTGATCGTCGCCGTCTCCACGGAGGACGCGGAGATCGCCGCTGTGGCCCGTGAGCACGGGGCCAGCGTGATCGAGCGTCCCGCCGAGCTCGCCACCGACACCGCGCCCACCGAGCCGACCGTTCTGCACGCCATGGACACGGTCGAGGCCGACGGCGCGGAGCTCGACGCGGTGGTGCTGCTGCAGGCCACCTCTCCGGTGCGCCGCCCGGACACGATCCGTCGGGCGATCGCCCAGTTCCGCAGCACCGGGGTGGAATCGCTGGTCGGCGTGGTGCCCGAGTCGCCCTTCTTCTGGAGGCTCCCCACTGCTCCCGGGCAGGACGCGCAGGCGACGTACGACGTGACCGCCCGGCCTCGCCGCCAGGAGCTCACCGCCCAGCAGATGCACTACTTCGAGAACGGGAGCCTGTACGTGACGGCTCCGCACATCTACCGCACACGGCACAACCGCATCGGCGGCCGCACGGACCTGTTCGTGCTCGACGAGGTGGAGGGCGTGGACATCGACACGCTCACCGACGTCGCCGCCGCCGAGAGCATGCTGACCCGACTTGGTTGGAGGACCTCGTGATCCTGGATCGCCACACCGCACCGTTCGCGGTCGACGTGCAGGCCACCGTGCTGGAAGCGCTGCGCCGCATCAGCGAGAACCAGGCCCGCGTGGCCTTCCTCGTGGACGAGCACGGCACCGTGCGCGGCACCTTGAGCGACGGCGACGTGCGCCGTTGGCTGGTCGCCCAGCCCTCCCCGGATCTCGGCGCGCTCGCGCTCGACGCCGCGAACACGGACTTCGTCTCGGTCGCCGAGGGGACCCCGGTCGCGGAGATCGCCGAGCTGTTCGGTCGCGGCATCGACCGGATCCCGGTGGTGGACGACCGCGGCCGCCTGGTGGCCGTGGCGACCCCCGGCGCCCGCACCCTCACGATCGGGTCGCGCACCGTGGGCGAGGGCAGCCCGTCACTGATCATCGGCGAGATCGGCAACAACCATCAGGGCGATGTGGACCTCGCCAAGCGCCTCGTGGACGAGTGCGTGAGCGCCGGGGTGGACACCGTGAAGTTCCAGCTGCGGGACATGGCCGCGCTGTACCGCTCCGGCAGCTCCGCGAGCGCGGGGGAGGACCTCGGCGCCCAGTACACGATGAACCTCCTGGCCAAGTACTCGCTGTCGGTCGAGGACATGTACCGCGTGTTCGATCACTGCGCGGCGCGCGAGGTGAACGTGATCTGCACGCCGTGGGACCTTCCCTCGGCCGATGCGCTGAACAGCTACGGGATGCCCGGCTACAAGATCGCCTCGGCGGATCTCACCCATCACGACCTGCTGACCCGGGTGGCCGGGTTCGGCGCGCCGATGATCGTCTCCACCGGCATGAGCACCGAGCAGGAGATCACCGGCGCCGTGGACGTGCTGCGCAGCCAGGGTGCTCCCTTCGCGCTGCTGCAGACGCAGTCCACCTATCCCGCGCCCTACAAGGACGTGAACCTGCGGTACATGGACCGGCTCGCCGAGCTCGGCGACTGCCTGGTGGGCTACTCCGGCCACGAGCGCGGCTGGCACGTGCCGGTCGCGGCGGTGGCCCGCGGCGCGCGCATCATCGAGAAGCACGTGACGCTCGACAAGACCCTCGAGGGGAACGACCACAAGGTGTCGCTGCTGCCCGAGGAGCTCAGCGCCATGGTGCGGCAGATCCGTGAGGTCGAGGAGGCCCTCGGGAGCGATCGTCCGCGCGAGCTGTCCACCGGGGAGCTCATGAACCGCGTCAATCTCGCGAAGTCCCTCGTGGCCACTCGCGATCTGCGTTCCGGGGAGACGGTGACCGCGGCGGACGTCGAGGTCAAGAGCCCGGGCCGCGGCCTGCAGCCCCACCAGCGCGATGCCCTTCTCGGGGTCACCCTGCATCGCGACGTGCCCAGCGGAGACTTCTTCTACGCCGGGGATCTCGCCGGACGCCCCCAGGCCCGCAGCGACTACAGCTTCCATCGCCCCTGGGGGCTGCCGGTGCGGTTCCATGACTTCCGGGCGCTGCTGGAGGTCTCCGAGCCGGACTTCCTCGAGTTCCATCAGAGCGCGAAGGACATGGAGCTCGATCTGGGCCAGTTCTTCGACTCCGGTGAGAAGCTCGACCAGTTCTTCACCGTGCACGCCCCGGACCTCTATCCCGGGGATTTCCTCATCGACCTCGCCTCCCCGGACGAGGAGATCTGGGAGCGCTCGATCCGTGAGGTGCAGCGCGTGGTGGACCTTACCCGCGACCTGCGCAAGCACTTCACCTGCGATGAGGACCCGATCGTCATCATCACCATGGGCGGCTTCCTGCCGGACCGGCACCTGCGGCCCGAGGAGCGCTACCCGCTGTACGAGCGGGTGCAGCAGGGCTTGGAGCGCGTGGACGAGGAGGGCGTGCGCCTGACCGCGCAGACCCTGCCGCCGTTCCCGTGGCTGATGGGCGGCCAGCAGTTCCACAACCTGTTCGTGGAGCCCGAGGACACGGTGTGGTTCTGCGAGACCTACGACCGCCGGCTCACCCTGGACGTGTCCCACTCCAAGCTCGCCGCGAACTTCTACCAGCGCCCCTTCAGCGAGTATCTCGAGGCGATGGGCTCGCACACCGAGCACCTGCACATCGTGGACTCCGTGGGTGTGGACGGCGAGGGCGTGCAGGTGGGGGAGGGAGAGGTCGACTTCAAGGACCTCGCCGAGCGCATGGACCGCCTCGCACCGACCGCTCCGTTCATCCCCGAGATCTGGATGGGCCACGTCAACAACGGCGAAGGGTTCTTCACGGCCCTGGATCGGCTGCGGGAATGGTTCTGACAGGGGCCGACGCGGCGGAGCGGGCGCTGCCGCGGCTCGTGCTGTGGTGCGTCCCCGTCGCCGACCTCGGCGGCGTGGCACGCCACGTTCTCGACGCGCTGCGTCACGGAATAACCGGGTGGCGCATCGTCGTGCTCTGCCCGGAGGGGGCGCTCGCCGAGCAGTTGCGAGCGCAGGGTGCACCAGTACTCACGGGCCCGGTCTCCCCGACCGACGGTGCGGCAGCGGCGACGCGGGCGATACGGCGCACGCTCAAGCGCCTGCGACCTGACGTGCTGCACACCCACCTCGCCTTCGCAGACCTCGCCGGGATCGCAGCGGTGACCGGACTGCGCTCCGGGGCAGGGCGTCGCATCCGTGTGGTCTCCACCGAGCACGGGATCTCCGGGGTGCGCGGGTACTACCAGGCCGACGCTCTCCGAGCTCAGGTCAAGGCGGTTGCCCACCGCACTCGACTGCTGCGCACCGACCGCGTGATCGCCGTCAGCGCCTCCACCGCGCAGCAGGTCGCGGCGCAATGGGGGAGCGGGAGGAAGGTCACCGTGATCCGCAATGGGGTCGATGACGTGGACCCGGCGCAGCGCCCGACGACAGGGCTGCGCGTGCTGTCCCTGTCCCGCCTCGCACCGGAGAAGAGGATCGACCAGCTGGTGCGGGCGTTCGCTCTGGTCGCCGCCGAGCATCCCGCGGCCAGCCTGACGATCGCCGGCACCGGGCCGGAGGGCCACTCGTTGCGCCGGCTGGTGGCGAGCCTCGACCTGACCGGCCGCGTGGACTTCCCCGGCCACATCGACGCGGGGAGCGCGCTGCGCGGTCACGACGTGGTGGTGCAGCTGTCGGTGTGGGAGAACCTCTCGTACACCCTCCTCGACGCCGTGGCCCACCGGGTGGGCGTCGTCGCGACGGACGTGGGCGGGAACCGCGAGATCGTCCCGCAGCAGTGCCTGGTGCCGGCGGAGGACCTGCCTGCCGTGGCCCGCGCGATCACTGCGCAGGGCACCGAGGTGGCCGCACGTCCCCCTGCCTCAGGGCGCATGGACGTCGCCGGCATGTGCAGCGCCATCGCGAACGTCTACGGGGAGGTGACGGCGTGAGCGCACGCACCACGGACCGGACCGCGGATCCTGCCGCCGTCGCGACGGCGATGGGCGCGCGTGTGCGCACGGAGACCGCGGACGTGTTCTCTGCGATCGGGCGCTGGCGGATCCCCGAGCTGATCCTCTTCTTCGGTCTGATCTTCGAGGGAGCGCTGTTCGGTCTGCCTCTGCCGTTCAACCAGCTGGTGATGATGGCGATCATCGGGCTCGGTCTGACGCGCCGCCCGCAGGCCGACCTCGGCCGCCTCCAGCTCATCGTGCCGATCTTCGCGATCGCTCTGTTCTACATCGCGATGATCTCGATGTTCGCGGACCCGACCGACCTGGCCTCGGATTGGAAACGCCGTCTGATCAGGCTCACCCTGACCGCCGTACTGGTTCTGATCCTGGCCACCGGCCGCATCGACTTCCGTTCGGCGATCGCCGGCCTCGGCATCGGTATGCTCTTCAACGCCGTTGCCTTCTACGTGGGCCTGGCACCGGACAACTATGGCGGCGCCCTCTCCGGTTACTTCATGGACAAGAACGTGGCCGGCATGGCCTATGCGGTGTTCGGCGTCCTGATGCTGGCCGTGATCGACAAACGATGGCTGAAGGTCGTCCTGCTCCTCGCGTTCGCGGTCCTCGTCTGGAAGACCGGATCACGTACCTCGATCTCGGCGCTCAGTGCCGGAGTGCTCTGGGTCGTGCTCGCGCCGCGGCTGGGCGTCGTCGGGCGCTGGGCTCTCGGACTGGCTGTCTATCTCGGAGTCAGACTGCTCGCTGAGGATTTCTCCCAGATCGGCATGTTCTCCGATCGTGATGGCTCAGATGCTCTACGCAGCCGGATCGATGCGGCCTCCGAGATCAAGGTGGACGGTGCGGGGTTCTTCGGCTCCGGCCTCGGTGAGGCCTACATCGTCTTCCCGGATGACCCGATGAAGGTGTGGTTCTTCCATAACTCCTATTGGAGCGCATTGGTCGAGGGCGGATGGCCCTGGCTTCTGCTGATTCTCGGAATCACCGTCGTCTTCGCGCTGCGACCGTTCACGCGAGATCTCAACCGCCAGGAGCTCGCCGTCCAAGCGACCACGGTCGCACTGCTGATCTGCGCATGGCGTCTCGGCGAGGTGCTCTTCACGATCCAGTGGGCCGTGGTGATCGCCTTCGCCATCTACCTGCGTGCGAGTCGAGCTGAGGCGGAGAAGCGCACACCGACAGCTGGCGGCATACCGACGGGTGCGGCATGAGGACTCCGACGATCGCGATCGCCACGAACAATGGCGATATCGGGGGCGGCGAGGTGATGCTGCTCAACATCGCCGAAGCACTCCGCAGGCTGGGGCTTGACGTCCTGGTGCTTGCGCCCAGCAGCCCTGCAGAGCTCATCGAGCGCGCGCACGAACAAGGCTTCCGCACCGTGGCACTGCGTGCCAAGGACCGCGGGGGGTACATAGCAGCGCTGTGGCGCTGGCGGCTCCGGAACCGCGGTCTCCCGCTCTGGTGCAACGGACTCGTTCCGTCTCTCGCGACGACGGGCATCGGTCCACGGATCGTCCATCTGCATCGACTCCCTGTAGGTGCCCACGCGGCCCTTGAGCGGTTGGCACGTAACAGGTCGAGCGTCGTGCTGGTCCCCTCCGGGTTTGTGGCGGACCGGTTGCACGGAACCACCATCTTCGAGAACTGGACTGAGCAGATTCGGTATCGGGGCGCGATGTCCGACAGGCGTGGTCCGGTGAGAATCGGCATCCTTGGCCGCCTCACTGCGGAGAAGGGGGCCGTACTGCTCGCAGAGGCAGCCAGCAGCCTCATGCAGCGCACAGGACGCGACGTTCGCCTGGTGCTGGCCGGCGAGAACCGCTTCGGGAACGATTCCGACCGTTCTGCGCTCGAGAGCTCTCTGGCTCCCATTCGAGATCGAGTGGAACAGTTGGGTTGGGTGGACAGAGAGGATTTCTTCGAGGCGGTCGACCTCGCCGTCTTCCCATCCGTGGTCGAGGAGTCGTTCGGTCTCGTCGCCGCAGAGGCCATGGCGGCCGGGATCCCGTTCGTCATCTCGGAGTCGGGTGCTCTGCCGGAGGTAGCAGGGGTGGATCATCCGTGGATCGCCCGGCGTGGGGATTCCGATGACCTCGCTCACGTCATCGAGCAGGCTCTCGCCGATATCGAGCGGGGGGACCACGAACGGTCCGCAGCGGCGCGCGCACGATGGGAGCGGCGCTATTCGCCGGCGGCCGGGATGGAGCGTGTGGCGGGGCTGCTCAGCGATCTCGGAGCGACGAGCAGAGAGCGGGGCAGTCCGTGACGAATACGAGTCCCGAGGTCAGTGTCGTCGTGCCGTCCTATCGCGGGGTGGAGCGACTGCCGGCCCTCTTCGATGCGTTTGCCGCGCAGCTGGACGGCGCACCGTCTTTCGAGATCATCGTGGTCGTCGACGGCGTCGACGACGGAACCTCGGCACTCGTGCGTGCGGAGTCACGGTTGACTGCACGAAGCATCCTCTTCCCGGAGAACCGTGGTCGAGCGGCTGCACTCAATGCCGGTTTCGACGCCTCGCGCGGGCGGGTGCTGATCCGGTGCGATGACGACCTCGTCGTTCCGCGCGGCTATATCAGTGCTCATTCGACGGCGCACTCAGACGACGGCTCCGTCGGCGCTGTCGGGCTCACCCGTGATATCCACACGGACGGCCCCTATACCCGTGCGTACGGAGAGGACGCGGCTCGGCGTTCACTCGCGCACGCACTGAGCAGGCCACCCAAAGAGCGCTGGAGGCTGTGGGCGGCGAGCTGCTCGATCACGCGAGACACCTGGGAGAAGATCGGCCCATACGACGCGCGCTATCGAGGCTACGGCTGGGAAGACGTCGACTACGGATACCGCCTTCATGCGGCGGGAATTCCGATCGTCGTGGTTGAAGAGGCGCTGGCAGAGCATCATGGGCCAGCATGCTCAGCCCGAGCACGTGCCGTGAAAGCCTTCGAGGCGGGCCGAGCACGAACGACATTCCGTCGCCTGCATCCGGACGCTCCGGTTGGTGAGCCTTCGGCGGGGCACGGGCCCTGGGGACTGGCGGTGGGTGCCTCGGCGCACCTCCTAAGCGCCCGACTGGCAGTGACCCGAGGGGGAGCCTTTGTCGACAGATTGCTGCCCGTGGTCCCGCGCCCTGTCGGGCGAAAGCTGGTCGCCTTGGCTGTAGAAGGAGCCGGACTGGCCGGAAGCCGGATCCCCTCGACCCCGGAAGGACAGCATTGATGGCACCCCGCATCGCGATCGCTCATGACTACCTGACTCAGCGCGGGGGAGCCGAGAGGCTCGTCCTATCGATCTGCCGCGCCTTCCCGGACGCCGAGATCCACACCCTCTTCTACGAGCCCGACCAGACCTACCCCGAATACCGGGACAAGGTGATCCACACCAGCGGCCTGAACCGCATCGGGGCTTTCCGGAGGGATCCGCGCAAGGCGCTGCCGCTGCTCGCGGCCGCCGCCTCCCGGCAGCGGATCGATGCGGACGTCGTGATCGCCAGCTCGTCCGGATGGGCGCACGCCTTCCCCACGCAGGGGAAGAAGGTCGTCTACTGCCACTCCCCGGCGCGGTGGTTGTACCTCCCGGAGGACTATCTGGGCGAGGCCGGACGCTTCGACCCGAAGCGACTCGCGCTCGCCGGCCTCACTCCGTTCCTGAAGCACTGGGATCGCCGCGCCGCAATGACCGCGCACCACTACCTGGGCAACTCCACGGTGGTGAGCAAGCGGATCCGCCGGGTGTACGGGATCGACGCCCCGACGCTGTTCCCGCCGTTCAGCCCGGATGTCGCAGAGGGCCCTCAGGAGCCGATCCCCGAACTCGCCGGCTGGGCGGGGGCAGACGGTTCCGAGGGTGGCCACTACCTCGTGGTCTCGCGTCTGCAGCCGTACAAGCACGTGGACCGGGTGATCGAGGCCTTCCGTGAGCTGCCGGACCGTCGCCTGCTGGTCATCGGCAAGGGACCGGAGAGGGAGCGCCTCCTCGCGAGCGCACCGAGCAATGTACGGCTCGTCGAGGGGCTGACCGATGCCCAGATGCGCTGGGCCTACGCCAACGCCGCGGCACTGATCGCCGCCAGCCATGAAGACTTCGGCCTCACGCCCCTCGAAGCAGGGGCGCACGGGGCGCCGACGCTCGCGCTCCGGGCCGGAGGCTATATGGATACGATCGAGGACCAGACCAACGGGACGTTCTTCGAGGAGGCGACCGCGGAATCGATCCGGGCAGGGGTGGGCGTGATGGACGATCACGGGCCGTGGGACACGAGGTCGGTCACGCACCGAGCCGGGCAGTTCTCCGAGGAGAAATTCATCGCGGACCTGCACCAGATCGTCGGCCGCATCGCGGGGTCCCGGTGAGCGCACGCACGTCGGAGGGCGCTCTCACCACGTGGCAGCTGCTCCGGGACGTCCTCGACCGGCGCACCAAGGTGAAGCTGCTGATGGCTGCTGTGGTCTCCGGCATCCTCGCGCTGCTCGAGACGGCTGCGATCATCACTGTGCTGCCGCTCGTCAGCATCGCGACCGGAGCCCCGCTCGATGAGGGCGCGCTCGGCATCGTCTGGCGATCGACCGGATCACTGGATCGCTCGACGTTCGGCCTCGCCCTCGTGCTCGCGGTCGTCCTGCTGTTCATCGTCAAGGACGTCTGCACGATGGCGTTCACCTGGTGGCAGACGGGCTTCGTGGCGCGGGAGCGCGTGTGGCTGTCCGTGCGCATCTTCCGCAACGTCATGCAATCGCCGTACGTCGAGTTCCGACGGCGCTCGACCGGGGAGACCTTCCGGACCATGACCGCTGCCGTGGGTCAGACGTTCAACGCGATGGTCAGCGGTCTCATCACCATGATCAGCGGTGGGCTCACGGTGATCGCGATCGTGATCGCGCTGCTGGTCGCAACGCCCGTCCAGGCTCTCCTGGCGCTGTTGTACTTCGTGGCAGCATCCCTCGCCTATCTGCGGATCGTGCGGCCCCGCATCGCTCGCGCCGGCGACCTCATGATGTCCGGCTCCGTCGAGTCGACGATCGCTGGGCTCCAGGGGCTCAACGGTTTCAAGGAGACGAAGATCCGGCATTCCGCGGAGCATTTCGTGCGTCGCTTCGAAGCCGGCATCACCGACACGGAGCAGGCGGCTCGCGAGGGGAACTTCTACAGCGGGATCACCAAGTATCTTCTCGAGATCCTGTTCATCCTCGGTATCGGAGTGTTGCTCGCAGTCAGTTTCTCGACCGGATCGGCGCAGTCGGCCGTGGGATCGCTGGCCCTGTTTGTGGCCGCCGGGTTCCGGCTGCTGCCCAACATCTCCATGCTCGTCGGGGCCGTCAACGGATTCCGGATGGGCCGGAAGTCGCTCGAGATCGTGCACGAGGAACTGCTGGATTCGGATACCGGCACCGCGACCGAATTCGAGGCAGAGGCTCTGCCCTTCAGGCACAGTGTCCGACTGGAGGGACTGCACTTCCGGTACCCGGGGGCGGAGGAGGAGGTGCTGCGCGGGATCGACCTCGACATCCCGTTCGGCCGATCGATCGCCCTGGTGGGCGGCTCCGGTGCCGGCAAGACGACGCTCGTGGACGTCGTGCTCGGCCTGCTTTCGCCGTCTGCCGGGCGCGTGCTGATCGATGGCACGGAGATGACGGGGAAAGAGCGCGCCTGGCAGGCGAATGTCTCGATGGTCGCCCAGGACGTCTTCCTCACGGAGGACTCCATCGTCCAGAACATCCTCATGGACCTCTCGCCGGACCAGGCGGACCAGGAGCGCCTGGGAAGAGCGATCGAACAGGCGCAGCTCACCGACGTCATCTCGGAGATGCCTGAAGGGCTGGGAACGAGCGCGGGCGAGTGGGGCGCCAGGCTCTCCGGTGGTCAGCGGCAGCGGGTGGGTATCGCCCGGGCGCTGTACCGGGAGCCCAAGCTGCTGGTCCTCGACGAGGCGACCTCCGCTCTGGACAACGAGACCGAACGGAAGATCACGGAGACCATCAGCGCCCTCAGCGGTGACGTGACCGTGATCGTCGTCGCGCACAGGCTCTCCACCGTGAAGAACGTCGACGAGATCGTCTATCTGCAGGACGGGACGGTCGCCGGCCGAGGCACCTTCGCCGAGCTGCAGCGCACCAACGAGGACTTCGCGCACCTGGTGCGATTGGGGGACCTCGGTGGGCGACCGGTGGCCACGGACGACACGATCCGCGAAGAGCCTCTCGGGCACGGCCTCGACGGGGACCCTGATGAGTGAGGAACCGGTCCTGCTGCTCGTCCTCTCCGATCCCGTCGGCGTGGACGGCCGCACGCGCTGGTTCGACCGCAAGACGATCAGCGGCCTGAGGATGTTCGCGCAGGGGTGGCCCGGGCGGATCGTCGTCTCCGCTCCGTCGTCCTCCGGCGGTGGAACGGCCCTGGGCGAAGCGGTCCCGAGCGACGAGTTGGAGTTCGACCTGCTCCTGGACCGTGCGCCCTCGGACGCCGCGGCCCTAGTGGACCCGGCCGTCGTCCTGGCGTTGCACGCTCCGGCGAACTACGCGTTGAGCGCCTGGGACCCGACCAGAACGGTCTTCACGCTCGAGAACGGATTGCGTCAGCGGTTGCGCGTCGAACTGCTCCAGGCACGCTCGGCCCTGTCCCGCGCCCGGATCACGGCGGGCATCGTGCGCCGAGCCCCGGCCTTCCACCGGTCCATCCGTCGAGCGGCAGGGGCCCAGTGCAACGGCTACGCCTCCTGGTCGGCGCACCGGCACCTCAGCCGCTCCCCGATGCTCTTCTTCGATCACCGTGTCCCCGGTGAGGTGATCGCTGCTTCACGGGCCGTCGAGCCCTCCACGGAGGCGCCGATCCGTCTGGGGTTCTCCGGACGACACATCCCGATCAAGGGACCGCATCACGCCGTACGGCTGGTCGCGGAACTGCGTGCTCGCGGCCTCGACGCCACGATGACCATGTACGGCGACGGCGCCCTCCGGCCGGAGATCGAGCGCGCCGCGGGACCCGGCGTCACCCTCGCCGGAGCCCTGCCTTTCGCGGAGGAATGGATCCCCTCGGTGCGGGAGAACGTCGACCTGATGGTGCTGCCCTATCCCCAGGCGGATCCGGCCGGCACCTACCTGGAGTCTTTCGCGCTGGGCGTTCCCGTGCTCGGATTCGCGCACGAGGCGTTCTCCCCGTTCGCTCGCGATCACGGAGCCGGCTGGGAGGTCCCGGTCGGCGACACGGCGGCCCTCGCCGATACCGTGCAGGAGCTGGGCGCGACTCCTCAGATGCTCACAGCGGCGGGCACGAATGCGCTCGACTTCATGCGCTGCCACGCGTCGGAGGACGAGTTCGCCGCCCGGGTCGCCCACCTCCGGGACGTGGCGCAGGTCTGAGGGCTCACCGGACGCTCTCCTCGAGCCCGACCCCGAGGCGGGCGCGGGGGACGCGACGTAACACGCGGTAGCGCAGCACTCCCGTCCAGAAGCCCTGGACGCCTGCAGCCCGGGCGAGGAACCCGTCGAGGTCGCGCGGCCCGGGCTTCAGCAGCATCGTCAGAGCGGCCGCCGGAAGCTTGACGGTCGCGATCAGTAGGCGTCCGCGGCCCACGAACGCAGAGGAACGATAGACGCCGTACCGCTGGCAGAGCAGCACATGGGTCGAGGCCGCACGGCGGGCGATGAGGCGACGGGCTCGTCCTGTCTCCCGAGTCCGGTAGGCGATGCGCATGGCGTACGAGTCCAGCACGGGGCGCCCCGCAGCACGGAGGCGGATGGCGAGATCGTTGTCCTCGCCGGCGGACGGCAACGCCTGGTCGAACCCGCCGAGCTGCAGATAGAGGGACCGACGCATCCCGAAATCGCCGCCCATGAGGATCGGGATCGCGAGCTCCTGCTGATGCCGCACCTCCGGTGCCGGGAGGGCCGCCGGCGCGATCCGATCACGGAGCGCGCTGATGTCCGTCCCGAACTCCGGGTCAGGGATCGGCAGCGCGCTGCCCGAGAAGGCGTCGGCCTGTTCGAAGAGAGCCCAGGCATCGGCGAGCCACCTCGCCGACACACAATCGTCCGCGTCGCAGAACACCAGGAAGTCGGTCGACGCATGGGAGGCACCCACGTTGCGCGCATAGGACGCGCCGGACTCGACATGGGCGTCGAGAAGACGGACCGCCGTGGCACCCGCAGCCAGAAGCGCGGATCGATGCTCTACGACCACTGCGGCCAGCCCGTCGGTCGAGCGATTGTCGACGATGAGCAGCTCGAACGGCGGAACATCCAGCTGAGAGGCGAGTGCGCGCAGCTGGAGCGGAAGAGTCCCCGCGGCCTGGTGGCACGGGATGATCACGCTGATCGCAGGAGCGGACGACATCACGCGGGCCCCTCCGAATCGGCGGGGAGCGACGTGCGCTCCCACCGTGGGTCGAACAGATCATCCACCGGCGGCCCGGCAGCGACGCGTTGATGGTAGGGCGGAGCCACCGCCACGTGGTCGTCGCGCAGCGCGGCAGCGAGATGGCTCCCCCAGTAGGAGAACGTCGAATTGGCGAGCACCAGCGTGCGGGACGCGACAAGTGCGGCGAGGTCGTCGAACAGGCTCGTCCGGTGCGGGAGGGAGCGGTATCCACCCGGGAGCGTGTCCTGGAGATTGTCGCGGCACCACCCCAGGTCGTCGGAGACGATCAGCACGTCCTCCGGGGCTCGGCCGGATCGTACGAGGATCTCGACTGCTTGCGACACGTGGGCGCGGATGTCCATGCCGAACTCGGCACGGAACTCCGGGACGCGGTAGTAGTCGCCGCGGCGCACGTTGATCACGCATGTCCGATCCGTGATGACGCGGCGCGCCGCTTCGACGCGGGACTCGAAGGACGGCGACCCGTCGAGAAGCCACCGGCTGAACAGCCGATTCTCCTCTGCCGTGAAGCTGGATCCGAAGTGATGCCGCGTCGCGAACGCTCGCTGGTCGAGAGGGGAGACGTCCGCGCGCGACACGGTGAGGCTCTCCAGAACGGGGAACTCCTCGAGCCACGCATCCATGTGGTCCGTGCGCAGCACCGAGCGGCGGTCCCCGGCGAGCTGCCCGAGGTAGGCCCACTGCCAGTAGTAGAGGATGTTCCCACCCCGCACGGCATCGGGCGTGAACTGCACCGTCGGAGCTCCTGGGCGCGCTCGGGCGGCCTCCAGCAAGCGCCGTGCGGTCCCAGTGATCATGAGCGTGCCCTCGAGATGACGTGAGGTGCTGCGAACGAGCGGCCGGCCTCAAGCGCCCAGGCCACCAAGTGCCGCAGGACGGCCGCTCGGCGGGACGCGCCCTTGCGTGCGTTCCAGAGCAGCGACAACGACTCTCGGGGCCGCATCGTCGAACGGTACGCACGCTTCGCCAGTTCCCACCGCGTCGAGGCCGCCTGCCCCCGCAGCGGTTCCTCGGCATCGGCATAGTGCCGCAGCGCGGCATCCAGCGCTACCAGGAAGGACGGGTTCGTCGAGGCGAAGCCGGTCGCCCCCAAGGAGGTCTCCAGCCGGCGCACGCCGACGAGTGCTTCGTCCGTCCAGACGAACCGATGATGCTTGGACAGCCGGACGAGGAGCTCGAAGTCCTCGTAGAAGAGGTCCGCCCGATAGCCACCGGCATCCTGCAGCACCTCGGTGCGCAGGAACAGCGACGCCGCAGGCATCCAGTTGGTGTGCAGAAGCGCAGCGAAAGGCCTCTCGCGGTCCTCGGGGCCTGCAGGCCAGGGGAACTCTGTCTGCGACGTCTCGTGCAGGACGGCGGACTCCCCGTCGATGACCACGGCGTCGCTGTAGGCGAGTGCGGCGTCCGGAGCCTTCTCCATCAGAGCGAGATGCCGCTCGATGCGCTGAGGCCTCATCACGTCGTCCGCCGAGATATAGGTGAAATACCTGCTGGTGACGGTCGCGAGATTCTTGTTCAGCGTTCTGTTGAGACCGATGTTCTCGTCGTTCCGTCGAAACTCCCCGAAGCCGGGATGAGCATCGAGATAGGCGGTGATGACGGCGGAGGTGTCGTCCGGAGAGTTGTCATCCGCGATGATCACCCGCCCGGGCACGGCAGTCTGCTGCCGGATGCTCTCCAGGCACTCGACGACGTACTCGGCATGTCGGTACGCGACCACCAGCACAGTTACGTCGGCGCCGGAATCTGGTGCGGGTGCCATGGCAGGATGCCTTCCCTCGAAGCTGTGGACGACACTGGCCGGAGTGCCGCCGTTACAGAGATGGTACTGAGCGTTGATCGCCGGTGGCCTGCGGGTTCGGCGTGCGGCCCGACGGGGCTATGAAGCCCGGCACCTTACTCGCCGGAAACTCGTGGAACGCGCACTACAGTGGCGATAGGGCCCTGGACGTGTGGCCGAAAACTGAGCAGGACCGGCGGGGCTCGGCGCACGAGCGGCCTCCGGCATGAGATGCGGTCGGGGGATCATGTCGTTGTCAGAAGATGCGCTGCGAGTTCGTCGCAGCGCCGGCGCAGCGCGTGCTGATGTTCGCCGGACTCTCGAAGGCATCGGCAGCCTGACCCGACTGCGACGTCAGTCGATCCTCCTCATGGTGGTGCTGGACGTCTTCGCGATCATCCTCGCGATGGGCGGCGCCTATCTGGTGCGACAAGCGGCGCTCGGCGCGGCCGGCGATCTCTCCGAGCACATCTTCGACAGCGCCGCCGTGATCGCGCTCGGCTGGTTGCTCGCGATCACCTTGTTCAACGGCTACGACCCGCGTCTGGTGCCATCAGGCACCGAGCTGTTCAGGAACCTGCTGCACGCCACCCTCGCCGCCGCCGGCATCATCGGCACCGTCGTCTACCTCGCCGACATCGAACTCTCCCGCGCGTTCTTCCTCGCCTTCTTCCTGCTGGGCCCGCCCCTGCTCCTGCTGGACCGAGTGCTGATCCGGCGCACCCTGAACTCCGCGCGCACACGCGGCAGGTTCCGTCAGGGGGTGATCGCCGTGGGCTCCCTCGCCCACGTGGACGGCATCGCCCGCACCATCCACCGCGAGCGCTGGCTCGGCTACGACATCGTGGGCGCCGTGACACCCACGGGCAGCGCGTCCACCTCCGAGCTCGGGATCCCCGTGCTCGGACCGGAACAGGACCTGCTGCGCATCGCCGAGGACCTGCGCCCGGGCATCCTCCTGTTCACCGCAGGTGCGACCGCGAGCGCCGAGGAGTTCCGTCGCACCGCTTGGAAGCTCGAGCACGAGGACGTCAGCGTGATCGTGGTGCCCGGCCTCACCGAGATCTCCGCCGACCGCCTGCGCATGCGACCGGTGGCCGGGCTCCCGTTGGTGCACATGGACCTCCCGCGGGCCCGTGCGGCGCTGAAATGGACCAAACGCCTCTTCGACATCGTGGCCTCTGCCGTGCTGCTCGCCGTGCTCTCCCCGGTGCTCGCCATGATCGCGGTGCGGATCCGGCTGCACGACGGAGGGCCCGTGGTGTTCCGCCAGGACCGCGTGGGCCGCGAGGGTCACCACTTCGAGTTCCTCAAGTTCCGCACGATGGTCACCGACGCCGAAGCCGTGCTGGTGGAGATGACCGAGCGCGCGGTGCAGGACCGCGGCAACGCCGTGATGTTCAAGATGCGCGAGGATCCGCGGATCACGAGGCCCGGCCGCTTCCTGCGTCGCTATTCGCTCGATGAGCTGCCGCAGCTGTGGAACGTGCTGCGCGGCGACATGAGCCTGGTGGGCCCGCGACCCGCCCTGCCCCGCGAAGCCTCCGCGTACGACGAGGATGCCCGCCGCCGGCTCAGCGTGCGCCCGGGCATCACCGGGCTGTGGCAGGTCTCCGGCCGCAGCGACCTCTCCTGGGAGGACACCGTGCGGCTGGACCTCTACTACGTGGACAACTGGTCCTTCATCCAGGACCTGCAGATCCTTCTGCGCACCGTGCGCGCAGTGCTCGCCTCCTCCGGCGCATACTGACGATGGCCGCTGCCGCACCCGATACCGGGCACCCTCCGAGAGCTCGGCTGCCCAGAGCGTTCCGGATCGTTGCGATCTGCGTGCTCCTGCTGTACCCGCTCGCCGCCGGTGTTCTGCTGCTGACCAGCGACGGATGGGCCGTGAACCGTGCGAATGTGCAGGTCTGGTACGTCGTGACGGGCATGGTGGGTCTGCGCGAGCAGATCTCCCCGGAGGGCTTCGCCATGATCGCGAACGTGGTGCTGTTCGTACCCTTCTTCACAGCGCTCGCGGTGCTGCGCCCCTCCTGGTGGTGGGTGCTGCTGGGGACCGCGCTGTCTACCTGCGTGGAGCTCTACCAAGGATCGATCGGCTCTCGCATCCAGGATCCGTGGGACATCGTCACCAACACGCTCGGAGCGGCGATCGGGGTGGCGATAGGCCTCGGCGTACGCCGTCGTGCGCTCAACGGCGCACGAAGCGCCCCCAGCGGGCCCACCACTCCCGGCGCACCTCCTGCCGAGTCGGCACCCGGCCCAGTCGGAGGCCCAGATGATCGCGGTTGACCCGCACCGCCTCCACGAGGATCCGCGCCCGACGGCGTGGTCCGCGGGCGTCGCGCAGCCGGGCCATCCACACCTCGGTGGGATTCGCCCGGCGATGCACCGCACGCCACAGGTGCTCGTCGGGCTGTCCGACCGCGAGTTCCGGTCTATCCGTCACCAGCGCGAGCGGCACGACTGCGCCGAGCTCCATCGCGAGGGCGTCGATACGGGCGCGGCCGTCGGCGTCGACCTCCGTCCAGGACACCCGCACGTCGTGCCGGGCCCTGCCCATCGCATCACGGGCGGCATGCACCAGCAGCAGCAGGCGCTGCGCGGTCAGATCCGGGACCGCACAGGCGATGCCACCCAGGTCGACCAGTTCATGAGCGTCCCAGAGCCGCTCGAACGTCACGGCCGGATCGTGCTCGAGGCCCGGGAAGGTGCGGTGCACGTCCACCGTGCCCCACACCTGATGGTGGAAGGTCGCGGCATGGGTGAACACGCTGCCGTGCTCGAACGTGGTGATCTGCTGCCAGTCGTGCGCAGCGAGCACCTGGCAGTAGAGGCCCACCTGGGCCGGGTCGACCAGCACGTCGCAGTCCGTGGAGGGGGAGCGGCCCTCGGCGAGCGACGGATGCAGGCTCACTCCCTTGAGATGCAGGATCCTGACCCCTGCTTCTCGGGCAAGATGGTCGAGGCAGCCGTGTGCGAGGCGAAGCCGCGTCTGTGCGGGAACCTGCACGGGAGCATTCATGAGATCGAGTGTAGAAGTTCCGCGCGGCCGGCGCGGATGAGAGCGGATCGAGGGAGGGGGACGCGGCATGTGGGAGCTTGAGAGCCACCTCCAGCACTATGCCTGGGGATCCGAGACAGCGATCCCTGACTTCCTGGGCCGCAGCTCCGATGGTGAACCGTGGGCCGAGGCCTGGTTCGGCGCGCATCCGCTGGCGCCCTCGCTCCTCGCGACCGGTCAGCCCCTCGACGCCGCGATCTCGGCGGACCCGCGCCGCATGCTCGGCGATGGAGTGAGCCGTGCCTTCGGTGACCGCCTGCCCTACCTGCTGAAGGTCATCGCGCCAGAACGGCCGCTCTCGCTCCAGGTGCATCCCGATCGGGAGCATGCCGCCGAATCCTTCGCGGCGGAGACCGCCGCCGGCCTCCCGCTGGACTCGCCGCTGCGCAACTACCGCGACGACAACCACAAGCCCGAGATGCTGGTCGCGCTCACGCTCTTCACGGCGCTGTGCGGATTCCGCACCCCGCGCCGAGCCGCCGCGATCCTGGAGGGCCTCGGCACTGACCTCACCGACCGACTCCACCACCTGCTGCTCACCAGCCCCACCGCCCACGGCATGCGCGCCGCGTTCCGGACTCTCGTCTCCGCGTCGATGCGCCCCGCCACGGAGGCTGTCGCCGAAGTGGTCGAGGCCTGTCGCGTGCGCTACGAGGCCGGCAACTCCCCGTCTCCCCGCATCGACCACACCGTCCTCCTGCTGGCCGAGCACCACCCGGGCGATCCTGGCGTGGTCGCCGCATTGCTGCTGAACCCCGTCACCCTCCAGCCCGGCGAAGCGATGTTCGTGCCCGCAGGCACCCTCCATGCGTACCTTCAGGGCGTGGGCCTGGAGATCATGGCGGCGAGCGACAACGTGCTGCGCGCCGGCCTCACGCCGAAGAAGGTCGACGCGGACGAGATGCTGCAGTGCGTCAGTGTCGCCGCCGCACCTCCGCTGCGTGTCGCCCCCGAGCACCAGAACGAGACGACCGTCGCCTACTACGCCCCGGTGGATGACTTCGAGCTATCGCTGACGCACCTGGCGGACCCACCCGGGACCTTCCGAGGGCAGCACCTGATCCCCGGCACCGGGCCCCGCACTCTGCTCGGCCTCGACGGGGAGATGCTCGTGCAGACGGACGCTGGCCGCCATGTGCTCACCGCCGGGAAGTCCCTGTTCGTGCCGGCGTCCGCCGGCACGCTGCGGGCGGGTGGCGCGGGACGATTCGTGCAGGCGAGCGTCCCGTGACCCGCTACAGACTGCGACCGGCGGTCAGCGAATGGGACGGCGGTGAGATGTGGGCAGCCGCCCTGCCGGACGGGCCCATCACCTGGATCGGGGGAGTGGGGGCCATCGCCTTGGACATGTTGATGGTGGACAGCCCCCCGTGCATCACCGAGTCGCAGACTGCAGAGGACCCGGCGGGCGTCCAGGGTCGTACGCTTCACGAGATCGTGATGGCACTGCGTGAAGAGATCCCCCGGATGCCGGACGACGCCGAGGATGTTCTGGCGGGCTTCTTCGACGGCCTGCGTGCGAGCGGCATCGTCGAACGCGTGGAAGACGGAGGCTCATGACAGGGCCAGGCCTCGGTGCTCCGGCGACGCGATCGCTGTCCGTGCGGGTGGCGGGTTTGTCGATCGCTATGTCTTTCGGGCCCGGGAGGGAGGGCCTGGCTGCGGAGGCCTTCGAGCTCTGGCGCCATCTCGTCGCTCCGGACCCTCCTGCCGTGCCGGACGTCGAGCTCACGTTCGTGACCGGAGAGGGGCCCGTCCCACCGGGAGCCACGGTCGTGGCGCCCTCGCCGACCGAGACGTACGCCCTCTCGGGAGCCATCACCCGCGCAGTTCTGACATCGCTCATCGGTCGGCGGCTCCTCCTGCACGCCGGCACGATCGATACCCCACGACTCGGCGTCGTCGTCCTGGTGGGGCCCTCGGGAGCCGGGAAGTCGACTGCGACAGCTCGGCTCGGCGCTGAGGGCGCATACCTGAGCGATGAGCTCACGATCATCGACCCTGACACCTTCGAGGTCACCGGGTACCCGAAGCCCGTCTCTCGATCGATACCAGGCTCGAGGGCCAAGCGTGACGTGTCCTTGCCGTCGCTTCACTTGATGCCCGCTTGCGCTGGCGGCTCGCCAGACCTGATCGTCCTTCTCCATCGTGATCGTGGGAACGGATCCGAGAATGGCCCGCCAGGTCTCGAGCGCATGCCACTCGCAAGCGCACTGCTGCGCTTGATCGGTCAGACGTCGTCGCTCAACCGTGTTCCCGGTGGCCTCGCTGCGCTCGCGCGCCTCATCGACTCTGCGGGCGGCGCGCTCCGCGCCCGTTATCACGAAGCCTCCGAACTGGCGGAGCTTCTCGATCACGCCCCTGCCCCGATCTCCGAGTGGTGGGCAGAGGTCGAGGCGTGCCGGCCAAGCCATGACGTCCAGCCCCGAGACCTGATGCTCGCCCCCTTCGACCAGGCTCTCGCGCTGGAGACGGGAGTGCTTGTGCTGGCACGACGTGAAGCCGGGCATCTCGAAGGGCTGCTGGGAGTCATCTGGGAACTGCTGCGAGTCCACGGGGGCCTGTCCCTGGATCTCCTGCAAGATCTGGTTGCCGAAGAGATCGGTCCTCACCCGGATGCCGCTCGCCGTGTTCGCTCAGCGGCGGACAGGCTTATCAGCGGAGGGTGGGTCATCCGGGCCTGACCCGAGCGGAGCGGAGTACGGGGACCAGCTGGTCGATGAGGTCGGAGATCAATGCCGCGCTCGTCGCCGCAGCAGGGGCTCCCTGCCGGTACGGATCCGGAACATCGCGATCACCCGGGACAGTGGTCCGACTCCAGTCGGAGATCACGTCGCGAAGCGGCGACTCCGGGTGGCGGTGACGGATGGCTGCGAGCTCAGGGACGCCGCCGAGCAGCCCGATCTTCCGCACCGCATGCGGATAGTCCTCCAGGAGATGGATGCGTTGGCGCCGAGACATGGTGAGCACCAGATCTGCCTGCAGGTCAGCCGGGGAGACCTGCTGGGCATGGAAGTTCGACGGGTCGCCGTGACGTGCCTCGAGCTCCACGGCCATCGGGGGGTCGATGGGATTCCCCTCGAGCGCGAAGATTCCCCTGCTTGACACCTTCAGCTCGGGGGAACGGCGCGCGAGAAGACGTTCCGCGAAAGGAGACCGACAGACATTGCCGGTGCAGACGAACAGCACCGAGAGAACGGGGCGGGACGACTGCTCCGCGGGAAGTTTCGAGGTGACCACCCGGGCAGGCTACGTCGTGAAGGGCCCAGAAGCGTCGTGCTGACCACCGGTCTCTGGCCACTGCTCTCCGGGACGGGCGCCATGCGATCTCATACCCATCGGTAACGTCACGGGCCGGTGACGGATCGATGACGCTCACCCCTTCTTGTGACCTTGAGGCCTTCTACCGTGTAAGGATGAGCGTGGCTACGACGCGCCAGGAGCATGCGCGTTTCTAGCCGCGTGCGTGCACACACCCGAGTCAGCTCTGGGCACCGGACACGCAGTTCTTGCTGGGTTTTTCCCTGCTCGTCGAGGCCGAGCTCCTCATCGGCTTCCACGGCGGGGCTGTTGAAAGAGGTCTTGTGAGCAGTTCTGCCAGTGTTGAGTCCGCCCCGCAGCGTCGTATCCGTCCCTCCCGTCGAGCAGTGGTGAAGGGTGCTGCCTGGGCAGCCCCGGTGGCAGCCTTCTCAGTCGGTGCGCCGGCTCTGGCGTTCTCGCCGTCGTGCACGGATGACTCGCTGCTTGATTCGCAGGCGCGGGCTCGCATGCTGAGCGGTCAGATCGGTGGCGCCGATCTCGACGTGATCGCTGAGGTCAATGGGGTTCATGCCCAGGCATTCGACCCGATCGCCGACGGCGCAGACAGCATCTCCCAGGACCTCAAGACGAATCCGTTGACGGTCGAGGCGCTGAGCGCCATCAACCTCAACCTGGGCGGTCTCAGCGGCGCGCTGACGACGATCCTCGACTTCGCCACCGCGCAGGATGCGGGTGTGCTGAACGAGTACGCGTATGCCAACGAGAATGCCCAGTCCGCGAACAACCCGGACGCGCCTGAGGTGGGTGGGGCCGGGGCAGTAGGCAACGACGGCACGATCGCCCTGTCCGTCGACGATCCGAACCCGCCCGCTCTCGGCACGATCAATCTGTACTCGATCCTCGAGCAGGCCACCGGCCCGGGCGTCGCACAGCTCGTCGATCTGATTGCAGGACTGAACCTCGACATTGGCGCTGTCGCAGGCCTTGCACGCCTCGATTACGTGTGCGACACCGCGCGAGGGGTCACCGAAGAGACGGTGGATCGCGACTACCTGCTTGCCTACCTCAACCTCATCATCGAGTCGAACCTCGTGGGCGACCTCGTGTCGGCGCTCAACGTGGTGTTGCCGTCGCTCACCATCTCGACCGATGCCGTATGGGATCTCCTTGAGGCTGTTCCGCTTCTCGGCCCCTTGCTGTTGCTGTCCGCGCTCGGACAGGGTGCGCTTGACGTCACGGCAACTGTAGATGTCAGCCAGTTGACGGCCCTGCCGATCCCGAACACCGAGAACGCTGCACTGCAGGCTGACCTCGCGGCCGGCACCATCACCATCGACGTTGCCTCGTTGCTCGGCGGTGCCTACACCGGGGCCATCTCGCCGTTCCTCAACGAACTCTCGCCGAACACGCGCCTGTTCGTCGATGCCCCCCTGCCGACCAATGCCGCCGCGTCCCTGGTGGATACGCTGGTCGATGATCTGATCGAACGTCTCAAGGACCTCGTCACTGTGACGGTCCGCGCGGGCAGTGTGAGTGGAATTCTGCCGACGGGTCTTCTGATCGAGGGGTCGCTGCGCGACTTCCTGGAGGGCGGCGCGACGGCACGATTCGTCCTGGCAGGAATCCCCGTCAATCTCGGTGCGCTCCTCAACCCGCTCCTCGGCGGCATCGGTGACCTGGTCGAGACCACGTTGAGCACTCTGCTCAACGATTCCGGTGTACTGCAGACGGCACTGACAGGCATCAACGGGCTTCTCTCCGTCCTGTTCGACGTGCTCAGCGGGGTGCTCGCCCTCACCGTGAACGCGCAGAACAATGCATCGGGCTCGATGCCGAACTACTACGCGGCCATCACCCCGGAGCGTCGTTACGACGTATCCGCCCTGCACCTGGAGGTGCTGGGCATGCTCAACCTGCTGAACCTCGCGGTGGCTCGCGGGTCCGTCGGCCAGAACGATTTCCGAGCCTGATCGGGTGTACAGGGCCCCGGTTCGCGCCCTCGGGCGCGTACCGGGGCCTCTTGAGTATCTGTTTCGACGACCGACCTCGCGAGGTTCGAGCACTATGTTCGTGACGCCAACTTCTCGTCCAAGCGACGCGGCTGACGAGCGCGCCCTGACATCATGACCACCATGCGAGGCATCATCCTGGCAGGCGGCACAGGCTCCCGCCTGCATCCCCTGACCATCGGCGTCTCGAAGCAGCTCATGCCTGTCTACGACAAGCCGATGATCTACTACCCGCTGAGCACCCTCATGCTCGCGGGGATCCGGGACATCCTGATCATCACCACCGCCGAGGACCAGTCCGCCTTCCAGCGTGTGCTCGGCGACGGATCCCGCTTCGGGGTGAACCTCAGCTACACGGTCCAGCCCTCGCCCGATGGCCTCGCGCAGGCGTTCGTGCTCGCAGAGGAGTTCCTGGCCGGTGAGCCCGCCGCGCTGGTGCTCGGCGACAACCTGTTCTACGGCCACGGCATGGGTGCTCAGCTCACGCGCTTCCGCGACCTTGAGGGAGCAGCGGTGTTCGGCTACTGGGTGAAGGATCCCAGCGCCTACGGCGTCGTCGAGATGGGGGCGGACGGCAAAGCGGTCTCCCTCGAGGAGAAGCCGGCCCAGCCCCGCTCCAATCTCGCCGTGCCCGGCCTGTACTTCTACGACGACACGGTGGTGGAGCGGGCGAAGGCCCTGCGCCCCTCACCGCGAGGCGAACTCGAGATCACCGACCTCAACCGCACGTATCTCGAGGACGATGCTCTGCAGGTCGAGGTGCTCACCCGCGGAACGGCCTGGCTGGACACCGGCACCTTCGACGACCTCGCCGCCGCCGGGGAGTTCATCCGCACCGTGCAGCAGCGCCAGGGCCTGCTGATCGGTTCCCCGGAGGAGGTGGCCTGGCGCAGGGGCTATCTCGACGACGAGGAGCTGCGCGAGCGCGCCGAGCCCCTGGTGAAGTCCGGCTACGGCCGCAACCTCCTCGACATGCTGGAGCGCGAACGCGCGGACCGTCCCGTCTGACCTGACCCCTGCGACCTCTTGGAGGGCTTCCATGCCACGTCACCTGCTCGTCACCGGCGGAGCCGGCTTCATCGGCTCGAACTTCGTCC
Organism: Brachybacterium tyrofermentans; assembly: GCF_014897585.1. Lineage (GTDB taxonomy): Bacteria > Actinomycetota > Actinomycetes > Actinomycetales > Dermabacteraceae > Brachybacterium > Brachybacterium tyrofermentans. The sequence continues at coordinate 149,957 of NZ_JABUXW010000001.1, read as the reverse complement.
ACCATGTCCTCGCGCAGACGGACGACACCGTGACGGTGCTGGACAGCTTCACCTACGCCGGCAACACGTCTTCCCTGGACGGCCTCCCGGCGAACCGACTGCGCATCGTGAAGGGCGACATCGCCGATGCCGCGACGGTCGACCCGCTGGTGGCTGAGGCCGACGCCGTCGTGCACTACGCCGCCGAATCGCACAACGACAACTCGCTCGAGGACCCCAGCCCGTTCCTGCAGACCAACTTGATCGGCACGTTCACCCTGCTGGAAGCTGCGCGCCGTCACGGCACCCGCTTCCACCACATCTCGACCGACGAGGTCTACGGCGACCTCGAGCTCGATGTGCCGGACCGCTTCACGGAGGCCACTCCGTACAACCCCTCCAGCCCGTACTCCGCCACCAAGGCCGGCAGCGATCTGCTGGTGCGGGCATGGGTGCGGTCCTTCGACGTGCAGGCCACGATCTCGAACTGCTCGAACAACTACGGGCCGCGCCAGCACGTGGAGAAGTTCATCCCCCGCCAGATCACGAACCTGATCGACGGGATCCGGCCCCGTCTCTACGGCGCAGGGCTGAACGTGCGCGACTGGATCCATGCCGACGACCATTCCAGCGCCGTGCTCACCATCCTGGATCGGGGCACCATCGGGGAGACCTACCTGATCGGGGCCGACGGGGAGAAGAACAACAAGGAGGTCGTCGAGCTGCTGCTGCGGCTGATGGGCCACGCCGAGGACGACTACGAGCACGTCGCCGACCGCCCCGGCCACGACCTCCGGTACGCGATCGACCCCAGCCGCTTGCGCACGGAGCTCGGATGGGAGCCGTCCTACGACGACTTCGAGGCGGGCCTCGCCGCGACGATCGACTGGTATCGCGCCCACGAGGCCTGGTGGCGCCCGCAGAAGGCCGCCACCGAGGCCAAGTACGCCAAGAGCGGCCAGTGACCTCGCGCCTCCTTGCCACGGCCCGCCGCAGGAGCTGCACCACACCGTCCCCGAGGAGCCGTCGATGACCGATCTGACCGTGCACACCACCGCGATCCCCGGACTGCTGGTCCTCGACCTGCCGCTGCCCGGAGATAGTCGCGGCTGGTTCAAGGAGAACTGGCAGCGCCAGAAGATGGTCGCCGCGGGCCTGCCGGACTTCGGCCCGGTGCAGAACAACATCTCCTACAACCAGGCCGTCGGCGTGACCCGCGGGATCCACGCCGAACCGTGGGACAAGTACATCTCGGTGGCCACCGGGCGGGTGTTCGGCGCCTGGGTGGACCTGCGTGAGGGCGACAGCTTCGGAGCGACCTACTGGCACGAGATCACGCCCGGCGTGGCCGTCTTCGTGCCGCGCGGCGTGGGCAACGCGTTCCAGACCCTCGAGGCACCGGCCGCCTACACCTACCTGGTCAACGACCACTGGTCCGCCGCGGCCCAGGCTCGGTACACCTTCCTGAACCTCGCCGACGAGACTGCTGCGATCCCGTGGCCCATCCCGCTCGCCGACGCGGAGCTCTCCGCGAAGGACACGGCGCATCCGCGCCTGGTCGACGTCACCCCGGTGCCGCCGCGCCGCACCCTCGTCGTCGGCGGGGGAGGCCAGCTGGGCCGGGCCCTCGCTGAGCTCTGGGAGAGCCGGGCGGAGGTGGACGTCGTGACCCGCGCTCAGCTCGACATCGCCGATCCGCAGAGCGTCGACGCCTTCGACTTCGCCCCGTACGGCGCGATCGTGAACGCCGCGGCGCACACCGCCGTCGATGCCGCCGAGACGGACGAGGGGAGGCGGGAGGCTTGGGCCGTGAACACGACCGGTGTGGGACGCCTGGTCGGGGCGGCCCGCGCGCAGCGTGCCACGCTCGTGCACGTCTCCAGCGACTACGTCTTCGACGGGTCGGTCCCGATGCACTCCGAAGAGGAGCCGCCGAGCCCGCTCGGGGTCTACGGGCAGACCAAGGCCGCGGGCGATCAGGTGGTCGCGACGCTGCCGGACCACTACATCGTGCGCACCAGCTGGGTGACCGGCGAGGGCGTGAACTTCGTGGGCACCATGGCGAGCCTCGCCGAGCGCGGTATCGACCCGTCCGTGGTAGACGATCAGATCGGCCGGCTCACCTTCACCCAGGATCTCGCCGAAGCGATCGACCATCTGCTCGCGACCCGTCCCGTCCCCGGCATCTACAACGTCACCAGTGCCGGGGAGCCGCGGAGCTGGGCGCAGATCGCCGCCGAGGTGTTCGCCCTGACCGGTCACGATCCTGCGCGTATCACGCCGGTGAGCACAGCGGCCTACTACGCCGGCAAGGACGGCATCGCACCCCGCCCCGCCCACTCCGCCCTCGACCTCGCGAAGATCACGGCCACCGGATTCATGCCCCGCGAGCAGATCGCAGCGCTGCGCGAACACCTGCAGGCCTGATCCGAGGCAGCCCCGGGCTGGGCTGGGCTTGGTCGGCGGACGGGGCGACCCGCGGTGCCACGGCGTGGTCAGTCCTCCGCCACCGGCAGCTCGCCGTCCGCCTGCGCCGCCTGCAGCTGCTCCTGGATCTCCTGGACGAAGGCGATGACATCGCTGCCGCCGGTCACGGGGCCGCCGGCGAGCATGCCGTCGGCCCCGAGCAGGACGGCGCTGGGGGCGCCGCGGCTCCCGAGCGCCTCACGGGCGCTGAACACCGGATCGTGCAGGGCGTGGTCGCCCACCCGGGTGAGCGTGCGCTCGCGCAGCTTCTCCAGGGGCTTGGAGAACACCGTCTTCACCTGCATGAACGGGGAGAGCGTCGTGATCCATCCCGGGACCTCGTCGAGCACCCGCTCGCAGGGGCCGCAGCCCTCGCTCACGAACACCAGCAGGGCCGCCTGCTGGGCGCTCAGCACGCGCAGGGTGACCAGTGAGCCGTCGGGCCGTTGCAGCACGCCTGCGGGCACGGCATCGCGCTCGTAGTCGAGCAGCTCTCCCTCGTCATCGATTTCCGCCTCGTCCTGGGAGGTACCGCCGGCACCGGCATCGGCACCGGCACCTGTGCTCGCGCCTGAACCTGCGTCCGCGCCGGCGGCGGGGGCCTGCCTTCCGGTCGGCTGCCGGGCGTCGGTGGTGGGGGAGCCCTCATCGCCCCCGGGCGTCACGCCCCCGAGGGACAGCACGGTCAGCACCACGGCCAGCAGCAGGACGACGCCGAGGCTCACCAGTGAGAGCGGCTGCTGCACGAGCACCGCCGTCATCGCCCCGGAGGCCGCGGTGAGGACCGCCAGCAGCGCGAGCACCGTGAGCAGCACGTTGCGGCCCAGCGTGACGCGGGAGACCGTCGGCGAGGCGAGCGTGCCGAAGCAGGAGCATTCCACGGTCTCGTCCCAGGTCAGCGCGCGAGCGATGATCACCAGATAGGTGAGCATCAACGCGGCGACCAGGAGGGAGGTCATGATCTGCAGCGGGACCGACGGCACCCAGAGAACCAGAGCCAGCACGATCTCCACGACCGGCAGCACCGACGCGACGGACCGGTGGAACGGGCGCAGCGGGATCCGCAGCGACGTCATCGCGTCCTCGGTGCCCTGACGTGCCCCGAGCTTAGCCAACCCGGAGGTCAGCAGTGTCAGGGAGAGCAGGATCGGTGCAGCGATCAGCAGGGTGGTCATGAGTTCTCTCTTTCGACCACGCTATTGTCGCCGATGACCGTGGACGTCAGGAGCCTGCCGGTGGAATGAAGGACACGGGAGAGAACCAGACCGTGGGCGTGGTCGTGAGCTTCGCCTGGACGCCTTGCCGGTACGCGACGGCGATGGCAGATACCGGGCCCTTCCAGGTCAAGGTCACCGCGTAGTCAGGACCGCTGAGGTCCCCGAAGACGGTGTCCGCTGCGCGGAAGGGATCCCCCGGCGTCCCCCGGCCCACGACCTTCGAACCAGGGGCATGCTGCGAGAACATCACTGCTCCCGGGGGGATGTAGATCTCGTCCTGGAAATCGCGAGGGTCGAGTAGCCCGCGATCGCGGTCGCGGTCCAGGTCCTGGATGGTGAGGGAGACGTCGGTGACCGGCTTGGAAAAGCTGAGAGCGACGGTCTGGGCGGAGTCGCCGAGGGTGAGGCGATTGCTGCTCATCTCGAGCCGGCCGTCTGCAGTTGGTGTCCAGTTGCTGCCGACATGGGCGAGTCCGCTTCGAGTCAACGAGGTCGTGATCTTGGCACCTCCGACGGTCTGAGAGGCCGTCGTGGCGATGCGGTTTCCGCTGCCTCTCGGGAAGTCCGTCCACAGCATCGTCGCGGGCATGGCGCTCGCGGCGATCGCGGGGGCAGCGACACTCAACAGCACCATGGGTGCAGTCCAGAGAGCGCCCTTCGCCAGCGCGCGGCGGCCGAGGGGCGGGGTGTGCACGAGAGCCTCCAGTGAGAGTCCGACAGGCGATGGAAAACGGACACGCGCAAGAATACTAACTGGCAACGACGGTGCGTCGCCAGATCATGGACCAGGTGTTCATCCCCACGTCGGTCGCAGGTGAGAGTCGTACGCTGGAGCCATGTCGACCGACGCGCACCCCTCGACCGCCGCCACGGATTCCACAGACTCCACAGGCTCTGCTGACTCCGCTGATCCCGCAGCCGCTGTCCGGCGCGAACGGATCCTCGAGGATGTCGCCGCCCTGCGAGCCTCCTTCGACGCCGGCACCACGCGCAGCATCCCGGCGCGCCTCGCCCAGCTCGCGGCGCTGCAGAAGGGCTTGCGCGCCGAGCGCGGTCGGCTGACCAAGGCGCTCGCGCAGGATCTGGGCAAGTCCCGCCTCGAGAGCGCGATCACGGAGCTCGGCGTGGTCAGCGAGGAGATCTCGTACGTCTCCAAGCACCTCAAGAGCTGGCTGCGACCCGAGAAGTTCTCGATGGGCCTGCTGCTCGCGCCCGCGACCGGTGAGCTGCAGCGCGAACCGCTGGGCACCACCTTGATCATCGCCCCGTGGAACTACCCGGTGAACCTCACCCTCGCGCCCGTCGTCGCGGCGATCGCTGGCGGGAACACGGTGCTGCTGAAGCCCAGCGAGGTGGCCCCGGCGACCTCCTCCGCGATCGCGTACCTGGTCGCGACCCATCTCGACCCCGAGTGGGTGCGGGTGGTCGAGGGCGGCGTGGAGGAGACCACGCTCCTCCTCGAGCAGCGCTTCGACCTGATCTTCTACACCGGCAACGCCACCGTGGGCCGCATCGTGGCCCGCGCCGCCGCCGAGCATCTCACGCCCACCGTGCTCGAGCTGGGCGGGAAGTCCCCGGTGTTCGTGGACGACGGGGCGGACCTCGCCGTCGCGGCGCGACGCATCGTGTGGGGCAAGTTCACCAACGCCGGCCAGACCTGCATCGCCCCGGACTATCTGATGGCCACCCCGCGCACCATCGAGCGCCTCGTGCCGCAGCTGCGCAAGGCGGTGCGGGCGATGTACGGAACCCGTCCGGAGCGGGCCCGCGACTACGGCCGCATGGTCAACCGCAAGCACTTCGACCGCGTGCGCGCCCTCATCGACGACGACCGGGCGATCATCGGCGGCACCGGCACGGCGGACCGCCGCAACCGCTACCTGCCGCCCACGATCCTCACCGGCGTGGACTGGGACGATCCGGTGATGGACGAGGAGATCTTCGGCCCCGTGCTGCCGATCCTCGCCGTCTCCGGGGCCGACGAGGCGATCGCCCGGATCCGCGAGCGCGAGAAGCCGCTGACCGCCTACGTCTTCACCTCCCATCGGACGATCGAGGAGCGCTTCGCGACCCAGACGTCCTCGGGGTCCCTCGCGATCGGCCTGACCCTCGCCCACATCGGCACCCCGAGCCTGCCCTTCGGCGGCGTGGGGGAGTCCGGCATGGGCCAGTACCACGGCCGGGCCGGGCTCGAGACGTTCACCCACGCCAAGCCGATCGCCCGCAAGCCGCTCACCCCGGACACGCTGAAACTCGTCTACCCGCCGTACAAGGGCGCGAAGAAGGCCCTGCTGGGCCGGCTGTTCCGCTGATCAGCCTGCTCCACCGAGCACAGGGGATCCGCCGTGCAGGGGATCCGCCGTACGGCGGAGAAGGGTCCGCCGTGCGGTGGACCCTGTCCCCGCCCTTCGACTCGACCTGTTCCACCGTGCGGCCATGATCAGCGCAAACAGGGGTCCCGAGGTGGCGCCGCCCAGACTGGAGTTCTACCGTCGGGTGCAGCGACCCACCGCGGGCCGGCCGACGGAAGGACCCCACCACCATGACGATCCCGTCCCCAGGAGCTCCGCAGCACCCTGGTGCCGAGGAGCACGGAGCGCCCCGCAGCGAGGCGCCCGACCCGTTGCACCCGGGCGATCCCACCCTCGTCAACGGCTCCACCGTCCACGGCGTCCTCGGCAAGAAGGCGATCCGTCACCCCTGGGAGATGCGTCTGCTGGTGCTCGGAGTGGCGCTGACGATCCTCGGCTACCTCCTGTGGACCGCACTGCTGGTCACCACGGGCTACCTGTACTTCGCCGAGGGCCAGCGGACCGTCGACGAGCTGTGGAAGTACGTCGACTTCGTGCCGTTCGTCGCGCAGCTCGTGCTGATCCTTCCTCTCGCGCCGCTGATCTTCTGGTGGGTGCGCGCCACGATGTACGCGCAGCTGCGCACGAACGCGGTGCGGATGAGCCCCACCCAGTTCCCCGAGGGCTACCGGATGGTGGTCGAGGCCGCTCAGCAGTACGGGATGCGGCGCGTGCCCGATGCGTACGTGCAGCTGGGCAACGGCACGATCAACGCCTTCGCCTCCGGTCACGGCTTCCGCCGCTTCGTGGTGGTCTACTCCGACCTGTTCGAGATCGGGGGGAAGGTGCGCGACCCCGAGGCGCTGCGCTTCGTGATCGGCCACGAGGTGGGCCATCTCGCCGCCGGCCACGTCTCCTACTTCCGTCTCGTGTTCACCACGATCATCAACATGATCCCGATCCTGGGCCCGGCGCTCTCCCGCTCCCAGGAGTACACGGCGGACAACTTCGGCTACTCCTACGCCCCGGCCGGCTCTCCCGGCGTGGTGGCCGTGCTCTCCGGCGGCAAGTACCTGAACGCCGAGGTCAACGTGCACGAACTGGCCGACCGCGCCGCCACCGATCCCAGCTTCTTCGTGCACTGGGTGAACCTGCTGTCCTCCCACCCGGTGAACACCTGGCGCGCCCACGCCCTGCGCGACCGCTCCAAGCCCGGCTCGATGTGGATCCGTCCCACCGGCACCGCGTTCCAGTCGCCGCTGCCCCCGGGGCACGTGTGGTCCTCGCGCTTCCCGACCCCGGGCGATGCGCTTGCGATGCTGGACGACGCCGATCGCAGCCGCCCCGCCGGCAGCACCGACCAGTTCGGCCGCTTCCCGGGTGCCGATTATTCGGCGCGCCCCGCCACCCGTGATCTCCAGCTGGCTCCGCCGCAGCTCTCCGGCCGCACCAGCTACGTGATCCCGGCCGGTCCGTACCGCGACGACGCCCGCAGGGCACCGCGCCCTGCCGCGGCAGAGTCCCAGAGCTGGACGGGCGAGCAGCCCCCTCAGCACTGATCCGATCCATGCGCTGCTGATCCGGCGCGCGCACTGAGCCGACGGGGCGGGGCCGATGGCCCCGCCCCGTCGTCGTCATCTCTCGGAGCGGCGCCGGGGTGGGGGCGCTGCCTGCGACGACTCCGTCTGCGACGACTCTGCCTGCGACGACTCCGTCTCCGGTGCGCCGACGGGATCCACGGTTCCGATCGCCGCGACCAGCCCGGCGCGCACGATCGCCAGCTGGCGGTCGAACTGCTCGTCCGGCGTTCCCCGCACGTGGCCGCCGGCGCGCACCAACGGGGCATCGTCGCCGACGGCCGAGTCCCGGCGTTCGGGGTCGTAGCGGGTCGGGTCGGAGACGTCGGACTGCGCGCGCTCCTGCTCCTCGATCACGAAGCCGACCACGAAGGCCGTGATGGTCTGGACGGCGTCGAGGGCGTCCTCGAGGGCCAGGCCTCCGCGGGTCCAGCCCTCCAGCCAGGGCTCCTGCTCACGCAGCACACCGGGATCGGTCAGGCGCGTACCGCTGAAGCTGCGGGCCCCGTCGCGATGGGCGAGGTACTCGGCGCGCAGCACGCGGGCGTACCGGTCGAGGTCGTCGAGCCAGCTCCTGGAGGGGATGAGTCCTCGCAGGGAGGTCTGCACCCGGCGCTGGATCTCGGTGCCCATCTCATCGAGCAGCGCCTGCTTGTTGCGCACGTGCCAGTACAGGGCGGGCGCCTTGACGTCGAGGCGCTGCGCGACGGCGCGCACGGTCACCGCGTCGATGCCGCCGTCGTCGAGCACGTCGAGGGCCGCCGCCACCAGTCGTTCACGAGTGATTCCCTTGGCCATGCTTGACACCTTAACAACGTTAAGCGCACACTGACGACCTATTGAACTTAGTTAAGGAGCAATTCATGCGTGCCATCACTCTCGCGTCGGCCGATTCCCTGCCCGTCAGCACCGACTTCCCGGACCCCGATCCGCACTCCGGTCACGAGACCCTCGAGCTCGTCGGAGCGGGCCTGCACCAGGTGGTCCGGGCGCTCGCGACCGGCGCGCACTACGGCAGCTCCCACGAGTACCCCCTCGTGCCGGGCGTCGACGCCGTCGCACGCACAGGCGGCGGCCACCTCGTGTACGCCGCCGGGACGCGGTCGCCCTGGGGCACCATGGCGCAGCGACTCGCCCCCTCGATCACCCTCGATCTGCCGACGGACGCCGACCCGCTGGCCGTCGCCGCCGGGATGAACCCGGGGATGTCCGGGTGGATACCGCTCACGGTCCATCGTGACGAGCGGGGCGCGCTGGGCACGGTCCTCGTGCTCGGCGCCACCGGAATGGCAGGGAGCATGGCCGCGCAGGCCGCCCTCACGCTCGGTGCGCAGCGAGTCATCGGTGCGGGACGCGATGCGGGATCCCTGGAGTCGCTGCGTGAGGCCGGGGTGGAGACCGCCGACCTCGCCGACCCCCGTGCACTCGAGCAGACCCTCGCCGCCGGGGTGCCGGATCTTGTGCTCGATTACGTCTGGGGCCCGGTCGCCGAGGCCGCCTTCGCCGCGCTGGGCCGCGGTGGCTCGGGGCAGGGCGCCGCAGACATCTCCTACGTGCAGATCGGGTCGCTCGCCGGGGCGGAGGCATCCGTCCCGGCCTCGCTGCTGCGCAGCCGGCGCCTGCGCCTCAGCGGCAGCGGCCTGGGGTCGTTCTCGACGGAGCGACTTCACGCCGAGCTGCCCCGCCTCCTGGCGCACATCGCCGACGGCACCCTGCCGGTGCCGTACACCGTCTACCCGTTCGGCAGCATCGAGGAGGCGTGGGCGCACACAGGTCGCTCGCGCGCCGTCGTCGTCCCGGACTGAGCGTGGTCGGAGCTGGTGCGCTGTCCCTCTGCTCACCTCTCCCTCCTCAAATCTGCAGTCACTGCATAGGCTGGTGCGGTGATTCCCGACCCCAGCGCGCCGACTCCTCCGGTGCGTCGCAAGCCCCTGCTCGCCGTCCTCCTCGCTCCTCTGTTCATGGCGCTGATCGCCGTGAGCGTCATCAACGTCGCGCTCACCGCCATCGGCGAGAGCCTCGACGCCGATTCCGGGGGCCTGCAGTGGGTGATCTCGGGCTACGCGCTCGCCTTCGGCATGCTCCTCGTGCCCGCCGGTCGTGCGGGGGACGCCACCGGCAGGCGCCGCATGTTCGTGATCGGCGTCGGGATCTTCACGCTCGGCTCCCTGCTCAGCGGCCTCGCCCCGTCGGTCGAGACGCTCAACATCGCCCGCATCCTGCAGGGCCTCGGGTCCGGTCTGCTGAACCCGCAGACGGTCGCCCTCATCCAGCAGCACTTCCGCGGCCAGGACCGTGCCCGCGCCTTCGCACTGCTGGCCACCACGGTCGCCGTCGCGACCGCGATCGGCCCCGTGATCGGTGGCCTGCTGATCCAGATCCTCGGTCCCGACCAGGGCTGGCGCTGGATGTTCCTCATGAACATCCCGATCGGTCTGGTCGCGATCCTCGGCGCCTTCAAGTACATCCCCGACGACAAGGCCCGGGGGAAGTCCAGGCCGGACCTCGACCCCATCGGCACGGTCCTGCTGTGCCTGGCGATCCTGGGCGTGATGCTGCCCTTCCTCGAGCGCGGGGCCGGAGCCCTGGTGTGGCTGTCGTTCCCGGCGGGGCTGCTCGTGCTGGGCCTGTGGTGGGCGTGGGAGAAGCGCTACAAGCGCGGGGGCCGGCCCCCGATGGTGGACACCGCGATCTTCTCCAACCAGGCGTTCCGCAACGGCATCCTCGTGGTCTCGGTGTACTTCCTCGGCGCCACCAGCGTGTGGATCATCGTGCCGCTCTACCTGCAGATGCACCTCGGGCACACCGCCTTCGAGGCCTCGCTGATGGGCCTGCCCTCCTCGATCGCGGCGGCGATCTCGTCGCAGATCGCCGGGCGCTATGTGCTCACCTTCGGCCGACGGATGGTCATCGTGGGCTTCGGCGTCGCCTTCTGCGGCCTGCTGGGCACCGGCCTGCTGGCCGGGTTCGTGGAGAACGGATCGGTGCCCTTCTGGTGGCTCGCCGCACCGCTGATGCTGATGGGCCTCAGCCAGGGCATGACCATCTCCCCGAACCAGACCCTCACCCTGAACTCCGTGGACCCGCGCTTCGGCGGCGTCGCCGGTGGCATCCTGCAGCTGGGCCAGCGCACCGGCGCCGCGATCGGCACCGCGATGATCCCCGGGATCATCTTCTCCCTCACCCTGGGCGGCACTTCCTGGCTCGAGGCGTTCACCATCGCGCTGGTGATTATCATGGCGCTCACCCTGGCCGCGATGGGTGTGAGCTTCGCCGACCGCGCCCGGGAGAAGGCGGGCAAGGGCGCGCTGTAGCAGGCCGCCGGAAGCGGCCCGCGGGGAGGATTGCATGGGGGTGCGAGGACGTAAGCGTGCGGTGGGGCGTGCGCTGCCGCTCGGCTGGGGCGATGGGGCGGCGATGGCTGGCCCGTCGGGTTCCGCCCTCCGAGTCCGGTCCCGCCGTACACGGCGGCTGCTCGCGATCGGCTGCGTGCTCGCGCTGGTGGTCGCCCTGTTCGTCGGCCTGCCGCGGCTGCTCAGCAGCACCGCAGGGCCGGAGCGGGTGATCAGCGAATTCCTCCAGGCCGTGGTCGACGGCGACCTGGAGACCGTGCTTGCACAGACGGAGGATGCCCCGGACGCCAGCGCCGCAGCACTCACCGCGCAGGTCCTCGGCGAGGCCCGCGACCGCCTCGAGTCGTTCGAGATCCAGCAGGTCGAGGTCGCGGCCGACACCGCGACCGTCACCGCCTCGCTCCACACCCCAGCGGCCCGCAGCGAGGTCACCTTCACCCTGACCGCCACCGACGCCGGCCCCTTCTCGCCTCTGGCCTGGGAGCTGGCGCCGGTGGCACTTCCCGAGTTCGTGATCGACGTGCCGTTCGGGGCACAGGAGGTCGGGATCAACGGCGTCTCCTTCCCAGTCGCCGAGCTCGGCCTCACCGGCGTTCCGTACGAGTCACGGATCACGGTGCAGCTCCTGCCCGGGACCTACGAGATCTCCCTGCCCGAGTCGCGGCGCTGGCTGGAGGCAGAGCCGATCGCCCTCGAGGCCCCACCCGCCTTCCGGACCTGGCGCAAGCCCGTCCACGGCCTGCAGCACACCCTCGCCGAGGACGGGCTGCAGGAGGTGCAGCACCAGATCGACGCGGCGCTCGAGGAGTGCGCGACCGACACCTCGTCGGCGCCCGAGGGCTGTCCGTTCGCGGTGCCCGATCCCTCGAAGCCCGCTGCGCCAGAGCCCGCAGCCTCGGAGCCCGATGGTCCGGAAGGACCCTCCACGAACACCGCCTCGCAGGGCACCTGGACCCTCACGGACCCGCCCCGCGTCGAGGTGCACCCGGGGGACTCCTTCTTATGGATGGTGCACGGGGAGGGGACGGCCCAGTTCACTCCGGATGATCTGTCGGCCGAGGATCCAGCGACCGACCGGGGTGTGCAGGATGAGGCCGGGGCGGCGGCTGCGATCACGGTGCCCTTCGAGGTCGATGGCACGGTCACCATCGACGGTGACGGAGAGCTCGCCGTGGCCCTGCGCAGCACGGCCTCGTTCAGCTACGCCTACTGCGTCGACGAGGAGACCGGTCACTTCGACGGGGTCGTCGTCATCGACGATGCCGAGGTCACCTCCAGCTCCTGGGACGCCTGCGGTTGAGCCTCATCGAGCTGACCCGGCTTGGCCCGCACTGACCCGATGCGCCCGTACTGATCCGATGTGCCCGGTGCGCTCGGGAGGCCTTCGCGGTACTCTTCCTCCACGCGAGAGATTGGCCTCGGAGCGCGATGTGATCCCGGAGCGGAAGCAGACGCCCGGCCGGATCATCCGTACGGGATGGCCCGTTGCCGGCAGCATCGATGCGGCCGCTTCACAGACCACCCCGCCCCGCCCGGGGAGCGCCGATGAGCGGCTCGGTGCGGAGATCTCGCTCCGCCACCAGGGCAGTGTGCCGCGCCGCCGGAGGATCCGCACGAGGTCCCGGCTGCGCACCACGATCGCGACGATCACCGTGATCGGGCTCCTCCCCATCGCCCTGCCCTGGCTGCTGCTGCGACTTGAGGGCCCCGACGACGTCACACGGGAGTACCTCGACGCCGTGATCTCCGGTGACATGGAGACGGTGCGCCGCCACGTGCGCCCGGTGGAGGGGACCCTCGATATCGCGATCAGCGCCGCGGTCCACCGGGCCACCGCGGGCGGCATCGCCGGCTATGTGATCGACCGGGTCGACCTCCACGGCACCTCGGCCGAGGTCACCGCCACCCTCCGCAACCGCCGCGAGGAGCACCGCACCGTGCTGGCTCTGCACGCGACCAGCGCGGGGCCCTTCTCCCCGGTCACCTGGGAGCTGGAGCCCATCCACCTGCCGATCCTGACCGTCAGCCCGCTGACCGGGACCGATTCCCTCCTGCTGAACGGCCAGCAGTTCGAGATCCCCGAGGTGCTGTTCAGCGAGCGCGGCGCGAACCGGATCGGCGTGGTCCTGCATGTCCTGCCCGGCAGCTACGCGATCGAGCTGCCCCCGCCGCAGCCGCCCCTGACCTCCCGTCCCCGCGTGATCTATGTGCCGCCCGTCCTCGGCCAGTGGCAGACCGGCATGATCGACATCGACTACGGGCTCAGCCTGCCCGCCGAGGCGCGTGAGATCTGTGATCCGCAGCGAGATCGCGCAGTGCACCGAGAGCACCTCCCCGCGGCCGGCGGGATGCCCGATCGCGGTGGACCTGCCGGAGGGGACGGTCGGCTCCTGGAGCGTGACCCGGCAGCCCGAGATCGACTATGTGAACATGCTGGGGGACAGCTTCAAGTTCCGCGGTGAGCACCTGGTCGCGGAGTTCACCGTCAGCACGCCCGCCGACCGCTCTGCGCCGCCGCCGACGGTCCGGGCAGCACCGGCCTCCTCACCATCGTCCTCACCGCCCGCCACGCCGTCCACGCCGTCCACTTCACTGCTTCCGTCAGCGCCGTCCCTGGCCGTGCCGGCCGTCGCCCCGGACGGCGGCGCGGCGACGCCGTCGGAGCCGATGCCGGGTTCGGTCCACGCCACCTCCGCGCTCTTCGGCGCGAGCATCCGCCGAGTGGACGGCGGATATGAGCTCTCGGCCTGGAGCTACGCCGGGAACCGACCTCTGCCCCGGTGAAGTCTCCGGGAACCCTCGATGAACGGGCCGAGTATCCTGGGACATTCTGCTGCGCGATCGAGGACCGCTCGCCGGCAGTGCCCATCCCGCTGTCGGCCGGAGCCGTCCGACAGCCAGAGCCGGGAGCACCGTGAAAGAGTCGAAATCTGCCCCCACCGGGCGGACCCTCCCGCTGGGCTGGACCCGGCCCGAGGGGGAGCCGGCCGCGCTGCGCGGGCCTGGCACCGGCGAGATTCCCGCCACCGGGACCGGCGGTGGCACAGGACGTGTCAGCGCCGCCGATCCTGGCTCCGGTAGGCGAACGCGCCGCCGCGGAGTCGCGCTCGCCGGTGCGATCTGCGCGGTGCTCGTCCTCGTGCTGGTGCTGCCGCGGCTGCTGATCGGTGGTGCCTCGCCGGAGGATCCGGTGAGGGCATTTCTCGATGCGCTCGTGGCCGGCGATGTCGCGACCGTGCGCGAGCACCTCGCGGACTCCGCGGAGACGAGCGATATCGCCCTCACGGAGGAGGTGCTGCGTGCCGCGACCGACAGGATCACCTCCTACACGATCGATGCCGTCGAGACCGGCGGTGGGCAGGCCACGGTCACCGCGTCGCTGAGCTCGGGGACGAGTGTCGAGCAGGCCAGCTTCACCGTGCGCTCCCAGGCCACCAGCTCCTTCGCCCCGGCGACGTGGGAGCTCGTACCGGTGGTGGCGACGGAGTTCGTGGTTACCGTGCCGGAGGGGGTCCGGGAGCTGCTGATCAACGCGGTCCCGATCCCGCTGTCGGGGCAGCCGAGCCGGGAGGGCATGTACGGCCAGCAGCTCCTGATCCTGCGCCTGCTGCCGGGCAGCTACGAACTGGGGCTGCCCGCACGCAGCGAGCGCCTGTTCCCGGTCGTCGAGAAGGTCTCCATCCCGATGCAGAGGGAGCAGCTGCGCCGAGCCGGGGCGGTGCTGGGCTATGAGCTCTCCACGCAGGGCTTCGAGGAGGTCACCGCACAGGTCGAGGCGACCCTCGAGAAATGCGCGGCCGCCACGGTGGCGGCCCCGCCGGAGTGCCCCTTCTTCGCCTTCACCGACGACCGCCCCGATGGACCCGTCGGGAGCGCTGGGGTCATGGATGCCGAGGAGCCCTCCGCAGTGCCGGGGACCTGGCAGGTCACCTCTCCGTCGAGCTACCAGATCGATCGCTGGATCAGCGCGTCCTGGAACATCACGAGCGACACCGGGTACGCGGTGTTCACCTCCGCGCCGGGCGCCGACGGCAGCGCGGGGACGTCGCAGATCGTTCCCTTCGTCATCGACGGGATCGTCGTGCTCGATCCCTCGGGGGAGCTGCACATCGCGCTGTCCCAGGGCCTCCTCCTGAACATCGTCACCTGCATCGACGTGGACGACGGGAGTCGCGAGACCGTCACGTGGCCCCTCGAGGGGGAGTCGGTCGCGGTCTGCCAGGACGGAGAGTGACCGGGCGGCCAGGGCTCAGCGGGAGTGCTGTGCTCTGCGTCCCGGCCATCGCAGCCGCTCGAGCGGCAGGAACGCCGCCCAGCAGATCGCGGTGGGCAGGAAGTGGATCCCCAGGAGCACCAGCGTGGACAGATGGAAGCCGAGGTAGAGCGCGACGGCGATGTAGAGGGCCCTCCCGCGCAGGAACAGCACCACCGGGGAGAGCGCCTCGAGGGCGAGCCCGGCCCACTGCGCAGGCACGAACACCCACGGGGTCACCTCCACCAGCCAGTGCGCCAGGGCGCTGCCGCGACGGATCGAGGCCCAGGTGAGGATCGCACTGTTGCCCCAGTTCGCGAGCGATCCGGAGTACAGGAGCTTGGGGACCACCGAGAAGAAGTAGGTCGCGATCACCGCGAGCTGGATCGCGCGCAGCGCCCAGCCTGCCGCTTCACTGGTACTGGTACTGGTACTGGCAGCCGGGGGAAGCGTGCCCGCGGGGCCGGTGCTCTCGGCCCCCGCGACGGTGGGCAGCACCGCCACCGCGACCATCAGCGCCATGTGGTCGTGGGCGATGTAGCCGTAGGAGTTGCTGTAGAGCATCCACAGCCAGAAGGCGAGTGCGACCACGGCGCCGGACAGCCGCGGCCGCCGGCCCGCGATCGCCGCCGCGCACCCGGCGAGGATCAGCACCAGCAGGGTGTACGCCAGCGGCGTGGTCACCGCCGGCAGGTGCAGCAGCCGCGCGAGCGCGAGCGGCGTGTAGAACCCGGCGTTGTTCGCGTGGGAGAGGACATCGCGCGAGAAGGTCAGCACATCCAGCACCACGAAGGCGTAGATGATCACCCGCAGCACCCTGATCCGGGCCAGGGGCAGGGCCGGGAACAGGATCGACCGCAACCGGGGCCGGGTGCCCCCCGAGGGTCGGGAGGCCGCAGCAGAGGTGGTGCTCATGGGGCCTTCCAACGGACCACCTCGACGAGCTCCTCCTCGCCATGGGCGGTGCCGCCCTGCAGGGACGTGATCCGCTGGCACAGCACCAGCGCATCCAGCGGCTCCTGCTCGGGGTGACGCCGGTCGTACTCGGCGGCCAGCGGGGCCAGCAGCTGCGGGTCGGACTCGATCGCCGGGAGATTGTTCTCCACGTCGGCCCGCTCGATGCCCACGCTCCGCGGTCCGAAGCGGATGTCGAAGGGCTCTCCGTCGCCGCGGATGCCCTGCAGGCAGGTGTTGACCACCTCTCCGTCGGGGTCGGTGCCGGAGGAGAACTGGTCCAGGACCCCGAAGGGGAACAGATCGTTCGAGCGGGTCAGCCCGCCCACCGTCAGCACCCCCACGCACAGCAGCACCGCCAGCAGCCGCCAGGCCATGGCGGCGGGGGCGAGGCGGACGGGGGGCGGCACGTGTCGAGGATATCGGGAAGGCCCGGCGTGCTCAGCGCAGCAGCGCGGCGACCTCATGGAGCATCGTCGGCTGCCACCAGGCCCAGTCATGGCCGCCGCTGTGTGCGTCCAGGGTGACGTCCAGGGCGGTGCCGTGCTGCGCGGCGCCGGTGACGAGTCCCTCGTGCAGCGCTCGGGAGCGGGCGGGCATGTCCCCCTCGTACCGGCCCACCTGGAGCCGCAGCCGCAGCGGTCCCGACGTGCTGCGCGCGGCTGCGCGCAGCAGCGGCGCGGTCAGGGCGCCCGCGGGATAGCGCCACAGCGAGACCGACTGCGCGATCACCGCCCCGATCAGCTGCGGGGCGCGGGCCACGGCGAAGAGTGCGGTGAGGCCGCCGAAGCTGGAGCCGGTGACGATCGTGCGTGCGGGATCGGCGGTGACGAGCACGCGCGCGCGTCCCCGGCCCGTGCCGAGACCGTACGCACGCAGGGAGGGCACCAGCTGCTCCGCGATCCACCGGGCATGCCCGCCGGGTACCCCGAGCACCTCGCCGCGCTGTGGTCCGGAGTCCACGAACACCGCAGCCAGCGGCGGCAGCACCCCGGCGGCGACGCCTCGGGCGAGCAGCGTCGGCGTGTCCAGATGCTCCACGTGCTGCGCGCCGTCGGTGAGGATGAGCAGGGGCAGCGGAGCTTCGGGGTCGAGGCCCTCGCAGCCCGCGTCCCCCGGGCGCGAGGCCCACCACCGGGTGCGCGGCCCGTCGCTCGGGGAGGCGAGCGGGAGCACCCGGGGGCCGGGACCCTCCGTCTCCGCGGCGCTCGGCGCGAAGGGTGCGTCGTCGGGGAGCGCGATGACCGAGCGCGCCGCCCCGCCGCGTCCGGCCCGGTGCCGGCGCGGGTTCCCCGGGTCGGGCACCACCTCCACGCCGGGTGCCTTCATGCCGGCGCTGCGCCACGGCGGCTCGCCGGGCCCGCGGTGCACTGCGAACCCATAGCTCGCACGCCAGTCCGCGGGGACCTCGAACACGCCCTCCCAGCGGCCGTTCCCCTGCGGCCGCAGCTCGCAGGCATCCGCCGGGGAAGGGTGCCACCAGCCGCTCGCCTGCAGCGCCACCGCGCTCGCCGCCTCTGCGGTGTGGCGGATGCGCACCAGGGCGCCCTCGCCCTCGCGCCGGAGCAGGTGCGGACCCGCCCCGTCAGCGGCGTCGTGCGCGCTGCCGTGCGCGCTGCCGTGCGCGGTGTCGTCGCGCCGACGGATCGGCGTCGGCTCCTCGCGTCCGGGAGGACGGGGCAGCGGCTCCCACAGCTCGGCGGGGAACAGCTGGTCCTCGGTCGCGGGGGTCATGGGCGGCTCCTGGTCTGGGCCCGCCAGGGCGGGACGGGAGGGGGGAGGGGCGGTGCGAGATCCCCGGGGACGGTCCTGCGGGTCACCGATTCCGGGGCGGCACCCGTGACCTGGCGGAAGGCGCGGGAGAAGCCGCTGGCGTGGGCGAAGCCCATGCGTCGGGCCACCGTCTTCACCGGCATCCCGGCGGCGAGCAGATCCTCCGCCTGCTCCGCCCGCACCTGGTTCCGCCAGCTCACGAACCCGGTGCCGGTCGCCTCCCGGACGGCGCGCTCGAGCGTGCGACGGTGGGGGCAGGGCGCGGTCGCGCCGCCCTCCAGACGCTCCCAGGTCGCCGGCGACCAGCTCCCGGCCGGGTCCCGGATCACCCGCTCGCGCAGCAGGTCCACCGGTGCCGGGGCGCCGCCGTCGAGGCGCAGCACGCCGGTGCGCTGCACGAGGCCGGCCAGCGCTCGCGGCAGCGCGGTCTCGTCGAAGCCCGGAGGTCGCAGCGCCGAAGAGCCGGCGACCGCATGATGCTCCGCGCGCAGCCGCGTCCGCGCCGGCAGGTACATGAGCTCGATGCGCCCCTCCGCCCCGTCGAGGGAGAGCCCGGTCCCGTGATGGAACACGGGCAGAGCGACACCCGCCTCCCGGGTGAGGATCCGGTGCGGCACCCCCGGCGGCACCGCGAGCGCCATGTGCTCGGCCAGGTCCACCGCGGCGCAGCCCCCGGCCACATCGCGGACCATCACGGTGGCCGGCCCGAAGGCGGCGATCACCAGCACGTGCTCGTCCCGGTTGGTGACCCATTCGATGTGCGAGGTGGGAGGAGGGCGCATCCGGTGCGAGGCCCCGCCGGCCATCCGCGAGCGGACCGCCTCTCCGAGTGCCCGCAGGCGGGACTCCGCGGGGCGCAGATCCGTCGTGCCCGCCACGGAGAGCGCCAGCAGCGCGGCCGCGAGGCCCCGGTCCACCTCGACCACCGGGCTCCCTGTCGGCGAACCGGTCCCGGGCGCGCCGCGCGGCGGCAGGAAGACGGGATGCAGGAGCGTCCCGGCGGGGACCTCGACGGTGTGCCGCTGCCCCGCGCGGAGCAGCAGGGCGCTGTCGGCAGGCACCGCGAGAGGGCGTGCCTCCTCTGCACCGGGCACTGCGTCGGACACTCCGACGCGCGCGCACCCGGTGCGGCACCACAGCACCAGATCGGCCTCGGCGTGCACGCGCGGGCGGAGGCGCACGGTGCGCGGCAGGGTGGTCGCCGCTGCGCCGCCGCGGTCCGGTGTCGCGATCGGATACGTGATGGCCTCCTCCGTGTGGTCCCACCGATGTAGCTGAGGCTTACCTTACTAGGGGCTGCGCGTCGACCGCCGCCCAGCGCACCCTCTCGAGCGAAGGACCCATCGTGCCCCTGCACCTCACCCGCCGTCATGCCCTCACCGCCCTCGGCGCCGCCGGACTCGGCGGCCTCGCCGCCGCCTGCGGCACCGGCGCCGACGGAGACGCCGCGGCCGCGGAGGACGCCGCCGCCCCGGACGCCTCGCGCGTGCCCGCCGGTGAGGGCGCCACCACCTACCCGCTCGAGCTGGTCTCCCCCTTCGGCACCACCACCCTCGAGGAGCGTCCCTCCCGGATCGCGGTCGTCTCCGGCATCCAGGACCTCGAGGCCGTGCTCGCCCTCGGCGCCTTCCCGGTGATCACCGATGAGATCTTGACCCCGTGGCAGCGCGAGGCGATGGAGGGCCACGAGGTCGAGGAGTACGACATCTGGGCCGATGCCGGCCTGCCCCTCGAGCAGCTCCTCGCCGCCGCCCCCGATCTCATCGTCGCGACCACCTACGGCAGCCTCGACCAGGA
The DNA here is from genome assembly GCF_014897585.1 of Brachybacterium tyrofermentans. GTDB lineage: Bacteria > Actinomycetota > Actinomycetes > Actinomycetales > Dermabacteraceae > Brachybacterium > Brachybacterium tyrofermentans. The sequence goes on along the minus strand of NZ_JABUXW010000001.1, from coordinate 130,298 downwards.
CTTCGAGCGGCTCGCGCAGATCGCCCCGGTCCTGACCATGGAGTCCTACGAGGACCAGGAGTCCTGGGAGTACGACTGGCGGGACGTGATCCGTCGGGTCGGCCTCGCCCTCGACCTCGCGCAGACCGCCGAGCGCGTCGTCGAGGAGACCGAGCAGCTCGCCGTGGACACCGCTGCCGCCCACCCCGAATGGCAGGGCACCACCCTCTCCTTCGTGCTCAACCGCGGCGAGCAGGCCGGCATCTCCGTCTCGAACTACACCGGCTCCGTCGTCGAGGAGGTCGCCACGTCCTGGGGCTTCGCCCCGCAGCCGCAGGCCGACGCCCTCGCCGCCGCCCAGGGCGACGTCAGCCTCGAGAACCTGGACATGATCGAGGCGGATCTCGTGGTGATCGCCCAGCATGGAGGCCACGGCACGCCCGAGGAGGCACAGGCGTGGCTCGAGGCCAACCAGCTGTACCAGTCCCTGCCGGCCGTGCAGGAGGGACGGGTCGCGATCATCGAGCCCGACGAGGACGGCACCCTCCCCATCGCCTGGGGCTTCGACTACCCCAATGCGCTCTCGACCCCCTGGACGGTCGCGAAGTTCTCCGAGGCCGTCGCGCCGGTCCTCGGGTGAGCACGGCGACCACGGCGGCGCCGGGACGGCCGCACCGCGGTGCCCCAGCTCGGCCGGCCCGCCGCCGCGGTCGGCGGGCCGTCGGCCTCACCGCAGCGGCGCTGGTCGTCCTGCTGCTGCTGGCTGTGGCCTGCTCGATCGCGGTCGGGGCGCGGGAGGTGGCCGTCCTGGACGTGCTGCGCGCTGAGCTGGGGGTGGAACTCGTCGTGGATCCCGACGAGCGCTACATCGTGCTGTCCATGCGGGTGCCGCGCAGCCTGACCGCCCTCGCCGTCGGCGCCGCCCTCGGTGTCGCGGGGGCGCTCGTGCAGGCCCTGACCCGCAACCCTCTCGCCGACACCGGCATCCTCGGGGTCGACGCGGGCGCCGCCTTCTCCGTCACCCTCGGCATCGCCCTCACGGGCGTGGTGGGCATCAGCGGCTATGCCTGGTTCGCCTTCGCCGGCGCGCTGCTCACCACCGTCGCGGTGCACCTCATCGGCGCGACCGGCCGCTCCGGCCCCGACCCGCTGCGCCTGGTGCTGGCGGGCCTCGCCCTCGGCGCCGTGCTCAGCGGCATCACCGGGATGGTGACCCTCGCCGATCCCGACACCTTCGACGCCATGCGCTCCTGGACGGTGGGCACCCTCGAGAACCGCGGCACCGCCCACCTGCTGCCGATGCTCCCGTATCTCGGCCTCGGAGGGCTGCTGGCCCTGGCCTGCGCCGGCTCGCTGAACGCCCTCGCGCTCGGGGACGAGGTGGCCATCGCCCACGGCGTGCCCGTGCGCGCCGTGCGCGTCGCGGTGATCGCGGCGATCACCCTGCTGGCCGGGAGCGCGGTGGCGATCTGCGGCCCGATCGGCTTCGTGGGGCTGATGGTGCCGCACGTGATCCGCTGGTGCGTGGGCCCGGACCAGGTGCGGCTGCTGCCGCTGAGCGCCCTCGGCGGTGCCGTGCTGCTGCTGGCCGCGGACGTGCTCGGACGTGTCCTGGTGGCGCCCGCGGAGATGCCCGCCGGGGTGGTCACCGCCTTCGTCGGCGCCCCGGTGCTGATCGTGCTGGTGCGCGCGCGCAGGAGGCTGAGCGGGCTGTGACCGACCTCGACCGCCGCCCGGCCGTGCTCTCGGCGCACCGGGACCGCTTCCTCCACCTCGCCCTGGGCCCGGTGCGGCTCCGCCTCGAGCGCCGGGCGCTGCGCCTGTCCGCCGTGCTGCTGCTGACGGGGGCCGTGGTGAGCCTGCTCGCCCTGATGCTCGGGGACTACCGCCTCTCCGGGCAGCAGGTGTTCGCTGCGCTCGCCGGGCGGGGCGACGAGATCACCACGGTCATCGTCCGGGACTGGCGCCTCCCGCGAGCCCTCGCCGCCCTCGTGTTCGGCGCCGCGCTCGCCGTCTCCGGCGCCGTGTTCCAGTCCCTCACCCGCAATCCCCTGGCCAGCCCCGACATCATCGGCTTCTCCACCGGCTCGTACACCGGGGCGCTGCTGGTGCTGCTCGTGCTCGGCGGTGGCTACCTGCAGGTCGCGGCCGGGGCGATCACCGGCGGCATCGCCACGGCGCTGGTGATCTATGTGCTCGCCCACCGCCGCGGGATGCAGGGCTTCCGCCTGATCATCGTCGGCATCGCGGTCTCCTCCATGCTCGGCGCGCTGAACTCCTATCTGCTGCTGGTCGCGCGGCGCGAGATCGCCCTCGGCGCCGCGATCTGGGGAGCCGGGTCCCTCGCGAGCGTCGACACGACCATGCTGCGGTGGGGCACGCTCGCCATCGGCCTGCTGCTCGCCCTCGTCGCGACCGTCGCCCCGGCCCTGCGGGAGCTCGAGCTGGGCGACGATGTCGCCCTCGCTCACGGGGTGGTGAGGCGGCGCGTCTGGGCCGTCGCCGTGGTCGCGGGCGTGGCGCTGACCGCCGTGGTCACTGCGGCCTGCGGGCCGATCGCCTTCGTGTCCCTGGTGGCGCCCCAGATCGTCCGGCGCCTCGCGGGACAGGGCGATGCCCCGCTCGTGCCCACCGCCCTGCTGGGCGCGGTGCTGCTGGGCGCCGCCGACCTGGTGGGCCAGCACGCCCTGCCCCAGCCGGTGCCCGTGGGCCTGGTGACCGTCGTGGTCGGCGGCTGCTACCTGCTCCATCTGATCCTGCGCGAGAGGCGCCGACGGCGCCCCTGACCCCCGCCCCTGCGCCTCCCTTCCCGCCCTGCCCCTGCCGATCCCTGACCCCGCCCCGTTCGAGAGGAACCCCTGTGCGCTCCCTGCGAGACTGGACCTTCTACCCCATCACCACCCGCGAGCTGGTGGTGCGCGCCGCCGTCGACGTGACCCCGGCGATGCGCCGCGTCACCCTGGGCGGCCCCGGCCTGGCGGCGCACACCGCCCCCTCCGGCCACCGCGTGCAGGCCTTCCGCTCCGACGGCTTCGACGACGAGTTCAAGCTGTTCCTGCGCCATCCCGAGGAGCCCGTCGCCCTGGTGCCCGCGCAGCTCGACGGCGTGCTCGACTGGCCGCGCCACCCTCACCTGATCTCCCGCACCTACACCGCTCGGCGCTGGGACCAGGGCGCTCAGGAGCTGGACGTGGACCTGGTGCTGCACGGGGACGGGCCCGCAGCGGCCTGGGCGCGCACGGTGCAGGTCGGGGACAGCGTGCAGATCGCCGGCCCGAAGATGTCCGGCACCCATCCCCGCGGGGCGGACTGGTCGCTGATCGTGGGCGACGAGACCGCGCTGCCGGCGATCGGCCGCTGGCTCGAGGAGTTCCCCGAGGGGGCACGGGCGCAGGTGTTCGTCGAGGTGGGGGAGGACTCGCACCGTCAGGAGCTGACGGTGCCGGAGGGGGTGGAGCTCACCTGGCTGGTGCGCGAGGGCGCCCCGGCGGGGTCCACCAGCCTCCTGTTCGACGCCGTCCGCGCCGCCCCCTGGTGGCCGGGCACGGTGTTCGCCTGGGCGGCGGGGGAGGCTCTGACCCTCGCCCCGCTCCGCCGCTGGCTGCGCCGTGAGAAGCAGCTCGACCCCGAGCAGCTCGACGTCACCGGGTACTGGCGCCGGCCCGCCGCCGCGGACTCCTCGGGCCCCGCGGAGGCCACCGGCGGAGCCCTCCCCGGGGGTGCCGAGCCGTCGGGCGACGGCTCCATCGAGAAGGTCGCGACGGCTGCGGCGGCCGCGACCGGTCCGGAGGAGTCGGCCCCCGGGGCCGAGCCCCAGGAGGACGAGGATCTGCTCCACGCCGCCGAGCTGGTGGGCCCGATGGCGCTGCGGATCGCCGCCACGATCGGCCTCGGCTCCCACCTCGCCGACGGCCCGGCGACCACCGCCGAGCTCGCCGCACGCAGCGGCTGCTCCGAGAGCGGTCTGTCGCATCTGCTGCGCTATCTCGAGGCCATCGGGATCGTGCAGCGTGACAGGCGTGACAGGGAGGCATCCGGCACCTGGTGCTGGGTCTTCACCGCCCGCGGGCTCGAGATGAGCGACGAATGGTACGAGGACCGCCTGCGGCTGGACGGCCCCCACGGGCTCGAGCAGCTCGCGATCCTCGGCCTGCTGCGTGCCGTGCGCACCGGAGTCGGCGCCGACGTCGAGCAGGTGCTGGAGGGGCTCGGCATCGTCGAGGCGTCGACCCGGCACCAGCGGCGGCAGGACCGGCTGCGGGCGGAGGCCGACCGTGCCGTCTTCCTGGCCGGCCCGCTCGCGGAGGCGGAGGCGCTCGCCGACTGGTCCGCGCTGCGGATCTCGGGGCGTGGGGCCGACGAGATCGCCCTTGCCCTGCGCCGTGCGCGACCTGCGGCAGAGCTGTCGGTGCTGGTGGATCCGACGGACGCCGAGGCGATGCGCGAACGGCTCGCCGGCGCCGCCGTCACCGTCGAGGAGCAGGGGCTGTTCGCCCCGTCGCCGAGCCCGGCGGACGCTCATCTCCTGGTGGACCTGCTGGACCGCTATCCGGACGATGCCGCGATCGCGGTGCTGCGCGCCGCAAGGGCGGCCTGCGGCGGCGGGCGCGTGGTGCTGGTGGGCGAGGCGCTCGAGGACGAGGCGCTGGACGAGCACGAGTGCGAGGACGATCTGCTCGCGTTCGCCCGGGGCGAAGCGGGGCTGCGCACCCGCGCCGAGCGCGACGAGCTGGTGCGCCGGGCCGGTCTCGAGGTCGTCTCGGCCTCGAGCGTGGGATGGGGGTTCGATGTCCGCGTCCTCGCCTGAACCCGTGGGGCAACGCCCGGTGCTCGGCGTCGAGCAGGTGACCCTCGGTTACGGCGAGCGGGCGATCTCACGCGACCTCGACCTGCAGATCCGGCCCGGCTCCTTCACCGTGATCCTCGGCCCCAACGCCTGCGGCAAGTCGACGCTGCTGCGGTCGCTCGCGCGGGTGCTGACCCCGTCGGCGGGCCGCATCGTGCTGGACGGGAAGGATCTGCACCGCCTGCGCGCCCGGGACGTCGCCCGCCGGCTGGGTCTGCTGCCCCAGACCGCGCTCGCCCCCGACGGGATCACCGTCGTCGACCTCGTCTCGCGGGGTCGGTTCCCGCATCGCAGCCTGGTGCGCCGCTGGACTGACGAGGACGACGCCGCCGTCGAGCGCGCCCTGGCCGCCACCCGCACCGTCGAGCTCGCCGACCGCCTCGTGGACGAGCTCTCCGGTGGCCAGCGGCAGCGGGTCTGGGTGGCGATGCTGCTCGCACAGGAGACCGAGCTGATGCTGCTGGACGAGCCGACCACCTTCCTCGACATCGCCCACCAGTACGAGCTGCTCGAGCTGCTGCGGGGCTTCCACGAGCACGGGCGCACCCTCGTCGTGGTCCTCCACGACCTCAACCAGGCCGCGCGCTACGCGACCGACCTGGTGGTGATGCACGAGGGCGAGGTGGTGACCACCGGGGCACCGCAGGACGTGGTCACCCCCGCGCTGCTGCGGGACGTCTTCTCGCTGGACTGCCTCGTGGTGCCCGATCCCGCCTCCGGCACCCCCATGGTGGTCCCGACGGTTTGTACTCGATAATTCCCCGGGTGTCATTCTCCGAGGTGCCATTCTCGGTAAAAGTTTCACCAAGCAATGGCTCGGACTTGGCATCGAACTGACCGGAAGTGCTGGTGGGACGGGCACGGTGGGGGAGGGTCGACGCCCGTCGTCGGCCGCACTCTTCCCCGCCCCTTCCCCCGTGGCCGTCCTCAGGAGCCCCCGAATGCCTGCACCCGCCCGTGTCCCCACCCATCGTGCCGACGGCTCCGCGGTGTACTTCCACGGCCTCCGCGTGGCCCCGAAGATGGCGGCCGCGACCGGCGGCGCCGTGATCGCGGCCGGCCTGGGCATCTCCGGGGCCGGGGTCGCCACCGCCGATACCGGTGTCTGGGACAAGGTCGCCCAGTGCGAGTCCGGCGGCAACTGGTCGATCAGCACGGGCAACGGCTACTACGGAGGGCTCCAGTTCTCCCCTTCCACCTGGAAGGCCTTCGGCGGCCACGAGTTCGCGAGCCAGGCGAACCAGGCCACGAAGTCCGAGCAGATCGCCATCGCCCAGCGCACCCTGCATGAGCAGGGCCCCGGAGCGTGGCCCACCTGCGGCAAGCGGGCAGGTCTCACCAGGTCCAACGGTGGCGCGGATGCGAACGCCCAGCCCGGCGGCCGCGAGGACTCGGCCTCCCGCGACGACGTGCGCACCAGCCCCGGCGCACTCGCGGTCGACGGCAAGTTCGGGGCGGCGACCACCCGCTCGCTCGAGGCCTGGGTGGGCGTGAGCCAGGACGGCTCGCTCTCGACCGCCGACATCAAGGCGCTGCAGTCCAAGGTCGGTGCCACCGCCGACGGGAAGATCGGCGCCGAGACCACCACCAAGCTCCGTGCGGCGATGGGCCTGAGCGGCAACGGCGCCTGGGACTTCCGCTCGAACTACGCGACCGTGAAGGCGCTCCAGTCCTTCCTCAACAGCGGAGCTCCGGCCGCGAGCGCCCCCGCGCCCTCGGCACCGACCGCCCCGGCTCCCTCGGCGCCGAGCAGCGGCGCACTCGTCGTGGACGGGAAGTTCGGTCCGGCCACCACCCGTGCGCTCGAGGCCTGGGTGGGCGTGAGCCAGGACGGCTCGCTCTCGACCGCCGACATCAAGGCCCTGCAGTCCAAGATCGGTGCCACCGCCGACGGGAAGATCGGCGCCGAGACGACGGCGAAGCTCCGTGCCGCGATCGGCCACGGCAGCAACGGCGTGTGGGACTTCCGCACCAGCTACTCCACCGTGAAGGCGCTGCAGGAGCACCTCAACGGCTGAGCCGCCGCAGGCGGGAGCCCCGCTCAGCTCCGACACCTGACGCAGCGCGCCGACCCTTCGGGGTTGGCGCGCTGCGTCGTGCTGTCTCTTTCCAGGACGTCCCTGTGGCCGTAACCCCTCGTTCCGAGGGGTCTCCTCGCGGCGCAGAGTGCAGTGCATCTCCCATTCCTCCACGAGGAGAGGTATAGTCGCATTTCAGACAAGCCGGACAAGCAGGGCAAAACGGACATCAGATGGGTGTGGGTCGCGATGGTGCGGACGGACCCGCTCCCGGTGCTGGGCCTGACCGCTCCATCCCGGCTCCGATCGCTGAGAGGTGCACGTGGCATTACCGCAGACAGTCAAAGCTGCTGGACCCTCGGTCCCTCTGCTCGGCGGTCGATCTCCGCTGCGAGCCTCCACCTGGTCCGCGCGTCCTCGCCGCAAGGACCGCAGCGATGACCGCCTGGTCGTCTCCATGATCGTCGCGGCGGACCTCCTGGCGCTCGCGGTGGCCTGCGTGATCGCGGTCCTGATCCGGCAGAACCTCGCGTTCCTGGATTCCGCTCCGAACCTCTCCGGTTACGTGGTGCGCACATCGGTGGTGATCGCCACCGCCTGGATGCTCGCCATTCTGATCTCCGGCGCGTCGAACCCCCGACTGGTGTCCGCTGGACCCGAGATCTACCGCAACGTGCTGGTGGGAAGCCTCGGAGCGGTGGGGCTCACCGGTGCGGTGCTCTTCCTTGCGGATATCCCGCTCTCCCGCCCCTACTTCGTCGCCCTGTTCCTGGTGGGTCCCCTGCTCCTGCTGCTGGTACGGGTGTTGGCCCGGCGCTGCGTGAACGTTGCCCGCGCCCGGGGGCACCTGCGCTCGCAGGTGCTCGTGGTCGGCTCCACCGGGCATGTGCGCGGCATCGTGCGCACCCTGACCCGAGAGGTCTGGCTGGGCTACGACGTGGTCGGTGCCATCACCCCGATCAGCGATGCGCGCCGCGGCGAGGGCGCCGGCGTGCCGATCCTCGGCGACGAGTCCCAGCTGCTGGATCTGGTGCGCGCGCAGCAGCCTGACGTCGTGCTGTTCACCGCCGGCTCGTCGGCGAGCGCCGAGGAGTTCCGTCGCGTCGCCTGGGAGCTCGAAGGGATCGAGGTCGGAGTCATCGTGGTCCCGGGCATCAGCGAGATCTCGGGCGACCGGATCCGGATGCGGCCTGTGGCCGGACTCCCGCTGGTGCACATGGACCTGCCGCGCGCCCGCAAGGCGCTGCGCTGGAGCAAGCGGCTGTTCGACATCGCCGCGAGCGCTCTGCTGCTGCTGATCCTGGCGCCGGTGCTCCTCATCGTGGCACTCTTCGTGCACCTCGGCGATGGCGGCGCGGTCATCTTCCGTCAGCAGCGCGTGGGCCGCACCGGCGAACCCTTCGAGTTCCTGAAGTTCCGCTCCATGGTGGTCGATGCGGAGGCCCGCCGGGCCGAGCTCGAGCAGCTCGCGCGCGACCGCGGCAACGACGTGCTGTTCAAGATGTCCGATGACCCCCGCATCACCCGGGTGGGCAAGCTGCTGCGCCGCTATTCCCTCGACGAGCTGCCCCAGCTGTGGAACGTGCTGCGGGGTGACATGAGCTTGGTCGGCCCGCGGCCCGCCCTGCCCCAGGAGGTCAGCGGGTATGACGGGGACGCGCACCGGCGCCTGGCCGTGCGGCCCGGGATCACCGGGCTCTGGCAGGTCTCCGGTCGCAGCGACCTCTCCTGGGATGACACCGTTCGACTGGATCTGTTCTACGTCGACAACTGGTCCTTCATGCAGGACCTCCTGATCCTGGTGCGCACTGCGCGCGCCGTGCTGGCCTCCCGAGGGGCGTACTGAGCGACGCTTTCCCCGGGGCGAGGTGACGCCCTCGCGTGAGGGAAGTGCTGAGCCCTCATGCGGGGGCGTTCCGCTGTCCTGAGCAGGGCTGGGCCGGGGGGAGTGGGCGACGGTGCCGGCGGCTCCCGAAGGGGCTCGAGCGTCTCATGTGCGGAGGAAGGGGACCCCGGTGATGAACATGTCATCACCGGGGTCCCGGATGCTGCGGAGTGCTGGTCGGAGGATTCAGCTGACTCCGGCTGACTGGAGCTCAGCGGAGGCGGTGATCGCGGCGAGCGCCCGCCGCAGGGCGGTGCTGGAGGTGTGGACGGTGTAGGGGAGGTATCGCACCTCGACCCCCACCTCGGCGAACTGCTCCTCCAGCAGGAGCCCCTTGGGGGTGCCGCGCCAGTCGTCGCCCTTGAAGAAGTGCGTGAAGCGCATGTCTCGCCAGGCATCGAGCTTCGACGGGGTGGTCTCCACGTAGACCCGATCCACGAAGCGCAGGTTGCGCACGATTTCGGCACGCTCTCCGGTGGGGATCACGGGCTCGATGCCCTTGACCTCGCGCAGCATTTCGTCGCTCACCACGCCGGCGATCAGCACATCGCAGTGCTGCTTGGCACGGCGGAGCAGATTCAGGTGCCCCACATGGAAGAGGTCGAACGCTCCTGCTGCGTATCCGATCCGCATAGTGACCTCCCGGTCCGTCCCGCCGACATTGCTGAGGTGCCGGTCATCCCCCAAGTCTACCCGGCATAAAGGGAAAAAGGGGTAAATCGGACATCGCGATTCGTGGGGAAGGTCTGGCATGCCGGACGCAGCACCAGCGCGGCTGAATGAGTCTCCGGATGACGCTCTGCGGCGTCCTGTATGAACCCGCGCGACTCTGCGAGAACCAGCTCGCCGAGGATGTTCATAGGCGCACATCTTTCTTTCCCGCGATCGCGGGAGGCTCGTAGCTTTCCGGTCATGTCCGCTACCACGACGCTGCCCGAGCTCGAGCGCACCGCCCCGGTGCGCCATCGTCCTGCGCTCAGCTACGAGCTGTTCCCGGCGCGGAGCGATGTGTCCTTCGAGCGGCTGCGCGAGACCATCGCGCAGCTCGAGGCGACGGGACCCGACTACGTCTCGGTGACCAGCCGTGCTCGTCACGGCAATCTCGCGCGCGTCATCGAAGTCACCGAGCACGTGCTGGCCGAGACCAGCCTGCGGCCCCTGGTGCACCTCACCTCGATCGGCTCCACCCGGGCGCAGCTCTCCACGATCATCCACGCGCTGCTGGACCGCGGCGTGCGCGGCATCCTCGCACTGCGCGGCGACCAGTCCGAGGGGCACAGCCTCGAGGACGACGAGATCCCCTTCGCGCGGCCCCTGGTGGAGCTGATCCGCACCATCGAGCACGAGCGCACCGCCACCCTCGCCGGCGGCCGCGTGAGCATCGGCGTGGCCGCCTATCCGCATCGTCATCCCGAATCACCCACCACCAGCCACGACACCGAGGTGCTGGTCGCCAAAGAGCGGGCAGGCGCGGACTTCGCCATCTCCCAGGTGTTCTTCGATGCCTCCGTCTACTGCGGTCTGCTCGCCCGGGCGCGCGAGGCGGGGATCCGGATGCCGATCGTGCCCGGCCTCGTGCCCGCCACCAACCCGCGCCGCCTCGAGCGCCTCGCCGCGATCAGCGGTGTCGAAGCGCCCCGCGACCTCCTCCACCAGCTGGAGATCGCCTCCGACGAGGTCGAGCGACGCCGCATCGGCGTGCGCTTCACCGTCGACCTCGCCCGTCGGGTGCTCGACGCCGGGGCCCCCGGCGTGCACCTCTACACCTTCAACTCGCACGGCGACGCGCTCGACGTGCTCGATCACCTCGACCTGGACCGCTGGTCCACCACCCAAGGAGAGACCCGATGACCGCTCAGATCGCCCCGCTGCCCGCCGCCACCCCCGTCGGCTACCCCCGCATCGGCCCCGCCCGAGAGCTGAAGAAGGCCGAGGAGGCCTACTGGGCAGGGCGCATCGACCACGCCGAGTTCGCCCGCCGCACCCGCGAGCTGCGCCGCGCCACCCGCGCGCGCCTGGCCGAGCTGGGCCTCGACGCCGCCGGCGCCGCGCCCGAGTCGTTCTCCCTCTACGACCAGGTGCTCGACGCCGCGCTCGCCGTCGGGATCATCCCGGACCGCTTCGCCTCCGTGCTGGGTGCGGACGGCACGATCGACGACGACGGGCTCTTCGCCCTCGCCCGTGGCACCGCGGAGCAGCCGCCGCTGGAGATGACCAAGTGGTTCGACACCAACTACCACTACCTGGTGCCCGAGATCGGCCCCGATACCGACCTCCATCTCGCCTCCACCCGGATCGTCGACCTGTTCACCGAGTCCCTCGAGGACGGCACCGGCACCCGTCCCGTGCTGGTGGGTCCGCTGACCCTGCTCCTGCTGGCCAAGGCGCAGGACGGCGCGCCCGAGGGCTTCGACCCGCTGGACCGCCTGGACGATGTCGTCGCCGTGTACGCCGAGCTCCTGAATGCGCTGCACACCGCCGGCGCCGGCTGGGTGCAGCTCGACGAGCCCGCCCTCGCCGCCGATCAGCGCCTGGCCCAGCCCGAGCTCGCCGACGCGCTGCAGCGCTCCATCGGCCGCCTCGTCGAGACGGTGCCGCGTCCGCAGCTGCTGGTCACCACCCCCTACGGAGGCATCGGCGATCTGCTGCCCGCGCTGCTCGCCACCGGCGCCGAAGCTGTGCACCTCGACCTCACCCGCGGAGAGCTGCCCAGCGCTCAGCAGCTTGCCGGGATCGGCTCCACGCAGCTGGTCGCGGGCCTCGTCGAGGGACGCTCCGTGTGGCGCACCGAGCTGCCGACGGCCGCTGCCCGCCTGGCCGAGCTGCGCCGCCGCGTCACCGAGGCCGGGGGAGCGGCCGACGCGATCTCCGTGTCGACCTCCGTGTCCCTCCAGCACGTCCCGCACACGCTCGAGCTCGAGACCTCGCTGTCTGCCGAGCTCGTGGCCACCCTTGCCTTCGCCGACGAGAAGATCATCGAGATCGTCACCCTCGCCGCCGGCGGCATCGAGCCCGGAGCGGTCGATGGGCCGCGCTCCGTGCCGCGCGCCTTCGACGGCGTGCAGGTGCCCTCCGTGCGCGAGCGCGCCGCCGCCGTCACGTCCGCGGACACCGAGCGCGTCGCCTACGAGGAGCGGGCCGAGGCCCAGCGTCAGGCCCTCGGCCTGCCGGACCTGCCCACCACCACCATCGGTTCCTTCCCGCAGGTGGGGGAGGTGCGTGCCGCCCGTGCCGCCCACCGCAAGGGCACTCTGGACGATGCCGGCTATGAGCAGGCCATGAAGGAGGAGATCGCGCGCGTGATCACCCTTCAGGAGGAGCTGGGGCTGGACGTCCTGGTGCACGGCGAGCCCGAGCGCAACGACATGGTGCAGTACTTCGCCGAGAACCTCGAGGGCTTCGCGACCACCGAGCACGGCTGGGTGCAGTCCTACGGCTCCCGCTGCACCCGCCCCTCGATCCTGTTCGGCGACGTGCACCGTCCCGCGCCCATCACGGTGGGCTGGGCGACCTACGCCCAGTCGCTCACCCCGCGCCCCGTCAAGGGCATGCTCACCGGCCCCGTCACCATCCTGGCCTGGTCCTTCGTGCGCGATGACCAGCCCCTCGGGGACACCGCCGCCCAGGTGGGCCTCGCCCTGCGCGACGAGGTCACCGACCTCGAGGCCGCCGGGATCAGCATCGTCCAGGTCGACGAGCCCGCCCTGCGCGAGCTGCTGCCCCTGCGCACGGCCGAGCACGACGACTACCTCGACTGGTCGGTGCGCTCCTTCCGCCTGGCCACCTCCGGGGTCGAGGCGGCCACGCAGATCCATACCCACCTCTGCTACAGCGAGTTCAACGTGGTGGTCGGCGCGATCGACGCCCTGAACGCCGACGTCACCTCGATCGAGTCAGCCCGCTCCCGCGGCGAGATCCTCGAGGCGATCGATCCCGGTGCCTTCCCCCGCGGCATCGGCCCGGGCGTCTGGGACATCCACTCCCCGCGCGTGCCCGGCGCCGAGGAGATCGCCGACCAGCTGCGCCGCGCCCGCGCGGCCGTGGGCCCGGAGCGGCTGTGGGTGAACCCCGACTGCGGCCTGAAGACCCGCGGCTACGCCGAGACCGAGGCCAGCCTGCGCCACCTCGTCCAGGCCACGCTAGAGGTGCGCGCCGAGGCCGGAATCCCCACCGGCGCCTGACCCTGCCAGGCGGGTCTGTCTCGCCGGCGCCCCGCTCCGCTGTCCGGGTCCGTGCCCGGCCTGTCCGATGGCGGCCTCCCCAGAACACGGGACTCTATGGATCCGCGAACCGCCTATGCGGGTTGGCGGATCCATAGAGTCCCTCTCCCGGATGGCCCGGTGCCGGTGTCGTGCCGGTGCCGGTGCCGGTGCCGCAGGCTTCGCTCTCTACGCCAGGACTTCGACGGAGCAGGGGCCGTCGTGCCTGTGTTCGTGCCTGGGCCTGGTGATGCTCGGCTCTCCCGGGGGTCAGGCGGTGAGGCTGAGCCTGAAGTCGGGTGGGCGGTGGTGGTCCGCCCGTCGGAGGATGCTCAGCAGTCGCTCCTGCGTCGAGGCCCAGGTCACGAAGACCTGCTTCCACGTCAACCGCGTGACCCGATAGCCGAGGGCCTGCAGGGCGAGGTCTCGCGCTCGGTCCCGTGCGTACTGCTCGGGGTTGTCGTGGAACTCGCGGCTGTCGCACTCGATGACCCAGCTCTGTCCGAGCAGCAGGTCCACACGACCCACGCCCGCGATCGAGACCTGCGTGCTCACGGCCACGCCCAGCGATTCGAACCACCACCTGACGGTCGTCTCCGTGCCGGAGCCCGCGTCGGAACGGATCCGCGCCAACCCCCGCCGGAGCCTCTGCGGCAGGGCGGAGATGACGCGCTCGGCCTCCCTCGGTGCGAGCTCCTTCCTGTCGAGGGCGGATTCGAAGAGGGTCGCTGCCTGGGAGAGGGGCAGGCATCGGGCCGCATGCTGGAGCACCAGTGAGAGGTCCGGGACCGGATGCGCACTGGGCCATGTGCGCAGGGCAGGGCCGTGATGCGACAGCGGCAGCGTCTTCTCCGGGCCCCACACGATCTTCCCCTTCCGCCGACGGACCGGCGTTGCCTTCGGTACGGGCACGGCCTCCGGCGCGGTGGTCCTCCCTCGCCCTGCGCTCCGCCGTCCGCGGCCCTGACGAGGGCGGAACACGTGGACGGACTTCAGGCTCGGAGGCACCCAGAGCCCATGCAGTGCAGCGGCGTCGAGGCACGTGGGACGTGTGCCTGTGCGGAGAATGCTCACCAGATCCGCCGGTGCCTCCGAGGTCAGATACCAGGGCTGCATGCTCTGCACGGCGCCGGATCGGAGCCACTCCGCGAGCTGCTTCTGGCTGATGTCGTGCCCGGGCAGGTCGGTGCGATGGATGATCCCGCGGATGCGCATGAGGAGATCCGAACATCGCGGGGCACAGCGCCGCCGGAGCGGTCGTTCGATTGTGGACAGTGGCGGCCGACGCCGAATGGGGAGGAAGGTCGACGCGGTGGCAATGGCGATGGTGATGGCGGCGGGGCGGTGGCGTTGGCCGCGGGCGCACGTGGCGGCGACTTTACAGGCCAGGGGACGCGCAGGCCGGTGACGGTCCAGGTGCCGGAGGGGTGCCGAGGGGGCAGGGGACTCTATGGATCGGTCAACTCCGTCTGGCGGTTCGCCGATCCATAGAGTCCACTGTCCGGTCATGGGTTCCTGCGACGCCAGCCTCTCAGGGGAAGGGGAAGGGGAAGGGGAAGGGGAAGGGGCAAGGGCGTGGGCAGGGCACGGTCAGGCGCCCCGGCGGCACTGGCCCCGCCTTCGCGACCGTGGCAGGCTGGGCGCATGACCCTCCCCGCAGACAGCCACGTGCACAGCGAGTTCTCCTGGGACACCGGCGGCCCCACCTCCTCTGCCCGCGGCACGATGGAGGCGACCTGTGCCCGTGCGGTGCGGATCGGCCTGCCGGCGCTGTTCTTCACGGAGCACCTCGACCTCGAGGACGCCTGGTTCAGCGATCCCGAGGACTTCGGCGATCATGAGTCGCACCTGCTGGGGGACGACGGGATCGTCGCCATCCCGCGCTTCGACGTCGACGGCTACTTCGAGAGCATCGACCGGTGCCGCGCGACGTTCCCGCAGCTGCGCATCGGGACAGGACTGGAGTTCGGCCAGCCGCACCTGCGCACCGGGGCCGCGCGCCAGCAGCTCGACCTCAGCCGCTTCGATCGGATCATCGGCTCCCTGCACACCCTCGAGTTCGAGGGCCGTCGGGCCGAGCCCAACACCCTGTTCCGCCGCCTGCCGGCCGATGAGGTGATCCGCCGCTATCTCGCGGAGGTCCCCGCGCTGGTGGCCGGCGATGAGCCCTTCGAGGTCGTCACCCACCTCGACTACGCCCTGCGGTACTGGCCCGAGGAGCAGGAGGGGCCCGTCGATCCACGGGCCGTCGAGGAGGAGTTCCGCGCCGCGATGCGCGCGATCGCCCGGAGCGGCCGCGCACTGGAGATGAACACGCGCAGGCTGTGGCCGTGGATGGCGCAGTGGTGGAGCGAGGAGGGTGGCCGGTCGATCAGCTTCGGCAGCGACTCCCACGCCCCGCACTCCCTCGCGCACGGATTCCCGGAGGCCATGGCCATGGTCGAGAGCCTCGGGTTCCGCGCCGGCTCCGATCCTCGCGATCTCTGGCGGCGCTGAGCCGCGCGATACTCTGCCGTCAGTCGTGCACCGTGCGCGGCACGGGGGTGGGATGCGATGAGAGTCGGCCGAGTCGACGAGGTCGGTGACGTCCGGTCATCGGAGTCCGGCCGGAGACGTCGCCCGCTGATCGTGGTCGCCGTCGCGGGGGCACTGGTCCTCGCGCTGCTCATCGCCCTTCTCGTCGTGCGGCATCATCGCGCCTCCCCGGATCGGCTCGTCGAGCAGTACCTGAGCGCTCTCGAGGAGGGCGACGCGGCAACGCTGCGCACGCTCGTGGGGCCCGTGCGCGGGCATGCGACGCTCCTGCTCGACGCCGAGGAGGCGGCCCCTGTGGACGGCGCCGTCAGCGACGCGGAGATCGTCGGCCGGTCGGAGAGCGACGACGGGTACGCCTACGAGGTGGAGGCCGTGCAGGACGGCGAGACCCTCACCGGGACGCTCTCGGTCCAGCCGGTCGAGGACCCGGAACGCGGCGATGCCCGCTGGAGCCTGTCCGAGGCGACGCTGGGCAGGCTCTCCGTGGATGTGCCCGAGGAGGCCGAGAGCGTCCGCCTCAACGGCGTCGAGTTCGCTGCGGACGACCTGGCGAAGGGAGACTCTCGAATCAGGCTCTCCGCGCTCCCCGGCAGGTACACGATCGAGGTGGTCCCGCCCGGTGACCACCTCCAGTCGGTGCCGGAGACGGTGATGCTCCGTCCGACGCTCGGAGACCACTCGACCGATGAGGTGAGAGCGGATCCGCAGCTCGAGTTCTCCCCGGCCGCCGTGGCCTCGGTGCAGAAGGAGATGGAGGCCCTCGTCGAGGAGTGCGGGGAGGTCGACGACGACGGGCTCTCGCTGTGCGACATGCGCGTGCCCGATGCCGATGCGGCGTTCGGCAGCGGTCGGTGGGAGTTCCATGACCAGCCTGTCGCGGAGCTGACCTACCGCGGGCACCTCGACGGGAGCGCCGCCGCGGAGGGCTACGAGGAGGGTGGCGGACCCACCGCCACGGTCACCTATCGCACCGACTCACGAGATGAGAATCCCGGCGAGGAGCTGACGATGGACGTCGAGTACGTGGTCGCCGGGGACGTGGACATCGACGACGACGGCGAGCTGACCATGCAGCTCTTCATGGAGGCGCGACGCGCCGGGTCCTGAGGCTCCGCTGCGCCCCGCTGCCCCTTCGCCCCGCTGCCCCTACCGCCCCAGCCGCATCCACGCATCCCCCCGCACCCGCAGCCCCAGGGTCACGGCGCGAGCGACCAGGAAGATCAGCGTGCATGCCACCCACAGCGCGGCCAGGGCCCACGGCCCCTGCCAGCCCGAGTAGTACACCAGCGCCGCGAACGGCAGGGTGACCACTGCGTTGATCACGCCCGCCTTCGCGAGGTACGGCGCGTCTCCGGCACCCATCAGCACCCCGTCCAGCACGAACACGTAGCCGGCCACGGGCTGGGCCACCATGAGCACCCAGAGGGCCGCCCGCAGGTTCTCCTGCACCGCGACGTCCGGGGTGAACAGCCCCGGGATCACATAGCTCGCGGCGAGCAGCAGAGCGCCGGTGAGGACCCCTCCGCCCACGCCCCACACCATCAGCCGACGGGTCACCGCGCGCACGGAGACGGGGTCGTCCGCCCCCAGGAACCGCCCGGTGAGGGCCTGGCCGGCGATCGCGAGGGCATCCAGGGCGAGGGCGAGCAGGTTGAAGACGGTCAGGGCGATCTGATGGGCGCCCAGCTGCACGTCGCCGAGCTTCGTCGCCACGAGGGTCCCGGCCAGCAGCACCACCCGCAGGGAGATCGTGCGCACGAACATCGGCACCGACTCGCGCCCCGCGGAGGCCACCTGTCCCAGGTGCGGGCGCAGCGGCACGTCGCTGCGCCGGGCCGCCCGGGCCACCAGGAGCAGCAGCACGATCGCCATGCCCCACTGGGCGATGACCGTGCCGATCGCGCTGCCGGCGATCCCGAGGTCGAGCCCGAAGATCAGCAGCCAGTTCAACGGGATGTTCACAGCCGCCCCGGAGACTGCGATCACCAGCGGCACCCGCGCGTTCTGCAGGCCGCGCAGCAGCCCGGTCGCCGATTGCACCGCGAGCATCGCCGGAACGCCCAGCGCGCTCAGCCGCAGGTAGGTGGTCGCCTCGGCGAGCACCTCGGGGGAGGGGCCGAACAGGGAGAGGATCCATTCGCCGCCGAGCAGCAGCACGAGCACGGCGCCCGCCCCGATCATCAGCGCCAGCCAGCAGGCGTCGACGCCGCGGGCGATCGCCTCGCGGCGTCGGCCGGCGCCGAAGGCCCGCGCGACCGAGGCGGTGGTGGAGTAGGCCAGGAACACCGACAGCCCGATCACCGTGGTGAGGATCGCCGAGGCGAGCCCGAGCCCGGCCAGGGAGGCGGTGCTGACGCGGGCGATGAAGGCGGAGTCCGCCAGCAGGAACAGCGGCTCGGCGATCAGGGCGCCAAGGCTGGGAATGGCGAGGCGCAGGATGTCGCGATCCACGATGCGGCGGGCCGCCCGAGGGGAGGCAGGGGTGCTGGGGCTCGGAGCGGGAACGGGATCGGACACCGCTCCATTGTCCGTCGGCCGACGCGGCGATGGTCCGGACCCTGCGGCCGGCGTGCTCCGCGCCACATCGGCTGCAGTTTCCCGGTCGAATCCCACGTGCTGATCGGCCCCTTCCCAGGCGGCAGGGTCAATCTCCTACGGAGGTCGTATATCTCGATACAGGTCCGTATGGAACAGTTCCAGTCAGGGTCCGACGATGAGCCCTCGGACGCGGGATGTCGCCGTGTCGACCGCCTTATTCGCAGCGTCTCCCGAGGAGCAGGATGAACCGCCTGGCCCGACTCAGCCTGACCAACAGGTCCTTCATCGCACTCGTGTGCATCGCGGTGTCGATCATCGGCGCCTTCGCCATGACGACGATGCGCCAGGAGCTCATCCCCTCGGTCTCGCTGCCGCAGATCCAGGTCGTCACCAGCGCCCCCGGCTCGTCGTCGGAGCAGGTGCAGGAGCGGATCACCCGCCCCGTCGAGCAGTCCCTCAGCGGGCTCGAGAACGTCGAGAGCACCTCCTCGTCCTCCGAGGCGGGCGTCTCCATGGTCACCGTGGAGCTCACCTACGGCACCGACACCGCGCGCTCCTCCAACCAGGTGGACGCCGCGCTGACGCGCATCGAGGACCAGCTCCCCGAGGACGCGGACCCGCAGGTCATCGCCGGCGGCACGAGCGACCTGCCGGCCGTGGTGCTCTCGATCTCCTCCGATCTCGATCCCTCCGAGCTGGGTGCCCGCCTGGACTCCGCCGTGAAGCCGGAGCTGGAGCGCGTCGACGGGGTCTCCTCCGTGGCCGTCATCGGCGCTCCCGAGGAGATCGTGCAGATCACCCCGGACGCGGACGCCCTCGCGGAGAACGGCCTCACCGAGGACGACATCTCCACCGCGCTGGATGCCAACGGGCTGTCGCTGCCCGGCGGCTCCGTCACCGACGGTGACCGCACCATGGATGTGGTGCTCGGCCAGTCGATCGACAGCATCGAGAGCCTCGAGTCGATCATGCTGATGCCGGCCGACGGCGCCTCCGGCGGCGACGCCGACCAGGCTCAGCAGGGCCAGCCCGGCCAGGAGGCCCAGCAGGCCCCCCAGCCCGTCGCCCTCTCCGAGGTCGCGACCGTCGAGCGCACCACCCAGGACCCCACCTCGATCTCCCGCACCGACGGCCGCGAGTCCCTCGTGGTCATGGTGACCGCCACCGCCGACGGCAACGTCGTGGACATCTCCGACGGCGTCGAGGGCGTCCTGGCGGACACCCTGTCCGGTGTGGGCGGCGACGCCGAGAGCGCCATCGTCTTCGACCAGGCGCCCTTCATCCAGGACTCGATCCTCGCGCTCGCCGAAGAGGGCCTGCTGGGCCTGGTCTTCGCCGTCGGTGTGATCCTGCTGTTCCTGCGTCGCGTGCGGCCCACGATCGTCACCGCGATCTCGATCCCGACCTCGCTGCTGATCGCCTTCATCGGCATGCTGGTCACCGGCTACACGCTGAACATGCTCACCCTCGCGGCGCTCACGATCTCGATCGGCCGCGTGGTCGACGACTCGATCGTGGTCATCGAGAACATCATGCGCCACCTCGCCTACGGCAAGACGAGGATGCGCGCGATCCTCGATGCCGTGGGGGAGGTCGCCGGCGCGATCACCGCGTCGACGCTGGCCACCGTGGTGGTGTTCCTGCCGATCGCGATCGTCTCCGGCATGGCGGGAGAGCTGTTCCGGCCCTTCGCCCTCACTGTCGGCATCGCGATGCTCAGCTCGCTGCTGGTGGCGCTCACGATCGTCCCGGTGCTCGCCTACTGGTTCCTGCGCGCCCCCAAGAGCCAGGGGATCGTGGATCCCGACGATGCCGAGCAGGTGGCCCGGATCCGCGAGGAGGCCGAGGCGACGGAGGAGCGCAGCTGGCTGCACCGGATCTACGCGCCGCTGCTGCACCTGGTCACCGATTCGCTGCCGCGCCGCCTGCTCACCGTCGGCGCCGCGATCCTCGTCCTGGTGGGCACCGCCTTCCTGTACCCGCTGGTGAACGTCAACTTCCTCGGCGACACCGGGCAGAACATCGCCTCGCTCACCCAGTCGCTGCCGGCCGGCACCAGCCTTCAGCAGTCCGCCGACAAGGCGGAGGAGAGCGAGAAGGCCCTCATGGATCTCGAGGGCGTCGAGACCGTGCAGACCACCATCGGCGGCAGTCAGTTCGGCATGGGCGGAGGCGGAGCCTCGAACGAGGTCAGCTTCTCGATCACCACCGACCCCGACGCCGACCAGACCGCCCTCCAGGACGACATGGTCGCCGCGCTCGAGGAGATCCCGGACGGCGGCACCATCGAGGCGGCCGACGTCGCCTCGCCGACGGGCTCCAGCTCGATCGACATCCTTATCACCGGCCCCACCGCCGAGGACCGCCAGGCCGCGAACGACGCGATCCTCGCGGAGCTCGACCCGGTGCCGGACGGCGCCACCGAGGTCACCAGCGACCTGCAGGCCGATCAGCCCACCGCGGTCGTCACCGTCGACCGCGAGAAGGCGGCCGCGCTCGGGCTCACCGAGGAGGCCGTGATCGGCATGGTCGCCGGGCAGATGTACCCCGGCGCGATCGGCACGGTCACCCTGGGTGACTCCGAGCTCGACATCTACGTCGAGAAGGGCGAGGGCATCGATACCTTCGACCAGCTCAAGGGCATCGAGCTCGCCGGCGGCATCCCGCTGACCGACGTCGCCTCCATTGACGAGGTGGCCTCGCGCCCCTCGATCGCTACCCAGGACGGCCTGGAGACGGTCACCGTCTCCATCGCGCCGGACGGCGACGACCTGGGCCCCGCGACCGAGGCCGCGAACGCCGCGATCGAGGACGCGGACCTGCCCGAGGGCGTCGAGGCGACCGTGGGCGGCACCGCCGCGGACATCGACGAGACCTTCGGCCAGCTCGGCATCGCGATGCTCGCCGCGATCCTGCTGGTGTACGTGCTGCTGGTGTGGATCTTCAAGTCCCTCGTCCAGCCGCTGATCCTGCTGGTGTCGATCCCGTTCGCGGCGACCGGCGCGCTGGGCCTGCTGATCATCACGGGCGTGCCGCTGGGCCTGCCCTCGATGATCGGTCTGCTCATGCTGGTGGGCATCGTGGTCACCAACGCGATCGTGCTGATCGACCTGGTCAACCAGTACCGACGCCACGGGATGGGCCTGGACGAGGCCATCCATGCGGGCGCCGCCAAGCGTCTGCGGCCGATCCTCATGACCGCCGCCGCGACGATCTTCGCGCTGCTCCCGATGGCCCTGGGCATCACCGGCAACGGCGGGTTCATCGCCCAGCCGCTGGCCGTGGTGGTCATCGGCGGTCTGATCTCCTCGACGCTGCTGACCCTGCTCATCGTGCCGGTGCTCTACCGCATCGCCGAGGGCCCGGGGGAGCGGCGCCGGCTGCGCCACGAGGCCCGTGACGCCGAGCTGCGCGATGCCCGGGAGAGGGCTGCTGCGCAGAAGCGCGAGGCGAGCCGCGCCGAGCAGGAGCGCCAGCAGCGAGCTGCGGAGGAGCAGAGCCGTCGCGCTGCGACCCCGGCCGGCACGTCGCTGACCCGCTCGTCGTCGACGTCTTCGCCGTCGACCACTTCGGGGTCGACCCCCGGCGCGGGCGAGCAGGCAGGGCGCGGCCGCGGCGGATCCCTCAAGGAGCGTGGAGGCATCGTCGGCATCATCCGCCGACGGTTCGGTCGGGGCTGACCCTCCCCGTCCCCGCCTGCACGTCTCGACGACCACGTCCTCACCCGAGGGCGTGGTCGTCCGCGTCGGGCCGGTGCGCCCCCGGGCTGGGGGCCGCCGGCGTCGATTCGATTGTCCGAAATGCCCGGGCCCGCCTAAGCTACGTGGAGTGACGAGCAGGGGTCGCGTCGGGTCTCGACGGGTCATCTCCCTGCGGCGGAGGAGGCCTCGGTGCGAGCTGTGGAGAGCGTCGTGGTCGGGATGGCCACCTTCCGGCGCCCCGATCTCCTGGCGGCGCTCCTGCCGCGGGTGATCGATCAGATCGAGCACGCCTCCGCGGTCCTCGACCCGGCACCCCGATTCAGGGTCCTCGTGGTGGACAACGATCCCGACGCCAGCGGGAGAAGTACGGCAGCCGCACTCGACGATCCACGGATCACGTACGTGGTGGAGCCGCAGCCAGGGATCAGCAGTGCCCGGAACCGGCTCCTCGACGAAGCCGCAGGCAGCGATGTGCTGATCCTGCTCGATGACGACGAGACTCCGCACGAGGGCTGGCTCGTCCACCACCTGAGCACCTACCGCGAGCATGACGCCGATGCCGTCTGCGGGCCTGTGCACGCCGTCTTCGAGGGTGGGGAGGACCCGTGGATCGCGGCGAGCGGGTACTACCTCGGGCAGCGCCGCACCGGTGTGGGCACGGGCACCGTGATCCGGCGGGCCGCGACGAACAACCTGCTGCTGGACATGCGCCGGGTGCGGGAGCTCGGGCTGCGCTTCGATGCTCGCTTCGGCCTGACCGGGGGTGAGGACTCCCTGTTCACCGGGCAGCTGACCGCCGCGGGTGGGAGGATCGTCGTGTGCGCGGAGGCGGTCGTGGACGATCTCGTCCCGGCGGCGAGGAACACCCGCCGCTTCAATCTGTCGCGGCGTTTCGCACAGGCCTCATCCCATGTGCGGGTCGACCGCGAGCTCGCCGGGTCGCTGCGCAGCCGCCTCGGAGTCACGGCGCGCTGGGCCGCGATCGGGGCAGGGCAGATCCTCAAGGGTCTGATGCTCGCCGGGTTCGGTCGCGCCACCCGCGATCTGGGCCGACGGGCACCGGGGGAGAGCAGGGTGGCCAGCGGGCTGGGCGTCCTCGCGGGATGCCTGGGGATCCGGTCCATGTCCTACGGGCGCCCCCGTCGGAAGTGGGGCCGGAGATAGATCGTGAGCGAGCAGTCCTCATGCGGCCGTCCGACGTCGGCCCGCTGATTGGCAGGGATGGTCAGGAGGCGGTGACGTCGCTGATGATGTACTTCGTCTTGCCGCCGGTGTAGGGCAGCGAGTCGACGTAGTCGATCCGTACCGGGACCTCGTGGTGGATCCGGTCGCGCAGGTCCTGGACCGTGGACTCGATGAGCGTGCGAGCGTGCGCGCCGTCGCCGGGAACCACGCGGATGGTGATCGAATGGTCCGCCTGCTGGTGGATCTGGAAGAGCCTGACCGCCTCGGGGTGTGCTCCGAACATGCCGGTGACGCGATGAGCGAGGACAGTCCCGCTCGGCAGGCGGATCATGTCGATCGTGCGTCCCTGCGGCTGTTCCATGAGCGGGAGAGAGCGGCCACAGGCGCACGGCTCGGCCCGCAGGATCCCGCGATCACCGGTGCGATAGCGGATCATCGGGAAAACGCGGTTGCGAAGATCGGTGATGACCAGGTCTCCCAGTTCCCCGGGGGTAGTTGGGTGGCCGTTCTCGTCCACGACCTCTATGCGCCGCACGTCCGAGAAGATGTGCAACCCGTCGCGCTGCTCGCACTCCCCGGCCATCCATCCGAACTCCGAGCCGCGGTACTCGTCGTACACCGGGGCACCGAGTACGGATTCTAGACGCAGGCCCGCCGAAGATGTCAGCGGAGCGGCAGTCGTGGCGACCGCGAGAGGTGCCGGCACGCTGAGCCCCTTCCGCTCCAGGAAGTCGACGAACTCGAGCAGAGCACCCACATACCCCTCGAGCAGTCGAGGTCGGATCCGATTGAGTGATCCGTGGAAAGCGGTCATCGACTCGGTGGTGATCTCGCTCGCGTCGAGATAGACCTGCCGGGTGGGCCACCAGGACACGGTGTTCTTCACGGTAGCTCGGCGGCCGAAGTTCCATCGCCCGATCCGTGCCAGATCGTCGCAAGGCTGCACGCCCCACCAGGAGTACATGCGCCAGCTCAGCGCGAGGGAGGGGACCCGAGCATCGTGCATCGTGCGGAGCGGTTCGCCGGTGCTGCCTCCGGTGCGCGCCTCTCGCACATTCCAGCCCACGGCGTCAGGGGTCGGGAACTCGGAGGTATGTGTCTTGACGGTCGCACGGTCGAGGATGGGGAGAGACGCCCAGGTTCCGGGATCTGTGAGGTCTCTGGCATCGATTCCCAGGGCCCCATAGGTGCGGCGATAGTACGGGGAGTCTTGCATCGCCGCACGGACGGTCTCTTGTGCCAGTCCATCGTGCAGGTCACCGAGAGCTGCGGGTGAGAGTCGCTCGTTCGCGAGGAGATGTCGGTGGAAAGCGCCCGCATCGGCTTTTATCGTCGCGGCCTTGGCGGCGAAGACCTTTGTCTTGAAGGTCATGAGGGGAGTATCCGTTCTGGCGCTAGACGATGGATCGGGGTGGGGCGACTGAACGGCTGGGGAAGCGATCTCACGGCCGGGAGTACTCCTGATAGAGATGCCCTCTGGCGCCGGCGAGCATTCCTCGCCCGCGGTGGAACGTTCGGTAGCCCTGTGCATCGTGCACGAGGCGACGGGAGGCGCGACCATACCGGTGCCGCGCCAACCCGGCGGCGACGCGGGCAGTCCCGCCCAGGAGGAATCGACTCCGAAGAGCCATGCGGCGAGCTGGGCTCGGCGTGAGGCGAAGGGTCACATGGACCAGGCCGTTGGCGGCGCTGTAGGCCCGCTGAGCGGCCCACTCCCGTGTAAGGCGGCTCGGAGCGACGGTGTCCTCGACCTCGGACTCGTTGCACCACACGATGGCGCCGCCGCGTTCGACGAGCTGTCGAGTGAACATCGTGTCCTCCCCGCCGCTGAGTCCGAGCGCTTCATCGAAACGAAGCCCGAGCTCCTGGATCTGTCTCCTGTCCAGGAGCAGGTTGGCGGTCGAAGCAGTCGGCAGATGGGTCCCGGTAGGACGTTGGCGGCGGTAGAAGGTCCCTGAGGCGATCATCCAGGGATCCGTGCCCTCCTCGAAGACGGAGATGAGCCGGCCGGCGACGGCTGCGGCACGATGTTCGCGCCAGACTTCTACCAGGGTTGCGAGCCATCCAGTTCGGGGGATCTCGTCATCGTCGAGAAAAGCGATCAGATCACTGTCGCGACACTCGGCGAGGGCCCGGTTCCGTGCCGCAGATATACCTGGTGTCGTTTCGTGGGCATACTTCACATCTGTCGCTGCTACCCGGGTGACGTCGAGAGCCGAGCCCTCGGGGTCGTTGTCGACGACGAGAACATCTACGTGGGCGCCCGAGGTCTCCGCCATGCGGTCCGGGAGTGCCGACAACAGCTCTGCCAATCGCTCCGGGCGCTTGTACGACGGGATGGCGATCGTGATACGCAAAAGGCTGGTGGGCTCCGGGCTGCGCTCCGGCGGAGCGCCCGTATGCACAGCGGGGGTGGGCAGTGATCGCGGACGACGAAGCAGGTGGGCCGTCCCGTCGCCGAATCCTTGCAGTGCCGCGACGAGACCGCGTGGCTCGGTGATTGCCTGTTTCCGGCCTCCACGCATCCAGATCAGGGCGGACTGGCGAGGGGAGGCGAGCACCCACCGCGCCCAGTCCCGCCCTCGCGCGTGCCGCCTCCCGAACAGCATCCGATTGCGGATGTTGTATCGGTAGTAGGTCGGCGACTTCGTCCGGGCGCTCCCGGCGTCCTGTGTGCCGCCTTCATCGTGCACGACGAGGAGATCGGGGCGGATCTCGAGCCGCATCCCCTGCTCTGCCGCTCGGCGGGAGATGTCGACGTCCTCCCAGTAGAGGAAGAAGTCCTCGCTGAACCCGCCGAGCGCGTCGAAGGCCTCGGCGCTGAACGCCAGGCACGCCCCGCTGAGCCAGTTCGCCCACTCGGGGTCCTGGTCGCCCTCCGACCAGCCGGACCGCATCTGCCCGGTGCGCCGGTTCACCCGCGCGCCGCGGAAATGGGGGCGTCCGTCCCCGGAGTCCATGAACGGGGAGACCAGTGCGAGCGGATCTGCAGCGACATGACGGCCGAGCTCTCGGAGCACGTCGGCCGAGGCGACCGCGTCGGGGTTCAGGGTGATGAGTGCGGTGTGTCCCTGGGCGCGGGCGGCAACGACACCACGATTGACTCCGGCGCCGAAGCCATCGTTCGGCGAGGCGACGAATGCCCATCCGCGCTCGTGCGCGAGGGACCGGGCCTGAGTTCGAGCGTGGTCGGACGAGTAGTTGTCGACGACCACGACCAGGGCGTGCTCGTCCGCATCCACATCGGCCCCGATGTTCGCCGCGATCAGCGCGGGATCGCCATAGTTGACGATGATCACCGCATACGCGGTCGTGGTCAGTGCAGACATGTTCGCGTCACCTCTTTCGCCGGTCACGATCCCGGCCTGTCCGTCCGTAGGGGGCGCCCTCGTCGACGGGGATTTACTGGCTCGTCAGGCGCCATCGACGAGACCCATGTCCATTTTGCCCTAGATGCGTATCATGTCACGATATCCCCCGGATTTCCCGGGCGGTGAGCTGCCAGTGTGACTGCACGGCAGGGAGGAGCCCCCGTGACCATCGCGGCGTATCGAAGTCTCGAGAGCGCGCAGAAGGGTCACGCGCGTGGGGCTCCCGCCTACTCGGTCTACGTGAACCGAAAGCTCGGGCGCGCGCTCGCCGCCGTAGGGCACCGGCTGGGGCTCACGCCCAATCAGGTCTCGGCGATCAGTGCTGCGCATTCCTTCGCGGCGATTGCTCTGATCGTGGTTGCTCCGGTCATCCCGGTGACAGGGTTCGTGGTCGCGCTGCTGCTGGTCCTCGGGTACGCCTGGGACTCGGCCGATGGTCAGGTCGCGCGGCTCCGAGGCGGCGGGAGCCCGCAGGGGGAGTGGCTGGACCACTTCATCGACACCCTGAAGATCTCCTCGCTGCATCTCGCGGTGCTCGTCGGTCTCTATCGCAGCCTGCCCGAGGGGTGGGTGTGGGCCCTGGTGGTCCCTCTGGCCTTCGCCGTCGTCGCCTCCACGACCTTTACGGCGATGCTGTTGAACGACCTGCTCAAGGGTAAGCATGCGGTCGCCTCTACTCATGAACGCGGCGGGGGGACGCTGCGTCGTTCGCTCCTCGTGCTGCCCACCGACTTCGGGCTCGTCTGCCTGGTGTTCGTGCTCTGGGGGTGGGCGCCGGCATTCCTCGTCGGATACGGGGCGCTCGCCCTGGTGTCCATCGCGTTCCTGGCGCTTGCCGCCGTGAAATGGTTCCGCGAGATGGGCGAACTCGGGACAGTGCGGTGAGCACCTCCGGGTCGGAACTGATCCTGCTCGTCTGTTCGGCCAATATCTGTCGATCCCCTCTGGCGGAGCTCCTTCTGCGCCGTGGGCTGGGCGATAGCCCAGGCGTTCGGATCGAGAGTGCAGGAGTCCATGCCCGCACGGGGTCCGCGATGTGCGCTCTCGCCGCCGAGCAGCTGGCGGCCGGCGGCCGGCGGCCGGACGGTGCGGCGTCCCATCGCTCGCGGCCGCTCACCAGGGGGCTGCTGGACGAGGCGACCCTGATCCTGGCGATGGCCAGGGATGTGCGCTCGGAGATCGTCGGCATGGCGCCCCAGGTGCGGGACCGTGTCTACACGATGCGGGAGGCCGCCTATCTCGGGGAGGGCTTCACGCCGGAGTCCTCCGCTCGGCGCGTCGGGGCCGTGTCCTTGTATGCCATGTATCTCGACGGTGCGCGAACCGCCAAGGGTCCGGTGCCCGCGCGGCGCTCGGGATGGTGGCGGGCGCGGGGTGCTGACGGACGCGACATCGTCGATGGGCACATTCATGGACCGCGAGAGCATCGACGGACCCTGCACGATGTCGCCGAGGCGTCGACGGCGATCCTCGGACAGCTGGGAGGGCGGGCGATCCGTGGAGGTGTGACAGTGCGCCCGTAAGTCCGATATGCCCGTTGCGCGAAGTATGTCCGAACACTTACGATGTCAACTGAGCCGCATCTTCGCGGTATGGCCGCACTGTGGCGGTCCGTGGATCTGCGGGAGACTGGGGGCTGGGGATGCTCAGCACGTTCTGCCATCGGCCCTCCGGGGCCCGGCACCGGAAGGTGGCCGCTGTCCTCGCGACGCCCGCGCTCCTCCTGTCCCTGACGCTCGCCGGATGCACCCCGGCGCCTCCAGAGGCCGATGAGCCGCCTTCGCAGCGTGAGGGCGGGACGTCTGCACCCCAGGAGGAGACCCCGAGCACCGACGAGTCTCCGACCGCCGGTGGCGGGACTCCCGGCACGGATTCCCCGACAGGGGGTGGGGACCCATCGGACCAGGGTGATCCCACGGCCGACGAACAGCCCGCAGATCCGACGGAGCCTCCGTCGAGCACCTGGCAGGCGCCCGAGGACCCGACCGAGGAGGGGCCGACCGCGGCGCCCGAGCTGCCGGAGGTCGACGGCTCCCTCGACGACGCCATCGCGCTCCCGACGGATGTGGTGGTCTCCCTGTCCTCGGTCGAGACCACCTCCATCAAGGCCTCCACCCCCGGTGAGTACTCGGGGAGCGCCGTCGTCGTCAGCGTGACGATCGCCAATGACACGAAGGCCCCGCTGCCCGTCAGCTCCGCCGTCGTCTCGCTGATCGCCGACGACGGCGAGATGGGCATCCCCACCTGGGCGGCCCCGCACGATCCGTTGTACGGCGAGGTGCCGGCCGGATCCACGGCAGTGGGCACCTACGTCTTCATGCTCGACCCGGCGGACGAACGGTCCGTCACGGTGAGCGTCAACTACTCCGCCGGCGAACCCGTCGCCGTATTCACCGGCGGCACCCCGTGAGCATTCCTCGCAGCTCGACCTCCAGGACCACCCGACAGGGGACCACGATGAGCACTTCGCACAGGCGCGACATGATGCGGCGGGGCTTCGGCCTCCTGACTGCGCTGACACTGGTCATCGGAGGGCTCACGGCAGCGTTCGCCCTCACCCCCGACCTCGCGGCTGACGCTGTCGAGCTGCCGTCCCCACCACCCCTGCTGCAGCGCGATGACAACGTCGTCACCGCAGACCCGATCCCGACGGTCCAGATCGACAACGGGTACGTCTGGGCGCAGGCGACGATCGGTTCCACCGTCTACGCCGTCGGGGACTTCGACAATGCGCGCGCTCCGCTGGCGGCGCCCGGCACACAGCTCACCGCCCGCTCGAACGTCCTCGCCTATGACATCAACACCGGTGACCTGCTTCCCTTCGCGCCCCAGGTCAACGGGGTCATCAAGGCCGTGGCGGCGTCGCCCGACGGCAGCCGGATCTACATCGGTGGCTCGTTCAGCTCGGTCAACGGCCAGGTCCGCTACAGCATCGCCGCGCTCGACGCCACGACCGGACAGCTGATCACGAGCTTCAAGCCTTCAGTCGGGGGCAGCGGGGTCTATGCCCTCGTCGCCAAGGGCGCGACCGTGTACGCCGGCGGTCTGTTCACACAGGCCAATGGGACGCCGCGGACGAACGCGGCGGCATTCAGTGCCGGCAATGGTGCTCTCATGCCATGGGCGCCCCAGTCGGATCGGCAGATTGACGCCATGGTTGCAGACCCTGGTGGTCAGAAGATCATCGTCGCCGGGCGTTTTGCCAGCGTGAACGGGAACACGGCGATGCGCGGTGCCGCCGCTGTCAATGAACTGACCGGCGCTGTAGATGCGAACTGGGCGCTCACGCAGACCGTGAAGAACGGGTCCAGTTCAGGTGGAGATGCCGGTAAGGCAGGAATTTTCGCGCTCGCTGCGGACGACAGCGGCGTCTATGGAACAGGATGGGTGTTCGCCGGCGTGACCACCGGCAATTTGGAGGGTACTTTCGCCGCGGAGGCTGAGACCGGGGCCGTGCGCTGGATCGCCGACTGCCTCGGCGACCACTACGGCGTCTACTCGACCGGGGAGACCGTCTACACCACCAGCCACACGCATGCCTGCTCGACCATGGGGCTGCACCCGGAGCAGAGCACGCGCCAGTACCGGTACGCCGAGGCGTACACGGCAGATGCCCGAGGCCTTCTGGGCCGGAACCCCCACGCAGGGGGCACCTACCAGAACTGGGAAGGCACCCCGGGCCCGTCGGCCTATGCCTGGTACCCGGACTTCCTGGTCGGGACCACCTCCGGGCTGGGGCAAGCGGGCCTGTCCATCACCGGCGTCGGGGACACCATCTCGATCGCCGGCGAGTTCGTCAGCGTCAATAATGCGCAGTTCGAAGGGATCGTCCGGTTCGCGAAGAGCCCTCCCGCGGGGGCGAAGAACGGGCCCCGGCTCTCCGGATCGGCATGGCAGCCGGTCGGGAACTCCGTCGTCTCCGGTCGAGCGCGGGTCTCCTTCGCGGCCAACTGGGACCGCGACGACATGGACCTCACCTACGAGCTGAGGCGTTCCGGCACGAGCGCACCGGTCGCCACGCTGGAGGCTTCGTCGACCTGGTGGAACCAGCCGAGCATGACCCTCGAGGACACCACCGCGACCCCAGGTACGCAGTACACCTACACGGTCGTGGCGAGGGACGGCGATGGCAACGCGGCGACCAGTGCCCCCGTCACGGTGACGGCCGCGGCCGGGGTCGCATCGGACTATGTCTCGGCTGTGCTCGACGACTCGCCTCAGCTGTACTACCCGCTCGGCGACACCCGCCAGGACTGGGCCGGCTCGAACCCGCCGGTGTTCGGCGGCGGCGTCGACGCTGAGCAGCCTGGCATCGACAACTCCTCCACCGGGTACTCGACCTTCGACGGGACCACGTCAGGGAGGGTCGTCTCGAGCGCGAGGGCCACGGTCTCGACGGCATTCTCCACCGAGCTGTGGGTGCGCACCACCAGCACCAGAGGCGGAAAGCTGATGGGCTACGGCGATGCGGCCTCCGGAAGCTCGAGTAGCTACGACCGGCACGTCTACATGCGCGATGACGGCCGGATCGTGTTCGGCGTCTACCCCGGGAGCGCGCAGACGGTGCAGAGCCCCGCCTCGTACAACGACGGTCAGTGGCACCACGTGGTGGCGTCCCAGGGCGCAGATGGCATCACGCTCTATGTCGATGGGGCTGTCGTTG
Source organism: Brachybacterium tyrofermentans (assembly GCF_014897585.1). Classification (GTDB taxonomy): domain Bacteria; phylum Actinomycetota; class Actinomycetes; order Actinomycetales; family Dermabacteraceae; genus Brachybacterium; species Brachybacterium tyrofermentans. The sequence goes on along the minus strand of NZ_JABUXW010000001.1, from coordinate 99,378 downwards.
ATGCGAACTCGTCGGTGACGTCAGCCCAGGCATACCAGGGGTACTGGCGGATCGGCGGCGATAACCTCAATGGATGGCCGAATGCGCCGTCATCGAACTACTTCAACGGTGACCTCGACGAGGTCGCCGTCTACGGCTATGCGCTCGACGCCAACCAGGTGAACACCCATTTCGGTATCGGCAACGGGCTCGAGGCGCCGTCAGCTGCCTTCGACGCCACGGCGAGTGAGCTCGGAGTGAGCGTCGATGCCGGTGCGTCGACGGCGGCCTCGGGAGCGACGATTGTCCAGTACACCTGGGATTTCGGGGATAAGACTTCCGTCGGCAGCGGTGAGATGGCCACCCATGACTACGCGGCGGCTGGATCGTACGACGTGTCCCTCACCGTTCTCGACAGCAACGGCCTGTCGTCGACGACGACTCAGCGGATTGATGTGACCGGGCCGAACTCCGCGCCGATCGCCGTTGCTTCGACGACGGCCAACGGACTGACGGTTACCGCAGACGGGTCAGGCTCCTCCGATCCCGACGGCGAGATCGCCGGATACGCGTGGGACTGGGGTGATGGCGAGACTTCGGCCGGGCAGATCGTCTCCCATGCCTATGCCGAGGCCGGGGACTACACCGTGACCCTTACAGTCACCGACGATCAGGACGGAACTGCGGAGGTCACGAAGCTGGTCAGTGTCGTGCATGCCGATCCGACCGCGCAGTTCGACGCCTCGAGTTCCGCACGCACGGTCGATGTGGACGCCGGTGGCTCCGTCGCTGTGGACGGCGCAACCCTCTCCTACGAGTGGGACTGGGGCGATGGGACGGCGACATCCGCCGGACAGAACGCCTCCCACGTCTACACGGAGGACGGGAGCTACGAGATCACCTTGACGGTGACCGACAGCCTCGGTTCCACCCACAGCACGACCCAGTCGGTCTCGGTGACCGAGCAGGTCTTCGTGGGGTCGGATGCGTTCGAGCGGACGGTCTCCAACGGTTGGGGTGCGGCGGATGTGGGCGGCGCGTGGACATCGTCGGGCTGGAATTCTGGGACGGTGTCGGTTGACGACGGTGCCGGGAGGCTGGCGCTGTCACCGGGTGCCGGGAGGGATCTGGTGCTGGGCGGGACGTCGCTGTCCGAGAGCGGTTCGGCGATGACGTACTCGGTGGGTTCCGGTCCCTCGACAGGATCGTTATACGTCGGTCTGAAGTCCCGATACGGCGACGGCTCCGCGTATCGTTCGGCGGTCTGGCATCGCGCCGATGGCACGATGTGGTTGCTGGTTCAGCGTGACGATGCGGTTCTTGCGTCTCTTCCTTTGTCGGGTCAGCAATGGGCTGCCGGGGATGTGTTCCATCTGCGGACTGAGGTGGTCGGGGACTCGTCTCCGACGATCAGGGTGAAGGTGTGGGCTGACGGTCTGGCTGAGCCGAGCGGATGGCAGTTGGAGACCAAGGACACGAGTGCTTCGGCTCTGGCGGGGCCGGGTTCTTCGGCCGTGTATCTGTACCGCTCGGGTTCGGCCACGGGCCAGAACGTGATCAGCGTCGATGACTACCGGCTTCAGGACGGTAGCGGGCAAGCACCTGCTGCCCGGAAGGCAGCCCTCGCGCCGCCCGCGGAGCTGGCTCCCGAAAGGGAACCGGTCATCGAGAAGGACGTCCTTCCCGACGCCGAGCAGCCCCCGACGACGGACGACGGGCCGGAGAAGGACAGCGAGCCGGCACCCGATCGGGACTCGGACGCAGGGCCGGAACCCGGACCCGCTGATGATCCGACGGCCGAGGCCGGGGCCGAGGCGGATGCGGCACAGGACGCTGATCCTGTTGCAGATCCGGCGGCGGACACCGAGCCTGCCGAGGGCCCGGCGAAGGAGGCGGAGAACGCCTCGGAGGCCGAATCTGGCCCGACCGACGAGAGCAGCTCCGAGGACGGAGACCAGGCAGGCGAGTCCGAGGAGGTTCAGGACGCCGGAGACTCGCCCGAGGCCGATGAAGCGGCGGGCAGCACGGACGCAGAGGGCGCCGCAGAGGACGACCAGGACTCGGAGGAGAAGGCCGCCGCTGAGGAGTCGACGGACGTGGCGGAGGAGGACGATGCCGAAGATGTGGCCGCCTCGGACGACGACACAGAGGACCCGGCCGCGAGCGGCGGGGCCGATGCGGGGGATGCGGCTCCGGCGAACGATACCGAGGACACAGCTGACGCGACGGACACGACTGACGAGGAGGAGGCTTCGGCACCTGCCGACGCGGCCCCCACGGAGGACTCGACGATGCCGTCCGGGACACCGGTCGTGCAGGACGACTTCGACCGGAGCTCGGACACAGGATGGGGCGACGCAGAGCGCGGCGGCACATGGACGCTCGCTGAGGCGCTCGAGCCGGCGACCAGAACCGCCGATGGAGAGGGCGCGTTGGATCTCCCCGCCGGAGAATCCGTAGATGCGCTGCTCGACGGGACGTCGCTCTCTCAGAGCACCGTCGACCTGACCTTCCACGTCGACGCTGCGGCGGATGCCGTGGACGGCCAGGTCGGTGTGGTCGCCCGAACGACAGAGGACTCGCAGTACTCGGTCCGGGCAGCGTTCCTGCCCGACGGCACGGTGGAGTTGATCGTTGTGAGCGGGGAGGAGATCGTGGCGACGCAGATGCTGGACGGAATGGCCTTCTCACCGGATGCGTCGTACACGCTGCGCGTGTCGGTGACGGGCTCATCGCCGACGACGATCTCGGCGAAGCTGTGGGAGATCGGGACGGATGAACCCGAGGACTGGCAGCTGACCACCACGGATGGCACCTCCTCCCTGCAAGGGGAAGGCGCCGTCGGCCTCGTGGCGGAGGAGATGGGCGGAGCGGAACAGCTCAACGTCCGGTTTGAGGAGTTTGTGGTGGTCTCTGGCGACTAGGATCTCCAAGTATGACCACCGTCGCGCCAACTGCGCTGCTCGCCCTGGGCGCGCTCGCCTCGGTGGTCGTCGCCGCCTTCCTTCTGCGAGCCCTCCCGCGCACCGCCTTCATCGCCTGGACCCTGGTGCTGTTCTTCGTCCCCATCTGGGTCGGTGCGAACGCCGGGGTGTTCTGGTCAGCCATCACGGCTCTCACCGTCCTGCTCCTCGCTGCGCACTGGACGCGGGTCCCTCTGCACGCCGCCGACGGCTGGATGGCGGTCTTCACCGCACTCCTCATCGGGCTCTTCCTGCTGCGGGGGATCACCTATCCGTCGCTGCTCACCGCAGTGCTCGAATGGGTCATCCCCTATACGTGGGGCCGGATCGCCTGCTCCCGGATCAGCACCATGTGGATCACTCGCGCCATCGCGCTCACGGCGACCGTCGCTGCGGGGCTGGCCCTGCTCGAGTTCGCCACCTCGTTCAACCCCTTCGTGCTCATCCCCGGGCCGGATCCGCTGTACTCGGCGTGGGACGACCTGCAGCCGCGGGGCGGGTTCCTGCGCGCCGAAGGGGCGTTCGGGCACTCCATCGCGCTAGGGGCGGTTCTGGCGATGTCCTCGGCCTTCGTGGTCGCAGCACGGTGGCGTCTGATCCCCACGATCATGTCCATCGCACTCATCGTCTCGGGCACCGTCGTGACGTTCAGCCGCGCCGGACTGATCACCCTCCTGATCACCCTCGTCCTCTCGATCTGCCTGCTCCCGGGGGTCTCCGCCCGGCTCCGTGCAACAGTGGCAGCTGTCGGCGCTATCGGCGCAATCGTGATCGTCCCGGTGGTCGACAGCGTCCTCGGGGCTGCCGGCGCGGAAGCCGCCGGCAGCGCTGGATACCGGACGGACCTCCTCGTGCTGATCCAACAGGTGAGGCCCTTCGGCTCGTCCGGAGACTGGACCTCTTTGGTGGCGGGCGATTACTACCTCGGGTACTTCGCCCGATCCATCGACAACGCCCTGATGCTGATGTTGCTGAGATACGGCGCCATCCCGACCCTCCTGCTGCTCGCGACCATCACCTGCGTCGTGCTCCTCGTGGCCCGGCAGGTGGGGCGGAACCCCGCGGCGCTCGCCGTCGTCGGTCAGCTCCCGAGCCTCGTCGTCGTCGCTTTGATCACGCAGTACGGCACGTTCTTATGGTTCTGCGTGGGGCTGGCCATCGGCTGGGGACCGGTCCATCGCGCAGCGGGCGATACGGGGACATCTAGAACTCGGACAGAAGCAGGCTACGACATGGAGCGACCTCGAACTCTTCATGGTTAGGGGAGTAATGCGTGGGATCATCAGCAAGGAAGAGGTGGGGGAATGTACGAACCGAGAGTGAACCTGCGATTCCTGATCGCCGCGGCCCGGAAGTTCTGGTGGCTCGTGGTGCTCACGGCCGTCATCGGCGCCGTAGGGATGTTCGGCTACTCCTCGACGCAGACCCCGTTGTACAAGGCGACCACCTCGCTCCACTTCGCCCTGAACCAGGGACTATCGGCGACGGATCTCAACCAGGGGTCCGCGTACACGCAGAGCCAGATGCTCTCCTTCGCCCAGCTGGTACAGGGGTCCAGCGTCCTGGAACCGGTGATCCAGGAGCTCGATCTGGAGACGACGCCCCAGGAGCTCGGCACGGAGCTCGAGGTCTCGATCCCGCAGGACACGGTGACGATGCGGATCACCGCGACGACGCCGGATCCTGAGGGATCTGCCGAACTCGCCACCTCCGTGGGCGAGCACCTCATCGACGAGGTGCAGGGCGTCGCGCCGAAGAATCCGGACGGCACCTCGACGATCACCGCGGTGATCTACGACGACGCGGTACCGCCGACCTACCAGTCGTCGCCGGACAAGAAGAAGGACGCTCTCCTCGGTGGTCTGCTCGGGGGCGTCGTGGGTGCCGCCGCGGCTTTGCTCATCGCCCTGCTCGACACCCGGATCCGCAGCGAGGAGACGCTCGCCGAGGCTTCCCGGCATCCCGTGCTCGGTGTCGTCTCGAAGTCGCCGCTGCTGTCGGGACGCACGATCGCGATGGCGCAGCAGCCGCTCAGCCACACGGCAGAGGAGTTCCTCCGCATCCGTTCTGCGCTCACCTACGCGAGCGTGAACTCACGGGTCAAGGTGCTGCTGGTGACCGCGTGCATGCCCGGGGAGGGAAAGTCGACCGTCTCCGTCAACCTGGCCATGGCGCTCGCCGGGAAACAGGACTCCGTGCTGCTCATCGACGCGGACCTGCGGCGTCCTCGTGCCCATGAGTACGCAGGTATCGACGGTTCCGTCGGTCTCACGAACGTCCTGCTCCAGGAGGTCGACGTCGATATCGCCAAGCATCGGATCCGTGGAACCGGCCTGGACATCCTCCCTGCGGGGAAGATCCCGCCCAATCCCGCGGAGATGCTCACCTCGCAGCGGATGGCGGACCTGATCGCCGCCATGTCGGATGACTACACCTACATCGTCATCGACACGCCTCCGGTCCTCAGCGTCGCCGACGCCAACCTGCTCGCGCCGGTGGTCGACGGAGTCGTGCTCGCCGTCGACGCGTCGAAGACTCGCCGGGCGAACCTGGTGCGCAGCATGAAGACTCTCGAGAGCGGTGGTGCTCGGATCCTCGGGACCGTGCTGAACCGTGCCCGCGCCGGCAGTCGTCGCGAGAAGTACTACTCCGAGACCTGAGGGAGTTGTTCCCCAGGCGCGCGGTCCCGCTGCGCGGGGCTCTCGAATCTCGTGGTCACGAAGCCGACGGCCGACCTGGTGGCACCGGTGATCCAGTGCGGTGCTCGGAAGAGCCAGGCCACCGGGCGTGTCGACTTGTACATGGCGAGCAGGCCGCCGAGCAGGATCGCGGCCGCGAGGTTGAGCGAAGCCAGCAGCAGGAAGCTTCCCTCTGCGAGCAAGGATCGCGAGAGCATCGCCATGATCGGGAAATGGCTGACGTAGAAGACGATCGAGGACCGGCCGAGGAACTGCAGGCCCTGGGCGACCGGCCCGTCGACGTGGGGTCGTGCAAATACTGCGACGAGTGCGAGTGCCCCCGCGATGCTCAGCGGCGCGCCCCACACCGAGTAGTGCAGGGATTCCGTCCAGATGATCGACGCGGCACCGAACGCGAGTGCCGGGATGCCGAGAAGGATCGCTGCTCGAGGGCGGGCGAGCTTGTCGATCAACCCTGGAGAGCTCGCGATCCAGCTGCCGGCGAAGAAGAAGACGGCGAAGTACCCCATGCGCTGTTCCATCGATCCCTGCTCCAGGAGCACGCTGGCCGCGGCGCCGAGGGCTATGGGCGCCCAGGGTGGGAGGCGCTTCAGGAGCGGCGCCGCCGCGTAGTAGACGCCGATGAAGAACAGGAACCACAGGTACGACGTCGCGTACCAGGCGTGCCAATGCCACCACGGCACCCCGGGCTGCTCGAGGAAGACGATCTTGGCGATGATGACCCAGACCAGGTAGGGCCACAGCACCATGGCGAGCTTGCCGGCGTAGTACACCGGAAGGGGTTTCTGCAGGGACCGGGTCAGCAGCATGCCCGACAGCAGCATCAGCGTGGGCATGCGGTAGGGGAAGAAGAACGCATTGGCGGAACGGACGATGTCCGGCATCGGCGTCCCGAAGAACTCGGGCACGGCGTTCGCGTGCCACAGGAGCAGGAGGAGGATCGCGGTTCCGCGCACCGTGTCCATCCAGCCCAGGCGCCGCCCGGTCGCGAGCACGTGACTATCGACCGGAACCGTACTGTGCGACATCGATTACAACCCCTTCCGCCTCTTCACGAGAACCCCGACCTCGAGAAGTGACTTCGCGTCCCTTCTGATCGTCGGGATCAGACAGAGCAGGCCGACCGTGCCGCCGATGGCAACGGCGGTCACCGCGATCGACAGGAGCGCTGGCATCGCGGGCAGCGCGATCGTGACGCTGAAGGCCGCGCCTGCAGACACTCCGGCGACGCCGATGATGCGCAGGGCTCCGGTGAACAGGGCCCGGGTGGGGACGGCGGTGACGCGAGAAAGCCAGAGCAGAGAGACCGGCCAGGTCAGCCACGGGGCGATGGCGAAGCCCGCGGCGACCCCGAGCACTCCCCATTGCGTGCCGACCACGACGCAGATCACGGGGACCAGTCCGGTGGACAGCGAGAATCGGAAGAGATCTCCGCTCAGGCCCCGCACGACGTACACCCAGTACCCGACGAAGGCCAGATTTCGAGCGATTCCCGCAACTGCGAACAGCTGGAGGAAGGGCACGGCGGCGAGCCATTGCTCTCCGAGCATCAGCCTGGTGATCGGCTCAGCGGCGACGGCCACCCCCACGAGTCCCAGTGAGATCGGGTAGCCCAAGGCCAGCTGACCACGCACGATGTACGCCGAGAACCTCCGCTGATCCTCCTGGATCTTCGCGAGCACCGGAATGGCGACTGAGGTGACCGGGGACTGAATCTGGCTGAGAGGGGTGACCACGAGTTGGTACGCCCGGTTGTACAGGCCCAGGGACGTGGGCCCGTAGACAAACCCGACGACAGCTGTGTCGACGTTGTTCGCCCCATAATTGACGATCTGTGAGAGCACGAGATTGGCGCCGAATCGGAGGAATGGTCGGACGGAGACGTTTTGATTCGGCAGCCCGGGCAGCCATCGTGCACCGACTGCGGTGCCGACGAGGATGGCGAGTGCTTGGGTGATCTGCTGAGCGACCAGCGACCAGTACCCCCAGCCGAGGAGTGCAGCGCTGATCGCGACCGCCAGCGCGAACGCGGGAGCAATCACATCGATGATTGCCAGTCGGCGGAACTGGAGGTCACGCATCAGGTGGGCGCGGAACTGCGTAGTCAGCCCGTTCAGGATGAAGATCACCGTCATCGCTCTCGCGATCGACTGCACCTCGATCTGTCCGGCTGCGGTGGCGAGTGGTCCGGAGATGGCGAAGAGGACGCCTCCGAGTGAGACTCCGATCGCAGCATTTATCCAGAACAGATTCGTGCGCTGACCGCCAGTCAGCTCGGGGGCTCTGACTGCGGCGGACGACAGGCCGAAGTCTCGGAAGATTTCGCCGATCCCGATGATGACGACAACAATCGCGAGCAGGCCGTAGTCATGGGGGGACAGCAGGCGAGCAAGGACGACCACTCCCGCAATTTGCAGCAGAATGCGGATGCCCTGGCCAGACAGAGTTATCAGGGCGCCGCGAGCCGCCGTCGAACCGAGGTTGTGGGCTGTCTCGGAGGCTGACGTCGTTACCCTGGGGGACTTCTCCGAGAGCTTCACCGCATGGAATCCGTCCGCTGGCGACGGCCAGAACCAGCCGTGTGCTCGGAGCCCCCGGTGCCTTGCAGGGCTCCGTCGGTCACAGTTGCAGCCACCCGGGCTCGGTATTCCTCGGGAGCGTGGCGCAGAAGTGCCTTCTGCCGTCCGGTCTCCATCGTGCCGACGACCTCCGCCCAACCTTCGGCGAGCGATTCCAGTTCGAGCGCAATGGCTACGGCGTCGTCGGGCGCGACGAGTCGCGCAGCACTGTATCCCTCGACGGCCTCCCGCAGCCCTCCGCTGTCGCTGGCGATGACGGGCCTCAGCGCGAGTACCCCTTCGACGGCGGTGTTCCCGAAGGACTCCTCTACGCGGGACGGGACGATCAGCACGTCTGACGCGGCGAGGAAGGGCCAGATGTCGTGGTGGAACCCAGCGAATTCGACGTCGATACCGCGGGCGGCAGCTTGATCGCGCAACTGCTCCTCATACCATTCATAGCCCTCGAAAACGGTGCCGAGCAGGGTGACTGCGGTGGGCCGTCCCCTCGCCCCCAGGCGTGCGGCAGCGTCGATCACGAGATCCGGACCCTTGCGTGGCGAGAGCCGCCCTAGGTAGAGGAGGCGCAACGCGCCCTCGAGATGCTCGCGCGGCGGCGTGGGCGAATCCGTCGAGATCACCCCGTTGTAGACGATTTCTGATCGGCGGGCCAAAGGTGCTGAAGCACCGCCGATCGCTTCTTGCGTGAACTCGCTGTTGACGATGCAGCGCGTCGAGGCGAGATGAGGCAGGTAGAGAGCCATGTTGAGGAGCCGGCTCCCCGCAGCCTCGGCCTCGTGCACGTGGCTGATGGCCGTCGTGCGCCGCAGGCGAGCGAGCAGCGGCCACTGCGGGATGATGATCGTGGAGACGTACACGGCATCCGGGCGCACCTCGCCGAGCAGCCGCCAGCCCCGGATCAGTCCTCGCATGGCAGACCCGAGGAGCGTGGGCCACCCTCGGGGTTTCAGGAGCTTCTTGCGCAGCACGAGCATCGGCACGATCCTCACGATCGCCCCGGCCTTCACCAGCTCCGCGACCAGCGGACCGTCCGACGGGAGGGCGGCGACCACGGTGCTTCCGGCCTCTCGCAGGCCGATGACGCTCTCGAGGAACATCCGATCCGAACCGAACATCTCCGCGCCGGGATGGACGGCCAGCACCGTGCGTCCGTGACCGCTCATCCTGACCACTCCTCGTCGCGCCGGCGCGCCCTGCGCGCCTGGGGATGGACCGATTCGCCCCGAGCGAGTCGGCGGGCGAGATCTTCGTAGGCGTCGGCGACGTCGTCCCAGCTGAACGCCGTGGCGGCGTGCTCGCGATTCCTGCGTCCGCGGGCGGCCACGGCGGCCGGGTCCGCCTCGGTCAGCAGGAGCTGCGAGGCCACGTCGGCTGCGGTGGTGAAGAACCAGCCCTCGTCGTCCAGCACGTCGCGGTTGAAGCCCACGTCGTAGGCGATCACCGGGGTGCCGGCTCCGATCGCGCGCAGCAGGGAGGGGTTCGTGCCGCCCACGGAATGCCCGTGCGCGTAGGTGTAGGCGTGGACGTACAGCGCGTCGAGCAGGTCCTGGTCGTAGATCGCGCCGAGCAGCCGGATCCGCGGGTCGGCCTCGGCGATCTCGGCGATCTCTCGTGTGTATCCGGCGCTGTACGGCGCCGACCCCACCACGGCGAGGGGCAGGGTGGCGTCGCTGTCGCGATAGCCCCGGACGATCTCCAGCACGTGGTTCTCCGGTTCGAACCGGGCGACGACGAGGTGGTAGCCGTCGGGCTGCAGGTCAAGGCCCTGCACGCCACCCGTCGGTGCGTCCTCCAAGAGGGGTGCCCCGTAGCGGATCATCTCGGTCGGGACGCCGAACTGGTGGCGGTAGTAGTCCGCGATGCCGGGGGCGTCGGCGATGAGGGCGTCGCCCTGGCGCACGCCGAACTCCTCGGCCCAGCGGTAGTACGCCTTGCCGCGTCGGCCCCACTTCGAGCGCCGCCACTCGAGACCGTCCATGTGCAGCGCCGAAGGAATGCGGCGGGCGCGCAACGGCGGCAGGAACGGGGAGTTCGCCGCGTTGAACACGAAGGCGACGTCGGGTCGGTGACGGGTGATCGCGTGGAGGGTCGACAGCCCCGTGTGGCTGAGCGTCTCGAGCTGCTTCTGCGGGACCGCCGGAAGATGGATGGTGCGCATCCCCAGGTACTCGCGTCCACGGCTCTGCGACCCCCGGGTGTACACGACGACCTCGTGACCCTTCCCCACGAGGCGGCGGCCGATCTCCTCGACCGCGGTCTCGAAACCGCCATAGGCGGCCGGCACGCCTCGGGTCCCCACCATCGCGATCGAGAGCGGGCCGACTCCCGAGCGGTCGATGGTCGATTTGTGTCGCATTTTCCTAATTTAGTACGGTTTCGGGTGTCCGTCCAGGCGGCTCGCGTCAGCCGCTCCGTGCGGGGTGCTACGACCACTCTGGGCCCCTCGGAAGAGAGCGCCATGTCGGCCAGGGATCCGACCGTCTGCCCACGGCCCGTCACCCGCCGTTCACCCACACCTCGTATGGTTCATCGATGCCCCTGCTCAGAACCCGTGACGGTGTGACCAGCGCCGCGACGCGCAGCTGGACCGTGCGCACGCGCGTGCTGACCACGATGCTCGCCTTCATGGTCGGCGGCCTCGCCCTCACCGGCGTGCTCACCTATGCCGCGCAGTTCCGACTGCTGGACGAGCGGGTCGAGGCGGAGCTAGACCAGGAGTACCGCGAGCTGGACCTGATCGCGCAGGAGGTGGGCGACGACGGCCGCCGGATGCACACCACGGTCGATGCCGTGCTGAAGGCGGCCACCGGTTCCGCGGCGCCCTCGGACAACGAATCCGTCGTGGCGCTCGTGGACGGCGCCCCCGCCCACAAACCGGTCACCCAGGACTTCGAGCTGGTCCCGGACGATTCCGCGACCTCCCGTCAGGTGCTCTCGCAGATCACCGCCGCCCACGAGCCCGGGCGCACGGTGACCACCACGATGACCGTGGATGATCGGGAGCTGCGAGTGCTCGTCGCCTCCGTGTCCGTCGCCGGCGACGACACCGAGGGCATCTTCGTGGTCGCGAACGACATCGGCGTGCAGAAGGCCGACCTGTGGCAGTCCGTCCTCACCTTCGCGGCGCTCTCGGTCGTCACGCTCCTCGTCGCCGGCTGGGTGGGCTACGTGGTCACCGGGCGACTGCTCAGGCCGCTGGGCTCCCTGCGCTCGGCGACCGAGCAGATCACGGTCGACGACCTCGAGCACCGCATCGTCGTCCCCGACGGGAGGGACGACATCGCCGCGCTCGCACGGAACTTCAACCGTATGCTGGAGCGCATCCAGGCCGGTTTTGCCGAGCAGCGCCGATTCATGAGCGACGTCGGCCATGAGCTGCGCACCCCGCTGACGATCGTGCGCGGCACCTTGGAGACCACCGACGTCGAGGACCCGGCCGACGTGCGCGAGGCGCACCACATCGCGATGGATGAGCTGGACCGCATGGGCCGCGTCGTCGAGGACCTCTCCGAGCTGGCGGCCTCCAAGCGGCCGGACTACGTGAAGCTCCGCCCGGTGGACCTGGCGGAGTTCACCCGCTCCGCCTTCGCGCGCATCGCGCACATCGCCGAGCGGGACTGGGTGCTGACGCGCACGGTCGACGTGGTCGCCGACGCCGACGAGCAGCGTCTGACGCAGGCCGTCGTGCAGCTGGCCGCCAACGCGGTGCGCTACAGCGGCGAGGGCAGCCGGGTGCTGTTCGGCGTGGACCAGGTGCTGGGTCCGGACGGCCCCGAGATCCATGTGAGCATGCAGGACGAGGGGGTCGGCATCGCCCCGGACGACCAGCTGCGCATCTTCGAGCGCTTCACCCGTGTGGAGGGGGCGCGCGGATCGGGCTCCGGCCTGGGCCTGCCGATCGTGCTGGCGATCGCCGAGGGGCACGGGGGCGTGGTGCGGCTGCTGTCCCGGCCCGGGCGCGGCTCGACCTTCACCCTCGTGATCCCGCAGGTCGCGGCATCCCACCTGCCGGGACCTGCCACGGACGACGACCCCGCGGACGGCGGACATCCCGTCGGCCGCACCATTTCGACGACGACGAAGGGGAGCAGCACATGAGGATCCTGATCGCCGAGGACGAGGCGCGGATCGCGCGGTTCGTCGAGCGGGGCCTGAAGGCCAACGGCTACGCCTCGACCGTGGTCGAGGACGGCATCAGCGCGCTCGATCTCGCCTCCAGCGGTGACTTCGACCTGCTGATCCTCGACGTGGGGCTGCCTCGCATGGACGGCTTCCAGGTGCTCAAGGCGCTGCGCGCGATGGACGTGCAGATCCCGATCCTCATGGTCACCGCGCGCACGGGCGTCGACGACACCGTGCAGGGGCTCGAGGGCGGCGCGAACGACTACATCGCCAAGCCGTTCCGCTTCGAGGAGCTGCTGGCCCGGGTGAAGCTGCGCGCCCGGGAGGCGACCAACGGGGCGGGCTCGGTGGATTCGGACGTGCGCGAGCTCGGCGACCTGCGTCTGGACCTGCGCACCCGCATCGCGACGTTCCGTACGGACGATGCGGGGGAGGGGGCCGGTTCGCCCGGCGCCGAGCGATCCGTGGAGCTGTCCTCCCGCGAGTTCACGATGGCGCGGGTGTTCCTCGAGAACCCGAACCAGGTGCTCACGCGCGACCTGCTGCTGTCGAAGGTGTGGGGCTACGACTACGACGGGGCGTCGAACGTGGTCGACGTGTACATCGGCTACCTGCGTGGCAAGATCGGCGCCCGACGCCTGGTCACGGTGCGCGGCGCGGGCTACAAGATGGTCGATCCCTCTGCCTGAGACGAACTCCCGTGCTGAGCCGGACCGTCTGCCCGAGCCGGACCGCCTGCCCGATGAGAGTCCTCTCATGACGACTTCACCGCCGTCTCACCCGCATGGCCCATGATGGACGCCATGAGATCGCTCCGGACCGCAGGCATCATCCTGGCCGTCGCCCTCGCGGCGATCGGCCTCGCGGTGGTGCCCTCGATCGAGGAGGCCCCGTCGGCCCGGCCCGGGATCGTCGTGGGCGAGCAGGCCGGGGCGTCCGACGGGGGCGGCGACGTGGACGGCGACGGCGCCGTGCTGCCCGGCGACGTCCCGGAATCCCTCGACGCGTCCGGAGCGGTCACGCTCCCGCGGTCCGACGATGCCGACGGATCGGCCGGCGGCACGCACCCCGATGGGGATCCGGGCGCGATGGAGTACGAGCCGTCCCCGCAGCCGACCGCTGCTCCGGACCGCTCAGCGGGATCGTCCGGCGCCGACGAGTCGCGGGGCAGCTCGTCCTCCACCTCCGGCGCCGACGGATCCTCGTCCCGGACAGCTCCCGCGGCTCCGACGAAGCCCGCCGCCCCGACGAAGCCCGCCGCCCCGACGAAGCCCGCCGCCCCGGCACCCCCCGCGGAGACCTGCGAGTGGGACGACGACGGCTGGGAGTGCGACGAGGACGAAGCGGATGAGGACGAAGCAGATGAGGACGAGGACGACGAGGACGACGACTGACGTTCCCGACTGACGGTCTCGGCTGACGTTCTCTGCGGGGCCCGCATCGCGCCAGGACCTGTGCTGCGTGCCAGGTCAGTGGCCAGTCACGGTGCCGTCGGCGCCGCCGGTGCCGTCGGTGGAGTCGGCGTCATCGCGGCGAGCACGTCGAGCAGCGCGGCGGTGGTCATCTCCGGGGCGTCGAGCGTGACCACGTGGCCGGCCCTCGGGATCGCATGCTCCTCCACGCCCTCGGCCCGCGCCCACCGGGGCATGGCGGTGGCGATGTTCCCCGTGGCGTCCTGCTCCCCGCGGATCAGCCCGAGCGGCACCGGGGTGCGATAGCCGGGATCCGGGTCGACGAGCGAGACCGTCGCCCTCCAGACGTCGAGGAAGCGCCGCTTCGGCATGGCGGCAAAAACGTCCTCGGTCGAGGCGATCGCAGCGGGCGTCACGGCCGACGCCTCCGCCATCAGCCGGGGCAGCCGGGACGCCGGGATCAGGGCGAGGAGCGGCGCGGCCAGCGGCAGCACGACGCTCTCGAACCGGGTCAGCGGCCCCGCGTTCCACGTCGCGTCGAGCACCACCAGCCCCGCGGCCCGCGCCGGATGCTCGCGCACGAACGCCTGGGAGAGCCCGCCGCCCAGCGAATGCCCCACCAGCACGGGTGACACGATGTGCAGCTCGTCCAGCAGCGCCTTGAGATCGGCGAGGGCGTCGGCCGCCGTGAACCGGACGGGACGGGCCAGCAGCGAGTCGCCGTGGCCGCGCAGGTCCCAGGTGATGACCCGGTACCCGGCACGGATCAGGGGCGGGACCTGCGGGTCGAAGGCGTGGTGGTTCATCCCGGCGCCATGGCTGAGGACCACCGGCGGACCGTCGCTCCCGGAATCGGCGTAGCGCAGGGCGGCGCCGGGGCGCAGGAGCGTGCCGGGGAGCGGGGCCATGGCACGACCCTAGGCGGGATCCGCGGCCGGGGCACTCCCTGCTGACTCATCCGCGGCCGGCTCACCCGCACCCGGCTCACCTGCACCCGGCTCACCCGCGGCCGGTTCACTCGTCGTCGGCGTCCTCGTAGGCGTTCCCGCGGGAACGTCCTCCGCTGCCGATCGTCACACCGGCGCTGCCGTCGTCGGCCTCGGCGTCGGCGGGCACCGGGAGCCGGTGCTCGCGCGCCCCCAGGCGGGCAGAGAGATCGTCGGATCCGACCATCACCACCGTGCCGCGGTACGCGGTCAGCACGCGCTCCAGCATGCGGCGGCCGGCGTCGTCCAGATCGCCCTCGAGGGAGTCGATGACCAGCAGCGGCGGCGAGCCGTAGACAGCGCGGGCCAGCGCCAGGCGGGCCCGGTCCGCACGGCCCAGCGGCTCGCCGCCGCGTCGCAGCCGGGTGCGGGCGCCGTCGGGCAGGTGGGACAGGTCCAGGCCCACGAGCTCCAGCACGTCGTGGTCGTCGCTCGCGTCGAGATCGGGCCGACGGTAGTGCAGGGCACGCGCCACGGTGCTGCGCTCGAACACCGCACCGGCGCTCGCCGCCCCCACCAGCACACGACCGCGCTTGGTGGAGACCGCACGCAGGTTCTCCCCGCCGACCCACACCGAATCGGGCTCGGAGACATCCGGACCGGGCGAGAGCTCGAGGAGCCGCCGGACGAGCTCGTGCGGCACAGCGGGATCGTCGCTGACCAGGCGCACTGTCTCCCCGGGCCGGCCGCGCACCGGATCGCCCTGCCCGGTCAGACCGGGCAGGGCGAGGTGCACGAGCACGGAGTCGTCCTGCATGGTGCCGCCCGGAATCGTGCCTTCGGGCGCGGTGCCCTCGGCCCCGAGGGCGGGCGCCTCGACGGCGGCGGAGGCGCGTCGACGGGTGCGCGAGTGCGCGCGCCGCGCCTCGGCCGCGGCGAGGGCAGGGCCGAGCACCATGCGCGCGGAGCGGTAGGTCTGGCGGTACTCGACGATCCGGCCGATCTCCAGCACGGGGGTGGAGGCGATGCCGCCCACGGCCATCGCGGCCATGGTGACCCCGGGCGGGAGCCCCAGGTAGGTGCCGGTTGCGGCCACCAGCAGCGTGGTCAGGGTCGAGGCGACGATGCCGCCGGCGCGGATGGCGCCGACGGTCTCGGCGCGGTCCACGGCGATCTCGACCAGGTTCCCGGAGGCGTCGCGGATGTTCCGCAGCTCGCGCTTGGTGCCGCCGGAGGCGAGGATCCCGTCCGCCGCGGTGACGGTGTCGGCGATGCGGGAGGCGAGCCTGCCGCGGGTGCGGCGCATCTGCCGGGTCTTCACCAGTGCGGTGCGCGCCCAGAACAGCAGGCACAGCCCGAGGCCCAGCAGCGGCGCGGCCATCGCGAGAGCCAGCAATGGGTGCAGCACGGCGAGCGTGATCAGCGAGCCGCCGATCAGCGGCACTGCGACCACGAGTGGCGCGATGCCCTGGGAGACCCAGTTCCGCACCCCGGAGAGGTCATTGGTGGTGCGGGCCACGGTGACCCCGAGGGAAGTGGTGTGCCCGGGGGTGAGGGCATCGCCCAGCAGGGTCAGGCGCAGCTGATGGACATAGTCCTGGCCCAGCTTCTCGGCGACCACCCGTTCATGGATCTTGAGGGCGCCCACGGCGAAGGCGGTCAGCACCAGCAGCAGCAGCGCTCGCAGCAGCAGCGCCGAGGACCCGGTCGGCGCGCCCTGCAGCTGCACCAGGGCCCACGCGGAGACCGCGCCGAGGGCGGCCTGCCCGAGGCCGAGCAGGATCAGCACGCTGATCCAGCGCCGCCGCGCGCCCCACAGCAGCGCGGGGAGCGGCGGCGCGTTCTTCAGCAGGCCGTTGGCGAGCTGGACCGGTTCGCGCTCACGCGGCATCGGTCTCGCGCCCTCCGATCAGGTCGGCGACCAGCTCCCGGGCGACGTCGGCGGTGCCGAGGTCGAAGGTCGGCACGACGGCCATGTCGACCGCGCGACGGGCCTCGGCGGTCGCCAGCGGCGAGCTGGTCACGACGCCGGAGACGAAGGCCGGGGTGTGGCCGAGGGCGCCGAGCGCCGCCACGCCGCCGGCTGCCCCGAGGGCGTCCCCGGCCGCGAAGGCGACCTGGTCCACCACCCGGCGGAACTCGTCGTCGGCCAGCAGGCGGGTGGTCTCGCCCTGGTAGACGCCGTCGGCGATCTCCAGCAGCACCACGTCGGGCTTCTCCGCCCCGCCCGCGAGCTCGTCGGCCATGGACAGGAACAGATCGCGCACCTCGTCGACGCCCACCTGGAAGGTCGAGGCGTACCCGAAGTCGGTGAAGTCCAGGACGCGATGCGCCCCGGCGTCGAGGAAGAGGTTGTAGTCGTTCCCGGCGCCGGTCCCGGTGGTCTTGCCCGCGGCGACGCGCAGTCCTGCGGCGGCCAGTCCGTGGGCCAGCTGGGCCAGCACGGTCGACTTGCCGGAGTTCATCGAGGTGCCCAGCACGGCGATGACGGGCACCTCGTGCGCGGGGCGATGGCGGCGCTCGGTGATGCGGGGCACCGGATGGTGCGCCGCGGCGCGGGCGAGGGTGACGGGGCCGTGCTCGTCGCGCAGCACGCCGATCGGTTCGATCTGCGTGGCGGTGCCGACGCCGGCGTGCTGCTCGATGACGCGGGAGGCGAGGCCGCCGGCCGCGGCGAGGTGCAGCGGGCCGAGATCCTCGGGGACCAGCGCGAGGAACTGGTCGGCGGCATACCGGCTGCCGTAGGCGACCACGATCTCGTCGCCGGGGAACAGGATCTGGCGGCGGGAGACGGGGCTCTCCAGGCGCTTGTGATGACCGATCGACGTGACCCGGGCCAGCACGACCTCGCCGGCCTGCGGGGTGTGGCCCTCGGTGAGGAGGTCGATGCCCTGGGCGCGGCGCAGGAAGGCGCCGACGTTGCGGGTGGAGAAGGCGTGCTTGGCCCGCTCGATCCGGGTGCGGACGCTCTCGCTGGTGCTGGTGCTGGTGCTGGTGCTGGTGCTGGTGCGCGGTGCGGGGGCCGACGTGGTCTCGGGGGCGCTCTCGTGGTTCAGGATCGTCATCGTGGGGCTCCTCGGAAGTTCTCTGGCTGACGAGGACCAGTGAACGGGCGAGCGATGAGCCGTCGATGAGGCGACGATGAGAGGACTCTCAGCGAGCCCCTCGAGCAGAGTCTGTGCAGGTCAGGCGATGCCGAGGCGCGCGAAGGCGTTGCGGAAGATCGTGAGGTCGTCCAGCCCGGGCAGCTTCTGGACGCGCTTGTCGAGCTTGTCGAGCTCGCGCGGCTGGCCGCCGAAGAGGTGGCCCATCACGTGCTTGACCTCGGACTCCTCCATCATGCCGCTGCCCACGGGCTTCCAGGCGCGGGACATCACCAGGCGCACGATCTTCTGCGCGGTGGGGGAGGCCTCGAGGCGGTCGCGGCCCTGGGTGGTGTAGAAGGCGACGTGCCGGGTCTCCTGCTGCGCGATCCGCTTCAGCAGCGGGGACAGCGCCGGGTGGTCGGTGAGCGCGGAGAGCCGACGGTAGGCGGCCACGGCGGAGAGCTCGTTGGCCGCGCCCCACACCATGTGCACCGCGACGAAGTCGGTGCCGGCGAGGTTGCTCATCACGGACTGCTTGAGCGGGCCCAGGGCGTTGCTCCAGCCCAGCTTGACCCGCTTGGCCTTGAGCTCGTCGTAGTCCACGACGATGCCGTGCCGGGCGAGCACCATCGAGAGGGCCTCGCCGTGCCAGAACTCCTCACGGTTCCACATGGTCATGAAGCCGCCGGTGTCCTCCTCGCGGTGCGAGGGGGTGACCAGCATGTCCCGCAGGAAGCAGGAGGTGTGGAACTCGACGTCGCACATATAGCGCAGAGAGCGCAGGGTCTGGTCATCCAGCGGCTGGGACTCGAAGGTGTCGAAGTCGAGGTCCTCGTACTTGACGGGGATGGAGGTCTCGGCGAAGTGGTCGAGGTCGAAGGCCATGTCACGCTCCCTTCAGGGGACGGGGGAAGGGGAGGCCGCCGGCGAGATCCGGGCCGGGCAGCAGCCGTGTGATCTCGAACCGGGCCCTCCTCAGGGCGGCGCGGTCGCGGGTGTCGGCGCCGATCACCCGCAGGGCGGTGATCAGCTGGGCATCGGCGAGGCCGCCGCCGTGGAGCGGGGAGGACAGGGCCAGCACGGCGCGGGCGCTGATCGCCTCGCCGCGGGAGCGGGTGATGCGGGTGATCGCCTCCGCGGTGAAGAACCCGACGGCGGCGTCGTGCCGCTCGGCGACGCGATCGACGACCCGCTGCGCCTCGCCGTCGAGCTGCCGCGACACCGCGACGAGCGCAGCCTGCAGGGACGCTTCCTGGATCGCCATGCGGGCCATGTGCCCGGCGGTGACGCCCTCGCCGGTGACGATCCCCCACAGCGGGGACAGCAGGGGCTGCACCCGGTCCACGTGGACGCGGCGCAGGGCGTGCAGCGGGTGCAGGGCGGAGCGATGCTCGGAGGTGTCGGCGGCATCGGTGACGCTCGCAGGGTCGCCGCCGGCGAGCACGTCGCGCAGGGCGCGGGACTGCCAGAACCGTTCCACGAGCCAGGTCGCGAAGAACGCGGTGATCCGGGCCTCGTGGCCGGTGGAGGTCGCGAGCATCGCCCGGGACTCGGCCAGGGCGGAGGCCTCGAGGCGGTGCAGCACGCCGAGCGTGGTGCGCAGCTCGGCGGGCAGGGGGCCGTCGGCCGCACGCTGTGAGGAGTCCACGACGATGCGCTCGGTGCCGCGCTTCGCATAGGCGGCGACATCGAAGTCGGTGCGCACCACCGGCGAGATGGTCTCGTCGAGGTGCAGATGGCCGACGAACTGACCGGTCTGCTGGGCTCCTGGAGCTGTCTCGGGAGCGGCACGTCGCCCTGTGCCCACTGCCGAACCGATGGCCACGCTCCACCTCTCCTCGGCCCATGACTGTGGTGTGGACGGTGCGTCCACGCCCGCAGGGCCGGTGAACAGTGTATGGAGTGGATCTGATCTGTGCAGGAGTCGACCTGGTCCGCTGTGTCGCCCAGGCGCGGGTTGGTAGGTTCTCTGCCGTGACCATTTCCGGCGCTTCCTCCCTCCCGGAGTCGGAGGAACGCCCCGAACTGGGCGAATTGCCGGATTTGCACGACCTGCGCGGCGCGCTGCGGCCTCCGGAGCTCCCTCTGCCCTACCCGCGCGATGTGCTGGCCGCGGCCGGTCGCGTGAGCGATCTCATCCATGCCGAGCGGTATGGCGACGCCCGTCGGCTCGCCGAGGCCTTCCGCGACCGCCCGGCCGACCCGGCGCACCGCCTCGCCCTGCTGGGCGCCGCCCTGCGCGGCGCGGTGCTGACGGCGGACGGCGAGCAGATCGACCGCGACACCGGCGACATCGTGACGATCCTGAAGCGATCCGGCCACCGCGAGCTCGCCGGGGCCCTGGTCGCGGAACTGCTGGCCCGCGGCCCCCGGCAGGGTCGGACCCCACCTGCCGGCCCCTCCGGTCACGGCCCGTCCGAGCCGCGCGGCCGTCGGCGCGGCGAGCAGTTGCAGCCCCGCCCCGAGATGAAGGCCCTCGTGCGCGGACTGGCCCGGACCGCCCTCCCCGGCCCCGGGGAGATCCGCGGCGCCGAGGTCGACCCGCGGCGCGCCGTCGCCCAGCTGCGCGCCGCGCTCGACGCCGTGCCGGTGGTGCGCGAGCAGCTGCCCGGCGATCCCGAGACGCAGCTCCGGGTCGGCCTCGCGCAGGCCCTCGAGCTGATGGGGGACCGGGCATCCGCCACCTCCCAGGCCCTCGACGCGCTCGAACGGATCGAGCAGGCCGACGCCGACGCCGGAGGAGCCCGACCGGACCCCCTGCGCCTCGCGACCGCAGCTCGCACGGTCCTCGCGCGCACCCTGGGCACCGAGCGACCGCTGCAGGCGGCCCGGCACGCCCTGGACGCCCTCGACGCCCTCCATGAGGTCGACGACCCGCCGCTTCGCGTCGGCCTGATCACGCACCTGCTGCAGGCGTTCATGGCCGCCGGCGCGATCGACCACGCGTCCCTCACCGCCGGGAGGCTCGCCTCCCTCCAGCGCACCGTGCAGCGGGAGTCGCTGCGCACCGGCCCGCTGCTCGCGGTCGCCGCCCAGCGCGTGCAGGCCGAGCGCTACGACGCCGCCTGGGTGCCTCTGGGGCGCGCCCGACGCATCGCCCGTGACCACCGCGACCACCGCTCCTGCCTGGAGGCGGCGCGGCTCGCGGCCAGCATCCATGAGCGCGTCGGCGATCATCCCGGGGCGCTGCACGAGCTGGGACTGCTCGCCGCCGAGGCCCGGTGGCTGGCCGATGACCTCGCCACCGCCCGCCCCGAGCGCGCCCAGCTCGTGAGCACGGAGCTCAGCGCCCAGGCACTGGTGCTGCGCAGGGCCCTGGACCTCGGTCATACCGCGATGGTCCACGAGGCCGCCGCGGCGATCGAGCACCGCGCCCGCCCCGAGGGCGGACGGCCCCTGCTGCCGCCCGAGCTGCTCTGGGACCACCGGGTCGACGCCCGCGTGGCACGGTTCATCGCGGCCGTGGAGGCGCTCGGACGGCAGGAGGAGGGCGCGACCCTCGCCGACTGCGACCGCCGACGCCGCGAGGCCCTGCAGCTCATCGACGAGGTCCCTGCCGGGCACGACGCGCGCGCCCGCTACTGGGCGGCGTACGTCGACGACCGCCACGCCCAGATGCTCGCCGACCGCGGGAAGCGGACTGCCGCCCTGCGCGCCGCCCGCCGCGCCCGCGACGGCTGGGAGCACCTCGGCCGGGCCGACGACGTCACCCGCACCGAGGCGCTCATCGCGCAGCTCGACGAGGCCTGAGCCGGGTCAGTGCCCGTCGGCCTCGAGCATCGTCGTGCGCAGCACGTCGATTACGGCCTGCGGGTCCGTCGAGGGGTTCACGAAGGCGAGCCGCAGGGCGATCTCGCCGCGGAAGGCCGTCGGCACGCAGAGGATCGTCCCGTCCTTCGCGAGGCGCTGCGACCAGCGTCGATACGCCTCCGGGGTCCAGCCGGGGCGGCGGAACACCACCACGGACAGCTCCGGCTCGAGCAGCAGCTCGAGGTGCTCGGTCGTGGCGATCGCGCGGGCCACCGTGCGGGCGGAGGCCAGGCACCGCTCGACCGCGTCCCGGTAGGCGTCGGTGCCGTGCGTGGCCAGCGAATACCACAGGGGCAGGCCGCGGGTGCGCCGGGACAGGTGCGCGGCGAGGTCCGCCGGATTGGACTCTCCGCGGTCGATCGAGTCGAGATAGGCGGCGTGCTGGGAGTGGGCGGCGGCGGCCGGCCGCGCGTCGCGGTACAGCAGCGCGCAGCAGTCGTACGGTGCGAACAGCCACTTGTGCGGGTCCACGATGAAGGAGTCCGCCTGGTCGATGCCCGCGAAGCGTCCTCGCGCGCTGGGGGCCGCGAGGGCCGCGCCGCCGTAGGCGCCGTCCACGTGCACCCACACGTCGTGGCGGTGCGCGACCTCGACCACCGAGGCGATGTCATCGACGATCCCGGCGTTGGTGGTGCCGCCGGAGGCGACCACGGCGCAGATCCGCGGGTCGGCGGCCAGCGTGCTCTCCAGGACGTCGCCGGTGAGGTGGCCGCGGTCGTCGATCGGCACCTTCACCAGGTCCATGTCCAGCAGCCGGGCGGCGGAGGCGATCGAGGAGTGCGCGGTCGACGCGCAGGCCAGGGCCCAGCCGCCCTCGGGCCGATGCCCCCGCGTGCGCAGGGCGTGGTCCCGGGCGGTCGCGAGCGCCGAGAGGTTGCCGGTGGTGCCGCCGGAGACGAACACCCCGGCGGAATCGGCCGGCCAGCCCAGCAGGTCGCTCAGCCAGCGCAGCACCTGGTTCTCGGCGAAGATCGCCCCGGCGCCGTTCTCCCACATCCCGCCGAACACGTTCGCGGCGGAGACCACGGTGTCGAAGGCGACGGCGGCCCGCGTGGGCGCGGCCGGGATGTAGGCGAGGTTCATCGGATCCTCGGAGGCGCGCGTGGCCGGCAGCAGCACCTCGTCGAACAGGTCCATGGCGCGCCGCGCCCCGATGCCGCCGGCGGTGATCGTCTCGCCCGCCGCCTCGTGCAGCTCGGCGGCGCTGCGGGCGGTGGTCTTGGGGTCGGAGGCGACGGTGGTGCGGGCGGCCGCCCAGTGCAGGGCGATGTTCACGGCCTCGCGCTCGTCGCCCCAGATCTCGGAGGGCTCGCGGTGGCGCTGCAGGGCGTCGGAGGCGCGGGAGAACGCGGTGCGCTCGGCCTGATCCACCTGGGCTGCCTGGTCACCGGTGCGTCTGCGGGTGTTCCCCTCGGCGTTCTCACCGGACCAGCCTGATCCGCCGGCCGCAGCAGCCGCGGCAGCGGAGGCGGAGGCGGAGGCTGCGGCGTCGATGCGGGCGGGCAGATGGTCGGCGGATTCGTCAGTCACGTCCTGCATGGTCGCACGTCGGCGATCCCGGACGGGACGGAACGAGTCCTGTCCACGCGGGCCTCCCTGCCGTACCGTGGGAGCACCTGCTGGAAGGAGCCGCCGCGCCATGGTGATCGACGCCGACGACGACACCCCGGACCCCGAGGACCACAGCCACGGTCCCGATGAGAGCATCGACGTGCGCGACAACACCGTCGCCGGTCGCTATGAGGCGGTGCGCAGCGGCGCTGTCGTCGGCATCATGATCTACGAGCGCACCCGCTCGCGCATCGAGCTGATCCACACCGTCACCGACCCCGCGCATCGCGGCGAGGGCGTGGCCTCGGTCCTGGTGCGCACCACACTGGCGGAAGCCCGCGCGAGCGGCCTGGGTGTGCTCGTGATCTGCCCGTTCATCGAGAGCTGGCTGCAGCGGCACCCCGAGCAGGCCGGCGGAGTCATCGTCGACGACTGACCTGCCCCGCGCCCCGGCTCCCGCGCTGGGCTCCCGCCGGTCGGCCCGACGGCGTAGCGTCGGCCCCATGGACGCTCTCGATCTCCTCCGTGACCTCACCTCCCGCCCCCGCGACGCCGCCGAGCGGCTGCGCCCGGACCTCAACCCCGTGACGCTCAACGCCCGACCCGGCGGCCACGACAACTCCGTGGCCTGGCTGCTGTGGCACTCCGGCCGCGAGATCGACGTGCAGCTCGCCGGCCTCACCGGCGAGGACGAGCTGTGGACCGCCCGCGGCTTCGCCGAGCGCTTCGACCTCGGCACCGAGGGGGACGGCGTCGGCTACGGCCACACGCCGGAGCAGGCCCGACGCATCCTCGTCGACGACGCGGACCTGCTGCTGGAGTACCTCGAGGCGACCCTCGACGCGGTGGTCACCTACCTCGATCGACTCACCGAGGCCGAGCTGGACGACGTGATCGACGAGGAGTGGGATCCGCCGGTCACGCGCGGCGCCCGCCTGATCAGCGTCGTCGACGACGCCATCCAGCACCTCGCCCAGGCCGCCTACGCGCTCGGCATGCCGGTGGGCGACTGAGCCCATCCTCTGAGCCCATCCGCCAGGCGCCCACCTGCCTGAGTGCTCTCCTGCCTGTCCGCCTGCTCAGACCAGCTCGCCCTCGATGCGCCCGAGATACTCCCGGCCCACGGGGGTGAGTGCGAAATCCTGCCGCTTCGCCCCGGTCCGGGCCACATCGACCTTCTCCAGGCTGAGCACTCCCGAGTCGGCGAGGCGCCGCAGCGTGCGGTAGAGGCCGCGATCGGTGATCGTCCATCCGGTCGCCGTCGCGAAGCGAGGCGCGATATCCGCGGCGGGGATCGGGCCGTGGTCGCGGATGATCCGCAGCAGGGTGAGCGTGGTCGCCGATTTCTTGTAGACCTCGACCCACGACCGGGCCAGCTCGTCGGCCCATTCGACGTCCTCCGGGGAGGTGGCCGCCTGCAGGGCGGGGGCAGGGTGCTCGGTCATGCGCGCGGCGCCTCGAAGCCGCGTTCGCGCAGCGCGGCCAGGCCGTGCGCGATCAGCCCGAGCCCCCAGAACCCGGCCATGCCGAAGGTGGCCCCGAACCACCCGGCGTCCAGGGCGAGATAGCCGTCTCCCTGGATGGCGGGCGCGGCCGACGCGATCAGCGCATAGGCGTGCAGCAGATAGCCGGTGTTGACGATCGCGTAGGTGAGGGCGTGTGCGACCAGGCGCCCATAGCGGACCCTGCCCAGCGAGCGGCCGTAGATCACCAGGTAGATCGCGTAGCCCAGGGCGATCACGACCAGCGGGAGCGTGGTCAGCACCGTGATGCGGTTGCCTGCCAGCACAATGAGCAGATGTACGACCGCCGTGGCCACGAGCACGGCGAGGGCGTAGAGGAACAGGCTGGCGTGGGCGCGGGAAGCGCTGGACGGGATCCCGGCTCGGGGCGACGCGGATGAGGCGGTCATGAGGTGTCCCTCCAGAGTGCCCAGCGGCTGTGTACCACTGGTGCAACGAATATGGGAACTGTACCTCTGGTACACCGCGTCGTGTCAAGGTCTCGGCGGAGCTGGAGCTGGAGCTGGAGCTGGAGCTGGAGCCGGAGCCAGCACCGAGGATCAGTCCGGCCGCACCGCGCTCAGGCAGAACGGGTGCCCGACGGGGTCGAGCATCACCCGCCAGGCCGACGGGTCGGGCTGCACATCGGCCTCCTGCGCCCCGATCCGGCGTGCCGCGTCGACCGCGATCTCGAGGTCGTCGGCGGCCAGGTCCAGGTGCATCTGCGCACGCTGCGGACCGTGCGGCCACTGCGGAGCGACGTACTCGTCGGCCCGCATCAGCGTGATCATCGGACCCGCGCCGGCGAGGCACACCACGCTGCGGTCCTCGGCGGCGAAGGCCTCGGTGAGGCCGAGCAGCGCGCAGTAGAAGGGGGCCAGATCATCCGGCCGGGGGCAGTCGATCGAGACGGAGGCGAGCGGGGCGATGGCGGTCGGGGGCGAGTTCTGAGGCATCGCGCCACTCTAGGGACTCGGTCCGACAATGGAGCGGCGCCGTCCCGCCGGTCCGTTCTCTCCTCCACATCGTCCCGTCGTCCCCAGCCCGGACAAGGATCACGTCCCGACGGTCAGCCGAGGTTCCTACACTGGAGCGGTGACATCTACCGAGGCCTTCGAAGCTGGACCCGATCGCGCCCTGGAGCGCACCCCGCCCCAGGATCTCCCGGCGGAGCGCGGCGTGCTGGGCGGCATGATGCTGTCCAAGGACGCGATCGCCGACGTCGTGGAGACCCTGCAGGGCAATGACTTCTACCGCCCCGCGCACGAGATGGTCTTCGAGGCGATCATCGACTTGTACGGCCGCGGGGAGCCCGCTGACCTGGTCACCGTCTCCGATGAGCTCTCCAAGCGCGGCGAGCTCGCGCGGGTGGGCGGCGGTGCCTACCTCGCCGACCTCATCGACATGGTCCCCACCGCGGCGAACGCCGGGTTCTACGCCGAGATCGTCGTCGAGCGCGCGCAGCTCCGTCGTCTGGTGGAGGCCGGGACCCGCATCGTCCAGCTCGGCTACGCGGCCGACGGCGGCGAGGTCGACGAGGCCATCAACGAGGCGCAGGCGCAGGTGTACGCGGTCACCGAGCGCGGCGCCTCGGAGGACTTCCTGCCGCTGGGCGAGGTCATCGACGAGACCCTCAACACGATCGAGGCCACCCAGAACCGCGGCGGCCAGGTCACCGGCGTTCCCACCGGCTTCGCGGAGTTCGACGAGCTCACCCAGGGACTCCACGGCGGCCAGATGATCATCTTCGCCGGCCGTCCCGCCATGGGTAAGACGACCCTCGGCATGGACGTGCTGCGCTCGGCCTCGATCCACAACGGCAAGGCCAGCGTCATCTTCTCTCTGGAGATGGACAAGACCGAGATCACGATGCGTCTGCTCAGCGCCGAGGCGCAGGTGCCGATGAACCGCATGCGTGACGGCTCGATGGACGACCGCGACTGGCAGGCGATGGCGCGCGCCATGAGCCGCATCGCCGATGCCCCGCTGTTCATGGACGACTCGGCGAACATGTCGCTGATGGAGATCCGTGCGAAGTGCCGTCGTCTGAAGCAGAAGCACGACCTCTCGCTCGTAGTCATCGACTACCTGCAGCTGATGAGCTCGGGCAAGAAGGTCGAGTCCCGTCAGCAGGAGGTCTCGGAGTTCTCGCGTGCGCTGAAGCTGCTGGCCAAGGAGATCCAGGTGCCGGTCATCGCGATCTCGCAGCTGAACCGTGGCAGCGAGCAGCGCACCGACAAGACCCCGATGATGAGCGACCTGCGTGAGTCGGGCTCGATCGAGCAGGACGCCGACCTCATCCTCCTGATCCACCGCGAGGACTACTACGAGAAGGAGTCCGCCCGCGCCGGCGAAGCGGACCTCATCATCGCCAAGCACCGTAACGGCGCCACCAAGACGATCCCTGTCGCCTTCGAGGGCCACTACTCCCGCTTCAAGGACATGGCGCACGGCGGGGGCGGCTTCAGCGGCTGACCTGCTGACCTGCTGACCTGCTGACCTCCTGAATCGTCCGGCGACGTTGCGGGTGGCTCGTCAGGCGGCGAGCTCCACGGCGTTGTCGCAGAGGGCGGCCACGCAGTCCGCGAGGCGGAAGCCTTCCCCTCCGGTGGTCGCGGCGATGCGCTCCGGGTCCGGTCGGATGCCGTTGGTGTTGGTGTTGGTGTTGGTGCTGGTGCTGGTGCTGGGAGCCTCGGACGTGCTGGTCGTGGCGGGGCTACGCCGGATCGAAAGGTGCTCGAGCATGGCGGGCCAGCGTGCCTGGACGGGGCGACCGTCGGCGTCGACCACGGTGAAGCGCTGGCCCAGGGTTTCGGCGGCGGGGTCTCGGGGCATCAACCGCAGGCCCCCTTCATGGACTATCACGTGATGACGGCGGCACAGCAGCGCCAGACCGTCGATATCGGTGGGTCCGCCTTCGGACCACGGGACCACATGGTGGGCGTCGAGGTGCTGGGACTGGTGGCAGCCTGGAAAGCTGCAGGTCGTGTCCCGCAGGCGCAGCGCGCGACGCTGAGCCCGCGATGCCAAGCGCCGTGACCTGCCCAGATGGAGGATCTCGCCCCCGGTATCGGTGATCGTGATCGCGACCTTACCGGTGCAGGCGAGCCGTTCGGCGGTACGTGCCTCCAGTGGTCCCGCCCCGAGCGCCCTGCAGAGCTCAGGCGTTCCCGCGGGAACGTCCGGTGACGGTGCGTCGGCGGTGGTTCTCTCGCCGGCAAACGTTCCCGCGGGAACGTTCTGGATGAGTGACTCGGCGCTGACCTGGACGACCACCAGGTGGCGGTCCTCGCCGGAGCGATCATCGGGCTCCGCATCGAGGAAGGTGCGGGCGAGCTGCAGCACGGCATCGGCCTTGCGCTGATCAAGGGTCGGGTCCGTGGTGACCTCGGCGGCGCTCTGCGTGGCCTCCGCCTCCGAGAGTTGATCCGCACGGGAGACGGCCCGCGGGGTGACACGGTTCCCGGAGCCGTCCAGCGACGGTGCATCGGCCCCGGACTCATCGGCCCCGGACACACCGACCCTGGGATCGACGGCTCCGGGATCGACGGCCTGCGGCTGGGTCCCGTCGCGGTCCAGTGCGAGGTTGAGAGCGGTGACCACCTCGGCGCCCATCTCGGCGGGGAGCAGTGCGCGGATCTCGACCATCCCGTCGTCGCGGACCTGCCAGCGGGCCTGGCGCACGGCGTCCTGGCCGAGCCGGCTGCCATCGACCGCACGGAAGGAGGCGATGGTGCTGGCGAGCTGCGACGCCGTCATGGAGCGCGCGAAGTCCACGAGGAGCGCCTCGTCGATGCGGTCGACGACGCGGGTGATCTCGCGGACCTTCGAGTAGGAGAGGCGCCCGGCGCGGAACTCGGCGACGGTCAGCGGCATCGTCGGCAGCGCGCGGGCCACGCGGACGTGCTCGCGGGCGGTTCCCGGCGACATCGAGCAGGACCAGGACAGCCAGTGCGCCGTGGACTTCAGGCCTCCGAACCAGCCGAGCCCGTCGCGGGCGTCGAACTCGCCGACCATGAGGAGCAGCTCGCACGTGGCCTCGGCGATCACCGCCGCCTGCTGCTGGATCCGGGTCCCGAGCTCTTCGGCATCGGTGCGCGTGAGCCGGGCGGGAGCAGCGGGTGCGGACTCAAGCTCGGATCCGGGCTCGGGCTCGGACCCAGGCGCTGGAGGGGCGGGAGAGCTTGACGGGACCTCGAAGCTCTCGGGACTGTCGGACCCTTCCGGCCCACGGGGGCTTCGGGGTCGCTGGGACGGCGGGCTGGTGGTCATGGCACTCTCCAAGGGACGTCGACTCTGATCGTCGATGCCAGTCCACCAGAGGGGTGTGACAGACGAGCCGCACCGCCCACAGGGTACGGAGACGGGGTGCCGTGATGGGCTCCGCTGGTGCGTGGTGCGTGGTGCGTGGTGCGTGGTGCGTGGTGCGTGGTGCGTGGTGCGTCGAGTCAGGAGCGCTCGGGGCGCGCGACCTTCCGCAGCTCGGCGCCGGTCGCGCTGTCGGTGGCCTCGAGGATCTCCGTCGGGGCGCCCTGGGCGATGATCCACCCGCCCTTGTCCCCGGCGCCGGGCCCCATGTCGATCACGTGGTCGCTCTGGGCGATCACGCGCTGGTCGTGCTCGACCACCACCACGCTCTGCCCGCCGTCGACGAGCCGGTTCAGCTCGCTCACCAGCAGATCCACGTCTGCCGGATGCAGGCCCGAGGTGGGTTCGTCCAGCAGGTACACGCTGTGCCCGCGCACGGTGCGCTGCAGTTCGGTGGCCAGCTTGATCCGCTGCGCCTCGCCGCCGGAGAGCTCCGTGGCGCTCTGGCCGAGGGTGAGATAGCCGAGCCCGATCGCGGCGAGGGCATCCAGGGCCCGCGTGATGCGGGGATCACCGGCGAACACCTCGCGGGCTCGGGCGACGGACAGCTCGAGCACCTCGGCGATGGTCAGGCCCTCCCAGCGCACCTCGAGCGTCTCGTCGGCGTAGCGGCGGCCGTGGCAGAGCGGGCAGGTGGCGTACGAGCCGGGCAGGAACACCAGCTCCACCTCGATCTGGCCCGTGCCGCTGCACTCAGGGCAGCGCCCCTCCGCGACGTTGTACGAGAAGCGGCCCACGCCCCAGCCGCGCCGACGGGCCTCCGGGGTGTCCGCGAAGAGCCGACGCACCCGGTCGAAGAAGCCCGTGTAGGTCGCCAGGCACGAGCGCGGCGTGCGACCGATGGGCTTCTGTGTGATGTGCACCAGGCGGTCGATGCCCTCGGCGCCGCGGACGTCGCCGTGGCGCACCTGCTCACCGGCCCCATCCTGACCCGGTCCGGCACCAAGACCTGCACCAGGACCCGCCCCGAGAGCGGCCCCGAGATCGTCCGCGGTGCCGGCGTCGGCCGACGGGTCGGGCTCGTCGGCCACCGTGGTGCGCACGCGCTCGCCGAGGATCGTGCCCAGGCAGTGCGTGACCAGGGTGGACTTGCCGGCGCCGGAGACGCCCGTGACCGCGGTGAACGTGCCGAGCGGGAGGCGCAGGTCGACATCGCGCAGGGTGCGGGCGGTCAGGGCGTCGATCTCGAGCAGTCCGCGAGCGGTGCGCACCTCCCCGGGACCTCGCAGTGCCAGAGGTCCCGGGTCGAGGTAGCGCGCGGTCACGGAATCCTCCGCCTCGGAGAGGCCCTCGACCACGCCGGAGTACAGCACCTCGCCGCCGTCGGTCCCCGCCCCGGGGCCCACATCGATCACCCAGTCGGCGTCGGCCACCAGCGTCATGTCGTGCTCGACCAGCAGCACCGAGTTGCCCTCGGCGAGGAAGGAGTCCAGCAGATGGCGCAGCACGTCCTTCTCGCTCGGGTGCAGTCCGGCCGACGGCTCGTCGAGCACATAGGCGACGCCGAACAGGCCCGAGCGCAGCTGCGCCGCGAGCCGCAGCCGCTGCAGCTCGCCGGTGGAGAGGGTGCGTGCCGGACGATCCAGCGCCAGGTGCCCGAGCCCGAGGCCCACGATGGTGCGCAGCACCGGCAGCACGGTGGGCAGGAGGATCCGCTCCGCCTCGTCCTCGGGGGTGCCCTCGACCTCCGGCAGCGCCTCGAACCGTGTGCTCAAGCTGGTCAGGAGCTCATCCAAGGGCTGCTGCGTGAGCTGCCAGATCGGCAGGCCGACGTAGGTGACGCGCAGGGCGTCGGGCCCCAGGCGGTGCCCCTCGCACAGAGGGCAGACCGACATCTCGAAGTGCGTCAGCGCCCGTCGGCGCGTGGACTCCGCGGCGGAGTGGGAGACGGTGTCGCGCAGGTACCGCTCGACGCTGCGCCACTGGCCGCGGTAGGTGCCGTGGGCCTGGCCGGGCTCCCGCACCGGTTCGACGGTCACGACCGGCTGCTCCTCGGTGTGGAGGATCCAGTCGCGGGTCGCCTCCGGCAGCTCGCGCCAGGGGGCGTGGATGTCGACGCCGAGCGTGGCGAGGATGTCGCGGAAGTTCTTGCCCAGCCACGCCCCGGGCCAGGCGGCGATCGCGCCGTCGGCGATCGAGAGCGAGTCGTCGGGGACCATCGAGGACTGGGTCGGCTCCCGCAGCACGCCCGCCCCGTGGCAGCGCGGGCACGCGCCGTCGGGCGTGTTTGGCGAGAAGAAGTCCGAGGTCAGGCGCCCGCTGGGGAGGCCGCTGGGTGATGCGTGGCCCTGCTCGAGGATGTCGGCCGGATGCTCCCCGGCTCGCGAGTACAGCAGGCGGATCGCGTTGGAGAGGTTCGTGGTGGTGCCGACGGTGGAGCGGGCTCCGCCGACGGTGGAGCGCTGTTCGAGGGCGACCGTGGGCGGCATCCCGGTCACGGACTCCACGCGCGGGTCCACGGCGCTGCCGATCAGCCGACGGGCGAAGGGCGCGACCGATTCGAGGTAGCGGCGCTGGGACTCGCCATGGATCGTGCCGAAGGCGAGCGACGATTTCCCGGAACCGGAGACGCCGGTGAACGCGACGAGGCGGCCGCGGGGCAGATCGACGGCGACATCGCGCAGATTGTGCAGGCGCGCGCCGCGCACATGCACGAAGCCGTCATCGGCACCGAACGGGGGGAGTGCGGGGGTGGCCATCTCGACAACGTAGCAAGAACGAGGTGGGCAGGGCCCGACGCGTCGGGTGCCCGACCAGGAGGTCTGCCGCCGCCCCGGGGTCGGGGCGAATATGCCTGTGGTGGCCATCACGACTGCTACGGTCTGCGGGAGCCCGGGAACCCCTGATCCGATCTGACCCGATCTGACCCTCCCCGCCCGGGCCCAGAGCAGAACGAAGGAGTTGTGCCCGTGACCTCCCCACCCCAGGGATCTTCCGGACCCGCCCCGGGTCCCGTCGGCCCCGCCCCCGAGCCCACCCCCGAGCAGTTCCTCGCGGTCCAGCAGTCCGAGGAGTTCATCGGCCTGCGGCGCAGCTTCCGCGGCTTCGCGATCCCGATGACCATCGCCTTCCTGGTCTGGTACCTGGCGTACGTGCTGCTGTCGACCTACGCCGAGGGCTTCATGTCGATCCAGGTGATCGGCAACCTGAACCTCGGGATCATCCTGGGTCTGAGCCAGTTCGTCATGACCTTCCTGATCACCTGGCTGTACATCCGCCACGCGAACAAGAACCTCGATCCGGTCTCCAGCCGGATCCGTGACGAGCTCGAGGGGACCCACTGATGGAATTCGGCAATCCGGTCCTGAACATCGCGATCTTCCTGGTCTTCGTGGTGGTGACCCTGGTGGTCGTCATCAAGGTCTCCAAGACCACCACCAAGGCCAGCGACTTCTACCACGGCGGCCGCAGCTTCTCCGGTCGTCAGAACGGCATCGCCATCGCCGGCGACTATCTCTCGGCGGCGTCGTTCCTCGGCATCGTGGGCTCCGTGGCCCTGTACGGCTACGACGGCCTGCTGTACTCCGTCGGCTTCCTCGTGGCCTGGCTGGTGGCTCTGCTGCTGGTCGCCGAGCCGCTGCGCAACACCGGCAAGTACACGATGGCGGACGTGCTGAGCTTCCGCATGCGCCAGCGCCCCGTGCGCACCGCCGCGGCGACCTCCACCCTCGCCGTCACCTTCTTCTACCTGCTCGCCCAGATGGCCGGCGCCGGGGCCCTGGTGTCCCTGCTCATCGGCATCGAGGGCAAGGTGGGTCAGTCGATCGTGATCGCCGTGGTCGGCTTCGTGATGATCGCCTACGTGATGATCGGCGGCATGAAGGGCACCACCTGGGTGCAGATCATCAAGGCGGTGCTGCTGATCACCGCGGTCGGCATCACCACGGTGTGGATCCTGGCCCTGAACGGCTTCAACCTCTCCGCGGTGCTCGGCAACGCCGTCGAGTCGCACCCGGACGGCACGGCGATCCTCGAGCCGATGCTCAACTACGGTGGCTCCGGCACCTCGAAGCTCGGCTTCATCTCCCTCGCGATCGCGCTCGTGTTCGGCGCGGCCGGCCTCCCGCACGTGCTGATGCGCTTCTACACGGTGCCCACCGCGAAGGAGGCGCGGCGCTCGGTGGTCTGGGCGATCGCCCTGATCGGCTTCTTCTACCTGTGCACCCTGGTGCTCGGCTTCGCCGCCGCGTACATGGTGGGCGTCGACGTCATCGGCGATCTCCCGGGTGGCTCGAACTCCGCGGCACCGGCGCTCGCCTATGCCGTGGGCGGCACCGTGCTGATGGCCATCATCTCCGCGGTCGCCTTCGCGACCATCCTCGCGGTGGTGGCTGGGCTGACGATCACCGCCTCGGCCTCGTTCGCGCACGACATCTACAACGGTGTCATCAAGCATGGCGAGGCCGACCCGAAGAAGGAGGTCGCCGTCGCCCGACGCACCGCCGTGGTGATCGGTGCGATCTCCATCCTCGGCGGCATCCTCGCCGCCGAGCAGAACGTGGCGTTCCTGGTCTCGCTCGCCTTCGCGATCGCCGCGAGCGCGAACCTGCCCTCGATCCTGTACTCGCTGTACTGGAAGCGGTTCAACACCCGCGGCTCCCTGTGGAGCATCTACGGCGGCCTGTTCAGCGCCCTGTTCCTCATCGCGTTCTCGCCGGTGGTCTCCGGCAGCGAGACGGCGATGATCCCGGGTGCGGACTTCGCCTGGTTCCCGCTCACGAACCCCGCGCTCATCTCGGTGCCGCTGGGCTTCTTCCTCGGCTGGCTGGGCTCGGTGACCTCCTCGGAGAGCAACGAGCTCAAGCAGGCCGAGATGGAGGTGCGCTCCATGACCGGGGCCGGCTCCGAGAAGGCGACCATCGAGCACTGAGTTCGGGTGCTGCGTGCTGCTCAGGCCAGGCGCAGCCCCGACTCCGGGCGGGTCGCCCGGTCGTGGAGGTCGATGATCTGCTGCTCCACGGCCGGCGGCGCCGGGCCGGATACGTCCAGCAGGCGGCACACGGCGACATCCTGGGACGCCGCGCGATACCGCGCCACCCAGTCCTGATGCTCCTGGTCATCCGCCCGACGGGTGCCGAGGGATTCGAAGCGGTCCACGTCGATCCGCCAGGGCTTCGGGGTCAGGCGGGCCCGGTAGGTGTCGTGGACGCGGCACAGGATCATGTAGAGCTTGTCGCTCCACACCTGCTCCATGAACTCCCGGGCACGGTCGCTGCGTGGTGCGAGGCCGCTGCCCGTGACCAGGAGCCGGAAGCCGTTGCGGGTGCGGTAGGTGCGCACGCCGAGCTCCGGATGCTGCGCGCGGAAGGTCTCGATCAGCGCCAGCGAGCGGGCATGGCTCTCTCCGCGCCGGTGGAGGCCCGGCAGACCGAAGGCATCCGGATCGGCCTCTTCCTCGGTCAGCGGCACCGGGGCGCTGCCGAACAGGCGCGAGAGGAAGCTGCCGCTCGGATCCTGCGCGCGGTCCAGCTCGGAGGGTTTGACGAGGTCGATGTCGGTGATCAGCACGGCGTCCGTGTTCAGCACGGCGGCGCCGTACCGATTGCGGGTGATCGCGGCGATCAGCTCGCCGTCCGGCCCGTGGAGCTCCTCCAGCAGCTCCTCGGGAAGCCGACGGTCGGGATAGTACTCGCGGTCGGGGTCGTTCCGGCGCCCCGGACCGCCGGAGGCCACGAGGCGCTCCAGGCGGTCGCGGGCGTCGTGTTCGGCGACCTGCGGTGACTCGTCCGAGGAGCCGTGGACGGTGAGGTCGAGCTCGCGTCCGTCCGCGAGGGTCCGGGTCTCGCGGACGGACGCCCAATGACGGGGGATCGGCTTCATCCCTCGACCGTACCGCGCCCGGAGGGGATCAGCCGGGCGGGGGCGGCGCAGGGGGCGGCGCAGGGGCGGTCAGCCCAGCGCGGCGATATCAGCCCAGGGTGGCGGTGAGGGTGATGTCCACGCCGGTCAGAGCCTTGGAGACCGGGCAGGAGGACTTGGCCTCGTCGGCGAGACGCTGGAAGTCGGCGTCCTCGATCCCGTCGATCGACGCCGTGACGCTCAGCGCGATGCCGGTGATGCCGCCCTCGCCGATGTTGAAGCTGACGTCGGCGGAGGTGTCGACCGAGGTGGGCGGGGTGCCGTTCTCGGCCAGCATGTTGGAGAACTGCATCGAGTAGCAGGCGGCGTGCGCGGCGCCCAGCAGCTCCTCGGGGGAGGTGGTTCCCTGCGCGGACTCCTCGGCGCGAGCCTTCCAGCTCAGGTCGAAGGTGCCGAGCTCGGAGGTCTCCAGGGTGGTGGTCCCGGAGCCCGAGATCAGATCGCCCTTCCAGGCGGTGGAGGCGGTGGAGGTGACGGTGCGGGGCATGGTGACTCCTTCGATCGGCGGTCGCCCTGCGCTGTCGCGAAGGGCGCTCGCTGTCCACCGTAGCCCCGCCCAACGGCCGACGGGAGGGGCCGATGGTCCCGTGAGCCGTGAGCCGTGAGCCGTGAGCCGTGAGCCGTGAGCCGTGAGCCGTGAGCCGTGAGCCGTGAGCCGTGAGCCGTGAGCTGTGAGCTGTGAGCTGTGAGCCGCCAGCCCTCAGCCTTCAGCTGCGATCGGGGGTCGGCGATCAGCGAGGAGCAGCGACCAGCAGGGGTCGGCGATCAGAGCGGATCGGCGACCAGCGAGGCAAAGAGGGGTGAATAGCCGGGCGATTCCCCCAACTTTGCCTCGCTCACGGTGAGGAATGGGTGCGGGTTGGGTGGGGGAAAGGTGCGGGGGTGCGGGTTGGGTGGGGGAAAGGTGCGGGGGCGCGGGTTGGGTGGGGGAAAGGTGCGGGGGCGCGGGTTGGGTAGGGAAATTCGCGGGGGTGCGGGGTGCGGGGTGCGGGCGTGGGCGGGGGTTACTGCAGGGACTCGAACTTGCGGATCCAGGCCGAGCCGATGGGGTTGGCGTCGGCCATCATGATCACGAAGCGGTCCCCGGCGATCTCGGCGACCTCGGTCAGCGCCACGCGGCGCTCGTGCTCGAGGGAATGGTCCAGGCGGCGCACCCCGTCGGCGATCACCTTCGCGAAGGTGTCGGTGCGGCCCAGGAACGCCACGAAGGGCATGTCGAACTTCTCGGAATAGCGGGCGGAGAGGTCGCGCACCGCCAGGATGTCCTCGTCCGACAGGTTCTCCAGCGCGAAGGAGCCCACGTCCTGGCTGATCA
Source organism: Brachybacterium tyrofermentans (assembly GCF_014897585.1). Classification (GTDB taxonomy): domain Bacteria; phylum Actinomycetota; class Actinomycetes; order Actinomycetales; family Dermabacteraceae; genus Brachybacterium; species Brachybacterium tyrofermentans. The sequence continues at coordinate 63,207 of NZ_JABUXW010000001.1, read as the reverse complement.
CGCCGGCCTGCTCCTCGTCGGCGGTCACCAGGGTGGCCATGTCGGGGTAGCTCGCCACCAGGGAGTCCTGCTCGGCGCGGTCCGCGGAGAGCACCTCGTCCTCGATGGCCGCGCGCAGAGCGGGGGCGTCGGCGAAGGGGCGCGACTCCCAGGCCTGCTCGAGCGGCCAGGTCGCCCCGTTGAACAGCGACCCGAAGGTGCTCACGAAGGTCTCGCGAGCCATGTCGTTGACCTCGGAGATGCCGATGCGCTCGCCGGCGGCGGTGGTGGTGACCTTGGAGCCCTGCTGGCCGCCGATGTGGAAGAAGAGCACGTTGAGCACGATCGCGGTGATTGCGCCGACGGTCACGCCCGAGGAGACGAACACCTGTGCCCAGGCGGGGAACACGCCCGCGATGTCGGGCTTGAAGCTGACCAGCATCGCCAGGCCCAGCGAGGTGCCCACGATGACCGAGTTGCGGTTGTCGGTGAGATCGACCTTGGACAGGGTCTGGACGCCCACGAGCGCCACCGAGGCGAAGAGGGCGAGGGAGGCGCCGCCCAGCACGGGGGAGGGGATCGCCTCCACGACGGCGCCGGCCTTGGGCAGCACACCGAGCACGATCATGATCACGCCGGCCCCGGCCACCACCCAGCGGGACTTCACCCGGGTCAGGCGCACCAGGCCGATGTTCTGGGCGAAGCAGGTGTACGGGAAGGAGTTCAGCACGCCGCCCAGCAGCGTGGAGAGACCGTCGGCCCGGATCGCCTCGGAGATGTTCTTGGGCCGGATCCGCTTGCCGACGATCTCGCCCGCGGCGAAGACGTCGCCGGTGGTCTCGACCATGGTGATCAGCATGACGATGATCATCGAGACGATCGCGGTGAGCGAGAAGGTGGGGATGCCGAAGTAGAACGGTGTGGTGACGCCGAAGGCGGAGGCCTCGGTGACGCCGCCGAAGGAGGTGTCGCCCAGGATCACCGCGACGGCGGTGCCGATCACGAGGCCCAGCAGCACCGCGATCGTGCCGAGGAAGCCGCGGAAGAACCGCTGCACCAGCACGATGATCCCCAGCGTGCCCAGGGCGTAGGCGATGTCGCGGCCGGCCGGGACGCCCTCGGCGTAGTTGGTGATGTCCCCGGCGGAGACGCCCAGCAGCGTGATGCCCATCGTGGTCAGCACGGTGCCGATCACCACCGGCGGGAAGAACCGCAGGATCTTCGCGAAGTACGGGGCCACCAGGAAGGTGAACAGGCCCGCCACGATGATCGAGCCGTAGATCATCGGCAGACCCTCGACGCCGCCCTCACCACCGGTCGCGGCCAGGCCGATCGCGATGATCGGGCTCACCGCGGTGGTGGTCACGCCCTGGATGATCGGCAGGCGCACGCCCACCTTCCAGAAGCCCACCGACTGGATCAGCGTCGCGATGCCGCAGGTGAACAGGTCCGCGTTGATCAGGTGGATGGTCTGCTCCGCCGTCAGGCCCAGGCCCGAGGCGATCAGCAGCGGCACGATGACCGCGCCGGCGTAGAAGGCCAGCACGTGCTGGAGGGACAGCACGCCGAGCCGGGCAGGAGGAGGCACCTGGTCCACGGGATGCGTGCGGGGCGTCTCGAGCGCGGGTGAGGCGGTGGTCATGGGCCGTCCTTGGGGATCCAGCGGGTGAAGGGAGGGGGAGCCGGGAGAGCAGGGGAGGCCCCGCGCATCAGGGTAGGGCCCGGAGGGTTCTCGAGGCCGCCCAGGATCACGCCTCGGCCGCTGGACGCCCCCGAACGAGAGGCACCCCACGCGCTCTGCGGAACCGGCGGCCGGACGGGCGTGACGCGTGACATCAGGGGCAACAGATGGCCCTTCTGCGCGTCGCGGTGTAGAAGGGAGGCGTGAGCACCTCCCCGTCGTCGACCCCGTCGTCGACCCCGCCCTCGACTCCGCCCTCGACGCCGCCGTCGGCCCAGCCCTCGAACCAGCCGTCGACCCCAGCCCCTGCTGCGCCCGCCCGTGCCGCCGCTGTCGGCGGTGTGCTCGCGGTGCTGGCCGTCGGCGTCATCGCCGTGAACCTGCGTCCCGGGGCGACCAGCATCGGGCCGCTCATGGAGGACATCGTCGGCGCGTTCGGTCAGGGCGCGATCGCCTCGGGCCTGCTCACCGCCCTGCCCTGCATCGCCTTCGGCGTCTTCGGCTTCCTGGCCGTCCCGATCTCCCGCCGGCTGGGCCTGACCGGCACCATCGTCGCCTCCTTCGTGCTGGTGGCGCTCGGGCTCCTGCTGCGGCCCGCCGCCAGCAGCTTCGGCATGTTCCTCGCCCTGTCGCTGCTGGTGCTCATCGGGCCGGCGCTCGGCAACGTGGTGGTGCCCGCCTGGATCAAGCAGCACGGCGGGCTGCGCACCGTGGGCCTGATGACGCTGTACAGCGTGACCCTCGCGATCGGCGGCTCCGCGGGGGCCGCGTTCGCCGTGCCGCTGGCAGGCGGTGCGGCCGACGGGTGGCGCGACTCGCTCCAGTTCTGGGGGATGGTCGCCGTCGTCCCCGTGGTGGTCTGGGCCGTTGCGCTCACGCGCACCGGGCACGACTTCCCGCCCGCCCCGCCGAGCGGCGACCTGCCCGGCTCGCTGCTGCGCTCGCCGACGGCGATCGCGCTGACCGTCATGTTCGGGGTGCAGTCCACGAACGCCTACACCCAGTTCGGGATGCTGCCCCAGATCCTCACCGCCTCCGGCCTCACGCCCACGCGGGCGGGGCTGATCATCGCGGTGATCTCCGGCTGGGGGATCGTGGGCGGGCTCGTCATGCCCACCGTCATCGCCCGCTTCCGTCAGCTCCCCTGGCTGGTCGCGGGTTTCGGCGTGCTCACCACGATCGGCTACCTCGGCTTCTGGCTGGCGCCGGCCGCGAGCCCGCTGCTGTGGGCGTGCGTGCTGGGGATCGGCGGCTTCGCCTTCCCCACCGCGATCGCCCTGCTGCCCGCCCGCACCCGATCCGCCCGGGTGACCGCCCGGCTGGCCGGGATGGCTCAGCCCCTGGGCTATGTGTTCGCGGCGATCGGCCCGATCGCCGCCGGCGCCCTGCTGGACACGACCGGCTCGGTGCCGGCCGTGCTGCTCTTCCTCGCCCTGACCGGCATAGTCCTCGCCATCGCGGGCTATCGGGCGGCGCTGCCGCGGATGGTCGACGACGAGATCGCCGCCTGACCTCGCCCGGCACCGCGTGACGCGACGAGCCGCACGACGATTCGTGGGAAGATGCCGTCATGAGCATCGTCAGCACGCTGCGCATCCTGGCGTCCCAGCGACCGTCCCTCCCGTCCCGCGCCATCGCGACCTCTGCTCGCGTGGAGCGTCGGCGGCCGCGGCATGTCCCGGTGACCTGGATCGATGCGCCCCTCGCAGCAACCGCCACCATCGTCCACCTGCACGGGGGCGGCTATGTGCGCGGCGAGAGCCCGAACCACTGGGGCTGGATCGAGGAGGTCGGTCGGCGCAGCGGCGCGGCCACCGCGATGGTCCATTACCGGATGCCCCCGCGGCATCCGTTCCCGGCCGCCATCGAGGACGTCCTGCACGCCCTCGACGCGATGGCCGAGGAGAGCCTGCTGCGTCCCGGACGCTGGGTGCTCTCCGGGGACAGCGCCGGCGGCGGCCTCGCGCTCGCCGTCGCCCAGACCCTCGCCCACTCCGGGGGCGACGTCCCCGCCCTGCTGCTGCTCGAGTCCCCCTGGGCTGACCTCACCGTCCAGGTGGACGAGGAGAGCGACCACGGCACCGCGGCGCGCCTCTACGCCGGCACGGTCCCGGCGGACAACCCGCGCATCAGCCCCCTGCTGGGCGACCTCGGCACCCTGCCGCCGGTGCACCTGGTCACCGGCAGCCAGGATCCGTTCGTCACGGACTCCCGCCGGTTGCACGAGGGGATCGCCGCGGCCGGCGGCGAGGTCGAGTACCTCGAGGTGGCCGGGGCCGGCCATGACCCCGCAGTGCTCGCCTCGGGCCCGACCGGGCAGGCCGCGCGCCGCTCGCAGATCGAGGCCGTCCGCGCTGGTCTGGGTCTCCGCGCGGCCGTCTGAGCGACAGCCTGAGCCATGGCCTGAGCGACCTGTTCGGGCCCCGTGGCGGAGTCCTCACGGGTCACGCGCCGGCGGGAACGCTCCTCGGCAGGCGGTCGAGCGCCTCGACCAGGGGTGAGAGCTCCGGGATGTCGCGAGCCTCCTGGAGGGTCTCCTCGAGGATGCGGTCGTAGGTGGGGCGAGCCTCGTCCAGCAGGGCGACGCCCGCAGGGGTGAGCTCGGTGTAGATGCCGCGGCGGTCGTCCGCGCACAGCACCCGGGCCAGCAGGCCGCGATCCTCCAGGCGGTTGACCAGGCGCGTCGCCGCGCTGGCGGAGAGTGCTGCGGCTCTCGCGAGCTGGCTCATCCGCATGTGCCAGCCGTGCTGACGGCTGAGGGCGTCCAGCACGGTGAACTCGACGACCGACAGGGTGTGCCTCTCGCCGAGCGCCTTCTCCAAGCGGGTCTCGATCAGGCCGTGCAGCGAGGCGAGCGTGCGCCAGCCCCGGGCGCGGATCTCGAGGGAGTCATCGGCGATGCCCATGGGGCCTCCTGAGGTGTGAGCAGTCTGGTGGGGGAGCGGTAGAACGACCCCTTCAGGATAGACGCTCTTGCAATAGCCCGCGCATGCAACTACTGTCCTCTCGTCATCACATAGTTGCATGCGCGGCATGACGGCGTGCGCGACGTTGAGTCTCCTCCGGATGCTGCGCGCCACATGGCCCGCCGCCCGGCCACCACGAAAGGATCGCGATGCCCCTCGCACTGCTCGCCCTCGCCCTCGGAGGCTTCGGGATCGGCCTCACCGAATTCGTCATCGCCGGCCTGCTGCCCGAGGTCGCCCAGGACCTCCAGGTCAGCGAGGCCGCCGCCGGCATGCTCATCTCCGGCTACGCGCTCTCCGTGGCCGTCGGCGCCCTGGGCCTCACCGCGCTCGTGAACCGCCTGAACCGCAAGCACGTCCTGTCCGGGCTCATGATCCTGTTCATCGCCGGCAACCTCGTCTCCGCGCTCGCCCCCAGCTACGAGCTGCTCCTGCTGGGGCGGATCCTCTCCGCCCTCACCCACGGCGCCTTCTTCGGGATCGGGGCGGTCGTCGCCGCGTCCCTCGTCGAGCGGTCGAAGCAGGCCGGAGCGATCGCCCTCATGTTCGGTGGGCTCACCACGGCCAACGTGCTCGGCGTCCCGCTGGGCACCCTGCTCGGCCAGCAGCTCGGCTGGCGCTCCACCTTCTGGGCCATCACCGTGATCGGTGTCCTCGCGCTGATCGGCATGCTCGTGCTGCTGCCGGACCGCCCCGTCGACAAGGACGCCCCCGGGCTCCGCCACGAGGTCACGGCCTTCCGCGACCGGCAGGTGTGGTTCTCGCTCGGCGTCACCGTGCTCGGCTTCGGCGGCATGTTCGGTGCCTTCACCTACATCGCCTTCACCCTGACCGGGGTCTCCGGCTTCGCCTCGAGCTGGGTGCCGGGCCTGCTGATCCTCTTCGGCCTGGGCATGTTCGCCGGCAACCTCCTCGGCGGGAAGGCGGCGGACCGCTCCGTGCCCCGCACCCTCGTCGTCGTGCTGTCCGCCCTGCTGGTGGTCATGGTCGCTTTCGCCCTGCTCGCGGGATCGCAGATCGCCACCGTGCTGCTGCTGATGGCGATGGGGGCCTTCGGCTTCGCCACCGTCCCTGCGCTGCAGATGCGGATCATGGGGGACGCGGGCGAGGCCCCCACCCTGGCCTCGGGCGCCAACATCGCCGCATTCAACGTGGGCAACGCCCTCGGGGCCTGGCTCGGCGGCCTCGCGATCACCGCCGGCGGTGGGTACACGTCCCCGCTGTGGGTCGGGGCCGCGCTCACCGCGGGAGCGCTCATCGTGCTGGTCGTGGCGGAAAAGGAGCGTCGGCGAGCGGGCCGTCCGTCGGCCGCTGGGACGCAGGACACCCCGCAGTCGACCGGCATTCATGAACATGTGTGACGATACGTCTCGTAGAGCCGTCGGCCAGCACTGTCTGCAGTGCTAGCACCGTCTGCGTCGTCGGCACCGTCGAGCGGAAGGCGCATCATGCTTCTCGAACGATACTTCGAGACCGATCTCGCGCAGGCGAGCTATCTGATCGCCTCGACCGACGCCGGTCGCGCGATCGTCGTCGATCCCCGCCGCGACGTGCAGGGATATCTGGACCTCGCCGCCAAGCACGGCGTGAGCATCACCGATGTCACCGAGACCCACATCCATGCCGACTACCTCTCGGGCACCCGGGAGCTGGCCGCCGCCACGGGCGCCACGATCCACGTCTCCGGCCACGGCGGCGCGGACTGGTCCTACGGCTACGACGCGCACCTGCTCCACGACGGCGACGAGATCGCCCTCGGCGAGGTGCGGCTGCGCGCGCTGCACACTCCCGGGCACACCCCGGAGCACCTGAGCTTCCTGGTCACCGACGGGGGCGTCGCCGACGAGCCCGGCTACCTGCTCTCGGGTGACTTCATCTTCGCCGGGGACCTGGGGCGGCCCGACCTGCTCGACGAGGTCGCCGGAGGAGAGGACACCCGCGAGGACTCCGCCCGCACCATGTTCGCCTCGCTGCGGGACCGCTTCGTGACGCTGCCGGACCACCTCCAGGTGTTCCCCGGCCACGGCGCCGGCTCCGCCTGCGGGAAGTCGCTCGGCGCGGTGCCGTCCACGAGCGTCGGCTACGAGAAGCGCTTCGCCTGGTGGGCGCCGTTCGTCGCCGCGGGCGACGAGGACGGGTTCGTGGCTCAGCTGCTGGGCGGTCAGCCCGAGGCGCACGCCTACTTCGCGCGGATGAAGCGGCAGAACCGCGACGGGCCGGCCGTGCGCGGCGCCGTCGAGCCGCTGGCCGAGCTCGATCCGGCCGACGTCGCTTCCGCTCTCGCCGCCGGCTCGGCGGTCCTCCTGGACACCCGCAGCCTCGAGGAGGTGCACAGCGGCGCCGTGATCGGCGCCCTCACGGTGCCCGCGACGGCCAGCCGCTCCACCTACGCAGCCTGGACCTTCGATCCCGAGCGGGAGGACACCTCGGTGATCCTGCTGGCCCGCGACGGCGACCAGGCGCAGGAGCTGCGCGACAACCTGCTGCGCGTCGGGATCGACGCCGTGGCCGGGTATGTCACCGCGCTCGGTGACCTGCCCGGCTTCGTCCCGGAGACCGTCGCCCCGGCGGACCTCGAGGGTCACCGGCACGACCTGGTGCTCGATGTGCGCGGCCGCGACGAGCACGCCGACGGGGCGGTTCCCGGCTCGCAGCAGCTCCACGGCGGGCGGGCCCTGTGGGAGCTCGAGGAGCTCCCCGAGGGCGGGCGGATCGTCGTGTACTGCCAGTCCGGGCTGCGTGCCGGGGTGGTCTCCTCCGCACTGCGCCGTGCGGGCTACGACATCGTCGAGCTCGAGGGCAGCTATGCCGGCTGGTCGCGGTGGGCTGACGCGGCAGGGACTGAGGCAGCAGAGAATGAGGCAGCAGGGGTGGGGACAACCACGGAGGCGGCAGCCGGGGCAGAGGACGTCGTGGACGCCCGCTAATCTGATCCCATGACCCGCGGCGACCAGCCTCCTGATGACCAGGCGATCCGGGGTGGCAGCTCGTCGGCCGTCCCCGAGATCCGTGACCTGCTGCTCGCGCACACCTCCGCGGGGACCCTGCGGATCGTGCTCCAGCAGCTGACCCTCCGCGACGAGGGTCGCGAGGTCGGGGTGCATGAGGTGATCGATGCGGTCACCGACGTGGGCGGCAACCTCGTGACGTTCTCCCTGCGGGCCTCCGTGCACGGCGACCCTCAGGACGAGGCCCGGCTGGAGGCGGCGATCCGTCGGCTGCGCGAGGACATCGCCGCCGACCCGGCACGACCGATCGACAGCCTCGTCGTGATCCTCGACGGGGACGGGCGGCACCGGGTGAGCGTCGACAGCGGGCTGGAGATCTCCCCGCAGGATGCGGCCGCCCACCTCGCGCTCCGCGACGGAGCCCACCACATCTCGCACGAGTCGCCTGCGCTGGATGACCTGCGGGACCGGCTCGCGGGCCCTCCGCCCAGCCTGCTGCGACGGGGCCGTGACCTGGTGCGCGGGTGGCTGCGTCCCTCCGGCTGAGCCGACTTCTGCGGCGCCTCGGACCGGACGCCTCAGATCGGGCGCATCCCCTGCGTGGTCGCCGCGGGCAGCTCCACGCCGATGGCCCGTGCCAGTGTCACGCCCAGATCGGCCCATGACCCCTCGACGTCCGACGTCGGCAGCCCGGGCCCGCGGGCGACCGCGACCGTGCGGGCCGAGGGATCCGTGGCGGCGCGGGGCCCGTCGTCGTAGGGATCACCGCCGTCCACCAGCGAGCGCCGCGTGGCCGAGAGCCCGAGGACGGTTCCCGGGGAGCCCTCGAGCACCGCGATGACGTCGGTCTCCGCGGACGCCCCGGCTCCGCCGTCAACCCGGCGCAGGCTCAGCCGGGGAAGGTCGTCGCGCCGGTCGTCCGCCTCCTGTGCGGCCAGGTCGTTCCGCCGCGCGAGGTCGACGAGATCGGTCAGCGCCGCGAGAGCGGACTCCCGCACGGCCTCCCCCTCGTCCCGGCGCACGTGCAGCACGCCGCGCGGCCCGTCGGGCCACACCAGCGCGCGCACATCCTGCAGCCGCGGACCGTCGGCGCGCAGCAGACCGCGCTCGGCGAGCACCGCATTGGGATGCACCCGCAGATCCGTCGGGACCAGCGGCCTGCCCGGCACCAGCACCACACGGTCTGCGTCGTCCGGGGCGAAGGAGGTGAGCACCTGGTCCAGGGCATCGATCGTGTCGGCGAGAGCGCGAGAGGGATCGGGGCCGGTCATGCCCGCCCGACGGCGCACGGACCCGAGGCCGGTCAGGCGCAGGGCGAGGAGATCGACGGGTCCGAGCCGCAGGCAGTCCGCCGCGATCTCGGCGACCAGGTCGTCCGGCGGGACCTGCGAGAGCTGCACCCCGGCCTCCCGTCGTGCCGTGAGGTGCTCGGCGACCATCCGCGGCGAGCTGGTGGCCTCGGCCATCTCCCAGCGATGGCGATAGCGGTGCGGATCCTCGGTCAACGGCAGGCAGAGGTCGATGTCGGCGCCGGCCGTCGCCGGCCACTGCAGGGCGGCGGTGACCAGTCCCTGCTCGCGGGCCTGGTCGAACAGGGTGGGCACCCTGAGCGAGTCCGCGTACCAGTCGGAGCGCGCCGTGGCCGGTCCGGTGGAGAAGGGATGCTGGGTGGTCACCCCGGCCCGAGCGGGAGAGGTTCCCGTGACCAGGGAGAGCAGCGTCGGGACGGACTCGGTGGAGCCGCCCGGGGGGATCTGCAGGCGCGTGGCGGCGCCCGACGGCCCCTCCGACACGCCCCCGAAAAGTCCCCCGCGCAGCGATGCTCGCTCGGCGAGGTGGGGGAGGTCCTGCTCGTCGAGTCCGTCGACGGCGATGATCAGCGTGCGGCCGGACGTCACAAGGGCCCCTCTCGGCGGGATCGACGGACGGTGTCCCGACCACCGTAGGGCGGGGGTGTTGCCGGGGCGCGAGGTCGGGGTGAGCACGTGGCCACCTCCTGGTGAACACCGTGCGCCTCGGCGGACGCCTGGTCAGGCGCAGGCCGCGTTCGTCGCGTCGTCCCCGGTCAGTGCCGCCGACCCGGGATCCAGCAGGTCCTCCCGCGCGATGCGGGGAGCCGCGATCACGGTCGCCATCGTGGCCCGCTGCGCGGCGCGCTGCTCCACGGTGTCCGCGAGGGCCGGCACGACGAGCCCGCCGGATTCGCCGACGGCGCATGCATCCAGACCATGGATGGTGGCGCGGAGGGCGGCGGTGGAGATGGAGCCCGCGACAGCCCTGGTTCCTGTGTCCGTCTCTGACTCTGCCTCTGTCTCTGTCCCGGTGCGGAGGGTCGCCACGATGCCCACGCGGTAGGCGACCACGCCCACGGCGCGGGTGGCGGTGTCCAGCACCGTCCACGCGATGGTGCCGCCCAGCAGGAGCGCCGGGGCGCCGTCGTGATCGGCGCGGAACCAGTCCATCGACAGCGCGGGGCGTCCGACGCTCGCGAAACCCTCCGCGGGGGCGAAGCAGTAGACCTGGCGATCGCCGCCGTCCCAGGCGGACTGCAGGAGGTCCCGCCAGTACTCGGGACTCGCGGAGCGGACATGCTCGAGGGTGGCCGCGTCGTCGAGCCCGCGGACCGCGCCGGGGGAGAGGTAGGCGGCCTCGAGGAAGGAGATCAGCGACTGACGGGCCGGGTCCAGGACCGCATCGTCGTCCCCGAGCTCCCCCCAGGTCTCCAGCTCCGACGCCGCGCCGGCGATCGGCAGGGCCAGCACGTCGTCCGCCGTGCGCCCGTCCCAGCGCACCTCATCGAGGTGGGCCAGCGGGTCCCGTGGGACATCGCCCGAGGTGGGGACCGGAGCCGGATCGCGACCGCATCCCGCCGCGAGCAGGATCGCACCGGAGGCGGCGACCAGGCCGGCGAGGTCCCGTCGGCGCAGCGAGGAGACGGGCGGAGCTGTCATCGCGTGCGGAGCCGTCGTCGACTGCGGAGTCATCGGTGGTCGTGGGGTCATCGCCGGCCGGGGGTGGAGGGATCCGCGCGCCCGGCCTCGGCGTCGAGCCGGTAGCGGACGTCGTCGGCCCGACCTCGGTCGCGCCGCGTGGCCCGGTCCACCAGCTCCCGGGTGTCGTGGCCAGGCTCCTCGGACTGCAGCACAGCCCAGGCCAGGAGGCCGATGGTGAGCACGGCGGTGAGGGCCAGGAGGATGCCCAGGATCGGCCAGGAGAAGGCGACGGGATCCCAGAACGGATCGCTCCGGAAGGGTGCGGCCAGGACCACGAGAACCCCCATCCGGTCGTGGTGCGCAGGGGCCCGGGGACGGTCCCGGGCCCACAGAGATGAAGGTCAGCATAGCTGTCGGGCGTTTCGTGGTTATGCTGGGGAAGTTATGGCTGATGTGATCGTCGGGCGCTTCGCCCTCATCGACCTGATCGCCAAGGGCGGTTCCGGGTCTGTCTGGCGTGCCTGGGATTCGAAGACCAAGGAGCTGTGCGCGGCGAAGGTGCTGCGCCAGCGCGACTCCGCCGATCTCATGCGCTTCGTGCGCGAGAAGGGCGTCAGCTTCGACCACCCCCATCTCCTGACCCCCTACGGCTGGGGTGCGGAGGACGAGCACGTGGTGATCGCGATGCCGCTGGCCTCCGGCGGCACCCTCGAATCCGTGGTCAAGACGCGCGGCAAGCTCGCCGAGCCCGCCGTGGTCGTGCTCCTGGACCAGCTGCTCGACGGGCTCTCCCATATCCACGCCGAGGGCTGGATCCATCGGGACGTGAAGCCGGCGAACATCATGTTCGAGCCGCGCGGCCGCGCCGCGCCCGTCTCCCGACTCGCGGACTTCGGCATCGCCGTGCACGAGACCGATGTGCGCTTCACGCATGTGGGCATGGTCAACGGCACCCCCGGCTACATGGCACCGGAGCTGTTCGCGATGGCCGAGCCCGTGCCCTCCCACGATCTCTACGCCGCGGGCGTGGTGGCGATGGTGGCCCTGAACGGCCCGATCAAGCTCCATGACGGCTCCTTCCGGCCCGACGAGCTCACCCAGTACCTGCGCGGGGTGACCCCGAAGCTGTCCGCGGTGATCCGCAAGCTCGTCGCCGCCCAGCCCGAGGACCGCTACCAGGACGCCGACTCGGTGCGCCGCGATCTGCCGCGCGTGCCGCAGGGCTACCCCCTGGCCCACGCCGACGGCAGTCCGCTCGATCTCCGCGACACCCTGGACCCGCTGCCGGCGGACGCTCCCGGGGCGGTGCGACCCGAGCGGCCCGTCCCCCAGGTCAACCCCTCCTCGCTCGAGGCGATCCGAGCCGGCCAGGTCCAGCAGGGCTTCTCCTCCGGCTCGCCGTCCCCGCAGACAGGACCGCAGTGGGCCGGGCAGCAGACGTCGGCGCAGCGCCAGCCCGGTCAGTACGCCCCCACCCAGCAGGGGACAGCCCCGTACGGGGCTCCGCAGCAGGGACCGGGACCGCAGCAGGGAGCGGGGCCGCAGAGCGGGATGCAGCAGCAGTACTCGCCGCAGCAGTACTCGCCGTCGTCCGGCCCCCGTCCGGGCGTCCAGTCCCCGTCGGGCGCCGCCACCTCCCACGGTGGGGTCAACGGGGTCAAGGACCGCAGCACCCTGATCGCCGTGGGCCTCGGGATCGCCGCGGCGGTCGTGCTCGGCGTGATCGTGGCCATCACCTTGCTGATGATCTTCCCCAACGACTCCGCACTCGGCGCAGGCGGCGACGGTGCGGGCGCTGCCGGTGCTGGCACCAGCAGCATCGACGCGGCCTTCGCCGAGGTCGACCCCGGCCAGGAATGCGCTGAGCAGGACGAAGGGGTCATCGCCCTCACGCCCGAGGGTGACTACATCTCCTGCACCCTCGCCGACGACGGCGACGGGTACGCCTTCGCCTGAGCGGCCGACCGGCCTCAGCGCGGTGCGACCGCCGTGGTGTCCAGGGACTGCACGAGCGCCTCGCGCCGGGGGTCCATGAGCAGGTCGATGCGCAGGGAGGGGGCGCCGTCCCCGACACCGGGCAGCACCCAGCGCAGCTGCGCACGGCTGATCGCCGTCGCATCCTCCGCGCGCAGGGACGCCAGGGCGTCCGAGCTGTTCGTGCCCAGACCCGTCGCGGCGAGGGCAGTGTCCAGGCGTCGGCGGCGCTCGGCGCGGGAGGTGTCGAGGTCCATGTTGTCCGCGAACCAGGCGTCGGCCACGGAGTCCTCCCCGGTGCGCAGCCAGTCCAGGGCGGCCGAGGCGGCCTCGAGGGTGCGGGGTGCCGCCTGCGTCGCGGCGGGGGCGAGCAGGGCCGGGGCCTCGCGCTGCAGGATCCGCAGGGCCTGCATCGACAGCGGGACGGCGGGGGCGTACTTGGAGTTGGCGAGCGCCACGATGCCCACGCCGGTGGGGCGGTGCCACACCATGAACGAGCCGTACCCGGGGTATCCGCCGGAGTGGGAGATGATCTCGCCGAGGTCGGGGAACTGCTCGACGACCAGCCCGAAGCCGTACCCTCGGATCCGGTCGAAGCCGGGCGAACGGCCGTCCTCGCCGGCGGGGAGGGCGGGCATCCGGTGGTGGCGCTTGAGCTGCTGCATCTCGCGGCGCGAGGCCGACGAGAGCAGTGCCTGCTCGCGGGTCGCAGAATCCGGGGCATCGGCGGCGGCGAGGAAGCGCACCCAGGTGGCGACGTCGTCGACCGTGGAGAACAGGCCGGCCATCGCGCCGTACACGCCGGGGGAGTCCAGCGGCACCGGCTCGAAGCGGGTGGCGTCGGTGCGGTCGGCCAGGCGGTGACCGGTGGCGACGCGGGAGGCGTCCAGGGTGGAGGTCTCGAAGGCGGTGTCCGCCATGCCCAGCGGCTCCAGGAAGCGCTCGCGGATCTGCGCGGTGTAGTCCGAGCCCGTGACCTCGTCGATCACGCGGCCCAGCAGGGCGTATCCGGTGTTGGAGTACTCGAAGCCGGTGTCGGGGTGGTGCACATGTCCGAGCCCGCCGGCGAGCAGCGCCGCGAACTCCTCGCGGGTCATGGCCTCCTGCCGGTCGCCCCACGGGTTGTCGGTGACCAGACCTCCACCCATGGTGAGCAGGTGGCGCAGGGTGGGCTCGGGGTCGTCGGAGGCGAGCTCGAAGGCCCCGGCGGCCTCGGGCACGTAGGCGCTCACCGGATCGTCCAGGCGGAGCTTCCCCTCATCGCGCAGGGCGAGGAGTGTCGCGGCGGTGAAGGACTTCGTCATCGAGGCGATGCGGGAGATCGTGGCCCCGTCCATGGGGGCGGACCCGGCGGCGAGCTGTCCGGCGTCCAGCTCGCGGTAGCCGGCGGCGCCGTGCGCGAGGACAGCCTGCTCGTGGTCGTGCCCGCCGATGATCGCCCAGGTCACCCCGGAGGTCCTGTGGCCGGCGACGGCCTCCTCGAACAGGGCGGAGATCGCGGCGAGGGCGGCAGGGGGCACCGTGGTGCTGGGGGTGCCGGGCGTGCTGGGACGGGGAGCGGTGGAGCTGGAGGGCATGGATCTCACTCTAGGACGTCGGGCGGCGTGGGGTGGTCTGGCGACTCCGGGGACTCCGACGGCTCCGGGGCCGCCGGGCCGCGCGAGCCGTAGAACTCGGCGATGATCCGGGCCGGCTCCGCGCCGATCGCCGCGGCCAGCAGCGAGGGGTCGGTGCGCCCGGGATCGAAAGGGGCCGGCATCGGTGCGGGACCGGGGGAGGACCCGGCGTCATCGTCGGCGTCCGCCCCCTCGGCGTCCGTCCCGTCGTCGTCCTGGGGATCGGCCCGCTCGGCGGAACTGCTCGCCGCTGCGCTCTCCCGCGGCGCGATCAGATCCTCGAGGGTGAGGCCGCGCAGGGTCACCAGGTGCACAGGGTGCTCGTCCACGGCTTCGACCAGCACGTACACCAGGGCCGCGACGTGGCGGCAGGGTCCCGGCCAGTCCAGGCAGGAGCAGTCGTGGCTCAGCTCGGAGGCGTCGCGCGGCAGCAGCGAGATCTCGTGCGGGGCCAGCGCGCCCTCGATCTCCTGCGGGTACTCTCCGGCGGCGAGCCGGGCGGGCAGCTCGGGGCGGGCCCGGACCACCTGCAGGAACACCTCGCGGTCCGACGGGGAGTAGACGGGCAGGTCGAGGCGGGCCTGATACAGCTCGCCGTCGGCGTCGAGCACGTCGCCGCGGGCGATCCCCGCCTCGACGTCCAGCCACTGCACGCGCCCCGCGCGGGCGTCGGCCCTCCCGCTGCCGGAGCGGCCCACGCCGAGGAGACGCTCGGCGGCATCGCGCAGCGCGACGGCGTGCCAGCCCTTCCCGATCGCGCCGCGGCGCGAGACCAGTTTGATGCTCATCGACCGTCCCTCATGTCTCGTCCTCGTCCAGGGTCAGCAGGTCCAGCAGACGGTCGTCGTCGAGATCGGAGAGCCAGTCCTCGCCGGGGCTGATGGTGAGATCGGCGAGGGACTGCTTGTCCGCGAGGACCGTGTCGATCTTCTCCTCGACGGTGCCGGCGCTGACCAGCTTGTGCACGGTGACGTCGCGGCGCTGGCCGATGCGGAAGGCGCGGTCGGTGGCCTGGTTCTCCACCGCCGGGTTCCACCAGCGGTCCAGGTGCACCACGTGGTTGGCGGCGGTGAGGGTGAGGCCGGTGCCGCCGGCGCGCAGGCTCAGCAGCATGAGCCCGGGGCGGTCGCGATGCTCCTGGAACTCGGCGACCATCTGATCGCGGTCGTGCTTGGAGACGCCGCCGTGGAGGAAAGGCACCGAGGAGACCCCCATCTCGGCGAAGCGCTCCTCCCAGTAGGGGACCAGCAGATGCCCGAAGGTCGTGAACTGGGTGAACAGGATGACCTTCTCGCCCTCGGCGAAGGCCGCCTCGAGCACGTCGTCGATCAGCTCGAGCTTCCCGGACCGGTGCTGGCCGTCGCGCAGGATCGCCGAGCCGTCGCCCAGGTAGTGGGCGGGATGGTTGCACACCTGCTTCAGGCGGGTGATGGTGGAGACCACGAGGGTGCGCCGGGTCTTCTCGTCGGCCCCGTCGATCTTCGCCATCAGCTCGTCGACCAGCGCCTGGTAGAGGCCGGCCTGCTCCGGGGTCAGGTTCACCACCCGGGTGAGCTCGCTCTTCTCCGGCAGGTCCTTGATGATCGAGCGGTCCGTCTTCACCCGGCGCAGGATGAACGGGGAGGTCACGAGCTTGAGGCGGCTCAGCGCCCCGCTGTCCCCCTCCTCCTCGATCGGGGTGGCGATGCGGTCCCGGAAGCTGTTCGCGCTGCCCAGCAGCCCGGGGTTCGCGACCTCCATGAGGGAGTGCAGATCGGCGAGCTTGTTCTCCACCGGGGTGCCCGTCAGCGCCAGGCGATGGGGGGCGTGCAGGGTGCGGGCGGCGCGCGTGACCTGGGTGCCCGGGGTCTTCACGTGCTGCGCCTCGTCGAGCACGATGCGGTGCCAGGGAACGGCCGAGAGCACCGGGAGATCGCGGGCCAGCAGCGAGTAGGTGGTGATCACGAGGTCCAGATCGCCGGCGCCGGCCACGAAGGACTCGTCCCGCAGGCGGCTGCCGCCGTGGTGCACGTGCACCGCCAGGTGCGGGGCGAAGGTCGCCGCCTCGCGCTGCCAGGCCCCCACCACGGACATCGGGCACACCAGCAGGGTGGGGCCGACGCTCCCGGGCGTCGCCGCCGGGACGACATCGGGGACCTCGACGGAGTACCGCTCGTGCCCGAAGGCGTCGGTGCCCTCCCGCTCACGGCACAGCAGGGCGAGGACCTGCATCGTCTTGCCGAGCCCCATGTCGTCGGCGAGGATCCCGCCCAGCCCCATCCGGTCCAGCGCCCACAGCCAGTTCAGGCCGTCGACCTGATACGGCCGCAGCGTGGCCTGCAGGGAACGGGGCTGCGGGTGGGGGAAGGCGCCCTCGGCCCCGGGCATCAGCCGGGCCAGCCCGTGGCGGCCCCCGGAGACCATTGCGGCCAGCCCGAAGTCCACGTCGGCGGCGTCGGGGGAGAGGATCAGCGAGAACATCTCCAGCCAGGGCGCCTGCCCGGCGATCTCGGCCGGCGGGGGCGGGAGATCCGGCATCGACGGGGCCGACGGGGTTGACGCGGTTGACGGGGCCGACGGGCGGCCGCCGGGCGAGGTGAGGGGCGGGGCGTCCTGCACGATCCCGTCGTCGCCGGTGCGCAGGCGACGGTCGCGGGTGCGGGAGGTGAAGGCGTCGAGGAAGCGCTCGGCGGCGCGCAGGGTGGTGGCGTCCAGGCGCACCCATTGGCCGCGCAGCTGCACGAGCTCGGACTGCGCCTCCCGGATCTGCTCCATCTCCTCCTCGGTGAGCTCGGTGTCGCCCACGGCGACCCGCCAGCGGAACGAGGCCATCGCGCCCAGGCCCACGCCGGAGGATTTCCTCTCCTGACTGCCCTCCTCCTCGGCCTCCTGCGGGCGCAGAGTCGTGCGCTGCTTCGTCCAGTCGCGCGGCAGCAGCACCGTGACCCCGGCGTCCTCGAGGGCCGGGGTGTCCCGGGAGAGGAACTCGCCGGCCTCGGCGGTGGTCAGCAGCCAGTCCACCCCGGTCTCGTCGACGGATGCGCTGCGCACCGTCGGAGCCAAACGCATCACCGCGGCAGAGGCCTCGGCGGCCCCGGCGGCGGTGAGGTCTCCGACGGCGCGCAGATCGGCGATGGGATGCACGGTCCCGTCGTGCTCCCGCAGGCAGGTCTGCAGGGGCCAGGCGGTGCCCACCGGCGGCTGGAACAGTCGCACCACCAGCTCGCTGTCCGTGGAGGTGAGCTGCACGCCGGGGCGGCCGGAGTCCACGAAGGCGTCGAAGGCGGCGGTGATCCGGCGCTGCGCGGGCAGGTCGGCGCGCAGGTCCCCGTCGTCGGCGAGCGCCCACAGCACGCCGAGGCGATCCTCGGCGGGAGCCTGCACGGTCCGCAGGTGCTCCGCGAAGGCGGACCGGGCGTGCCCGTCCACCAGGGCGTGGAGCAGCGGCGGGGCGTCCCGCTCCGGGGCGCGCCACTCGAGCACGGGACGGCCGAAGCGCTCGCGGGCGCGCACCCGCATCGCGCGGTCGGCGACGACGCCCTGCGCACGCAGATGCAGCACGGTGGCCGCGATGAGGTCCGGCATGGCGATCAGCTCGCCGCCGAGCCGGGCCGCGGCG
Source organism: Brachybacterium tyrofermentans (assembly GCF_014897585.1). Classification (GTDB taxonomy): domain Bacteria; phylum Actinomycetota; class Actinomycetes; order Actinomycetales; family Dermabacteraceae; genus Brachybacterium; species Brachybacterium tyrofermentans. The sequence continues at coordinate 45,512 of NZ_JABUXW010000001.1, read as the reverse complement.
CCGTCGGCGAGCAGCGCGGAGACCTGCTCGGCGAAGGCGTCGCCGAACCGTGCCTCGAGCAGCTCGGTGGCCGCACCCACGACGGCGGTCAGGGCGGTGCCGCTCAGCGGCAGGGCGGGGACCCGGCGATCCCCCGCACGGCCCGCGATCCGCACCCGGTGGCGCAGCTGGTCCGGGGCGTCGGCGAGGGCCTCTGCGAGAGCAGCTGGGGCCTCCCGCCGCAGGTCGGAGAGATCCTCGAGGGCCTTCGAGCGGCCCGGACCGGTCTCCTCCCGCACCCACAGGGAGGGTCCCAGGTCCTCGTCGACGACGAGGCTGAGGCGGCGGGTGGGCATGGTCCCAGCCTAGGCCCCGCGACCGACGTCCGGGCCGACGGGGCCCGCGTTGTGGACGGGGAGCTCAGAGCCCGTCGATGATCAGTGCCGTGGCGTCGAGCCAGGCCTCCTTGGTCTTCGGCGAGACGCGCGTCCAGTCCAGGTGGGAGCCGTCCACGAACTGCTGCTCGTAGGGCACCTCGGCCACCGCGCGGGTGTGGGCGCCGAAGTGCGCGAGCAGGCGGTCGCGCAGCGTCGGATCCACCTTGCCCTTGGAGGAGTGGGACAGGATCGTCACCGCGTGGTCGACCTGCTCGGCCAGACCCGTCGCGCGCAGCTCGTCGATCATCCACGCGGCCGCGTTGAAGGTGTCCTCACGCACGGTCGAGACGATCACGAGCTGATCGGCGTTGCGCACAGCGGCCAGCCAGTTCGAGGCGCGCACGTTGTTGCCGGTGTCGATGACCTTGATCCGGTAGAAGCGGGAGAGAGCGTCGTTGAGGTCCGCGAACGCCTCGCCGTCGATGGAGGCGGCCGAGCCGGGGTCCTCGTCGGAGGCCAGGATGTCGAAGCGCATCTCGCCCTGGGGGCGCACGTACGGATCGAGGTCCGCGTTGCTCGCGTCCGGGGCGCGCAGCTTCTCGATGTCCTGCAGCAGGTCGACCGCGGTGCGGTGGTGGTCGGTGGGGATGCCGCGCCAGCCGAGGGTTCCGCGGGTCTCGTTGTTGTCCCAGGCCAGCACGTTGCCGCCGCGGGTGACGCCGAGCGACGCGGCGATCATCAGGGAGGCGGTGGTCTTGTGGGCCCCGCCCTTGAGGTTCACGACGGCGATGTTGCGCGGTCCGTCGAGCGGCTGGCGCACGCGCTCCAGGCGCTCGGTGTCCCGACGCTCGGCCGTGCCGGGCCGCGGGGAGATCGCGCCGCCGGTGACCCGGGTGATGAACCCGGGGATGCCGCGGGTGGCCTTGATCTTCTCCGGCTTCGAGGTCGAGCTCTGCAGATCCTGCAGAGTGGGTCGGGACTCGGCTTCCGGGGCGGTGCGCCCCGGCAGCGGACGCTTCGACGCGGGGGAGGGGATGGGGCCGGTGGCGGCCGGGACCGGGGACGGCACCGGTGTGCCGGGCACTGACGAATTCGACGACGCCGACGAATCCGACGGATCCGACGGAGCCGCCGGGGCCGACGACGCGGAGAGCGCGGACTCCGCCGAGGCGGCCGACGGGGCGGGCGACGGCGAGCTCGACGAGGCGGCGGAATGGCTGTGCCCGGCGGAGCTCGGCGATGTCGCCGACGTCGCCGAAGATGCAGAAGCCGCCGAGGTCGCGGAGTGCGGCGACGGGGCGGAGTCGGTCGAGCTGCTCTGGCCCTCGGCAGCGGGCATCGCGGCCGCGCGGCGGCGGCGTGCGCGGGACCGCACGGCGGGGAGCTCCCCGGTCTCGTCGGCGCCGATGGCGGCATGCTCGCCGGTGACCGGGCTCGAGGCGGTGTCGGAGCTCGGCACGGGGGCCGGCTTCGCGCCGACGGTCGTCAGCATCGCCGGATCGATCGAGCTGAGGTCCACGGTGTCGTCCGTGGGCAGCTCCTCCTCGACGACCGGCGGAGCGATCAGGGGCGAATCGATCGGGGGACCGTACAGCGGCTGGTCGTCCGCCGCACGGCCGGCGATCCGGCCGGTGGGCTCGACCCGCAGGTGGTGACGGACGTCGGGCTCGACGATCACCACATCCACGGCCTTCTCCCCGGTACGGGCGGTGGTGATGAAGACCTGCTTCACCCGATTGCGGATCTCCGGCAGATCCGCCCCGGTGACCTCGACGGTCTCGTCGGCGAGGTGCACGGTGGCGGTGGTGTCGGAGGTGATCCGCGCCTGCGCGATCATCGATGAGTTCCTTCCGGATCCTGAATGCCCGCCCGGCCGGGTGCGACCGGGTGGCAGGGGTCGGCTCTACTGTACGGGGGGCGGGCCATCGGGCGCTCCTCGACGAGACGTCCCGGGCCTGCCTACAGTGGCGACGTGCACACCTTCCTGCTGTCCGAGCCCGCGGGCACGGGCGAGAACGAGGACGCCGCCGGTGCGCTCGGCGAGGTGGCCGTGCTGCTGGACGGGGCCGGGGTGCCGCAGCGCTTCCGCGCCGGCTGCCACCACAGCGTCGCCTGGTTCTCCCATGTCGTCGCCGGGCGCCTGCTGATCCGCGCCCAGGACCGCTCCACCGATCTGCGCAGCGCGCTGGCCGGTGCCATCGCCGATGTGCGCGGACTGCACGAGCACGAGTGCGATCTGGACTTGGGCGGACCCTCGGCCACCGTGGTCGTCGCACGACGGGTCGGAGAGCACCTCGAGCACCTGGTGCTGAGCGACTCCTCGCTGCTGCTGCGAGGCACGGATGGTCGCGTCGCGCGGATCACTGATCAACGGGTCGACGAGGTGGTCGCCCGGGAGCGGGAGGCCACGGCCGTCGAGGCGCGGCGCAACGCCACGGGCGGGTTCTGGGTGGTGCGGCACGAGAGCGAGGCAGCGCAGCAGGCACTGGTCGGGCGCACGCCGCGGGCGACGCTGGGATCGGTGCATCTCGTCTCCGACGGCATCACCCGGGCCGTGGACCTACTCGATCAGGACGACGACACGTCGCTGGCGCTCGCGCTGGAGGCCGACCCGCGTCGCGTGATCGAGGGGATCCGGGCGGGGGAGCGGTCGCTCGAGGTCGCTCGACGCCCGCGCAAGCTCCATGATGATGCGACGGTGCTCACACTTCGTCCGTGACGAGGACGGCTCGCGGGGCGGATCCTGAATCCCTGCTGATCGCGCCCCGGGAGCACCGGTGACGCGGCGAGGACGAGCGCCGTGTGGAGAACCGGGGCCTCGCCTTCGGGTTTGGTCTTTTGATGACAGATGTTTGGCCCGAGCAACACCTGAGGATGCCGCTGAACCTGCATGCCACCTGCGAAAACAGGGATGCGTGGCGCGTTTACACGATGCCGGAGAAGGCCTAGACTCCAAGGGAGCGCGTCGTCGTGGCGAGCAGGCCCGCACAGCAGTGCGAGGCATGATCGGGACGACGGAGGCGATCAGCGACCGGGTGGCGCGATCCCCCGGTTGGGCTGGTAGTGTTCCGGCTGAACGAGTACGTTGAAAACTTAACAGATGTGTCGCTTCTCGAGACCCCCCTCACGGGGAGCGGCCGGACGGGCACCACGCCAGGTTCCCCCACTTTGGCAGCCCGTCCAGCCTGATCGCCCGCACCCACCCCTGACGGACGACAGGCATGACGAGCGGTCCGTGAGCCCCCGACAGTGTCGGTTGAGTGCTCCGGGCCGCTCGTCGCATTCCGGGGCCGATGGGCCGCCTCGCGGCGGCCCATCGACCTCACGGATCAGCCGAGGATGGCGACGTCGCTGCCCGGGTCGAGGCGGTAGCCGGCCCCGCGGACCGTCGAGATCAGGCGGCGGTAGCGGCCCAGCTTGGTGCGCAGACGCCGCACGTGCACGTCGACCGTGCGCTCCCCGGTCTCCGCCGGCGACTCGGCCCACACCGTCTCCATGAGCTCCTCGCGCGAGATCGTGCGACGCGAGTTCTGGGCCAGCTGCCCGAGCAGCTCGAACTCCTTGTAGGTCAGGTCGACATCCTGGCCGTCGATCCGCACGCGGCGGCCGAACAGGTCGATGACGAGGCTGTCCTCGGTGGCGACCGACGGGGTCGACGGGCTCACGGCGGTGGCCTGCAGTGCTCGGCGGCGGGCATTCTCGGCGTCCTTGCGAGCGGGCGAGTTCGGGGAGACGACGCCGGCCCGGCGCGGGCGCAGCGGGCTCACCGCGGCCGGGGACTGGCTGCGCGGCGGCAGGGCTCGGACGGCGGAGCGGGTCCCGGTGCCGGTCGCCGCGAAGGCGTGCGGACTGTTGACCGCGACGGTGGTGCGGCCCTGCCGGGTTGCCGTGAGGCGCTGGGCGTGGGTGCGCAGGTCGTCGGCGATCAGGGCGGCCTCGACGTCGCCGGTGCCGGCGGGGAGGGTGACGGACAGGGTGACCGTGACGCCGTCCTCCGAGGTCTGCGGCTGCAGGGCTCCGGTGCCGGCGCGGTGCAGGGCGCGGGTCGAGGTGGCGTAGCGGGACGGGGTGGTGGGACGTTCCAGGGCGATGGTCATGATGAGAGTTCTCCGAGGTGCGGCGCACTGAGCGCGGCGGGTGGTGGACCCGGGATCCCTGGGATCGACGCCTGTCGGCGGATCGTTCAGGGGTGTGCTCCCGGTAGCACCTGGGGCCCGCGCCTTCCGGCCGGCTCCTGTCAGCCGACCCCGGAGGTGTCTTGAGCGCTCAGAGGCTCGGCTGACGATGCATCATCGGCATCATCATCATGAACATCATTCGGCGCATCGCGGAGCGGACCACCCGGTGGGTGGTCTCCAAGCGCGCGATGGGTGACGTCATGCCCCAGACAATGCCTGCTGAGGATCGATCGGGCAAGGGGGTGTTCACATGTCGATACGCCGCAGGCGGGCGGCGGCGGTGCCGGCGCCCGCGTGTGACGGAATGTGTCGCCACGGCGGAGAACTGTGTCGGCGTATGTCGCGACTGCGCCCACCCGAGCGCAGATGCGGAACGCCCCCGCCGAGGGGCGGGGGCGTTCGGGCGGGGCAGGGACCTGCCGGAGGTGCAGGAGGTCAGTCGACGACGCCGAAGAGCCGGTCGCCCGCATCGCCGAGGCCGGGCACGATGTAGCCCTTCTCGTCGAGCTTCTCGTCGATCGCGGCGGTGACGATGGTGAGGTCGATCGAAGGATCGATGTTCTCCTCCATCGCCTTGAGGCCCTCGGGGGCGCAGAGCAGGGTCACGCAGGTGATGTCACGGGCGCCGCGCTCGTGCATGTACTCGGTGGCCGCGATGAGGGTGTGCCCGGTGGCGAGCATCGGGTCCAGCAGGAAGCACTGGCGGCCCGAGAGGTCGTCGGGGAGCCGGTTCGCGTAGGTCGTGACCTCGAGGGTCTCGTCGTTGCGGACCATGCCCAGGAAGCCCACCTCGGCGGTGGGCAGCAGGCGGGTGAGGCCGTCGAGCATGCCGAGGCCGGCGCGCAGGATGGGCACCACCATCGGCTTGGGGTTCGAGAGCTTGGTGCCGGTCATCGTGGTCACCGGGGTCTCGATCTGGACCGGCGAGACCGAGACGTTGCGGGTCGCCTCATAGGCCAGCAGGGTCACCAGCTCATCGGCGAGCTGACGGAACACGGAGGAATGGGTGGCGCGATCGCGCAGCACGGACAGCTTGTGGGCAACGAGGGGGTGGTCTATCTCCAGGACGCGCATAGGGGTGAATCTACCGGAGGGTCGAGCTGGGCACGCACCGATCGGCCGCGTCGCCGTGGGCGCGAGGGGGTTGTCACGCCGGGGGCGGCCCGTGGGCGAGGACCGCACGTTCGGTCAAGCGCGAACCTCCCGTCGGCGCGGATACTGCTTCCATGCCTGATACCGATCCGATGCGGCGACTCCTGGACGCGGTCCTCGACGTCGGCGGAGGCTCCCTCGGCGAGATGGCGTCCCGGGCGCATCTGTCCGCTTTCCACTTCCAGCGCATGGTGCGCTCGTATGCAGGAGAGAGCCCCTCCGCGCTCCGTCGACGGGTCAGGCTCGAGCAGGCGGCGTGGAACCTCCAGCGGGGCAGCTCCGCGACCGATGCGGCCTTCGCGGCGGGCTACGACTCCCTCGAGGGCTTCTCCCGCGCGTTCCGCCGCGCCTTCGGGTGCGCGCCCTCGGAGCTGCCCGCCCGCTCGGAGCGCGGTCACTGGCTGCCCGCGCCCAACGGGATCCATTTCCACTCCCCGACCGTGCTGTATGTCGACGCCGGCCAGGTCCACGAGCACTCCGCGGGTGACGTGCTGGCTCTCCTGGTCGACCACGATCTGGAGGACATCGACGCGCTGCTCGACGCGGCTCGCGACCTCCCAGCTGGAGAGCTGCGAGCGGTGCGTCTGCCGGGCAGCCGGCCGCGCGGTGGGGACGGGGCCGACGAGTCGATCCTCCAGGTGGCACGCCATCTGGTGCTCAGCAAGGAACCATGGCTGGCAGCCATCGCGGGGGAGTCCGCCCCGGACCTCACCGGTCCCGATGACGTCCCTGCGCTGCTCGAGAGGCACCACCAGGTGTCACCGCGCTGGCTGGCGACGGTGCGGGACGTCGACCGACGCGGAGCCTGGCAGGACTCGATCATCGACGCACTCTGCGACCCGCCCGAATCCTTCCTGCTCTCTCAGATCCTCGCCCACGAGCTGACCTACTCGACGCACCGCCGGCAGCTGCTGCGCTGGATGCTCACGGACGCCGGCCTCTCCCTGGAGGCCCGGCACCTCGACCCGGACCCCATCCTGTGGCACCGCAGGAAGATCGGAGAACGACCATGACCGCACCGACCCGGCCCACCTACCGCTTCTACACCGCGACCAGCCTCGACGGCTTCCTCGCCGATGAGCACGACAGCCTCGACTGGCTGCTGTCCCAGCCCACCGGAGACCAGAGCATTCTCCCGATGGACGACTTCATGGCCGGCGTCGGAGCCATCGTGACCGGCCGCACCACCTTTGACTGGGTCCAGAGCCACGCGGACACCGTGGAGGGCGCCTGGGTCTTCACCCAGCCGACCTTCCTCTTCACGCACCGTGCACCGACCCAGCTGCCGGACGGCATCACGCAGGTCTCCGATTCGCCCGCGGAGCACCGCACGGCGATCGAGGAGGCGGCGCAGGGGAAGGACGTGTGGATCGTCGGCGGCGGCGACCTGGCCGCGGAGTTCGCACGGGCCGGCATGCTCGACGAGCTCTTCGTGTCGATCGCGCCGGTGACGCTCGGAACCGGCCGGCCGCTGCTGGGCGGCCGCTTCGACCTCGACCTGCAGGAGCACGGGGTCAACGGGGCGCTGCTGGAGGCGCGGTACGCCGTGGTCGGGGAGAGGGACCGACCGCCGCGCGCGACAATGGCCCCATGACCGATGACGAGCTGATGGGCCTGGCGATCGACGAGGCGCGGGCGGCGGCGGACCGCGAACCGTCCGACGTGCCGATCGGTGCGGTGGTCGTCGGCCCGGACGGGCAGGTGCTCGCCACCGCCGGGAACCGTCGCGAGGCCGACGAGGATCCCACCGCGCATGCGGAGCTCCTCGCCCTGCGCCGGGCCGCCGCGGCCACGGGACGCTGGAACCTCACGGGTTGCACGCTCGTGGTGACCCTCGAGCCGTGCACGATGTGCGCGGGCGCGATCGTCCTGGCCCGCACGCAGCGCGTCGTCGTCGGCGCGATGGATCCCAAGGCAGGCGCGGCCGGGTCCCTCTACGACCTGGTGCGCGAGCCTCGCCTGAACCATCGCGTCGAGCTGACCACGGGGGTGCGCGAGCAGGAATGCGGCGACCTGCTGCGGGAGTTCTTCCGCGCCCGCCGCAAGCGCTGACGCCGACTCCATCGGCTCCTGCAGTGCGGCCCTCACCGATGCTCCGGCACGGTGTCTCATCGCGTCCGATCCGTGAGAACGCGTGAGCCGTCCTGTGCCTGGGACCTACAGTGGGGCAGTCCGCACCCAGGGGTCCGCCCCGCCCGTCCGAGAACCGCACCGCCTGCCGTCGACTTCGCCGCTGGACGGTGGAGGAGCGCCCATGCAGCCAGTCGACCACGCGACCGTCGTCGCCGAGGACGTCTCGAAGGTCTTCTTCTCCGGCGGGGAGCCCGTGTGGGCCCTCGAGAACTTCTCCCTGACGATCGAGCCGGGATCCTTCACCTGCATCGTCGGCCCCTCGGGCTGCGGCAAGTCGACCTTCCTGCGCATCCTCGGCGGGCTCGAGGAGCGCACGGTCGGCGAGGTGACCATGAGCGGTGCCGATCACCCCGTGCCCGCGGCGTTCGTGTTCCAGGAGCACGGCGTCTTCCCGTGGATGAACGTGCTGGACAACGTCGCCTTCGGCCTGCGCATGAGCGGCGAGGGTACCCGTGAGCGGCACGGGATCGCGATGGACTGGCTGCGACGCGTGCGCCTGGAATCCTTCGCGTCGTCGTACCCTCACCAGCTCTCCGGCGGCATGCGCCAGCGCGTCGCGATCGCCCGTGCCTTCGCCACCGGCTCCCCGGTGCTGCTCATGGACGAGCCGCTCGGCGCCCTGGACGCGCAGACCCGCATGCTCATGCAGGAGGAGCTCATCGCCCTGTGGGAGCAGGAGCGCAAGACGGTCCTGATGGTCACGCACGACATCGACGAGGCGATCATCCTCAGCGACAGGGTGATCGTCATGTCCGGCCGCCCCGGCACGGTGCGCGAGGACATCGCCGTCCCCTTCGAGCGCCCCCGCTCCTTCGACATCGAGCGCAGCCCCGAGTTCGGCGAGCTGCGTTCCCGCATCTGGAACCTGCTGCGCGAGGATGTGCGCAGCGCGGAGGAGACCGCATGAGCTTCACGGACCGAACCAGCACGGGCAGCACGGGCAGCGCGGGCAGCGCGGGTGCGGACGGGGAGAGCGCGGACCGAACCAGCACGAGCCGAACCACGACGGAGCGGACCGACGCAGACCGTGCACGCACGGAGAGCACTCCCGCTGACCGAGAGCAGCGCACCCTGGTCGCCGCCCGCGCCCAGCGTGCCCGCGACCGTCGGCTGCGCACCCGCGACCTGGTGCTCTCGATCGCCGCGCCGATCGTGCTGCTGGTGCTGTGGGAGGTGTGCGCACGGCTGCTGATCATCGACCCGCGCTTCTTCCCGGCCCCCACCACGATCCTCGCCGCGCTGGGGGAGATGCTGGCCAGCGGCGAGCTGTGGGAGCACGCCGGGCCCACCCTGCTGCGACTCCTCGTGGGCGGCGGCCTCGGCGCCTCGGCGGGCATCGTGGTGGGGCTGCTGATGGGCTCGTCACGAGCCCTGAACGCCGCGTTCGGGCCCTTGTTCAGTGCGCTCTACCCGCTGCCGAAGATCGCGATCTTCCCGATCCTGCTGATGATCTTCGGCCCCACCGAGCTGCCCAAGATCATCGCCGTGTTCATCACGACCTTCTTCGTCATGCAGATCGCGACGGTCTCCGGCGTGTGGGCGATCGACCGCAAGCTGCTCGAGGCCGGGACGGCCTACGGCGCGACCGGCTTCGCCCGCTTCCGCTTCGTGGTGCTGCCCGGGGCGATGCCCTTCGTGTTCTCCGGGCTGAAGACCGCCACCGGCACCGCCGTCGTGGTCGTCACCGCCGTCGAGTTCACCGGCGCCTCCACCACGGGGCTCGGCTACCTGATCTGGAACTCCTGGCAGCTGTTCATCCCGGAGAAGCTGTATGTGGGACTGCTGGTGATCGGCATCATCGGCGCCGTCCTGACCACCCTGCTCAGTCGATCCGAGAAGCTGCTGCTGCCCTGGCGACGCGGCTGACCCTCCACCCCCTCCACCACCTCTAAGGACACACCATGCGTCGTCGTACCCTCCTCTCCTTCGCCTCGGTCGGCGTGCTCGGCGGAGCGCTCGCCGCCTGCGGGCCCGCTGTCACCGGGAAGGACACCGGCTCGGGCTCCGGCGGCGGATCCTCCTCCTCGGGCACCGTCCGGGTGGGCCACGTGCCCTCCTCGCTCTTCGCCCCGCTCTACGTCGCAGACGCGATGGGCTACTTCGAGGACGCTGGCATCACCATCGAGCTGACCCCGCTGAAGTCCGGTCAGGACGGCATCCCGATGCTCTCCAACGACCAGCTCGACGTGATGATCGCCGGCTTCAGCGCCGGCATGTTCAATGCCCTGGACCAGGGCCTGGCCTTCAAGATCGTGGGCTCCATGGGCATCTCCCCGGGGGACCCCGAGAACTCCCCGACGGCGCTCGAGGTCAGCCAGAAGCTCCTCGACGACGGCTCCGTCTCCTCGATCGCCGACCTCAAGGGTCGCAAGATCGGCGTTGCCGGCGGGCCCGGTGCCACCGGCGGCTACCTGCTCGCCGCGATGCTCGAGGAGGAGGGGCTGACCCTCAACGACGTCGAGGTCTCCAACCTCTCCACCCCGGACCAGGAGCCGGCGCTGACCAACGGCTCTGTGGAGGCGGCGACCCCGTCGGCCCCGTTCTCGACCGCCATGGAGGAGGCCGGCGTGGCCTCACCGCTCGCCGTGCCGAAGAAGGGCACCACCGGTACCGGGGTCCTCTACTCCGAGACGTTCGTCGGCGCGGATCTCGCCCAGGACTTCTTCTCCGCGCTGGCCAAGGGATCCCAGGAGCTCTCGGCCGACGGTGCGCAGACCGACGAGGTCTACCAGATCCTCGCCGACACCCTCGGCCAGGAGAGCGACGTGCTGAAGTCCGCGCCGATGTACTCCTACCTGCCCGATCTCGCCCCGCAGCCCGACCAGCTAGAGGCCATGCAGACGGTGTGGATCGACGCTGAACAGATCACCTACACCGAGCCGATCGACGTGACCACCGTGGTCGACGCGAGCTTCGCCGAGGGTGCCTCCGCGTGACCCGGCCTGTCGTGGCCTGGCCTGGCTGACACGGCCGGGCGGGTCGGGGCAGGGCCGTGCTGGCCGGGGTCGGATCACGGGAGGGCCCTCCGCGCATCATGGGGCGAACTCCCCATGGACGGCGGGGTGTCCGCCGCCGACCATGTAGCCATGCAGACAGAGCCGAGGGATCCGATGGGCCCGAGCGATCCGACGGACGAGAACGGTCGGGCGGACGAGAACGGTCGGGCGGACGAGAACGATCCGACGGACGAGAACGATCCGACGGACGAGAACGAGCCGACGAGCCGGCCCTGTTCCGTGCGCCCGGCAGGTATGGCGAACCCGGCGATCTCGTCCAGCCCAGCGGAGCCGGCCAGGACGGTCGGCCGTGCCGCGGCATCCCGGCGACGTCGCGCGATCGGTGCTCTGCTCGGGGTCCTCGCGATCGTGGTGGTCCTCTACGGACTGGGCGTGCTCCTCGCGCCGACGGAACATGCGAACGGCGCCTGCACAGGGATCGGGTTCGGGTGCACCCCGTCGCCGCGGGACGGCCTGGTCCTGCTCGGGGTGATCATCGGCCTGCCCACGCTCGTCGCCATGCTCGTCCTCGGGGGAGCGGCCGTCGCCGCCCTGCTGCGCTGGACGCGCCTGCCGGGGGTGGCCGTCGGGATCGGTGCAGGGCTCGCTGCGACGGTGGCCTGCGTGCTGGTGCTCCTGGTGGTCCTGCTGCTGATGTGAGCTGCACGGGTGCACTGCCGAGGAGCGCACCTGGGGCGGGTGGATGGGTGGGCATGCGCCCCCAGGGGATGGATGGGCACGCGCACTCAGTGGATCGGTGGGCATGCGCACCCAGACGATGGGTGGGCAAGCGCATCCAGTGGCGTGTGGCGTACAGGGAGCGCGATATATAGCGCTGCCACCTCGCCTGGCGCCAGTGGATGCGGCGCAGCCTGGCGCTAGTGGATGCGGCGCGTCCGGTTCGGGCCGGGGTCAGATCCAGCCCTGGCGGCGGGCGATGGCGACGGCCTCGTGGCGGTTCGCGGCCTGCAGCTTCGCCTGGGCGCTGGAGAGGTAGTTGCGCACGGTGCCCTCGGCCAGGTGTGCGCGTCGGGCGATCTGCTCGATGGCGGCGCCGTCGGCCGCGAACTCCAGCACATCGGCCTCCCGCGGGGTCAGCGGAGAATCCCCGGAGGAGATGGTCTCCGCGGCGAGCTCGGGATCGATCACCCGGCGCCCGGCGGCCACGGAACGCACGGCGCGGGCCAGCTGATCGGCCGAGGTGGTCTTGGGCAGGAAGCCGAGAACGCCCTGGGCCAGCGCGCGCTTGAGGTATCCGGGCCGGGCGTGCGAGGTGAGGATCAGGGTGCGGGTGGCGGGGGAGAGCTCCGCGATCCGGGCGGCCAGTCCCAGGCCGTCCCCGTCAGGCAGCTGGAGGTCGAGCACGGCGACGTCGGGCTGCTCGGCCCGGGCCAGGCGCGCACCGTCCGCCACGGTCGCCGCCTCCCCGCGCACGTCGAGATCGTCCTCGAGGGAGAGCATCGTGGCCAGCGCGGAGCGGATCAGGTTCTCGTCGTCGACGAGGATCACCCGCAGCGGGGCGGCGGCAGTCGCTGCGGCGGAGGGGTCGGCGTTCATCGGGTGCCTCCAGGGGCATCGAAGCGGACATCGAGGGTGAAGATGCCGCCCTCGCGGCGGATGGTCAGCATGGACCCGGCGCCGAGGCGCTCGCGCATCCCGATCAGCCCGCTGCCCTCGATCACCTCCGAGTCGCCGGGGGCACCGTCGTTGACCAGTGTGACCCCGCCCGAGGTGAGGGTGATGGTCACGGCCGAGGGATCCGCATGGCGAAGGACGTTGGTGCCTCCCTCGCGCAGCACCCAGGCAGCGGTGCCGCGATGGCGGGCGGGAACGTCCTCCGACGCGCCGTAGACGGTGACCTCCGCCTGTGCCGAGCGCAGCAGGGACGCGGTGCCGCGCAGCTCGGTGGCGAGGTCGACCTCGCGGTAGCCGCGCACGAGAGCTCGGATCTCGGTGAGCGAGGCACGCGCGATCTGGGCGACCTCGCGTCCGTGCTCCACGGCGCGCGGGTCCTCGCGCTCGGCCAGCTGCGCGACCAGCTCGGACTTCACCGCGATCACGGAGAGGTCCCGTCCGGTGACGTCGTGCAGGTCCCGGGCGAAGCGCAGCCGCTCCTCGGCGACGGCGAGCTGGGCCAGGGCCTCGCGGGCATCGTCGAGCTCGCGCACCATCGCGGCGAGCCACAGGGAGAGCCGGGCGGTGAGGACGGCTGCGATCACGAGGAGGCCGCTGGAGAGGGCCCCCGGCAGAGAGCCCAGGAGCAGCGCCGACACGGCGGCGAATGCCACGGCGAGCCCCACACCGATCTCCCAGCGCCACCGGACCGCGGCCGTGGTGATCACCAGAGACAAGGACATGATCAGCAGGCGCGGATCGGCGTCGCCGAGCAGCGACGTCCCGGCGATCACGGCCGACGGTGCTACGGCGGCCAGGAAGGAGAGGTCCGAGGGGAGGTTTCCCACCTGACGGATGCCCCAGCGGTCCCGCTCGGAGTGGGCATCGGCCGCGGCCCAGGCCTCCATGGCCCGCCAGGCGGACCAGGCCCCGAGCGCGATCTGCCCGCACAGCACGGCGACGGTCAGCGGTGCGGAAGCGGCTGCCACCGGGATCCGCAGGTCCAGGAACAGTGCGATGCCCAGCGGGAGCAGTGCCACGACCCCGACGAGGGTCCATGCCGTGTAGGCGTAGAACACGCTCCACTGTCGACCGGCGCTGGTGTCCACATCAATCCTCTCGTGATCGCCGAACAGGCGGACGACCTGGTGGGGAGCCTATCGGGTCAGGCGATCGCGGCGAGGAACAGGCTGCCGAAGATGCCGAAGGCGATGCCCCAGACGACGATCGAGATCCCCATCCACAGGTACACCTTGCGGCGAGCTGCTCCGAGGGCCACGAGTGCGGGGCCCGACAGCTGCGAAGCGACGACGAACGGGCCCAGCAGGGCGACGCCGGGCACGCCGTACTTGTCGAGGGCGGTGGCGACCTTCGCGCGGAACCGCGAGGGCTTCGCGTCGCGTCCGGTCGCCCCGCCCTTGCGCCGACGCCGGCCGTCGGTGACCGCGTCACGGGCCCGGCCGGACAGGGCGATGGCGAGGAAGGTCGCGATCAGGTTCCCGGCCACGGCCGCAGGGATCGCGAGCGCGGGGTGGATGCCGAGGGAGGAGCCGAGGAAGCTGCCGAGGTAGGACTCGATGAAGGGGATCGCTCCGGCGGGCACGAGGGCGAGCACCTGCTGCCACGGTTCGAGGCCGGAGACGAGGGTGTGGAGCTGGGCGAGGAGGTCCTGGAACATGAGAGGGCCTTTCGGGGATCGGGGTGGCCGGACCGATGTCGAGGTCTGGCTGATGCCTCCACTCTCCGTCGGCGGGCCGGCTGCCAGTAGAGCGCCCTCTCACCTGCATCGATGGGTCCGTCATCGGTCACCCATGAGATATGTCAGATCGGAAAAGGGCATGACGGATCTGGAGTCGGGGCCTAGCCTCCCGGCATGGCTGACTTCATCCCTGGTTCGGACCTGGCACGCACCTTCTACGCCGAGGTCGTTGCCGGGGCGGTCGACCGTCCTCACACGGCCTGCCTGATCGGGGAGGGCTCGGAGGTGCAGGGGTACGACGACGAACGGTCCAGGGACCACGAGTGGGGTCCGCGGCTGCAGCTATTCGTCGCGGCCGCCGACGTCGACGACGTCTCCCGGGCCGTCCGTTCCAAGCTGCCTCCGGAGCATCGTGGCTATCCCACACGCTGGTTCTCGCTGGCAGAGGGGCGCGTCAGCGACCATCTCGAGATCACGACGACGGAGCTGTGGATGTCGACGCGGCTGCCCACGGTGTCGACCCTCGAGCCCGACACCGCGGCGTGGCTCGCGATACCGCAGCAGCACCTGCGTCAGCTCACTGCGGGGGTCGTGTTCCATGACGGGCTGGGGGAGCTGAGCCGGTTGCGCGCCGACTTCGCCTGGTATCCGACCGATGTGTGGCGGTGGCTGCTGGCGTGCCAATGGCACCTGATCGGTCAGGCGCTCCCGCTGCACGGGCGCTCGGTCGAGACCGCGGACGATCGCGGCGCGCAGCTCCTCGCCGGCCGGCTCGCCGAGCTGATGATGGGGATGGCCTTCCTGCAGGAGCAGGTCTACCGCCCCTACGCGAAGTGGTTCGGTCGTGCCTTTGCGGACCTCCGGGCTGCGCGTGATCTCGGCCCCTTGATCGATCGGATCCTCGTCGGCCGTGACGACGACGCTTTCGCGCAGGCGCTGCTGCTGCTCGGGCACCGTCATGACGAGCTGGGCATCATCGAACGGGTGGGCCCTCGGATCGAACAGTTCACCGTCGGCATCGGAGACGCGGTGCGCCCCTATCCCGTGCTGAACACTGGTGAGTACATCGACGCGAGCGTCGCTTCGATCAGCGACCGGGCGCTGCGGGACCTCCCGCGGGTCGGCTCCCTCGACCAGCTGACGCACGCCGACGACACCCTGATCACCTTCACGGACTGGCCGCAGGCGCTCGCCGAGCGCTATCGTGCGCAGCTCTCGTCGTGAGCAGGTCGAGCCGCGCGCCTGGGCAGCACGGCGGGCCGAGGCCACGTGGCGTGCCTCCGCCGGGGCGCAACAACGACCGTATATTCACCTGACTCCGTGGCGCTTCTGGGATACACCTGGGGGCATGGCACACCTCGACATCGCCGGCATCGACTACACGCTGGCCGACGGCAGACCGCTGCTGAGCGACGTCTCCTTCCGGGTGGGCGAGGGCGCGCGGGTCGCGCTCATCGGGGCCAACGGCGCCGGCAAGACCACTCTGCTGCGCCTGATCACCGGTGATCTGAGCGCGGATTCAGGGGCCATCACCCAGGACGGCACGTTGGGGGTCATGCGCCAGTTCCTCGCCGGCGGCACGGTGCGCGAGCTGCTGCTGGCCGTCTCGCCCCCGGCCCTGCGTCGGGCCGCCGCCGCGGTGGACCGCGCCGAGCAGGCGATGGTCGAGACCGATTCGACCGCCGCGCAGATGGATTACGCGAGGGCGCTCACCGGATGGGGCGAGGCCGGTGGCTACGAGGCCGAGGTGCTGTGGGACGTCTGCACGATAGCGGCGCTCGGGTCGACGTACGAGGGCTGCGCAGAGCGGGACGTCCAGTCGCTCTCCGGCGGCGAGCAGAAGCGACTCGCCCTGGAGGCGCTGCTGCGCGGGCCCGACGAGATGCTGCTGCTGGACGAGCCGGACAACTTCCTCGACGTGCCCGGCAAACGCTGGCTCGAGGAACGCCTGGTGGCCTCCGAGAAATCCGTGCTGTTCGTCAGCCACGACCGGGAGCTGCTGGCCCGCACCGCGACAGCGATCGTCACCCTCGAGCTGGGGGCCGTCGGGAACACCTCCTGGACGCATCCCGGCGGGTTCGCCACCTACCAAGAGGCCCGAGAGAAGCGCTTCGAACGGCTCGACGAGCTGCGCAGGCGCTGGGACGAGGAGCAGGCCAAGCTGCGCGCCCTGGTGCAGATGTACAAGCAGAAGGCGGCCTACAACTCGGATATGGCCGCCCGCTACCGGGCGGCGCAGACCCGCCTGGCGCGGTTCGAGGGCGCCGGCCCGCCCGAGCAGCAGCCGCGCGAGCAGAAGCTCGGCATGCGACTGCGCGGCGGGCGCACCGGCAAGCGGGCAATCGTGTGCGAGAGCCTCGAGCTGACCGGCCTGATGCAGCCCTTCGACCTCGAGGTGCGCTTCGGGGACCGGATCGCGGTGCTCGGCTCCAACGGCTCGGGCAAGTCGCACTTCCTGCGTCTGCTCGCCGCCGGCGGCAGCGATCCCGCTCCCGAGCATCTGCCGGTCTCCGAGGTGCCGATCGATCCTGTCGAGCACACGGGCACGGCACGGCTCGGGGCACGGGTGCGCCCGGGCTGGTTCGCGCAGACCCACGGCCGCTCCGACCTCGCCGGACGCACGCTCCTGGAGATCCTGCATCGCGGGGACGAGCATCGAGCGGGGAAGCCGCAGGAGGAGGCGGCGCGGGTGCTGGCCCGCTACGAGCTCGCCCGCGCCGCCGAGCAGACCTTCGACTCGCTCTCCGGCGGTCAGCAGGCGCGCTTCCAGATCCTCCTGCTCGAGCTGGGCGGCGCCACACTGCTGCTGCTGGACGAGCCCACCGACAACCTCGACCTCGAATCGGCCGACGCCCTCCAGCAGGCGCTCGCCGCCTTCGAGGGGACCGTCGTCGCGGTCACGCACGACCGCTGGTTCGTGCGCGACGTCGACCGCTTCGTGGTGTTCGGCGCCGATGGCGAGGTCTACGAGTCCGACGTGCCGGTCTGGGACGAGTCCCGCGTGGCCCGGCAGCGCGCGTAGAGGCCGGGCCACCGGACCTTCGGGCCACCGGGCCGACGTGACGCCGTGCACACACGTCCCCGCTGGTCTGTGAGCTGTGTTTCGTCAGATGAACAAGTACTCCGGCCTCGGCGTGTCCGAATGATTCACTTCGGAGGTGATCACACTCGACAGCCTCACGAAGGTCTTTCCCGCACCCGGCGGGGGAGACCCCGTCGTCGCGCTCGGCGGGATCGACCTCCACCTCGAACCGGGGCGCGTGCACGGCATCGTCGGCCGTTCCGGTGCGGGCAAGTCCACCCTCATCCGCTGTCTGACCGGGCTGGAGAAGCCCACGTCCGGGCGCGTCGAGGTGGACGGCACGGACGTGGCCGCCCTCGAGGGCAAGGCCCTGCGCGCCGCCCGACGCAACATCGGCATGGTGTTCCAGCACGCGAACCTGCTGGACTCCCGCACCGCCGCCCAGAACATCGCCCATCCGCTGGAGATCGCCGGGGTGCCCCGCGCCCAGCGCGAGCGTCGCGTCGCCGAGCTCGTGGAGCTCGTGGGCCTCTCGGGCCGGGAGCACAACTACCCCGCACAGCTCTCCGGCGGCCAGATCCAGCGCGTCGGCATCGCCCGCGGCCTCGCCGCGGAGCCCAAGGTGCTGCTGTGCGACGAGCCCACCAGTGCGCTCGACGGCACCACCACGCATCAGATCCTCGATCTCATCGCCGACCTGCGTGAACGCCTCGGCATCACGGTCGTGATCATCACCCACGAGATGGCCGTGGTGCGCGAGGTCTGCGACACCGTGACCCTGCTCGAGAACGGCGCGATCACCCAGACCGGCGACCTGGTCGACGTGGCGGCGGATCCGCACGGGCCGCTGTCGGCCGAGCTGATCCCTCTGCCCCCCGCGCCCACCGGTATCAACGCCCTCATCGTCAACTGCGACTACGGCGACTCGCCGACGATCCGCACCAGCGACGATCTGGTGCGCCTCGCCGAGACCTATGAGGCCGAGGCGACGATCGTCGCCGGCACCATCGAGACGCTCGGCGGCCGTCAGGTGGGCCGTGTCCAGCTGGCGCTCCGCAACCGCTCGGACCAGCCGATCTCCGCCGAGGGCCTGGCGGAGTTCCTGACCGAGCTCGAGGCGGCCGGCGTGGTCGCGAAGGAGGTGACGGCATGATGGACACCCTTCAGGAGTGGCTGCAGAACCCGCTGTTCCACCGCTGGGAGGACGGCCTCTGGCAGAACACCCTGATCACGCTCTATATGACGGCAGTGACCATGGCGCTGACCGTGGTGCTCGGCCTCCCGCTCGGCGTGGCACTGTTCGAGACCGACGGGTCGACGTCGCGCCCAGTGCGCACCGTCAACCAGGTCGTCGGCTTCATCGTCAACGTGCTGCGCTCTTTTCCGTTCTTCATCCTGATCATCGCGCTGATCCCGATCACCTCGGCGGTCACCGGGCGCTCGACGGGCCCCAACGCGGCGATGATCGCCCTGACGATCGCCGCTGTGCCCTTCGCCGCCCGGCTCTTCGAGCTGAACCTGCGGGAGATTCCCGCCGGGAAGATCGAGGCCGTGCAGATGATGGGTGCGAGTCGGTGGCAGATCATCCGCCAGGTGCTTATCCCCGAAGCCCTGCCCGGGATTATCGGATCGATCACCACCACCACGATCGCCGTGATCGGCTACACCGCCATGGCCGGCTCGGTGAACGCGGGCGGCCTCGGCCAGCTCGCCTACAACCGTGGATACACCGGCTACCAGACCGAGGTCATCATCGCGACGGTGGTCCTGCTGGTCATCATCGTGATCCTGGTGCAGCTCCTCGGGTCCCGCCTGGCCACAGCCGTCGACCACCGCGCTCGCACCGCGTGAACCACGCGTCGATATCCCTCCCCACTCCCCGACCCCGTCCCCAGGAGGACCCCTCATGAGCACGTTCAGCCGCCGTACCCTGTTCGCTTCCGGAGCGGGTCTCGCCGCTCTGACCCTCGCCGCCTGCGGCGGGGACGACACCGCACTGGAGGAGAAGGACGGTGTCACGACGATCCGCATCGCCGCGACCCCGGTGCCGCACATGGCGATCCTGACCTTCGTCAAGGACAACCTCGCCGCGGATGCGGGCCTCGAGCTCGACCTGCAGGAGCAGACGGAGTACCCGATCCCGAACCGTCTGCTGAACGACGGCGAGGTCGACGCGAACTTCTTCCAGCACAAGCCCTATCTCGATACCGAGATCGAGGAGAACGGCTACGAGCTGACCGCCCTCGAGCCCGTCCACCTCGAGCCGCTGGGCATCTACTCCGACTCCCTCTCCAGCCTCGACGATCTCGCTGACGGCGATGAGATCGGAGTCCCCAACGACCCGTCCAACCGTGGACGTGCACTCGCGCTTCTCGCGGAGCAGGGCCTGTTCACCCTGACCGAGGGCATCGAGCCCACCGACGCGACGAAGGACGACATCGTCGACAACCCGAAGTCGCTGAATCTCTCCGAGATCGATCCGGCCCTGCTGCCTCGCACCAAGGGCGACTTCGCGGCAGCTGTGATCAACGGCAACTACGCGCTCGAGGCGGATCTCAAGCCCGCCGAAGACGCCCTGGTCCTCGAGTCTCCGGACGGCAACCCGTACGCGAACCTGCTCGCGATCCGCACTGCCGACGTGGAGAACTCGGCGCTGAAGAAGCTCGAGGAGCTGATGCACTCCGAGGACGTGCGCACGTTCATCGAAGACACCTACGCCGGTGGCGTCATCCCCGCCTTCTGAGCCACCCCGCGCGCTCGCCCCGAGGGGCCGTAACCTGGGTCGATGACATCGATCGAGCCAGGTTCCGGCCCCTCCTCCGTCGGCCGCCCGTCGCCTGCTGGCCCCGTTGCCGGCCCCGCGGCAGCTCTCCAGACGCCTGAGCGCCCCCTCGCGGGGCGTCGCGCCCTGATCACCGGGGCGAGCCGGGGGATCGGCGCCGACATCGCCCGCGCCTACGCCGCGGCCGGCGCTGATCTCGTGCTCACCGCGCGTGACGCCGCGACGCTCGAGGAGACCGCTCGACAGCTCACGGCCGAGCACGGGGTGCGCATCGCGGTCCTCGCGGCGGACCTCGCCGACCCGGACGTCCCCGACACCCTCTGGGACGACGCCTCCGCCCTGCTCGCACAGACCGCAGGGGCCGACGGACGGGTCGACGGAGGGGCCGGAGCCACCGGCCTCGACGTGCTCGTGAACAACGCCGGCCTCTCCCATCCCGAGATGGTCGACGCGCTGGACACCGCCCACTTCGACGAGACGCTCCGCGTGAACCTCCGCGCCCCCGCGCTGCTCGCCGCCCGCGCCGGAGCGGCGATGGCGGAGGCCGGCGGCGGGGCCATCGTCACGATCGCCTCGGCCGCCGCGCTGCGCCCGCTGGCCGAGCACTATGCCTACAGCACCGCGAAGGCGGGGCTGGTGATGGCCACCCGCACCCTCGCCCTCGAGCTCGGTTCCCGCGGGGTGCGGGCGAACTCGATCTGTCCCACCGTGGTGCTCACCGACATGGGGCAGACGGTGTGGGGCGAGCAGCCGGCCAAGGCCGCCCCGATGCTCGCGCGGATCCCGCAGGCCCGCTTCGCGCAGCCCCGCGAGGTCTCCGACGTGGCAGTGTGGCTCGCCTCGGACGCCGCCTCGATGGTCAACGGCGCGGAGATCCCGGTCGACGGCGGCTACCTGGTCAGCTGACCGGATGGCCCGCTGATCAGGCAGCCGCCGCTGGGAGAGGGGTGCGGGGACGGACAGTGCCGCAGTGCCGCAGTGCCGCAGTGCCTCAGCGGCGCAGCGCCGGGTGACCGGCCCGCCCGCTGCCCTCGGCCAGCGCGTCCTGCACGGCGTAGTAGGCGGGCTTGCGGGTGAAGTCCTCCCACATGACCGTCGCGGCGCCCTCACCCGGGAAGGTGCCGGGGACCCACGAGTAGGAGTCCGCGAAGCCCCACAGGGTCAGCGAGTTGCAGCCGTCCACGGCCACGGCCGCCTCGGTCACGCGACGGTAGTACTCCGCCTGCTTCTCGAGCTGCTCGGTGGTGGGCCGCCCGCTCTCGGGCAGATCCATCCGCACGTCGAGCTCGGTGATCGCCGTCTCCAGCCCGAGGTCGGCGAAGCGCTGGAGGTTCTCGGCGAGGTCCGCAGGGAAGCCGTAGCGGGTGGAGAGATGCCCCTGGGTGGCGAAGCCGTCCACCGGGATGCCTTCGGCGAGGAGCTCCTGGATGAGCGCGTAGTAGGCATCGGACTTGGGGTTGATGCCGTCGACGTTGTAGTCGTTGAAGAACAGCAGGGCGCCCGGATCCGCGGCGCGCGCCCAGCGGAAGGCGTCGGCGATGATGCCGGGGCCCAGCTCGCGGAGCCAGATGTTGTTCTCGCGCAGCTCCCCCTCCTCGGTGAAGATCTCGTTGCACACGTCCCACTGCTGGATGTCTCCGCGATAGTGGCCCACCACCGTGTCGATGTGGTCCTTGAGGATCGTGCGCAGCTCCTCGGCGCCGAAGTCGCCCTCCTCGAGCCAGGTGGGGTTCTGGCTGTGCCAGAACAAGGTGTGGCCGCGCACGACCTGTCCGTGCTGACGGGCGGAGTCCCGGATCGCGTCGGCGTCCTCGAAGGCGTAGGTGTCGCGCTCGGGGTGGAGGTACTCCCACTTCATCTGGTTCTCGGCGGAGACCGAGCTGAACTCCCGGTTCAGGACCTCTGCGTAGGCGGCGGCCTCGGTGGAGGACGGTGAGTCCGGGTCGTCGGTGTGGTGCCCGCCGCCGGCGACGGCGGTGCCGATCTTCATCGTCGACCCGGCGGCCCATGCCAGGGTGTCCTTCGCGGCGAGCCCTGGAGGGGTAGTCGTCCCGTTCCCGGGCGTCTTCCCCGTTCCGGACAGGGCTGCGGAGGCGGCACCTCCGGCAGAGAGGGTGCCGGCAGCGGTGACCGCTCCGGCGGTGAGGATCTGGCGGCGCTTCATGACGTCTCCTGTGACTCAGAATGCGAAATATTTCGTACCATTTCGGGTTCTGTGAGCGTATGGCAGGCGTCACACAGTCGTCAAGAGCAAGGATTCCCTTGTCGGTGATCAGTTCGCTCTGAAAACTTTCGGGCACCTATGGGGCCGGTCCGCCCTCTCGGCAGGCCCGCCCCGGAGGCTGGCCCCGAAGCCAGCCACGGTGGCCCGCCCTCAGAGCAGCTCGGTCGCCCCGAGCTGGTCGAGCAGCCAGGCGACCTCGTCGGCCCGCTGCTCCCACTTGCGGTAGCGGCCGGAGCGGCCGCCGTGCCCGGCGACCATCTCGCAGCGGAACAGGATCGGCCGCGCGGCCTGATCGCTGGTCACGGTCTCCCGCAGGCGGGCCACCCACTTCGCGGGCTCCACGAAGAACACGCGGGTGTCGTTGAGGGAGGTCGACGCGAAGATCGCGGGGTAGTCCGCCGCCTGCACGTTCTCGTAGGGCGTGTACTCCTTCATGTACTGGTACACCGCCGGATCGTGCAGCGGGTCGCCCCACTCCTCCCATTCGCCCACGGTCAGCGGCAGGGAGGGATCCAGGATCGTGGTGAGCGTGTCCACGAAGGGCACCCCGGCGATCACCGCGCGGAAGCGCTCGGGGGCGAGGTTGGCGATGCCGCCCATGAGCAGACCGCCCGCGCTGCGTCCCTCCGCGGAGAGCCGATCCGCGGCGACGAGTCCGGAGTCGGTGAGGTGCTTCGCGGCCGCCACGAAGTCGCTGAAGGAGTTCTTCTTCTCCAGCATCTTGCCGTGGTCGTACCAGTCGCGGCCCATCTCGCCGCCGCCGCGCACGTGCGCGATCGCGATGACCACGCCGCGGTCCAGCAACGGGAGCCGGGTGGGGACGAACGACGGGTCGATGGACATCTCGTAGGAGCCGTAGCCGTACAGGTAGCCAGGCGCCGTGCCGTCGGCTGCGACCTCCTTGCGGGCCACCACGCTGAGCGGGATCGCGGTGCCGTCCTCCGCGGTGGCCCATTCGCGTCGTTCCACGTACAGCTCGGGGTCGTACTTCGGCACCGGAGTCACCCGCAGCACCGTGGTCTCGCCGGAGGGCACGTCCCGCTCGGCGACGGTCGTCGGAGTGAGCATGCTGGTCAGCTGGTAGCGCACGGTGGTGCTGTCCCAGCCGGGGTTCGTGTCGAGCTCGACGGTGTCCAGCTCGCCGCCGTGGGTGAGGTCGGCGGCCTGCTCGACGAGCAGCGAGCCGTCGGCCGCGCGCGGGATCAGCCGCACGCCCGCCAGCCCGGCGCTGCGCAGCTCGAGGGCGACGAAGGAGGCGAAGGCCTCGACCGCGAGCAGCCGCTCTCCCTCGCCCGCGACCAGCAGGTCCTCCCAGGTCGTCGGGTCCTGGAGGGAGGCCTGGGCGAGCGCGAAGCCCTGGACGTCGTCGTTGTGGACCACGAGCAGGCGGTCCCCGGCGTGCTCGACGCCGTAGTCCACGCCCTCGCGCCGGCCGCCCGCAGGCACGGGGGCCGCGGTCGGATCCGTGAGGTCCAGCAGCCACGCCTCGGTGGTGGAGGTGGAGCCGGCCTGGATGATCAGGGTGGAGCCATCCCGCGAGCGGTCGAAGCCGATCATGAACCGCTCGTCGGGCTCCTCGAGCACGAGCTCGTCGTCCTGCGCGGAGGTGCCGAGGCGATGCCGCCAGATCTGGTGCTGGCGCCAGGCGTCGTCCACCCGCGCGTAGAACAGCCACTGCTGGTCGGCGGAGAAGGCGAGGCCGTAGCCGGTATCCGTGACGGCCTCGTCGAGGATCTCCCCGGAGGCGATGTCCTTGACCCGGATCGTGAAGCGCTCATCGCCGGCGGTGTCGACTGCGTACGCGAGCAGGGCGTGGTCGGGGGAGGGGGCGAGGCCGCCGAGCGAGTAGAACTCGGCGCCCGCGGCCTCGGCCTGCGCGTCCAGCAGCATCTGCTCGCCCTCGAGCAACGCCCCGGGCTCGACCTGCGGCAGCGATCCCGTATCGGGCACGCGGGTGAAGGCGGGGTAGTCGTCGCCCGCGGTGGTGCGGGTGATGTACCACCAGTCGTCCCGGCGCACCGGCACGCTGAGGTCGGTCTCCTGGGTGTGGCCGACGAACTCGTCGACCAGCGTGGTGCGGAGATCCGCGAGGTGGGCGGTGCGCGCGTCGGCGTAGGCGTTCTCGGCCTCGAGGTGAGCGATCACCTCGGGGTCGGTCTTGTCGCGCATCCACTCATAGGGGTCCACGACGGTGTCGCCGTGGTGGGTGCGCTCGATGGGACGGTGGGGCGGCTGCGGGGCCGACGGAAGTTCACGGGTCATGGATCGAGCGTAGCCGCGCCGCGGAGCAGCGAGCACAGTGCCGCCGCAGCCTTGAGGGCAGCGCCGAGGAACCGCACGGAAGGCGACGACGTCGTCGGCGCCGCCTCCCGGCGGGGGACCAGCGGGCGGTCAGTGCGAGACCTCGGGGACCTCGAGCTGATCGAGGAGCCATGCCATCGACTCGGCCTGCAGAGCGGAGGCGTCGGCGGCGGCCGTGGGGACGCAGCGCAGCAGCACGGGCCGCTCCTGCGGATCCGAGGTGACCCGCGCACGCAGCGCGGCGACCCAGATGGCGGCCTCGGCGGCAAGCACCTCCTGGTGGTCGAGCGACGTCCAGGCGAACACGGCCGGATACTCGGTCGCACGGATGTTCTCCGCCGGGCTGTAGCTGCGCAGGCGGCGATAGATCTGCTCGTCGCCGGCGGGGTCGCCCCATTCCGCCCACTCCTCGAGGGTGAGCATGACCTCGGGGTCCAGGAGGGTCTCCAGCGGATCTACCAGGGGTGCCCCGGCGACGATCGCCCGGAACCGGTCAGGAGCACGGTTCGCGCTCGCGGCCACGAGGAGGCCGCCCGAGCCCTGACCGAGCGCCCCGAGGCGGTCCTGCGCGACCCAGCCCTGGGAGACCAGGTGCTCCGCGCAGGCCACGAAGTCGTCGAAGGAGTTGGCCTTGTGCAGCAGCCGGCCCCGCCGATGCCAGTCCCGTCCCATCTCGCCCCCACCGCGGACGTGGGCGACGGCGACGACGAGTCCGCGATCGGCCAGGGCCAGCGCGCCGGGCAGCAGCCGTGGATCGTTCGAGGTGCCGAAGGCCCCCTCGCCGTAGAGGATGCCCGGAGCCGTGCCATCGGTGGCCACGTCGTGCCGGGCGAGGAGGGAGATGGGGACCTGGGTGCCGTCCGCCGACGTCGCCCAGAGACGCCGTTCGAGGTACCGGCCCAGATCGATGCCGGGCGTCGCGGCCCGGCGCAGCACCTCGGTCTCGCCCGTGGCCACGTCCAGCTGGGCGATGGTCGCCGGCGTGCGGAGGCTGTCGAGGCGATAGCGGAGCGTGCGCTGGGACCAGGACGGGTTCGCGTCCAGGTGGAGGGCGTCCAGCTCGCCGCCGTGGTCCACGGCGCGCAGGGCCGCGATGTCGAAGGACCCGTCGGTCAGTCGCGGCAGGATCCACACCCCGGGGAGGCCGCCGGTGCGCACCTGGAGCGCGACGAAGCCTTCGAAGGCCTCGACGGCGTCGAACTGCTCGCCCTCTGCGGCGGTCAGGAGGGGGGTGGCATCGGCCAGGCCGTCGGTGCCGGCGAGCGGCGCGACCGAGAGCACGCTGCCGCCGACCTCGCCCTGTCGGATGGCCAGGAGGCGGTCGCCGGCGTGCTCGATGACCTGGTGGACCCCGTGGTGGCGGCCGGTCACGGACCTGGCGGCCCCGGTGGGGTCGTCCAGGTCCAGCAGCCAGGTCTCGGAGGCGGTGGTCGAGACCGAGCTGATCAGCAGCGTCGACGTATCGCGCGAGCGAGCCATGCTCAGCTCGGCCCAGTGATCGGATTCGGTCAGGACGATCTCGTCCGCGGCGGCCGGTGTGCCGAGCCGGTGGCGGCGCACCTGATGGCGGCGGCCGATGTCGTCGAGCTGCGTGTAGAAGAGCCAGCGGGAGTCGCGGGAGAAGGCGAGATCCGGCCCGGCCTGCTGCACGGCGCGGTCCACGACGTCGCCGGTGGAGAGGTCGACGACGGTGATGTCGCAGCCGCCGACGGAGGCGTCGGCCCGAGCGAGCAGGTCGTGACCGGTGGACAGTGCGAGGCCCACGACCAGCTGGCGGTCGGGGATCACGACCTCCTCGCCCTCGAGGGGCACCCCGTCCCGGATGACCGGCACGGTGCGCAGCTCCGGAGCGGCGGTGGCCCGCACTCGCGACAGGGAGGCGTCGGAGCTGAGGTCCGCACCGCGGGAGTCCGCGCCGGTGGTCGGTCGGTCGATGTACCACCAGCCCCCGGAGTAGACAGGGGCGGAGAGGTCGACGTCCCGGTCGGTCTCGGTCAGCGCCCGCAGGAGTGTCGAGCGTCGGCCGTCGAGGTGCGCGGTGCGTTGATCCGTGTAGGCGTTCTCCGCGACGAGGTGGGCGACGGTCTCAGGGGAGTGCTGGTCGCGCATCCACCCGTACGAGGTGACAGCGGTGTCGCCGTGCACGGTCCGGGATTCGGAGTGGCGTGTCGCGAGGGGCGCCGCGACGGTCCGGCCGAGTGCATGGGGCGCAGCTGCGGCGGGGGCGATCATGTCCTGAGTCATCTGTTCCGGCTTTCCAGTCGATGTCCTGCACGACGACGGACGCGCGCGGTCCGGGAGGGAGCGGCGGGGCCGTCGTGGATGTTCTGAGAAGAGTGGAGGGTCGCGCTCGGGAAGCCCGATACCGCCCGAGATGTCCGACCTTCGGCGTACAGTCCCGATAACGGGTGCCGCAGGACGAGACGTGCAGTCCTCGCCGTGAGAGGGAACGTCTCCATGGAGTGGATCCACCCCTTTCGATATGTCAAGCCGATGGCCGGGAAAGCCCTCGCGATAGTCGCCGGATCGCAACCGGATCGGGAGGGTGATGCAGTGCACAGGACGTTACGCTCGGTGTTTTACAGGTATGTCTGAAATATTGAATGGTGAGGAGCCCGGAGGTGTGGAACACTCCCGAGGCCCCCGCTGACCAGCAGTGATGCAGCTTCTGGTTCGTGAGGAGGGGTTAGTGGACGACGATGAGCGGTACGCCCGAGCGCTGCGCAGCGCGATCGAGCGGAGCGGTCTCTCCCTGACCGGCATCTCCCAGCGACTCCGGGCGAGCAACCGACCGGTCAGCGTGGCCACGCTGAGCAACTGGCGCTCGGGTCGGAGCCTCCCGGGCGGCGAGCAGTCCCTGGGGGTGATCGCGGCGCTGGAGGAGCTCCTGGGGATGGCGCCGGATTCCCTGGCGGATCTCGTCGGCGGGCCCCGGCTCGTGGGCCGTGCCGTGCAGCGCACCAAGTTCATCGGACAGGAGGACGACGGGAGGAGTGCTTTCCGAGGGGCGCTGCTGGAGCTGGGCTTCGAGTCGCCGCAGCAGTACGCGCATGAGCGGGTATTCCATCAGCTCGCGATCATCGATTCCTCGTCGCGGCGCCAGGAGATCGTCTCCCGGGTCACGGTGCGCGCGCTGGAGTCGGGGATCTGCCGTCTCCCTGCGGTGCACATCCTGGACCCCTCCGAGGCCAACGTCGCGCCGGAGTACGAGCCGCTCGACGGGTGCACCATCGGCCGCCGGGTCAGCTGGCCGGATCGTCGCACCTACGGCGTCGAGCTCATGGTCGACGGGCGTCTGGACGCGGGCCAGGTCGCGACCTTCGGCTATCGCGTGGTGACCCACTCCGAGGCGACGGCCATGGAGGGCACCTTCTACAGCCTCGCCCGACGGGCGCACGACGTGCTGTTCGAGGCCGAGTTCCGTGGGCCCCTCAAGCCGCTCCACTGCGAGCGCTACCGGCGCACCGACACCGCGGAGTCCGTCACCCCGGTGCGGCTGGACCATCGCAATCGCATCCAGCTGGCGGAGTCCCGCTTCGGACCGGGCTCCGTCGGACTGCGGTGGTCCTGGGGTGCCGAGGACGGCCTCGACGACGACCTCGATGGCAGCCCTGATGAAGGCCCCGACGGGCGGGCCGACAGGATCTGAGCCGCGTCAGCGCTCGACGGAGGTCAGGAACGTCTGCAGGGCGAGCACTGCGGCTCCGACGGCGCAGGGGTGGGGCTGGACTTGGGAGACGACCACGCGTGTGGTGGCGTCGTCCCCGAAATGCTGCCGGGCGGCATCGAGGTAGATCCCGGGGGCCGCCTGGGTGGGGGAGCCGGCCAGGACCATCGTGTCCAGGCCGAGGGCGATCGCCAGATTGGCCGCGACGCGGGTCAGCGGCAGCGCGGCGGCCATCACGGCATCCTGGGCGGCCTCGTCGCCCTGGGCGGCAGCGAGCGCGGTGCGGGTCAGGTCCGCGATCCCGGAGGGGGCTGCCTCGAGATGGAGGCATCCGCGGCGACCGCAGTGACAGAGCCGCCCCTCGGGGGCGATGCGCAGGTGATCCAGGGGGTGACCGCTGTCCGGGCGGAACGGGATGCCGTCCAGCAGCAGCGCGAGCGACATCGTCGATCCCAGGTGCAGGGTGCCGGAGAAGCCCGACCCGCTCTGCTCACCGCTCCAGAAGCTGCCCAGTGCGGCGCAGGTCGACTCCTTGCCGCGCACGGAGCGGACGTCGAGGGCGACGGTGAGCTCCTCGAGCGCCCTGGCGACATCGCCTGGCAGCCGGTCCGGCATCGCGAACCCGATGCCGGTCATCGCTCCCAGCTCGTCGCCCGGAACGAGGGCCGCCAGGCCCTCCTGTAGGCGGTCCGTGACCTCGATCGGATCCTTCGCATCCTGCAGCGGGAGCACCACGCGGGCCTGGAGCGCACCGGTCGTGTCGACGGCGACCAGCGAGAGGCGGTCCTCATCGATCGTGCAGCCCAGGGCGCGGCGGGCGGAGTCGTCGACCCGCAGCAGAGTGGCTCGCTTCCCACCGGTCGATCGCGCGTGGCCGCTCTCCCAGAGCAGTCCGGCAGTCAGCAGCCGCTTCACGGAATTGGTCACCGTGGCGGCGGTGACCCCCAGCTCACGAGCGATCTCGACCCGGGTGGTCTCGGTGCGCCGGCGGACGAATTCGAGGACTGCGGTGTCCATCGTGGGACGTCGTCCGTCGCCGGTGCCGCTCATCTCCCACCTCTCGTTCGCTGGATCATCTCGGATTCTCCCGGTCTTCCCGGATCGTGACCTATCTGGGACCTTGCTGCACCGCCCGGCCCTCTTGACGGAGAGTCGCTTGATTTGCACACTGAGGCTACTTCATTAACTGAATGAAGAAAGAGGGGTCCTGTCGACCGACCAGGGCTCCGAGCACACGCGACGACGCGTGGACAAGGAGAGCAAAGATGCACCTGAAGCGCCGTGACCTGTACAAACTCACCGCGATCGGAGCTGTACCGATCGCCCTGGCGGCCTGCGGTCAGACCTCGAACCTCGAGACGGGCGCCGGCGCCGATGGTGAGAAGAAGACCATCCTCACCACCAACGCGACCGAGGCGACCCTGACCCGGAACCTCAACCCGCACTCGCCCTCGGTGATCCCCATGGTCCAGGGCCTCATCTACGAGACGCTGTTCTACTTCAACCCGCTCAAGCCGATCGATCAGGAGCCGGTGCCGCAGCTGGGGGAGAGCTACGAGTGGAACGAGGACGGCACGGCCCTGACGGTCTCGGTGCGCCAGGGTGTGACCTGGACCGACGGCGAGCCCTTCACCGCTGGCGACGTGGCCTTCACCTTCAACAGGGTCAGCGAGACCGACGCGCTGAACGACGGCGGCACTGCCCCCACGGCCGAGGCCACCGATGACGCGACCGTGGTCATCACCTACGCCGAGTCCTCCTACCTCGAGGGCCCCAACGCCCTGGCGCGCACCTGGATCATCCCGGAGCACCTCTTCACCGACGTCGAGGACCTCGCCACCTACGCCAACGAGGATCCGATCGGCACCGGGGCCTTCCAGCTCGACGACTTCACCCCGGAGTCCTACCTGCTGCTCGCGAACCCGAACTACTGGGAGGAGGGCCGGCCCGGGATCGACGGCCTCCGCGCGATCACCACGTCGGGCAACCAGTCCGCGACCGACCAATGGCTGGCCGGGGACATCGACTACATGTCCGCCGCGATCCCGAACCTCGAGGGGCACGTCGAGAAGAATCCCGACCTCGCCTACACCAACACCGGCATCTCGCAGGCGGCGCTGTTCGCCGCCTCGAACACGGAGCTGGGATGCGAGGGCCCGCAGACGGATGTCGCGGTGCGCAAGGCCCTCTACTACGGGATGGACCGCGAGCAGCTGTCCAAGCTCGCCTTCTTCGACCTCGGCACCGACATCTCTCCGTCCTTCGCCCTGCCCGAGCGCGATGCCGACTTCATCGACCCGTCGATCGAGCTGGCCCCCTGGAACGCCCAGCCCGAGGAGGCGAAGAAGGTGCTCGAGGAGGCCGGCTATGCGCTGGGGTCCGACGGCATCTACGCCAAGGGCGATGTGCGGGTCTCCATGACCGTCTCGTGCCCCACCGGCTGGTCCGACTTCGTCACCGCGCTGGACACCCTCGCCCAGCAGTTCAAGGAGATCGGGATCGAGCTGATCCCGCAGCAGGTCAGCGTCAACGAATGGAACGACGCGAAGGCCAAGGGCACGTTCCAGCTGGTCATCGACTCCGTCGGCCAGGGCCCTGCGCCGGACCCGTACTACCCGTACCGCAACCAGTTCTCGACCGAGAGCACGGTGCCCGTGGGCGAGAACGGGAACCCGTACCAGAACATCACCCGGTTCTCCGATCCGGACGTGGACGCCGCCCTCGATGCCGCCGCGGCGACCGATGACCCGGAGGTGAAGAAGGAGCACTACTTCCTCATCCAGAAGCGTCTGGTCGAGGTGATGCCGGCGATCCCCCTGCTCATCGGCTCGAGCCTCACCGAGTACAACACCTCCCGGGCCACGGGCTGGCCCACGGCGGATGATCTGTACGCCTACCCGATGTCCTGGTCCGCACCGGACAACTCGATCGTCCTGAAGACCGTCACCCCCGTCGAGTGACCGTGCGGGGTCGTGCCGCTGCTCCGGCGGCGCGACCCCGCCCTGTCCCTCCCGGAGACGACGAAAGGACCGACGACGGTGCATATCCTGCGCAAGCTCGGGTTCTACCTGGTGGCCCTCTGGGCCGCGGTGACCCTCAACTTCTTCATCCCCCGGATGCTCCCGGGCAGCCCGGTCGACGCCGTGCTGGCCAAGCTCGCCCTGCGCGGCCCGGTGGATCCGGGGACCCGGCGCTCCATCGAGATCATGCTCGGGGCCGACGACGACAAACCGCTGCTCCAGGAGTACTTCTCGTATCTGGGCAGCCTGTTCTCCGGCGACCTCGGCATCTCGGTCACGTACTTCCCGATGCCCGTCACCCAGATCATCGGTCAGTCGCTGCCATGGACCCTGGTGCTGGTGGGTCTGGCCACGACGATCACCTTCGTGATCGGCATGGTGCTGGGCACCATCGCCGGCTGGAAGCGCGGGAGCTGGCTGGACTCGTTGATCCCGGCCACCACGATCATGCAGGCCGTGCCCTACTTCTGGCTCGCGCTGCTGTTCATCTACGTGCTCTCGGTGAACATGGACCTGTTCCCGATCTCCGGCGGCTACGACCCCTCGCTGGTGCGCCCGGCCTTCGACTACCCGTTCGTGTCCAACGCGGTCTACTACGGCTTCCTGCCGGCGCTGACGATCGTGCTGTCCTCCCTGGGCGGCTGGCTGCTGGGGATGCGCAACATGATGGTCTCCACCCTCAGCGAGGACTACATCCTCACCGCCGAGGCGAAGGGTCTCAACCCCCGCCGGATCATGGTCATGTACGCCGCTCGCAATGCGATGCTGCCCAGCGTCTCCGGCTTCGCGATCTCGCTGGGCTTCGTGGTCTCCGGCTCCATCGTCGTCGAGACCGTGTTCTCGTACCCCGGCATCGGCTACACGATGCTCCAGGCGGTCAACAACAACGACTACTCGCTCATGCAGGGCCTGTTCCTGGTCATCACCGTCTCGGTGCTGGCGGCGAACCTCGTGGTGGACCTGCTGTACGGCATCATCGACCCCCGCACCCGGGCACGGGGCTGAGGAGCAGACATGGCACAGACATCCTCCGGCCGCCTCGCCGGCCTCCGACGCCTCCTGACGCCGACCTTCGTGATCGGCGCGGGCCTGGTCATCGTGATCACCCTGTTCGGGCTGATCGCCCCCTTCTTCGTCGCGGATCCGCTCGCGGTCGACAACGCCGGCATGCACGGGCCGACGGCGCAGAACGTCCTCGGCACCACCCAGACCGGCCAGGACGTGCTCGCGCAGCTCGCCTGGGCCACCCGCGGCTCGCTGATGGTGGGCGTGATCGTCGCGGTCCTGGCGCTGTTCCTCTCCGCGTTCTTCGGAATCCTCGGCGGCTACCTGGGCGGCTGGCTCGACGAGGTGTTCTCCCTGTTCACCAACGTGGTGCTGATCCTGCCCGGGCTCCCGCTGATGATCGTCATCGGCTCCTATGTGCAGCAGCGCGGCCTGCTGCTGATCTCGATCATCCTCGCGATCACCTCGTGGGCGGCCGCCGCACGGGTGCTGCGCTCGCAGACCCTGTCCATCCGCAACCGCGACTACGTGCAGGCCGCCCGGATCGCCGGCGAGAAGGCGCACCGCATCATCGCCGTGGAGATCCTGCCGAACCTGCTGCCGGTGATGTCCAGCGGCTTCGTGTTCGCGCTGATCACGGCGATCCTCGGGGAGGCCGGTCTGAGCTTCATCGGCATCGGTGTGGTGGGCACCCAGACCTGGGGCTCCATGCTCTTCTACGCCCAGAACGGGCAGGCCCTCACCCTCGGCGCCTGGTGGTGGTTCGTGCCGCCGGGCCTGATGATCGCGCTGCTCGGCTGCGGCCTGTCGCTGATCAACTTCTCGATCGACGGCATCATCAATCCCCGTCTGCGCACCGCCCCGAAGCAGGTCAAGAAGGCCGAGAAGGCAGAGCAGGTCGACAAGGCCGACGACTCGGCAGAGCAGGAAGAGGTCATGGCATGAGCGATCCCGCACTGAGCACCACGCTCGAGGAGGACCGCAGGGGCGGCGGCAGCTCGGAGCTCGGCGAGCCCGTCCTCACCGTCGAGAACCTCAACGTCGTCTATGAGGTGGAATCCCCGGTCCACGCCGTCCAGGACGCCGCCTTCTCCCTGCGGCGCGGGGAGATTCTGGGCCTAGCCGGGGAATCCGGCTGCGGCAAGACCACCCTCGCCTACGGCCTGAACCAGCTGCACCGCCCGCCGGCCCGGATCACCTCGGGATCCGTCACCTTCCACGACCGCGATGGCGGCGATGTCGACGTGCTCGCCCTGGAGGGGGAGTCGCTGCGCGCCTTCCGCTGGTCGAAGGTCGCCATGGTGTTCCAGGGGGCGATGAACTCCTTGAACCCGGTGCTGAGCATTCGCACCCAGCTCGGCGACGTGTTCACCACGCATCGGCCCCACATGGATGCCGCCGAGCGACTGAGCAGGTCCAAGGAGCTGCTGGACCTGGTGGGAGTGGACCCCTCCCGCATCAACGCCTATGCCCATGAGCTCTCCGGCGGCATGCGCCAGCGGGTCATGATCGCGATGGCCCTCGCCCTGGACCCGCAGCTGATGATCATGGACGAGCCGACGACGGCGCTGGACGTGGTGGTCCAGCGGGAGATCCTGCAGGAGATACTGCGCCTGCGGCAGGAGCTCGGCTTCGCGGTCATCTTCATCACCCATGACCTTCCGATGCTGCTGGAGATCTCCGACCGCATCGCCGTGATGCGGAAGGGGAGGATCGTCGAGATCGACACCGCGGAGAACCTCTACTTCGAGCCCCGCGACCCCTATACCCGCAAGCTGCTGGGCTCCTTCCCCTCCCTCACGGGGGAAGCCGGCGACTTCGTGCGGGCCGGATTCGATACGGAGGAGGGCCGATGAGCACCCTGGTCGTCAAGGACCTGACCAAGACGTACCTGCTGCGGGACGGGCTGCGCTTCAGCCGACTCGAGGCGGTCAAGAGCGTGGACTTCGAGCTGACCCCAGGGCGCACGGTCGCCCTGGTGGGCCAGTCGGGCTCCGGGAAGTCGACGATCGCGAAGCTGATCGCCCAGCTCGAGACGCCGACCTCCGGCACGATCACGCTGAACGGGAAGCCCGTGGGCCGGCGCGGCAGGGCGCTGGCGGCGTACCGGGACGAGGTCCAGATGGTCTTCCAGGACCCCTTCGCCTCGCTGAACCCCTTCCACAGCATCGGTCACCACCTCGAGCGGCCCCTGCTGCTGCACGGCAAGGCCACCAAGGCCGATGTGCGCGAGAAGGCGCTGGCGCTCCTGGAGCGGGTGAACCTCTCCCCGGCGGAGTCGTTCATCGACCGCAAGCCGCATGAGCTCTCCGGCGGCCAGCGCCAACGGGTCGCGATCGCCCGCGCCCTCGCACCGGAACCCAGCGTGCTGGTGGCCGACGAGCCCGTGTCGATGCTGGATGTCTCGGTTCGCCTGGGGGTGTTGAACCTGCTGGCGACCCTGCAGCGCGAGGAGAACCTGGCCCTGCTGTACATCACCCACGATCTGGCGACCGCGCGCCATTTCTCCGATGAGATCCTGGTGATGTACCGCGGGGACGTGGTGGAGCAGGGGCCCTCCGACGACGTGATCCTGAACCCGCAGGCGGAGTTCACCAAGCAGCTGCTGGTGGCCGCCCCCGAACCCGGCACGAACCCGCGATTCCTCGCCGAGGCGACGCGTCGCGGAGTGCCGATGCCCGATCATCTCGCCGCCCTGGAGGAGACCACGTGACCGCTTCGCCCCAGTCGATTTCCCGCCGCGACCTGCATGAGGGGTGGTCGCTGTCCGTGACCGACGGGCCGGCGCCCTTCGCGGTCGCCGAGGTGCCGGCAACCGTTCCCGGCACCTTCCTCACGGACCTGCTCGCCGCCGGACTGATCCCGGATCCCTACCTGGATCGGAACGAGCACGAGCTGGCCTGGTCCGGGGAGGTCGACCTCTCCTACCGGACCTCGTTCACCTGGTCCCCGAGCGGCGCCCACAGGGTGGATCTGGTGGCCGCCGAGCTCGACACCGCGGCGACCGTGGTGCTGAACGACGAGGTCGTCGCCACGGTGCAGAACCAGCACCGCTCCTGGCGCTTCGACGTCACCGCTGCCCTGCGGGACGGCGTGAACTCGCTCGAGATCCGCTTCGCCTCGCCGCTGCGCACGGCCCGCGAGAACATCGAGGTGCTCGGCGAGCTCCCCGTGGTGGGCAACGACCTGCCCTACAACGCGATCCGCAAGATGGCCTGCAACTTCGGCTGGGACTGGGGTCCCGTGCTGGTCACCAGCGGCATCTCGGGCCCGATCGGGCTGGAGGAGTGGTCGGGAGCCCGGCTGGGGGAGACCCGGCCGCAGATCACCGTCGAGGGGACGACCGGACGGGTGTCCGTGGAGGCCCTGTTGGAGATGGCGGCAGGCACCGCGGCGGGAGGCACTGCCGCGAGGGACACCGCGGCGAGCGAGATCGCCACGGGTGAGACCGCAGCGGGCACGACCCCAGCGGGCTCGTCGGCCCCTCCGGCAGACGACCCCGTGGGCTGCACCGTGCGCCTGCAGGTGACCGCGCCGGACGGCAGCACCGCGGCGGAGATCTCCGCGCCGGTCGCGTCGGGCGCCGCTCACGCGGAGGTCGCGGTGCAGCAGGCGCAGCTGTGGTGGCCGCGCGGCTACGGCGAGCAGCCGCTGTATGACCTGCTCGTGGAGCTGCGTGATGCCGCCGGAGCCGTGCTCGACGCCCGGGAGCATCGGATCGGCTTCCGCACGGCCGGAGTGGTGGAGCTGCCCGACGAGATCGGCACTTCCTTCACCGTCACCGTCAACGGCACCCCGATCCTCGCCAAGGGCGCCAACTGGATCCCCGACGACTGCTTCCCCTCGCGCCTGACCGCCGAGGACTACCGGGCGGCCGTGGCGGACGCGGTCGACGCCGGCATGAACATCCTGCGGATCTGGGGCGGCGGGCTCTACGCCTCCGAGGAGCTCTACGCCCAGTGCAACGAGCTCGGGATCATGGTGTGGCAGGACTTCGCGATGGCCTGCGCCGCCTACTCGGAGCTGGAGCCGCTGCGCTCCGAGGTGATCGCCGAGGCCCGCGAGCACATCGTGCGCCTGGCCTGGCATCCCGCGCTCGTGCACTGGAACGGCAGCAACGAGAACGTCGAGGGCTACTACCACTGGGGCTGGAAGGAGACGCTGCCGGAGGACCAGGGGTGGGGGAACGCCTATTACACGGAGATCTTCCCGGCACTGCTCGCGGAGCTCGATCCCGCGCGCAGCTTCACGCCGTCCAGCCCCTACTCGCGGCCGCTGCTGGACCAGCCCCGCCATCCCGACCACGGGAGCATCCACAACTGGGTGGCCTGGGCCTCGGAGGAGGACAACGACTACGAGCGCTATCGCGACACGATCCCGCGCTTCTCCGCCGAGTTCGGGTACCAAGGGCCCGCGAACTGGGCGACCGTGGCCCGGGCCGTCACCGAGCGCCCGCTGCAGGCGGACTCCGCGACGATGCTGTCCCACCAGAAGGCGGTGGGCGGGCAGGACAAGCTCCGCCGCGGCATGGCCCCGCACCTGCCTGCGGTCCAGGGGTACGACGATTTCCACTTCGCGACCCAGTTGAATCAGGCCCGTGCCCTGATCTGCGGGATCGGGCACTACCTGTCGTACTGGCCGCGATGCGGCGGCACGATCGTGTGGCAGCTCAACGACTGCTGGCCGGTCACCTCCTGGGCCGCGGTCGACGGGGACCGGCGTCGCAAGCTGCTCTGGTACGCGCTGCGCGACCTCTACGCGCCGCTGCTGATCACGGTCCAGCCCCGGGAGAGCGGTCCTGTGGTGAGCGTGGTCAACGACAGCGCGACCCCGCTCGTCGGGGAGCTCCGGGTGCGCCGACAGGATCTGGCAGGGACGGTCGTGGCCGTCGAGGCCCTCCCGCTGCAGGTGGATGCCCGTTCCGCCGCGACCGTCCAGCTGCCGGAGGCCCTGCTCGCGCCCGCTGACTGCCGTGACCAGGTGCTCGTCGTGGAAGCGCACGACGGCGCCGAGGGGAGCCTGGGCCGCCACGTGCACTTCGTCGCCGAGGATCTGGCCTCGGATCTGGCCGACGACGCCTACTCCGCCACGGCCACCCAGGTCGAGGGCGGGGTCGAGATCTCCGTCCGTGCGCTCAGCACCGTGCGCGACCTCTGCGTGCTCGCCGACAAGGTCGATCCCGACGCGGTCGCGGAGACGCAGCTGCTGACGCTGCTGCCCGGAGAGACCGCCACGATCCACGTGCGCACCTCGGGGCAGGGATCTCCGGAGGACTATCTCGCGAACACCGTGCTGATGAGCGCGAACGATCTGGTGGCGCGGGCACGGGATCGCGCCCCGAACCGTGACCGGGGTCCTGGCCGTGCCACGCACGATGCCGCCGAGCAGGTGGGGTGATGACCGCGGGCCGGATCGGGATGCCCGCTCCGCGGTCGATGTGGTCCGCCGGCTTCGAGCAGTTCCATACGCTGGTGCTGCGCGGCGTCGAGGAGGCCGCGGTGCCGGCGGGATGCTCCGTGCTCAGCCAGACGGTGGCCACCCTCGAGGCGGAGCTCGAGGTGATCCGCACCTGGGCACGTCAGCGCCTGGTGGACGTGGTGATCCTCAAGGATCTCCGCCGTGACGACCCGCGCCCACCCCTGCTCCAGGCCGTCGGCCTGCCCTATGTGCTGGCCGGAGATCTCCGGCAGTCCCACGCAGCCGCCGCCGTGCTCACGGACAACGCAGGGTCGATGCGGAGCGTGCTGACAGATCTGAGGGCGCGCGGTCACGAGCGGATCGGCCATATCGGTGGGCCGGCCCGACTGCTGCACTCGCAGTGGCGCCTGGAGGCTTATGAGGACTTCGTGGCGCAGCACGGGCTCCCCTCTCTGCAGGGCGAAGGGGACTACAGCGCGGCCAGCGGCGCCCGGGCGGCGCGCTCCCTGCTCTCACTGGAGCAGCCGCCCACCGTTCTCGTGTTCGACAACGATGCGATGGCCATCGGCGCAGCGGACCTCATGACCGAGCTCGGCCTGGAGATCCCGCGGGACGTGTCCCTGGTGTCCTGGGACGACTCGCTCGCCTGCCAGACCCACGACCCGCCGCTCGCGGTGCTCGGCCACCGCGCACATCAGCTGGGGATCAGCCTGGGCGAGGTGGCGATCGAGGTGCTCGCCGGCCGCCACGACCGGCTGCGACGCGTCGAGGACACCCCGTCCGTGACGGCCCGCGGGTCGCTCTCCGGCCCCTCGCGCTGAGGGGACGCCGCCCTCGCCAGGCGCGGTGACGGCACCCTCGCCAGGAGGGAAGATGC
Source organism: Brachybacterium tyrofermentans (assembly GCF_014897585.1). Classification (GTDB taxonomy): domain Bacteria; phylum Actinomycetota; class Actinomycetes; order Actinomycetales; family Dermabacteraceae; genus Brachybacterium; species Brachybacterium tyrofermentans. The sequence goes on along the minus strand of NZ_JABUXW010000001.1, from coordinate 7,068 downwards.
CGCCCTCGCCAGGCGCGGTGGGGCGGCGTAGTCTGGAGGCACCGAGCAGGTCGCGCCGAGCAGAATGCACGGGGAGGTGTGTTCCATGGACTTCACGAGGAACATCGTCGTGGGGTACGACGACACCATGGCCTCCGCCGCGGCCGTTCGGTGGGCCGCGCATCTCGCCCGGAGTTCGGGCACGGGCCTCCGGATCGTGCATGCCTGGAGCTGGCCGTTGCTGAGCAGCGGCCTGGCGGGCCTTCCGGTGGCGGACTCCGCGGGACCACGCAACCAGGCGACACGGCTGCTGGAGGATGCGGCCGCGACGGTCTCCCTCCTGGTCCCCGAGATCACCGTGCAGACCGACCTCATCCCCGGCACCGCGCGGGACGTCCTGGACGATCTCTCGCAGACCGCGGAGCTCGTCGTGGTCGGCACCCGGGGCCTCGGGCCGGTGATGGGCGCTCTGCTCGGCTCCGTCAGCCGCGGGATCCTGCATGATGCGGGCTGTCCCGTGGCGGTGATCCGGTCGGAGCACCACGTCGGCGGGCCGGTCCTGGTGGCGTACGACGGTTCCGAGGCTGCCGGCGAGGCCGTCGATGTAGCCGCTGATCTGGCCGGAACCTGGGACTCGAGGCTGCGCATCGTGCATGTGCGCGACGACGAGCATGCGCCGTACGACCAGGTCGCAGAGGCCTGGAACGGGGGTGCCCGATCCCGGGGACTGCTCGATGAGGCCGCCGAGCGTGCCCGAACAGCGCACGACGGGCTCACGGTCGAGACGAGGATGCTGGAGGGTCGGTCCGCGGCGGACGGGCTGCTCACCGCGGCAGCAGGGGCCCGCATCCTGGTCATGGGCCATCGTGGCCTCACCCGAGGGGCGTTCGGATCCACCGCGCACGCCACGGTTCTGCACGCCACGGGGAACATCGCGGTGGTGCGACGGCCCTCCGACGAGTGACCTGACTCGCGTCTGCGCCCCTCAGGTTTGAACCATGGGCTGCCAGCCCGCTAAGCTGTTCGGCGGTAGCGTGTCCGAGCGGCCGAAGGTGCATCACTCGAAATGATGTGTGGTTAATAGCCACCGCGGGTTCAAATCCCGCCGCTACCGCCCTCGACCTGGAGATCGTCCAGGTCCACGAAGGCCCCCACCGGTTCCGGTGGGGGCCTTCGTCATGCCGAGGCGCGAACGGGTGGCGCCTCAGCTCCCGTGGCATGGGCTCAGTGAAGGCAGGGCCCCTGCGACGACGCGAGTCTCCAGCCAGGGATGCTGGATGCGGTCGCCGGGGTGGAAGCCTCGTGCGACCCGGACGTCGTTGGCGGACCGGCCCGATGAGAAGGCCGGCGAACGGGGACCGGACAGCAGGCACGAGGCAGCGGGGGACCGGACAGCAGGGGAGTGACTGCTGAAGACCGGACAGGTGGGTCGCGCGGCAATGGGCTGTGAGCACTGTGAGCACTGTGAGCACTGTGAGCACTGTGAGCACTGTGAGCCGTGTGAGCCGTGTGAGCACCGGAGGCCGCGGGCCCTCGGGTTTGCGACCTCTGCATGCAGGGCCACCCATGGAAGAGCTCCTCCCGTGACGCGCCCATCCTCTGGTGAGCTCCTCCTGCGCCGCCTCTTCTGATGAGCCCTTCCTGTACGCCCCTCTTCCCGAGTGCTGCGCCGTGCACGCACGCGCCCGCCCGAGCACCTCCCCCAACGGTGAGGTGTACAGGTGGTGCGGAGGCGGCGCCGCGGTACTCCTCCTCAGACCGCACCGGTGCACTGAGCCACGTGTCGACCAGATACTCACTCGACGAGGCTTCTCCACCCCGTGCTCAGACGCCGCCGCCGTGGGATCGCGCGGCCCCGCCGCCCGCGAGCTCCATTGCTCCCGGCACCTCGAAGCGCATGCTCACCCACGCTCCCCGGGAGCAGGGTCGTCTGTGCCCCTGCGCCGGCTCAGTCGACGGGCCCCGGAAGAGCGCGCTGACTAGCGGATACACGCAGGTTTCGCCTACCAGACACAGGGCCGATCCACCCAATCGAGAGAGTGTCGGGACGGTCACCCTCCAGAGGGCCCGTTCTGGCTTGACGACACCTTCGGATCTGCGTAATGTTCTTCCTTGTGCCCAGGAGAACGGGAAAACGGAAAGGCCGGAAGGCCAGCCCGGAAAACCCGAACTAAAGGCGCACAGCAGGTCTCTTCAAAATTCAATACGGTGCAGGTCACATCGCACCGAGTTGACACGAAGAACCGGAACTTGTTAAGTTATACGAGTTGCCCCGGAGCGAAGAGCTTAACGGCTTGGAAGTCCGAGTGCGCGTGTTGTTTGATATCTCAATAGCGTGTTTATTTGTTGATGCCATTATTTTGATGGCAAATTTTAACGGATGATATAGCAGTAAAATGCTAGTTGTTTGTTTTTTTGTCAGGATTTTTCTATGTATTTTCATGGAGAGTTTGATCCTGGCTCAGGATGAACGCTGGCTGCGTGCTTAACACATGCAAGTCGAACGATGACGACCGGGCTTGCCTGGTCTGATTAGTGGCGAACGGGTGAGTAACACGTGAGTAACCTGCCCCTCACTTCGGGATAACCTCGAGAAATTGTGGCTAATACCGGATATGAACTTCCGCCGCATGGTGGTTGTTGGAAAGTTTTTCGGTGAGGGATGGACTCGCGGCCTATCAGTTTGTTGGTGAGGTAATGGCTCACCAAGACGATGACGGGTAGCCGGCCTGAGAGGGCGACCGGCCACACTGGGACTGAGACACGGCCCAGACTCCTACGGGAGGCAGCAGTGGGGAATATTGCACAATGGGCGAAAGCCTGATGCAGCGACGCAGCGTGGGGGATGACTGCCTTCGGGTTGTAAACCTCTTTCAGTAGGGAAGAAGCGAAAGTGACGGTACCTGCAGAAGAAGCGCCGGCTAACTACGTGCCAGCAGCCGCGGTAATACGTAGGGCGCAAGCGTTATCCGGAATTATTGGGCGTAAAGAGCTTGTAGGTGGCTTGTCGCGTCTGCCGTGAAAACCCGAGGCTCAACCTCGGGCGTGCGGTGGGTACGGGCAGGCTAGAGTGTGGTAGGGGAGACTGGAACTCCTGGTGTAGCGGTGAAATGCGCAGATATCAGGAAGAACACCGATGGCGAAGGCAGGTCTCTGGGCCATTACTGACACTGAGAAGCGAAAGCATGGGTAGCGAACAGGATTAGATACCCTGGTAGTCCATGCCGTAAACGTTGGGCACTAGATGTGGGGGACATTCCACGTTTTCCGCGTCGTAGCTAACGCATTAAGTGCCCCGCCTGGGGAGTACGGCCGCAAGGCTAAAACTCAAAGGAATTGACGGGGGCCCGCACAAGCGGCGGAGCATGCTGATTAATTCGATGCAACGCGAAGAACCTTACCAAGGCTTGACATGGACCGGACGGCTGCAGAAATGTGGCTTTCTTCGGACTGGTTCACAGGTGGTGCATGGTTGTCGTCAGCTCGTGTCGTGAGATGTTGGGTTAAGTCCCGCAACGAGCGCAACCCTCGTTCTATGTTGCCAGCGCGTTATGGCGGGGACTCATAGGAGACTGCCGGGGTCAACTCGGAGGAAGGTGGGGACGACGTCAAATCATCATGCCCCTTATGTCTTGGGCTTCAAGCATGCTACAATGGTCGGTACAATGGGTTGCGAAACTGTGAGGTGGAGCGAATCCCAAAAAGCCGGCCTCAGTTCGGATTGGGGTCTGCAACTCGACCCCATGAAGTCGGAGTCGCTAGTAATCGCAGATCAGCAACGCTGCGGTGAATACGTTCCCGGGCCTTGTACACACCGCCCGTCAAGTCACGAAAGTCGGTAACACCCGAAGCCAGTGGCCCATCCTCGTGAGGGAGCTGTCTAAGGTGGGATTGGTGATTGGGACTAAGTCGTAACAAGGTAGCCGTACCGGAAGGTGCGGCTGGATCACCTCCTTTCTAAGGAGCATAACCATTATGGTTGCCATTTTCCTGCCCGAGTGTGGTGGGGATGGTTGCTCAAGGGTGGAACATCAACGAATAGGCACTTCATCAGCCGGTATGGCTCTCTAGTACGACGTCCCTTGTGGGTGTCTGGAACGAGGGGTGTGCTGGAGGGTTTGAGGTGGAAACACGCTATTGGGTTATGAGGCTGCACGCAGTCCCTACGGGTTCCTTGCTTTGGTGAGGGGTGTTGTGGGGTGTGTGGCTGGTCCTCCCTGGTCATCTGGGCTGCTTATGCGGCTGGGTGGTTGGTGTGGGGTTGTTTCTTGAGAACTACATAGTGGACGCGAGCATCATTGTAAGCAATTTTAAAGATTTTGTGTCTTTGTGTGTTGCCTAAGTTTTAAAGGGCGCACGGTGGATGCCTTGGCAAGAAGAGCCGACGAAGGACGTGTGAGTCTGCGAAAAGCCTCGGGGAGTTGACAACAGAGCTGTGATCCGAGGATGTCCGAATGGGGAAACCCACCGCGAGTCATGTCGCGGTACCCGCCACTGAATGTATAGGTGGTGTGGAGGGAACGAGGGGAAGTGAAACATCTCAGTACCCTCAGGAAGAGAAAACAAATAGTGATTCCGTGAGTAGTGGCGAGCGAAATCGGATGAGGCTAAACCTGATCTGTGTGATACCCGGCAGGGGTTGCAGGTTGGGGGTTGTGGGACGTGTCTGAACCGTCTGCCGGCGGTTCGACGTGTACGTGTGTTGGTAGTCGAAGTCGTGTTGAGTGCGACGGCGTAGAGGGTGTGACCCCCGTAGACGAAACTGACATGCGGCGTGACGCTGTTCCCGAGTAACACCGGACCCGTGAAATCTGGTGTGAATCTGCCAGGACCACCTGGTAAGCCTAAATACTACTTCTTGACCGATAGCGGACAAGTACCGTGAGGGAAAGGTGAAAAGCACCCCGGGAGGGGAGTGAAATAGTACCTGAAACCGTGCGCTTACAATCCGTCGGAGCCTTGAGGGGTGACGGCGTGCCTTTTGAAGAATGAGCCTGCGAGTTAGTGGTCGGTGGCGAGGTTAACCCGTGTGGGGTAGCCGTAGCGAAAGCGAGTCTGAACGGGGCGTTCAGTCGCCGGCTCTAGACCCGAAGCGAAGTGATCTATCCATGGGCAGTGTGAAGCGCGGGTAAGACCGCGTGGAGGCGCGAACCCACTTCAGTTGAAAATGGAGGGGATGACCTGTGGATAGGGGTGAAAGGCCAATCAAACTTCGTGATAGCTGGTTCTCCCCGAAATGCATTTAGGTGCAGCGTTGCGTGTTTCGTTCCGGAGGTAGAGCACTGGATAGGCGATGGGCCCCACCGGGTTACTGACCTTAGCCAAACTCCGAATGCCGGTACGTGAGAGCGCAGCAGTGAGACTGTGGGGGATAAGCTTCATGGTCGAGAGGGAAACAGCCCAGAACATCAGCTAAGGCCCCTAAGCGTGTGCTAAGTGGAAAAGGATGTGAAGTTGCTGAGACAACCAGGAGGTTGGCTTAGAAGCAGCCACCCTTGAAAGAGTGCGTAATAGCTCACTGGTCAAGTGATTTTGCGCCGACAATTTAGCGGGGCTCAAGCACACCGCCGAAGCTGTGTCATTCAGACCTTGTGTCTGGATGGGTAGGGGAGCGTCGTGCAGCCAGCGAAGCCGCGGGGGAACCCAGTGGTGGAGGCTGTACGAGTGAGAATGCAGGCATGAGTAGCGAAAGACGGGTGAGAAACCCGTCCGCCGATTGATCAAGGGTTCCAGGGCTAGGTTTATCCGCCCTGGGTTAGTCGGGACCTAAGGCGAGGCCGACAGGCGTAGTCGATGGACATCGGGTTGATATTCCCGAACCGATCGTAGGAGGACCCATACCGAGGCAGTCGATGCTAACCACCCGAGCTTTCCCCATACCCTTCGGGGTGTGGAGGTTGGTGAGGCTGGGAACCAAGGTTGTAGTAGGTCAGCGCGAGGAATGACGCAGAGAGGTAGCTTCCGCGGACTTAATGGAATAGTCCGTCTAAGCGAGCAGCCCGAGCACAGGTAATGCTGTGCCGTATTGGGTGAGACGTGATGGGGATCCCGTATGGGCGTAGGTGAGTGATCCTGTACTGCCAAGAAAAGTTCCAGCGTGACGAATACGGTCGCCCGTACCCTAAACCGACTCAGGTGATCAGGTAGAGAATACCAAGGCGTTCGAGAGAATCGTGGTTAAGGAACTCGGCAAAATGCCCCCGTAACTTCGGGAGAAGGGGGGCCCGAGGAGTGAGAGCTCCGAGGGCCGCAGAGACCAGGGAGAAGCGACTGTTTACTAAAAACACAGGTCCGTGCGAAGTCGTAAGACGCTGTATACGGACTGACGCCTGCCCGGTGCTGGAAGGTTAAGAGGACCGGTTAGATCTTCGGATCGAAGCTGAGAATTTAAGCCCCAGTAAACGGCGGTGGTAACTATAACCATCCTAAGGTAGCGAAATTCCTTGTCGGGTAAGTTCCGACCTGCACGAATGGCGTAACGACTTCTCCACTGTCTCAACCGCGAACTCGGCGAAATTGCATTACGAGTAAAGATGCTCGTTACGCGCAGCAGGACGGAAAGACCCCGGGACCTTTACTATAGTTTGATATTGGTGTTCGGGACGGCTTGTGTAGGATAGGTGGGAGACTTGGAAGCATTCACGCCAGTGAGTGTGGAGTCATTGTTGAAATACCACTCTGGTCGTTCTGGATTCCTAACCTCGGTCCGTGATCCGGATCAGGGACAGTGTCTGATGGGTAGTTTAACTGGGGCGGTTGCCTCCTAAAGAGTAACGGAGGCGCTCAAAGGTTCCCTCAGCCTGGTTGGCAATCAGGTGTTGAGTGTAAGTGCACAAGGGAGCTTGACTGCGAGACAGACATGTCGGGCAGGTGCGAAAGCAGGAACTAGTGATCCGGCACTCCATTGTGGAATGGGTGTCGCTCAACGGATAAAAGGTACCCCGGGGATAACAGGCTGATCTTGCCCAAGAGCTCATATCGACGGCATGGTTTGGCACCTCGATGTCGGCTCGTCGCATCCTGGGGCTGGAGTTGGTCCCAAGGGTTGGGCTGTTCGCCCATTAAAGCGGTACGCGAGCTGGGTTTAGA
>NZ_JABUXW010000019.1 GCF_014897585.1 Brachybacterium tyrofermentans | reverse complement strand
CGCGAACAGGGAGATCAAACGTCCGCCCACAGGGAGATCCCGATGTCCCTTGACACTCGCCGAGCGGGGCCTCGCCGTCACCGCGGTGGACACCAGCCGCGCCATGCTCGAGACCGCGCTGCGGCGGGGCCCGTCGGCCGATCCGGGTTCTGCCGTTCCATCTGCCGTCACCTCTCTCACCACGCAGGTCGCTCCGGCCGAGGCCACTGGCCTCCCGGACTCCTCGGCCGAGCTGGTCACGGTCGCCCAGGCGTGGCACTGGTTCGACGCAGAAGCTGCGTCCGCCGAGGTCACGCGGCTGCTCGCCCCGGGAGGCGTGCTCGCCCTGGTGTGGAACATGCTCGACGTGACGGTCCCCTGGGTGCACCGCCTCTCGCGGATCATGCACGCCGGAGACGTTCACCGCGAGGACTTCGATCCCACCGTCGGCGCCGGTCTCAGGCTCGTGAGCCGCAGTGTGCACCAGTGGGAGGACCCGATGCCCACGCAGGATGTCATCGACCTCGCCCGTACCCGCAGCTACGTCATCACCGCTTCCGATGAGCGCCGCGCGGAAGTCCTCGCGAACCTCGACTGGTACCTCCATGACCATCTCGGCCATGCACCCGGCAGCACCATCGGCCTCCCGTACCGGACCGACCTGTTCCTCTACCGGGTTGCGGCCGACTGAGAAGGCTCGAGAGGTCGGGGACGACCGAGCTCTGTCGGCCGTCTTTCCGATCTCGTGCCGGTGCTGCCCTCGAGATGGCGCGCCAACAGGACGCCATGAGTTCGCCCCTCGGGCAGCTCCGGTGTCGGCGCATGCGGTCGTATGCGTCGCTACGGAGGCTTCTATTCGACGTGCGAGGACGTGCGCTCCCGTCGGTGCGTCGGTGCGCCGGTGCGCCGGTGCGCCGAACCGACGGAAGACGACGTGCGGCCACGTCGATGCGTCGATTCGCCAGGCGGAGCCGGGGCGGTTCAGGACTGGACGCTTCGTTTCCACCCAGCCTTCTCGAGAGCCGCCGTCACCAGAGCGACGGCCGCTGCGCATTCCTCCCGGACGTCCTCGGCATGGAGGCGGAGCTCCGTCCATCCCGCCTGTGATGCACGGCGACTGCGACGGATGTCCCGGGCGACCTGATCAGGCGCGTTGTGGGAGCCGCCGTCGTACTCGACGCAGACCCGGTACTCGGGCCATTGGAAATCCGGGTCGTGCCCCTGACGCCGTCCGTCGTCCCTCAGCGGCTCGTTGAGCAGCGGAGCTGGTAACCCAGCGCGGAGGAAGGCGAGGCGCAGCAGCGTCTCCATCGGTGAGTCGGACCCGATGCGCACCTCATCAAGTGCTCGGTGCAGAGCCCGCGCGTACCGCCCGGTGCACTGCGCCCGCAGGTCCTCGACGGTGCACCACGGTTCGGCCCTTCCCCGCTCCAGACCGGGCCGTGGCGAGCGGACGAGGCTGTCGCCGATCGCCACGAGCCGCCAGAAGGGAAGATGCGGAGCGAGATCGCGCCAGGTCCGCGGACGGCTCGTGATGCGGAGTCGGCTGATGACGTCGGGATCCCACGAGCCGTCTTCGCGGGGAGCGGCGAAGTCTCGCCATTCTTCGTCGCGGCGCGCGAGGTGGAAGTTGTGCCAGCGCACGAAACGATCGGACCCCTTGCGACCTCCAGGAATCGCGACATGCACCGGAAGTTGCGCGTCCCGGGCCTCGAGTGGATGAGGAAGCGGCAACGAGTGCAGTCGTGCGGCGGTGAGACCGACGACAACCGCCTCCGGATCGTTGCGGCAGAGCGCCAGCGAGAGGTCGAGCTCCGTGAGAGGCCGATTCCGACGTCGGAACATCCCCGGCCGGAGATTCTCCAGATCGGAGCGTCGAAGGCGTTCCGGGCTCAGTCCCGACGCAAGAGCCTCGGTTCGGGTGAACACGGACCACGGAAGGCTCTCCGGCAGAGGGGCAGGCACACGGGGCATGCCCCCACCTTTGCGTGACCCTGCCGTCAGGGCTCTGAACCATCCACAGCCGCCTGCTGGGGAGGAAAGGTCCCCGAGAGCTTGCTCTGCGTCGAGCGGTCCCGGCTTCAGCCCGTGCCCGCGCATCTGCCACCGTTGCTGCCGCTGCCGCTGCCGCTGCCGCTGCCGCTGCCGCTGCCACCAACACTGCTGCTGCCACCAACACTGCCGCTGCCACCAACACTGCCGCCGCTGCTGCTGCCACCGCCGCGGTTGCCGCTGCTGACGCTAGTGGACGTGAAGGTAGTCGCGGCGCTGGTGCGGGCTCAGTGGTGAGAGATGGGGTGCGGCGTTACACCGCGCCGGGAGAGAGGGCACATGGTCTGGTGCGTCGGATAGGTCAGCCCATTCCGACGCAGGAGACCTCGTGGAATGGCGGATCCGACGAAGCCGATCCTGAACGGGGGTGTGGCAGTTCATCCCGCGCCGCCAGCCCCACCCGCGCCGACAGCCCCACCCGCGTCGCTCGCGCCGCCGGCGTCGGAGGCACCGCTGGAGGCCGGGGGAGCGATGCTCATGTCTGTCACGCGCCAGCGTGAGCCATCCCAGGCGACCTGGGCGATCAGCTGCCCGGTGACCGCGTCGACGGGACTGGCCTGCAGGTTCGGGTCATCGACGATCACGCTGGCCTCCTGCGAGAAGTCCGCGACGACCTGGCCGGTGGCCGGGGGCTCGCCGGTGCCGGAGAAGCCCGTCGAGCGCACGTCGAACTCTCCGTCGACGAGGTAGCCACCCTGCTCATTGAGGATCTGGGCGTTGCTCAGGAAAGTGGTGCACACCTGGCAGTTGGGGTCCACGGAGTCCTCCCACACGGAGGTGTCGCCGGTGGTCATCATGTAGGTGTACGACTCGAGCAGGTAGGTGAGAGTGGCCTGCGCGCCGTCGGAGGTCTGCTCGGTGAGCCCGGCGGGCTCCTCGGGGCGGGGCACTTCGGGCTTCTGGGGCTGATCCGCGGGGTCAGCGGTGGGTCGATCGTCCGGGTTCGCGGCCGTCGGCTCGTCACTGCGCTGGTCGTCGCCGGGGTTGTTGCCCGTCAGCGAGCTGATCCCGACGGCTCCCACGGAGACCACCAGGATGAGGGCGAGGACGGCGATGATGAGGCGTTGGACAGGTCGGTTCACGCGCACCACGGTAGAGCACGGGCCTCTGCGGAACCCGTGCGGACGACCGGCACGCAGAGCGATCGCTGCCCCGCACCCTGTGGAACCGGTCAACCTCAGCGCCGCACCCCGGCGACGCCTGGGAACGCCGCGTGGACACCGGCGGATCACGCCCTCCGCGTAATGCGGGTCAGTGGGCTCCGGGCCCCTCGGGCCCGCTGGTCTCGAAGGCCAGAAGGTGACGTCGTGGTCCGGCCGCTCGCCACCACGGCGCAACGCCCGCATCGCTCCTCGCCGACCCCTCCACCGATCGGTGGACCGACGGAAGTCTGATGCCCTTTCCGTGCCTGGAGGACTAAGCTTCCCGAGGCGCACCGGCACGGTCTGGCCCGTGCCGTGATCGAAGGAGCCACGTGACCCTGCTGCGACTCGTCCTGAGGTCCGTGAAGCCGTACTGGCTCTGGATCCTCCTGGTGGTGCTGTTCCAGATCGTCGGCGTGCTGGCCGCGCTCTATCTGCCCACCCTGAACGCCGACATCATCGATGACGGCGTCGCCAAGGCGGACGTCCCGGTGATCTGGCAGCTCGGGAAGATCATGCTGCTGATCTCGCTGGGCAACGTCATCGCCCTCGTGGCCGCGAACTTCTTCGCCGCCCGCTCGGCGATGCGGGTCGGCAAGGACCTGCGCACCACCGTGTTCTCCAAGGTCTCCTCGTTCTCACCGCGCGAGCTGAGCGAGTTCGGCACGCCGTCGCTGATCACCCGCTCCACGAACGACGTCCAGCAGGTCCAGATGCTGGTGTTCTTCAGCCTGAACATGCTGGTGCAGGCCCCGGTGACCGGCATCGGCGGCGTGGTCCTCGCGCTGCGCGTGGAGCCGGGCATGGCGTGGCTGATCGCCGTGATGGTGCCGGTCATGCTGGTCGCCGTCGGCATCCTGATCTTCCGTGCCGCGCCGCTGTTCAAGCAGATGCAGGGCAAGATCGACGACATCAACGGGGTGCTGCGCGAGCAGATCACCGGCATCCGCGTGCTGCGTGCCTTCGTGCGCGAGGACCGCGAGCGCGAGCGCTACGGCGTGGTCAACGACCAGCTCACCGACCTGAACCGCCGCATCGGCCTGCTGATGATCCTCATCAACCCGATCATCATGTTCATCCTCAACGTCTCCAGCGTGCTGGTGCTGCTGGTGGCCGCGCCCCGCATCGACTCCGGCCAGATGGAGGTCGGCTCGATCACCGCGTTCATCGCGTACCTGATGCAGATCCTCATCGCGGTCATGATGGCGACCTTCATGACGATGATGATCCCGCGCGCGATGGTCTCCGCCGAGCGCATCTCCGCGGTGCTCGACACGGACACCAGCGTGGTCCAGCGCACCGACGGTGTGCGTGAGATCGAGGGCCCCATCGAGCTGACCTTCGACGACGTCTCCTTCACGTATCCCGGCGCCGAGCGCCCGGTGCTGGAGAACATCTCCTTCTCCGCCCACGCGGGCCAGACCGTCGCGATCATCGGCGGCACCGGCGCCGGCAAGACCACGCTGGTGAACCTCGTGCCGCGCCTGATGGATGCGAGCGAGGGGCGCGTGCTGCTGAACGGCCACGACGTGCGCGACCTCGACGCCCGCGTGCTCTGGGAGAGGGTGGGCCTGGTCCCGCAGCGTCCCTACCTGTTCTCCGGAACCGTCGCCTCGAACCTGCGGTTCGGCAATCCGGCGGCCGACGAGCAGGAGCTGTGGCACGCGCTGAGCGTCGCGCAGGGCCGCGACTTCGTGGCCGCGATGCCCACCGAGCTGGAGTCGCCGATCGCCCAGGGAGGCACCAACGTCTCCGGCGGTCAGCGGCAGCGGCTGTGCATCGCCCGGGCGCTGGCCGCGAAGCCGTCGCTGTACCTGTTCGACGACTCGTTCAGCGCGCTGGACCTCACCACCGACTCGAAGCTGCGCGCGGCGCTGGTCCCGGAGACCCGCGACGCCCTGATGCTGATCGTCGCCCAGCGCGTCACCACCATCACCAACGCCGATCTGATCCTGGTGCTCGACAACGGGCGCATCGTGGACCAGGGCACCCACACCGAGCTGCTCGAGACCTCGGAGACCTATCAGGAGATCGTGCGCTCGCAGGGCGTCGAGGAGGAGGTGGCCTGATGTCTCCCTTCCAGAAGAAGCGCGAGTCGGCAGCCGGCGGCGCAGCAGACGGCACGACTCCCGGCGACGCGACCGCCCGCGATGCGACGGCCCGCGGTACATCCGCTGATGGCACGTCCGCCGGCGATACCGCGACGAGCCACGCCGCGGCCGGCGACGAGGCGAAGGCCGCCGACGAGATCGCCAGCGAGAAGGACGCCGAGCGCGGCCTGCGCCCCGGGCAGAGCGCCAAGAACTTCTGGCCCTCGGCCAAGCGCCTGCTGCGCGAGATCGGCCCTGAGCGCGCCTTCATGATCGGCGCGATCCTCATCGGTTTCGTGTCCGTCGCGCTCAGCGTCGTCGGCCCGAAGATCCTGGGCCGCGCCACCGACATCATCTTCACCGGGCTGATCTCCAAGAACCTTCCGGCGGGAGCCGATCCGGCCGACGTCATCGCCCAGATGCGCGAGCGCGGCGAAGGGCAGATGGCGGATCTGCTCTCGGGGATGCGCCTGACCCCGGGCGAGGGAATCGACTTCACCTCCCTCCACCAGACCCTTGCGCTGGCTGTGGCGCTGTTCGTCGGCTCCGCGCTGCTGATGTGGATCCAGGGCGTCGCCCTGAACCGGGTCATCTACCGCATGGTGTACCGGATGCGCCGTGAGGTGGAGGAGAAGCTGCACCGGCTGCCGCTGGCCTACTTCGACAAGATGAAGCGCGGCGAGATCCTCTCGCGCGTCACCAACGACATCGACAACATCCAGAACACTCTGATGAACACCGTGACGGGGCTCGTGAACTCGATCCTCACGGTCATCGGCGTGCTGGTCATGATGCTCACGATCTCCTGGCAGCTCTCCCTGATCGCGCTCGCCGTGATCCCCGTGGTCGTGCTGCTCACAGCGGTCGTCGGCGCCAAGGCGCAGAAGCTGTTCGCCCAGCAGTGGGACGCCACCGGCGTCATGAACTCCGAGGTCGAGGAGGCCTACACCGGTCACTCGCTGGTGACCGTCTTCGGTCGCCGGGAGCAGATCGCGCAGCGCTTCGAGGAGCGCAACGAGAAGCTGTTCAAGGCCACCTTCGGCGCGCAGTTCGTCTCCTCGCTGATCATGCCGATGATGATGTTCGTGGGGAACCTCAGCTACGTGGTCGTGGCGATCGTGGGCGGGCTGCGGATCATCTCCGGCCAGCTCACCCTCGGCGACGTGCAGGCGTTCATCCAGTACTCCCGCCAGTTCACCCAGCCGCTGAGCCAGGTCGCCTCGATGGCCACCATGCTGCAGTCCGGCGTGGCCAGCGCCGAGCGGGTCTTCGAGCTGCTGGACGCCGACGAGCAGGAGGCCGAGACGACCCTCGACACCGCCGCCGCCGGCATCCACGAGGGCCGCGTCGAGTTCGAGCACGTGCGCTTCTCCTACACCCCCGAGCGCGAGCTGATCCGCGACCTGTCCCTCGTCGCGGATCCCGGGCACACCGTCGCGATCGTCGGCCCCACGGGCGCCGGCAAGACCACGCTGGTGAACCTCGTGATGCGGTTCTACGAGGTCGACGGCGGCCGGATCACGATCGACGGGATCGACATCCGCGATCTCACCCGCGCCCAGCTGCGGGAGCGCACCGGCATGGTCCTCCAGGACACCTGGCTGTTCAAGGGCACGCTCCGGGAGAACATCCGCTACGGGCGCCTGGATGCGACCGACGAGGAGGTCCTCGAGGCCGCCCGCGCCACCCACGTGGACGACTTCGCCCGGCAGCTGCCCGAGGGCTACGACACGATCGTGGACGACGACGAGTCCTCGCTGTCCGCCGGCGAGAAGCAGCTGATGACCATCGCCCGCGCCTTCCTCGCCACGCCCAGCCTGCTGATCCTGGACGAGGCCACCTCGAGCGTGGACACGCGCACCGAGGTGCTGGTCCAGAACGCGATGAACCGCCTGCGCGAGGGCCGCACCTCCTTCGTGATCGCGCACCGCCTCTCCACGATCCGCGACGCGGACCTCATCCTCGTGATGGAGGACGGCGACATCGTCGAGCAGGGGAACCATGAGCAGCTGCTGGCGACCGGCGGGGCCTACGCCCGGCTGTACCGCTCGCAGTTCGAGGGTGCCGCCGTGGACATCGACGCGGAGGAGGAGCTCGCCGGACACGATGCCGCCCACGACGCCGCCCACGACGAGGAGCCCTCCACCGAGACCGGCAGCATGCAGCTGGGCTGAGGGGCTCCGCGGCCGTCGCGGTGAACCACCCAACATCGGTTTGTTTTCATGCATCCATGTGAATACTATTCACCCGTGACTTCCCTCCGCTCTCGTCGGCCTCCCCGTCGGCGCACCTTGCTGCGCGCGCTGCCGCTCGCCCTGGGCGGCGCGGTCCTCGCGCCGGCTCTGGCCGCCTGCACTGACGCTTCCGTGCGCCTGGACGCCGAGACCAACGCGATCCCTGAGGTCGACGTCGACAGCATCGAGGAGCAGCCCGAGCTCGCCGCCCTCGTGCCCGCCGAGATCCGCGAGCGGGGTGAGCTGGTCAACGGCGCCGCCCTGAACTACGCGCCCGGTGAGTTCGTCGGCTCCGGGGGAGGGGCGGTCGGCTACGACATGGACATCCTCGCCGCCATCGGCAAGGTGCTGGGCCTGACCACCCGCACCGAATCCGCGGTGTTCGCGCAGATCATCCCGTCGATCGGCTCGAAGTACGACGTCGGGATCTCGAGCTTCACGATCAACCCCGAACGCCTCGAGCAGGTCTCGATGGTGTCCTACTTCGCGGCCGGGATGTCCTACGCCGTGAAGACCGGGAACCCCTACGACATCACCCCGCCGGACCTGTGCGGCACCCGCGTCGCCCACCAGGTGGGCACCTATATGGACGACGTCGTCGTCGAGCGCGACCAGGAGTGCCGCGACGCGGGCGGCGACGGCATCGTCGACCAGCCCTACGTCGGCAACGCCGACGCCGCGACCGCGGTGGCCGGCGGCAAGGCCGACGTGCTGATCGGAGACTCGCCCGTCGTCGCCTACGCGGTGGACCGCTCGCGCGGCACCCTCGAGGAGGTCGGCGAGATCGAGGACGCGGCGTTGAACGGCATCGTCGTCGCCAAGGACCAGCCGGAGCTGGCCGAGGCGATCCGCGCGGCGGTGCAGCACCTCATCGACTCCGGCGCCCTCCGCGACATCCTCGTGGCCTGGGGCAACGAGAACGGCATGATCGAGACCTCGGAAGTGGACCCGCAGCAGTGAGCACACAGACCCCCGCCCCCGCCTCCGGCGCAGCCTCGGCAGGTCCCGCGACCGGCCGTCGCGCCGCCGACCCGATCCCGGACCGGATCCGCGCCAAGCACAGTCCGCGCCCCGGCACCTGGATCAGCGCCGTCGTCGTCGCGCTGGTCGTCGTGGGCCTGATCAACTTCCTCGTCACCAACCCGGTCTTCGACTGGCCCACGGTGGCGACCTACATCCTGGACGTCAAGGTGGTCCAGGGCGTGGGCTGGACGCTGCTGATCACCGTGCTCGCGATGGTGCTCGGCACCGTCGTGGCCCTCGCCGCCGCGATCATGCGCCGCAGCGAGAACCCGGTGCTGCGCGGCGTCTCCTGGGCGTACATCTTCATCTTCCGCGGGACCCCGGTGTACACCCAGCTGGTGTTCTGGGGCCTGTTCACCGTGATCGTCCCCAAGATCGCGCTCGGCGTGCCCTTCGGCCCCGAGTGGTTCTCCTTCTCCACCCGCGACTACTTCCCGGCGTTCTGGGCGGCCGTGGTGGGCCTGGGCCTGAACGAGGGCGCCTACCTCGCCGAGATCATCCGCTCGGGCCTGAACTCCGTGGACAAGGGGCAGACGGAAGCCTCCAAGGCGCTCGGCATGGGCAACGGCAACATCCTGCGGCGCATCATCATCCCGCAGGCCATGCGCGTGATCGTGCCTCCGCTGGGCAACGAGACCATCGGCATGCTGAAGACGACCTCGCTCGTGCTCGCCGTGCCCTTCACCCTGGACCTGACGTTCGCCACCAATGCGATCTCGAACAAGCTCTACGCCCCGATACCGCTGCTGATCGTGGCCGCGATCTGGTATCTCGCGATCACCAGCGTGCTGATGGTGGGCCAGTTCTTCCTCGAGCGCTACTTCGGCCGCGGGTTCGATGACCGCCCGGGCGGCGCCGCCCCGAAGCGCTCGCGCCAGTCCGCCGTGAACAACTCCGGCACGACCCCCAAGGACTCGCTCCCGGAGGTGGAGCTCTGATGACCCACGCCGCCACGCCCGATCCTGCCGCCACGCCCGATCCCGCTGCCACTGGCGATTCGGCTGCCACTCGCGATCCCGCTGCTGCTGGTTCGGCGCCCGCCGCACCGTTGATCCAGCTCGAGGGCATCCACAAGGCCTTCGGCGACCTCCACGTGCTCAAGGACTGCGAGCTCTCGGTCGCACCGGGCGAGGTCACCGTGCTGATCGGCCCTTCCGGCTCGGGCAAGTCCACTCTGCTGCGCTGCATCAACCAGCTCGAGGAGCCGACGGCGGGGCGCGTGCGCATCGCCGGCGTCACCCAGGGCTACGCCGAGGAGCCCCTGGCCGACGGTCGCTGGCAGAAGCTGCCCAGCGCCGAGATCGCGCGCCAGCGCTCCCGCATCGGCATGGTCTTCCAGCGCTTCCACCTGTTCCCGCACATGACCGCCCTGGCGAACATCATGGAGGCACCGATCCAGGTGCTCGGCCGCTCCAAGGCCGAGGCGAAGGAGTCCGCGCTCGCCCTGCTCGAGAGGGTGGGGCTGTCCGACCGCGCCGACCACTACCCCTCGGAGCTCTCCGGCGGCCAGCAGCAGCGCGTCGCGATCGCCCGCGCCCTGGCCATGGAGCCCGAGCTGATGCTCTTCGACGAGCCGACGTCCGCCCTGGACCCGGAGCTCGTCGCCGAGGTGCTCGCCGTGCTCAAGGAGCTCGCCGAGGGCGGGATGACGATGATCGTGGTGACCCACGAGATGGGCTTCGCCCGCGAGGTCGCCGACAGGGTCGTGTTCATGGACGAGGGCATGATCGTCGAGCAGGGAACCGCCCAGGAGCTCATCGAGAGCCCGAAGTCCGACCGACTCCAGGACTTCCTCGCCTCGGTGCTCTGACCGGAGGCGTGGCCCTCGGTCCGGAGCAGCACAGCAGGGGCGCATCGCGATAGCGGTGCGCCCCTGCTGTGCTGTGGCCTCTCGCTGGGCCGGTGGCTGGTCCCCGACCGCGGCGATCAGACGGCCGGGATCTCGAACTCGCCCCGGAACTCGGGGATCACGGTGTCCTCGCCGATGACCTCGGCCTCGGGCCGCACGTATGAGCCGGTGAGGGTGTCGCCCGTGGTCTCGACGTAGATCGGGATGTAGCCGGTGGCCTCGCCGTCGCGACGCGGTGCCCCCTCGAAGTACTCGAAGCCCGCGGCGGTCAGCTCATCGTCGGCGCTCGCCGCGTAGTTGACCTCCTCGCCGTCGTCCTCCAGGTAGAAGTCGGACTGGCTGACGACCCCGCCGTACTGGCCACCGGGAGTCACAGCCACCTCGAGGTAGATCATCTCGCCGTCGGGGTTGTCCGTCGCGGCGTAGAAGTCGGTGGGGTTGCCCCGCACTGCGGAGAGGATGGTGACCACGTCCCCGGTCTCCTCGTCGACGAGCTCGGTGCCGATCTCGACGACGGTGGACTCGCCGGCGGCAGCAGCGGTGTCCTCGCCCGCGGCGGCGTCCTCACCTTCGGCGGCGTCGTCGCTCTGACCGGCGGTGTCGGTACCGGTGTCGGTGTCGGTGTCGGAATCGGCATCGGAGCCGGTGCCCTCAGCGTCGTCCGTGCCTGCGTCCTCGCCCTCTGCGCTGTCGCCCTCTGCCCCCTTGTCGGCGCCCTCGTCGCCGGACCCGGTGCCGTCGGAGGTGTCGCTGTCGGAGTCGTCGCCCTCCCTCGCGGAGGAACCGTCCTCCGACGTGCCTTCGTCAGCGCCGGCGCCGTCTTCGTCGCCCTCGCCTTCGCCCTCGCGATCCTGCTCCTGGCCCTGCTCGGCCGGCTCACGCTCGGCCTCGGTCTCGCCGAAGCCGCCGCATGCGGTCAGCGCAAGCATGGTCGCGGCGGCCAGAGCTGCTCCGCGGGCGTAGATCGTCCTGGTCATGATGGTCCCCTCTCGGCTGGATCCGGAACCGCGTCCTTCGCTGCCCCGGGGCCTCGCAGCTCCCGCCCGGGATCTGCCGCTCGACCTGGATATGACAGTAGGAGGCTTCCTGGCCAGGCGCGATGGGGAGGAGTCCCCGTGCCGTCCTCCCCACGGGCGCTCGCGAGCGACCCTCGCCCGCACACGAAGCAGCCCCGTCGCTGGGCGACGGGGCTGCGTGTCGATCACGTCCGGAGGAGCGGTCCGCTCACCGGCTCACCAGGCTCAGAGGCTCACCACTCCAGGATCTGCCAGCGCTTCTTCTTCGCCACGCCGTACAGGCCGAGGTCCGGGGAGACGGCGGTGGGGGAGCCGACCAGCTCGAGCCAGGCGGCGTCGGCGTGGGAGTCGCCGTAGCCGTAGGAGGCGGCGAGGTCCGCGCCGTGGAGGTCGGCGTACTTGCTCAGCCAGTTCGCGCGGGCCTCGTCGACGAGCGGGGGAGTGGCCAGGTAGCCGGTCATGACCCCGGAGGCGTTCTCGTCCATATGGGTGGCGACGACCTCGTCGAACAGGCCCGCGAGCGGCTCCACGAGCACGTCGAGCGCGCCGCTGACCAGCACGGTCCGGTGCCCGGCGGCGCGGTGGCGCTCGATCGTCTCGAGGGCCTCGGGACGGATCGACGCGCGGATGCGGCGCCCGGCCTCACCCTGCATGAGGGAGCGCAGCTCGTCGCTGCGGTATCCCTTGTAGCGGCGGTTCACGGTGCGGATCAGCTCGGAGCGGTCACGCTTCTCCGCCCGCAGGTACCCGGGGACGGCGGCGAGCAGGCCACCGATCTCGGCGGGCCAGGACCGGCGAGGACGCGTCGCACGCACCACCGCGAAGTACTGCTGGACGATGTTCGTGGCGAGCACGGTGCCGTCGAGGTCGAAGACAGCCAGGGCGTTCTCGTTCTGCTTGAGCTCCGGGGCGGGGCGCGAGGTGCGCTTGCGCTGGGCGGACTTCGCCCGGGAGTACGCCTTGGTGAGGTCGGTGACGGCCGGCAGGTGCTGCGTCATGAAGTATTCGCGCCAATCGATCCCGGTGACGTCGAAGTCATGCCCCTCCAGGAACTCGGGTGAGAGCTCCTCGCGCAGAGCGCGCGTGTTGGCGTCGTCGAAGACCATCTCCGTCTTCGTGTACTGGCGGTACAGCTCGATGTACATGCGCAGCGTGGTCAGCCCGGACGTCGCCTTGTGCAGGTCCGACGTCCACGCCCGGGTGCGCTTGGTGGCGGGGAGGTAGGCGACGGCGGTTGCCCCGGCCTTCGCGGCGAGCTCCTTGGCCCGGAAGCGCTGCTCGACCATCTCCACGGCCGGGAAGGTCCAGGCGGGGACCTCGATGGCCTTGCCCTCGTCGTCCTCGAGCGGGTTCTCCACGAAGTACTCGCGCACCGCGGTGAACATCTCGTGGAAGGGCAGGGGGTTCGAGGCGCCGGAGACCACCTGGTAGTAGGCGTCGTCGCCACGACGGGAGACGTCCTGGGTGGCCAGGGCCACGATCACGTTGACCACGAAGTCCACGGGGATGACGTCGAGGATCGAGTCCGCCAGGCCCGGGAACTCGGGCAGGGCGCCGCGGCCGTAGGCCATGATCAGCGGGTCGGCGACCTTGTAGCCGTCGATCCAGCCCGGATACGGGTTCTGGACGGCGGATTCGATGATCGAGGGCCGCACGAAGGAGACACGGTGGCCGTTGGCGGTCCACAGCTCCTCGGCGACCTGCTCCGCCATCGCCTTGGTGAAGGTGTAGATGTCGGTCCAGCCCACGGACTGGGCGCGGGTGCGGCCGAAGTCGACCAGGCGCTCGTCGACCCAGGCGCGGCGGGCCTCCTCGGAGGCGGAGGCGACGGCCTTGGGACCCATGCGGCCGGTGCGCAGCGTCGCGCCGCGGATCTGGGAGCGCAGGGTCTCGGGCCGACGGGACTCGGCGTCGACCCGGGTGCGGGCGTCGACCGCGGCCTGGTATTCGGCGCGCCAGTCGACGTCGGTCTGCAGCGATCCCTCCTGGCGGAGGCCCTTGGCGATGCCGCCGACGTAGGCGGTCGAGACGTGGATGACGTGCGGGTCCTGGCCGGAGGCGAGCAGCGCCTCGTAGAGGTTCCGCGCCCCGCCGACGTTGGTGCGGAAGGCCTCGTCGATCGGCGGGTCGAAGGAGACCGACGACGCCGAGTGGATGACGACGTCGAAAGGATCCTCGATGGCGGGCATATCGGTGAGGTCGCCCTCGAGCACGGAGACCCGGGCGTCGAACGCAGCCTTCACGGTCTCCTTGCCACCCTCGCCGAGCGCGTCGGCCCAGGAGGAGAAGACCGGCTTGCGCAGCAGCTGCTCGAGGCGCTTGAGCCCGCTGAGGGAGCCCTTGGGGCGCACCACGGCGGTGATGTAGGTGTTGTCGGTGGTCTCCAGGAGGGACCGCAGGACCGCCTGGCCCAGGAATCCTGTGACGCCGGTCAGCAGGATCCGGCGATCCCCGTCGCGGTGCCCGCCGCTGCTGGCGGACTGGTCGGCGGACGGTGTGCTGTTCGACATGGATTCCCTCTATGGACGGGTACGGCAGGACGTGGAAGTTATGGCGCCCGAGCCTCGAGCGAGTCGCGTTCGCCGCGCCTCGGGACGGCCTCACCAGGGGTGTTTCCCGCGCTGGTCAGGGCGGCTCTAGTGTATCGTAGCCGCCATGCATAGGGCCCTGATCACCGGTGGCACCGCGGGCATCGGGGCCGCTTTCGCGAGAGCTTTCGCTGGTCGCGGAGCTTCCCTCGTTCTTGTCGCGCGTGACCCTTCCCGCCTGGACGAATCCGCCGCGCAGCTTCGGCGCGAGTACGGCGTCGAGGTCGAGACCATCGTCGCCGACCTCTCCGACCGCGAGGCGCAGCAGCGCGTCGCCGACCGCCTCGTCGCGGCGACGAACCCGGTCGACGTGCTCGTCAACAACGCCGGCTTCTCGGTGAAGGCGAGCCTTCTCGACGAGGACATCTCCGCGCACGACCTCGGCTTCGAGGTGATGATCCGCGCCGTGCTGAAGCTCGGCGGCGCGGCAGGCCGGGGGATGAGCGAGCGCGGCCGTGGCTGGATCATCAACGTGGGGTCCGTGAGCGCCCTGGTGACCCAGAACAACTACTCCGCGATCAAGGCCTGGGTGGGCAACTACTCCGAGTCGCTCGGAGTTCAGCTGGCAGGCACCGGCGTGCAGGTCACCGCGCTCATGCCGGGCTGGGTGCGCACCGAGTTCCACAACCGCGCAGGGATCAAGGGGTCCTCGATCCCGGGCGTCCTGTGGCTCGACGCCGACCGCCTGGTCGAGGAGTGCCTGCGCGATGTGGCCCGCGGGAAGCCGGTCTCGATCCCTTCACTGCGCTGGAAGGGGATCGCCGGTGTCCTGCGCACGACTCCTCGTGGGATCGTGGCCCGACTGAGCGCACTGCTCAGCCACCGTCGCAGCCGGGAGAAGTGATCGCATGACCCCGCAGAACTCCGCGCAGGACCCCGAGGACACCGTCGATCCTGCCGGCGGCGCCTTCCCGGCGCGATCCGGTGGCGCCGCAGGCCACGTGCACCCCTCTGGCTCTGTCGAGGACGCCGACGCGGTTGCCGACGACCTCGTCGACACCGATGAGGACGCCGAGGGGGAGTCCGGCGGTGACGCTCCTGACGGTCCGGCCGGCGAGGCGAAGCAGCCCGGCGCCGGCCGACGCCTCATGGAGTCGCTCTCGGCCCGCTCGCGCGGCGAGGGCTGGGAGAAGCCCGAGGGGGATCTCGCGAAGTACCGCTCACGATGGCGTTCGGGGGTCCGCTTCGTGCTGCAGCGGGTGATCTTCCGGATGGTCGTGAGGTCCGCGGTGACCCCGCAGGTCGTGATGCACCGGCGCGTCAAGAGCGTCCGGGGGCCGTTCGTGCTGGTCGCGAACCACACCAGCCATGTCGACGGGCCCCTGCTGGCGCTCAGCCTGCCGTGGGCCCAGGGTCGCCTGCTCTCCACCGGGGTGGCGACCGATTACTGGTTCGATCACTTCTTCCGTCGGATCTTCGTGCGCACCATGCTCAACGCCTTCCCGATCGATCGTGGCGGCAACCGCAAGAACTCCGGCACCTCGCGCAAGCTCCTGCGCGCCGGAGTGCCGATCCTGGTCTTCCCGGAGGGCGGTCGCCAGAGCAGCGGCCAGATGACCAGCTTCAAACCCGGCGGAGCGGCCCTCGCGATCAGCGTCGGCGTGCCCGTCATCCCGGCGGCGATCGTCGGAGGCTACGAGGCGATGCCCAAGGGCCGGAACTGGCCGCAGGGCCGCCCTCCGGTGCGCGTCGTCTTCGGGGAGCCGATCATCTCCGACGAGGACGAATCCGCGGTCGATTTCTCCGACCGGATCCGCGGGCGCGTCAAAGACCTGTACGAGCAGCATCACGACGAGGTCCTGGGCGCGGACGCCCCGGACGAGGAGGAAACCGCATGAGCGACCGGCTGAGCGCCCGAGAGGTCAAGCGGCACAAGTGGTGGGGGTGGGGTCTGGACGACGTCACCTTCCGGTACGACAACAAGCCCGCTTTCGCCCCGCTCGCGAAGAACAAGATCGGCGTGGATCTCGCGGCGAAGGACACCCCGGTCGAGCCCGATCTGGCCGATTTCGACGTGCCCTCGAGCCGGATGCCCGCCGACGTGCGTGCGCTGCTGACCGGCGTGGTCGGCGAGGAGAACCTGGTCGACGACGACGAGTACCGCGTGCTCCACTCCTTCGGCCGCTCGCTGCCCGACCTCTTCCGCGTGCGCGCCGGTGACTTCGAGCGCCTGGTCGATGCCGTGATCTACCCGGACTCCGAGGAGGAGGTCGCCGCGATCCTCCGCATCGTCCTGGAGAAGGACCTGGTGCTGATCCCCTACGGCGGCGGTTCCTGCATCTCCGGCTCGGTCACGCCCGACGTCACCGAGCAGCGTCCCGTGCTCACCATGAACCTCGGCCGCATGCGCGAGGTCCTCGAGATCGACGACACCGCGGGCCTCGCGCGCGTCGAGGCCGGCGTCTACGGTCCCGACCTCGAGGAGCAGCTCAACGCCCTGGGCTGGACCGTCGGCCACTTCCCGGACTCCTTCACCTACTCGACCCTCGGCGGCTGGGCCGCGACCCGTTCCTCGGGCATGCAGTCCGACAAGTACGGCGACATCGAGGACATCGTGCGCGGGCTGCGCATGGTCCACCCCGACGGCATCGCGCACACCAAGGCGATCCCGGGGCGCGACTCGGGACCCAGCGTGCACGAGATGATCCTGGGCAGCGAAGGCCGCCTCGGCATCATCACCGAGACGACCGTGCAGGTGCATCGCCTCGCGCCGGTGCGCCAGGTCATCGCCTATATGTACCCGGATTGGGAGCACGGCATCCGCGGCATGCACGCGATCGCCCGCTCCACCGACGTCTCGCCCACCTTCACCCGGCTCTCCGACGGTCCCGAGACCGAGTTCAGCCTCGCCATGGTCAAGGAGCCCAGCTCCACCAAGGGCAAGGTCGCCTCGAAGGTGCAGGACGGGCTGTTCGCCTACCTGCGCTCGAAGGGCTGGGACACCACGAACGAGATGTCGATCTCCTACGTGTGCTTCGAGGGCTCGAAGGAGTCCGTCGACCAGCAGAAGTCGATCGTCAAGAAGATCGTGAAGCACGCCGGCGGCATCACGCTGGGCGCGGGCCCCGGGGCGATCTACGACCAGAAGAAGTTCGACACCCCGTACCTGCGCGACTTCATGCTGAACTACCAGGTCTTCGGCGACGTCTGCGACACCGGCGCGACCTGGTCGAACCTCAACGCCGTGCACGCGAAGGCCTTCGAGGCGTTCCACACGGCGCAGAAGCAGCAGGGCCTGCCGGGCTTCATGTTCTCCCACATGTCGCACAGCTACCACGCCGGGGCCTGCCTCTACTTCACCTTCGCCTTCCCGTACTCCTCGCACGAGGAGGCTCTCGAGCAGTACTTCACGGCCAAGAACGCGGTGCAGCAGAGCTTCGTGGACCAGGGCTCGACGATCAGCCACCACCACGCGGTGGGCACCGAGCATCAGCCGTGGATCACCGAGGACATCGGCGAGGTCGGCGTGCGCATGGTCAAGGGCCTGTTCGCCGACAACGACCCCGGGCGGAACCTCAACCCGGGCAAGGTCACCACGCCCTGAGCGGCCATGAGTGACGTCTGGGTGCTGCGGCACGGGGAATCCACCGCCAACGTGGAGGGGCGGATCGTCTCGCTGCCCGGGCCGCGCGCCCTGACGCAGGTGGGCCTGACCGCTCTGGGCCGACGCCAGGCGCAGGCCACGGCGCGCGGCGCTCTCGAGCAGGGGCTGGGAGAGACGACGCTCCTCGTCTCCAGCGACTTCGCCCGGGCCCTGCAGACCGCCGAGGAGTTCGCCCACGGGATCGGGGCCGCCGCGCCCCGGCTCGACGAACGGCTGCGGGAGCGGGGCTTCGGCACGCACGACGAGGGCCCCGCGAGCGCGTATGACCTGGTGTGGTCGGTCGACCGGGCGCGCGGGGAACATGCCGACGACGTGGAGCAGGTCGATGTCGTGGCGGCCCGTGTGGACCAGGTGCTCCGCGCCGCGGATGCCCTTGCGGCCGACGCCCCCGTCGTGCTCGTCGCCCACGGGGACATCCTGCAGATCGCCCTCGCGATCGGGGAGGGCATGGATCCGCACGACCATCGGGACGTCCCGCACCTGGGCAACGCCGAGCTGCGTCGGATCGGGTCGGCCCGCCTGTGAGCGATGCGCGGTCGGCGCGAGGGGCGCACGGGGCGCCGGGAGCGGTCCCTGGAGTGGTCTTCGTGGTGAGCGGCGGGCGCACGGAGGCACAGGAGCTCCTCGACGCCTTCTTCCACGACCGCGGCTGGGCCCGCCGGGAGCGCGGCGAGGGCCGCATCGACTACGAGTGCGGCAGCCGCCGGCGCACCATCCTGCTCGGTGCCCTGGCGGGAGAGGGGTTCTTCCTGACCGCACCGGTGGAGCTCCGGGAGCGGGAGCCCGGCACCGAGGTCCGGTACCGCTGGGGTGAGGGAGCGGGTGCGGCACTCGGCGGGTCCCTCGGCCGTCGCCGTGCGGCCCGTGCGCATCAGCAGACCGCCGACGCCCTCGAGGCGCACCTCGAGCACCTGGGCCTTCTCGTGCAGGTGCGCAGAGCCTGAGGCCGCGCACGCTGGAGACTGCGCAGTGCCTGAGACCGTGCAGTGCCTGAGACCGCGCTGAGTCTGAGATCGCGCAGGGCCTGAGGACGCGCCGCGCAGGAGATCGGGTGCCTGCGGGCGGAGGGCCTGCTCGTCAGGCGGGCAGGTCCCCTCGCCATTGAGGGAACCCGTCGACGACCATAGTTGGCTACTGGTGAGTAATGCGTCACAGACGGGTCACGGTTCGCCCGTGTGCCGCCACGGGCGAGTCGGCCCGGAAGGCGACGACGCAGGCGGCTTCGCGTCGGCCGCACATCGGTCTCCCCTCTGCCTCGTGCGGGCACCGTGGGGGCGCGCGATCCCGCGCTCGACACACCGGATGCGGCGCGTCGTGGACAGAACGTTTCCCTCGTGGGAATCCACCCCTACGATGGACGGACCGCGCTGACGGGGTAGCCCTCGGCGCACCTTCCACATCACAGAGGATTGCAATGACACTGCGCATCGCCGTGTTCGGCGAGAACCGGCACGAGAAGGTCGACCCGAAGGTCCAGGAGATCTACCCCGAGGGCATGCACACCGTGATCGCCGGCGGCCTGCGCGACGTGCTCGCGGCCGACGGCGTCGACGCCGAGGTGCGGATCGCCCTGCTGGACGACATCGAGGAGACCCTCTCCGAGGAGGCCCTCGCCGAGACCGACGTGCTCACCTGGTGGGGCCACATGGCCCACGAGGACGTGCCCGACGAGGTCGTCGCCCGGGTGGTGCGTCGCGTCCACGAGGGCATGGGTCTGATCCCGCTGCACTCGGCCCATTACTCCAAGCCGTTCAAGGCGCTCATGGGCACCACCTGCTCGCTGCTGTGGCGCAACGAGGGCGAGGAGGAGCGGGTGTGGACCGTCAACGGCTCCCACCCCATCGCGCGCGGGGTCCCGCACCCTATCGTCATCCCCGCCCAGGAGATGTACGGCGAGATGTTCGACATCCCGGCGCCCGACGAGCTCGTCTTCGTCTCCTCCTTCGCCGGCGGCGAGGTGTTCCGCTCCGGCGCCGCCTTCCGCCGCGGCAAGGGCAAGGTCTTCTACTTCAGCCCCGGCGACCAGGAGTACCCCGTCTACCGGCAGAGCGAGATCCAGCGCGTGCTGGCCAACGCCGTGGTGTGGGCCCGCCCCGAGGATCGACCGGCCGAGCCCGTGAAGATCGCCAACGCTCCGCGCGACTGGTTCCGCGAGGACGGGCCGGAGGCGACCACGCGTGTCATCTGATCTCGACATCACCGCCGGGCACGGTACCGACACCTCCGCCGCGCCGACCCTCGCGCCGCACCTGACCGGCTTCCCGAAGCTCCCCTCGGACCGTCCGGCCCGCGTGGTCGTGGTCGGCGCCGGCGGCATGGGCAGCTGGTGGGCCCGCGAGGTCGTCGCGAGCGGCGTCGCCGAGCTGGTGGGCGTCGCCGACCTCGTCGAGGGCGCCCCGCAGAAGGTCATCGAGCAGTCCGGCGCGGCCGATCCGTCGGCCATCGCCGCAGGCACCGACGGCGTGGACCTGGCCCTGGAGGTCGGCGCGGATCTGCTGATCGATCCCACCGTGCCGGTCGCCCATCACCCCGTCACCGTGAAGGCGCTGCACGCCGGGATCCCGGTGCTCGGCGAGAAGCCGGTCACCGAGAACCTGCACGAGGCGATCAGCCTGCTCGCGCACACCCAGCTGACGGGGGTGCCGTTCATGGTGTCCCAGTCACGGCGGTTCTTCCGCCAGGTGCGCCAGCTGCGCAGCTTCGTCGCCGCACACGGGCCGACGGTGCTCACCAGCGCCTTCTTCTCGCTGTTCACCGAGATGGAGGGCTACCGGCGCACGCAGCAGCATCCGTTGCTGCGGGACATGGGCATCCACGCCTTCGACACCGCGCGCTACATCATGGATGCCGACCCGGTCGCGGTCACCGCGCGCGGCGCCCAGCCCGAGTGGAGCGTGTACGAGCACGACGCCACCGTCACGGCGACCTTCGAGATGTCCGACGGGTCGCTGTTCGTCTACAACGGCACCTGGAACGCCCGCGGGCTGCCGACCTACTGGAACAGCGAGTGGCGGATCGGGGCCCAGCAGGGCTCGGCCACCTGGGACGGCAAGGGGGTGCCTGTGCTCGGCACCGAGGACGAGGCCGCCACCGAGCGCCTCCAGGCCGCTGTGGACGCCGAGACGGGGGAGGAGCCCGACCAGATCGCCGCCTCGCTCATCGAGTTCGTCAGCGCGCTGCGTGAAGGGCGCACTCCGATGTGCGAGGTGCACGAGAACCTGCTCAGCTTCGCGATGGTCGAGGCGGCCGTCGCCTCCGTGGAGCGCGGACAGCGCGTCGAGATCGACGAGCTGCTCGAGCAGGCCCGTCTCGAGGCGATCGCTGCGGAGGCCCATCAAGGTGCCCGCGAGCTCATGCAGTCCTGGAGCTCGGTGCGCGAGGTGCTCGCCGCCGCGCAGTGACCAGCCCTGCAGGACGACACCGGACCCGGTAGGCCGATCGCTGGCCTGCCGGGTCCGGCGCATTCAGGGGGTCTGCTGCCGTGGCTTCGAGAGCTGGAGCCCCGCGCGGGCCCCGGCATCATCCCGAGTCCGCAGAGACAGGCAGAGTGCACGAAGAAGCCCCTCACAGCACTTCTCGGTGCTGTGAGGGGCTTCATCCTGCGGTGCGCCCGAAGGGATTCGAAACCTACTCATCGTCCCAGGTCACAGAATGATCGTGCGTGGAGCACATCACCGAACTACCCGCAGCATCCCTAGAGCCGGGGGAGAATCCGGCACGCTTGTGCTCAAATCGTGGTCACGTCGCGCCTGCAGCGATTCGGCCACCTCGTCCAGATCCGAGTCGAACAGATCCGCGTACACGTCCAGCGTCATCGCAGCCGAGGCATGGCCCAGCATCCGCTGCACCACCTTGACCGAGGCACCGGACTGGACCGCCAGCGAGGCGGCAGTGTGCCGGAGGTCGTGCGGCGGCATGTACGGCAGCTCGGCCTGCTGCAGCGCAGCCTCCCACCAACGAGTCACCAGCGGGGAGCCGTCGGCAGCGTGCCCCGCCTTCGTCGGCGCGGTCATGTACTTTCCGCGCACGCCAGGGAACAGGAGACCGGGGCCGGTGTCCGGCAGCTGCTCCACCACGAAGCGGGGCAGAGCCACCGTCCGGCGCTCGTGCGTCTTGGGAGGGCCGATCACCGGCTTACCTCTGACCCAGACCACCGTCTCGTCGATCCTCACCCGGCCTCGGGCGCGGTCTACCTGCGTGCCCCGCAGCGCGGTCGCCTCACCCCATCGCAGCCCGCCGTACGCGAGCAGGTAGACGAGGGCCGGGTGCCGCGAGGACCGCGCCACGCGCTCGACCTCGATATGCGACAGGTAGCGGGAGGGGCGACGGACCTTGCGGGGCAGCTCCACCCCTCGCGCCGGGTTCGCCACGATGCGGCGGTCACGGACGGCTGTCTCAAGGACGCCCGCGAGGACTCCGTGCGCCCGGATGACGACGGTCGCGGACTTCCCGGCAGACAGCTCCCGCACCCAGGCCTGCACATCGCTGGTGAGGACCTGGGAGACAGCCACGTCGGCCCAATGCGGCTCGACGTGGACCCGGTAGGCGGTGTCCAGAGCGGCCCAGGTGGACGGCTTCACGCGGACGGCTTTCCCGTCGAGCCACGGCTGTGCGAGGTCCCCGATGCGGGCACGTCCTGCCGAGACGGTGACGTACTCCCCGCGTCGCTTCGCGCTCTCGGTGTCGGTGAGCCATGCCTCGGCGTCGCGCTTCGTGGTGAAGCCGCGTTTGGTGGTCTGCCTGCCGTTGGCCTGCCGGTAGCGGACGAGGTAGCGGGGCTTTCCGCTGCGCTTGTCGGTGTAGGACTTGACCTTCGGGTGCGCGGTGTCTTTCATGGCGCGCTGCCGATCAGCGACCGGAACCCCTCGACGACCGAGGTGGTCACGTCGAGGGCTTCCGCGAGTCCGCCGAGGTGAGGCCCCATGGTGTGCTCGGCGTCGGAGTAGGCGTGGCCGTCGATCAGCAGCCATGCGGCGTACCGCCAGGCGCGGGACTCCGCAGCGCTGGACTGCGGGCCGGAGTCGCCGTAGTAGGCGTGACCTAGCTCGTGCGCGAGCAGCGACCGGGACTCACGTGAGGTGAGGTCAGGGCGCATCCAGATCGAGCGGTGCGGCGCGGACCAGGCTCCGTCGCAGTCGTCGAGGTGTCTCCACCAGACACGGATGCCGCTTTCGTGTGCGTGCTCAACGAGGCGCGTCAGGTCGGGCGACGTGTCCGGCAGCGAGGTCATATGCATTTGGGTCGGGCTCCTCCCCGTAGTCGTTGGGGCTGGTGATCTGCGCGTGCAGCTGCTGACCGTCGGGGGTCACACGCTGGGCGAGTTCTGCCAGCAGCTCGGACGCGGTGAAGCGCCCGAGGTCGCGCTCGTAGCGCGGCGTGCGGAGGTCTCCGGGCTGGACGTAGCCGGATGCGAGCAGGCCGTCAGCTACGGGCACTCCGTAGGCGCGGGCCAGCTTGACTACGGCGTCGATCTTCGGCGGGTAGTCCTGCCACCGGCCAACGGTGGAGGGCGCGATGCCGATCTTCGCGGCGACTTGGCGGTCGGGGGCGTGGTCTGAAATGTCTCGTATCCAGGCGATCCAGGCGGGTTCCATACTCGGGATCGTATTGCGCGTGCGCAACGACGACAACCGTTCTAGCTGTACGTAACCAGACCGCAACGTGCGGTTACGCAATGTTCCGCTGGTCACCGGGTTGCACAACTGCAATGGTTGTGGGTAGTGTTCAGTGCAGCAGTGCAACACCAACAGAGAGAGGGGGTGACCGACCTTGACCAGCTTCACCATCGACGCGGACCGACTCACCTCATACCGCGACGCCGAGGGCATCGCCTCGAACGCAGACCTCGCCCGCCGCATGGGCGTAGACCCCGCGACCGTCTCCCGCGTCCTCGCCGGACGCAATGGCCCATCCACACGCTTCGTCGCCGGGCTGCAGAAAGCATTCCCAGGCCGCGACGTGATGGGCCTCGTGATCATCGCCGCCTGAACCGCCACCCCCGAAGGAGCCACACGTGAACACCCAGCTCATGACCCCCGACGAAGTCGCAGACCACCTGCGAATCAGCCCCGACACCCTCGCCAACTGGCGATACCTCGGGAAAGGACCGGCCTACGTCCGCCAGGGCCGCATCGTCCGCTACCACGCCGACGCCCTCGCCGCCTGGTTCTCCACCCACGAGGTGAGCGCCAGTGCTTGACCTCTACGCCTGGCAGGGCCTCTGCCTGCTGCTGATGGTCAGCATCACCATCGCGAACCACCTGCACGAGAGGAAGAACCGATGACCGCCACCGCCCAGCAGATCCTCCGAGCCGCAGCAGACGGCACCGAGGAATGGAAGAACCAGCGCACCGAAGGCTTCGGAGGCAGCAACGCCGCCGACCTGCACACCGGCAGCGCATCCCGATTCGCCCTCTGGCGCGAAAAGGTCGGCCTGGCCGAACCCGAGGTGATCAGCCCCGAGCTGCAGGCAATGTTCGACTTCGGACACTCCCGAGAGCCTGCCCTCGCCCGCATCTTCACCGAGCGGACCGGCCTCAAGGTCCGCAACACCGGCACCTGGGCACGGAAGGACCAGCCCTGGCAGCTGGCGAACCCGGACCGACTGATCGGACGCGACGGGATCCTCGAGATCAAGACGACCGGGGCCTACACCGACGCGGCGAAGGACTGGAAGGCCGGGATCGTGCCCGCGAAGGCGTGGGTGCAGAACCACTGGTACGCCCACGTCACCGGGCGCACACAGCTGTGGTTCATCGCTGAGGTGGACCGCCAGCCGATCATCCTCGGCCCGTTCGACCGCGACGAGCAGCTGATCGAGGACCTGGTGCTCGAAGCGACCGAGTTCTGGGAGCAGGTCACTGCAGGAGCGCAGCCCGAGCCGACCACGCCGGGGGATATGCCGCTGGCGTACCCGACCTCGGTGGACGGCTCCACGGTCGAGCTTGAGCCGTGGGACGACACCGTGCAGGACCTGCAGCGCCTGACGCAGCTGCAGGCGCAGATCAAGGAGCTGAGCGCCGAGGAAAAGGATCTGCGGGCCTCGATCCAGTCCGAGATGGGAGACGCCGAACAGCTGATCTCTGACGGGCGCGTGCTCGCCACCTGGAAGACGACCAACGGGCGCAAGTCGCTGTCGAAGGACGCGCTGCAGGAGGACGGGATCGACACCGAGAAGTACATGCGGCAGGGCAAGAGCTACCGCCGCTTCACCGTGAAGGGAGCATGACCATGACCACGACTGAGCTTGCACTGCCGAAGGATGGCAACGCCGCGAACTGGAACGATCAGGAGAAGGCAATCGTCGAGGCCGCTGGCCTGGTGACGAAGGGCCGCAACGGGGCGCAAGAGCTGGCCCCGCGTGCCACCGTCGAGGCGTTCCTCGCACACTGCCAGCGCACGCAGCTGGACCCCATCGCCCGCCAGATCTACGCGATCTGCCGCAAGGGCCGCTGGGGAATCCAGATCAGCATCGACGGGGCACGCCTCATCGCGGAGCGCTCCGGGAAGTACGCCGGGCAGACCCCGGTCGAGTGGACCGGTGACGGGCAGACCTGGACCGAGGTCTGGCTGGACAACAAGCCACCGGCTGCAGCTCGCGTCGGTGTCCACCGCGCCGACTTCCGCGAGCCGCTGTACGCGGTCGCCAACTTCTCGGCCTACGCGGCGGGCGGTCCCATGTGGGACAAGATGCCGTCGCTGATGATCGCGAAGTGCGCCGAGATGCTGGCGCTGCGGAAGGCGTTCCCGCAGGACCTCTCGGGCCTGTACTCCACCGAGGAAATGGATCAGGCCGGGACCCCGGCGCAGCCCGCGCAGCAGGCACAGCAGCAGCAGACGCAGCAGACGCAGCAGCAGCCGCGTGCTGCAGAGCCGGTGGCTGACGAGGACGGCGTGATCGAGGCCGAGGTCGTGGAGGACGAGCCGGAGGTGCGCCCGGTGCAGCAGCAGTGGCTCGACGCAATCAACTTCACGCCGGACGTGGAGACGCTGCGGGCGCTGTGGGCCGAAGCCGCCGAGAAGGGCGCGATGAACGACGGCCTGCGGGCTGTGTTCACCCAGCGCTCGAACGACCTCAAGGCCGCAGCGTGATCCGCCGCCGCAGCCGGGCGCGCAGCACCGGCCCCGACGTGGACACGCGAGAGCTGGTCCGCTGGCGGGACCGCGACCGGTGCCGGATGTGCGGCGTGCACACGTGGCAGATCCACCACCGCAAGCCGCGAGGCATGGGCGGGACCCGCGACCCGCTGATCAACGACCCCTCGAATCTCGTGCTGCTGTGCGGCTCCGGGACGACGGGGTGCCACGGCTGGGTCGAAATGCACCGGACCGCAGCTCGTGAGCAGGGCTGGCTGGTCTCACAGCACGCAGACCCGCGCTATCAGCCCATCGACCACGAGGGACAGCTGCTGTTCCTCACCTCGGACGGGAAGACCTCGCCCGAGACCACCACGACCCGAAAGGGAGCATGACCATGGCAAACGACACGATCATCACCGTGATTGGCAACCTGACCGCCGATCCCGAGCTGCGGTTCACCCAGTCCGGCATCGCGGTCGCGAACTTCACGATCGCTTCCACTCCCCGCAGCTTCGACCGGCAGGCCAACGAGTGGAAGGACGACGAGGCGATGTTCCTCCGCTCCACGATCTGGCGCGACGCCGCCGAGAACGTCGCGGAGTCGCTGCAGAAGGGTTCCCGCGTGATCGCCCAGGGCCGTCTGGTGCAGCGCAGCTACCAGGACCGGGAGGGCAACGCCCGGACCAGCATCGAGCTGCAGGTGGACGAGATCGGCCCCTCGGTCAAGTACGCGACCGCGCAGCCGAACAAGGTGGACCGCAGGAACGGCCAGAACGGCGGCGGAAACGGCGGCTGGTCCGGGAGTGCCCAGAGCACCCCCCAGGCCGGCAACGCCCCCGCCAACGATCCGTGGGCTGGTGGCGGCAGCGGCGGCGGGTACGACGACCCGCCGTTCTGATCCACCCGCCCCGGTGATGCAGGCGCAGGACTGCTCACGGCCCGGACTCGCACCGGGGCACGCAACAGCAACGAAGGGAGGTCCGACATGGGCCGCAGCATGAAGACAGCGAAGGGCGCTGGCACCTGGTTCGAGAGCCTGGTCGCCGCGTACCTCGCGGAGCAGCTGGAAGACGACCGGATCGAGCGCAGGTCCAAGAACGGCGCGAAGGATCGCGGGGACATTGCCGCCGTGAAGCACCTGGGCCAGCGCCTCGTGATCGAGTGCAAGGAGTACGGCGGGCAGTTCAAGGTCGGGCCGTGGCTGGCCGAGGCTGAGGTCGAGCGGGGCAACGATGACGCCGGGGTCGGCCTCGTCGTGGCGAAGCGCAGAGCGACCCGCGATCCCGGAGAGCAGGTCGTGATGATGACCCTCGCGGACCTCGCCTCGCTGATCACCGGGGAGCGCCCGGCGTGAGCATCGAAGCAACCAGCTGGGCATTGAACGTGGACACGGTGCCGGACTCCACGGCCCGCGTGATCCTGCTCGGCCTGGCGAACCATGCAAGCCGTGACGGGTCTGCCGCGTGGCCGTCCGTTGCCACGCTGGCCGAGTACGCGGTCTGCTCCGGGAGGACCGTGCAGCGAAAGCTCCGCGACCTCGAAGCTCTGGGCCTGCTCCGCAAGGGCGACCAGAGGCTCGTGACCCACCTCCCGGCTGACCGTCGGCCCGTCGTCTATGACCTCCCGGTCGGGGTGACAATCTGTCGCCCCGTCACCGAGAGCGGGGTGACACCCATGACGCGACGGGGTGACACAGCGGGTACTGACGGGGTGACACCCCTGTCACCCAAACCATCCATGAACCATCCAGAACCATCCAACCCCCCTAAGCCCCCCAAGGGGGGCGGCGAGCAGCAGCAGCTGCTGGCACCGGAGGACACCCCGAAGCGGCCTCGTGGCTTCGTCTACCCGGACAGCTTCGAGAGGTTCTGGGCGGCATGGCCGAAGCCGGGAGACACGAAGCGGACCGCGCACACCGCATGGCTCAAGGCCACCGAGGGGACCAGCAAGCTCCCGGCCCGCGTCACCGCAGCAGAGCTGCAGCAGGCCGTCGAGGCGTTCGCAGCTGACCCGAACCTCCCGGACCCGGACACCGAGGCGCGGTTCATCCCCGCAGCAGCCACGTGGCTGAACCAGGACCGGTGGGAGAACGGGCCGCTGCCGGGCCGTGGACGGACGAACAGCCGCCCGGTGGCAGGAGACACCCACCGCGCCATGCAGCGCAGCCACACCGCCGCGCAGAAGTACCGAGCACTGGAAGAAAGCGGCACCCAGCAGGGGCCGCACCTGATCGAACGGAGGACAGCATGAAACAGCACGAAATCGCGGACCTCATCGCTATGGCCCGCGCCTACGACGACCGGATCGAGGAAGTCTCGGACCCCTGGTGGGACGAGGCGGGGAAGTGCTGGGTGAAGGACGCCCGCCTCGCGGCCTGGCACCTGATCCTCGGGGACCTCGACTACGAGCTGGCAGCTCGCGGCCTGGTGGAGCTGTACCGGTCCCCGCAGATGATGCGCCTGCAGCCGGGGCACATCTACGAGGCGGCAGAGACCGTCCGTCGCCGGAACGTGGCCCAGGTCGATATGTCGCAGCTGACGCCGCCGCAGGGCCTCGAGAACGAGGACGGGACGACGCGGCACGCGGAGTGGATGCAGGCGGCGCTCCGGGCCGTCGGTCTGGGTCTCTCGATCCCGGACGCGCAGATCCGTGCGGATGATCAGCTGCAGGTGAATCGGCGGGCGCTGGGTCCGGCGCAGCCGCGCCCGCTGCAGGCCGCTCTGCGGATGGTGGAGCGGGGGCGGTCGGCATGACGCACTGTGGATTCTGTGGCGCTCCGACGCTCAACGGGTCGCTGTGCAAGCTGCACTGGCAGGAGCTGCAGGCGTTGCTGCAGCGCTGCAACGGGCTGGCCGGTGACCTCGCCTCGGCGGTGGGGAAGCGGGGCCGGTACGGGGAGGACACCGGGGGCGGTGGCTCGTCGCAGCCGGGCCTGCCGATCAATCCTGACGCGATGGAGGCGCGGCGGGGACTGGAAGACGTGCTGTGCGTCGCGTGGCGGGGCCTGGGCCTCGATGGAACCCCGTCCTCGGTAGATGATGCAGCCGGGATGATTCTGGGCCGTTCTGAGGCCGTTCTCGCGTCTTCGGTCGGTCCGGTGCTGCTGGGTCACCTCGCAGAGCTCGTCCCTGCAGCCGTGAAGATGACCGACAGGCCGAGGGGCAGGCTCTCGGTGCAGGTGCCGTGCCCGCGCTGTGCTGGTGGTCCGCTGCAGCCGGTGATGGGTGCTCTGCAGTGCAGCAGCTGCGGCGAGCTGTCCACCATCGGGGAAGTGAGGGCGGCGTCGTGAAGCTGGTCGATGCGGAGGCGGCTGCGGTCGCGTGCGGCAAGTCGCCGTGGACGGTGCGGAAGGCGGTCCGTGATGGGCTGCTGGTGAACCACGGGTCCGGGCGCAGGTACGAGGTTGATCTCGACGAGGTGTTGCAGGTCCTGGGCGATCCGATGTTTCTTCGTGGCTGAGGTGTTGCAGCGCAGCAATGCACGCTGTAGGGTTTAACCCAGTACAGCAACACACCGCACTAAGGAGAACCGCCATGACCGAGAACACCGCCACGCACCGCACGTTCACCGCCTCCGACGCGAAGGCAGTCGTCGGGATCAGCAAGGGCCGCTGGGAGGACGCCCGCCTGGTCCAGTCCGACATTCCCGGCGTGCAGTACCTGTCGCTGACGATCCCCGCCAACCCGGTCGACATCCGCATCGAGGTCTACTCCGACGCCCGCGAGTTTGGCTGCGCCACGGTCATCCAGGGCCGCGCCGGTCACCTCGTCACCCCCACGCAGGAAATGGTCGATGCGTTCACCGCTCGCGGTGGCCGCAGCATCACCGACTGATCCACCCACCGGGCCGGGGCACCCACGCCCCGGCCCGCCCCCGACCCAGAGAGGACCCCGCCGTGCCCGAGTACCGCGTCCACGTCCAGAGCATCCGCCAGTCCGGCTGCGTGATCGTCGTCAACGTCGAGCAGCGCGCCGACGCCGCCCCCGAGGCGCTGCGCACCATGCAGCGCGTCGCCCGCGAGCAGAACGCCCTGCACAACGCGAACCGCTTCCCGACCGGGCTCGACGACTACTGGGTCGTGAAGGTCCGCAAGGCCCCCCGCGCCCGGCAGGCCCGCGCATGACGCCCTCCGAGCGCGAGTACCTGCAGGACGCCCGCGCCGAGTACGTGCAGCGGCTGCAGGGGCCGGACCGCGCCGCCGAGGACACCCTGCTCGGGCATGAGTTCGCCCGGCAGAGGATCGCCTACCTGGACCGGGCGCTGCAGCAGCAGGACGACTGATCCATGCCCGCGATGTTGCAGCGCTGCAATGCACGCTGTAGTGTGTACTGCAGTACAGCAACAGCAACGAGGAGTCACCGCCATGACCAGCAACACCGCCACCACCGCCCAGATCGGCACCGCACTGCAGCAGGACCCCGCCGAAGCGTTCCTCACCCTCCACGCCCTGCAGGAGCAGCTGCGCACCGAGCGCACCGATGCCTCGCTCTACCGAGGCGACTACGACGAGGCCGACCGGATCTGGGCCGCAATGCAGGACGCAGCCAACGCCACCCGCGATATCTGCACCGAGTTCGACTCCCCCCTCACCGTCGGCGCCTGCCACACCGCCACCTTCGCCTACTACTACAAGAGCGACCGAGGCCAGTGGGTCACCTGGACCCCCGCCCGCTCCGACCAGTACGGCCTCGTGTTCGTCAAGCGCGCACACGGCACCGACTTCCACGCCATGCGCGCCGCCCTCCGACTCGACGGCACCCGCATCGTCAAGGCCCCCGCCGACCTCCCCACCTACTGATCCGCCCTGAGAGGACCCCGCATCATGCGCAACCTGCAGCACATCACCCTCGGCCTCGACGGACGCGAGCAGATCGTCGCCGTGGACCTCCACTACTGACCCAGCCACCCAGGGGAGGGGCACCGCAGCCCCTCCCCGCCACCCGAGAAGGGAACCGCCATGCACGCCCTCACCAACCGCTTCGGCATCACCGAACAGACCCACATCGACTGCCCCTACTGCACCGAGCAGGCCCACGACGCGGTTACCGCCGCCCGCGTCACCGGCTCCCGAGGTGCCACCCACACGAAGGACTCCACCGACGGACAGCAGCACTCCGCGACCGTCATCCGCCTGCACAACACCATCGAACCCTGAGAGGACCCCATGCGCCGCGCCCACCCCCGCCCATGGCTCGAGGACCTGCTCCGCGCCCTCGCCAACACCCCATCGCCCACCCACCGAAAGGAGCGCTGATCATGGCCGCGCCCCGAACCCGCACCGAGGCTCACGACTGCGACTGCAGCAGCTTCACCCGCCCACACGGCACCCAGCACGGCTACCAGGTCCACCACTGCGGCTGCGACGCCTGCCGCCAGGCGTACCTCGGCTATCTCCGGCAGCTGCAGCAGCGCCGCGCAGCAGGACTCCCCACCTTCGTCCCCGTCGGCCCCGCCCGCGCCCGGCTGCAGCAGCTCGCCGCACGAGGCATCCCGATCCGTCTCGTCGCGGAACGCCTCGGCCACTCCACCGCCTCGATCTACGCGATCAGCCGCGCCGCCAGGCCCACCTGCCGCCGCGAGGTCGCCGCCGACATCCTCGCCTACGAGCTACCCAGGAGCGCTGCAGCATGACCACCAGAGACCACTACCTGATCCGCCACGCTTACGACGGCACGCACGGGGACCGGCCCACGCCCGCCGAGGTCACCTTCACCTGCGGCTGCGGCGTCGAGCTGTGGGAGCACATCGAGGGCAGCGCCGGCACTGCTGGCACCCCCGACGAGGCACTGCAGGAGCACATCGAAGCCGTCGCGGTGGACGACCTCGCACGGACTCTCAACGCCGAGGGCTGGACGTGCCTACTCGGCGTCCACGAGCCGGGCGAGTACGACAGCTGCGACGACTGCGCCGACACCTGCCAGGAGCTGGCCCAGTTCCTCACCCGCGCAGAGCTGATCCCCGCATGACCGACACCACGCCGCAGATCCGCGCCACGGCCCGCACCGTCCAGTGCCCCGCCTGCCACGCCAACGCAGGGGAGCGCTGCACCACCCGTGCAGGTCCCGCCCGCGACCCACACCGCGCCCGCATCCGCACCGCACACCAGGAGGACTCGTGAGCACCGCACACGCCCGCCACGCCGACCCGATCACCAGCCACGAGGCAGCAGCCACCGTGGACACCAACCGCTCCCAGACCGCCGTGCTGCAGCTCGCCCACCAGTACCTGGGGGACTACTTCACGCAGGCCGGAGCCGTCGCCACCTACCAGCAGGTGTCCCGGCACCACGAGGACGAGCAGCAGCAGGACGCACTGCCGAGGCTGTCCGAGTCCCGCGTCCGCTCCGCAGTCCGCGAGCTGCAACGCAAGGGCCACATCGCCCACGCTGGATACACCGACCCGCCGACCGGACGCCGCGAGGCGATCTGGGAGCTGACCGAGACGGGGGAGCAGTGACCGTTCGCCCTCGCTACACCGTCCGCATGAAGGCCCACGACGCTGCTGCTGCAGCTCGCGCTCTGACCGGCGCTGCTGCTCCCGTACTGGTCGCCATGACCCGCACTCTCGGCCCCGTCGCCGTGGCTGCAGCTCGGCACCTGATCACCGCCCGCTACACCGACCCGAAGGAGCAGACATGAACGACGAGACCGAGGCGCTGGTCGAAGAGATCATCCGCTGGGACGACACCACCGCCACCGTCGGCCCACTGCAGCCCTCCGAACACGAGGCCCAGGCACTCACCGCTGCAGCACGAGAAGCCCTCACCGGCCTCGCGGACCGCCACGAGGACGACGCTGCACTGCCAGGAACCCCCGAGCCGATCCGGCAGGGACTCCGACTCATGGCGCAGGAGACCCGCAACTACCGGGACCACCACCACCCGTAGACGACTGCAGGGCGCTGGACGCAATGCGCCTAGACGATGCAGTACAGCAACACGGCAAGCCTGCTATGTTGCGTAGACGCATCATCACCGCTAGATTGTGGTCTGCTGGTTGAAAGTCGGTCGAGCAGATCCTGGCGGTATCAAGTTCCCGACCCAGCCCGGTCCGCCGACGGGTTCTTGTCTCCTCTCCCCGTCGGCGGACCACCCCCTCAGATAGGACACACCGCCATGAGCATCCGCCGCACGATCCTCTCCACCGCCGCCGCAGCCGCCACGATCCTCACCCTCGGTGCCTGCACCTTCGATCCACCCGCCCAGGACGGCACCGCTCACCTGCAGAACGAGCTGCACAAAGCCGGGGCCGACTGCGACTGGGACCTCGACAAGCGCGAGACGATCACCATCGCCAGCTGCGGTGAGCGGTTCGTGCTCATCGTGTCCGACCCGAAGCACCCCGACCAGGAAGGGATCAACGAGCATGACGAAGCGACCCGGCCCGCGTTCCGAGACGGTGGAGTCACCGTCCGAGGACGAAACTACGCAGCGTTCGCAGCAGCCGGAGACCCTGCAGACCAGCTCTCCGAAGCGACCGGCAGCAGCCCCGTCCCCCTCTGAACGAGGCGGCATGGCCCTGTACGGCTACGCGAGGCACCTCACCGGGCAGAAGCTCATCGACGCCTGGAACGCCGCGTCACGAGGCCTCCGCGCCCCGTACATCGAGCGCGCCAGCGTCGTGCTCGCCGCAGCCACCGACTGATCACCGCACACGAGAGCAGCCCGGAGCTGCACGCACCCCCCGAGACCCTGGCGGTCCGGGGGGTGTTCTCGTAGAACAGGACCCCGAGACCTATGGCAACCCGCCGCAGCATCGCCCGCGAGGCACGAGACCAGCGCATCTACCAGCTCGCCGCCTCCGGCATGTCCTACGCAGAGATAGCGCACCACCCCGAGGTGTCCCTCTCGAAAGCCCGCGTCGGCCAGATCATCACCGTGCAGGCAGAGCAGCACAAGGACGAGAACCTACGCCTCGCCCGAGACATGATCATGCAGCGCGGACAGCTCATCGTCCGCAAGCACATGGCGAAGATCGGAGACACCCGCTCTGCCGAGGTCGTCCTCAAGGTCAACGAGCAGCAGGCGAAGCTGCTCGGCCTCTACACCCCGCAGCAGGGCGCAGGCACCGCAGAGGCCGCGTCGATGCTCGCGCAGCTGATCGGGAGGGACCCCTCGTGAGCCACGACCTCACCGTGCAGCAGGTCCCCGTCGCGTCCCTCGCACTGCTCCCCGGCAACCCACGCGAGGGCGATATCGGCGCAGTCGCGGAATCCATGCGCGTCAACGGCGTCTACCAGCCGATCATCGTCAACGAGGGCACCCTCACCGGCAGGCCCCTCGAAGTCATCGCGGGCAACCACCGCGCCCAGGCCGCGCAGCAGCTCGGCCACGAGACGATCCCCGCGATCATCCTCGACCTGACCGACGAGGCTGCAGCCCGCCTCGCCCTCGCGGACAACCGCACCAGCGACCTCGCCACCCAGGACACGGACGCGCTCGCGCTCATGCTGCAGCAGCTCCCGGATCTGCTCGGCACCGGCTACGACGGAGACGACCTCGACCAGCTGCTGGCAGACCCCGTCATCCCCGAGCCGCCCGAGCCTGCAGCAGCACCCGAGCCGCGCCTCTGCCCCGCCTGCGGCCACGACCTGAACGGAGACGAGCAGCCATGACCGACAAGGTCCCCGCCCTCGGCAACGTGCAGCAGTACCCCATCGCAGACGTGCGCCCCGCGCCGGACAATCCCCG
Organism: Brachybacterium tyrofermentans; assembly: GCF_014897585.1. Classification (GTDB taxonomy): domain Bacteria; phylum Actinomycetota; class Actinomycetes; order Actinomycetales; family Dermabacteraceae; genus Brachybacterium; species Brachybacterium tyrofermentans. The sequence continues at coordinate 59,432 of NZ_JABUXW010000019.1, read as the reverse complement.
CATCATCTCCGAGCAGGCCGTCGAGATGGTCGCCCGCTCCCTGACCGAGTTCGGCTGGCAGCAGCCCCTCGTCGTGGACGCTGACGGTGTCCTCATCGCGGGGCACACGCGCCTGCAGGCCGCGCAGCAGCTCAAGCTGCGGCAGGTCCCCGTCGTCATCGCTGACGGCCTCACACCGGAGCAGGTGCAGGCGTACCGCATCGCGGACAACCGCACCAGTGACTACTCCTCGTGGGACTTCCAGGCGCTCACCAACCAGCTCGACTCCCTCGCGGACGACTTCTCGGACGTGCTCGGCCTCGCAGACTGGGACGCCGTCATGTCCGACTTCGACACGGCGCAGGACGACGGCACGAAGGCGAACAACGGCATCGGCCTCGACCTCCCCGACGCCGAGCTGGGCTACCTCACCTCCGCACACCAGGTCACGGTCGCGTTCGAGACAGCTGCAGCGAAGGCTGACGGCATGGTCACGATCATGGACATGGACGGGGTGGCCGATGTACGCGACAAGCGCTGAACAGCGCGCCGGGATCATGGTCGCCGTGATCACCGGTGGCAGGCCGGCACTCAAGGATCGCCCCACGCGCCGGTTCCTGCCCCAGCTGCAGGCCGCTGGCCTCGGAGATATCTGCTGGATGGTCTCGGACCACGAGGCCGCAACCTACGAGCGGGACGAGCACGAGCTGGTGCCCTACTCCCGCGAGTGGGCCGTGGACTACGCACGCGACCACTGGATGCGTCCCGAGCCGGTCAACGAGGGCGCGTTCCTGGGCGCGTTCACCGGGCGCGAGGCCGCGTGCCTCGAGGCCGAGCGGCGCGGCTACTGGGGCGTTCTGCAGCTCGACGACAACGTGATCCGCCTCGCGCTCTCCCTGTCCTCCCGGTCCTCTGCTGCAGTCGTGAAGGACTACGGCGGTCTCGGCTGGTTCGCTGACCTCTCCGCAGCCGTCATCCTCGGCACCAACGCCCGCACCGCTGGCCCGCAGCTCATGTCCGTGGTGGACAAGACCGCGCCGCGTCTCGCACGCCCCGGCTTCCCATACTCGGTGTTCATCGAGCAGGTGGGGGAGGGCCGCGAACCGTGGTGGGGACCGTACGAGGACGACATTACGCACAGCTTCCAGTACGGCGACCGGGCCGACGGCGCGACCGCTGCTGTCCTCCCGCGCATCACGTACGCGAAAGAGGGCAAGAGCAACACCGGCATGCGTGCGAAGTACGACCACACGCGCTCGCAGCAGCTGCAGCGACTGCTCCCGCAGGGCGCGAAGGTCGGTGTCCGCAAGTCGAAGAGCAACGGCATGGGTGGCCCGCGTGTCTTCCACACGATGACCTCGGGCGCGATCCGCAACCCGGTCCGCGTCAAGGATCCCGAGCTGATCCAGCGCGCAGCTGACTCGCTGCAGGCCGCGCACATCGACTTCCACGCCCTTGAGAAGCACAACAACCGCATCAAGGTCCGGGAGGCCGCAGCGAAGCTCCGCGCCGCGTCCTGACGGCACACAACGACAGGGGGACGGATGCCAGTCGGTCTGTCTCCCGCGCAGCGGACCTCGATCCTCGAATCGACCGGGGCGGTCAACGGCTGGGAAGGATCCATCCGGTCCGGGAAGACCATCGCCTCCCTGATCCGCTGGGCCGAGTACGCGACCGCAGCGCCGGAGGGGCACCTCGCGATCCTCGGCTGGACCCTCACCACGATCCAGCGGAACGTCCTCGATCCTCTGATCAACCTGCACCCCAGCATCGTCCGGCACACACGCGGCAGCAACGTCGCCTGGATCATGGGCCGCGAGGTGCAGCTCGTCGGATTCTCGGACAAGCGCTCCGAGGCCGTGATCCGAGGGCTCACGCTGGCGGGCGCGTACGTCGACGAGGCGACGCTCATGCCCGAGGGCACGTTCGTGCAGCTGCTGGGTCGTCTCTCCGTGACCGGCGCGAAGATGTTCTGGACCACGAACCCAGATTCGCAGTCGCACTGGATGCGACGCCGCTACCTCTCCCGGCTGCGGGAGCTCCCCGACTGGCGCACGTTCCACTTCACCATGGCCGACAACCCCTCGCTGGACCCCGAGTACATCGCCAGCAAGCGACGAGAGTTCACCGGGCTGTGGTATCGCCGGTTCATCCTCGGGGAATGGGTGTCCGCTGAGGGCGCGATCTATGACGCCTGGGACCCCGACGTCCACGTCATCCCCTGGGACGAGCTGCCACCCATGCGGCGGCTGCTGGGCGTCGGCCTCGACTACGGCACCACGAACCCATCCAGCGCCGTGCTGCTCGGTCTCACCGATGACGGCACGCTCGTGCTCGTCGACGAATGGCGGCACGACCCAGCGACCTCGCAGCGCCGCCTCACCGACGCGCAGCTGTCGACCGAGCTACGGGAATGGCTCGACGAACCGCACCTGCCCTACCCGAGCGACCTGCAGCCCGAGTGGCTGTTCATCGACCCCGCTGCAGCGTCCCTCAAGGTGCAGCTGCACGAGGACGGCGAGCAGCGCGTCACCGACGCAGACAACGCGGTCGGGTACGGCATCCGCACCACAGCATCCCTGCTCGCTCTCGGCGCGCTGCAGATCAGCGACCGCTGCACTGGCGTGATCGACGAGGCCCCCAGCTATGCCTGGGACCCGAAAGCCACCGAGAAGGGCGAGGACAAGCCCCTCAAGACCGCAGACCACAGCCTCGACGCCATGCGCTACGTCATCGCGACGACCGAAACGATCTGGCGTCCCTGGGTGGACGACTGGCGCAACCGAAAGGACCACGACGATGCCTCTCCCGGCGACGATGACCTGGCCTCCCACGCAGCTTGACGTGATCCTCCCCGCGATGCGCGGCTGGGATGCGTGGTACGCGAACCGCACCGACCGACTCGCGCAGATCTACGCGCAGCAGACCCGGCCCGCGTTCGAGCAGTCCGGCCTCGTCGGCGCGGTGCGTCGATTCTTTTGGGGTGCCAGCGGCGGCGATACCCCGTCGAAGAAACTGCACCTCCCCATCGCTGCAGATATCTGCCAGGCGAGCGCGGATCTGCTGTTCGCCACTCCCCCGACTCTCACCGTCGCGGACGACAAGACCCAGGCCCGGCTCGACCTGATCATCGGGGCAGACGCTCACGACCAGCTCGCCTCGGCAGCTGAGGTCGGTGCAGCGCTCGGCGGTACGTTCATGCGCGTGGCATGGGACCAGGATCTCGCCTCGCACCCGTTCCTCACCCGCGTGGACGCCGATCGGGCGCTGCCAGAGTTCCGGTGGGGCAGGCTCGCAGCCGTCACCTTCTGGCGCATCGTCGAAGATGCCGACGGCTCCGTGTGGCGGCACCTCGAACGACACGAGCAGCGCGACGGCATCGGCATCATCGAGCATGGGCTGTACAAGGGCACCGCAGCGCATCTCGGGCGGCGTCTCCCGCTGGACCAGCACTCAGCGACTCGCGGCTTCGCGGCTGTCGTGGACGCTGACGGGATCGTCTCGACGCTCACGCCCGGCCTCGACGTCGTGTACGTCCCGAACCAGTCCCCGAACCGAGCCTGGCGAGATCACCCGCTGGGCGCGAACCTCGGACGCTCCGATCTCGACGGGATCGAGCCACTGCTGGACGCGCTCGACGAAACCTGGTCGAGCTGGATGCGCGACATTCGTCTGGGCAAGGCCCGGATCGTCGCTGCACAGTCGGCGCTGAACGATCACGGACCCGGCAAGGGCGCGACCCTCGATCTCGACCGCGAGGTCTACGAGGCGGTCAACACTCCCCCCTCGTCTGCAGCTGGCGCTGAGGGGCTCCCGATCACCCAGATCCAGTTCAAGATCCGCGTGGCCGAGCACCAGCAGACTGCTGAGGCTCTGCTGCAGCAGGTGCTGCAGAGCGCGGGCTACTCGGCGCAGACGTTCGGGGCCGACAGCGACGGGGCAGCGCTCACGGCTACGGAGGTGCGGGCACGCGAGGCTCGATCGTTCACCACTCGCAAGCGCAAGATCCGGGCATGGCGTCCCGCTCTCGCGCAGCTCGCGGGTAAGGCACTGGCGATCGATCAGGCCGTGTTCCGTGGCGGCGGGAAGCTCGACGAGACGGTCACGGTCGACTTCGGAGACTCCGTGCAGGACTCGCAGGAAGTGCTCGCTTCGACGGCGCAGGCACTGTTCCAGGCGCAGGCAGCGTCGACCAAGATCCGCGTGCAGATGATGCACCCGGACTGGTCCGAGCAGGACGTCGACGACGAGGTGACAGCGATCCGGCTCGAGTTCGGAGAACCGGCCCCGGACCCGGACGATCTCGGGCGCGGCGGGTTCGGGCTCAGCGGCGACTACGGCAGCAGCGGAGACGACGACTCGGAGGGGTGATGCGCCGTGACGATCAGCCCCGACTACTCGCGGCGCGTCGCTCGACAGGTGCGGTCGTTCTACCAGACCGCTGAGGACGTCACCCTGGAACGGATCGTGAAGGCGCTCGGGAAGGGGCTCGACTCCCCGGACTGGGCGAATCGCAAGGCTGGGGATCTCTCGGCGGTGCTGCGCGTGGTCGACACGCACCTGGCACGGCTCGACGAGGCCGCGCCGGAGCTGATCACCCGCAGCATCGCAGAGGCGTACCAGGCAGGCGAGAGCGAGGCAGTGGCTGCGCTGCGAGCTGCGGGCATCGACGCGATCGGTGGTGCTCGCGGCTCGCGGGCTGTCGATCTGCTCGCTGAGGACACGGTGCGGGCACTGTCAGGGCTGCGGCCCAGGCTGATCCGCACAGTGTCGGACGTGTACCAGCAGGTCACTGCTGAGACGACCGCTCAGGTGCTCACTGGTGCGCAGACGAGACGCGAGGCAGCACGAGCTGCAGTGCGCCGCTACGCCCTCGACGGGGTGAAGCCATTCGTGGACAGCAGCGGGCGACGGTGGGAAGCGGGCAGCTACGCCGAAATGGCGACCCGCACCACAGCGGGGCGAGCTGCGATCGAGGGTCACACCGACCAGCTGCAGGCGCTCGGCCAGGATCTCGTCATCGTCTCGTCATCGCCGGAGTCGTGCGATCTGTGCGGCCCCTGGGAGGGCGAAGTGCTCTCGATCAGTGGCGACACATCGGGGCAGCTCGCGGACGGCGTGGAGGTGGCGGGCACTGTGGGGGAGGCCCGCAGTGCTGGGCTGCAGCACCCGAACTGCACGCACACCGTGGGGATCTACCTGCCGGGCAGGACCAGCGCGGACACGACGACTCGTGACCCGGACGGGCACAAGACCCGGCAGCAGCAGCGCAGCTTCGAGCGCAGCATCCGCCGCCAGAAGCGGGCGGCGCTGTTCGACGAGCAGATGCTGGGCACCGATGCCCCGCAGACGACCAAGACGCGGCAGCGGCTGCGACAGCGACAGACCGAGTTCAAGGCGTGGCGCGACGCGAACGATCGCAAGAACCTCGGATACAGGACCAACCTCACCGCTCGGTGAGGGCAGGACCCCCGGCCAGGCGTCGGGGGGATGACAACCCCAGGAGGGAACCAGCAATGCCGAACGACGACCCGCAGAGCACGGACGGCCAGCAGCAGCAGAGCGCTGAGGCGCAGCAGCAGAGCAGCCAGCAGCAGAACGACGGCCAGGAAGCACAGAACAGCGGCCAGGATCGATCGGGAGAGCAGGGCAGCACTCCTACGCCCCGAGAGGTTCACGAGCGCGCACAGAGCGATTCTGGCGTGACCGAGGCGCAGACCGTCGAAGAGCTGCCCGACTGGGCACAGCGCGAGCTGCGCCGTGGCCGGGACGACTCGGGCCGCTACCGCTCCGAGCGCGACGCCGCGAAGACCGAGGCCGACGAGCGCGTCCAGGCGATCCTCAAGGCTGCAGGCATCGAGCCGGACGAGGGCTCGAACGAGGACCCGGTGCAGGCAGCTGCAGCAGCCCGCGAGCAGGCCGAGGCCGACGCCCGCGCCGCTCGCGTCGAGCTGGCCGTGTTCCGCGCAGCGCCCGGCAAGAACGCCGACCCGGCCCGCCTTCTCAATACCAACTCGTTCCATGAGCGAGTTAAGGGCCTTGACCCCACCGACAGCGACGCCCTGGCGGCGGCAATCGAGGATGAGGTCAAGACGAATCCCTATCTTGCGTCCACCCAGGCGGCGGCACGCAGCAGCGCTGACTTCACCGGAGGTGACGGTGACGGCGCGATCACGCAGGAGAAGTTCCGAGACATGACGATGCAGCAGCGAAATGAGCTGTACGCATCGGACCCGGATACGTACCGCCGCCTCGCGGCGAGCAAGTAAGGAGAAGCCAACATGGCACAGACCACCAGCGCAGACATGATCGTCCCCGAGGTCTACGGGGACATGGCCCAGGCCGAGTTCGAGGGCAAGGTTCGCGTCGCGGGCTCCCCGGCTGTGAAGGAGGACAGCACCCTCGAAGGCCAGCCCGGCGACACGATCCACTTCCCGAAGTGGGGCGCGCTCAGCGAGCTGGACGATCTCACCGAGGGCGCGGCGATCACGCCGGAGAAGCTGACCACGAAGGACAGCACCGCGAAGATCAAGGAGGCCGGTAAGGGCGTGTCCATCTCGGACCGCTCCCGTCTCGTCGGTCTCGGTGATCCCGAGGCTGAGGCGCGTCGGCAGTTCGCGCTGCTCGCGGCTCGCAAGGTCGACGCGGATCTGATCACCGCAGCCCAGGCCACCGGGGGCGGCAACGGCTCGCCTCTGTCCGCGACCACCACGTCCGAGGCGTTCGGCTGGGACGCGATGGTCGACGGCATCGCCACCTTCGGTGACGAGTGGGAGCCCGAGGACTTCGCGGGCGTGTACATCAACGCCGCGCAGCAGGCGCAGGCGTTCCGTGATGACCAGTTCGTCAACGCTGCGAAGCTCGGCGCGGAGTCCGTGGTCCGGCGCGGTCAGATCGGCATCATCGGCGGCGTGCCGGTGTTCACCACGAACCGGGTCGAGGCTGGCAAGTTCCTGGTCGTCAAGAACCAGGCGCTGGGGCTGCTGTACAAGCGTCGCCCGCTGGTCGAGACCGAGCGTCACGCGCTCGCCCGCTCCACCGACGTCGTGACCACGATGCACTACGCGGTGAAGCGTCTGTCCGACAAGGGCGTGCTGGTCGGCACCCTCGGAGATGCGTCGGGGGAATGACAGACCTCTACCAGGCGAGCTACTGACGCCCGCCTGGTAGGGGCTGCGCTCCACCTCTGACAGCACGACAGGAAAGGACGGCCAAGCATGGCTGACTGGAAGGCACCCCTTCCCGCTGAGGCGGTCGAGGGTGCAGAGACGCACGTCGCGGATCACAACAAGATCCGGGCGGCGATCGTCGAGGCACGGACCAACGTGGACGGCGTCGAGCTGACGCCCGGCCCGGAGGGTCCCGAGGGTCCCGAGGGTCCCGAGGGTCCGGCTGGCGCGGACGGCGCTAAGGGCGCGACCGGCTCTGCGGGCAAGGACGGTGCCAAGGGCGCGACCGGCCCCGCAGGCAAGGACGGAGCGCCCTCGCAGGAGGACTGGGACGCCCTGGTCGCCCGCGTGACGGCGCTCGAGCCCGAGGCCTGACCCCCTGATCTGGGTGGCGGGGCGTGAACACGAGTTGCGGGCCTCGTGAGCTGCAGACCGGTCGGGTGATCCCTTCCCCGGCTGTCATGGGCTGCAGCGCGCCTCGTCACCCCCCCCAGCCCGCACACACTCACGACAGGAGGTGCCTCGTGCGCGTCTACGCGACAGCGGAGGACCTGAACGAGTGGGACCAGTGGGAGAAGCCCATCGAGTCCCCGGAGCGTCTGCTGCGAGCTGCCTCGCATCGCGTCGACGATGCACTCATCTCGGCGCTCTACAGCGTCGACGAGGACTGCTATCCGCTCGACCCGACGGTGCGGCAGGCATTCCGCGACGCTACGTGCGCCCAGGCGGCGCTCTGGCATCGTCTCGGGATCGACCCCGACCTCGGCGTCGCAGGGCTCACTCGCCAGGCGCGGGTGACGTCCAAGAGCATCGGCTCAGCATCGCTGGGATACGAGGTGTCCGAGCGGTCCGAGATGGATCTGGTCGCAGCGCTCACCGAGCTGTGCGACCTCGCGACCACGATTCTGCGGGGCGCTCTGCCGAATACGCGGATCGAGGTGACGGGATGAGCGGCGAAGATCTCGACGAGCTGTTCATGCACACCGTCACGGTCGACAGCTGGGTGGGCGTCGGGGCCTATGGCGACGTGTACGCCGACACCAGCGACTCACTGCCCTGCTACCTCGACGAGACCCGGAAGCTGGTCCGCGACGAGAACGGCACCGAGACCACCTCGGAGGCCACCGTGTTCGTGTCTCTGCAGGACGGGGAGACGTTCAAGCCTGGCTCGATCGTCCACCTCGAAGACCGTGACGCGCTCGTGATCAGCAGGGCGCGCCGCGATGGTCGCCCGCTCGATCTGCCCTCGCACACGGAGGTCGCGCTGACCTGACAGGAGGACCCCTATGGAAGTCGAGTTCAACGCCGGGGCCGACCCCGGCAAGGCCGTCAGCGAGGCGTCGGGCCGAGCGCTGGCTATCGCTGCCGAGTACGTGCTCGAACAGGCCAACCGCAGCATCCCGCACGAGGAAGGGACGCTGCAGCGCTCCGGGCGCGCCTCCGTCAACGACGAGGGCACCCAGGCTGCAGTCACCTACGACACCCCCTACGCGGTGCCGGTGCACGAGAATCTGACGGCCCGGCATGACGAGGGTCGTCGAGCGAAGTGGCTAGAGCTGACGCTGCAGGAGCAGAAAGAGCAGGTCCGGCAGATCATCGCGGACGGGATCAGGGGGGCACTGTGAACCCCTCTCGCGCAGTCGTGGCCGGTGTCGCTGAGCTGCTGCAGGCAGCTGGCGTCGGGGCCTGGCGTCCCGACGGCATCTACCAGCCGGGCGAGGTCCCCATCACCGTCGGCCTGCTCCCGCAGAGCTACGACGTGGCGGTCGCCCTGACCGTGTACGGCACCGAGGACGACCCGGCGCTCGCGGACAGTGCCGTGCTGCTGCAGGCGCGGTTCCGGGCCGGACCTCACCCCGACGATGCGAACGACCTCGCGGCCACCCTGTTCGGGCTGCTGCAGGGCCGGGAGCACTTCACTCTCGCCGGTGTGCCCGTCATCGAGGCGCACCGGCTGTCCTGGGCAGGCCTCGGGATGGACGAGAACCGGCGCTGGGAGCGCACGGACAACTACCGACTGCAGATCCACCACCCCACGCAGTACCGACCGTTCTAAGGAGAACAACGGATGAACGACATGATCAGCACCCTCGCACGCAAGTTCAAGGTCGAGGTTCTGCCCGGCGCGGACGACCCGACCGCCGACTCGTGGCTCCCCATCCGGGGCGTGCAGGAGTTCACCCCCGGCAAGGACGACAACCTCGAGGACGACTCCGACTACGACAGCGACGGCTGGACCTCGCAGACCCGCACCGGGCAGTCGTGGTCCCTCTCGGTCAAGGTCGCTCGAAAGCAGTCCGGCGCTGCGGGCGAGCTTGAGTACGACCCCGGCCAGGAGATCGTGCGTGCCGCCTCGGACCAGTTCGGGATCGACGGCACCGTCCACGTTCGCTGGTACAACCGCAACGGCGGCGACGAGGCGTACCAGGGCCGAGCAATGGCCGGGTTCGCGGATGACGGCGGCAGCACCACTGCTCTGTCGACCGCGACGCTCACGCTGACCGGCAACGGTGCCCGCGAGCGCATCGACAACCCGGTGGAGGCAGCGCCGGGGGAATGACGGACCGCTACCGGTCCAGCTACTGATCCGGTAGCGGCTGCAGCTGCGGCGGGGGCGTACAGCGTCCCCGCCGTAGCTGTCTCACGCACTCACACACTGACTGGAAGGAATGGCCCGCGCCATGACCGACAAGAACGACATGCAGGACTACGACGACTTCGCTGCAGAGGACGAGACGCTGCAGCTGCCCTACCGGGGCAAGATCTACGAGATCCAGCCGCTCGACGCGATGACTGGTCTCCGCGTGCAGCGGCTCATCTCTGCTGCAGAGCGCGCATCGCGAGGCGCTGACGATCCCAGCGCTGACGATCAGATCGTCTCCGACGCGGAAGAGATGGACCTGTACCCCGACGTCCTCGGAGAGCAGTACCAGGAGCTGCTGGACGACGGCGTTTCGTACATCAGGCTCAAGCTCGCGGCGACGGCGGCGATGCTCTGGACCGTGTACGACGAGGACACGGCGATGGACTACTGGGCTGCGGGGGGAAAAGCACAGGCCCGCAACCGGGAGCAGCGACGGGCAAAGACGACCCGTACGGGCGGGGCGAGTACGACGAAGCGACCGGGCTCTGGGAATGGTACGAGTACCCGAGCGAAGACGAGCGGCGGCGGGCGCAAGGCGGCGGGCTGAGCTGGCACCAGCTGCTCAAGCACTGGGTACTGATCGAGGCCGACATGCACAGCGTGTACGGCCTCGATCTGTCGTCCGGCATCCTCTGGCATCGCAACTGGCGGTGGCTGTCCGTCCGCATCCTGCAACTACTGACAGACACCGGGACGCGGCTGCACCGCGCTATCTACCCGGAGAACCGAAAGGGGTAACAGCGTGGCGCTTGACATTGGCGAGCTGACCGGCTACCTGAACCTGGACCCGTCCAAGTTCCAGCAGGGTGTGGGCGAAGCGCTCGGCGCTCTCAAGGGCAAGGACTGGAAGGTCGCGGGCGCAGCTGCAGGTGCGACAGCTGCAGCTGCGCTCGCGGTCGGGTTCAAGGGCGCAGTGGACATGCAGGCCGCGAACAAAAAGGTCGCGGCGCAGCTGAACCTCACCTCGAAGGAAGCCGAGAAGGCGGGCAAGGCCGCAGGCGATCTGTACGCCGGGAACATCGGCAAGTCGATGGAGGACACCAACGACATTATCGCGTCGGTGATCGGCAACATCGACGGGATGCGGGACGCCTCGCAAGAGGATCTTGAGCAGATGTCCACGTACGCCTATCACTTTTCGGACACGATGGGCGTCTCCGTCTCGGACGCCACGAAGACGGTCGGGACGCTGCTCCGTGAGGGCATGGTCGAGGACGCCAACGCCGGGTTCGACGTCATGGCTCGCGCCGCCACCGAGGCTGGCCCGGACATGGTCAACCCCGTCCTGGACGCCACGAAGAAGTTCGGTCCCCGCTTCGCGGAGATGGGCCTGAACGGCGAGCAGACGATGGGGATTCTCGCGGCTGCGTCGAAGAACGGCGAGAAGGGGATCGACGCTGCGGGCCGGTCCGTGCGCCGCATGGGCGACCGCGTGACGGACCTTAACAACTCCGGCGCGCAGGACACGCTGACGGATCTCGGTCTGTCAGGGCAGGATCTGGCGAACCAGATGCTCGAAGGTGGCGAGGGCGCGCAGGAGGCGACGCAGACGATCACCGAGGCGCTGCTGTCCGTGGAGGACCCGGCAGAGCAGGCCGCTATGGCGGGCAAGCTGTTCGGCCAGGATCTGCGGAACTTGGGCAAGGAAAATCTGCCGGAGTTTCTGGAAGCGCTCGGCGGTGCCGGTGCCGGTCTGGAAGACGTTGACGGCGCAATGGCTGGCATGTCGGAGACGGCGAACGACACGCTCTCGGACGCTCTGGAAACGTTCGGACGCTCGGTGCAGATCGAGCTGGTGGACATGCTCACCGATGCTGTGGACTGGCTGCGGGATGCGTCCGGTGGCCTTGACAACCTCGTGAAGTATGTCAAGCCTGCAGTGCTCGCTCTGGGCGGGTTCGCTGCCGTGATCGGCGCGGTCAACCTCGGCATGAAGGCATACGCCGCGTGGCAGGCGGTCACGAAGGCGGCGACGGCTGTGTCGACTGCAGCGCAGTGGGCGTGGAACAGCGCTCTGCTGGCGAGCCCGATTACGTGGATCGTCGCGGGGATCGCAGCGGTCGTCGCGGGCCTCGTTCTGTTCTTCACCAAGACCGAGGCCGGGCAGGCGATCTGGGAGAAGGTCTGGGGCGCGATCAAGTCGGCAGCAGCAGCTGTCTGGGGCTGGGTCGAGGGCACCCTGTGGCCGGGAATGCTCGCCGCCTGGGACGCGATCAGCGCGGGCGCGGTGTGGCTGTACGAGAACGGGATCAAGCCCGCCTGGGACGGGATACAGACCGCGATCAGCGCGACCGTGGACTGGGTGACCGGGACTGCGTGGCCTGCTCTGCAGACCGCCTGGGACGCGGTCGCCGGGGCCGTGATGTGGCTCTGGCAGTCGGTGTTCCAGCCCGCCTGGGAGGGCATCAAGCTCGCGGTCGCCATTGTCGTGACCGCGATCCAGCTGTACATCGACCTCATCGTCTGGAACTTCGAGAACGTGCTGGCCCCGGCTGCGATGTGGCTCTGGCACAACGTCATGCAGCCGGTCTGGGACGGCATCAAGTCGGCTATCGGCGCAGTCGTGGACTGGTTCAAGAACACGGCCTGGCCGCTGCTGTCCTCGGTGATCGATTGGATCGGTGCCGCGTTCGTCAAGATGCGGGACGGGATCGGCGCGGCCTGGTCCTTCGTCCGTGACCGCGTGATCCAGCCCGTCGTGTCCTGGTTCAAGGGCACGGTGTGGCCGCTGATCGACAAGGTCATCGGGTGGATCGGGCAGAGCTTCGAGGGCTGGAAGCTGCTGCTGCAGGCCGTCTGGAAGTTCGTCCGTAACTCCGTGATCCAGCCCGTCGTTGACTGGTTCCAGAACACCGCGTGGCCGACGTTCCGCAAGGTGATCGGGTTCATCGGTGACAAGTTCGAGTCGTTCAAGCGCGGTCTGGACAAGGTCTGGTCGTTCATCCGTAAGAACGTGATCCAGCCGGTCGCGGACTGGTTCGAGAAGACCATCGAGCCGAAGCTGTCCCGCGTCACGGAGCGGATCAGCGATGCGTTCGACACGATGAAGGCCGGGATCCAGACCGCGTGGGACGCGGTGAAGGACGCAGCTCGCGCACCGGTCCGGTTCGTGGTCGAGGACGTGTACAACGACACGCTGCGATCCACGTTCAACGGCGTCGCGGACAAGCTGAACCTGAAAAGCAAGTGGCGTCTGCCCGCAGCATCGGTCGGCTTCGCCACCGGTGGCATCATGCCCGGCTACACACCGGGCCGGGACGTGCACGAGTTCGTGTCTCCCACCGGTGGGCGGCTGTCGCTGTCCGGTGGTGAGCCGATCCTTCGACCGGAGGCGGGCCGAGCTCTCGGATCTGACTGGGTGCATGGCATCAACGCTGCAGCGCGTGGCGGCGGCGTCTCCGGCGTGCAGTCGTTCCTCGGTGCCGGGCACCAGGAGTTCGCCGGTGGCGGCATCTGGGGCAGCATCAAGGGTGCCGCAGGCGATGCCTGGGGCTGGGCGAAAGACAAGGCCTCGACCATCGCGGAGGCGGTCGCGGATCCTGCCGGGATCATCTCGAAGCTGGCAGGCAAGGCGACCGACCTGATCCCCGGCTCCGGCATGGTCCGTGAGATGACCGTGCAGGCGGGCAAGAACGCAGGCTCGGCAATCGGTGAGTGGATGTCTGGCAAGACGGCACCGGCAGCTCCGGCTGCGGGCAACGTCGGCACTGGCGGCTCGCTCACGTGGGCCGCGAACCTGGCACGGCAGTACGGGCTGACGATGACCTCGGGCTACCGGCCCGGCGCTCGCACCGCGTCCGGCGTCCCGTCGATGCACGGCCTGAACCGTGCTCGAGACTTCTCGAACAGCTCGGGTCCGACCTCGGAAATGATGGCGTTCGCTCGGGCGGTCCTGCAGGGATCACACCCGACGGAGCTGCTGTACTCGCCGCTCGGTGCCGCGAACATGCACCGCAGCGGGCGGCAGTACGCGAACACCGGTGCGACGAAGCGGATGCACTACAACCACGTGCACGTCGCGTATAAGCGCGGCGGGATCCTCGACGCGCTCGACGGCAACGTGAGCGGGTACGAGAAGGGCACCACGTCCGCGTCTCCCGGCTGGCACATGGTCGGTGAGGCCGGTCCCGAGATGGTCCGGTTCAACGGTGGCGAGCAGGTCCGCACGACGGAGAACACGGCTCGCGCTCTCGGCGCTGGCATGACCGATGACGAAATGGAGCGGTTCGCGCAGATCGTCGCTGAACAGGTCCGGTCCGGTTCCCGAGAGGGGGTCGAGGCGGGGCTGTCCGGCAGCGCGTCTCGCACCCGCACGAAGGCAAGGATGGGAGTCCTGTAATGGCAACCTCATGGTCGAAGGACACCAGCATCGGCTCGTACGGGTCGAAGATGCGGGTGCGGGTGAACGTTGTCCGGCAGTCTCTGTCGGGGAACTACACGCGGGTCAAGGTCCGCATCTATGCGTACAACGGCGGCAGGAACAGCCCGACGTACAACCAGGGTGACGGTGCCTCGGTCGCAGTGTCTGGCGATGCCTCGCACAGCGACCAGGTGAACTTCCGCATCGGGCCTCGGTCCTGGGGGACCCTCGCGGACTGGGAGTTCAACGTCCCGCACGATGCGGATGGGCGCAAGTCGTTCCGCATCACCGGGAAGCTGTCGGACACCGGCACGTCGGCGCTCGGCAATGGTGGCTCGATCACCATTACCGGGTCGCTGGCTCCGCTGTACCTGACGCCGAAGGCTCCGTCGTGGGGCGCGACTTCGTACCGGTCGGCGGACACCGTGAAGGTGTCGTGGAACAGGCGTTCCTCGGCGCGTGGCCGGTACGACAAGCTGCGGGTGCAGCGGTGGGCGCGGAGCACTGGCAAGTGGTACCACCGGGCGCTGCTGTCCGGGTCCGCGACGAGCTACACGGACACGTCGCTGTCAAGCAACGACGAGCACCAGTGGCGGGTCCGCGCTGAGGGGCCGGGCGGCACCTCGGACTGGGTCTCTGGCGGCACGCTGGGCACGATGCCCTCGTATCCCACGAACGTGCACGCGGTCAAGGATGGGCAGTCGGTCAGGATCGGCTGGACGGACAAGGCCGCTGGCACGAACCGGACGCGAACGTTCATCATCGCGGACAACCCGGACGGCGCGGGCTGGGTCGATGTGGGCACCATCGGTGGCTCGGCGCAGTCGTGGACTCACACGGACGCTGACCCCTCGGTGACGCACCAGTACAAGGTCGCCACGCAGATCAGATCCCAGATCACGCTCACGTCGAACTACTCGGCGCACTCGAACGTGGTGCAGCTGCAGGCGGCTCCGAAGCAACCCGCACGGCTGGGGCCGTCGGACAGCGGCACCTGGGAAATCGGGGACACTCTCGCGCTGCAGTGGGAGCACCTGGCGGTCGATACCACGGCCCAGACCAGTGCTGAGGTCTGGTGGAGGATCGAGGGCGGGGACTGGAACACGACCGTCATCTCTGGGGCGCAGGACAGCTTCGAGGTGACGCCGAATCCTGCCGGGGCGCGGGCCAGGCTTGAGTGGCGGGTTCGCACGAAGGGCGCGCACCCCGACTGGTCGCCGTGGTCCTCTACGAACGGGCCGCTGCTGTCCACGCGCCCCCTGGTGCTGCTGCAGGCCCCGGTGCACCAGGAGCCGCTGGAAACCTCGCGGCTGCTCGCGGACTGGACGTACGAGCCGGGCGGGCCGGAGTCGCAGCTGCAGCAGTCGGAGTGGGTCGCCACCCTGTCGCTGCACGGCACCGGCACGGCGGTGGAGAACCAGGCGGGTTCCACGGCGAGCAGCGCGGAGCTGCAGACGCGGCTGGCGAACCAGACCGAGTACGTGCTGCAGCTGTCGGTGCGGAACGGTGACGGGCTGTGGTCCGAGCCGGATCAGTCGGTGTTCACCACGGACTTCCCGCTCCCGGCGATAGTCGAGGCGTTCCCGGTCTGGGACCAGGCCTCGGGCGCGGTCAACATCGGCTTCGGAGAGTCGCAGGAGCTGCGGGCGTCGTACCAGTGGACGGGCGCGCCGGGGGAGTCCACGTCGCAGATGATCCTCGCGGATGTGCCGGGGAACCTGCTGGACCCTGAACCGACTACCGCAGAGTGGTCCGGGTCGGGCGGGGCCGTCCTGTCGGACCAGCCTCGCGGGACCCGGTTCCCCTGGCTCGCCGGGATCACCGAGACGGTGCTGCAGGTGGACTACGCGGGCAGCGGCAGCAAGTACGTGTCGCCAGGGTCCGCGAACCGGCCCGTCGCGGTGCCGGGGAAGTGGTACGGGCTGGCGGCAACGATGGACATCGCGCCGGGCGTGAAAGCGAACCTCCGGCTGCAGTTCACGAGCGGCGACACCCGCGCCTCGTCCGACAAGACCCTCCCGCCCGGCGGCGGCGTCGTGTCCTGCTACGGGCAGGCCGTGGAGGGCGACGGTTACGTGTGGCCGGTGTTCCGGCCCAGCAACCCGGAGGAGTCGTTCACGGTCGCAGGAGTCCTGCTGGTCGAGGCCGACACGGAGGATGAGGTGAAGGCGGCGCTGGGCCGCTACCTCCCGACCGAGGTCCACGCCACGAACCATGTTGACCACCCCGACATGGGGCGCGGAAACCCGTTCACGAGCGCGAAGAGCGTGGCGGTGACGGCAGAGGCCGACGGGCCGGACGGGCTGCAGGGCCTCGTCACCGCCGACGGCGGCGGCACCGGGTACATCGGTGCGCCGAGGTTCTATCTGGTGCCGGGTTCGTGGCTCGCCCTCGCCGCCGATATTGGGTGGGACGACGGGATCACCTACGTGCGGGTCCAGACACAGTTCTATGACACGGACGGGGAGTACATCAGCGCGCCGCAGACGTACTGGGACCGCGCCGAGCACCCCGAGGCGGTCACCCGCGTTTCTACGGTGACGGAGGTCCCCGAGGGCACTCGCGAGACCAGGGTCTATCTGTGGCTCTACTCGGACACGGACCGGAGCGCGCTGGACGCTGGCGCGCAGGTGTGGATCGATCACGTATCGGTCACCACGGCACCGACGGAGGACGCCGCGACCGTACTGGCGGGCGACTACTTCGACGGCAGCACGCCCGGTGTCACGGACGTGGACGCTATCGACGTGGAGCGGCGACAGCCCGACGGGTCGTGGCTCCGCATCGCGTCCGGCATCGGCACCAGCTCCACGATCACGGACCGCACTCCCCACATCGGGGACGTGGAATACCGGGCCGTCTCCCGCACCGTCCTCCCGACGGAGCAGGAGGGTCCTGCAGCCACCGCGTCGTGGGTGCATGACCGAGACCCGGTGTTCGTCAACGGCAGCGCGGGCATGGACCAGCTGTGCCTCGCACGCGGAAACGAGGCGACGGACGAGCACGGCGTCGATCAGGCGCTGCACCGGTTCGCTGGGCAGAGCAAGCCGACGGCGTTCTTCGGCCCCGGCCAGGAGTACACGACGAGCTTCACCGGGCGGATCCTCCCGCACTACTACCTGCCCACCAGCTCCCGAGCTGACTGGGTGGCGCTGCTGCGGCAGCGGTCGCTGGTGTGTTTCCGCGACTGCACCGGCAGGAAGGTGTTCGGGGTCCTCTCCGTGGACTTCGCGCAGACCGGGAACGTGGAGACGGTCAACATCGGTGTGCAGGAAGCGGACTACGTCGAGGGCGCGGCCCGCGTGTCCGACGTGGAGCTTGAACAGCGGCAGGGGGAGTGATGTTCCGAGTACGGCACACGTACGACCTGCTGGACCGCTCCGGCGCGAACCTGGGCACGCTGCGGGGAGTCCTCACCGGCTCCGGCAGCGTGTCCCGGTCCGCCGCCGCATCGGTCAAGGCCTCGGCCTCCGTGACGATTGTGGACACTGGGCAGGTCGAGGACTGGACGCAGGTCCGCATCCGGCCCGTCGTGGACGTGAACGGCACCGAGTGGCCGCTGGGCGTGTTCCTCCCGGATGTGCCCGAGGTGACCTACGGGCAGCAGCAGCAGCTGGACGTGTCGCTGCTGGATAAGACGACGATTCTGCAGGGCGATGCGTTCGGGCGCAGCTACGGCATCGAGAAGGGATCGAACGTCACCCAGGCGATCCGCGAAATCATCGAGACGACGGGGGAGCTGGCAACCGGCATTGACGACGAGGGCGAGCAGCTGCTCACCTCCGTGGAGTCGGAGCCGGACGATTCGAAGCTGCAGGTCGTGAACCAGCTGCTCGACGCGGCGGGGTACTTCTCGCTGCACACGGACGGGCACGGCAACTTCCAGGCCGATCCGTACATCAAGCCTGCACGGCGTCCGGTGAGCGTGGAGTTCGTGGACGGCGTCAATGCGTCGCTGACGGGGCTGTACCTGCCCGAGTTCGCGGTGACCCGTGATATCGGGGCGGTGCCGAACCGGGTGCGGGCTGTCTCCCAGTCGGAGGAAGATCTGCCGGCGCTCGTCGCGGAGGCGCGCAACGAGGCTGGCAACGAGTTCTCGTTCGAGCACCTGGGGCACTGGCGGACCCAGGTGGAGACGGACGTGCAGACGACCTCGCAGGCCGCGCTGCAGGCCTATGCGGAGCGGCGGCTGATCGAGCTGTCCTCTCCGCAGGAGACGGTCAAGATCGAGCATCCGCCGTATCAGCTCACCGTGAACGATGTGGTGAGTTTCGAGTCTCGGGAGCATGGCGTCTCTGGCCTGTACACGGTGCAGAACCAGGACTGGACGCTCGCGTTCGACGGCATGGTGCAGAGCAAGCTGCGGAAGGTGGTGGACCTGTGAGCATGGATGCGCTGATCGGTGAGGTGCTGCAGCAGGTGCGGGGCATCGCCCGCGATGTGCTGCAGCGTGAGGGTGTCCGGCTGCGGACAGCGACGGTCACGCAGACCGACCCGGTGCGGATCACGTACGACGGGGAGGACGACGCCTCGGTGGTCCCGCCCCGGCGAGCTGCAGTCGTCGCTCTCGGTGATCGGGTGGTGGTGGCGAAGTCTCGCGGTCAGGCAACGATCCTGGGCGTCCTCGGCGGCGGCTCCCAGCCGGGCGGCGGGGCGCACAGTCCCCGCGAGGGCGGCATCGACGGCGACGGGCAGAGCGACGAGTCCGAGGCCTGGGAATCGTTTCTCGCAGGTCTCCCCGAGGGCGCGGTCGTGCAGTGCCCCGAGGGGGATCAGTACCGGCTGGACGCGCCCGTTAGGGTGCAGCAGCCCGTCATCATCCGGGGCGGTGAGTGGCTGGTGGCTGACGACCAGTACGGGCTGCACATCACGTCCGGGGGAGTGACGGTCGAGGACGCGACCCTCACCGGCTCCGGGAACGGGCAGAACACGGACCAGCGGCTGATCTACGCGCTCGGCACCGACTCGGCGCTGCTCGATGAGGTGACGATCCGGCGCTGCACCCTCACGGGCGGGCTCTACTCGGCGATCTGGCTGGAATGGGTGCGCAACTTCGAGGTCACCGACTGTGTGATCGAGGACGTCGTGTACGCGGCAGTCATGGTCGCGTCAGCGAAGGGTGGCACGGCCAGCCGGAACCGCATTGCGCGGATCACCCAGGGCACCCTGCCGCAGTGCTACGGCATCGCGGTCACGGACCGGACGAACAACAACGCGGGCCGCTCCGAGGACGTGCTGGTCGATAGCAACATCGTCACCGACGTCGAGTGGGAAGCGCTGGACACTCACTCGGGGCGGCGCATCCACTTCACGAGCAATGTCGTGAACCGCTGCGGCTCCGGCATCTCGGTCCTGTCCGGCAACTCGTCGCGGCGGATCCCGGTCGAGGACTGCGTGGTCACCGGCAACACGATCAGCTTCGTGCAGTCCAACCCGCAGGACCAGGGCGCGATCAAGTTCCACGGCGCGCAGGATGACAACCGTGCCCCGGCGTCCGGCACCATCACCGGCAACACCGTGCGCGGCTACGACAACCCCCTGCACGTCTGGAACGTGGACCGTGAGCAGTTCGGCTGCTCGGGGAACAGCCACCCCGAGGTGTCGTGGACCGACCTCCCGCTGCGGTCGCCGGGCTGGCAGGACGGCCCCGATGTCCTGCAGTACATGGTGGACGGCAACGCGATCCACCTCCGCGGGGCTCCGAACAAAGACGGTAACGCCACCACGGGCAGCACAAACACGGTCGGCACCCTGCCGGAGGACTACCGGCCCACCGACGACCGTTACCTGAGCTACACATGGGCGTCGAGCGGGGACAATACGGGCCTGTACCGGTTCCGGGCATCCGGCGAGCTGCAGCTGCTGTTCGAGTCCAACCCAGGCAGCGGCGGCGGGTACTTCCCGATCAGCGCCTCCGTGTCCCTGACCTGACCCCACCCCCACCGGCTCAGAACCGGGCCAGCACGGCACGAACACACACCCAACGGGGGAAGCCCCCGCTGGGCCTATCAACGCGCCCAGAACGGGCAGAAACGAGGCATGGCATGTCCCTGCTGACACTCTCTCGGGGTGACGCTCGACTGCGAGATCTCCCCCGCTCCTGGTCCAACCAGGGCCGACACGAGCAGCTGCAGCGCGAAGCTGCAGAATCGCTCTCTCATCTCGTCGCGCTCGCGGTCGCGAAGTCCGGCAGCAACTTCCAGCTGTACGACGCGCTGCGCCCGATCGAAGAGCAGATCGAGATGCTGCAGCGGAACTACCGTCGCGTGTCGCGTGCCAGGTACAAGGACGACGACCGCAGCTGGGACGGGTCCACCTGGGAGCGGCGCGCTGGTCGCCCGCCCACGGCCTCGCCGCGCTGGTCCAAGCATGGGTCGGGCCTCGCGGTGGACATTCACCCCGGCCCGATCCAGGACGTGTTCCGGCGTGAGGGACGCGCCTGGGGCTGGTCCTGGGACGAGGGGCAGAAGCTGGGCGAAGCCTGGCACTTCGTGTTCGTCGGCGGGAATCGTTACGCCTCCCGTGGCTGGCTCGATCACGCCTGGGTGCAGGAGGTTGTCGGCGCGGAGGTCGATGGGAAGATCGGCGTCGGCACCGTGAAGCTGATCAAGGCGTGGCAGACCGAGCACGGCCTCGAGGCAGACGGGATCGTTGGCCCTGGCACGAAGGCGGCGATGCAGGGAAAAGGTGAGGCCGTCGTCGTGACCCCGCCGTCGGCGGCGAAGCCTGCCGGTGACGCACTCGGTGTCGCGGTCGATGGAGTCTTCCCGTGGGCTGACGCCACCACCCAGGCGTTCGACGCGAAGCACCCGGGCCAGGAGTACAAGGGCGGCGCACCGAAGGGGCTGCTGCACTCCACGGAGACTGGCACGTGGCCGGGCTACGGCGGCGGGTCCTCCGCCCCGCACATGACGGTGCGGTTTGACCTCGCGGGGAAGAGCATCGAGGCCCGGCAGCACTTCCGCATCGACCGGCCCTCCCGCGCCCTCGCCAACAAGCCGGGCGGGGTGGAGACCAACAACTGGTCCGTGTTCCAGATCGAGGTGATCGGGTCGTGCGACCGGGCGTTTGCCTCGAAGCACGGTTACCCGTTCCTGCCGGATCTGCTGCAGCAGGCCTGGGCGCGTGACGCGCTCGCGGCTGTCGTCGCGTCCGTGTCCGCGTCTCTGGACATCCCGCTCGCCTCCACCGTGTCCTGGGTGGCCTACCCCGGCTCGTACGGGGAGCAGGCGACACAGCGACTGTCCGGCGACGACTGGACCAGCTACAGCGGGTGGCTGGGTCACCAGCACGTCCCCGAGAACGACCACGGCGACCCCGGCGATCTGCCGGTGGCCGCGATCCTCACTGCGGCGCGTGGCGGTGCCCCGGCGCAGATCATCACGCCGCCCAGCAGCGCTCCTGCAGGGCTCCCCTCTGGAAAGGACGCCCTCGTGGCCCTCATCGCAGCTCCCGACTTCCCTTTGCTCCGCACTCCCGGAGCTGTCTGCTACTACGGCCCCGCCGACGGGCCTATCGAGTCCGTGTCCGGCAAGAGTCCGAACAGCCTGCACCCTGGCGAGATCGTGGACGACGGCGCGGAAGGCCTGCGGACCTGGCAGGCGCAGATGGTCGAGCGTGGCTACAGCCTCGACGTGGACGGGCGGTACGGCGACGAGTCTGCTGCTGCAGCTGAGAACCTGCAGCGCCTCGCGGGCATCACCCAGGACCAGCAGATCGGGCCGGACACCTGGTACGCAGCGTGGCTGCTGCCGGTGAAGTGATGCGGACGGACCCGTACCCGGTTCCGCCCTCCCGCACCTGGTCGCTCGTGATGCTGCTCGCCTACGCGGCGATGGCACTCGCGGGCGGTCTCGTGCTGCTGCTGCTGATCATCCTGCCGCAGCCGGTCGAGGGCGTCCTCGTCCTCGGCCTCTGGGGCGGTCTCACCTTCCCGGCTGCGCTCGCGTGCATGTACGGCGTGCTGCGGGGCCGGTACCGGTTCGAGTGGATGGGCACCTGGTTCCTCGTGATGGGCACGAGCGTCTACCTGGTGCAGACGTTCCTCGGGCTGCTCGGCACCGGAGCCCTGCTGTCCTCTCTGCCCACTGTCCTCGTGTTCGCGTACGCGATTGGGCTCACCCTCGGCAGGGCAGTGCAGCTGTCCCTGATCGACCTGCAGGCCCGGAAGCGGGTGCTGATCGAGCGTGCAGTGCAGGAGGTGGCTCGCAGTGAGTGATACCGCAGCTGTCCTCGTCGCGCTGCTCGGCACCATCGGCACCATCGGCGCTGGCGCGTTCACTGCGGTGGTCCAGATGCGGAAGTCTCGCAGAGCTGGCGTGAAGGAAAAGCATGTGCAGGAGGCGGCAACGCAGGCTGACCCGCTGGTCGGCTTCGACCGGCTGACGGAGCACCTGGCGTCCGAGGTCTCCCGGCTGCAGGACGCGGAGTCGTCGCAGAAGCTCCGCGCCGAGAAGCTTGGCCGTGAGGTCGAGACCGAGCGCACCCTCCGCTGGAAGGCAATCCAGCTGGCCCGCCTGCTGTATGCGTGGATCGCGCAGCAGCTGCCGGGTTCTGACCCCCCGTCGGTGCCGGGCGAGCTGGCACCGTACCTGACCATCCCACGGAAGGATCCGAACGAATGAACGAGGCTGTCTCTACTCTGTCCGAGCTGTCGCCCCTGGCGGCGGTGGTGCTTATCGCGGGCGTGCTCGCGTCCGTGTTCACGCAGCTGGTGAAGCAGCCGTGGTGGCCGCAGGGCCGGACGCAGCTGGTCGCTGTCGCGGCCTCCGTCGTCCTCGGTGTCGTGGCCTACGTCGTCTCTGGCGTGGCCGTCGGCGTGCCGGACTCGGCGGTCGCTGCGGTGTCCTCCGGTGTCCTGTTCATCGCGGGTGTGGCTGTCATGTCGCGTGCCGTGTACGCGGTGATGGGGCACGCGCTCCCGTCTCGTGAGGGTGCCACCCACCGCCGCAGCTGACCTGCTGGCGCACAGATCCCCCCTCTCGGCCTACGGGCCGGGAGGGGGGTTTTCTGCGTTCACTGCAGGTGCATCGGGACCTGCTGCTCGGTGGGGAGGATCTGGCCGCTGCGGAGTCCTCGGAGTCCGGCGCGGCGCTGGCGGTCGTGGCGGATGATCTGCCATGCGGCCCAGGTGTCGTCCTCGTGGTCTCCGGCGAGGCGCATGGGCCGGGAGTCGGTGCCTGCTGCAGCGTAGGCGAGCTGGGCGCAGCGGGTGGCGTAGTCCCCGAGGCGGGCGGCGCGCTGGTCGTCGGCGCGGGTGAAGTGCCGGGTCTGGGCTGCGATGGTGCGGGCGGCGTCGCGGGCTGCGCGGGCGCGGCGGGCGTAGGCGGTGGCGGTGTTCATGGGCGGGATCCTCTCAGGTGGGGTGGCGGGGACCGGCTGGCCCCCGCCGTGGGGGTGATCAGGCGTAGTACGCGAGGTTGTGGGCGGCGGTGCCGTGGTACTCGGGGTTGTGCTCGAACGCGATCAGGTCCGCCTCGATCAGCTGGGCAATCTCGCCGTCGTGCAGCAGGGGGATGACTGCCTGGAAGGCGTGGAAGGCATCGTCGGGGTCGGCGTACGCGGTGTAGTCCACGAGGTCGCCGCCGTCGGTGATGATGCGGAGGTCCGAGGTGCCGGTGTCCTCGGCGGTGGTCAGGCTGTCCTGCGTGATGCTGGCGGTCATGGCTGGTCTCCCTCGTTGCTGTTGCTGTACTGGGTCAGACACTACAGCGTCCATTGCAGTGCAGCAACACCCGAGGGGAGCTATGTGCTCAAATAGTGGTCAACACGCGAGAAACGCCCCCCACCGCAGTGCATAACTGCTGGTGAGGGGCGTTTCCGTAAGTGCGCCCGGAGGGATTCGAACCCCCAACCTTCTGATCCGTAGTCAGATGCTCTATCCGTTGAGCTACGGGCGCTTGTCAGTTGAACTGACCTGGTCAACAATAGTTGACCGCTCCGATCCGCGCCAATCCTGGAGTCATGACGCTCCTCACACGACTCCAGGATCGGCGGTTGGACCTGGGATCACCAGCCCGGATTCTGCGGGGGCTGGTTCCCTCCCTGCGGGTTCTCAGAGTCCGGGCGCTGCTGGTTCCACGGCTGGTCCTGATCGCTCGGCGGAGCGGCCGGCGGTGATGCCTGGCCCCACTGCTGGCCGTCCTGGGGTGCGGCGGCCGGCGGTGATGCCTGGCCCCACTGCTGGCCGTCCTGGGGTGCTGCGGGAGGCGGTGATGCCTGGCCCCACTGCTGGCCGTCCTGGGGTGCTGCGGGAGGAGGCGACGCCTGGCCCCACTGCTGCCCGTTCTGAGGCGTGGCGGGAGGGGTGTTGCCTGAGGGCATCGAGGCCGCGCCGGCAGCAGCGCCGCCGAAGGCCGCCGGGACGCCTGTGCCCGAAGCGCCGTTCGAGGTCTTCTTACGGCGTGCGCGGATCACGAAGAAGATGATCGCTGCGAGCACGAGCAGCAGCAGGAATCCGAGCACCACCACGATGATGATCACGATGAGCCACGGGAATCCGCCCGACTCCGCCGTGATGTCCACGCCGCTGTAGAAATCGACGATGTCCGTGTACGTGACGGTGTTGCCGTCGATCGTGCCGCCCTGGGACTCGAGGACCTTGCCCGGGAAGGTGAAGGTCATCTTGAAATCGAAATCGGAGACGTCCGCGCCGTAGATGGACGCGAACATGTCGAGATCCTCCTGCGTGAGCGCCTCGGAACCCATGTCCATGGTCAGGTGGTATTCGCCATCGGACTCCGCGAGCTCCATGCCGTCACCGAATTCGGAACGTTCCATGGGGCCGGAGAAGCGGCAGCCCCAGAGGCCGTCCTCCTCATAGGACTCGATCGACACCGTGCCGATGGGCTCGTCCGATTCGATGTCGTCGCACATGGCCTGCGCGTTGTCGAACTCGCTCTCGACGAAGGAGGGCTTGAACCCCATGTCGAAGGAGACCTGCATGGAGTCGACGTCCTTGACCTCGAACTCCGCGTGCATCTTTCCGCAGCCCGCGAGGAGCAGCACGAACGGTAGGACGAGCAGGGCGTAGAGCCGTCGCCGAGCTGAGATGGTTTTCATGGTTCCCCCGTCGCGTGATGCTGGAATCGTCAGCACTGCGCGCTGATAGCGCGCTGTATCAGATTCAGGATACCTGGACAGAATCCTCTGCGCGGTGGGGAGGACTCCCCACCGCGGCATCAACCGGAGAACTGCAGCGTGGAAGGACTACTTCCAGAACATGAGCATGCCGCCGCCGACCAGCATCACGCCGAAGCCGGCCGCGAGGTTCCAGTCCCCGATGGGCAGGGGCAGGGTGCCGCCGGAGAGGTAGAAGGTGACGAGGTATGCCAGCCCCAGGAGGAGGAACGCGACGGCCGTCGGGGCCAGCCACGCAGGGTTCGGTGCCTCGGCGGCGACGCGACGTCGGCCCGTGCGCGCGGTCTCCGCGGCGGCGGCCTTCTTCGGCGAGGTGGAGCGGGTGGCGTCCTTCGCCTTCTCGCTGACCTCGCTGCCGGTGGTCGTCCCCGAGTCCGTGTCGGAGCCCTTCTCGGCGTTCTTGCGCGCAGACTTTCCGGACGCCTTGCGCGAGCCCTTGGCCGGCACCGGGTCCTTCGCGTCCTTCGCTGTCGCGTTCTTCGCTGTCGCGCGCGAGCGCTTCACGGGATCCTTGGCGGCGGCTCCACCGGTACCTGCGGGGGAGGCGTCCGGGGCAGCATCATCGGCGTCGGACCCTGCGCTCGCCGAATCCTTCGCGGTCGAGCCCTTCGTCGTCGAGTCCTTCGCAGCCGTGTCCGGGGCGGGATCCGCGGCGGTCGTGAGCTCGTCGAGATCGTCCGTCGCGGGCTCGACGGCTCCGGCCTTCGCTGCCGATGCCGCCCGTGCGGACGACGTCTTCTTGCTCCTGGCCATGAAAAGGTGCTCCCTCGGGACTGCCTGTCGCGCGGGCGTGCCGCACGGGTCCGCGGATGCGGACCTTGGCCTAGGGTAATGGGCGTGGACTGAGCGTGCGAAGCGAGGAGGGGCCATGGTTGCGGATACCGCTGCACCGTCGGGCTCCGAGGGGTCCTCGTCCAGCTCCTCGTCGGGCCGCCCTCCACGGCGAGCCCCCGGTCCCCGGCAGCGCGTCGGCCTCGCCCTGGTGATGATCCTGTGTGGCGTGCTGTTCGCGACCACCGCTCGGATCTCCGGCGGGAGCTCGATCCGTGATGAGAGCGGCGATGTCGTCGGCGTGCTCCACGAACGGGGCCGCACCATCGAGCAGCTCACGGACGAGGCGACGGAGAAGCGTGCCGAGGTCGAGGAGCTCTCCGCCGGGAGCGGCGACGCGATCACCCAGGAGCGCACCACCGTCGTCGCCGATGCCATCGGGCTCAGCGAGGTCAGCGGGCCGGCCCTGAAGATCACCCTGACCGACGCCTCCACCAGCACGCTCGGCTCGATCCCCGATGTCGAGCCGGATGATCTGGTGGTGCACCAGCAGGACATGGAGTCCTACATCAACGCGCTCTGGGCCGGGGGCGCCGAGGCGATGATGCTGCAGGACCAGCGGGTCGTCAACGGCAGCGCCTTCCGCTGCGCGGGCAACACCCTCCTGCTCGAGGGACGGGTCTACTCGCCGCCGTTCGTCATCACGGTGATCGGCCCGACCGATCAGATGCTGGCCGAGCTCGACACGACACCCGGGGTGCAGGTATACCGTGAATGGGTGGACTACGTGGGTCTCGGCGAACGTGTCGAGACCGTGGACGCCGCCACCCTCCCCGCCTTCGAAGGATCCCTGACCCTCGACATCGCGAAAGCTGGATGATGGCCAGACGCTCCACCCCCACGCATCGGCACGGACCTGGTCCTCTCGCCGCTGCCATCGGCATCGTCGGCGAGCTGCTGCTCACCCTCGGCGCCCTGCTCCTCCTCTTCCTGGTCTGGCAGCTGTGGTGGACCGACGTCGTCGCGGACCGGGAGCAGTCCGGCATCATCGCCGGTCTCCAGGACGACTGGGGGAGCGTCGACCAGGAGACGATCGCCCCTGCCCAGGACGGCCCGCCGCCGCGTCCCGACACCCTGGGGGAGAACCGGGTCTGGGGCACCATGCACGTGCCGACCTTCGACCGCGACACCTTCCCGCTCGCCGAAGGGGTGAGCCTCGAGGAGGTCCTCAACGTCAAGGGCGCCGGCCACTACCCGGACACGGCCCTCCCCGGCGAGGTCGGGAACTTCTCGGTCGCCGGGCACCGCAACACCTACGGCCGGGTCTTCGAGGACATCGCGAGCCTGCAGCCCGGCGATCCGATCGTCGTCGAGACGGCCGACGCCTTCTACGTGTACGAGGTGACCGAGTCGCTGATCGTGGACCCCTCCGCGGTGGAGGTCATCGCCCCGGCCCCGGGGGAGCCCGACGCGGAGCCGACCGAGCAGATGATGACGCTGACCGCCTGCCATCCGATGTACTCGGCCCGTGAGCGATACATCGTCCACGCGGAGTTCGCCTACTGGACCGATCGCGCCGACGGCATCCCCGAGGCCCTCGCCACCACGGAGGAGACCTGATGTACGCCTGGATGTTCCGTCATCTGCCCGGTCCGCTGTGGGCGCGGATACTGCTCACCGTGGTGCTGCTCGTGCTGATCGTCGTGGCGCTCTTCGGCTGGGTGTTCCCCGCGATCGCGCCCTATATGCCGTTCAACGACGGGCTGGTGGGAGCCGATACGGCCGGGACGGCCGACTAAGAGGTCGGTCGGGCCTGGAGCGGCGAAGACTGCGCGCCCGACGAGTCTGATGACCGGCGAGACCGGTGGCCGCCGGCGCTTGGCGCCCGGCGCAGGTCGTCTGGTCAGCCGGCGGTCATGAGCGGCTGCAGCCCCGCGGAGCGCTCGACGGCGTCGATCCCGTCGCACAGCTGCAGGAACCGCGCGAGCATCAGGTGGCCGTTCTCGGTGAGCACGGACTCGGGATGGAACTGCACGCCATGCAGCGGCAGCTCGCGGTGCACGAGCCCCATGATCATGCCGTCGGCGGTGCGGGCGGTGACCTCGAGCGAGTCGGGGACCGTCGCCGGATCGACCGTGAGCGAGTGGTATCGGGTCGCCGTCATCGGGGAGGGCGCGCCCTCGAACACGCTGCGGCCCTCATGCGTCACGGGGCTGGTGCGGCCATGCATGAGCTGCGGGGCATGACCCACCGTGGCCCCGAAGTACTGCCCGAGGGCCTGGTGGCCCAGGCACACGCCGAGCATCGGCACGGAGCCCTGCGCGCAGGCCCCGATGACGTCGAGCGAGCGGCCGGCGGTGCTGGGGTTCCCGGGGCCGGGGGAGACCATCACCCCGTCGAAGCCGGTGAGATCCACGGCGCCGGAGGCATCGGCGGGCACCTCGTCGTTGCGCACCACCTGGGTGCGGGCACCCATCTGCTGCAGGTAGCCCACGATCGTGTAGACGAAGCTGTCGTAGTTGTCGATCACGAGGATGCGGGCGCCCTCGCTGCTCGGCTCCTTCGCTGCGGAGATCGCGGACTCACTCACCGGTGCTGCCCTTCCCATCGTTCCCGTTCCCGTTCCCGTTCCCGTTCCCGTTCCCGTTCCCGCTGCCGTCAGCGTTCGCATTCCTGTTCACGCTGCTGTTCCCGGTGCCCTTGCCGTTCCCCGCGGCCTCATCGGCCGGCGGCTTGCTGGGCTCGTCCGTGGGCTCCGTCGTCGGGTCCTTGGTCGGCTCCGTGGTCGGGTCCTCGGTGGGTTCCGTGGTCGGGTCCTTGGTCGGCTCCGTGGTGGGGTCCTCGGTCGGGTCCGTGGTCGGTGTATCGGTCGGGGTCGGCGGGGTGGTCTCCTCCGGACCGCTGGAGACGATGATGTTCACCGTGGACCCGCGCTCGACCGACGAGTTGGCCTCGGGATCGGTGCCGATGACCTGCCCCTCCGGGACGCTGTCGGAGCTCTCGCTCTCCTGGGTGGTCCCGAAGCTGGCCTCCTTGAGGGTCGCCTGGGCGTCCTCGAGGGTCTGGCCGGTCACGTTGGGGACCTTCACCGGGCCGGGGGCGGCGGCGATCACGAGATCCACGCTGGAGCCGTACGGCTGGGTCCCGGCCTCTGCGGTCGGGGTCTGGGAGGTCACGGAGCCGGGATCGGCGTCCGCGTCCTCCTTCTCCGAGGGCTCGGGGACCTCGAAGCCGCGGGCCTCGAGGACCTCCGTGGCCTTCTCGATCTGGGTGCCCGTGACATCGGGGACCTCGACCATGCCGGAGGCGAGACGCACCTCGACCTCGGTGCCGGCAGGCACCGTGGAGCCGCTCTGCGGACTGGCGCGGGTGACGGTGCCCTGCTCCTGCGGGGCGTCCTCCTCGTCCCCGACGACCATCACCAGGCCGGCATCCTCGATGGCCTGCTGGGCCTCGTCGCGCGTCATGCCCTCGAGGTCCGCGGGGACCTTGACGGCCTCGGGGCCGGCGGAGACGCTCACGGCGACGGTGGAGCCGACGGGCGCGTCCTCGCCCTCGCCCGGTTCCGTCTCGATGACCAGACCCTCGTCGACATCCGAGGACTGCACCTGGTCGAACTCCGGGGTGAGGTCGACCTCGGCGAGCTTCGCGCTCGCCTCGTCCTCGCTGAGCCCGGCCACGGCGGGGACGGGCACCATCTCGGGGCCGTCGTCCTTCCAGGGCTGGTAGTAGGCGAGAGCCGCGCCGACCAGCGCCAGCAGAGCGACGATCACCAGGATGATCAGCCACCAGGGCCGCTTGCGCTTCGGCTCCTCCTCGACCTCCTGGGCCTGGTGCGCCGCGAGCCCGCCGGTCACGGCAGGCGTCCGATCGGTGCTCCAGTTCGCGGCGGCTCCCGCCCCGGCGGCGCCGACCGCTCCGGCGCCGGCCATCGCCGGCAGGGCCTCGGTCGCGTCGTCGACGGGGCCCAGCACGGTCGTGGCGTCGGCATCGGTCCCGGACGGGACGGCGCCGGCGACCAGTGCGGGAGCGCGCCCCCCGACCACGGTGGCGATGTCCCGCGAGAAGGCCACCGCGCTCGGGTAGCGCTCCTCGCGATCCTTGGCCAGGCCGGTGAGGATCACGGCGTCCAGCGCCGGGGTGATCGCCGGGTTGTAGGCCGACGGCGGGGTCGGCTCCTCGCGCACATGCTGGTAGGCGATGGAGACCGGGGTGTCGCCGGTGAACGGCGGGCGGCCCGTCATCATCTCGTACATGACGCAGGCGGCGGAGTAGATGTCGGAGCGGGCGTCGACCAGCTGGCCGCGAGCCTGCTCGGGGGAGAGGTACTGGGCGGTGCCCATCACGGCCTGGGTGGCGGTCATCGCACTGGTCGCGTCGGCGATGGCGCGCGCGATCCCGAAGTCCATGACCTTCACGGCGCCGGCGTCGTTGATCATGACGTTGCCCGGCTTGATGTCGCGGTGCACGATCCCGGCGCGGTGCGAGTACTCCAGGGCGCTCAGCAGCGCCGCCATGATCTCGCCGGCCTGATGGGCGTCCATCGGGTCCTGAGGGTCGATGTACGCGCGAAGGGTGTCGCCGTGCACGTACTCCATGACGATGTACGGGATGGTGACGTCCGCGCCGGTGATGGTGCGCTGATGCTCCTCGCCGGTGTCGTACACGGCGACGATCGAGGGGTGGTTCAGGGAGGCGGCGCTGTGCGCCTCACGGCGGAACCGCTCCTGGAAGTTCGCATCGCGGGCCAGGTCGGAGCGCAGCACCTTGACGGCGACGGTGCGATGCAGGCGGGAGTCCTCCGCGAGGAACACCTCGGCCATGCCGCCGGTCCCGAGGATTTTTCCCAGGGTGTAGCGACCCCCCAGGACCACCTTCTCTTCGCTCACTCCACACCCGTCCTCGTGCCGTGGCCGACACCGACCGATCCGATCATCGTACGTGCTGACGCTGTCTCCTCCGAGCCGACGTGATCAACGCCCATCGCCCCGACGGGCAGCCAGCCCATGCCGCCAGCGACCGCTACGGCGATCACCGCGACCAGCACGATCACCAGGATCAGGCCCGGCATCGAGAACGGCCCGATGCGGCGACCGGTCGAGGTCCCGCGCACCGTCCGCGACGAGGCCGCAGTGTCCACATCGCCCAGCGGACGCGCCCCGACGGGCCCCTGGGCAGCTCCCGCTCCCGCTCGAGCTCCGGATCCTGCGGCAGCGCCGGTCCCCGGGCCCCCGGCCGTCCCGCCGGGGGCCGAGCGGCCCGTGGCGGCACGGTCTGCCGGCGCGCTGCGCAGCGAGCGCGGTGCCGGAGCCGGGGAGGCGGCCGATCGGGCCGAGGCCGCGGAGTGCACGGAGCTCGCCGAGGAGGCGGAGGGCCCCGATGCCGCGGAGGCAGCAGACACCGCCGACATCGCGGAGCCCGCGGACCCTCCCGAGCGGTGGCGGATGCCCCGCCGGCCCGAGAGCGGCAGAGGCATCGCCGCGGTGCGGGTGCCCGTGGGCGAGGTGCCCGGAGCCCGCCGTGGATGCTCCCCGGTCGAGCCCCCGGGGCGCACCGCGTTCTCCCCGGTCCAGTCATGGTCCTCGACGCGGGTCACCGGGATCGCGCCCGTGGTGAAGTGCGGCTCCACGCCGCGCTGGATCGCCTCGAGGATGCGGGAGACGGCCGCCGCGGAGCGGGGGCGGTTCGCCGGGGCCTTCGCGAGGGTCATCATGACCAGGTGCCGCAGATCGGCGTTGATCGCCTCCGGCAGCGCGGGCGGCTGCTGCTTGACCTGTGCCATCGCGATCTCGACCTGGCTGGAGCCCGTGAAGGGACGGTGCCCCACGAGCATCTCGTAGGCCACGATCCCCAGCGCGTAGATGTCGGACAGCGAGGTGGCCTGCTTGCCCATCGCCTGCTCGGGGGAGAGGTACTGGGCGGTGCCCATGACGAGGCCGGTCTTCGTCAGCCGCGCCTGGTCCTTGCTGCGGGCGATCCCGAAGTCGGTGATCTTCATGGACCAGTCGGCCTGCTCGTCGACCAGCACGTTCTCCGGCTTCACGTCGCGGTGCACGACGCCCTTGGAGTGGGCGGCGTCCAGGGCGCGCGCGAGCTCGATGAGCACCGCGACGATCCGCTTCTCCGGCAGGCCGCCGGGGTTCTCCTCGATGATGTCCGACAGCGGGCGCCCCGGGCAGAGCTCCATGACGATGTAGGCGCGACCGTCGAGCTCGCCGTAGTCGTACAGCGCGGCGATCGCGTCATGCGAGAGCGCGGCAGTATGTCGCGCCTCGGCGCGGAAACGCTTGAGGAAGCCGTCGTCCCCGGCGTACTCCTCGCGCAGCACCTTGATCGCCACATCGCGGTCCAGCTCCTGGTCCAGGCCCTTCCAGACCTGTCCCATGCCGCCGGTGGCGATGAGCGAGGTCAGCTCGTAGCGTCCCTCGAGCACGAGCCCTGGCTCTGTCCTCATGGATTGATCAACGCCTCCATCACATCCCGGGCGATCGGTGCCGCGGTGCGCGACCCGTATCCGCCTTCCTCGACCACGACCGCGACAGCGATCTTCTGGTCGTCGACCTGTCCGTACCCGACATACCAGGAGTGCGCGGCGCGATCCTCGCCCCACTCCGCGGTGCCGGTCTTGCCACCGACCTCGACGCCGTCGATGGCGGCCGCCGTGCCGGTGCCGTCCTCGACCACGCCCACCATCATCTGGCGCATCTGCGAGGCGTTCGAGGCGCTCAGCGGCTGGCCGAGCTCCTTCGGGCTCAGCTCCGCCACCGTCGAGAGATCGCTCGTGCGCACCGCCTGCACCAGCTGCGGCTCCATGATCACCCCGTCGTTGGCGAAGGTGCCCGCCACCATCGCCATCTGCAGCGGCGTCACCCGATCCTCGTACTGGCCGATCGACGTGGTGGCCAGCTGGGCATCGTCCAGATCGGTGCCGATGCTCGACGGCGTCACCGACAGCGGGATCTCCAGGCGCTGGCCGAAGCCGAACTCCTCGGCGGTCGTGGCCAGCTGGTCCTCGCCGACCGCGACCCCGAGCTGGGCGAAGGAGGTGTTGCAGGACTGACGCAGCGCCTCGGCGAGGGTCGACTCGTCGTCGGGCCCGCAGGGATCGGTGCGGCCGGCGGAGAAGTTGTTCATGACCGACGAGGAGTTCGGCAGCGTGTACGTGCCGGGACCCGGGATCACCGAGTCGGCGGTGTAGTCGCCGGACTCGAGGGCGGCGGAGGCTACGACCAGCTTGAAGGCCGAGCCGGGCGGGTAGAGGTCGCCGCCGATAGCGCGGTTGGTCATCGGCCGATCCGGATCGTCGTTCAGCTGCGACCAGGCCTCCTGGACGGCCGCCGTGTCGTGCGAGGCCAGCTGGTTCGGGTCGTAGCTGGGCGCCGAGACCATCGCCAGCACCGCGCCGGTCTCCGGATCCAGGGCGACCACCGAGCCTCGACGGCCGTCCAGCGCGTCCCAGGCGGCTTCCTGCGCCTTCGCGTCGAGCGTGAGCTCCACGGTCGCGCCGCGGCCCTGCTTGCCCGAGAGGATGTCCGAGATGCGGTGGTAGAACAGCGCATCGGCCTCCCCGGAGAGGGTGTCGTTCAGCGAGCGCTCGATCCCGGAGAACCCGTAGACCACCGAGTAGTAACCGGTGACCGGGGCGTACATGGCGCCGGGGTCATAGCCGCGCAGGTACCCGTAGGTGTCCCCGGAGGCGGTCGAGTTCGCGATCGCCTCGCCGTCCACCACGATCGGGCCCCGATGGCGTCCGTACTCGTTGTAGGTGGTGCGGAGGTTCTGCCCGTTGGCGTTCAACCGGCTCTGGGCGATGACCTGGAAGTAGGTGGTCGAGGTGAACAGGAGCACGAAGAGCACGCCCACCACGAGCCAGACATGACGGAGGGGCTTGTTCATGACACCACCTCCGGGGCCGGGCGCGGGGCGGCAGGGGCGTCGAGGCCCTCGACCTGGCGGGCCGCGGGCCGACGGGCGGCATCGGAGAGCCGCACCAGGATGCCGACGATGATCCAGTTGCACACCAGGGAGCTGCCTCCCGCGGCGAGGAACGGCAGGGTGAGGCCGGTCAGCGGGATCACGCGGGTGACGCCGCCGACGACCACGAACACCTGCAGGGCGAGCGTGAAGCCGAGCCCGCCGGCGAGCAGGGTGCCGAAGCCGTCGGAGATGCCGACGGCGGCGCGGATGGCCCGCTGGACGAGGAGCAGGTAGAGCAGCAGCAGCGCGAACGCGCCGACCATGCCGAGCTCCTCGGCGAAGGAGGTGAAGATGAAGTCGGATTCGGCGTGGGGGACCACGTCGGGGCGCCCCTCGCCGAGGCCCGCCCCGGTGATGCCGCCGTTGGCGAGCCCGAACAGTCCCTGGTTGATCTGCTCGCAGCTGCTGTAGTTGTCGCTCGAGAGCGGGTCCAGCCAGCAGGTCAGGCGGGTGCGCACGTGGCTCATCTGGGTCGCGGCGAACACGGCCGGCGGCAGGAACATGACCGCGCCGATCACGAGCCAGCTCAGCCGGTCCGTGGCGACGTACAGCATCGCCACGAACAGCCCGAAGAACATCAGCGAGGTGCCCAGGTCGGTCTCGAACACCAGCACCGCCATGGCGAAGCCCCAGGCCACCAGGATCGGGCCGAAGTCGGACCAGCGGGGCAGGTGGATGCCGAGCACCTTGGGCCCGGCCAGGGCCAGGGTGTCGCGGCGGGAGACCAGGTAGCCCGCGAAGAAGATCGCGAAGGCGATCTTGGCGAGCTCGGCGGGCTGGAAGCTGTTGCCGGCGATGTTGATCCAGATCCGCGAGCCGTTGCGGGAGTCGCCGATCACCGGCACGAGCGGCAGCAGGAGCAGCACGCCGCCCACGACGGCGCTGATCCAGGTGTAGCGACGCAGGCGCCGGTGGTCGCGCAGGAGCACCAGCACGACGAGGCACAGGACGACGCCGACGATGCCCCACAGCATCTGCCGATCAGCGCTCGCGGAGGTGCGCAGGCCGTAGATCTCGTTCGCGGCGTGCACGCTCTTGATCATGGCGATGCCCAGCAGGTTCAGCAGCACGACCAGCGGCAGGATCACCGGGTCCGCATACGGGGTGCGCCACATGACGACGACCTGCAGGGCCGCGGCGAGCACGGCCGACCCGACGCCGACCTGCATCAGGTCGGCGGGGACCTCGTCGAAGCGGCCCAGCCCGACCAGCGCGTAGGCGCCGACTCCGATCACCACCGCGAACGCCAGCAGCAGGGCCTGGGTCAGCCGGCGCGGGCGAGCGGTGTAGGACACGATCGTGGCCATTACGACTCCTCGCCCTCATCCGGCGGGGAGGGAGTCTCCGCGGGACGGTCGGAGGTGAGTCCGGTGCTCTGCTCGAGCGGGGCGCCGCCCCCGTCGGAGGCGTCGCCCCCGCCGTCGGACGCCTCGCCGCCGCCGTCGGAGGGTGCGGGGTCGGTGACCACCGGCGGGGGCCGGTTGGCCAGCGCCGACTGCTCGAGCCGGTCCATGATCTCCTCGGCGGCCTCTCGGTCGCCGGCGGTGATCGTGTTCGTGACCTGCTGCTGGGTCACCTGGGGGAGCTCGTCCAGGGCGATCTCGGAGACCTCGACCGGCTCGGACAGGGAGATCGGGCCGAGGTCCTGGGAGAGCCCCTGATAGAGCACGACGTTCGTGCCGTCGGTGCCCACATAGAACTGGCGCTGCGACCAGGCGTATCCCGCCCAGAGCGCGCCGCCGAGGACGGCCACCAGCAGCAGCACGGCGACCAGTGCGGGCCACGGGCTGCGGCGGGGCGGCTCGTCCTCGGAGAAGTCGGAGTCCTCATAGGGAGCCGAGGGCTCCTCACGGGTGAGCGCTGCGGCCTTCGCGGCGGGCCCGGACGCGGTCGTCGGCCGATGGCGGTTGCGGGCCGCCGAGCCCACGATCTGCGGTGCGGTGGACGGCGCCTCCTCCCCGCGCGGGAGCTGGTCGAGGTCGACGACGTCGGCGATGACGCAGGTGATGTTGTCCGGCCCGCCGCCCTTGAGGGCCAGCTGGATCAGCTCCTCGGCGCACTGGCCGGGATCCTCGAAGCCGCGCAGGGTGGCATCGATGGTGTCGAGGGAGACGAGGCCGGAGAGGCCGTCCGAGCAGAGCATCCAGCGATCGCCGGGGTGGGCGGGGCGCAGCGAGAGATCGAGCTCGGGATCGGCGTCGACGTCGCCGAGCACCCGCATCAGCACCGAGCGCTGGGGGTGGCGCTCGGCCTCCTCCTCGGTCAGGCGCCCTTCGTCCAGCAGCCGCTGCACGAAGGTGTGGTCCTTGGTGATCTGCGTGGTCTCGTCATCGCGCAGCAGGTAGGCGCGGGAATCTCCGATGTGGGCGAGGGCGAACTTGCCCTCCGCGCGCAGCATCGCCGTGATCGTGGTGCCCAGGCCGCGCAGCTGCGGCTCGTCCCGCGCGCGGCGCAGGATCTCCTGATTGGCGTCGAGCACCGTCTCCTCGAGGGTGGCGACGATGTCGGAGGCGGGAGTCTCGGAGTCCAGGCGCGCGAGGCGCCCGATGGCCACCGAGGAGGCGACGTCGCCCCCGGCGTGACCGCCCATGCCGTCGGCGACCACCAGCAGGTGGCTGCCGGCATAGCCCGAGTCCTGGTTGTTGGACCGCACGAGGCCGACGTCGGACCGCGCGGCGTATCGCAGGGCGATGCTCATCGCGGACCTCGTCTCAGCTCGATCTCGGTGCGGCCGATCCGCACCTGGGCGCCGGGCCGGAAGGGCACGGCCCCGTCGATGCGACGACCCGACAGCAGAGTGCCGTTGGTCGATCCCAGATCCTCCACCATCCACTCGCCCTCACGCTGGAACACGCGGGCGTGGCGGTTGGAGGCGTAGTCGTCGTCCAGCACCAGGGTGCACTCGGGGGCCCGGCCGATGAGGATGGGCGTGGAGCCGAGGGTCAGCGAGGTGCCGCGCAGCGGCCCGGCGGTGACGACCATCGCCGTCGCGGTGACCTCGGGGTCCGTGCGCGCCGAGCCCGAGTCGGCGCCGGCCGGGGCGGCCGCGCCTCCCGGCGGTCCGGCGGCGGGGCGTTGATCACGACGCGGGTCGCGGCTGGAGCGGGTGACCACGGTGGTCCCGAACAGATCGTTGCGCAGCACCAGGACCACGACGATCACGAAGATCCACAGCGCCAGGACGAAGCCCAGACGGAGGGCGACCAGGGTCAGTTCGCTCATGCGGCGCTCACCAGCTGACCTGGCCGGCGGCGGGGAGCCGCACGGTCAGCCGGGTGCGACCGATCTTGACCAGCGAGCGGTCCTGGAGGGCGACGGGGGTGCGGATGCGCTCGCCGTCGACGAAGGTGCCGTTGGTGGAGCCGAGGTCGGTCGCGACGAGCTCGCCGGTGCCGCTGGGCCCGCCCGTCGGATCGGCCCGCAGCTCGAGGTGATGGCGGGAGACGCCGGTGTCCTCGAGGATGATGTCCGAGTCCCCGCCGCGGCCGATCACGGTCACCGGGCCGGTCAGGAGGTACTGCTGGCCGTCGATCTCGATGATCGGGCTGCCGCCGGTCTCGGCCTGTGCGGCGCCGGTCGCGGGCGCCACGCTGCCGCGCTCCGTGCGGGACTCCGTCTCGAAGCGGCCCGCCCGGACCTCCTCGTCCTCGGCCAGATCCACGCTCACGCCGCCGACGAACATATAGCGCTGCTTCTCGGCATGCTCCATGAGCACGCGCTGGAGCTCGTCGATCAGGGTGTCCTGCCAGGACCCGAAGCGCTCGAAGTCCTGAGGGTGCAGGTAGATCGTGTACACGTTCGGGGCAAGGGTCCGGGTGCGGTCGAGCACCTGGATCTGGTCATCGCACTCGCGCTTGAGCCCCTGCGCGAGGTCGAGAGGTTTCAGCTGGCCGCGACCGGGCGAGAACATGCTCGTCACGCCGCGGTCGAGCCCGCGCTCGATCCGATCCAAGATCCCCACGGTGGTCCTTCGCTGTCGCTGTCCCTGCGCCCCGACGGAAGACGGGGCAGTATGCCTCCTCGATCGTAGCGCGTGGTCAGGCGCTCGACGGGCTGACGGGGCGGGGGGACGGCAAGGGATTCGTGCAGGTCTCGTAAAGGACGGGGCGGCGCAGGCGGGTCCCGAAGGTCCCTGTCGCGCCGCCCCGCGGGCTGCTGCGTCGTGCTCTGTGGTGCTCGCTCGTGCTCAGCTGCGCTCTGTCGGGCTCGTGCGCGGCTGTGCTCTGTCGGGCTCTGTCGGGCACAGCTGCTCGTGTGCTCGGTGGTGCCGAGCGAGCTGGGTGGAGTGCAGGTGTGATCAGTAGACGACCACGCGCCGGCCGGACTTGAACCAGCTGCGGGTCCACAGCATGTCGCTCGCCGCGGTGGAGATGCGGGAGCAGCCATGGGAGGCCGGATAGCTCGGGATCGAGTTCGATCCGTGGATCGCCCAGCCCCTGTCGTAATAGCCGGGGCGGTACAGGGAGCCCAGCGGGCCGCTCTGCCAGCCACGGCTGTAGAGGCTGTACATCCGGAAGCTGCCCTTGGGGGTGGTCGCCGTCTTCCAGCGGCCGCCGGAGTAGTAGCGCTTGCCGCTGCCGGTGGAGGTGTTGAGGATGTAGGAGAGCTTCCCTCCGGTGGTGGCGATGATGATCTGACGGCTCAGGTTCACCTCGAACCCGACGCCGGAGGTGATCCTGCGCGAGGGGCGGGCTCCATTGCGGATCGCCGCATAGGTGTTCGGTCCGACGACGCCGTCACGGCTGAGGCCGGCGACCTTCTGCAGGGCGTAGACGGCCTGCTGGGTCAGGTGGCCGAAGCTGCCGTCGGCCGTGCCGCACCAGAACTTCAGTCGCCACAGATCCTTCTGGAGCTTCGTCACGGCGGAGCCGCGGGAGCCCTTGCGCAGCGTCGGCGCGGCGCTCGCCGGGCCGATGCCGACGGCCAGTCCGGTGCCCAGGGTTCCCACCCCGAGCAGCAGGGTGCGGCGCGAGGGCGTCGCGATCGGCAGGAGCTGTGACCCGGGCGGGGTCGGTCTCTCGGCGGTGCGGGCTGAGGTCGGTGCAGACATGGTTCCCCCTTGTCGTTCGGCCCGGAGCGGTCGCGGCGGGCCCTTCCCCGACGTCACGACGACGTGACGCCACGTGCATCATGCCTTGGGTGCGATTGAGTAAACAAGAGGCAAAATGTGCAGGTTGTGGGGTGACTGGTGCGTAGGTTGTATTTCCGCTGGTCGCCGGGACGTACCGGACGAACCGGACAGCCTGATGCCGGGGTCGGAGCGGGCACCGATCGGGGATATGCCATATTTGACGGCGTGGAGCCCGAGACCCAGCCCGAGATCCCTGCCGACCCCGCGATCCCTGTCGATGCCGACTTCGAGCACGCGCTCGGGGTGTCCGACGCGCAGCGCACGGTGCACACCCAGGGCGACCCCGAGCGGGTCTGGGAGCTCGCCAGCCTCTCCAAGCCCCTCACGGCGCTCGGCGCCCTGATCGCCGTGGACCGGGGCCTCGTCGATCTCGAGGACCCGGCCGGCCCCGAGGGCGCCACGGTGCGTCACCTGCTCGCCCACACCGCCGGCTACGCCTTCGACGGCGAGGACGTCGTCGGCGCTGTGGGTGCCCGGCGCATCTACTCCAACACCGGGTTCGAGGTGCTCGCCGCCCATCTCGAGGAGGCCACCGGCCATGACCTCGACGACTGGTTGGAGCAGACCGTGGTCCAGGGCCTCGGGCTGCGCGACGTCGAGCTCACCGGGTCGCCGGCCGCCGGATACCGCGGGAGCATCCGCGACCTCCTGGCACTCGGCCGCGAGCTGCTCGAGCCCACCTTGATCTCGCCAGATCTGTGGCGCGAGGCGACGTCCGTGCAGTTCCCCGGCCTCGCCGGCATCCTCCCCGGTTACGGCCGGCAGAAGCCCAACGACTGGGGCCTGGGCGTCGAGATCCGCGACGGCAAGTCCCCGCACTGGACGGGATCCGCCTCGAGCCCGGAGACGTTCGGGCACTTCGGTCAGTCCGGCTCCTTCCTCTGGGTGGATCCGACGGCAGGGCTGACCGCCTCATTCCTCGGGGCGGAGCGCTTCGGTCAGACCCACGTGCGGATCTGGCCGGGGCTCACCGACGCGATCCTCGCGCGTTTCGGGCGCTGAGCGGGCCGCGGCGCCCCACCCGTCCTCCCGGGGATGACGCCTGCCGGGCGAGGTCTATACAGTCGATGCATCCTCCGCGGCCCTCCGGCCGCGCCGCGAACCACGGCCGGTGCGTCCGGCCCCGACGAGCTCGGCGCCGAGCGCGCCCCGAGGAGCAGCTGCATGTTCGACGACAGGGAACTCACCGAGGCCCGGATCCGCCGCTTCAGCCAGGACCACCTGGCGCCGGCGATCTCCCGGGAGACCGCACCGGTGACGATCACCGCGTATCGCGTCCCCGGTGAACCGATCCCTCCGCGCGAGGCGATCACGGAGCAGGCCCCGCAGTACGTCCCGATCGAGGTCGGCGCCCCGCTCGGCCGGGCCTGGTCCACCACCTGGCTGCACGTGACCGGCACGGTCCCTGCGCACTGGGCGGACGACGGGACCAGCGCCCCCGAGCTGATCGTCAACCTCTCCTTCACCGGCCAGCCCGGCTTCCAGGCAGAGGCGCTGGTCTTCACTCCCGACGGCGTGCCCGTGAAGGCGATCAACCCCTTTAACCGCTATCTGCCGGTGGCGCCGGGGGAGGAGCTGGACTACTACCTCGAATGCGCCGCGAACCCGATGGTCCCCGGCGACTGGACCTTCGCGCCCACCCCGCTCGGGGATCTCGCCACGATTCCCGAGGAGGAGCTCTACACGATCAGCGAGCTCCGGCTGTCCCGCCGCGACGTGCGGATCTGGGAGCTCGCCGAGGACGTGCGCGCCCTCGTCGGCCTCATGGTCTCCCTGCCGGAGGCCGGCCAGCGGCGCCACGAGATCCTGCGGGCGCTCGAGGCCGCCTGCGACACCGCCGATCCCGATGACCTGCCCGGCACCGTCGACGCCGCCCGTGACGTGCTGCGACCGGTGCTCGAGAGCCCGGCGCACGGCTCCGCGCTCACCGTTCTCGCCACCGGCCACGCCCACATCGACTCCGCCTGGCTGTGGCCCGTGCGGGAGACCGTCCGCAAGGTGGCGCGCACCTTCTCCAACGTCTGCGCACTGCTGGAGAGCGATGCGGACCTCACCTTCTCCGCCTCCTCGGCCCAGCAGTTCGCCTGGCTGAAGGACCGCTACCCGGAGCTGTTCGCCCGCATCCGGGGCCACGTCGCCGCCGGGCGCTTCGTGCCGGTGGGCGGCATGTGGGTCGAGTCGGACACGAACATGCCCGGCTCCGAGGCCATGGCCCGCCAGTTCGTCGCCGGCAAGCGGTTCTTCCTCGAGGAGTTCGGGGTCGAGACACGGGAGACCTGGCTGCCGGACTCCTTCGGCTACTCCGCCGCGCTGCCGCAGATCGCTGCGCTCGCCGGGCAGGACAACTTCCTCACCCAGAAGGTCTCCTGGAACCAGGTCAACTCCTTCCCCCACCACACCTTCCGCTGGGAGGGCCTCGACGGGACCAGCGTGTTCACCCACTTCCCGCCGGCGGACACCTACAACGGGATGCTCTCCGGCGAGGAGCTCGCCTATTTCGAGCGCAACTTCAAGGAGAAGGGCCGCTCCCGCATCGGCATCGACCTCTTCGGCTGGGGCGACGGGGGTGGCGGGCCCACCCGCGAGATGATGGCCGCCGGGCGCCGCGCCGCGGACCTCGAGGGCTCCCCGAAGGTCGAGTTCGGCACCTCGCAGGAGTTCTTCGACCGGGCACGGGCCGAGTATCCCGATGCCCCGATCTGGAACGGCGAGCTCTACCTCGAGCTGCACCGCGGCACCTACTCCGCGCAGCTCGGCACCAAGCAGGGCAACCGCCGCAGCGAGCACCTCCTGCACGAGGCCGAGTTCCTCGCCTCCCTCGCCGCGATCCGGGTCGGCGTCGAGTACCCCTACGAGGAGCTCGCGGACCTGTGGGAGGCCACGCTGCTGGGCCAGTTCCACGACATCCTTCCCGGCTCCTCGATCGCCTGGGTGCATCGCGAGGCCGAGCAGGGGCACGCCGCGACCGCCGAGCGGGCCGAGGCGATCATCGCCGGGGCGCTCGCCGCGCTCGGGGACGGGCCAGGGGTCGGCGCGACAGGCTCCGTCGGGATCGACGGGATCGACGGGACCGGCTCCACCGGGGCCGACGGGGCCGACGGGCCCCGGCTGCTGGTGAACACCGCGCCGGTGCCGCGCCGCGGCATCCCGGCCTATGGCGTCGGCCCCGTGTGCAGCAACTCGGAGGGCGTGGTCGTGATCCGCGCGGGCGACACCATCTCCGTGGAGAACTCCGCGCTGCGCGCGGTGCTCGACTCCTCGGGCGCGATCTCTTCCCTCGTGGACCGGACCACGGGCCGCGAGTCGATCGCCCCCGGAGCCCGTGGCGCGCTGCTCCAGCTGCATCGCGACACCCCCAACGCGTGGGACGCCTGGGACATCGACGAGTTCTACCGCCGTGTGGTGCGCGATCTCGAGGCGCCCACCGGGGTCGAGGTCACCGAGGAGGGCGCCGGCGTGCGGGTCTCCTTCACCTATTCCACCTCCAGCGACTCCGCTGCCAGCGACTCCACCTCCAGTGGTTCCGCTGCCAGCGGCTCCACCGCCGTCGCCGAGGGCACGGACACCTCCGGGGTCACCGGCGCCGGCTCCACGATCGTGAAGACCTATGTGCTGCGCCCGGAGGACAAGTCCCTCGAGATCGTCCATGACATCGACTGGCGCGAGCGGAAGAAGGCCCTGAAGCTCGCCTTCGGGTTCGACGTGCGGGCGGCGACCATGAGCAGCGAGACCCAGTTCGGGCACATCGACCGACCGATCCCCGTGAACACCAGCTGGGACTTCGCCCGCTTCGAGACCTGCGCCCATCGCTGGGTGCACCTCGCCGAGGGCGGCTACGGCGTGGCGATCGCCAACGACTCCACCTATGGGCACGACGTGCTGCGCACGCTCCGGGAGGCCGACGGCGGCACGACGACCACCACCCGTCTGACCCTGGTGCGTGCCCCGGAGTTCCCCGACCCCGGCGCGGACCACGGTCGGTACACGCTGCGCGTCGCGGTGCGCCCCGGCGCCGGCATCGCCGAGGCCATCGAGGAGGGCTACCGGCTGAACCTGCCCGAGCGTGCGGTGAGCGCCGCGGTCGCGACCACGGCCTCGGCACCGCTGGTCACCGTGGACGCCTCGAGCGTGCTGGTGGAGACCGTGAAGCTCGCCGAGGACCGCTCGGGCGACCTCGTGGTGCGGCTCTACGAATCAGCCGGTGCGCGTGCCTCGACACGCGTGCAGCTGGACGCGGCGCTCGGCGGGGGAGAGGTCAGCGTGGTGGACCTGCTCGAACGACCCTTCCCCGAGGATGCCCCGGCCTTCCGCTCCGCGCTCGAGCGCACCGGGGACGGCGCCGACCGCTCAGACAGCACAGGCGGCCGGGTCGGTGCCGCGAGCGCATGGCTGGGCGACGGCGCGGGGGCCGGAGACGTGGAGCTGACCTTCCACCCCTTCGAGATCAAGACCCTGCGCATCACCCGCCGCGGCTGAGCCTGAGGGAGAGAGCTGCTCTCAGGTGTTGTGGACGAGGGGGCCGGCGGGGTCGCGCCAGCCGGCCATCACCTCGAGCATCTGCACGAAGCGGGCCGTGGCCTGCACGTCGTGGACGCGGAGGATCCGGGCACCCTGGTGCACGGCCCAGGCGGCGGCGGCCAGCGAGCCTTCCAGACGTTCCTCCTTGGGCAGGCCCAGCGACTCCCCGATGACGTCCTTGCGCGACAGGGCCGCGAGCACGGGCAGACCGAACGCGGTGTACTCGGACCAGTCGCGCAGCACCTCGAGGGTCTGCAGCGTGCTCTTGTTGAGGTCGGGCCCGGGGTCCAGCACGA
Source organism: Brachybacterium tyrofermentans (assembly GCF_014897585.1). Taxonomy (GTDB): domain Bacteria; phylum Actinomycetota; class Actinomycetes; order Actinomycetales; family Dermabacteraceae; genus Brachybacterium; species Brachybacterium tyrofermentans. The sequence continues at coordinate 15,448 of NZ_JABUXW010000019.1, read as the reverse complement.
TCCGCTCGCGGTCGATCCCGGCCTCCAGGGCCCGCTCGAGGCGGGCGGCGAGGAACTCCCGCACCTCCTCCGCGACGTCGTCGTACTGCGGTCGGGGGTAGGCCTGCCGGGGCGCGGCCACCGAATGGGTGATCACGAGGGAGGCCCCGGTGCGCGCGACCGTCGCGGCCATCTGTGGGTCCGACAGCCCGGTCGTGTCGTTAATCAGGTCCGCGCCGGCCGCGATGCTCGCCTCGGCGACGACGGCGTGGAAGGTGTCCACCGACAGCAGCACGTGCGCGGGCAGCTCGCGGCGCAGCGCGGAGATCACGGGGACCACGCGGTCGATCTCCTCCGCCGCCGGCAGCGGCTCCCCGGGCGCGAACTTCACCCCGCCGACGTCGATGAGGTCGGCCCCGGCCTCGGCGGCGGAGATCCCGGCCCGGACCGCGGCATCGAGCCCCCAGGTGCGGCCCTCGTCGAAGAAGGAGTCCTGGGTGCGGTTGACGATGCCCATCACGAGCACCCGGGTACGGGTGTCGGGGAGGGGCCGCGGGGCGAGCTGCTCTGCAGGCTCCGAGGTGATCGCGACGCTGGCCTCCGAGGCACAAGGAGTACCCGCCGTCGCGACAGATGCGGCAACCGGCGGGACGCCCATCGATGCCTCAGGCGTGCGGGATACAGTGGATTCTGCCGGGTCGGAACGCACTGACGAACCCTCGACACCCCGGTCGTCCGCGTTCGTCATGGCACGTTCCTCCGCTGTTAAGGCGGGCTTTCCTCGTCTTTGAGCAGCCCGCGACCTGCACTACGTTAAGAGTAGTGGACACGCACTGTCGTACTCCGGCCGCCAGCACGAACGCAGCGGCCGGGACCTGGACCTTTTTGGGAGGACTCACGAGATGAAGATCGTCGTCGCCGGTGGAGATGGATTCTGTGGCTGGCCCACGGCCCTGTACCTCTCGCAGAAGGGCCACGACGTCACCATCGTGGACAACCTGGTGCGTCGGGACATCGATGTGGAGCTGGGCTCCAACTCGGTGACCCCGATCCTCGAGCTGGAGGAGCGGGTGGCGGTCTGGAAGGAGGTCTCCGGCAAGGACATCGCCGTGAAGATCGCGGACCTCACGGACTACGACGCGGTCGCCGCGATCTTCCAGGAGATCCAGCCGGAGTCGTTCGTGCACTTCGCCGAGCACCGCAGCGCCCCCTACTCGATGATCGACCGCGAGCACGCGATCGAGAACCACCGCAACAACGTCGAGGGCACCCTCAACGTGCTGTGGGCGATCAAGGACTTCGCGCCGGACTGCCACCTCGTCAAGCTCGGCACGATGGGCGAGTACGGCCAGCCGAACATCGACATCGAGGAGGGCTGGATCGAGGTCGAGCACAAGGGTCGCACGGACCGCCTGCCCTTCCCCAAGCAGCCCGGCTCGTTCTACCACCTCACCAAGGTGCACGACAGCGACAACATCATGTTCGCCTGCAAGATCTGGGGCATCCGCGCCACCGACCTGAACCAGGGCGTGGTCTACGGCCTGGAGACCGCCGAGACCCGCCTGGACCCGCGCCTGGTCAACCGCTTCGACTACGACGCCGTGTTCGGCACCGCGCTGAACCGCTTCATCGTGCAGGCGGCCATCGGCCACGACCTCACGGTCTACGGCAACGGCTCCCAGACCCGCGGCTACCTGGACATCCAGGACACGGTGCGCTGCATCGAGATCGCCTGCGAGAACCCCGCCGACCGCGGCGAGTTCCGCGTGTACAACCAGTTCACCGAGCAGTTCTCGGTCAAGGAGCTGGCGGAGAAGGTGCAGAAGGTGGCCGCGGAGCTCGGCAGCGAGGTGTCGCTGTCCACCACCGAGAACCCGCGCGTGGAGAAGTACGACCACTACTACAACGCGGTCAACACCAACCTGCTCTCGCTGGGCCTGGAGCCGCACCTGCTGACCGAGGAGCACCTCACCGAGGTCCTCAGGGTCGCGATGGACAACACCGACCGCGTCAAGCGTGAGCTGGTCATGCCCACTGTGACCTGGAAGTGAGCATCCTTCCGTGAAGATCGCGATCGTCACGGAGACGTTTCTGCCGTCGGTCGACGGCGTGGTGACACGTCTGCGCCACGCCGTCGAACGGTTCACCGACCTGGGTCAAGAGGTCATGGTGATCGCCCCGGACCTGGGCGTCACCGAGCACCACGGGGCCCGGGTGGTGGGCATCAAGCCGGTGACGCTGCCGTTCTACAAGCACCGGCGCTTCACCCTCCCCAACCCCACGGTGGACGGCATCATCCGCGGCTTCCATCCGGACGTCGTCCACGCCGCCCAGCCGATCCTGCTGGCCTCCTCCGGGGCCTATGCCGCCAAGCGGCAGCGCATCCCGCTGGTGGCGAGCTATCACACGCACATCCCGCGCTACCTGGATCTCTACCGGGCCTACCGCTGGGGCAAGCGTCCGGTGTGGTGGCAGATCAAGCGCAACCATGCGCTGGCCGACATCAACATCGCGACCTCGCAGTCGATGATGGCCGAGCTGGCGGAGAAGGGGATCGAGAACCTGCACGTGGTGCGCCGCGGCGTGGACACGCGGACCTTCGATCCCCGCTTCGCGAGCGCGGAGATGCGCGAGCGGCTCACCCAGGGGCATCCGGAGATGAAGCTGCTGGTCTTCGTCGGCCGGCTCGCGGCGGAGAAGGAGATCCATCGGCTGCGGTCGATGATGGGCCGACGCGACGACGTGGCTCTCGCGATCGTGGGCGACGGCCCCTACCGCCGCGAGCTCGAGACGCTGTTCGAGGGCACCGCGACACTGTTCCCCGGCTTCATGGAGGGGGAGGAGCTCGCGAGCGCCTTCGCGAGCGCCGACGCCTTCGTGTTCCCCTCGGTCACCGAGACCCTCGGGCTGGTGATCCTCGAGGGGATGGCCTCCGGGCTCCCGGTGGTCGCCGCCCGCTCGGGGCCGACGATGGAGCAGGTCACCGACGGGGAGAACGGGCTGCTCTTCGACTCGGGCGACGAGGCGACGCTGGATGCCGCGCTCGACCGCCTCGCCGATCCCGCCCTGCGGGCACGGATCCGCACGGCCGCGCGCGCCGAGGCGGAGCAGTTCTCCTGGGAGAACGCCTCCGACGATCTCCTGCACTACTACGAGATGGCGATCGAGAAGCACCGGTGAGCACGACCCCCACCACCCCGGCGGGCACACCGCCCGCTGCTCCAGCGCCCGCGGGCCGCGCCGCCGCGCTCACGGCGACGGCGTCGGTCCCGACCTCTGCGATGGACCGGCCGCAGCCCGTCGTCCTGGAGAACGAGCGCGTGCGCCTCGAGCCCATCGGCCCGCAGCACGTCGAGGGGCTCCGGGCCGTGGTGGCCGACGGGGAGATCTGGCGGATCCCCTATGCACCCCACGTGCCGGCGCCGGAGCAGGTCGCCGAGCGCGTCGCCGCCCAGTGCGCCTCCGACGAGGCGGGCAGCACGGTCTCGTGGGCCGTGCTCGAGCGCGACAGCGGGCGGGTCATCGGCCACACGACCTTCCTGAACATCTCGCTCCGGGATCGTCGCCTCGAGCTGGGCACCACCTACATGGCCGGCTCGACCCACGGCACGGGACTGAACGCGGCGACGAAGCTCGCCCTGCTCACCCATGCTTTCGAGGAGCTCGGCTGCCTCGGCGTAGAGTTCCGGGTGCACCACCTGAACATCGCCTCGCGCCGCGCCGTCGAGCGCCTCGGCGCGCAGCAGGACGGCATCCTGCGTGCGCACCGGATCATGCCCGACGGCACGATCCGCCACACCGTGGTCTATTCGATCCTCGCCGACGAGTGGACCGGCGTGAAGGCGTCCCTGGAGCACCGTCTGCGCCGCTGATCGCAGATCGCTTCTCGTCGTCGGTCGTCGGTCGTTGGTCGTTGGTCGATTGTTTTCTGCAGAGCTCAGCCACGGCTCCGTCGGTCGGGCGGGCATGACGAAGGCCCGGCCCCGCATGCTGCGGGACCGGGCCTCGATCTGTCGGCGCTGAGGCCGCAGGGGCGGATCAGCGGTAGGTGACGAACCCGGTCGGGTTGCCCCAGATCCCGCGCTCGACGACCTCCTGCTGGGAGCCGGAGGCGTCGATGATCTGGCCGTCGCCCGCGTAGATCGCGACGTGGCCGGGCCAGATCACGAGGTCGCCGGGCTGGGCCTCGGACTGCGAGATGCTGCGGCCCTGGCTGGCGAGCTGGCTGCTGGTGCGCGGCGCGTCGATGCCGGCCGCCTCGTAGGCGTAGGCGACCAGGCCGGAGCAGTCCATGCCGCTCAGCGAGGTGCCGCCCCAGGAGTACGGGGTGCCGATGGCGGAGCGGGCGGCGTCGATGATCGAGTCGCCGCTCGCGGAGCTGGCGCTCGCCGGGACCGCGGAGGCGCCCGCGGAGGGGGCGCTGGCCTGGGTGGCCTCGGCCGGAGCGGACTCTGCCGAGCCGCCGCCGAGCGCGCTGTGGGTGTCCGCACCCACCACGCCGTCGACCTGGAGGCCGTTCGCGGCCTGGAACTCGACGACCGCGTCAGCGGTCATGGAGCCGAAGTAGCCCGTCTCGGGAAGATCCGCGCCCTGCGCGTTCAGCGCATCCTGCAGCTCCTCGACGCCGGCGCCGGAATCGCCCTGGCGCAGCGTCTCCGAGGAGGACTGCGAGGAGGTCTCGGCGGAGGCCGGCTGGGTCTCGATGGACTGCTCGGACGCGGTCTGCTCAGGCGCGGACTGGGTGGTGGCGGGCTGGTCGGAGCCCATGAGGGCCTCGTCGTTGGCCATCGCGGCGGTGCCGCCGGCGAAGGCGGTGCCGACGAGGACAGTGCCGAGGACGGCGCTTCCGCCGAAGACGTGAGCTGCGCGGCGGCTGGCGGTGAGGGGCGTGACGGCGCGGCCGAGGGCGCGGTGCGTGTTCTGGTGCGTCATGGGTCTGATCCTTCTCGCGTGCTGCTGGTGGTCTGTCGCATCCCGCGACGCGGTGCTCGGTGGAGCGGTGCTGTCCTGACGGACGATGGTGCCCGGGGAGCCTGTGCCCGAATGATCGGTGCCCACAGCCGGGGCATCCGGGGGATGAGGCCTCAACGCTAGGAGCGGACCGCGTCCGAATCGAGGGGTTTGAACGAGACGGGTCGCGGGATTTGTCGTCTATTGACCCGCGGGCCCGCGAGGTGGCCGGAACATGGCGCGATATGGCAGTGGAGCATGGCCCGCGCCACACGCCTCGCCCTGCACGTCACACTCGACCCGCATCGGGCGCTATGCGTCGTGCGACGTGCGGCGTACAGCCTGGATCGTCCGGAGCGTGGGCCGAGTCCGGATCGAGAACTGTGCCCTCGGCGAGGGCTGTGTCCCAGGTCTCGTCCGTGAACCAGGGTGACGGTGCATAGCGGGGCTACCCGTCCTGAATGTTTCGTCTTATGACGCCGCGCTGGCATCGTCGGCGTGTCCGCCACCATGATGCGAGGCATGACCAGCACCGTGCATGTCGACTCCGCACCCGTCGCGCGCTCCGGCCTCCCGGAACGTCACGGGAGTTCATCGACGCCCCGCAGCGGGGTGCGGCTCGAGTCGATCGCCCGTTCGTTCCCGTCCGCGCAAGGGGCCCGCGACGTGCTGCGCGGTCTGGACCTCGATCTGCCCAGCGGGGAGATCCTCGCCGTGGTGGGTCCCTCGGGCTGCGGGAAGTCGACCCTGCTGCGCCTGGTCGCCGGCCTGGATTCCCCCACCGAGGGCCTGATCCGCATCGGCGGCACGTCGATCCGCGGCACCGATCCCCGCACCGCCGTCGCCTTCCAGGAGCCGCGCCTGCTGCCCTGGCGCACCCTCGAGCACAACGTCGCCCTCGGCCTGCCTCGCGGCACCGGACGGCGCGAAGGACGCGAGCGCGTGCGCGAGCTCCTCCAGCTCGTGGGCCTCGAGCACGCCGCGACCCAGCGTCCCCGCGAGGTCTCCGGCGGCATGGCCCAGCGCGCCTCCCTGGCCCGGGCCCTCGCCCGCAGCCCCGAGGTGCTCCTGCTCGATGAACCCTTCGGGGCGCTCGACGCGCTGACCCGCTTGCGCATGCAGGACCTGCTGCTCGAGATCCACGCCGCCGAGCCCACCACCGTCCTCGTCGTCACCCACGACGTCGAGGAGGCCCTCTACCTGGCCGACCGGGTGCTGCTGCTGCGCTCGCTGCTCGAGGACCCCGCCGCTGACTCGATCGCCCGCACCCTCGAGGTGCCCGGCGCCCGCCCCCGTGATCGCGCCGACCGTTCCCTGGCCGAGCTCCGCGTCGAGCTGCTCGCCGGTCTCGGCGTCCACTCGCCCCAACCCGCTCAGCCCGCTCAGCCGGTTCAGCCGGCTCAGCCCGCTCAGCCCATCCAGCCCGCCCAGACCACCACGGAGATCTCCTCATGACCCCTCGCATCAGCCGCCGCACCGCCACCGCCCTCGGCCTCTCGGCGATGGCCGGGATGGGCCTGGCCGCCTGCGTGCCCGGCGAAGGGTCCGAGAACACCGCGAGCGCAGGCGGCGGCGAGGGGGAGTGGAGCACCGGCACCCTCACCATCGACTGGGCCACCTACAACCCGCTCAGCCTCGTGGTGCGCGACCAGAAGCTGATCGAGGACGCTCTCGGCAGCGCCGTGACCGTGACGTGGGTGCAGTCGGCCGGCTCCAACAAGGCCAACGAGTTCCTGCGCTCCGGATCGGCCGACGTCGCCTCCACGGCCGGCTCGGCCGCGCTGCTGGCGCGCGCCAACGGCTCCCCGATCAAGGTCATCGACATCTACAGCCAGCCCGAGTGGTCCGCCCTCGTGGTCGGCGAGGACAGCGACATCACCGGCCCCGCGGATCTCGTGGGCCGCTCTGTTGCCGCGACCCCCGGCACCGACCCCTACTTCTTCCTGGTCCAGACACTCGCCGAGGCCGGCCTCGGCGTCGACGAGGTGGAGCTCCAGCCCCTGCAGCACGCCGACGGACGCTCCGCCCTCGAGGGCGGCAGCGTCGAGGCGTGGTCCGGCCTGGACCCGATCATGGCGGCCGCCGAGCAGGAGTCCGGTGCGCAGCTGGTGTATCGCAACGTCGACTTCAACACCTACGGCTTCCTCAACGCCACCGAGGATTTCATCGACAACCACGCGGACGTCGCCCAGGTGGTCGTGGACGCCTACGAGCAGGCCCGCACCTGGGCGCTCGAGAACCTCGAGGAGACTGCGCAGCTGCTGGCCGACGAGGCGAGCATCGACCTCGCCGTCGCCACCACCGTGATCCAGGAGCGCTCGAACCTCGACGTCTCCGGAGTGCCCGGCGAGGATCAGCTCGCCGTGCTCGAGGCGATCTCCCCGATGCTCTCCGACTCCGGGGACGTCCAGGGCGGGGCCGAGGCCGTGGAGACGGCCCGCGGCGAGATCCTCCACGCCGACTTCGCGACCGCCGCGGTGGAGAAGCAATGAGCGTGCCGGGATCCGGCGACGCCCTCGTCGTCGACGCCGCGAGCGCCGCCGGGCGGACCGCCGAGGCCGAGGCGCTGGACGCCGCCCGTCGCGCCGACGGGAGCACGGGCGGGAGCGCAGGCGGGGGCACGGGCCGGGCCGGAGCGGATGCTCCGTCCGCTCCCCGCACCGTCTGGGACCGCACCGGCGTGCGCCTCGCCGCCGGCGCCGTGCTGCCCCTGCTGATCCTGCTGGCCTGGCAGCTCACGACCGCCGCCGAGCTGGTCCCCGCCTATCGCCTGCCCGGTCCGTGGGCCGTCGTGCAGGCCGGCGCCGAGCTCCTCGAGCGCGGCGAGCTGGGACTGCACATCGCGATCTCCGTGCAGCGTGTGCTGATCGGTTTCGCGGCCGGCTCCGTCGTGGGCCTCGCCGTCGCCGCCGTCGTGGGCCTGTCCCGCGCGGGGGACGCGCTGCTGAACCCGACGCTCGCCGCCCTGCGCGCGGTGCCCTCGCTGGCCTGGGTGCCGCTGCTGATCCTGTGGCTGCAGATCGGGGAGGAATCGAAGATCACGCTGATCGCGATCGGTGCCTTCTTCCCGGTGTTCACCACCGTCGCCGCCGCGCTGCGCCACATCGACCCCCATCTGGTCGAGGCCGGGCGCTGCTTCGGCCTGCGCGGCTGGTCGCTCTTCCGCACGATCCAGCTGCCCGCCGTGGTGCCCTCGGTCGTCTCCGGGCTGCGCCTCGCGCTCGCCCAGGCCTGGCTGTTCCTGGTCGCCGCCGAGCTGATCGCCTCCTCGATGGGCTTGGGATTCATCCTCAACGACTCCCAGCAGACCGGCCGGGTGGACCGGATCCTGCTGGCCATCGTGCTGCTCGCCCTGCTGGGCAGCCTGACCAACGCCCTGCTGGGGATCGCCGAGAAGAAGCTGCTGAGGAGGTGGACATGAGCATCACCGAGGACCGACAGACCGCAACTCGACGGGCTGAGAGCCGACCGACCGAGACCCGACTGGTCGAGACCCGCGCCTTCGCGCCGGACCCCGCGCTCGAGGGGACCTGGAACGTGGACGCGAGCATCTACGCCACGGCGTCGGCGGATCCCACCGCCTTCTGGGAGGCCGCCGCGCGCCGCCTGGAGTGGGCCGAGCCCTGGCACACCGCCCACGAGTGGGAGCCGCCGACGACGGATCCCGCGACCGGCGTGCTGAGCGTCCCCGCCGCCCGCTGGTTCGTCGGCGGACGGTTGAACGTCGCCGAGAACTGCGTGGACCGCCACGTGCGTGCCGGGAGGGGCACGAAGGTCGCCCTGCACTTCGAGGGAGAGGGAGGGGATCGCGAGTCCGTCACCTACGAGGACCTCCAGCGCCGCGTGAGCCGGGCCGCCAACGCCCTCACGGATCTGGGCATCGTGCCCGGCGACCGCGTGGTCGTGTACCTCCCGGTGCTCGTAGAGACCGTCGTCATCGCGCTGGCCTGCGCCCGCATCGGTGCCGTGCACTCCCTGGTCTTCGGCGGGTTCAGCGCCGAGGCGGTGCGCTTCCGCCTGCAGGACACCGGGGCGAAGCTCCTGGTCACCTCCGACGGCCAGTACCGCCGAGGGACGGCCGTCGAGGTGAAGTCCCAGGCCGACGACGCCGCCCGCGACCTGCCCGACCTCGAGCACGTGCTCGTCGTGCGCCGCACGGGCCAGGACATCGCCTGGACCCCGGGCCGCGACGTGTGGTGGCACGAGAGCGTGGGCACGGCGAGCGATCAGCACGAGGCCCGCAGCTTCGACGCCGAGCATCCGCTGTTCATCATCTACACCTCCGGCACCACCGGGAAGCCCAAGGGTCTCGTGCACACCGCGGGCGGCTATCTCACGCACACCTCGTGGTCGCACTGGGCGCACTTCGACGCGACGAGCGACGACGTCCACTGGTGCACCGCGGACCTCGCCTGGGTCACCGCCCACACCTACGAGATCTACGGTCCGCTCTCCAACGGGCTCACGCAGGTCATCTACGAGGGCACCCCCGGCGAGCCGACCCGCGAGCGGCACCTGGAGATCATCGAGCGCTACGGCGTCACCGTCTACTACACGGCGCCCACCCTGATCCGCACCTTCATGAGCTGGTTCGGGGACGAGCTGCCCGCCGGGCACGACCTGTCCTCGCTGCGCCTGCTGGGCACCGTCGGCGAGGCGATCAACCCCGAGGCCTGGGTGTGGTTCCACCGCACCTTCGGCCGCGGCGTGCTGCCGATCATCGACACCTGGTGGCAGTCCGAGACCGGCGCCTCGATGCTCGTGCCCCTGCCCGGTGTGACCACCCTCAAGCCCGGCTCGGCGACCGTGCCGCTGCCCGGCATCGACATGGCCGTCGTCGACGCGGCGGGCGCCGAGCAGCCCACGGGTGTGGCCGGCACGCTCGTGGCCCGTCGGCCCTGGCCCGGGATGGCGCGCACCGTGTGGGGCGACCCCGAGCGCTACCGCGACTCCTACTGGGCGGACTACGCCGGCCGGGGCGAGCACGGCGGCTACTACGTCGCCGGCGACTCCGCCACGGTCGACGCCGACGGCTGCTTCTGGATCCTCGGCCGCCTGGACGACGTCGTGAACGTCTCCGGACATCGGCTCTCCACCATCGAGATCGAATCCGCGCTGGTCGCGGACCGGTCGGTGCAGGAGGTCGGCGCCGCCGGCGTCGAGGACCCGCTCACCGGGCAGGCCGTGGCCGTGTTCGTGATCCCCTCGGGCACGGCAGCTCTGGACCCGGGAGCTCTCCGCGCCCGGGTCGCCACGGAGATCGGGCCGATCGCCAAGCCCCGCTTCGTGATCGAGGTGCCGGACCTGCCGCGGACCCGCTCCGGCAAGATCATGCGGCGCCTGCTCGCCCAGCTGGTCCATGCTGAGCGCGCCCGGCGTGCGGGGCGCACCCCGCAGCCGCTGGGGGACGTCACGTCCCTGCAGAACCCGGAGGCGGTCGACGCCGTGGCCGCGGTGCTCGCCGAGCTCCCCGCGGACGACCCGGCCGTCGCTCCGCACCCCTGACCCAGACTCCGACCCGGACCCCGACGTCGATTCCCACCCACGACCCTGGAGGACCCATGACCACCACCGTCCCCGCCTCGACCTTCGAGACGCCGCTGAAGTTCGCGTACTGGGTGCCGAACGTCTCCGGAGGCCTCGTCGTCTCCACCATCGAGCAGCGCACCGACTGGCAGCTGCCCTACAACTCGCGCCTCGCCCAGGTCGCGGAGAACTCCGGCTTCGAGTACGCGCTGACCCAGACCCGCTACGCCGCGAGCTACGGCGCGGACAAGCAGCACGAGGCCTCCGCCTTCAGCCTCGCCCTGCTCGGCGCGACCGAGCGCCTGAAGGTGATCGCCGCCTTCCACCCCGGCATGTGGCACCCCGGGGTGCTCGCCAAGTGGCTGATCACCGCGGACCACCTCTCCGGCGGTCGCGCCGCGGTGAACATCGTCTCCGGCTGGCTCAAGGACGAGTTCGTGAAGTTCGGGCTGCCCTGGCTCGAGCACGACGAGCGCTACGTGCGCACCGAGGAGTTCATCTCCGCGCTGCGCGGTCTGCTCACCGAGAACGGCTACTCCCAGGACGGGACGTACTACTCGATCGACGACTTCACCCTCTCGCCCAAGCCCGTCGACGTGCCCGGTCGCCCGCACCCGGAGATCTTCTTCGGCGGCAACTCCACCGCCGCACAGGCCACCGCGGGCCGCGTCGCCGACTGGTACTTCTCCAACGGCCGCACCCTCGAGGGCTACCAGGAGAACGTCGCCGGCGTGCTGGCATCCGCCCAGGAGGCCGGTCGTGCGCCGAAGTTCGGCCTGAACGGCTTCGTCATCGCGCGGGACTCCCGGAAGGAGGCGGAGGAGACCCTGCGCGAGATCGTCGCCAAGGCGCACCGTCCCGCCGTCGAGGGCTTCAGGCAGTCCGTGCAGGAGGCCGGCGCCTCCACCAAGGACGGCAAGGGCATGTGGGCCGACTCCTCCTTCGAGGACCTCGTGCAGTACAACGACGGCTTCAAGACTCAGCTCATCGGCACCCCCGAGGAGATCGCGGACCGCATCATCGAGTACAAGAAGGTGGGCGTGAACCTGCTGCTGACCTGCTACCTCCACTTCACGGAGGAGACCGCCGCCTTCGGCCGCGACGTGATGCCGATCGTGCGCGAGAAGGAGAAGGCCCTCGCCCGGGCCCAGGGGACCGAGCTGAACACCGACCTGCTGCCCGTGGTGCCCGGCGTGAGCGCCGAGGAGGCCGCCGCGGCGACCGCCGAGACGCTGCCCGAGGACCACCCGTCGACGGTGGGGGTGTCTGCGTGAACGAGCCGACCGATCTGACCCAGCACGCGCAGGAGCAGCAGCCCCCGTCGGCCTCGGCGGAGTCCCCGGCGACCGCGGCGCAGTCCTCGTCGGCCCCGGCGGAGACCTCGTCGGTCGGACCGGCGCCGAGCCCCGAGCGCAGCTTCGGGTTCCGCACCCGGGCCCTCCACGCGGGCGGAACGCCCGATGCCCAGCACGGCGCGCGAGCGGTCCCGATCTACCAGACCACCTCGTTCGTCTTCGACGATGCGGCCGACGCGGCGAACCTCTTCGCCCTGCAGAAGTACGGCAACATCTACTCCCGCATCGGCAACCCCACCGTGGCGGCCTTCGAGGAGCGCATCGCCTCGCTCGAGGGCGGGATCGGTGCGGTCGCGACGGCTTCGGGGATGAGCGCGGAGTTCATCACCTTCGCCGCGCTCGTGGGCGTGGGCGACCACGTGGTGAGCTCTGCGCAGCTGTACGGCGGCACCGTCACCCAGCTCGACGTGACCCTGCGCCGCTTCGGCGTGGAGACCACCTTCGTGCCCTCGTCGGACCCGGAGGACTTCCGCGCGGCGTTCCGGCCGGAGACGAAGGTGCTCTACGTCGAGATGGTCGGCAACCCCTCCGGCGAGATCGCCGACCTCGAGGGCCTCGCCGCCCTCGCCCATGAGCACGGGGTGCCGCTCGTGGTCGACGCGACGCTGGCGACCCCCTACCTGGTGCGTCCGCTCGAGCACGGGGCCGACATCGTCATCCACTCCGCCACGAAGTTCCTCGGCGGGCACGGCACGACCCTGGGCGGCGTGGTCGTGGAGTCCGGCCGCTTCGACTGGGGCAACGGCAACTTCCCGCAGATGACAGAGCCGGTCGCGTCGTACGGCGGCATCAGGTGGTGGGACAACTTCGGCGAGTACGGCTTCCTCACCAAGCTGCGCTCGGAGCAGCTGCGCGACATCGGCCCATCGCTGCCCGCGCAGTCCGCCTTCCAGCTGCTGCAGGGCGTCGAGACGCTCCCGCAGCGCATCGACGCCCACCTCGCGGGGGCCGCGGCCGTCGCGCAGTGGCTCGAGGAGGATCCGCGGATCTCGTACGTGACCTGGGCGGGGCTGCCGTCCCATCCGCACCATGCGCGGGCGCAGAAGTACCTGCCGCTCGGCCCGGGATCCGTCTTCGCCTTCGGCGTGCGGCCGACGGGGGAGTTCGGGACCGAGGAGGAAGAAGCCGCTGCCGCCCGGGCGACGGGCGAGGAGGTCATCGCGAACCTGCAGCTCGCCTCGCACCTGGCGAACATCGGTGACGCGCGCACGCTCGTGATCCACCCCGCCTCGACCACCCATCAGCAGCTCTCCCCGGAGCAGCTCGCCGCAGGCGGCGTCAAGGCGGACCTGATCCGCATCTCGGTCGGCCTGGAGGACATCGACGACATCCTGTGGGACCTTGACCAGGCGATCACCACGGCGACAGGAACCCCGCGGACCGAAACCCAGCGGACGGAAGCCCAGCGGACGGAGGAGGCACGATGACCGGCATCAGTGTGGAGGGTGCGGGCTCGGCCTGCGCCGTCCCGCCAGTTCCCTCAGCCCCGTCGGGCCCGTCAGGCCAGACCGGGGCGACCGAGGCAGGCGCCCCGTTGCGCACCTGGCAGGGTCCGTCGGCCCCAGATCGCTTGGCGATCCTGCGTCGGGCGAAGAGCATCGCGATCGTCGGCGCCTCGGCGAACCCCTCGCGGGCCAGCTATTTCGTGGCGACCTACCTGCGCTCGAGCTCGCCGTACGACGTGTACTTCGTCAACCCGCGGGCCGACACGATCCTCGGGCAGCCGGCCTATGCCTCGCTCGCCGACCTCCCGGTGGTGCCGGACCTGGTGGACGTGTTCCGCAAGGACGCCGACCTGCCGGGCGTGGCCCAGGAGGCGGTGGACGTCGGCGCGAAGGCGCTGTGGCTGCAGCTGGGCTCGTGGAACGAGGAGGCCGCGGCGATCGCCGAGGCCGCCGGGCTCGACGTGGTGATGGACCGCTGCGTGAAGATCGAGCACGCCCGCTTCCACGGCGGACTGCACCTGGCCGGGTTCAACACGGGCGAGATCACCTCGCGGAAACAGCGCCTCAGCGGGCGCGGCTGAGCGTACGCTCGCAAGTCAGGCGCGGGTCGGGGATCACCTCGGCCCGCGTTCTGCTGACCGGGGTGGGCATCAACCCAGCGGGCGCGAGAAGTCGATCGTGACGCCGGGGGCGGCGGGGATCTGCACGCAGGCGGAGCGCTCGCCGAAGTCCATGTCGACCGGCTCCCGCACCGCGAGCGCGCCGCGCTCGATCGCCTGCTGGAACGCCTCGTCGACGTCGTCGCAGTGCATGTGGATCACGACGCCGCGGGACGTCTCGTCGCCCGGGGCCGGGGCGTTGATCCAGAGCGGGATGCTGCCCGGCGCAGTCAGCGAGGCGAAACTGCCGACATCGGATTCGATGGTCCAGCCGAGCGCGTCGCGCAGGGCGCTCGCGATCGAGGACGGTTCGTCGAGGACGAGGGTGAGAGCGCGGATTCCGGTCATCGGGATGCTCCTTCGGCAGGGTGCCAGCGGTTCTCGCACCGTAGTGCACCAGGAGCGTCGGCGTCCGGGACTCGGGAGTGGAGAGGGCGTGGTCAGCCTTCGACGCGGATCCCCAGGTGGCTCGCGAACGCCGGCGCCATCTCGGTGACCTGCTGGGCGTCGAGCGTTGCGCCGGACATGCCCTCGAGGTTGCTGATCGCGCCCATCTCGAGCCCTCGCAGATCCACGTCCTTCAATCGGGCGTGGGCGAGGGCGACGCTGCTGGCGCGGCAGTTCACGAAGGCGACTCGCGTGGCGGTGACGCCGGCGAGGTCCAGCTCGTCGATCGTGCAGTCCTCGAAGAGCACGTCCTCGAGCGTCGAGGAGCGCAGATTGATCCAGTCGAACTTGCTGCCCACGATCCGGGTGGAGCGGATCTCCGCGTCGTAGATGTCCAGCGCGCCGAGCCGCGACCCGCTCAGCTCGACGTCGCGCCAGGTGCTGCGGGTCGCGTCCAGGACCGGGGCGTTCAGCCGTTCCAGGCGCGTCTCGATCAGCCGTGCGTGCGTCAGCGTGGTCGTGTGCGCCGTGACGCCCACCAGCTCGCACTCCGTGAAGGTGGCGCCGGTGAGGTCGAGCCCGGAGAGGTCCGCCCCCTCGAGCCGGAGCCCTTCGTGGCTGTCGTGAGCCTCGAGCTGATCGGCGTCCGCCGGCTCGAGGTCGGGCAGGATGAGTCGACTCAGCACAGGCTTCTTGGTGGTGGCATTCCGGCGTGCGATGGGGGACACCTCGAGATCGGGGGTGGGGCCTCCTGCAGCGACGGGACTGCAGTGGCGGGAGACGACTCCGAGACTACGTGGCGGGGCTGACGGGCGACGACGTGGGGCTGCGACGACGGGTGATGCCGACGGGTGGCGCCGACGGGTGGCGCCGACGGGCTGTCGAGTGACGACGACGCTCCGGCAGGAATCGAACCTGCGACCGCCTCCTTATGGGGGAGCTGCTCTACCGGGCTGAGCTACGGAGCGTGACGCCAGGTCCGGAGGCGAGCGCCCGGCGACGAAGCCCATCCTGAAGGTCCGTGAGCGGCGGTGTCGAGCATCCTGTCATGAGCCGACTCCTGCTGACTCGGGGCGTCGTCCGGGTTCTTCGGGTGGTGTCATAGCGTCTAAGCAACACTCCCGGTCGGTGGGGGCTTGAGGCGAGG
>NZ_JABUXW010000096.1 GCF_014897585.1 Brachybacterium tyrofermentans | reverse complement strand
CTGACAGCCTGACCCCTCATCGAAGGATCGCTACACCACTACCTGGGACTTGACCTGGGCACCTCGCGAATCCACGGTGGAAGGCAGCGACACGACGCAGTGCGCGGACATCGCTTCGGGTCTGGACCACATGGTTGCACCGAACCGGCCGGATCCTCTCGGATCCGCTGTCACTGATTCCCCCAGCTCCTGCCCCCGCGTCTGTGCCGCGACCGTGTCCAGATCCAGTGATACGGAGGGCGCTCCTCACCTCCAACATTCGACTACACGCGATGATTCATCTCGGCGCTGAGGCCGGCTTGCGTCGTGGGGAGATCGCCGTGGTTGCGCGCGACGACGTCATTGAGGAACGGTTTGGCAGCTCACTCATCGTTCATGGCAAGGGCCGGCGCGAACGCACCGTCCCGCTCACCAGTGCCACCCACGACGCCATACAGCGTCAGTTCAGGCTCGGTTCACCAGAGCTCCCTTGGCTCTTCCCATCTGCAGGCCGGTATTCAGATACTCACATCCAGCCAATCCGGGTGGGAGAGCTCGTCAACGGCGCGTTACCAGGACACTGGAGTGCCCACACTCTTCGCCACCGCTTCGCCACCGAGGCATACAGGAACTCCCATGATCTGCTCCTGGTACAGACGCTAATGGGGCACTCCAAGCCTGAGACAACCGCCATCTACGTCGGCCTCGACACTGCACGAGCGCGGACAGTCGTCGACGGAATCAGCCTAGCCTCGGGCTTTCATCGTTGAGGTGTCCGAGGGGTGGGTCGTGATGGGTGAAGGTG
>NZ_JABUXW010000018.1 GCF_014897585.1 Brachybacterium tyrofermentans | reverse complement strand
AAGATCGGCAACGACGCCGACCGAGCGGACCTACCGACCCCATGAAAGATCGAGGCTAAGCGGGCGCGGGCGGCATACGTCCCCGGTGCGCAGTCGGACCGCTGGGACAACTTTCTCGCCTCCTCCCTGCCCGATACCGAGGTGCGCGGATTCCTCCAGCGCTACGCCGGTGTTGGACTGATCGGGCGGGTCCTGGAGCACGTACTAGTCGTTGCAACAGGGGAAGGGCGTAACGGCAAGGGCATCCTCGCCAACGCGCTATCCCACGCGCTCGGGAACTATGCGATCACGGCGTCGAACGACTTGCTGGTCGCATCACGCTACGGCGGGAAGTCCGCCGGAGAACTCGCCCAGATGATGCAGCTGCGCGGTGCCCGGTGGGCGGTCATGTCGGAGCTGGAGCGAGACGCGAAGCTAGCCGAATCGACCATGAAGTCGCTTACGTCCAGCGATCCGGTGAACGCGAAAAGCATGGGCCAGAACCCCATCAACTTTCCGCCGTCGCACAGCTTCATCATGCTCACCAATCACCTGCCGTCAGTCGATCCGAGAGCACAGGCGGTATGGGCGCGCATGCGGGTAGTCCCGTTCGATGTCTCATTCGAGGGGCGCGAGGACCTGACGCTGGAGATGGACCTGGAGACGCAGCTGGAGGCGATTCTCGCGTGGGCCGTCGAAGGTCTCCGGCAGTACCGGGCCGATGGTCGCCTGGTCACCCCGGAGCGCGTCAAGGCAACCACGGAGCGATACCGCGACGAGAACGACGTGCTCACCCGCTTCATCTCGGAAGAGTGCGTCCTCATTGACAGCGGCGAAGTACGGAAGTCCGATCTCGCCGACGCGTACTCCCGGTGGGCCATGGCGAACAAGAAGGAATCGCTCACCCAGGCAGCGGTCGGAAAGCAGATCAAGCACCTGATCGAGAACCGGCCCGAGACGTACGGGTCGCTCACGCCAGGCCGGACAGGCGCTGGTGAGACGTGGCGCGGAATCCGACTGCTGGAACCGCGAACCGCCGAAACTCCCTGACCAGCGGTTATGTAGTAAATGTAGTAATCACCCAGTCATCTCTACGGGAAGTAGTTCTAAGGAATGACCGGGAGACAACTGCATTTACTACATGGCACGCCCCGAGAGGACCACGCCCCATCACCTGGCAAACGCAATATCAGGGCAGAACCTACCTGCTCGCACCTAACGGACAACTCCACCCCGAACGAAAGGCGCACCCCATGAGCATTACCCCTAACACCGCAGCCGGAGTGCAGGCCCGCTACATCTGCCCGCACGTGAACGGTTTTGGCGAAACCGTAGATGACAGGTGGGACAGGTGGGGATTCCCTGTCGCGGCATGGGACGAGGAGGGCTACGCGCTTGTCCCGGCAGCGAACGGGCGACTTGTGCGCGCAGACCGTCGCTATCCGGACTCGGGCAACGTTGAATTCGTAGGCCTCTATGTTCCGCGCGATCAGGACTGACCCGCTAACACCCCGCTAGAAAACGCTACAGGTGCCCTCAGAAGCCCTGTAGCGACGAGCGCGACCACATATCGGGTTGCGCCACACGAAGCCCGTACAGGGCCACACAGAGAAGGGAGCAACCAATGCCCAGCATCAGCACGAAACGAATCGTAGAGGACGTGAAGCGGGAACTGCTCGCACCACCGATCCCCACCATCGATTTGATCGTCGCCCAGGAGTTGCACGAGCTTGCACTACGCCGAGAAGCACACCGACGAGCGCAGGAGAACCGATGACCGCTACCACGCCGGCCCCGCTCCGGTTTGCACGCCCCACCGTCTCCGGGATCAGGCTCCGCAACGGGGAACAGGGCGTGACCATCATCGCGGCGGATCAGCGCGTCATCGTCCGGCAGGAGCACCTGGCAGCACTGATCGACGACCTCACCGAGCACGAGGAGGACGAAAGCGCATGACGGAACCGCAGCCCGTGGGCGATCCCGTACGCGCCTTTAGAACGGCGCTCAGCAGGGCGCACAAGGCCGAGAACCGCGTCCGCGATCTACAGGCGCGCCTCGCAGAACTAGAGGCGCAGAGAGGCCAGGAATGACCGACGACAAGCACGCAGGCAGTCTCCGCGTCACAGCCCGCTACTCCGCGAACCACGGATGCTGGATTCTGCATTTCGCGCACGGAAGCAACGGCCCACGATTCGCGCTCCGAGCCGATCAAGGCGTAACGCTAGCCGATCGAGTCGTGGACCTGATCGAGCTAATCCGCGAAAAGAACCCCGACGTGGAACGCCTATGAGCACACCAGCACCGAGGTTCGAGCGCTACAGGTACGACGCTTCACGACCACTCCGAGGTTCAGGAATCAAGGTCGTCATCGGCAGCTCATACCTGCACATTCCGAACCACCACCTACGCGCCGTAGCCGATGCGCTCCACGACGCAGCAGACCAACACGAAAGCGAATGGACCCCATGACCGATGACGACAACCCGGACGACATGCCACTCAGTGAATGGCTGTTCTTCCGGAAGCGTGAACAGAAACGCTCACGAGCACGACACACGACACGAAGCACAACACGAGAGCAGGACGACCGATGAGCGATCAGCTCGCACAGGATTTCGCGGCAGCAGCCCAGGAAGCAGCACGACGCATCCGCGCCAAGCGTGAAGCGAAGGAACGACCGAAAGCAAACACGAAGGCAAACGGGGAACTGTTCGCCGCCGCAATGCAAGCCAAGCTCGACCAGCAGTCCCACGACACCGAAGCCATCTTCGGCTACAACATCTGACGAACAGGAATCACACCATGAGCTTCTACAACCACGCCCCCGCACACGCCAACAACGTCACCGCTCGCGTGTCCCGCGCTTACGTCGCGGCAGGACAGACTGCCCCCGCGTCTTTCGTGGACGCACTCAAGGCATTCACCCGCACGATCCCGGACGCCACCCAGGTCGCCGCGACACTCGCAGCAGAGGCCTACCAGGCACCCGCCGACACGGACATGACCACCTTCTGGGACGACGCTAAGGCCACCATGGCCGACGCGCTCGCAGCAGACGCGATCAAGGACCAGCTGACCAGCGCCCTGCACCACGAGCAGGCCCGCACCGCAGGCCGACAGATCGCCACCGCCCTCGGCGACGTGAAGCCCTGGGCCGACAAGCAGATCAAGGCCCTGGTGTCCTCCGGTAACGCACTGCCCAACGGCAGCACCGACCCCGAGACGGTACTCGCAGCCGATGCCGGGGCCGCGCTCGCCACCGCCCGCGCAGCCCTCGCCAACCTCGGCACCCTCGCCTCCGTTGTGGAGGTAGCCCACTACGCCAGCAGTGCACGCGGTCTCGTGTATCTCCTGCCCGTCCTCGACATTGGCAAGCCCACCACCGAGGTCGTGAAGCCGTTCGGTGACGGCCCGATCAACACTGCACAGCTCGGCGTCACGCTCGCAATCCGTGAGCTTGAAACCCTGGCACGTAAGGACCTGGACGCAGCCCTCATCCGGGTAGCACGCGGTGAGGTGGAGGGCATCACCCTGGCCCTGGCCACCAGTACCGGCGAGGTGGGCCAGCGTGCCGCCCATGTCCGCGAGGCGTACGAGCGCCGCACTGCCAGCGAGCGCGAGCAGTCGCAGCTCATGCACATGAGCTGATCACTAACCGCACATGAATGACGAGGTGAGCGTGATGGATAACGTCACGCTCACCTCACCTCTAATCGCATTCATAAACGACACGTCACGATGAATACGCGACACGACAATGCACGTTAAGGACATGCATCCGAGTGTCATTCCATGCATGACGATGATGACACGCGAGCATCGAGTCGTCACGACACCAGGGGGAGGACCCCTCTGACCTGCACTTTCCCGACCGCCGGGGAGGAGCGTATGGGGTCGACCAGGGCCAGAACCTCAATCGGGAACCACTCTCATCAAGCATATATGCAGGTCACACGCATATTTAGGAAGGGAACAACACCATGAATGCACGTCAAAATGCCGCTAAAACAGGCCTGGGAAGCTCTAAAGGGCTCACAATCCTACCGCTTTCGTGTGATTTGCCAGTGCCACCAGTGCCGCCTGGAGTCACTCTGGACGCTGACGAGCGCAAGCATTACCGCTCCATCTTCAAGGGTCCCATCGGTCATCTGCTCGACGATTCGCACGCGCACGAGATCGCCGTCTATATCAAGCTCACGAGCGCTGTCCTGTCCGGGAGTGCGTCGGCGTGGCAGGCAGCAGAGCGGGGGAAGCTCGCTATCCAGTTCGGCATGACTCCGGCATCGCTGCGTGCACTGGGCTATGCGTTGGAGGGTGCGTCGTGAGTGCCCGTCGTCGGAGCATGTCAGGTGAGGTAGAGCAGGGTGGCGCGCCCCGTGTCCTGCTGCGCGCTGGCCTCTCTGACCCGCTGTGGGAGTCTCCGGTGCAGGTTGCGGCCTGGTGCGAGCGTCACGGCCTGCCTGCCCCGCTGGACGAGTATGCGCCAGTTCCGCGTGCGCTCCGTGATCATGCGGCGTACTGGTGGGCTGTGAGGGAGCGGCCGCACCCTAGGTTCGCGGCACGTCCTGATGTTGGCGTGTGGGAGAAGCTCGGGATTCCTGGTCCGGGTCGTGCACGAATGCAGGCGCGGCTGAAGGCGCATGACGTACCGGGCGCATGGCAGTACGCAGACATACTCGACGCATGACCCCTTGCCCCCGCCTGATCTTCGGATCAGAGCGGGGGCATTTTCCGCGTTGTCGGACCCTCACCCTTGCCCGCTGTGACCATCTTGCGAACGTCCGCAAAATGGTCGTGACCTGGCAGGTGTACCAAATGAGACACCTGACGCCGAGCCGCGAACACTGTTCGCAAGGGTCTGCGGCAGGGGGGTGAATTTCACCCCCCTGCCGAGCCTCACGAGCAGCGGGGGGCGGACGGGAAGACGTACACGATCCCCGCACGCCCCACCGCCCCCGCGAACGTCAACACGGACACCGGCGTCAGGTGTTGCATCCGCAACAGGTGCGCGTCTACTGCTCGGAGCCTACGGCCAGAAGCTCAACCCCCTACCCCGGATTCTGCCCGTCGCCCCCTCACCGCCTACGACTGTTGGCACGACTACTAGGCCACCACCGTTGGGTGATCGCCTTTCGCCGCCCCTCGTCCCGACGCGCATCGGGTACGCCGCCCCGGCTCCGGGCGGTTCTGGTGGATCGTTCTCTAGCCGTCGCTGTCTGTTCGCCCGTGTACGCGGGTCAGGGGGAAGCGTGTAGAAGCCCCTGGGAGCGCCTGTAGCGCCCTAGAACGGCCACGGGTGCGGTGATGCCACCGTGGCCTATCTGGGGCGCTCAGTCGTCGCTGTAGGACTCGCTGATTGATCCGACGGGCACAACGTCGGACGCGGGGGAGTCCGAATGCGGAAATTCCGCATTCGCTCCGAGCAGGTAGCCGCCCATGCCGCCCCTGACGTGCACTGGGGGAGTAGGTGCGTCTGTAACATTTGATACAGACCCCGCTCCGAGCAGGTATCCGCCGATGCCGCCCGTGAGTGCCACGAGGGCGACACCGAGCACTGCGCGCCGCCTCATGCCTGCACCGGCTTGCAGCATCCGAGACGCTCGTGCATGTCGAACGCATCGCCAACGGTCGGGCCATACGGGCGGCTGAGAGCCTGCCCAACCTCGTCGGCTTCATCGGGGGACAGGATCAGTGCGACCTGTAGCCGCCCGCGCATCTTCACGGTGAGTTCGACGCGCCCTTCGATGTGCTCGATGTAGGCCACACCGTCACCGTCCAGGTTCACGGCACGCGTGGTCACGTCTCCGCTGGTGTCTGCCCTGGGTGTGCGGGTATCGTTCGTCATGGTGGTGCCTCTCAGGTAGGTGTTGCCCACGCCCGCAGATGTTGACGCATCGTGCGGGCACTTATCTCCCTGTTGCATGCCAGTCGCACGCACCGTTCCAAATCGTCCCTGACCTGCAATGGAGCTACTGGAATGCAGATCGTCCAGATCTTCGAGAACGCCATGGCGCCCTTCCTCGGCGGAAGCCTCTGAGCGCGAGAGTCCCGAGCCCATCGCCGTGATCAGCACCCCGCCTGCGCAGCGCGCTGCCCGTGCCCGTTCGGGCGGTCGCCGGCTCCGCGCACGTGGCGGCGCAGGGCGGCTCACCGGTGCCCTGCGACGTGACGACGGATCCGCCGTGGCGGAGTTCCCGATGATCGCGGTCCTGATCATCGTGATCGCGCTCGCCGTGGTGCAGGCGGCCCTGATCCTGCACACCCGCAACACCCTGATCGACGCGGCGGTGCAGGGCGCCCATCACGCGTCCCTGGTCGGAGCGACGCCCCAGGAGGGAGCCGCCCGTGCCGAGCAGCTGATCGAGGGCCGGTTCGGAGGCGCCTTCCAGGCCGAGGCGACGGCGACGCAGGGGGCGGACGGCACCATCGAGGTCGAGGTGAGCGCGACGCTCCCGCTGGTGGGACTCTTCGGGCCTGCCGGAGGCATCACGGTCGACGGCCGTGCACTGGATGAGGAGTCCTGGTGACCGGGACGCGCGGGGCGATGCTCACGACGCCTGATCTCCGGCAGGGGCGAGCACGGGGACGAGGTCGAGGACCGGGACGGCACCGGCCCCGGCCACCGATCTCGCCGCGCCACCGCCGCTCACCCGCGTTCCGGACGGGACTGCTGCGCCAGGACGCAGGGAACGCGCTCGTGGAGTTCGTGGTGCTCTCCGCGGCGCTGCTGATCCCGTCTCTGTACCTGGTGCTCACCTTGGGGTCCGTGCAGGCCGCCGTGTTCGCTGCGGACACCATCGCCCGCGACGCGGCCCGTATCCATGCCGTCGCCCCTGACCAGGTTGCCGCTGCCCAGCGGACGCAGCAGCACACGGCCATGATCCTCGAGGACTTCCAGCTCTCCGGAACCGATGTGGTGCAGATCAGCTGCAGCGAGACGCCCTGCTCGACCCCGGGAGGCATGGTCACGGCCGAGGTGCGCATCCCTGTTCCGGTCCCGGGGCTCGGCCCGATCCTCGGCGAGACCGGACCGGTCACCGTGGGAGCGGCGCACGCCGTCCAGGTCGATCAGTATCGGGCGGCCGGCTGATGCGTCTCCTTGTTCGACTTCGGGACTCCCGCGGGTCCATGACCATCCTGACCACCGGCGTCCTCGTGGTGATCCTCATGGTGATCGGCGTGGGCACCGCGGTGACGGGCGTCCACCTGGAGCGCACGGAGCTGCAGCACGCCGCAGACAGCGCCGCCCTGGCCGCGTCGCAGGCCATGGACCCCGCTCGTCTCTACGACTCCGCCGGGGGAGACGCCCTGCACGAGGGGTCCGCCCGCCGCGCGGCCGAGGACCACCTGCGCAGCTATCCGCTCGACACGACTCGCACCGAGAACCTCCACGTCCAGTCCGTCGAGGTCGACGAGGACCGCACCGTTCGCGTGGTCCTCTCTGCGCGCACACACCCACCCCTGGCAGGGTGGTTCACGCGAGGGACCGGCCTGTCGATCCCTCTGACCGTCTACGGAGAGGCCCGAGCCCGATGACCCCGACCGCCCCACCTGCTCCGAGAACTCCAGCGGCCCCGAGGACCACGCCGACCACCGTCCTGCTCGCTCCGGACAAGTTCAAAGGAACCCTCAGCGCCGCCGAGGTGATCGACGCCCTTGCCCGCGGCATCCGGGAGAGCGCGCCGCAGGTCGAGCTGCTGTCCTGCCCTATCGCCGACGGCGGCGACGGCACGGTCGACGCCGCGCTCGCCGCCGGTTCGGAACTCCGCTCGAGCACTGTCACCGGCCCGACGGGGGATCCGCGCACCGCGCGCTGGGCCCTCTCCGGCCAGACGGCGGTCCTCGAGCTCGCGGAGGTCGTCGGCCTGCGTGCGCTGCCGGGCAGGACCCTCGCCCCGGGGGCCGCCTCCACGCGCGGACTCGGCGAGCTGATCCTGGCCGCGGTCGAGGCCGGCGCGAGCACCGTCATGGTCGGGCTCGGCGGCAGCTCCTCCACCGATGCCGGAGCCGGGCTCCTGCAGGGACTCGGAGCCCACCTGCTCACCGCGGACGGCGCAGTCATCGCCCCCGGGCTCGACGGCCTCACCTCCCTCGCCTCCGTCGATCTCGCGCCGGCACGGACGGCGCTCGACGGCGTCGCCCTGATCGCGGCCAGCGACGTCACCAACCCGCTCGTGGGCCCGGACGGCGCCGCCGCGGTGTACGGACCGCAGAAGGGCATCCCGGAGGCGGATATCGACCACGCGGACGGCGTGCTCGCGGCCGCCGCCGAGGTGCTGGACCCCGACGCCGCCTTCCGGGACGCCCCGGGAGCAGGAGCCGCCGGAGGCACCGGCTTCGCGCTCTTCCTGCTCGGCGCCGAGCAGCGATCCGGCGCCGACGCCGTCTTCGAGCTGGCCGACGTCGACGCCCTCCTGGAGCGCGCGGACGTCGTCGTCACGGGGGAGGGGAAGCTCGACGAGCAGACCTTGCACGGCAAGGGCCCCGCCGAGATCGCCCGTCGGGCCCACGGCCGGGGCCTCCCGGTCGCCGCGGTGGCCGGCGCCGTCACCCTCGATGACGACCTGCTGCACGCGGCAGGCATCGTCCGTGCTTGGGATCTCACATCGCGCGCCGGCAGCGTGCAGGAGGCCATGGAGAACACCGGGACCTGGCTGACCGAGGTGGGCCGCGACCTCGGGGTCTGGCTCATGAGCGGGCCGACCGCCGAGGAGCTGGCCGCCGAGGAGCCGATCGCCGGGGCATCGAGCGCGCGGTAGCCGTTCGAGGATTCCGCTGCAGGCTGGGTCCCGGTGCGAGGAGGGCCGACGTGCTGCGCGAGCCCCCTGCGGCCGCGGCAGTCGGGCCGGATCTGTCGGCCCGTTCAGAGGACCTGCCGTAGACTCTGGCCTTGTGTCTTCCACCGACTTCTCCGTAGAGATCCCCCAGCTGCGCTCCACCCTGTCGTCGATCGAGCAGGTGACGGACGTCGAGGCGCTCGACGCCAAGATCGTCGACCTCGAGGCGCAGGCGTCGGCCCAGGACCTCTGGGATGACGTCGAGAACGCGCAGAAGGTCTCCTCCTCCCTGTCCCACGCGCAGTCGGAGCGTCGGCGGATCAGCGAGCTCTCCTCACGCATCGAGGACCTCGAGGTGATGGTCGAGCTCGCCGCCGAGGAGGACGACGCCGACACCCTCGCGGAGGCGGAGCGCGAGCTCATCTCCATCCACAAGACTCTCGACGAGCTCGAGGTGCGCACGCTGCTCGCCGGCGAGTACGACGAGCGCGACGCCGTGGTGACGATCCGCGCCGGAGCCGGCGGCGTCGACGCCGCGGACTTCTCCGAGATGCTCCTGCGCATGTACCTGCGCTGGGCCGAGCGCCACGGCTACGCCACCAAGGTCATGGACACCTCCTACGCGGAGGAGGCCGGGCTGAAGTCCGTCACCTTCGAGGTCTCCGCCTCGTACGCCTACGGCACCCTCTCGGTCGAGGGCGGCACCCACCGCCTGGTGCGCATCAGCCCCTTCGACAACCAGGGCCGTCGCCAGACCTCCTTCGCCGCGGTCGAGGTGATCCCGCTGATCGAGTCCACCGACGCGGTCGAGATCCCCGAGAACGACCTCAAGGTCGACGTGTTCCGCTCCTCGGGCCCCGGCGGCCAGTCCGTGAACACCACGGACTCCGCGGTGCGGATGACGCACCTCCCCACCGGCACCGTCGTCTCGATGCAGGACGAGAAGTCGCAGATCCAGAACCGCGCCGCGGCGCTGCGCGTCATGCAGTCCCGACTGCTGCTGCTGAAGAAGGCCGAGGAGGCCGCCGAGCGCAAGGAGCTCGCCGGTGACGTCAAGGCCAGCTGGGGTGACCAGATGCGCTCGTATGTGCTGAACCCGTACCAGATGGTCAAGGACCTGCGCACGGAGTACCAGGAGGGCAACCCCTCCTCCGTGTTCGACGGCGAGATCGACGAGTTCATCGACGCCGGGATCCGCTGGCGCGCGGAGCAGAACAAGATCCAGGACTGAACGCGATAGCCGGGCCGTCAGCCCGGCATGTCGACGTGAGCATCGGCACTCGGCCTTGACCAGGTTTTGACCAGGTCGGGGAGTGCTCCTCCAGAGAATCGCGCGGTATCGCCCCTACGCTGGGAACGCACGACTTCCCCGATGCGAACAGGCACCCGTGATCCGTTTCGACAACGTCACCAAGACGTACATGCGAGGCCAGCACCCCGCGGTGGAGAATCTCGACATCGAGTTCTCCCGTGGGGAGTTCGTGTTCCTCGTCGGAGCCTCCGGCTCCGGCAAGTCCACCATGATGCGCATGGTGCTCAAGGAGGTCGCCCCCACCCGCGGCACCGTGTACGTCGCCGGCCGCGATCTCTCCCGCATCCCGTCGTGGCGCGTCCCTGCGCTGCGCCGCGACATCGGCATGGTCTTCCAGGACTTCCGACTGCTGCCGTCCAAGACGGCCTATCAGAACATCGAGTTCGCCCTCGCGGTGATCGGCACCCCTCGCAAGGTGGTGCGGCGCCTGGTGCCCGAGATGCTCGAGATGGTCGGGCTCGAGGACAAGGGCAAGCGGCTCCCTCATGAGCTCTCCGGCGGCGAGCAGCAGCGTGTGGCCATCGCCCGCGCCTACGTCAACCGGCCCACGATCCTGCTGGCGGACGAGCCGACGGGAAACCTCGACCCGTCCACGGCCGAAGGGATCCTCGAGCTGCTCTCCGAGATCAACGAACGCGGAACCACCGTGGTCATGGCCACCCACGACCAATCAGCCGTGGACAGGATGCGCCGCCGCGTCGTCGAGATGGTCGGCGGCAAGGTGGTCCGGGACGAGCAGGACGGCCGCTACGAGACGGAAGGCGCGCTCAGCGTCATCTCCGGGAACCTGCCCGATGATTCGGCCCACCGCGAGGAGCACCCGCTGGACGATGTCGAGAGCCGAGACGGGTCCGGCGCCGGGCAGGACGTCTCCGCCCGGGAGGACGAGCCCGCCTCGGATGTCCTCGAGGAGGAGCTGATCGACGAACGGGAGGCGCGTCTCGCCCAGGAGGAGGACGCGTTCTCCGAGGACGAGGACGAGGAGGGTCTGCGATGAGAGCGCGGTACATCCTCGGCGAGATCCTGACCGGACTGTGGCGGAACGTCGCGATGGTCATCTCGGTCGTCATCGTCACCGCGGTGTCCCTGACCTTCGTGGGGGCCGGTCTGCTGATGCAGAAGCAGATCATGGATATGAAGGACACCCTGGTCGAGCAGTCCCAGGTGACGATCTTCCTGTGCTCACCGCATTCGACCGCGGCCTCGTGCGCGGGTGGGGCGGCGACCGACGCCCAGATCGACTCGGTGCAGCAGGCGCTCGAGGGCGACGTGCTCTCCCCGTACATCGCGTCCTACGAGGAACGCTCCCAGGAGGAGGCGCTCGCGATCTACCAGGAGCAGTTCGCGGGGGAGGGGTTCGTCTCGAACTTCACCGCCGAGGACATGCCCGTCTCCTTCCACATCACGCTGAAGAACGCCGATGAATCCGCTGCGGTGGTCGAGTTCTTCCAGGGCCGGGAAGGGGTCGACGAGGTCTCCGACCTGCTCAGCACCTTCGCGCCGTTCATCGACGTGCTCAACCAGTCCACGCTGTTCGCCCTCGGCCTCGCCGTGCTGATGCTCATCGCCGCCCTGCTCCTGGTGGCGACCACCATCCGGATGTCCGTGGCGGGTCGCCGCCGCGAGATCGCGATCATGCGGCTGGTCGGCGCGTCCAACCTCTTCATCCGCCTGCCGTTCCTGCTCGAGGGGGCGGTCGCCGCGATCATCGGCGGGGTGATCGCCTCGGGGATGCTCTGGATGGGACTGCACTACATTGTGCAGGGGTGGCTCGAGCCCACCCTCGGCGGGCAGCTGATCACCGTCGGGGTCGCCGACCTCCTCTGGGCGGCGCCCGTGCTGATCCTCCTGGGTGCCTTCCTCTCGATCGCCTCCTCGGTGGTCTCCCTGAACCGTTACCTGAAGGTGTGACCATGTCCCTGAGATCTCCGAGCGTCCTGCACCGGCCGCTGGCCATCGCCGCCACGGCGATGTTGGTGCTGACCACGATGGTGGCCGGGCCCCTCTCGCCGGCGACGGCCGACGGGGACAAGGATCAGAAGATCTCGGAGCGGGCCACCATCGACCAGCAGCTCGAGGATCTGCGCATCGACCTCGGCGGAGTCAACGACGACCTCGCGGACACCTACATGGCGCTGGCCGAGACCGAGCTCCTCATCCCGCAGGCCCAGCAGGACCTCGAGGACGCCCAGGCCGAGCTCGAGGCCGCGCAGGAGAACGACCGGGAGATCGGCGAGCGGCTCACCGCGGCGCAGGACGAGGAGGAGCTGCTCTCCGGCCAGGTCGAGAGCGGCCGGGACGAGGTGGACAGCAGCGACGAAGAGCTCTCGCAGATCGCGATGGATGCCTACAAGGGCGGCGGGATGCCCAGCCCGTCGAGCGTCTACATCGGTGGCGGATCCCCGCAGGACACCGTGGACCGGTCTATGAACTACCAGCTCACGCTCGAGTCCCAGGGCAGCAGGCTGGACACCCTGCGCTCTGATCAGGCCGTCACAGAGAACTCCGCCGACCGTCTCACCGCTGTCCGGGAGGAGATCGACGCCCTCAAGGCCGACGCCGAGGACGCCGTGGATCGCACCGCTGCGGCCGAGGATGCGGCGGCGACCGCGAAGCAGGACCTCGACGACCTCTACGCCACGCAGCAGACCCAGCGGGACGACCTCGAGGCCAAGAAGGCCACCTACGAGGAGGACGAGGAGAGCCTGGAGAGCCGCAGCTCGACCCTCGACGAGGAGATCCAGGAGCTCGCCCAGCAGGAGCGTGAGCGCGAAGAGGCGGAGCAGGCCAAGAAGGACAAGCCCAAGCCGGCGCCGGCACCGGCTCCCAACGGCGGCGGGGGCGGCTCCTCGAGCTCGAGCGGGGGATGGGTCTACCCGGTCAATGCCCGCCTGAACTCCAACTTCGGCTGGCGGTACCACCCGATCTACCACACCCGGAAGCTGCATGCCGGGGTCGATTTCCCGGTGGCCTGCGGGGTCCCGGTGGGTGCCGCACACTCCGGTCGTGTCCTCGCGCACACCTACAACAGCGGCGCCGGCAACAAGCTGATCCTCAGCCACGGCATCCAGAACGGCAAGCTCATCACGAGCTCGTACCACCACCTCCAGGGCTACGCGGCCCCGGTGGGCGCTGAGGTCTCCGCCGGCGACCCTGTCGGCTACGTGGGGACCACGGGCTCCTCGACCGGCTGCCATCTGCACTTCGAGATCCAGGAGGACGGCAACTCCGTCAACCCGGCCAACTATCTCTGATCCCCACCCATCTCCGATCCGCACCTAACTCCGTTCCCGCACGTGCCGGGACTGGACGGTCCGCAACTGGACGGGATGAGGCTGGACGGGGCGGCCGGGTCCCGGGAGCGTCGAGCAGGACATATTCGCTCGCCTGCCCCGGTGACCACGGCGTAAGCTGGGACATCGGCCGTGGCATGAGCCCGGCCTGCACACGAGCAGCAGAACCACTGCGGAGCGGAGGGACCCCATGGCGGCGAAGAAGTCGGCGGCGAAGAAGGCCGCCCCGGAGGACGGTCCTGCGAAGAAGCTCATCGCCTCGAACAAGCGCGCGCGTCACGACTACTACATCGACGCGACCTGGGAGGCGGGCATCGTGCTCACCGGCACCGAGGTGAAGTCGCTGCGCGACCGTGGTGCGTCCCTGATCGACGGCTACTGCTTCGTCGAAGGTCGTGAGGTGTGGATGGACGCCGTGCACATCGCGCCCTATGTGAAGGGCACCTGGACGAACCACGCTGCGCGACGCAAGCGCAAGCTGCTCCTGCACAAGTCGGAGATCGAGAAGCTCGCGAGCAAGTCCCGCGAGAAGGGCTTCACGATCGTGCCGCTGGAGATCTATTTCCTCGGATCGCATGCGAAGGTCGTCATCGGCCTGGCGCGCGGCAAGAAGGAATGGGACAAGCGTCAGACCCTGCGCGAGAAGCAGGACCTGCGGGAGACCCAGCGCGCGATCCGTCAGCGCGAACTGGTCTGAGTCGCGCGCGGTCAGCTCCTGCGCTCGAGCCGTGCCAGGGTCTGTCTGCTCGAGTCCAGGACGCTCTCGTCGTTCTCGCCGAGGCTCTCCCGCATGACCAGCGCCCTGCGAGCATCCTCGAGGGCGCTGTCCCACAGTGAGGCCGCGGTCCTGGGGGACCCGGCTTCCTGCGCGGCGAGGGCATGGTCGAACCGGCACTTCGCGCGGTGCTGGAAGACGGAGGCCAGCAGCGCCAGCGAGGACGGCGAGGTCGGGCCCTCGAGCCCGGTCTCCTCGGCTGCCAGGTCGAACTGCTCCTCGGCC
Source organism: Brachybacterium tyrofermentans (assembly GCF_014897585.1). Classification (GTDB taxonomy): domain Bacteria; phylum Actinomycetota; class Actinomycetes; order Actinomycetales; family Dermabacteraceae; genus Brachybacterium; species Brachybacterium tyrofermentans. The sequence goes on along the minus strand of NZ_JABUXW010000018.1, from coordinate 80,123 downwards.
GAGGTGAAGGCACCCTGCCACTGCAGGACATGGGCGTAACGGGTGCGCCGCACCGCGCGTACCAGTGCCGAGTGCTCCGCCTGCTCCAGGGACCTGCGAGCGGCGATCGCCGCCTCGTCGAGCCGCCCCAGCATGCGCAGGTAGGCGACGCTCCGGGGATCCTCCGGATTCTGCGCGCACCACCGGCTCAGCGCGTCGGGATCCTCGACGATCTCGCGCAGAGTGTCATCATCCAGGGTGACCTGCACGCCTGCAGCGGAGAATCCGACCATCCCCACATCATGCCATCTGTCATGGCGGGCAGTGGGGTGGGCTGACCAGGCCAGAGCCCGGAACAGGGCGTTCACCGTGAGCTGACGGATATTCGCTTCTGTTCGTGGGGCTGTCGCGGTAGAGTCGAGGACGACGCACGGGTTCGCCCGTCGTTCGTGGGTGTTTGACAACTGAAGAGTGAGTGCAAGGACGATCCCTCAGGATCGTCGATATCTGCTGCATACCCACGCTGGGGGCCGATCGGTTTCGACGGTAGTTGTCCAGCAAGGGGAAGCGGGCCGAGAACCCAGAGTCATCTCGTTAATGTCCTCTGGAAACCAATAAGTGCCGAAACCAAGCGCACTGACTTCGCTCTCGCTGCCTGATCAGCGATAGCAGTCTGGAACCCCGGGCTTGCTTCTGACCCGGATCGTTCCATCATCTAAGAAGCCACTGCTGCCGACCCTCGTCATCGGGGAAGGATGAACACCTCAGAGTGACTGAGTCCGTCGACGACGTGTCCGTGCGAACGTCGGGACTGAGAAAACGCTAATACGGACTGCGCCCGGAGAAGCCCTGGCTCCGCACTATCGGACGCGGGTTCGATTCCCGCCGGCTCCACCATTGCACTCACCACAAGAGGCCCCCTCACCTGCACTAACGTGCGGAGGAGGGGGCCTCTCTCGTGTCTGTACCCACATTTTACCCACACCTCGATTTGGACGCCCTCACACGTCAGCCCCCGGGAGGAGACTCCACGACATGAGCATCGATCTGGTCCGCACCCGCAACGGCTGGACCTACCCCGACCCCGGCCCCTGCGGCTGCGGGGAAACCGCGGCGTGGGTCAGCTTCCAGTTCTGCCAGTGCGACGGCGCGATCGGCGGCGGGCACCCGGCATGGCGGTGCAGAGCATGCGACACCGTGCGGACCCTCGGCTGCGTGGGCGCGATCGCGGTACCCAACGACTACGGCGGTCGGGCCGGAGCGCCCCGGACATGACGAAAGCGCCCCACCTCACATCGAGGCGGGGCGCTTTCTCTTGTCACCGTCACCGGTTCCATGTACACTAGTCAATGACAACAGAATAGAGAGGAGGAACCATCCACCACCCCCACTCCCCATGAGAGGAGGCGACGTGGACAAACGGACCAAGCAGCTCCTCAAAACCCTGGAAGCACAGGGCGCGAGGATCGAGCGAAGCAAGAACGGGTTCATCATCTACCCGCCGGACAAGAGCAAACCTCAGGTGTCGATTCACCTGACCTACTCCGACCGGCGATCCGAGAAGAACGAACGCGCTCAGCTCCGTCGCTCTGGATTCGACGTCTAGTCCAGAGGGGGCCGGGATACCACCCCGGCCCCCTCACCCTAGACCTCCTCTTCACACCCACCAAGGAGGACCATCATGGACACCTGGTACGTGCGGCTCGGCTGGACCGGGCCGACGACCGCCGAGCACCTCGGCACGATCATGGACGCGCTCACCCAGCACGCCCCCGCCGGCAGCATGCAGCAGGACGGCACCGGCGGCGACATTCGGTTCGTCGTCATGGGCGGCACGCTGCGCGACGCCGCGTTGGCAGCTCTCGACACCGGCACCCGGATCGTGCTCGACGCCATCCCCGGCGCCGTACTGGGCACGCTCTCGGTACAGGACGACGCTGCGATGAACGACGAGCTCGCAACCCCGCTCTACCCCGACGTCGTCGGTTATGCGGAGATCGCCGAACTCGCCGGCGTCTCCCGGCAGCGCGCGCGACAGTTCCGCGAACTGCCTGGATTCCCCACCCCGGTGATCGAGACCGGACAGGGACCGCTCTTCCACCGCGCCGCCATCGAAGTGTGGGTCGAACAGAGGAACCCCCGCCCGGGCCGGCCCCGGACCACCACCTGACCCACACCACGACGAAAGCGCCCCATCTCCCGAAGAAGATGGGGCGCTTTGCTGCGAGTCGTCAGGCTGGCTTGCCGGGGAGTCGCTCAGGGAAGGCATCGGCGGTGCGGTACGTCAGCTTCCCCTCGAGCCAGTCCGCGGCCGCGACCAGATCGCGGGCGACTGCCCGGGCTTCCTCGGCGGTCAGGATCGCGTCGCCCCCGTCGTACCCAGCTCCGAGCGAGATCATCCCGGACGCACCGCTCCCGGACGCACTGATCTCGACGGCGGCGACCCCCTCGAAGTCCTTAGCTCTCATGCGCTCACCATACCTGCGGCACACGACGAAAGCGCCCCGCCCTCCCGAAGGAGAGCGGGGCGCTTCGCTGCGCTTCGCTGCGCGACGTCAGTCGCCGTACTGGCGGTCGATCTGCTCGACGGTCGCGCGCATCGCGCAGTCCTTCGCCTCGAGCAGCTTGCGGAGCGCGGTGGTCTTCTCCGGCCCTGCCGGGAGGTCGGCGTCCAGCTCGGCGGCGAGGCCCGCGAACTGCTCGAAGCAGTCCATGAGCGGGCCGGGCCGGAGATGACCGGAGTCGAAGTGGCGCATGATCGGGCTGGTGTGCTGGTCCACGGCGGGACCTCCTTCGGGATTGAGTGATGCGGTGGTCAGCGTCGTCGTGCTTCGCGGTCAGCCTCGGCGCACTCGCGGCGGCATTCGTTCGCGGCCCACTGGGAGTTGAACGCGGACCCGCACAGGTCGCACTGCCAGTCGAGGCCGTCGGCCCAGTCATCCATCGGTCGGGGTGTCCCGTCCGTCCATGACGCCGTCGCGGTCGGCGCGGCGGCCGCTCAGCTCCGTGCTGAGGGCGCGGGTGATCGCTTCGGGATCGCCCGTGGTGTTCACGACGATCCTGGTGGGCCCGCCGGTCGGCTGCTCGGTTCCGTCGGGTATCACGTAGCCGAGCACGCCGTAGAGCGCCTTCGCGAGCACAGCGACTGCGGCGATCGACAGCAGCGCGGAGGAGATGATCTGGATGACGCTGTCGGGGATCCCGCCGATCAGGCCGAGCACCAGTGCAGCGAGCGCGCCGAGCACGGTGGCGACGGCGGCCGCGACCTGCTGGGTGCGGGCCTTGGACCACTGCTGCTGCTTCGCGAGCTGGGTGATGCCGACGGTCAGGATCGAGGCAATGACGAGCACCGCGCCGATCGGGGTGAGGTCTGTGAGGGATGCGATGGCTTCGGTCATGAGAGGTTCTCCTCCTCGGGAGCTGTGGGGGTGGGTGGTGGTGCGGGTGCTTCGGCGGTGGCGATGCAGGTGCCGCCGTCGCTGGTGGTGTCGTCGCTGTACCGGATGGTCCAGCGGCCGGTCTCGGCGGAGCAGGTCGCGGAGTCGATGCCGCGGCCGTCGGTGCCGTCCTCGCCCGCGGGCCCGGCCGGGCCGACGGGTCCGGTGTCTCCGGTGGCACCCTTCTCACCGGGCGGCCCGGCCTTGCCATCGGAGCCGTCCTTGCCTGCCGGGCCGGTGGCGCCCTGGTTGCCCTTCGCGCCCGTGGCCCCGGTGTCGCCCTTCGTGCCGGAGGGCCCGGACTTGCCGGGTTCGCCGGCGGCGCCCGCGCTTCCCGGTTCGCCGTTCACCCCGGGCTCGCCGTTCGTGCCTGGCTCCCCGTCGGTTCCGGGATCCCCGTCGGTTCCGGGGTCGCCTTCGCTGCCATCCGTTCCCGGGGCTCCTGGTGCGCCCTCGGGTCCGGTCGCGCCGGGTTCACCGTTCTCGCCCGGGGCTCCGGTGGCACCATCGGTCCCGTCCGTTCCGGCTGCGCCCGTTGGGCCGGCCGGGCCACGCGCGCCCTCGGGTCCGCGGTCGCCCTTCGCCGCGGCGACCGTCTCGGACGGGTCCTGCTCGGCCGCGCGCTGGGCGTCGTCGCACACTGCCTGCCCGGTCGCGTCCTGTTCGATCGCGCCGGACTCGCACAGCTCCCGGATCGTGCGGGCCTGCTGCTGGCGCTGCTCGGCGACCTCGACGGCCGCCGTGTCCGACTCGACCTTCTCGCCCCGGATCGTCGAGACCTGGTACTGGGTGAACCCTGCGACGGCGAGCGCGATCACCGCGAGGAGGATGACTACCACGCGGGTCTTGTACGCGCGGCGGTCGGCCCGCGAGGATTCCATCGCGGCGCTGCGCAGGGCGGGGTCCTTGATGCTCTGAGGGTCAGACATAGTCGGCCTCCCGCCATCCCGGATCGGGGTCGATCTTGTTGTCGCGCAGCTGCCAGTACCAGGCGTGCCGCTCCGCGTTCGCGGAGCGGAGCTCGGCGGTGAGGTGGGCGATCTTGTTGTCCCGCTCGGCGATGTCCTGGTCCTTCTCAGCGAGCCGTTCGTCGGCTGCCTTGAGGACTTCGTCGCGCTTCGCTTGCCGGGCCTTCTCGACTCGGTTCACGATCCACACCACCCCGCCGGCGAGCGTGGTGAGGAAGACGCCGAGCGGGCCGAGGAAGTTCCAGTCCATGCCATGTCCTCACCTCCACGGTTCCTCGTGGGCATCGCTCAGCCCTGGATCTTGTCCGGGACCTTCGCCTCGGTGGCGTCGACGTCGGCCTCGTCGAGGGACTTCTGGATCGCGGTGATCCCGCCGGCGTTCGCGATGGTGACGGTCTTTGCGTCGGCGAGCTCCTGGCGGAGGGAGATCTCCTTGCCGTGTCGGGTGATCGGGCCGGTCTGCGCGTTGCCCTTGTCGATGCGCTTCTGGTTCGCCTCCGCGACGCGGCGCACCCAGTCGAGCTCCTTGCGCAGCTCGAGGACGGTGGTCTTCGTGTCGGCGAGCTCCTGGCGGAGGGAGACCTGCTTGTCGTCCCGCGTGATCGAGGAGGTGTTCTTCTTGATCTCGGCGATGTCGCTCTTGATGGTCATGACTGCCTTCTCCGTTCCGGGTCCGTAGATCCCGTCTGTGGGGGTGATGTGGAGTTCTGCCTGCAGGGTCTGGACGGCCTCGCCGGTGGTGTCGCCGTACTTGCCGTCCGCTCCCCAGTGCCCGAGGTCGAGATCGAACCCGAGGAGCACGTTCTGGATGGACGTGATCTCTGCCTTCGAGAACCCGTTCACGCGGGGGCTCTCGGTCCAGGCCTTCCCGGCGCTGCCGGTCACGAGCGGAGACCCGCCCGAGAGGGGCTTGGATCCGCCGGCGAGCTTGAGCAGCCGGGCGATGGGGAACGCGCCCGGGTCCCAGTGGTCGTTCTCCGGGACGTGGGTGTGGCCCAGGACGCCGCGGTACTCGTTCCACGCCTTGTAGGAGAGGCGCTGCGGGGCGGTCCGGTAGGCGGCGTTCGTGGTGGGCCAGTCGAGGTTGCCGTCGATGACGAGGGGGACGCCGTGCTCGTCGTGGATCCACGCGAGGACGGCGGCGAGCGATGCGAGGTCGTCGTCGTCCGCGTCCTCGGTGAAGAACAGGCCGTGCTTCTTCGCGTACGCGCGGTCGCAGGAGCCGACGAACTCGATCTGGACGCATCCACCGTTGTTGGTCTCGACGCCGCCGGAGCGGTTCACGAGCGCCTTCGCCGAGTAGGCCGTGTCGATGTGCTGGCGGATGTTCGCCTTCGTCGCCTTCCCCGGCTTCACCGTGAAGTGCGGAGCGGAGCCGCCGCCGCCGTACCCCGGCCAGGACGAGCCTTCGGTGGTGTGGAGGACGATCTTCGTGACGGTCCGCTTGTGGCGGTTGCCGCTGAACTTCTGGACGCGCGAGGCGCCGGGCATGATCGCCATCAGTTCTCCTCCTCCTGGTCGTCCTCGCCGTTGTCGAGGTAGTCGAAATGGTCAGCAGACGTGGGCATGTGGTTCCTCCTCTGGGGCATGACGAAGGCCCCGACCAGGTAGTGCTGGACGGGGCCTTCGAGGGGTGTGGGGTCAGGCGGTGGGCTGAGGTTCGGCGTCGGGGAAGACCGTCGCCGCGACCTCATCCCAGGCTTGGGTGACGACGTACACGATCGCGTCGTCGCCCTCCGTGGAGTGCCCGCAGTCGGGGCACGCTGCCGCCGCGACGGCGGCGTTCACGGCGATGCGCGCCAGGAAGTGCGGCACCAGCGACGCCGGGTCGATGAGCGCCTGCGCGGCGAGCCGCCCCGCAGCACCACTGTCCTGGGACTTGCCGGGGGCGGTCTGGCGGATCGCGGCCGACGTCCTGGCCTGCATGGTGCGGTTGTCGATCGTGCGAGACGATCCGATCAGACTGGTCATCATTCCTCCTGGATAGACGCGGTCAGCTGGCCTTCGTGTAGGTGATCCGGATCTTCGCGCCGGATCCGTTGAACCGGGCGTACTGCTCGGCGAACGAGTTCGTCGGCTTCACGCCGATGCCGGCGATCGACCCGGACTTGAACCCGTTGAAGTACGACGAGTTCACGTTGATCCACTTCCCGGTGTTTCGCTTCCAGCCGGTGATGGTTCCGATGACGTTGAGGTTGTCCTTCATCACCCCGCCCCACCAGCAGACGTTCACGGTCGCGCCGGCGTAGTAGTTCGAGTGGTTCATGTACATGTAGACCTCGACCTTTTCGATGGTCGCGCCGGCCAGATCGCCCGTCATGGAGGGGAACGTCCAGCCGCCCTTGCGGAGCAAGCGCGACGGCCCGCCCGCGTAGAGACCCTGGACGACGTCCGGGTCGCTCCTGAGGTTCCCGTTGTTGTCGTAGGTGCGGAACCCGTTCGAGGAGTACGTATTCGTGTACCGCTTGATGACCGGTTCCGGGTCAGGGGTCGGTGTCGACCCGCCGCCGCCATTGCCCTCGTTCCACCGCTTCAGGATCCCGTCCTGCGCGGGCCCGAGGTCCTCCACCGTCATCGTGACGGGAAAGTTGTTCGCCGCATACAGGCGGACCGGGGTACCCGCGTTGTGGCAGGTGATCGAGTACATGACCCAGAACGTGCGGTTGTCCACGTACCCGCCCGTGGTCACGATGAACTCCATCGGCGGCGCCGTATAGAACGTCCCCGCCGGCAGATAGTGCCGCCCGGAGTTCGCCTGTGCGCTGCCTGCGACGGGCGCTTCGGGGAAGATCGGGGTGCCGTCCCACGAGTAGTGCAGTGCGTCGGTGACGTACGTGGTGGCGGTCCCGCTGTGCTGCAGGTACCGGTCCGAGATACGGATGCGGTAGGTGCGGTCCTTCTGCAGCGTAGTCTGCAGCTCCGCACGGCGGCGGGGCACATCGACCGTCGAGTCGTAGTCGCTGGACTGGCGGATCTGACCCCAGGCACGGACGCCACGGGGGAGGGCGGCGAGGATCGTCGACAGGTCGTCGCCGCCGACGGCGAGCTCGTCGAACGCTCCCGACGGTGCCTGGACACCGGCCGGTGAGATCGTTGTGTCACCGAGCGTGATGAGGTTGTCCCCGGAGGGGCCGATCCGCACCATCTCGTACTCGATGCCGTCAGCGTCGAGACCGATCATCACCATGCCGTTGGAGTCGATCTCCAGGCGCTGGCCCTCGTCGGCCGTGCGGAACAGGCCGGACGTGATGAGGTTCGCGGCGAGCTCACCGATCACGGCCTCGTCGATCACCGCGCCGTTCGTGCGGAGGTTCTGGATGTACGCGGTCTGGAACTCCGCGGTGGCCGAGGCGATCGACAGAGCCACGAGCTCGTTGATCGTGGCGCCCTCGGTCACGACCAGATTCTCCACGGACAGCTCGAGGATCTGAGCGACCCGCGCGACGAACTCATTCGTGACGATGAGGCGGTCGGCGGTGAGGTCGCCGGCGGTGCCGGTGCCGATCTGGATGATCGGGATCATCACCGGATCCATCGGCAGCTCTTCCCAGGCCTGCCCGGTCCAGCGCCACATCTGCTTCAGCAGCTGCGTCGCGGGGTCGTACTCGAGCCAGCCCGCCCCGGGTGCCTTCCCCTCCGCGTCCGCGGCGACCGGGGGACGGTTCGCGATCCTGGGCGCGTACTGCGCCATCGCGAACGCCTCGTTGGCCTTCTCCCGTGCTTCGAGCGCGTCCTGCGCTGCCTGGATCGCGGCGGGATCGGTGACGAGCTTCCAACACTCCCCATCGATCTGCACGTACTCGGGCGCCGGGGCATCAGGTTCCAGCGCGCGGCCCAGGATGGCCTGCCCCAGCTGGAGGGGAAGGATCGACGTGCTCGCCACGAGTCACCTCCCTCTCATCATCGAGCGTGCAGGATCAGGCGGTGGGGGACCAGCCGCCGGGATAGTTCGACGGGCGCGGCCCGTCGACGGTGGACATCGCGGTCCAGATCTGGCCGGCGTCTCGCGCCTGCTCGCCGGCGGCGTACTCCCGGTCCTCCCAGAAGTCGACCAGAGCGGTGTCGGCGTCGACCTCGACCCAGCCCGGGCCGGGCGGTTCCGCGGCCGCGCCGGGCACGATCGCCTCGTACGTGCCGCCGTTGTGCGTGACGCGCCAGCCTCGCGGGTACGCGCCGAGGAACCCCATCGGGGTCTCGAACGGCCCGCCGTTGATCCGGCCCGATGCCTGCAGGTACTCCAGGCACATCGTGTCGGTGCGCTGCTCGGCGTCGGTGATGACCGCGCGCCGGGAGCGTTCGGCCTCGATCTTCGCGCCCTGTGCGGCGAGCTCGGCGTCGGTCATGGTGGTCACGTCCTCTTCGGTCACGGCATCCATCGGGGCTTCTCCTTCGGGGTGGTCTTGGCGAGGTCGTGGGGGAAGGCCGCGACGGTGGTGAACTCGAAGCCGCCGCGCAGCTGCGCGGGCCTGGTGACGCCGATGCCGCCCTTGATCACCTGCCCCGTCCAGTAGAGGGTCCGGCCACAGTGCAGCGCGCACACGGACGGGTGGATGCTCGAGGCGTGGTCGTTGACCCAGTGGTACTGCTGGGGGATCGCGGCGGCCGCCCAGTCGGGCAGCTGGCCCAGGTTCGCCAGACCCGCCTTCTCGGTGTCGAGACGGAGGCCGGCGAGGTCGACGAGGATCGTCGAGTCGATGCGGCGGACGCGGAAGAACTGGATCGGGTCCATCGGGCCCTGCGGGGCGAGGCCCGCCGCTGCGGTCTGGATGACCTGCCAGTCGGTATCCATGGTCATCAGCTCACTCCCGGGTACGTCGAGGGCCAGGCCGAGTTCACGGCGTAGCAGTCGGCGACGAGGACGACATCGCTGGCCTGGTAGCCGATCACGGACAGTCGCGACGCGTAGTAGTTCAGCCGACGGATCTTCGGGGTCGTCTCCTCGGTCCACGCGAGCGCGGCCCCGTAGTCGTACGCCCCCTCGTGTGCCAGCGGCGGGGCGTTGAACCCCGCCGGCATGGACCAGGCCCCGGCTGCGGTCGCTCCCGCAGCGTTCAGCTTCCCTCGGAAGAACACGAGGGTGCCGACGCGGCGGACGAACAGCGTCCCCGTCCACCCGTTGGTGAGCTCGGCGGAGACATTGAGCCAGCCGGTGTCGGTCGGGGTGCTGCGCTTCAGCCAGGCCATCACGCGGCTCCCTTCGGCATCGGGTCGGCGGTGATGAATGTGAAGTGCAGGTAGTCCACGGAGAGCCCGGGTGCGTCCACGGCGAGCGCACCGCCGGTCAGGCACCGCGTGCGGTACCCGCGGAACGAGGTGCCGTACAGGTTCGCGGCAGGCCGGTACCCCAGTGGCAGGGCCAAGATCGAGACGGTCCCCGTGCCCACCTCAGTGCGGCTGATCGCCTGCACGTCGACCGTGACCACGTTGCCGGCGCGGCGCGCGGTCACGGTGCCGGGCTGCCATCCCGGCTCGATCACCGACGTGAGGTCCTGCGTGGCCGCTGCGGGCTTTCGGATCCATGCCATCACGCGACTCCCTTCGGGACGTAGGTGACGTTGAAGTGATCCAGGACGGTGCCGGGATCCATGACCTGCACGGCGCCGGCCGTGGTGATCCGTACGTTGTTCCCGCGGTAGCTCTTCGCTCCGTACAGCAGGAACGGCGGCCGCAGCTCTGCGGGGAGCGTCAGCGCGGTGACCGCTCCCGTGGCGGGGTCGGTCCGGGCGAGGTTCCATACCGAGAGGGTCACGGCCCCGCCCGCGGTGGTCGCCAGCTGGGCTGTCCCGCCGGACCAGGAGGAGTCGAGCTGGCCGGTGAGGTCTTGCACGGTCGCGGTGCGGGCGCGCTTCATCCAGCCCATCTCAGGTTCCCTTCGGCATCGGCGACGTCACCGGGTAGGTGACGGTGAAGTAGTCCAGCGCGGTCCCCGGCGAGGACACCTGCACGGTGCCGTTCGCCAGGATGCGCGCCTTCACGCCGCGCCAGGTCGTGAAGTACTGGTCCAGCGGGGGCCGGAAACCCGCCGGCAGCACGAGCACCGTGCGATACCCGGTGTGGGCCTCGGGCCGCATCAGGTCGATGACCGACACGGAGACGACGGACGCCTGCCGGAGCACCTGCACTCGGGTGCCCGCGGCCCAGCCCTGATCGGCGAGCACGGTGTCGTCGAGGCTGATCACGCCTGACGAGCCACGGCCGAGAAGATTCCATGCCATCAGAGCTGCACCTCGATCCCGGGGTAGGTCGACGGCCACACCTCGAGGCAGTCGAACGTCATGCGGGCCGTCATGGGCAGGCCCGCCGCCAGCTGATAGCCGACGACGTACCCCGATGCGGAGATGTTCAGGGTGCCGCCTGCGCTGTTGGCTGCCGCGTTCGGCTGCCACCAGGCGTCTCGCTCCACATGGAACGGACGGAATCCCGTGCCCAGCCGGAACAGCGTCGTGGTGCCGACCTTGTCGACGACCAGCTCGTCGAGGATCAGCGTGAGCTCGTCGTCACGGCGGCGGAGCAGCATCCGGCCGGAGACGTAGTTCGCGCCGGTCTCGATGCCCGCCGTGACGTCGAGGAAGCGGGTGTCGCGGGTCTTCTTGATCCAACCCATCAGAACCCCTTCCTGACTGCCTGCGGCCACGAGAGCGTGAAGTACATCGGCACGGTGTGCGCTGATCCCTGACGGAGCGTGAGCGCGCCGCCTGGAGTCGTGAGGGAGAAGTGAGCGAACAGGCCCGAGCCGGTCCGGCCGATCAGCCCGTAGAGCGGGGAGTACACCGGGCGTGCCTCCTCCGGGAGGACCGCGACCACACCGTTCCCAGACGGCACCGTGATCTCGCGGCCGTTGAGGAACACCCAGCCCGACGCGATCGACAGCTGCACGGACCCCGTCACGCCAGCAGCGAGCGGAATCTCTTGGTAGGTCTGAGGGGTCTTGCGGAGGCTCCAGGCCATCACGGCACCGCCTTCCCCATCGGATCGACCCAGCCACGCCAGGAGCCCTGGTAGTAGGTCCGCTTCGCGATCCCACCGGTCCAGGTGGTGAACACGGCGATCACGGCACCGTTCGCGGGGTTCCACGGCAGGATCTCCATGTGGCCGGCGATGCCCTCGAACGGGTACCCCTGAGCCTTCGTCGCACGAGACGCGAAGATCTGCGTGTACTCGTCGGGCGTGACCACCTCGTCGAGGTGCGTCGTGCCGAGATCGATCGGCGCGCGTCGCGGCCGCTTCAGCCAAGCCATCACGCACCTCCTGTCGGGGTCGGGTCGAGGGTGTCCCACGACGCGGATCCGTAGACCGGCGAGGACACGGCCACCGGGCTCGAGAACGCATCGCCCGAGCACCACCAGCGCGAGACTGCGGATGCGGTCGTGTGGAGCAGTCCGCGCTCGTTCACCGTGCCCTCGGCGCGGAAGCCCGACGGCACGATCGCGACCACCGTCGACGTCGCCGACGCACCGTTGAGCGCTTCGGCCTTCACGAACACTGTGGAGCCGACGCGCTTGATGAGCAGCCGCCCCGTCCACCCATTCGAGAGCGGGAGCTCCTGCCAGCTGGTGCGCTGCCGCCGCTTGATCTGCCAGGCCATCACGCCTCCATCCGGTAGTGGTCGCCCGTGGCGAGATCGATGTACCGCCACCCGACAGGTGCGGCACCCGCCGGGGCACCCTCGCCCGCCGAGACGTTCGCCAGCTTGATGTTGTCGACAGTCGCCGCCGTGGACGCACCGGCCGCGGTGGTGGCCGCGAGGTCCGTCTCGACACCGTCGACGCGGGTCGCCGTGCCCTCCGCGAGCTCGGACGTCGCCTGTAGGCCCTGCTCGATGCGGGTCAGGTCCTCAGCGGTGACGAGCTCACCGTCAGCCCACTGCCTGGATTCATACGCCATCAGGCACCTCCTCACACGGGACACGGACGTACAGGTGGTCCTGCGGAGTCACCCACTGCGTACCCATCGGGGCACCCTTCGGCGGGGCCGCGCCCCGCGTCGTGAACGGACGATCGACCACGTCATCGACCCGCATGTCCAGCGAGTCGAGCAGCTCGCGCGCCGCATCCAGCCGCTCCTGCTCCTGCTCGATGAGCTCCTCCGCCAGCCGGAGCTTCTCGGCGAGCGCTTCGGCCTGTGCGGTGGTGTCGTCGAGCTCGACCTGGAACCGCTTCACCGACTTCTGGGCAGGTTGGCCGTTCTCGTCGATCGTGTCCCAGACGACGTCGCCGTTCTCGCCGAGGTCCTTCACGCCGGCGGCGCCGGTCTTCGACGCCTCGGCCTGCTCGCGCAGCTGCCGGACGATGTCGGCCATCTTCCGGCCCGGTGGGGCGTTGAGGTCACGGCGCTGAACCATCAGGCTCCTCCTCGTATTCGATCGGGCCGTCGTCCTGGAATTCCAGGTCGACGAGGTTGGAGTCCCAGGAGCCCTTCGCGGCGATGATCCGCTTCGTGGTGGTGCCGGCGGGGACGGTCAGCCACTCGTCACCGAGGGTGAGGAGAGCGGCGTCGCCGACCCGCCACCGGCCGATCTCGCACCGCTGGTCGGAGCCGTCGATCTTCACCGAGATCTGGGTGATCGACGAGCGGCCGTCGTCGAGCTGCGCCTGCGCGTGGGAGAGCAGCAGGTCGGGGTTGTCGGAGTCGGAGGTGGAGCCGACCGATTCGAGCAGCGGCATGTGGTCCGCGAGCCGGGGCTCGTCCTGGACCATGCGGATCAGCGTCCCTGCGCCTTCGCCGGCGCCCGTCCAGTACACCCGGTTGGTGACCTCGCTGGCATCGGTCGACACGGACGTCGAGGCGACCGGCGACGTGGACGACGTGGTGTCGAGGTCCATCGTCCACGCTTGCTCGATCGCGGGCTGCGCACGGGTGCCGTGGACCATCACCCACTCGAGCATCCCGCCGTCGGTCCACGCCGGCCGGAACGCGATGTCCGGTCCGCCGCGGACCCCGGTCAGCTCGGTGAGCCGCTTCCACGTGACGTTGTTCGCGAGGTTGTACCCGTAGTAGGTGCGCTGGTTCAGCTTCGACCCGGTCTCGCGGGGAGACCCGTACCGGATCGGGAGGTACCCGCCCAGCTTCCGGGTGGTGGACAGCTCGACGATGTCCTGCGCGATCGACCCGAGCGACATACCGGTCCGGGTGACGTTCGCATGGGCCAGCTGCCACATGTCGCCCTGGTAGTCGCCCGGCATGCCGTAGTCGCGGGAGAGAGTGACCCTCGCGGAGAGGATCGCGCCGATGCCCTTACAGGTCAGCGTCGCGGTCGACGGCGTCTCCGACGGCGGGCCCATGATCGGGCCAGCCACCCAAGCGTCCAGGGTGCCGTCCTCGTGCCGCCACGACACCGCGATCGAGGTGCGGTGGTGGCCCCACCACTCCGGCTCGAGGCCCCGCAGCTGTGCCTTGTCGACGGTGACCGTGAAGTCCTCGAGGCCGTTGAGGGGGATCGACCACGTCCCGGACGCGGCGAGCTTCAGCTGCGCGCCGCGCTCCCCGGTCATGGTGCGGACGAGGTGAGCTACCCACGTCACCGGAGGATCCCCGCATCCCAGAGGTTCATCTGCGTCACGTAGGACGAGTCCGAGGAGTACGTCCACGTCCCGCCGGAGTAGGCGCGAGATCGGACGGTCACGGTCCAATCGCCCTCGGATGCGACGAACGACCACGTGGTGCCCCACGAGTTCCAGTCCTTCGTGTGGGAGCACAGCATGCGCCGTGTCGAGCCGGGGCCCGAGGAGTGGACGAACTGGACGGACAGCTCGGACACACCCGGCTCGGACGCCACGGTCGACTTCAGCGTGGTGGTCATGTCGAGGCGGAGCAGCCGATCGGACGGCAGGAAGAACCGCGACACGTTGCGGACCGTCTCGTTGCCGCCCACGTTCCCGACCGAGGAGTTGTTCCACTGGGCGAGGCGTCCGAGGGTCCCGCCCGTCGCGATCGCGAAGTTCCGGTCGATGGACTGCTGCGCCGCCGTGGTCGCCGTGATTCCCGCGGGGACCGTGAAGCGAGCGATCGCGACACCGCTGGGAATCGCAGTGCCCTGCACGACCCGAACAGCACCGTCACCGTCGACGTACACGGTGTCGATCCGGGAGCCGGTCGACGGGGCCGCCACCGTGTTGACGGTCGTGGCATCGACCGGGACCAGCATCCCCAGCCGCGACGCGTACGACGTCCACATGAAGCACGCACCGGAGTTGACCTTGTACGCCATCCCCGAGGTGCCCTCGACGGTGAGACCACCGTTGGGCAGCACCCCGGAGGACATGTACTGCGAGCCGATGATGCGCTGCATGTCGGTGGACGTGGTGCCGGTTCCGTCGGCGAGGGGGGCCTTCGGCCAGGGGTAGCCCATCAGGGGGCCTCCTTCACATGTAGGTGTCGCGGTGCTGGACGGTCGCCCAGCCGGTGCCGCCCTGCAGGAACTCGAAGTGGGGCGTCTCGATGGACTGCGGGGGGATGCTCGCCCAGCCCCGTTCTCCGAGGAGATGGGATTGGTCGAAGCCGCCGACGGTGACTGCGCCGGCCATGTCGACGGTGACGGGGATGTCGGGGAAGGTGGGCCACGGATAGGTGACCCGCTTGTCGCCGAGGGCGACTGCGAACCCGCTGGGCGCGTTCGCGGTCACCGTGAAGCGAGGCCAGGAGTGAGCTGTGCCGTCGTTCCACACCCACTCGTCGGTCGAGATCGCAGTCCCGAACGTGGCGACTGGACCCTTGCCGAGGTCCCGCGAGAACGGCGGAAACTCGAAACCGACTCCCGCCCCGATCGGCCGCAGTGTCGACTCGCGCCACGGCGCGTACTTCCGAGGATCCGGGGCGAGCAGGGGTATCGAGAAGTCGAACGTGAAGGGATTGACCCGAGCGAACAGCACCTCGCCGTTGCGCTGCACACCCATCGACAGCGGGGGCATGCTGTACGACTGCACGGTCAGGGTTCCGAGCTCCCCGTCGGCGAGCGCTGCGGACAGCAGGACCTTCTCCCACTCCGCGGCTTCGACGTTGTCGAGGTGGATGCGGACGCGCAGCTCGAGCGAGCGGCCGCCGGGGTGCCGCTTCTGGAAGAACAGCCCTTCGCTCTCGCGTTCCTCCAGGCTTCCTTTCTGGGAAGTTCCTCCGTTCCATCCGGTGGGGCTGTCGCCGGAGAGCCAGTACTCGCGAGACACATCGGTCTCGCGAGTACTGGCCGCGATGAGCAGCGATCCGTCCGGGCCGTCGAGGGTGACGTGCCTTGAATCCATCGGTGCTCCTCTCAGGCCATGGCCATGTCGAGACGGCGGAGGACCTCGTCCGCGAGGCGGTCCACCTCGTCGTCGGACAGCTGAGCCTTCTCGAACGTGAGGTTGTTGCCCCCACGGTTGCCGCCGCCGGACTCGAGCATCTGGATGATGCTCTGGCCCTGCTTGCCGGTGAACACCGGCTCCGGGACCCCGGACTTGTTGTGCACGAGGGACAGGCCCGGCTTCAGCCAGCCGCCGTCGTCGTACACCAGCGGCGAGACGATCCCGCCGTCGGCGTATCCGCCCTTGCGATCCCAGCCCTTCTGCAGGTCGCCGTAGGTGGCCCTGGTGTACCGGATCGAGGCCAGCATGTTCGACAGCGGATCCCAGATATTGGTGTCATACCCGGGGCGGGCGTACGCCCGGAACGTCGGGTCGATGACCTGCATCAGTCCCTTGGACGGGGTGCCCTTCGCCGCGTTGCTGTCCCAGGTGTTCTTCGCCTGGGGGTTGAAGCTCGATTCCTGACCCATTCGGTTCAGCATCGAGTTCAGGCGCAGCGGCCCCGCCTCGCCCTCCATCGCGAGCGCTGTGCCGGCGAGGCCTGCCCAGCGGGCGCGGCCGCCGACTCCGGTAGCCACATCCGATGCGAAGTCGCCGACGGCGGCCAGCTTGTCGGTCACCCACGTCATGGCGCCGCTGATCAGCTTGTTCGGCATCTCGTAGGCGAGATCACCGAACTTGCTGTCACCGACACCCGCACGCACGGTGTCCTTGATGGTGGACCAGAGGTCGGCGAACGGATTCCATCCGCCGCCGCCACCGGATCCCGCCTCACCACCAGCACCCAGGTACGGCGCCGGGTTCACGTAGCTCCCGTCCTTCTTGAGCGAGAAGTGAAGGTGAGGTCCACTGGACCGACCAGTGGAACCGACGTAACCGACGGTCGACCCGGGGCCGACCTGAGCCCCGGTCTGCGCTGCGAACCGCGACAGGTGGTGGTAGCCCGCCACGAGCCCATTGCCCAGCGACAGCTCGAGCTTGTTGCCCGCAGCCGAGTTGCTGGTGCGATTGGCTGTGCCGGCACCCACAGCGACCAGCGCCGTCCCCGAGGGGATGGGCCAGTCGATGCCCTTGTGCTTTCCTCCGCGAGCTCCGAAGCCATCGCCGCGCGGGTACGAACCCGTGAACGGCATGCCGAGCTTCACCAACCCGCCGCCGGCGTAGCCGGTGCCGAGGAAGTCCGCGAAGCTGGTGCCGCGCTTGGCGGCCTCGTTCGCACCGAGGAAGGCCTGCTGAGACCTCCGGTCCCGGAGACCCTCGGAGACGAGCACGCCTTCGCCCGATCGCATCGGGGTGAGCACGTCGTCGCCCTGGTGCCTCGGCGTGTAGCCGGGGAGGATGCCACCGCCCGCGTACCCCTTCAGAGCTGCAGGCATGGACACCGGATCGACCGGGTCGATATCGAACCAGCCCGCGACGGTATTGAACGGGTCGATGATCGACTTGTTGATCACGTCTTCGATCACGAACTTCACCGGCTTGGCGGCAGCTGACTTCAGCTTGTCCCAGGCCGTGCCGATCGCATCGACACCCTTGGAAAATCCGGGCGCGACGCTGTCGGTGATGAAGTTCTTCAGGGGGATGAACACCTTGTCCCGGACGAAGACCCAGCCCGCCTGCAGGACGTCCTG
Organism: Brachybacterium tyrofermentans; assembly: GCF_014897585.1. Taxonomy (GTDB): domain Bacteria; phylum Actinomycetota; class Actinomycetes; order Actinomycetales; family Dermabacteraceae; genus Brachybacterium; species Brachybacterium tyrofermentans. Next base: position 62,832 of record NZ_JABUXW010000018.1, on the reverse strand, counting down.
CACGTTCTTCCACACCGGCTTCACGATTTTCTCGTACAGCCAGGAGAAGACCGGGCCGACCACATTTCGGACGGTCCAGTCGATGATCGCGAAGATGACCTGGATGACCTTCCAGGCTGTATCGATCGCCCAGGAGATGCCGTTAAATGCCGGACTCACGACGTTCTTCCACAGCCACACCACGGTCGGCGCGAGGACGTTGAGCAGGAACCACTTGAAGGCGTCCAGGGCCGGGAAGATGACGCTGTTCCATGCCCAGCCGATGAACGATCCGATGGCCGAAAACGCCGGAGAGACGACGTTCTGCCAGAGCCACACGATGGTCGGCGCCAGGGTCTCCGTCATGAAGAGGAAGAAGGCACCCAACGCGGGCTTGATCGCGTTGTTCCAGGCCCAGACCACGAACGCGCCGATGGCAGCGAACACGGGCTGGACGTAATCGGTCCAGAGCCGCTGGATGATCGGGAACATCGTGTCGCGGACGTAGCCGACGAACTGCTGGATCGCAGGGATCACGACGCCCATGACGATCTGCGACCAGTAGTCTCCCAGCGCCTGCACGTACTGGATCACGACCGGGATCACGGCGCCGGCCACGGCCGACAGGATGCTCCAGCCGGTCTGCAGCGCGGGCCACAGGGTGGTCGTGAACCAGTCGCCGACCGCGCTTGCTGCGGCCTGCAGCCACTGGAACCCGGTGATGAGAAGCGGCAGTGCCGTGGTGGTGAACCACTCGGACACAGCTGCGATCGCGATCTGGATCCCGGACCACACGGTCTGCAGGACCTGTCCGCCGAGCTCCGTCTCGGTGAAGAACCACGTGAGAGCACCCACGGCCGCGCCGACCGCGAACGGGATCCACCCGATCGCGCCCAGTGCGGTGCCGATGACGCCGCCGAGGGCGACGATCGCGCCGACCACGGCGCTGCCGCCGAGGTACAGCAGGAACCCGCCCACGCCCGAGAGGATGGGGATCAGGTTGTCCCGCAGCCAGCCGCCGACGCTGATCGCCGTATCGCGCAGCGTGAGAAGCATGCCGACGGCGGGGGAGTCCTCCTCCCAGCCGAAGACGTCGCGCAGCGCGCTGGTGAAGTCGCCGCCGACGAGGAGGTCCCAGAGGCCCTTCACGCCCTCGCGGACGTCGAACAGGAAGTCGACGATCGGGGCGTCTTCCTCCCAGCCGAACACCTCGGTCAGCGCACCGGTGAAGTCGCCACCGACGAGGAGGTCGTAGATACCCTTCGCGCCCTTGGTGAACGCCTCGATGGCAGGGGTCGCCTTCGACGCGATGCCGTCGACGAACCCGGTCACGCCGCGCAGCGCGGGGGCGATCAGGGGGTAGAAGCTCTCCAGTGCTCCAGCACCGAGGCGGGAGACTGCGGCCTTGAGGTTCGCGAAGGAGCCGCGGACGGTCTCGCCTGACTTCAGTGCGGCGCCACCGAGGTTCTCCTCCATCGCCTTCGCGAAGACGTCGAAGCCAACCTCGCCATCGGAGCCGAGCTTCTGGGCCTCTGCGGCAGTGACGCCCATGACGTCGCCGATCATCTGCCAGATCGGGATGCCCGATTCGAGCAGCTGCATCGCGTCGTCGCCCTGGAGCTTGCCCTTCGATGCCACCGAGGACCAGATGAGGCCCATGTCGCCGAGGTCGCGCTTCGCGATCGTCGCGGAGTCCGCCACGAGGGACAGCGTCTTCGTGAGGTCCTCGCCGGGCTTGATCCCGGCTGCGGTCATCGTGGCCGCGACGGAGGCCGCGTCACCCATGCCGAAGGCGGTGCCCTTGACCGAGGCGAGCGCAGACTCCATCACGCCGTCGACTTCGGCGCCCGACATCTTCAGACCCTCGAGCGATGCCCGAGCGTCCTCGATGTCAGCGAGCCGGGTGAAGCCCCCATACAGGGCCCCGCCGGCGAGCGCCGCGCCGCCGGCTGCGACGCCGGCTGCTCCCCACTTGATGCCGGAGCCGATACCGGAAAGCAGTGCGTCGCCGCGGGAGCGGATCCGGCCGGCTTCCTTCTCGATCTCCTTGCCGATGCCCTTCATGCCGCGGACGATCTTGTTCTTCAGACCGCCGGTGCCGTCCATGCCCTCCCAGAGGCGCTTCCACGCCGGGGTGGCCTTCTCGGCTTCCTTGGCAGCGACTCCGGTCTCGCGTGCGAGGTCTTCCTGCGCGCGGGCGTGGTCTGCCGCTGCGTCGCGTGCCTCCTGGTGTGCGACCTTCGATTCGGTGATCGCGGCGCGCAGCGCGGTGTCTTCGTCTTCGACCTTCCCGGTGGCCTGGCCCAGCTTGGTGCGGGCCGTCTCGAGCTTGGCGGAGGACGCAGTGACCTCGGCGTCGGCCTTTGCGGCGTCCGCGCGCTTCGCGGCGAGGTCCTGCTCAGCCTTGGCGAGCTCGTCGGCAGACAGCTCACCCTTGGTGCGCTTGTCGGTGATGTCGCGCTCGGCGCGCTCGACCTCGCTGGACTTGCCGGCGGCGGTGGTGCGGCGCTTCTCCAGGTCGGCCTCGGCGCGCTCAACCTGCGCGGCCGAGGAGCGGGCCTTGTCGCGGGCGTCGATGATACGGGTCTGGGACTTCCCGACCTCGGAGGCGGCCTTCTTCGCGGAGCTGGCCTGCTCGTCGGCGGTCTTGCGTGCGGCACGCTCGACGTCCTCGAGCTGCTTCACGACGGGGGAAGTGTTGACCTTCTTCGCCTCGGCGTTCATGCCGTCGACGAGTGCGCGGCCGCCCTCGGTGCCGGCCTTCTTCGAGGCTTCCTTCACGTCCTTCATGAGGGGGGCGGCGAAGCCCTTCATCTGCGGGAGAACATCCACCCAAGCGGCATCTGAGCGCGCCATCGCCGCCCCCTCTCTATGAAGTTGTGCTCGGGGGTCAGGACCCCCAGAGGCGCTCCATGTTGGAGCGGATTTCTTGCTGTTCGACCTCGTCGAGAACGTCGCCGTCCTCGTACCCGCCATCCACGCCCGGGGCGGGGAGGAAGTCGGGTGTTACGGGGTTGGCACCCTTCTCACGGAAGAGGTTCGCCAGGGCCGCATTCAGGGCGCGCAGCTGCGAGGAGATGTCCCACTGCAGGAGCGTCTCGTCGGTCCACGCGTGCCCAGCGGCGGCTCGGTATGCCGGTGCGTTCAGGGGCAGCCACTCGACCATCAGTCTCAGCTGGCGGAGAGTGAGCTGTCCCCGGAAGTACTCGCGCAGAGGATCCCTGGGTGCATAGGTCTGCAGCAGGGACGCCTCGACCGCTTCGGGGTGCTCCCCGAGGAGGCTCAGCGCCGAGTAAGACGCACCTTCTGGGCTTTTTCCTGCGCCTCCCGGGAGACCATCCCGAACAGCATCCCGAGGTCATCGAGGCTGTTGCCGGCGGCCACGAAGTCCTCGTACTGGTCACCCAGGAGGACCTCGCTGATCTCGTACTTCGTCGACGCGCCGTCCATTGCTTCCTGCTGGTCATCGTCCATGAACAGCGGATGCGGGAACGTGTAGGTCTTTCCGTCCGTCCCCTCGAACTCGACGACTCCGCCTTCGGAGCCGACGGCCTCTTCGTACGCGGGGCGGACCTCGGCGAGCTTGTACACCTTGCGGGTGTTCTTCTTCGACATGCTGGGATTCCTCCTGGAGCTGGTGTGCTGGTTGGAGAGTCGGCGCGCGCCGCACCAGCGAACGACGCGCGCCGACGATCAGGGGCGGCTCAGCCGCCGACGGGGGGCTCGACGGGCAGGTAGAACGGACCGTTCTGCGCGCGGCGGTAGGTCATGTTCGTGGCCGGGTCCTTGTAGAGCCCGAACGTGAACTGGAACCCTTCAGCGTCCGCACGCGAGAGGGTGCGCTCACCGAGGTTGGTGACCTTGGCGCGGTACGCCTGCTCGACGCGGTACTTCGTCTGCGAGCCGGTCCCGTCCTGGGTCAGCAACAGCAGACGGTAGAACGGCGGGTCGGAGACCTCACCGAACGTGTAGTCCCAGGCGGCGGACTTGGAGGCCGCCCACTCTGCGACGGGCAGGCCGTGGTAGAGGCCGTTCACCCAGGCGTTCGCCTCACCGAAGGTGACGGCGAGGGTGCGGGCGATCGACTCGATGTCCGAGCGGACCGGCTCGACGTCCTGGTCCATGTTGGTGTCGGTCGAGGAGACGTCGTTGCCCTGGGTCGCACCATCGGTGGTGATGTAGCCCATCTGCCGGAAGTAGGCCGGCAGCGGCGAGGGCTCACCCTCGGCCGTGAAGAGCTCCTCGACAGGAGGCTCGTCGTAGTCGGCGAGCGCCAGGATCTTGTTGCCATGCTTGAGGACGAGCCGGTTGTCGGTCTCGATGTTGTCGGTCACGAATGCCATGACGGGGGTTTCCTTCCATCAGAAACAGCCCGCCACGGAGTCGTGACGGGCCGGAGCGCACGGGGCGCGCGGGGGGATTACAGGGCGGGCTGGGGGCGGACGGTGATGTCGAACGAGCCGACGGACCGTTCGAGGTCGATGTCGTCCGCGGGGACGTCAGCGAACTCGGCCGTGCACTGCACGTCGTCGACCTGGTGTCGGGTGTCGGACTCCGACGGCAGGGTGAACAGGTACACCTCGAGCATCTGCACCAGCGATCCGAGGTCGTCGGGATCGGTGTGCATCGCCTCGATGTCGAAGGTGTACGTCTTCGAGTAGCCGTCCGAGGGTGGGCCCGGGAGGCGGTCCACCCAGATGCACGGGGCGGCACTCATCCACCCATCCTCGGGACGACGGGAGTACACCGGCAGACCGGTGCGGTCGGTCAGGTACGCGATCAGCAAGCGCGTGGTGTTCGGCCACACGCCGATCACCTGGCTCATCGTCTGCTCACCGCCCTGGACGCGCGCAGCATCAGCCGGTACTTGTTGAACCGGCTGGTGCCCATCTCGTACTTCGCGGCCCCCGGAGCGACGACCCTGGCGTACGGGCGGCGGAAGCCCTGCGCCTTCGTGCCGGGACGAGTGCCCTCGACGACACGAATGTCAGCCGACAGCTCCCGCAGCCCTTCACGGGCCGCCATCGCCTTCGCCCGGGCCGCGACCTGGTTCGCTCGGGCCCGCAGCCGCCGGCGGACAGCCGGTGAGTGCGAGGCCTGCTGCACGATGTCTCGGACGTCCATGCCTCACCCCCGATCCAGCTGTAGAAAGAACTCGGTGTGCGGGAACGCCCCGTAGAACGACCGCGGGTGGCCGTCCACCTTGTACTCGTCGCCGCGCCAGAGGACTCGATCGTGTGCACGCACAAGATCAGTCGACGGGCCAGAGACCCGGTACCGGGAGGTGATGACCTTCTCGTTGCCGACCGACTCCTCCGAGCCGACAGGTACCACCGAGAAGCCCGACAGGACATGGTCGACGGGAGTCTCCGTCGCTCGCCCGTTCGCATCCGGCTTCCCGGACGTGATCTGGCGGACGGTGATCTCCTCGCCATGGATCTGCTCGTCGAACCACATCATCGGCGCCCCTCCGGCCAGCGGGGGAACAGATCGTCGTACGGGCCTGCCGGAGGGAATGACCCCTGCGGTGTGGCCTGTCGAGCATCCGGGACACCGTCGAGGATCTCGAGCATCCACTGGGCGTAGACCCACGGAGCTCGAGGATCCGACGACTGGTCCAGCGTGATCGCCCGCGACTCCGACCCAGACGTCACCTGCCACGACTTCGCGCCCGGCGCCGGCGGGCCGCCGAGCACTGGAAGCACCAGCCAGGTGATGACGTCCGCGATGTCCGCCTTCATGACCGACCCGGCAGCAACCCGAGCACGCAGCCCTGGCCAGCGCCGGTCGATGTCGCGCGAGACCGACGCGATCAGGGCGGTCGCCCGCTGCTTCTCAGCAGCGGTCAGGGGGCGCCACGGTGCCGAGACATCGTCGGGACTCACCCAGGATTCCTCGTCAGCCATGACGCCCCCTCTCGATCACTTCTGCGCCGGAGCGCCACCGTTGCCGGCGGCCTTGTCGGCCTTGCCCTGATCGGCCGCAGCCTTCGCGGCCGCTGCCTTCTCAGCGGCGGCCTTCTCGGCAGCGGCCTTCTCGGCCGCCGCCACGTCGGCCGCGGAATCAGCCTCGGGGACTGCGACCTCGACCTCGGCGACGAGGCCGGTGTTCTTCAGCCGCGTGATGTCCTTGCGCTCGACGCTGGACGGAAGCACGGCCCCCTTGTAGAGGTAGCGCTCCTGTCCACCGACGTTCACGACGACGCACGCCGCGATGACCTTGAGCTGCTTCGCCATGTTCAGACTCCCGTTCCGGTGATGCGGATTCCCGCGTTCGGCTCCAGCACCACCGGGACGGTGATGCGGCGCGCCTGGATGACGTACTTGTCGGCGCTGTTCTCGCGGTCCGAGCGGACCTCGAGACCGTCGTAGCCGACGTATCCGGGCGACTGGATCTTCTCGTCGGCCATGCCGCCGAGCTGGTCGCGATCGACCAGGATCGGGTCCGAGAAGGGGACGTGGTTCGACGTCACCCAGGTCAGACCGAGGTACGAGGGGATGACCCCCGAGAGCGCGAAGTTCTGCGACTCGCGCGGCACCAGATCGGACTTGATGAGCGCGGCCGCGACCTTCGCGAACTGGGTCGGCTTCAGCACGACGGTGGAGTAGTCGAAGTTCTCCTCGACGTGGGTCTCCTCCGCCTTCGCCTTCACCGCGAGCACGGTGTCGACGATCGCGCCCGCATCAGCCCACGCGGCCGAAGCCGCCTCGGACTGCGTGACCTTCGAGGCGATGACGCCGAGCGCCACGCCGTCGATGTAGCGGATCATCGAGTTCGCGAGCTTGCGCAGGCCGCTGTCGACGGGGTTGATCAGCAGACGGCTGATCGCCTCGTCGGTGACCTCGGTCCCGCGACCGAACTTCGTGGTGCGCGCGGTGGCGAGCTCACCCGAGGTCATGACCGAGCGCGGGTACTCCCCGCCGGGGGCGATGGCCTCCGGGTCGTCGGCCGAGAAGATCGTCTCGCCCGTCTCGTACAGGATCGCGCCGCCCTCGGCGGTGAAGCGCCCTGCGAGCAGGTAATCGGAGATGAACTTGTGGTCCAGGATGGTGCCCAGGCGCTTCCGCAGAAGCGACGGGGTCTTCATCAGGTGGTGGATCTCGGTGGTGGTCAGGTCAGACCCGACCCTCACCGGCGCACCGGGGTAGGTGAACGACATGAGCGGACCTCCTTTCAGGCCAGGTGGAAGCGGACCTGGGCGGTCTCGCCATCTGCGGCAGCCGCGAGCGCGACGCCGATCGTGCCGGTCTCCGCAGTGGAGACCTTGCCGTCGGCGGCGGCCGCGACACGGTCACCCGCGGCGATCGCACCCGAAGCGGTCGGGAGCTGCACACCGCCGGAGTACACAGTCACGAGCTCTCCCGCGGCAGTGTTGAAACCGGCGACACCGGCGACCTTTCCGGAGCCGATTGCCGCGTGCGCGACGCTGCGATCTCCGGTGATCTCGACCAGGCGGCCACCGATCAGGTCGTCCGACGCCGTGAACGTGACAGCGGTGCCGGGGTTGAACAGGGGCAGGTAGTCAGCCATCTCAGGCCTCCTTCTCGGTGGTCGGCCAGTACTTGGCGTACACGGCGTCCTCGTCGTTGGACTCGTCGACGCCGCCCGTGAAGCCCGCAGGGGCGAGGGGGATGGTGCCGGCGGTCAGGGAGGCGAGCACCTCGGTGGCGCCCTCCTCGTCGGCGTTCAGCTGCGCGACCCAGTGGTCGCGCCGGGCCGGAGCGATCCGGCCATCGGTGATCGCGGCGTCGACGATGCCGGCGCGGCGGTCGGAGATCTGCTGGGCGCGCGCGTCGGCGCCGGCCCGGGCGTCAGCACGCAGCTGCTCGACCTGGTCGGAGTCCATGAGCACCGTGCCCTCGGGCGGGGAGAACTTCGGGGCGGGCTCGGCACGCTCGGCGAGCGCCTCGTCGACGGCGGCGAGGATGGTGTCCTCGGTCGCCTCGGCGTCGGTGATGCCGAGCCTGTCGATCAGCCCCTTCTTGATGGTGTCCGACATGAGGTCGGCTCCTTCCTTCTGGGTGTGGGTGGGTTCCACCGGCTCGGCCGGAGGTCTGTGGTCGCCGGCGGCGAGCGCCGCGGCGAAGCTCTCGGGGATGACCTGCATGAGGCCGCCCCGTTGGTAGTCGGTCTGGCGGTTCAGCCAACCGCCCTTGTCGTACGGCGGTGAGTTGCCGAGGTTCGGTGCGGGGGCGTCGGCGCGGCCGGCGTGGGCGAAGATCGAGAGGTCCAGGCTGTTCTTCGCCTCGGACTTGTCACGGTCGCCGTCGACGCGGTCGGCGAGGCCCGCGGTCACGGCCTCGTCTGCCGTGTACCAGGTTTCGGCGAGCATGGCCTCGCGCCAGGTGGAGGCGTCGCCGCCCGCCTTCTCGGCGTAGATCGAGGCGATGTTGTCGCTGATCCGGGCGAGGTCGTCGGACATCTTCTGCATGTCTTCGGCGGGTCCCCAGCAGAGGCCGGAGGCGTCGTGGATCATCAGCTCGCTGTTGCGGCCCATCACGAGCTCGTCGGCGCCCATAGCGATGAACGACGCTGCGGACGCTGCGATCCCGTCGACGTGCGCGACCACGCGGGCCTCGGTGCGCCGGATGACGTTCAGGATCGCCAGGGCGTCGAAGACGTCGCCGCCGGGGGAGTTGATGAACAGATCGATCTGGTCGACGTCCAGCGCGTTCCAGTCGCGCGCGAAGTCCTTCGCGGTGACACCGAACCAGCCGGAGATCGCGTCGTAGAGGTAGACCTGCGCGGTGCGGGTCTCCTCGTCGGCTGCCATGCGGAACCAGCGGTCCGTCTGCGGCAGCGGGGGAGTGCGGCGGGTGTCGGTCATGTTCCCTCCTCGGGGTCGGCCAGAGTGACGGGCAGACGGCCCGTGTGCTTGATGTCCGGCAGTCCCGCTGCGCGCGCGGCGTCGACAGCGTCGAAGCCGGTGCGGGCGAGGAGGCCGGTGATGTCCGACTGCGTTCTCATCGCGTCGAGGTCGCCGCCAGTACCGTCGCCCGAGCTGTACTCGCGGGCCGTGTCGGCGTCAGCCGGCGGCAGGGAGTACATGGTGCGGAGGTGCTGCTCGAGCTGGTCGTCGGCGGTGAGCGCCTTGCACTCGATCAGTGCGCGGATGCCCTCCGCTGTCGCCGGATGCCGCGACCCGATCTCGTCGAAGACGATCTTCGGGGCGGGCTCGTGCTCGCCCCAGTTCAGATCCACGAGATCCTCGACGATGTGCTGTGTGGCCGTGGACGCGATGTCCTGAGCGACGGTCTGCAGCGACAGGGTGAAGAAGTCCGCGAAGGTCTCGCCGAGCGCGTAGGAGCCCGTCGAGTTGTCGCCTCCGAGGTTCAAGAAGTTCGCGAGTACTGCGCGGGCGATCTGCTCGTCGTAGTACCGGATCGGCTTGTCCGCGTCGGGCAGCGAGCCGGTAACGCCGGACAGCGTGAGCTTGGAGCCGTGGGGGATGGACGCGCCGGCGTTGTTGCCCGACCGGACGGCCTTCGCGATCGCGAGACCGGCCTGCACGTCCTTCTTCGCCCACTCCTCGCGCTCGGCGAGGGTGCCCATCATCGGAGGCTCGGCGCCCTCGTACACGGGGATCCCCATGCCGTTGCGGTCGACGGTCTGTGCCTGGACGCGGAGCAGCCGGTCCTTGAGCACCCAGAACTTGTAGGCCGGGCGCAGGAGCGAGCCGCCGAGCCAGTTGCCGCCCTCTCGGTCGTTGACGTAGACCACGAGGCGATCGACGTCCATGCGGGACCGAGAAGTGCTCGCGCCGCGAGCCTGCTGCTCGAGCGCGATCAGCCCACCGTCGGCCGCCACGTCCACCTTGGAGATCGTGCGGGGCGGGCGCCAGCCCAGCTTCCGCAGGCGCGCCTGGCCCTTCTCGTCGATCCGGTAGACCTGCTCGAACGGCGAGTGGCCGAACACGAGCATGAGCAGCGCGAGACGCAGATGGTCGGACCACGAGAAGCGGTCCCTGGTGCGCACCACGGCGCGCTCAGGCTGTCCCTGGACCTGCAGGCCGAGGTCGTCGGCAATGAGCTCCACGACCTCGGGGCGGGCGCCGTTGGGGTCGAGCCGCCAGCCAGTGCGACGGATCGGCAGGGTCACGGCGCGGAGCACCGAGATCACCTGGGCGTCCTGGCGTCGCATCCGGTCGTACACCTCGAGGTTGAGCGGCCAGATCAGCTCCGGCGTCTCCTCGAGGTCGTCGACTGCCGACCACCACGAGCCCGTCGCAGCCTGGTAGCCGTGCTCTGTCTGCGGTATCGCCACGCTCCACCTCCTTTCAGAACCCGATGGTGTTCAGGTCACTCGTCGTCCAGCTGTCGTGCATGTCGTCATTCGGGGCGTCTTCGAGGGCAGCCGGCGGCGGAGCCGCGGGCGTTTCCGCGACGCGCTTCTTCATCAGCCAGAGCGCGGCGAGCCATGCGATCAGCGATGCAACGTCCGACGGCGAGCGCTTGCGATCGATGACCCATCCGTCGCCGAGGTCCTTCCGAACGGCGGTCGCGGCCGCAGCGTCGAGCGGGGGCTGCTTGTTGTGGCGGACCTTGCCGTCGCGGATGTCCTCGAACGCTTGTCCGTGGGCGGCGATCAGGTCTCCACCCGACCAGGGCTCCACGGGGATCCCGAAGGTCGGGTCCTCGTCGAAGTCCTTCAGGAGGTCAGAGATCGGTGCGCCGCGGCCCTGTCCGGTGACCGCCTGGAATCGGTCGCGCCACTCGTGCTCGAGCAGCCATCCCTTCACCCAGTCGTCACCGTGGCGGACTGCCCGCACCTCGACCTGTGGGAGGCCGTCCTCGCGGTGCCCGGCGAACGTGATCCAGGTCTGCGAGCGGTCGGCCGACTTGTCGAGCCCGACCCAGATCGGGCCCACGATGCGGTCTGCCTCGGCGACCCTCTGGGTCCCGTCCGGCAGCGTCTCGGGGACGTTCGTGGTGTCCTCCCACGAACCCGGCGGGAAGATCCCGTCGATCGTGCCGTCGGGCCACTGGCACAGGACCTCCGTGCGGAACACCCACTCGGGATCGGTGCGGCAGTCGGACGCGAGCTTGCGCTCACGGATCCGGTAGCCGAGCAACGGGTTCGCCTGTGCCCAGCCCGACCGCTCGCGCCGGTCGATGCCGGGGGTCGCGGAGTACTCGGCGAGGAACAGCGTCTCCTCGTCCTGCTCCCAGTCCTCCGGGTCGTCGTCCTCGAACAGCTCGTCGTCCTCTTCGAGGGACGCTTCGATGTCGAGGATGGTCGGTCCCGAGGCGGGAGTGACCTTGTTCAGACCGTCGGGGTCTCCGACGGCCGCGTGGGCCATCTTCCGCAGGTAGGCCAGGACGACCGACAGGGCGTCTCCGGCGTTGGACAGTCCGAGAACGAGCGCGAAGTCCTGGGCCTGGGTCGTCTTCGTGATCGCACCCCAGGCGCCCCAGTTCTTCTGCTCGCGCAGCTCGTCGAGCATGATCAGGTTGCCGGAGAGGCCACGGCCGGCGGCCCGGTTCGCGGCCTTCACCTTGTACCGGGAGCCGTTGTTCAGGATCAGCGCCTTCTTGCCGTTGGTCTGGATGACCCGCTCGACGAAGTCGGACAGGTCGTCCTCGTCGTCGGTCTCCTCCAGGAGGAGGTTGACTGCGTCTTCCCAGATCTCCTCGGCAGTCTCGAGGTCCTGTGCAGTGCCCAGGACCAGCGGCCACTCCATCTCGAGCATGAACCACAGGGCGAGGACCTTCGAGATCGTCGACTTGCCGTTCTGCCTGCCAACCAGGAGCACTGCGGTCTGGAACCGCAGCGACCCGTCCTCGTTCCGCTCGAGCAGACGAATCACGAAGGACCGCTGCCAGGGGTACAGGTGGACGCGCAGCACGTCGGTCGCGAACTCGATCACGCGGAAGCCCCACGACGACTCCGGCGTCAGGAGCCGCCTCGGCGGTGTGACGACGCGGGGCTCGGTCGAGCCGTACCGCTTGCCGTCCGCCGGCGGACCGCCGACGGCAGCCCGATACTCGGCGCCCACGTTGACCTCGTGCAGTGGGAGATCGACCTCGGCGAGCGCCGGGGCGCTCACGCTGTGCCCTTTATGACCCGCATCGACGAGGCGCGGGAGCTCTTCTTGTTGGTCTTCGTCGGCTGCTCGACGCTCGGCGGGGTCGCGGGCGTGATCTGCAGTGCGGCGCAGCCCTTGAGGTAGCTCGGGATCGTGCCGTACGCCGCGGACTGCAGCGAGTGCAGGCCGGACCGCTGTGCCTCATCGATCAGCCATGCCAGCGTCTTCACGGCCTCGACAGCACCGGCGAACTCGTCGCGCCCCTCGAGGTGCTTCGCCGCCTTCACTGCCTTCGCGGTCGCGTCGTACATCGTGCCGCGGCGCCGCTTCGGCGCGCTGTTCGGCGGGGAGAACTCGGCGCCCCACACGTTCAGCTGCTTCGTCATGTCGCGCAGCGTGTCCACGGACGGGTTCCGGATCGTGCGGCCAGTCGCGTCCTCGATGCGGACCCCGTTCTCGCGGACGTCCTTCGCCGCGACACGGAATGCGCTCAGCTGCTCGCAGTACACCTCGAAGCGAGTCGCGTCGACCTTCCGTCCCGCAGGCATGCGATCCAGGACCTCGTCCCAGATCTCGCGCACATCGTCAGACAGGTGCTCGGGGGCCTCCATTCAGCACCTCCCGTCGAACGCTCCGAACTCTGGCGCTGAACGCCGACATCGGGCCGCGGTATCGGATTCGCCTCGCCACCCCAGTGGCGGGCATGTGCGGGTATAGGGTGAGGGCGTCCCGGATACCGCCCTCGAGCTCATCGAGGCTGTCCATCGACCCCCGCCGGTACTGCGCCGGCCGGGACAGATCCAGAGCACGACGAACAGTGTTCCGAGAGATCCCGAGATCACGCGCAATCGCGCGGATCCCTACACCGCCTGCATGAAGCGACCGAATCGGTTGGCGAGCATGCACGACGGTCTCCTTCTCGTGGGTCCATTTTGATGCAGATGTATGCCTGACCAGGCATACCCCCTCACCATGCCCCGGGGAGGGAGGGAGGTCGCGGCAGGCCCCCTCCCGGGGCGGGGGGCCCGGATTTTCGAGGCCCCCCGCTGCATACAGATGCAGGAAGTTTGCAAAAGCGAACAGGATCGGAAACGATCCTCAGCTCATCAGACCGAGATCGTCAGGCTCGTTCAGCAGCTCCCACGACGAGAACCGCGGAGCGTGATCGTCGTGATCGAATGCCGACCACCACCGCTTGATGCCTGCGAGGGTGCGGACCATGTCATCCCTGCCCCTGGCTCGAACCCGGGCCGCCGCGACTTCGGGAGGCTCGAGCACTAAAAACACGTGCGTCGCACGAACCAGATCAGCCCAGCGACGCCGAGCCGACGACGTCGCGCCCGCTCGGATCACCACCGCCTCGACGTGGTGCCGCTGCCCGAGCTCCTCGAGCGCAGCCTGGAACTGTGACTCCGTCGTCCACGCCGCGTCGTCCCGGTCGAACACCTCGAAGCCCGACGCCCTCGCCGCCGTCGTCTTCCCCGCACCAGGCGGACCGCAGAGCAGCACCACTCGACGCACGCGCCACCTCCGATCGATGGCCGGCCCGGCAGCGGTAGGGGCACCGCCAGGCCGACCATCACGGGGGAGCGCGACCCGGGCGCGGTCACAGCCGCAGCGGGCCGGGGCGCTCGACCCACCCCGGAGCGGTAGCAGTACCCCGGGGTGCTCATCACGACATGACGCCGAGATCGGTGGGGTCCCCTGCCCCCAACCGCGTGTTGCAGTCCAGGTGGGAGGGTGCCCAGTTCGATGGCTCCCACCGCAGGTGGGGGAAGTCCCTCTGCGACTTCACGTGCTGCAGCGAGCACGAGTAAGGGTCAGGCCACCGCAGCCGGTAGTTGATCGGCTGCCCGCAGATGCAGCACGGAAGACCCAGCGCCTCGCCCTTGCGTCGCACGAGCTCGGTCGCCTGAGTCGTCCGCCTGCCACTCCATGGAGGATTCAGTCGCCCATCAGTCACATCGCCGCCACCCCCTCGGTCGGGCTCGCAGTGCGAGAGCAGGTGCCGGCGGCTCGGGTCCGAGCGCGTGACCAGGTGGGATGTGAGGCTGGCCCGGCCGCCGGCAGGCATGCGAACGGCCCGCCGCAGATGTGCGAACGGGCCGTTGGGTGCAGTACTCCAAGATCAAGATCATCATGAGATAAGGGTGAGATAACGTCAAGCACCCTCAGCTCGGCGCGGCGTGTCGACCTGCTACCTACCCCGCCGGATCCACTCGGCAAGGCGGACCGGCGCCCAGAGACACCATCGCACCAGGTTCTCGATCCACATCCAGGAGGCGTCGAGTACCGGGACCCGGCCGCGCTCGGCACGCAGCCGGTCGAACCAGTCGAGCAGAAGCCACTGGACAACGGTCGCCACGACCCCGAACCACAGGAGGAACGTGATCCCCTGAATCCACATCACCGTCCACCACCCCGCCGACGCGGGGCAGTCGCGGCGAGGCGGCGGGTGACTTCCGGGGTCAGCAGATGCAGCGCCTTCCGGCCCGGCCCATAGCGGTGGACCGGCAGCTCCTTCCTGGCCCAGTGTGCCGACAGGCCGTACATCTTCGTGATCCATGCACGGTCGACGACCAGACCCTCAGGCGTTTGCTCGGCGTGCACGAGCCACCTCCCGCATCTCCTCGATCGACCCACCCGACGACGCGAGCTCGACGACGAGATCCCGCATGGCCTTCGGCGTCTGCCACAGACCCATCAGCCCGCGCACCTTCCGCCGCAGCTCGATCAACTCGGGCCACATGGCGTCGATGTACCAGGTCTGCTCGACCACCCATGACGACTGCTGCCGAAGCCACATCGCGATCGCCGAGGTGTTCCCACCCGTCGCGATCCAGGTCCCACCCGGAGTGCAGTGCCACGTCGATAACGCCACGTCGGGCGGCTGGACCCCACGCTTCTCCGCGATCTCCTCGCACCAGGTCACCAGCACACTATGGATCTCCCGCGCCAGGTCCAGACCAGAGACGTTCACCAGGACCGTCGAACCAGGACCAGATCCCGACGGTCCACCAGCAGCCTGGTTCTTCCACCGAGGAATCACCCGAGCTGCATCTTCAAGCTGATTCACCATCTGCACCATCTGATGCACCCGTGGATCATATGGAACCCTCATCGCTTACCCCTCCCTCTCCGACCACGCTTCTTCCGCTTCACACCGGGGGCCGCCTGACCGGCGGGCCCCCGGTCCTGCCCGTGCCGGCCCTGCCCTGCCCGGCCCGTCCCGTCCCTACCCGTCCCGGGATATCCAGATCCGTCAGTCTCAGCTTCCAGAAGCGATCTGCTTGGAGCATTACCCCAGGCTGTATTCGGTTTCTGGACGACCTGAGGTGCGACCTGGACTGGCATGAGGTCCGCGTCAGATGCATCCGAGGAGCGACCTGCGCGCTGGTCGCCGCTGGGATGCGGCGCCGCGTCTGCAGAGCTCTCGGAGGCACGCGCAGGTACCTCGTGCTGTCCCGTGGTCGCCGGGGTTGCTCCCCGCGCTGTCCCGGTGCGCTGTTCGCCGCTGGAGTGCGGCGCCGCGGTGTCTGGACGCGTCTGGGGAGCTGCAGGTCGCTGATCGTCGCCCTCAGGCGACGCCGCGGGCCCTGCACCCTCGGTGGCCTCGGCGCGCCCCTGTGCGGGGCTCGCGTCGGTTCGGGTCTGGGTGCCCGGCCGACGGTCCTTCGCGCCACGAGAGCGCTTCGGGATCGTCAGGCCGAGATCGGTGAAGATCGTCCCGTTCTCGGTGAACCACGCGATGGTGGACTTCGAGAAGTAGCGGGCGTTCTCATGCGGGGGCGGGAACAGGACGAAGCGCTTCGCGCGCTGCTCGCCGGCGTCCCTACGGCCGCCGTTGCACGACCGGCACGCCACAACGAGGTCGTGGATCGTCTCGGCCCGCTGCCCCGGCTTCAGGTGGTCGTAGGTTCCCCCACGCCCGCCCTTCTTGTCCGAGAAGTTGACGACCACGCCGCAGTACCTGCAGGCGTCGCCGTCGCGCACCCGCACTGGGATCGCCAGTGTCAGGTCCGAGACGTCAGCCTTGCGGGCGTTCTCCCAGTCGATCTCCTCACGGGTGCGGAGATGATGGAAGTCGCCGTCCGCGACCAGGCGGATCACGCGCCGGTCGTCCTCGACAGCCAGCGTCAAGAGCCCGGTCCGGGACGCCTGCGCTAACAGCAGCTCGTAGCGAGGGCTGAGCGCCATCGCCGTACCCATCGACACGCGATAGTCCGATCCCTGCTGGGCCGCCTGGATGAACAGGCGAGAGACGAAGCCATACACCTCGTTCACCGACCACGGCTCCGCATCCGGGAGCTCAGCGACGTCGAGCACGCGCTCGTCCATCGCGGCGGTGTCACCCGTCTTTAACCAGGCCACTGGCCCTCTCCTTCATCAGTCCGAACAACGACACTCGCCCGTGACGGGGTTGATCACCCGGTCGCATGATTGGCAGATCTCCTTCATCTCGCATCACCTCCTCTCCCTCGGTAGGTAGCCACCCGCGGGGTGCCGCCGGCGAGCGCCGGCGCCGTCGCGGGACGTGATGAGGAGCGGGGCGAGGCGGCAGAGCGCGACGCGCACCACGTTCCAGACGTCCTGTGCCCATCGCACGAATGCGTCCCGGAATTTGCGGAGCACGTCGAGGGCATCGACCGTGCGGGCGTAGTCGGCGCGCTGTTCGCGGCGGGCCTTGCGGATCGCGCGGCCGCGGTGCCGGCGGAGGGTCTGCTTCGTGGTCATTCGTGGCTCCAGTCGGTGATGTAGATGGTCTTCCGGCGGCCCGAGGCGCGGTGCTGGATGTGCTCGATCTCGACGTCGACGGGCACGAGAGCCGTCCAGCCGACCATGCCCGTGGCTGGGGCGGGGCTCATCCATGAGGGGCCTGAGCTGTCCGTGCGCTCCCAGCCGTCCTCGGCCTTGGTGGCGGCGTAGAAGTCGGCCACTCCGTCACCGATGTCCTCGGACAGCGTCGCCACGGTCCCGATGGGCAGTGCTTCGGCCTGCTCGGCGGACTCGATCAGGACCTCCTTGTAGAGCTTCATGTTTCCTCCCAGGGGGTGACGTAGCGGGTCATCGGAGCCCACACCTAAGGCAGGGCAGGCGAACGGGAACCATCTGCGGCACAGGTGGCGGCAAGTGAGTGATGTTGATCTGGCTCCTCGCCCGCTCCTCCTCGGCTTCGATGGGCACGAGAGCCGTCCAGCCGACCATGCCCGTGGCTGGGGCGGGGCTCATCCATGAGGGGCCTGAGCTGTCCGTGCGCTCCCAGCCGTCCTCGGCCTTGGTGGCGGCGTAGAAGTCGGCCACTCCGTCACCGATGTCCTCGGACAGCGTCGCCACGGTCCCGATGGGCAGTGCTTCGGCCTGCTCGGCGGACTCGATCAGGACGGGCTTGTAGAGCGTGGTCATCGCGGCTTCCTCCCGTCGTGGACGAGGGGCTGCCGGCGTTCGTCGTCAGCGGCGATGATCGCGAGGAGGTGCTGGATAGCTGGTGCGGCAAGCTCAGCGATCCGGATCCAGGCGGAGGCGAAGTCGTTGCGGTACGCGAGGACGTCCTGCTTCGTGTAGCCGCGGCGGCGGGCCTTGCGGATCATGCGACCGAGGCGGCGTCGTGGGGTGGTGGTCATCGGTCGGCCTTCCGTCCGTAGGTGCGCTTGTAGGCGTCGACGTCCTCGGGCGTGATCGGGCCGGAGATCTGCACGCGGACGCTGTCGTCGTCCTTCCGAGGGCCGACGTGGCCGCCCTCGGCGTACGGCACGGACTTCGCAGCCGCGCCCCCGGTGCCGGCCCCGGCGAGGAGGAGCACGAGGGCGGTGATGGCCCACTGCCACCAGGCGCCTGGCACCCACACAGCTGCGAGCACGGCGGCGCCGGAGGCGATGAGCAGGACGGTCGAGGCGGTCTTCACGGCTTCTCCTGAGGGTCGGTGTAGCGGGCGGTGAGGATCGTGGCTGCGGTGCGGGCTCCCGCGACGACGAGGGGTGTCGCGGCGCGGGCGATGGCGCTGGCGAGGGGCTCGGCGGTGCGGGCCACGGTGCGGGCCAGCGTGCGGAGGTCTCGGACCTTCATGCGGACGGTGTAGCGGGGGCGGACGGTCATCGAGATCTCCTCTTCGCCGGAGTGTTGTAGCAGCCGACGCAGTCCGGGTCGGAGTCGACGGCGGCCTGGTCATCCATGAGCACCGGCACGCCGCAGAGCGTCCAGCGGGCCGGATCGTCAGGCGAGGTGGACGCGACGATGTGCGCGACGCGGCCGCGGCGCAGCCGGACCCGGGCGCCGGGCACGTGCCGGGTCATCGGGTCACCTCGGCGGTGTAGCAGGTGTGCTCCACGGCCGTGACGGTGTACGTCGCGTCGTCGGCGTGGATCTCCTTGCCGAGCATCTCCGGGAGATCCGCGGTCGGGAGCATCGTCCAGCCGCCGTCGTGCGGGCCACCGTCGAAGTTGATCGTCACCTCGCCGCCCTCGACCGGGGCCGCGACAGGGCACTGGTGGATCACGTGGAGGAACCAGGCGGCGGACGCGATGACCGCCCACGTCGCGGCTTCCCAGTCCCCGCGGGTCGCGAGCACGACAGCCGCGGCGACCGCGAGCACGCCGGCAACGATCGGGAACCCACGCTCGAGCAGCAGCGCCTTCATCGGAGCTCACCGCCCTCGGCGAGCGCGGTCGCCGTGTCGCACGGCGCCGGGACGGGGTGGAGGCGGCCGCGGGTGCAGTGGCCGCAGTTCCCGTCGGCGTCGGGCTGGTGGAGCTCGTGGACGGCGTGGAGTCGGGCGCTGAGCCACTCGGCCTGTTCCCGCCAGGGCTCTGCCTCGGCCTGCCACTGGGCGGCGAGGGCGTCGCTGTTGGGGCGCTCGGCGTGGTCGAGTAAGGCGAGGAGCTCGCGGGCGGGGACGACGAGGTTGGAGCCGTACTTCGCGGCGTGCTCGGCGCGCTCGCGCAGGGTGGCGGTCATGACTGGGCTCCCGGTGCGAGGACGCCTTCCTCGGCGAGGCCGTTGGCGATGGTGCGCACGGTCTCGGGTGAGGTGATGTCAGAGCAGCCGCGGATCGCTCGATCGACGAGGGGGTCCAGCTTCTCGGCACCCGCGGGGCGGGTGGGGTCGATGGCGAGAGCGGCGGCGAGGCCGTGGCGGATGCGGCTGACGAGGAGGGCGGGGTGCTGTGCGACGTGCTTCCACTTCTCGCGGGAGCCGAGTGCTTCGAGCATGGGGAGCACCATGGCGTCGGGGACCTCGTCGGCGGTGAGGCTCGGGCGGGGCTGGGCGGCGCGGCGCAGCTCCGTCACCTCGCGCTCAGCCTTCGCCCACTGCCCGTCCACGCGATCGTGGTGCCGTTTCCACGTGTCCCTCTGCGCCTCGGCCTCGGCGGTGCGGCGGTCCGCCTCCTCCGCGTTGGCCTCCCACTCGTCCTTCTCCCGGACCCTGGCGCCGTACTGCTCGCGCAGATCCTCCAGCGCGGCCTCAGCCTGCTCGGCGCGTGCTGCGAGCCTGTTGACCATCTCCTCGCGAGCCCGCACGTTTTCCTCGGCCTGCACGGCGCGGTCCTGCTCAGCCTTCTCCCGGCGCAGCGCATCGTTGCAGTCTCCGCGGGCCTCGTCGCGCTGGGCAATGGCGACTTGGAAGTTGGCGAGCATCGTGCTCCTGAACGCGTCCTCCTGGCGTTCCTGCTGGATGGCTCGCCGCGCCGCCTCCTTCCACAGGGCCGCGAACCGTGCGGCCTCGTCCCGCTCCCGCTCGGCCGCGATCGCGCGGCCCATCGTCGTGTCCAGAGCCTCCGCGAGCTCGCCCCTCTCCTGCACGAGGGACCGTGCCCGTCCGGGAGAGACCACCTCGGCTTCGAAGGCGGCGGCGGTCACGCCACCGTCCGCGTCGCCATCGCCCATGGGCTCCTGGAACGCGTGGCGTACGGCGTCGGTGGGAACGGGCCCGACGGTGACTTCCTCGGCGCCCTTGGTGCAAGTGATCCAGGTGGCGTCGAGCCGCTGGCTGATGGTGAGTGCATCGCCGTCGATGTCGGTGAGCTCGATGGTCTTCATGGCTTCTCCTGGGTGGTGAGGGACTGATGGGTGAGGGTCACGACCGGTTGCTTGCCGGGTGCGGCGGTGACGTGCTGGGTGGGATCGCAGGGGCACGGGTTGGTCTGGCAGTGGTCTTCGGTCTCCGACTCGGGAACGCTGTGGTGGACGTGCATCACGCGGCCTCCCTCGCGGCGCGCATGGCCTTGCGCTGCTTGTCGCTGGTCCCGCCCCACACGCCGAGCTCGAAGTGCTCGACCGCATACGTGAGGCACTGTTGGAGCACCGGGCAGGACTGGCAGATCCGCTTCGCGGCCGCTGACGATCCACCCTTCTCCGGGAACCACAGCTCGGGATCGACCTGCGCGCACGCCGCGTCGGCCATCCACGGTTCAGGCTTGGGAAGGATCACGACCTCACCGCCCGCAGCTGACGGCCGATCCAGCCGGCCATCACCGGGTGCGCGACCTCGTGCTCGTAGGCCATGAGCTCGGCGTGCTTGCGGACCTCCGCGACCGGGCGGGTGGAGAACGCCTCGGCCTGCACGACGATGAACTGGCCGGCGCCGGTGCGGTCGAGCCGGAACTGCAGCTCGCTCGTGATGACGACGCCCTGCCGGTCCGCGATCGCGTAGACGTCCGGGCGCAGCGCCCGACGGATCCTCTGCGACGACATGCCCCCGTGGAACGGGAACGTCGCGACGAACGTGCCGATGACGCTCATGCCGCCACCTCGACTCGGACTTTGAGGTCAGCGACCGCGTGTCCGCGGCGCCGGGCGATGGACTGCGCGGAGTCCCAGGACGAGTACCCCGCCTGCCGTGCCGCGACGTCGAACCCGACGCCCGCACGGAGCAGCCACTCGAGCTCGTCGAGTCGCTCCCTGGCCGAGGCACGCTCGGCCAGGGCCTGGACAGGCCGGGCCGCCGGGTCATCGATCGCGTCCTCATCCCAGGACATCGGCACGGCCCAGCCGTTGGCCTTCGCGGTGCGGAGCGTGCGGGTGATCGCCGCGCGCTCATGCGCCGTGGCCGCCGGCGGCGCCGCGTTCCACAGCTCCTCGTACAGAGCGGTGATCGCCCGGACCATCCGGCCCGTCGCACCACCGGTCGTGAGGATGTGGTTCAGCGTGTTGTGCTCGACGCCCAGACGAGCCGCGAGCTGCCGCCGAGACCAGCCGCACGCCTGCAGAGCATGGATACGGCGGATCGCGCCGGTCGCGTCGACCACCACGCCCTCGGAGAGCACGGCGGGCGACGCCGTCACCGCGAGGATCCGGCGGGCGGTGTCCGGGGCGACGCGCTGCTGCGGCATCCCGTCCACCCGCTTCGGATCCCGACGCACGATCTTCAGCACCGTCGACGGGGCCAGGCCCGCGAGCGCAGCGACCCGGCGATAGCCGAGCCCCTCGGCCTGCATCGCCTTGATATGTGCCCGCACGGGGCCCGCGTCGATCCGGCGCGGAGCCGCACCGATATGGGCGTCCAGCCGGCGGCGGCGCTCCTCGGCCGTGCACGCATCCGTGCACGGCGCGCAGCGGCACCGGTCAAGCTTGTACGCCGTCGCCGTGCCATGGACGTGCTTCGCGTACTTGTGCTCGCACTCCCGCTTGATGCGGGGCGCGCGGACAGCGTTCGGCCCGGTCATGCGACCACGCCCTTGATCGCGTCCCACCAGTCGCGCGCCCACAGGGCGTCACCCATCGCGGTGTGCGCTACGGCGGCCGCCGGCCGGGGCACCCCGGCGAGCTCCGAGAGATCGTAGGAGCTGTGCTCGCGGAGGCTGATCGTCCCGAACGGGGACTCGGCCTCGCGGGCCTGCGCCCACGTCATCAGGTCGATGGGGTGGTGGTGCCACTCCGGGACGAACCCGTGGCGGGCCAGCATCGCGGCGAGGATCGGTGCGTCGTACGTGCCGACCGCCGAACCGACCAGTAACGGCCGCCCATGCTCAGCCGTCTCCCGCATCCGCCGGGCGATCCACAGGGCCGTGAGGCTCTCGGTCAGCCAGCGCGCTCGGCCATCCTGGACATGCCGCTCATCGAACCGGCCGAACTCCAGGGACTTCGGGTCCGCGTGAGTCGTGTCGACGTCGCTGATCATGATCGTCGTGCGCCGCTCGGCACCGCTGGGCCAGCGCTCAATCGTGGCGATCTCCCACGGCCGCGCCGTGAGCGTGTCCAGCGAGGTCGCCTCGATGTCGAGGAAGACCAGCTTCCGGTCGATCCTGAGCACTCAGATCACCCCCTCATCGATGGCCTCGCGCAGACGGCCCCGCCATGCACTCAGGGAGCGCGCATCGATCCACGGGGGTCGGTGCTCGTCGTCTTCGCGGTGCTCGGCCGACGCGCAGTAGGCCACGAAGTCGTCGTCCAGCGGGGCGAGCAGCATCCGGCCGTTCATCTGCATGTGCAGCTCGAGACCCAGCAGCGTCGCGGCGCGCGCGATTCGGCCAACCTGAGCAGGCGAGAACCAGATGCCCTCGGCCATGTTCAGCGGGGCGGCGGGATCCAGGCCGCGCTGCACCGTCTGGAACGTCTGGTGCACCAGATCGAGGGTCGACTTCTCGCCGCGCTCGAGCGACATCGGATCCTCCGCGACGTCTACCGTCAGCGACGACCCATCGATCAGGCCCGACACGTCCGTTATCGTCATCTGCCGATCGGAGACCTCGACCTGCAGGAGGTACTCCTGGGCGCTTACCTCCTTCGGCAGGGCCACCTTGAACACCGACATGATCGCCTTCACCTGAGCGTGAGGGATCGAGAACGCCCCGTACCCCTCAGCGTGCTCGGTCTGCACATGCCCGGCCGCCGCCGCGGCACCGTTCAGCGCCGCCATCGACAGGCCGTCATGCCGGGATAAGCACCGCACCGCCGCGTACGACGCGAAGTCCTTCGGCGAGGCCTGGAACAACGCGACTGCGCCGAGCATCCGGCAGAACTCCAGGCCGTAGACATGGAACTCGACACGATGGGGCTCAGAAGGCCAGCCCTTGGCCAACGACGACAGCTGGTCGGACGTCACGGTCACCGGCGGCTCGCCGCTGCCCGGCGTGGAGAACTCGATCGTGGTCATACCGCCTCACCACCCTCGGCGAGCGCAGCGCCGGCCTCGGTGTCGTCGGTCGCGTCGTGGGGGATACCGGTGGCGAGGAGGATGGCGCGCTGCTCGGGCTCGGTCCACTCGTAGCCGGTGTCCTCGAGGAGGTGGCGGAGCTTGGACTTCTCGCCCCAGTAGGAGGAGCCCTGGCGGCCCTCTGCCATGTAGCGGTGGTGTGCGGTGATCTCCCACCACTGGGCGTTGAGTAGGACGAGCGCGGCGAGCGGCCAGGAGGCCAGCTTGCGACGGACGCGGGACTTGCCCTCGACTCCGGTCAGCGCCTCGACGAAGGCGATCGCGTCGGGGGAGTCGCCGTACTCACGCCAGCACTGGCCGAGGAGCTGCTCGGTGGCCATCTCGATGGCAGTTGGCTCGGCATCCAGCTGGGAGAGGTGCTTGGCGAGGTGCTGCTCGCGGTGGATCTTCGCGGCCGCGAAGTCCTCCGCCGTGATCTCGTCCCACGGATCCAGCTCAGGCTCCGGCTCCTCTCTGTTCTCGGCGAGCGCGTCGCCGTGCTGGGTGGCGACCTGGTCGCAGCCGACGTCGATGGTGCCGGCGTCCCACCCGGTTTCGATGATCCGGGCGCTGTGGCCGGGGCAGGAGGCGTGCTCGGTGTAGACGAGGTCTTCCCATTCCTGGCCGGAGACCTCGGCGGCGGCCGCTTCGTCGAGCGCGCTGGTGGTCCATCCGGCCTCGGTGAGCAGCTCGGCCAGGGCGATGAAGTCGGCCTCTTCGTCGACGACGCGGAGTCCGAGCTTCTTCGCTTCCTTCTTGGCGTTGTCGACATGCTGGCGGGCCTCGCGGCGGGCTTTGGCGCGGGAGGTGTAGAAGTCGAAGTTGTAGGTGCCGGCGGCCTGCTCGAGCTCCTTCGCGGTGTCGGGGTCGTCGGCGTACTCGGCGATCACGAGGGCGTCGTCGACGGTGATCTGGCCGCGGTGGACCTTGTCGCCGGTCTGCTCGGCGAGCTTGCCGAGCTTGACCCGGTCGGCGACGCGCTTCTTTCCGAGGGCGGTCTGCTTCGCGACCTGCGCCTGGGTCATGCCGAGGTCGAGCATGTCCTGCACGAGGCGGGACTCCTCGACGGCGGTCAGCTGGTCGCGGTGGATGTTCTCCGTGGCCATGAACGCCAGCTGGTCGCGTGCGTCGGTGAGGTCGTCGCGGATCTGGACCGGCGCCTCGGTGAGCCCGGCCTGCAGCGCGGCGGAGAGGCGGCGGTGGCCTGCCAGGACCACGTGCCCGACGCCACTGGGATGCATTGCAGCGACGAGGGGGACCTCGATGCCGTGCTCCCGGATCGACTCGACCAGTTCCGCGACCGTGGCGGCGTCGATGCGGGGGTTCTTCTCGTGCGGGTGCAGCTGGTCCAGCTGCACCATCGTGATCTGCTCCATGACTCCCTGGCTTCCTATTCGTTCTCGTCGGCGTCGGCCTCCATGGCCCGCCGTCTGATCTGTGCGGAGATCTGGTCTCCGAGCTCGCGGAGCCGGTGGCCCAGCGCGAGTAACTCCCTGTCGTTGATCGCTGGGATCGCGGCCGCGACTTCGCGGACGAGCCCTGCGGTGACCTCATCGCGCCAGTGGCCGCACACCGTGTTGTGGTGCGTGCCCCGCCACGACTGGTCCATATCGCCCCGTGTCCCCGCGGCCCGGTACTTGCACAACAGGCCGCCGTGCTGGTCCCTCCACACCTCGTAGAGGCCGGGACCGCCCTCGAGGCGGTACCGCTCGGGCACCAGAGGGGTCCAGACCTTGCCCTGGAGACCCCACGCCCACCACACCTCCGCGCCACAGTCCTCACAGATCGGGGACGGGCGGCCAGGGCGGGCAGACACGGAACGACGACTCTTCATGGCCGGGCGCCCCCAGGGGTTCGGCGGCGTGCGGCGGCGGCGCGGGCCGACGGGCCCACGGTTGTGTCCCACAGCAGCCACATCAGGAACCCGGCACCGAGGACGATCACGACGGCGAGGGTCAGCTGGACGAGCAGCTGCGCGAGAAGCAGGACGATGCTCATGCGGCGCCCCCGCCCGGTCGGCCCTTGCCCGCGGGATGAACCTGGACGGCACGGTCGTGCTCGGCCTGGTGCTGCCGGCGAGCGCGGCGCGCGTCCTCGCGGTCGTGTCGGACATCGGCGTGGCCGCAGGAGCAGGCCACGACCCAGCGGAGGTCATCGGGCCGGAAGCCCATCTGCTCGATGGAGATCCGGTACCGGCCCCGGCGGGCGGGGAACGGGATCAGCGACGCGTTCACGCCGACCGCCTGCCCTCACGCATGAACGTCTCGAGGTCGTCGCGGTGGTACCGCACGCGCCCCGCGGGCTTCGAGTACGCCGGGCCCGTGCCGAGGTAGCGCATCTGCTTCAGCGCGTCGGCGGTGAAGCCCGTGTATTCGGCCGCGCCCACCGAGTCCATCCACGGCGTCGCGGGAGCCGAGGGCACCACGGCGAGTGCAGGTCGGGGCGTGCGGGCGTCCAGCCCGCCTTGAATCTGCTGCCTGATCGTCTTCGTGGTCATGACGGGTCCTTCCGGTGAGTGGGAGCGGTGAGGGCGAGCGAACGGACGACGTCGCGGAGGTGGCGGGGGCGCCCACGGCGGCGGGCCGGCGGGGTCGGGGCGGTCATGCTGCGACCCCAGGGAGAGCGAGCTGGCCTTCGCGGAACCGGCGGAAGAGCATGTCTAGGCCCTTCCCGGTGATGCGCACCTGGGGCGCGGACGACTGGCGGGTCTCGCCTGTCTCCTGGTCGGTGTAGACCCGGGCCTTCGTGACGAACAGTCCCTGCTCGAGGTGGCGCTGGTAGACGTGCGGGCGCTTCTTCGAATCGCGGAAGAGGTACCCCCACTCAACGAGCCGAGCGACGAGACGCTGCTGCCCGATCGTCACGACGCCCTGCTCGAAGAGGACCTTTGCGGCTTCTTCGTACGACCACGAGCCAGCGGATGACACGATGTGGTCCCAGGCGTCGGCCTTCGGCTGCTGCTCGGAGACGGTGGCCTCGAGAGCCTTGATCGTCCGGTTCGCCTCGAGCACGGCGCGGGCCATCAGCTCGGGCCCCGACATCTCCGGCGCCGAATGCTGCAGCTCCTGGGCCATCGCGTAGAACGCCTTCACGAGGGTCTTCTTGAATGCCTTCACGATCGGGCTGTTCCGCATGAACGTGAGGAGCAGCGTGGCCTGATGCTCGTTCAGCTGAGCAACCTCGCGGTGCTGGGTTCCACCTGCTGTGGGGAAGGGTCGCGTCTCAAACGCGACCCCGCCGAAGTCCTCGAAATCCGAGAGGTTGTCGCGGACGAGACCGAGCACATTCTTGTGCTGGACTCCGGTGTTCGCGGCGATGACTGTCGTCGCGACGACGAGCGCACCGTCCTCGGCGCGGTCGATGGGGATAAGCTGGTCCATGTAGATCGTTCCCTTCGGGGATCACGCGCCCCGCCCTTGCCGGCGGGGCGCTTCTGCGTTCAGACGGATGTAGGGACAGTGATCGCGTCGATCGGGACGCCGAGGCGCCGGGCGAGCGTGTGGGTCACGGAGGGTGACGGCTGCTTCCGGCCGGCCTCGATGTTCGAGAGGAAGCTGTGGCTGATCCCGGCAGCCCGAGCGAGATCGCCAGACTTGACGCCAGCCAGCTCCCGGATGGCACGGAGGGCTGCGGGATTCACGACGCGCTTGTACTGCGCCTCGGCGGGGGCCGCGGGAGCTTCAGAGACCGAGGCTCCCGCGGCGAGATCTCCCTCTACGCTGAGCGTGCTGGCCAGGCCCGGTTCAGCACTCTCACCAGTTGAAGGAGAAGTTTCATGCGCGACATCGACGCCATGTTGTACGTCGGGACGAACGAGACGTCCGCAGCATTCGGGCTGCTCCCGGAAACGCTCCGGTCGCTCGAGCAGGTCATCCCCGCGGTGCTGAAGGACGGCCTCTCGTTCCTGCTGTCCGTTCAGGACAGCGTGAACGGGACCATCACTGTCCTGATCGGACCGAGCACCCCACTGAAGTTCGTCTACATCGGCGAGAACATCCCGGACCAGGATCCTGATCGCGCGAAGCTGTTCCTCGACACGATCAAGAAGTTCGGGCGACTGGACCTCGGGATTCCCACCGAGGACTGATTCGGGCTCCCGGGTCGGGTTCACGACCGCGACACCGCCGAGCTCCTCAAGGAGATCCGACCGCACGGTGCGGTGCGCGCTCATCGGGCCACTTCCGTCCCGGTGAGCGCGGGAGCTTCCTCGCGGTGTGCGATGTCGAGGTCGCAGAGGAGGTCGTAGACGTTGTCCTCGTATCCGGGGGAGGCGACGCCGAACTCGCGGGCGAGGGTCTCCTTCACTCGCTGCACGGCGAGGAGGTCGCGGGTGACGTGCTCGATGGTGCGGATCTCTGCCTGCTCGTCGGTCTGGAAGCAGCCGCAGTAGATGCAGACGTTGTCCTTGTCGAGGTGGGGGAAGAGGTCGGCTTCGGTGGGGACGCGGTCGGTGTGGATCGGGGTGATGGTCATCGGGTGCTCCTCGGTGAGCTTGAGATCAGGCGGCTGCATTGGACTGCATGCCGGTGTGGCATGCAGTACTGGATTTTTCGGGCGCGAAAACGAGAGATAGCGGCAAGCCCATCGCCTCGCAGATCAGCTCTGCGGTTCGCGGGTTGTTCACGCCTTTCGTTCGGCCGTTCATCAAGTTGTCGATCGTGCCCGGGGCGCACTCTGCGTACTTGGCGAGACGGCGGTTACTCCAGCCGCGGTACTCCATCTGCTCCGCGAGCGCGGCCGGCGCGATGAGAAGCATGCGGTTCGGCAAGCTTCCCCACCTCCTGCGGTTGGTCCTGTGGTACTTGCGATGCGTCATCTTGACTCCTCTTAGGCACTTCTGTCAAACACTGGATGCCAGTATGTAATCAGACGTTAGGCAGTCTGGCAAGTCCTACGTGACGCCCATCGTGTGTGGCTACGGCATTGGGCGGCTATTCTCTGGGGCAGTAGTTAGGCGGTATCCCCACCGGCGCGCCCCCGGATCCGCTAGGCGGACGCCGGAATGTGCCACTGGACGAACCCGTGCCCCGCGACTGAAGGTGTGTCCCGTGAACGTTGAGAACCCGAAGCTGCAGGCGCTCGTCGCCGATCGGAAGGGCGATCGGTCCTACGAGCAGCTCGCTGCGCTCAGCGGAGGCCGGCTGTCGCGAGCACGTATCCAGCAGATTGCGACTCGTGACATGAAGGCCTTCCCGGATGCAGCGACTCTCGCGGGGCTTGCCCAGGCTCTCGACGTTCCAGTCCAAGAAGTTGTGCTCGCGAGTGCTCGATCCCTCGGCCTTGAGGTCAGGGGAGGGGCGTCTGGAGATGCGTTGCTGGTGCCTGGTGGCAGATTGCTGTCCACACCGGCGCAGGACGCCCTCCTCACCATGGCTCGCGAGCTCTCGAAGGCGGGAGCACGGGATGACCAGAGAGAAGCTGAAGTTGTGGCGGGTGATGCTCAGCCAGATGGGATTACGACAGCCGTGCCGGAGGCGCGACCTGAGAAAGAGCAGTACCCCTGGGAGAAGGCCGGCTTCGACCTCGCAGCCATGCACGGACCCAACCGCGGCAAGGACATGCGGCGCCGACAGGACGAGGAAGCAGAACGCCCCGACGCACCCGCACCTGACGACCCTGCCTAAGCCCGGCTGTCGGCCCCGCGCCATAACCTCCGGACATGATGGAACCGACGATCAAGGCCGCACCTCTGCCGGAGCACGTACTGGGCTACACCGACGGCGACACCATCTACCTCGACGACCAACTCCTCGACGTAGACCGCGAGATCGTCCTTCGCCACGAGCTCTCGCACTACTACCGGGGCCACGACGGACACTGCCTCACCGTCATCGAGCACGGCATCAATCGCGAACTCGCATGCGAGTTCATCAGACTCGACGATCTCGGCGAGGCAGCAGCCTGGTCTAACCACGTCCTCGTGATCGCGGACGAGCTCGACGTCATGCCGCTGATCCTCGAGCACCGCCTCCACACCCTCACGCCCAGCGAGCGCAGAGCGCTGGACGCACGCCTCGTAGACGCCCACTGGGCAGATTGATGTGGCGAGAGCCTAACCAACACCACCAGCCGCAGCTCCCTCTCGAACTCTGGGAGCCATCTCCGTCCCCCGTCTGGGCGGAAGTGATCGAGCTCGAAACCGAGGGAAACCAGGACACCGGGTACTGGGAAGCGTGAAGCGGGCGGCGAACGCGACACACCCCTGGTCACAGAACGATCACTCGACCGTCTGATGTCCGACACCGGCCATACGATCCGAGCATCACCCACTTCGTCTGATAGGACCCGTCATGAAGCGCACCTTCCGACTGCTCGCGGCACCTGCAGCAGCCATGCTCCTCCTCGCCAGCTGCGGCACCACCGACGAGCCCGCGCCCGCCGAGGACACCGTGGCCCAGGACGAAGCTCAGGCCGACGCTGAGCCCTCCGACGCCGGCGGGGAGGAGAAGTCGTCTGCCGAGATCCAGGCCGAGCACGCCGAAGAGAACCCCGACGGCTTGCCGATGGACGACGGTGGCGACGACACCGAAGGATCCGGAAACGTCGACTCCGTCGAGTTCGATGGCGTGACTCTCGACCTTGACGTCGATGCTCTAGCGAACGCCGAGGTCCCAACGAATGGTCGGTTCTATCTCGCGGGCGCGACCGGCGTGGTCGCGATCGCCGAGGTCGGCGCCGAGGGTCCCGAGGATCTCGAACGTCTCCGCCAGGGCACCGACTCCGATCCGGTCACGTACATCAAGGTCGATGTCGACAACCGCTCTGGCAGCGAGGAGATCGGGATGTATGAGTGGTCGATGTACGACGCCGCAGGCCAGGAGTACCCCTTCCAGTCCGCGCAAGCTGCGAAGGTCGAGTGGGGTGAGGCTATCGACGCGGACGACGACGGCATCGTAGACAGCGACGAGATGCAGGAAATGTACGACCTCTCGGGCGAGATCGATTACCCGAATGCAGCCCCGATGCAGCGAAATGTCCAGTGGCTCGTCGGGCCGGCGGATCTTCCTGACGAGGTCGTCGGGATGGCCGCGACTGCAGAGGGATTCGCAGACACCTTCGCTCCGTTCCCTGTGAAGTGACGAGGCGCTCCTGAACTCCTGTCCCCGACGGTCGTGCCCGGAGGCGGAAGAGCACCCAGCAGGGTCGGCACGAATGCGCTATCCCTTACCGCAGCCAGTCCAACGTCCGTGAGGAGCCGATCCGTGGCACGGTACAAGTACGAGGCGACGAAGCACCCGCAGATCAAGAAGTACGAGGACGCCACCGGGCGGACCCGGTACACCGTCCGGTACCGGAAGCCCGACGGACGCCAGACCGACAAGACCGGCTTCGGGACCCTGAAGTCGGCGCAGGACTGGCTCGCGAGCACCGACGTCTCGAAGAGCAGCGGCAAGTTCATCGCGGCGAGCGCCGGGCGCGTCACGGTGGGAGAGCTCGCGGGGCCGTGGCTCGCGCACAAGAAGGCGATCCGGAAGCGGTCGAGCTACGACGCGCTCGACGGTGCATGGCGGACCCACGTCGAGCCGCGGTGGGGGAGCGTGAGGATTGCGAACGTTCGCGTCACGGACGTGCGCGCTTGGATCGGGGAGCTCGCCGAGGGCCGGTCGGCGACGGTCGTGATTCGGTGCGCCGGCGTGCTCGGCGGGATGCTCGACGGTGCTGTCGATGACGGTCTCCTCGCGAAGAACCCGGCGCGCGGGCTCGAGCTGCCGAAGAAGGTGCGGAAGGCACGGCGCCGGTACCTCACCGCCGAGGAAGTCGAAGACGTCGCGAAGGCCGCCGCGCAGACCGCCCCGATGTACCGTCTCGTCGTGCTGCTGCTCGCCTACACCGGCCTGCGCTGGGGCGAGATGGCGGCGCTCACCACCATGAGCGTGAGCCCGCTGCGGAACCGCCTCGAGGTGTGGCAGTCCGTGACCGTCCGCGGGAGCGACTGGATCACCGGAACCACGAAGGGCGACGAGGCACGTAGCGTCCCTGTCCCGTCATCGCTCATGAAGGAGCTCGAGCAGCTCATGCTCAAGCGCAGCCCGGGCGAGCTGCTGTTCCCCGCGCCGCGTACCTCGAGCTACCTGCGCACCCCGAACAAGGCGAGCCTGAGCACGGCGGGGAAGAAGATCAAGCCGAAGTGGTGGGAGAAGGCGCTCGACGAGTGCGAGCTGCCGTACATGTCGCCGCACGACCTCCGGCACACTGCTGCGTCGCTCGCGATCAGCGCCGGCGCGAACGTGAAGGCCCTCCAGAGGATGCTCGGGCACGAGTCGGCATCGGTCACGCTCGACACCTACGCCGACCTGTTCGACGACGACCTCGACGCCGTGGGCGACGCCCTCGAGGAGTACCGGCGTACCCACAATTTACCCACACCATCCAGCGCCACGGGCTGATCTGGTGTGACCTCCGGTGACCTCTCCTGCAGGTCAGAACGCATCACCCCAGGTGGACAGACCACCGAGGCGGGTTCGATTCCCGCCGGCTCCACCGTTGCACTCACTGCACAAGGCCCCCTCGCCTGCGCTGATGCGTAGGCGAGGGGGCCTTTTGCGTGCCCGGGACCAGTGGGCTCCCCGGCCTGTCTGCCGGCCGGGAAGCCCGCGGGACGGTCAGGCGACGTCGTACGTCAGGCCGTGTCCGAGCTCGTAGCGGTTCCCGTCGACGTCCACGTAGACGTAGGGACGCCCGTCCATGTGCCGCTCCTTGGCATAGCCGGGCACATCATTGGGGGAGGAGCAGCGACCGTCCTCGTCGACCGCGATCGCCCCGGCATCGATCGGGAAGGTGATCGGGAGGCGTCCGCTGGGGGCGTAGCCGCCGAGCACCGCGTCGACCATCGTCGCGTAGTCGGACTCGAACCCGATGAGGAGGCCGTCGGCCAGCGGCTCGATCACGTCGAGCAGCCACGGGTACATGGCGTTCAGCCCGATGACCATCGTGTCGACGCTCTCACGGATCTGCTGCACCTTGGCGATGTCCACGTGCGAGTGGTCGTCGATCGCGAGATCGGCGATCCCCACGAACTCGAAGTACGCGCCCACGAAGGGCTTCATGAGCACGATCGCGACATCCGCGCGGCGGAAGTCCGTGGTGAACTCGACCTCGGGGTGCGCCTGCTCGAGACGGCTCCGCAGCGCGTCCAGCGCCTTGACCGTGATGCCCTGCTCCATGAGCTCGACGTAGACCGTCTTCCCGGCGAGGGAGTCGGGTCGCAGCGGCAGGACCGCATCATGATTCTTGGCGAGGACCACCGAACGGCGGTGCGCGTCCGCCGCCGCGGCGGTCGCCTCGGCGCTCGCGACCACGCGGTCCGCCTCCTCGGGGTCCACGTACGGGTTCTCGAACAGGCCGAGCGCGAAGAGCTCCTCGAGCAGCAGCTGTGCCGCCTCGTCGAGCCGCTGGGAGGTGAAGTGGCCGCTCACGAAGGCCTCCCGCACCGAGGCGATGTCATTGGTGTCGGCGAAGATGTCGGTGCCGGCCATGACGGCCCGGCCCACCCGCTGCGCCGTGGTGAGCTCCTCGACGCCCCAGGCCATCTTCGACAGCACCCCGGAATCGGAGTTGATGTAGCCGCGGTGGCCCATGGTGCGCAGCAGGTCGAGCACCTCGCGGTTGAAGGCGAAGCCGACCTGCTCGAACTCCGTGAGCCGTCCCTGCGGGGTCGAGGACTTCTCCTCCGAGGGGATCGCGTAGTACGGCATGATCGACGAGGTCCCGGCGTCGATCGCCGCCTGGAACGGGGGCAGGTGGTACTGCTCGAGAGACCCGGGCGTGGGGTAGATGTTCAGGCTGCCCTCGGCGTAATGGGGATCGGTGCCGTTCTCGCGGGCGCCTCCTCCGGGGAAGTGCTTCGTGGTCAGGGCCACGCCGTCGGCCGACGGACCCGCCTCGCCCTGGAAGCCGCGCACGATCGCCGACATCGCGGCGGCCACGAACTCCGGGTCCTCGCCGAAGGTCCCCTGGCCGCGGAACCACCGCGGATCGGTGAACACGTCGGCCATGTACATGTAGCCCTTGCGCAGGCCGGAGGCGACCCACTCGGCGCGCGAATGCTCGGCGAAGGACTCGATGAGCTCGATCGAACCGGTCGCCGCGAGACCGAGCGTGCCCGGCCACTGGGCGAACGGCTGGTCCTGCGGGGTGCCGCCCATCTTGAAGCCACCGGCCTCGTTCTTCGAGTTCGCGGCGACCACCACCGGGATGCCCCAGCGGGTCCCCTCGGCGACCTCGTTCATCGTGTTGATCCAGGTCGCGATCCGGGAGCCCGTGGGCTCCTCGCGCAGGATGAAATGCCGCATGTGCAGCGACTCGATCATCTGCGTGGTGCCCTCGAAGGGGATGCCTGCGCTGGTGTGCGGATCGAGCTTGATCGGCAGGTACTGCTCATCGAGCACTCCGTCGTGGCTGGTGAACTCCGGGTTGTGCTGGGAGATGCCCATCGGCCTGGAGCTGATGACCATCAGGCCGATCTTCTCCTCCGGCGACATCCTCGAGACGAGATCCGCGGCGCGCTCGGCAGGGCCCAGCCGCCAGTCCTCGAACGGGGTGAGCGCGCCGTCGCCGTCGAGGTCCCGGAAGCGCAGACCGTCGACCTCGATGATCTGCTTGACGCGGGTGGCGAGGGGGACCTGCTGTGCCATGGATGCTCCTGTCGGCGGGCGCGCACGGGCGGGCGTGCGGTGCACGTACGTGTGTACGGGCGTAAGTGGGTGAGTGGGTGAGTGGGTGAGTGGGTGAGTGGGTGAATGAGCGCGGGCGTGCGGGCGCGAGGGCGTGCGGGAGGGCGGTGACGGTGGCCGGGGGCTCGCGGCAGGAGGTGTGGGGCGTCCGACGGCCACCAGCGGGCAGGACCGCGCGGTGATCGAGGAGCCGCGCTCAGCCGGTGATGAGGGGCTCGAATCCCAGGGTGACCAGGTGCTGCCGGCTCATCGCGAGGGACTCGAAGATGTCTCGTCCGTAGGTCTGGTCCTGCTCGATGAGCAGGTAGCGGGCGCCGGAGGCGATGCCCTGGTCGATGACCCGCTTCCACTCCAGGGTGCCCTCGCCCACCTCGGCGAACTGCACGATCCCGCCGCCCCAGTACTCCCCGAAGGCCGAGCGGTCCCCTCCTGCGGCGGCATCGAGAACCTCCGCCGGGGGCATGACGATCCGGTAGTCCTTGAGATGCACGAGATCGAGGATCCCGTCGAACTCGGCGAGCGTGCGCTCGGGGTCCTTGCCGCCGCGCTGCACCCAGTGGCAGTCGATCTCGTACCGCAGGTTCGGGGCCTTCTCCCGCAGCTGGTCCAGCAGGGTGACCCCTCCGAGCTTCGCGAACTCGATGTGGTGGTTGTGGTAGCTCAGCTGCAGGCTGGCCTCCGCCATCCGGCGGGCATAGCCATCGGCCTCGAGAGCGAAGGCGTCGAACGCCTCCTGGGATGCCATCGCGCTCATCGGCATCATCCCGATGCGGATCAGATCGGTTCCCAGTCGTCGAGCATGCTCGACATGCAGATCGAAGTCCTTCTCGAGAGTGAGCTCCTCGCTGTCCGCGGGGGCCGAGGTCTTCGCGGAGATGGCGGCGTACTCGATGCCGAGATCCTGACGCGCGGTGACCATCCCGGCCACGTTCTCCTCGGTCATCGGGATCTGGGAGACCTCGACGACGTCGAATCCGGTGTCCTTGACCCGCTGGAGGACGGGGAGGATCCCCTCCTCCGCGACGTGCTCCTTGAGCATCATGAGCTGGATGCCGATCCGTGCCATGCGAACCTCCTGGGGTCGATCCGGGCTGCGTCGCCCGAGGAGCAGGATCGTCCTGCCCCGTCGCGTGCCCCTCACCGTATCCAGCGGTGAGGGAGTCCTTCGAGGTTTGCCGAAGGTTGCCTCTCGAGGACCGGCGTGCCGCTGAGGCTGCGGTGGCCTGCGGCGTGTGTCCTCGCCGGGCCTCGTACCCTGGGGCGATGTCCAGAACTGATGGAGCGGCCGACGCAGGAACGCCCGATACCGGAACGCCCGATACCGGAAAGCCCGATACTGGAGCGCCCGATACCGGAGCGCCAGACGGGCGAGAGTCCAACGCGGGGGAGATCGAGGCCGGAGCACAGCTCGATGCGGCGGTCGACGAGCGGAGGTCCTGGTCCCCGGAGCGGATGAAGGTCGCAGAGGTCGCTCCGGCGCCTCCTCCTGCCGACCTCCCCGTCGACATCACGCGGGTCCGACGGATCGCGGAGCGCTGGATCCCGGAATCAGGGATTCCCTGGGCACGATGCACCTGGACCGTCGGCACCCGGCCCCTCGGCGAGGGCTGGGACAACGTGCTGTGGCCGGTGGGCGAGCTGGACGGGCAGACGCTGGTGGCACGAGTGGCCCGGCGAGCCAGCGCACGGGCGCTGCTGTCACGGGAGCTGGTCGTGCTGCGCTTCCTCGCGACGCAGGGCGCCGAACTGACGATGCAGTTCCCGAGACCCCTCGCGACCGGCCCTGATGCCATGGTGATCCCATGGATCCAGGGGGTGACAGCTGCCGCAGCGGATGACGCAGGACGCGCCGCCGTCGCACGGGAGCTGGCGCGCATGCTCGGGCAGGTGCACTCTCTGCCGGCGCCGCCGATCGAACGCAATCCGGTGCGCGGCGTCCCCCTCGCCGCGCGGGCCGATGCCTTCGCCGCAGACCTCGGACGCGCGGACCTCGGCCCCGGGCAGCGTCGACGGGCCCTCGCCCAGTGGGAACAGGGGATCATGGCGCCGGTGTGGAGCCACGAGGACCGGCTGCTGCATGGCGACCCCCATCCGGGGAATGTGGTCGTGCCCGCCGGCCCAGGCCGTTCCGCCTTGATCGACTGGGGAGATGCCACGACCGGTGACCCCGCGAGCGACCTGGGGGCTCTGCTCCTGCATGACCCCTCGGCCGAGGTGCTCGGTGACTACCGGGCCGCGGCGAGCTGGCCGGGGATCGAGGACGACGGGGTATGGGACGCGCTGATACGGCGCGCAGGCGCCTGGGGGACCCGTATGGCGCTCTCCCTGCACGGGGCCTATGGGCCGGATCATCCGCTGGGCCGATCCGGGCGCCGACTGCTGGGCGAGCGCGCCGGCTGAGCTGATCGCCCGAGAGCGTTCCGCCGGTCCACGGTCAGGAGGCGGCGTCGAGGACAGTGCCGGCAATGTTCTCCTCGAGCGCGGCCGGGGCACTCGCCAGTCGTCGACGGGCGAGCTCCGGACCCCGGCAGATCCTCTCCCGGGACGCCGACAGATCGGCGAGGACCGTGGAGGGGTCGACCCCGAGGATCGCATCGGTCGACGGCACCTCGTCGACCCAGTACGCGTCCGCCATGCTCAACATCCGGTGAGCTGCCAGGTCGAAGCCGTGCAGGCCGTGCTCATGGGCGATCTGGGTGAGGAGGGCGATCGCCCGTCGGTGCGGGCCCCGCAGACGAGGCAGGAAGACCTCCGCCGTGGCGGTGCCGGCGACGTCGCCGGAGCCCCACGGGCACGCCTCCTCCTCCGCGGGCGCCTCTTTCCCCAGGTCTGCCGGATCGCGGACGCTCGCCAGCGACTCGCCGCTGCCGAGGTCCCCGGCCCCTGCCGGGTCCTCGGCGCTCTCCGGCAGCTCGGCCAGCACGGCGTCGACGAAGCGGCGCACCTCGGGCACCGGAGGCGGCTTGCACCCGGTGGCCTGCCTCCTGTGCTCCGCGGCATAGATCCGCGTGTGGAGGTCGGCGCAGGCCGATTCGTCGTCGGCCGGCACCGGCCCTGTCCAGAATCCGAGGCGATAGATCATGACCGGGATCCTCCGCCATCGCCCCTCGACGGGAGCCGGTGCATGCACATCGTGCAGGTCACGCGGGGACGTGACCGTTCCTCCCCAGTGCCGCAGAGCCCCAGTCACCAGGGGACCTGGTGACCCGCCGAGCCGACTGCCCGCCGACCCGTCGAGCTGTCGGGTCTCAGCCCTGAACAGCTGCGCGTGAGGCGATGAAGGCCTGGACCGCGGCCTCGACGTCTGCCTCCGTGTGGGCGGCGGAGAGCTGCACGCGGATGCG
Source organism: Brachybacterium tyrofermentans (assembly GCF_014897585.1). Classification (GTDB taxonomy): domain Bacteria; phylum Actinomycetota; class Actinomycetes; order Actinomycetales; family Dermabacteraceae; genus Brachybacterium; species Brachybacterium tyrofermentans. Next base: position 25,684 of record NZ_JABUXW010000018.1, on the reverse strand, counting down.
GGCCTTGCCCTGGGGGACCACGGGATAGGAGAAGGCGGTGACGAACACGCCGTGGTCGAGCATGGCGTCCGCGATGCGACCGGCGAGCGCGGCATCGCCGAACATCACGGGCACGATCGCGTGCTCGCCGTCCAGCAGATCGAAGCCCTCCTCGCTCATCCGGCGGCGGAACAGCTCCGCGTTGCGGAACAGGGTCGCGCGCAGCTCGGCGCTGCCGGCGACCAGGTCGAGCGCCGCCAGGGTGGCGGCGACGATCGAGGGGGCCAGGGAGTTGGAGAACAGGTAGGGGCGGCCCTTCTGGCGCAGCATCGCGACGATCTCGCGGCGCCCGGAGACGTACCCGCCGCTCGCCCCACCCAGCGCCTTGCCGAAGGTTCCGGTGTAGAGGTCCACGCGGTTCGAGACGCCGAAGTGCTCGGGGGTCCCGGCGCCGGTGGCGCCCATGAAGCCGACGGCGTGGGAGTCGTCCACCAGCACCAGGGCGCCGTATTCGTCGGCGAGATCGCAGATGCCGTCGAGGGGAGCGAGATAGCCGTCCATGGAGAACACGCCGTCGGTGACGATGATCGTGCGCCGGGCACCCGCCCCGTCGTTCTGGTCCCTGGTCGCGTCCAGCCGGGTGCGCAGGTCCTCGAGATCGGCATTGCGGTAGCGGTACCGGGCTGCCTTGGACAGGCGGATCCCGTCGATGAGCGAGGCATGGTTCAGTGCATCGGAGATGATCGCGTCCTGCGTGCCGAACAGCGGCTCGAACACCGCGCCGTTGGCGTCGAAGCAGGACGAGAACAGGATCGTCTCCTCGGTGCCGAGGAAGGTGGAGACGGCCCGCTCGAGCTCGAGGTGCAGATCCTGGGTGCCGCAGATGAACCGCACCGACGCCATGCCGAAGCCGCGCTCGTCCAGCGCCTTCTTCGCCGCGGCGAGCAGATCCGGATGATCGGCCAGCCCGAGATAGTTGTTGGCGCAGAAGTTCAGCACCTCCGCCCCGTCGCGGCCCAGCGGCCCGGTGGTGATGCGGTTGCTCTGCGGGGTCGAGATGACCCGTTCGTGCTTGAAGGTGCCGGCCTGCTCGATCTCGGCGAGCTCGGCGGTCAGCTGGTCCTTGAGGTCCGTGTACACGGTGGTCCTTCCATCGAAGTGCGAGGGATGAGGGGGTGGTGACGTAGGTATGTGCGCAGGTACGGGTGCAGGTGCAGGTGCAGGTGCGGGCAGAGCGGAGGACCGGCGTTCAGCCGATGGTCTCCCAGTCCAGCAGGACCTTGCCGCCACGGCCGGAGCGGGCGATCTCGTAGGCCGACTCCCATTGCGAGGCCGGGACGACGTCGGAGACGGTGGCGAGCACCCGTTCGCGCAGCAGCGGGCTGGTGGAGATCATGGCGCTCATCGCGTTCCAGGTCTCGTACATCTCCCGGCCGTAGATGCCCTGCAGGGTGAGCATGTGGGTGATGACGGTGGTCCAGTCCAGCTCGAAGTGGCGGGCCGGCAGGCCGAGCAGGGCGATCCTGCCGCCGTGGTTCATGTTCGAGATCATCTCCTGCAGGGCGCTGGCCTGGCCGGAGATCTCCAGTCCCACGTCGAAGCCCTCCTTCATGCCGAGCTCGCGCTGCGCCTGGGTCATCGTGGTGGTGGCGACGTTCAGGGCGAGATCCACACCGCCGGCTCGGGCCATCTCCAGGCGATGCTCGTGGACATCGGTGATCGCGACATAGCGCGCCCCGGCATGCCGCGCCACGGCGGCGGCCATCAGCCCGATCGGTCCGGCGCCGGTGATCAGCACGTCCTCCCCGACGAGGGGGAACTTCAGCGCCGTATGGACGGCGTTGCCGCAGGGGTCGAACAACGCGCCCAGCTCCGGGGTGATCACCTCGGTGCGGCTGTCGTGCTCGTGCACCCACACGTTCAGATGGGGGATCACGACGTATTCGGCGAAGGCCCCGTCGCGCTGCACGCCGACGCTGCGGGTGCGGATGCACATCTGCTTGCGGCCGGCACGGCAGTTGCGGCACACCCCGCACACGACATGCCCCTCGCCGGAGACCCGGTCGCCGATGCGAGCGTCGGGGACCTCGGAACCCGCCTCGACGACCTCGCCGTAGAACTCGTGGCCGGGGGTGAAGGGGACCGTGTCGCACATCGCCTCCGCGGAATCGTCCCAGCCCAGGATGTGCAGGTCGGTGCCGCAGATCCCGGCACGCAGGACCCGGATCTTCACGTCCCAGGGCCCGCAGGCCGGTTCGGGGACCTCGGTCAGGGTCAGCCCGGGACCGGGCTCGGTCTTGCGCAGTGCACGCATCATCGCGGCAGAACTCCTCGTCGGTCGTCGGGCCGCGGCGGCAGGCCCGCCCCCGATGGTAGACGGGTGGATGGCTCGGATCAGCCGATGCCGTGGGCTCGCCCTCGTGCTCGGTCCGTCCGTCTGCGAGCATGAACACGCCTCGTGACCGAGAGCACGGACGCCGGAGCCGCACAGCTCTCCGGCACGGCTCTCCGGCACAGCCCCTCGACACAGCCCCTCGACACAGCCCCTCGACACAGCCCCTCGACACAGCCCCTCGACACAGCCCCTCGACACAGCCCCTCGACACAGCCCCTCGACACAGCCCATCGACTCCCAGGAGCGGATATGGCAGCACTGGAGCTCGCCCATCCCGGTACCGGCCTCTGGAGCGTGCGCAACTCCCCGGCGGATCGGGTGCCCAGCCACGGCACCACGCTCTTCGCCACCGCGCAGGCGATCGATCTGGTCCCCGTGGGGCCAGACGGTCGCACGGCGCCGTTCGGCCTGCGGTCCCTGCTGCGCCCCGAGCCCGCCCACCGTTTCCCCGGCTTCGGCCGCACGGTGCTCGCGCCCGTCGCCGGGGTGGTCGTCGCAGCGCATGGCAGCTCGCCGGACCACCCGGCGCATCGCGGGCTGCCCTCTGTCGGCTATGCCCTCACGCAGCGACGGCGGGCGGCCGGAGGATGGGAGGCCCTGGCCGGGAACCACGTGATCCTCCGCACCACGGACGGGGAGTTCATCGCCCTGTGCCACCTGCGTCACGGCTCGCTCCGGGTGCGCAGCGGAGAGCAGGTGCGGGTCGGTCAGGAGCTCGGGGAGTGCGGGAACTCCGGTAACAGCATGGAGCCGCACCTGCACCTGCAGGCGATGACCAGTGCCGATGCGTCCTCGGCCGAGCCGGTCCCCGTCGTGCTGCCCTCCGGGCTGCCCCGCAACGGGTCCGTGATCGATGCGGGGTGAGGGCGCCACCTCGATCACGTCCTGGCCTCGCGACGTGCCCGCGGACGATATTGCGAGGCACGGCGCGGCGGGTGCCGCTTAGAGTGGTGCACCATGACTGATCGCCCCTCCGTTCCGGAGCAGACCGTGCCCTCCGGCCCGAGGATCTCCTATCCCGCCGAGCTGCCCGTCTCCGGGCGCCGCGAGGACATCATGGAGGCGATCCGCGAGAACCAGGTCGTGGTGATCGCCGGTGCCACCGGCTCGGGCAAGACCACCCAGATCCCCAAGATGCTGCTCGAGCTCGGGTACGGGCAGAAGAATCGGCTGATCGGCCACACCCAGCCCCGTCGGATCGCCGCCCGCTCGGTCGCCCAGCGCATCGCCGGCGAGCTCGGCGAGAAGCTGGGGGAGGGGACCGTCGGCTTCCAGGTGCGCTTCACCCGTGAGACCGGCCGCGGCACCCGGCTGAAGCTCATGACCGACGGGATCCTGCTCGCCGAGATCGGGCGCGACCGGCTGCTGAAGCGCTACGACGCGATCATCATCGACGAGGCCCACGAGCGGTCCCTGAACATCGACGTGATCCTCGGCTACCTCCGTCAGATCCTGCCGCAGCGACCGGACCTGAAGATCATCATCACCTCGGCGACCATCGATCCCGAGCGCTTCGCCGAGCATTTCGGCCGCACGCTGCCCTCCGGCGAGCGCGAGAGCGCCCCGATCATCGAGGTCTCCGGCCGCACCTATCCGGTCGAGATCCGCTACCGCCCGCTCGTGCTCGAGGCGGAGGTCGAGGAGGACGACGAGCTCGAGGACATCCACTCCGTCGAGCGCGATCTCACCCAGGCGATCACGGACGCGGTCGACGAGCTCGCCGCCGAGGGGCCCGGGGACATGCTCGTCTTCCTCCCCGGGGAGCGGGAGATCCGGGAGATCTCCGAGGCGCTCACCACCCACCTCGATCAGGGCAGGAAGGGCCGCACGGCGCTGCCGGTCGAGGTGCTGCCGCTGTTCGGTCGGCTCTCCGCCCAGGACCAGCAGAAGATCTTCTCCCCGTCGCCCTCGGGAACGTATCGCCGGATCATCCTGTCCACGAACGTCGCCGAGACCTCCCTGACCGTCCCCGGCATCGCCTATGTCATCGATGCCGGCCTCGCCCGCATCTCCCGCTACTCCCAGCGCACCAAGGTGCAGCGCCTGCCGATCGAACCGATCTCGCAGGCCAGCGCGAACCAGCGGTCCGGCCGCTCCGGGCGAACCTCCGCCGGCATCGCGATCCGGCTGTTCTCGGAGGAGGACTTCGAGGGCAGGCCCGAGTTCACCGAACCGGAGATCCTGCGCACCTCGCTCGCCTCGGTGGTGCTGCTGATGACCTCGCTGGGGCTGGGGGACGTGGAGTCCTTCCCCTTCGTGGAACCGCCCGCCTCGCGCGCCATCACCGACGGTGTGCGCCTGCTCGACGAGCTCGGCGCGATCGAGACCGCCCCGAGCGAGCCCGGCGGGCGACGCCTCACCCGCGTGGGCACCGCGCTGGCCCGGTTCCCGCTGGACCCGCGCATGGCGCGCATGCTCATCGAGGCCCATCGCCTCGGGGCGCTGCGCGAGGTGCTGATCATCGTCGCGGCGATGTCCATCCAGGACCCGCGCGAACGGCCGCTGGGCCAGGAGCAGCAGGCCAAGGAGAAGCACAAGCGCTTCGAGGACGAGACCAGCGACTTCCTCGCCTACCTCAACCTCTGGAACCACCTCCAGGGGCGCCGCAAGACGCTGTCGAACTCGGCGTTCCGCCGCGAGGTGCGCTCCGAGCACCTGCACTACCTGCGGATCCGGGAGTGGTGGGATCTGCATTCCCAGCTCAAGGACATGGCCAAGGACGCGGACCTCACCCGCAACGACAGCGATGCCACCCCGCAGGCGATCCACCAGGCGCTGCTGTCCGGCCTGCTCTCCCACGTCGGCCTGCAGGACGACCGCACCCGCGAGTACTCCGGAGCCCGCGGTGCCCGCTTCGCGCTGTGGCCCGGATCCGCGCTGGCCAAGAAGCGCCCCGACTATGTGATGGTCGCCGAGCTGGTGGAGACCTCCCGGCTCTGGGGCCGCACCGCCGCCCGCATCGACCCGGCCTGGGCGGAGGAGACCGGTGCGCACGTCGTCAAGCGCTCCCACTCCGCGCCCCACTGGTCCTCCAAGCAGTCCAGCGCCATGGCCCACGAGAAGGTCACCCTCTACGGGGTGCCGATCGTCGCGGACCGCGTGGTGGGCTACGGACGCATCGACCCCCCGGCCGCCCGCGAGATCTTCCTCCAGAAGGCGCTCATCGAGGGCGACTGGCGCACCCGCCACCATTTCTTCCGCGACAACCGCGCTCTGATTACCGAGCTCGAGGAGCTCGAGGCGAAGACCCGTCGCCGTGATCTGCTGATCTCCGACGAGCAGCTGTTCCGCTTCTACGACGAGCGGATCCCGGCCGCGGTCGTCTCCGGCACGCACTTCGACAGCTGGTGGAAGAAGCAGCGCCACGAGACGCCGGACCTGCTCACCCTCACCGAGAAGGATCTGCTGGCCGCCGACGAGGGAGTCGCCGAGGCGATCGAGGCGGACTTCCCCGACACCTGGGTGCAGGGCGACATCACGCTGCCGCTGAGCTACTCCTTCGGTGACGTGGGCGCGAAGGGCACCGACGGGGTCACCGCCACGATCCCGCTCGCCGTGCTGAACCGCCTGCAGGACCGCGGCTTCGACTGGCTGGTCCCCGGGCTGCGCGAGGAGCTGGTCACCGAGCTGATCCGCTCGCTGCCCAAGCCGATCCGTCGGCACCTGGTTCCTGCGCCGGACCGCGCGACGTCGGTCGCCGCGACGCTGCACGACGACGACCCCGATGCCGGTGAGGCCTTCCTCGAGGCGGTCGCCGACGAGCTCGTGGCGCTCCCCGGTGTCCCGGACGACCTGCAGCTCTACGGCGCCGAGTTCGAGATCTCGAAGCTTCCCGCCCACCTGCGCATGCATTTCCGGGTGGTCGACGACAAGGGGCGGGAGATCGGCTCCGGGGACGGCCTGGAGGCCCTCAAGGACCGCCTGAAGAAGCGGGTGGACGCCTCGGTCACCGCCCAGGCGGACGGTCTCGCGCGGAAGGACCTTCCTGGCTTCCCCGAGGACGGTGTGGCGATGCTCCACGAGTCCACGGTGGGTGGGCTGAAGGTGACCGGCTATCCCTCGCTGGTCGCGCGCCGAGGTGCGGACGGACGACTGGAGAGGGTGGATCTCGCCGTGCTCGCGACCGCCGACGAGCAGGCCCTCGCCCATCCGCAGGGCGTGATCGCCCTGCTCGACCGCGAGCTCGGCTCGGATCTCCCGGCCGTGCTCAATGCCCTGCCCAATCCCACCAAGCTCGCGGTCGCGGGATCGGACTACGGGTCCACGGCGGCCCTGCTCGCCGATGCCTCCCGGGCGGCGACCGTGCACCTGGCCGGCTCCGCCCAAGTGCGCACGAGAGCGGAGTACGACGCGCTCGCCGCGTCGGTGCGCGCACGCCACGACGAGGTCGCCGCGCAGGCGGTGAAGGATGCCGCCGCCGCGCTCGCGATCAACGCGAAGCTGGCCAAGGAGCTGGGCCGGGCGCCGTCGCTCGCCGTCCTGTCCCACCTCACGCAGATCAAGGAGCACGCCGCCTCCCTGCTCGGGAACGGCTTCATCTCCCGAACGGGCATCGACCACCTGCCTGACCTGCGACGGTACCTCGAGGCGGACGCAGTGCGGCTGGACAAGCTGCCCGAGAATCCCCGCCGCGACGAGCAGCTCGCCTGGCAGATCCGCGACCTCGAGCAACACTGGGCCACCGCGCGGGCGAAGCTGTCCGCGCGCCGCCGTGCCGAGCCGGCGGCGCGGGAGGTCGACTGGTTGATCGAGGAGTTCCGGGTCAGCCTGTTCGCACAGACCCTGGGGACGAAGCAGACGGTCTCCGACAAGCGCATCCGCAAGGCGATCGCCGACCTCGGCTGATCCCCGCAGGCAGTGCTGCGGTGTGCACTTCCGTGTTCGGCACCGTGTGCACGTCCGCCGGCGCTCCCGCTGTGCGCACTCGCTCGTGCGCCCTCGGCGAGCATCTCGATGCCACCACCGAGCGTGGTGCGCAGCACGCCCATGCTGTCCCCGCGGTCACAGTGCAGAACTTTTACCACTGATTTCGGGGCGGCCGATGCCGCGGAGCCGGAATCTCGGAGCATCGGCCTCTGCGCGCCGACGACCAGGAGCGACGCCGCCGACGCAGGGCCCGTGTGCAGGTCGAGTTCAGGTCAAGGCGATGAAAAGACCGGTGCCGATCTCGGCCCGCGCTCCGGACCTGGCCCTTCACGCGCCGAGATCACGTCGTTACGTTGGCACGGCCCGGAGCGAACCGGGCGGATCCCCCTGCTCCCGCACCGTATAAGGACCTCTGCTCCATGGCTGATTCCCTGACCGCCCCGCTCACCCGTCGCCGGCTCTTCCTCGCCGGCGCGCTCGGCCTCGCCGCGGCGACCTCGGTGGCGACGATCGCCCCCGCCAGCGCGGCCGAGGAGGAATGGACCGAGGAGTTCATGACCCGTCCGGAGACCCGCGAGGGCTTCGTGGTCGATGCCATGGACGACTGGCAGATCGAGAACACCCGCTTCATCATCGCCGTGTGCAAGGGCCACGGGCTCGGGGAGTCCGCCGCCGTGATCACCCTGATCACCGCGATCGTGGAGTCCTGGCTGTACAACTACGATCCGGCCGTGGACGCGGATTCGGGCGGCCTGTTCCAGCAGCGCCCCTCCATGGGCTGGGGGACCGCCGTCGAGGTGCGTCACAAGAAGAAGGCGATCGACGCCTTCCTCGGACTGTCCGAGCATTCGCAGAACGCGGGCCTCGCGCAGCTGGTGGCGGATCCCGAGTCCTGGGACCCCGGGGCTGCCGCACAGGCCGTGCAGGGCTCCGCCTTCCCGGACCGTTATGCCGAGCAGGTCGCCACCGCGCGGCTCCTCTGGCAGCGTCATGCCGCCGACGTGGACGCCTTCATCGGCTGAGCAGGCTCCTGACCGGACTGCTCCGTGACGGCGCGGCGCGGCCGGCCGCGGACGGCTGATCGCGCCTCGTCGCGCCGGTATCGCGGGTGGTGGGGCGAGGAATTCTGTCGATGTCCTGTGATGCTCGGAGCGGCGCGCCCCACAGACCGTGCGACGTCGTTACGCTGACTCCATGTCACCGTTGCCATCTGTGAGTTACTCCATCACGATCCGACTCGAGTTCGCGGCGCGATCCGCTGCGGTCAGCGACATCACCAGCAGGATCGAGAAACGCGGGGCCACGGTCACCGCTCTCGATGTCTCGGCCTCCGGGCCCGAGCGGATGCGCGCCGATATCACCGTCCTCACCGCGGGTCACGATCACGCCATCGAGGTCGTCGACGACCTCAAGGAGATCGAGGGGGTCGAGCTCGGGAAGGTCTCGGACCGCACCTTCCTCGCCCACCTGGGCGGCAAGCTCACCGTCGAGTCCAAGCTGCCGATCCGCCACCGCGACGATCTCTCGATGATCTACACCCCGGGCGTCGCCCGCGTGGTCAAGGCGATCGCCGAGAACCCCGAGGACGCCCGCCGCCTGACCATCAAGCGCAACACCGTCGCCGTGGTCTCGGACGGTTCCGCGATCCTGGGGCTGGGCGATCTCGGGCCGCTCGCCGCGATGCCGGTGATGGAGGGCAAGGCCGCCCTCTTCAAGCGCTTCGCCAACATCGACGCCTTCCCGATCTGCCTGGACGCCCATTCGGTCGACGACATCGTCTCCCACGTCAAGGCCATCGCCCCCGTGTTCGCCGGCATCAACCTCGAGGACATCTCCGCACCCCGCTGCTTCGAGATCGAGGACCGGCTGCGCGCCGAGCTGGATATCCCTGTCTTCCACGACGACCAGCACGGCACCGCGATCGTCGTCGTCGCCGCGCTGCGCAACGCCCTGCGTGTGGTGGAGAAGGACATCTCCACGGCGCGGATCGTGCTCTCCGGCGCCGGTGCGGCCGGCACGGCGATCCTGCGGCTGCTGCGCGCCGCCGGCGCCCGCGATGTCATCGTCACCGACATCGACGGGATCGTCCATGAGGGGCGAGAGCAGCTCGAGGGCCGCCTGCCCTGGATCGCCGAGGTCACCAACCCGCGCGAGCTGACCGGCACGCTGCACGATGCGGTGGCCGGGGCCGACGTGTTCATCGGGGTCAGCGCCGGGAACATCCTGACGGCCGAGGACGTCTCGACGATGGCCGAGCGGTCCATCGTGTTCGCGATGGCGAACCCGACGCCCGAGATCGACCCCGCCGACGCCGCCAGGTACGCGGAGGTGGTCGCCACCGGGCGCAGCGACTTCGCCAACCAGATCAACAACGTGCTGGCCTTCCCGGGCGTCTTCCGCGGTCTGCTCGACGCCCACGCGACCCGTGTGAGCGATCGGATGCTGCTGGCGGCGGCGAAGGCCCTGGCCGACGTCGTCTCCACCGAGGAGCTCAACCCCACCTACATCGTGCCCAGCGTCTTCCACGAGGGCGTGACGAAGGCGGTGGCCACCGCTGTCGAGCAGGTCGCGAGGGAGGATGCGGGCACGATCGACACGATCACCGGCGCGATGCCCGCGGTCTACGCGGACGAGATCACGCTGGAGCACTGAGCCTGCGGGGAACCTGCCCTCGGGATGCCTGATCCCGGGCGGCAGGTCGGCGTGGCGCGCACCGTGGGGTGGGCGCCACGCCTTTCGTGCGCCTGGGTCAGCCTGCCGCGACCCAGGGTGGCAGGCGCCGGCCGCACCGGGTGAGCGGTGCTTGGTACTCGATGCCTGGTGCTCAGGCGAAGGCGATGCGGGCCAGCTCCCGCCGGGACCGGTCGATCGTGAACCGCGTCCGACGCGGGTGGACCCGGTTGGTCAGCAGCACGGCGACCGTGCCGGTGCTCGGATCGGCGAGGACGGAGGTGCCGGTGAACCCGGGATGCCCGACGACGCGGGGCAGCACCTCACCCGGGGAGAGCTCCTGGCCCACCCGCAGCCCGAAGCCCTGCCGCCATGGGGCGTCGGTGCTCACCCCCGTCGGGAGCTGATCGCTGGTCAGCAGGGCACGCACCGGGCCTGAGAGCGTCGGCCCCGGTCCGCGACCGGCCAGCACCCGTCCGAGGGCGAGCGCGTCGTCGAGGGTCGCGAAGACCCCTGCATTGCCGGCACCGCCCAGGGACCACGCCGTCTCGTCATGGGTGGACCCTCGCACCAGCCCGCGCGGCGGGTCCTCCTGGTACTCCGTGGCGGCGGCGCGGGAGGTCTCCTCCACGGGCGGCGACCATCCCGCGCTCGTCGCCCCGGCGGGGTCGAGGACGCGTCTCCGGGCCAGCTCCGGCAACGGGGTATCCGTCAGCCCTTCGAGCAGGGTCCCCAGCAGGATGAAGCCGATGCAGGAGTAGGTGTGCGCGGTGCCGGGTGCGGTGGCGAGCTGCGCCCGGGCGATGGCGGCCAGGCGCTGCTCACGGCCACCGGGGACCTGCCACAGCGGCATGACCGGCGGCAGCCCGGCAGTATGCGTCAGCAGCTGCCGCACCGTGATCGACGGGTGCGGCGAGGGGAGGTACTCGGCGACCGGGGCCTCCGGGTCCAGCAGCCCGTCATCGATGAGGGTGGCTGCGGTGAGCGTCGTGACCACCTTGGTCACCGAGGCCATGTCGAACAGCGTGTCCGCCACCAGCGGGATCATCTCGGGGGAGCCTGCGGGCAGGCGGGTGCCATCGGGCTCGAAGAGCGCGGTCGAGCCTGCGAGCGCTCTGGCGACGGGGCGGCCCGGGCTGTCCACAGCGGCGGCCGCGGCGGCCGCGCCCTCGACCGGGGGACCGTCCGCGGGCGCGGTCGCCGCGTCCCGCGTCAGGGCGGTGACCAGCACCTCGAGCCGGTTCTGCGCGGTGCCGTCCGTCGTCGGGTCCGGTGCGTCGGTATCGTCCATGGACGTCATGCTCTCCTGTAGTTCTCGAGGGCGTCGTAGGTGGTGCGCAGGGCCACCTGCCCGCATCTCCTCAGCGCGGAGAACGCATCGAGGGCGGCAGCTGCTCCCGGACGGCCTGCAGGTGGGACTGGGTGCTCATGCGCCGATCGTCGGGGCGGTTCAGCGTGGGGGAACGGGGTTCTCGGGAACCTGGTCCCTCTGTGACCTGACAGGTTCCACCGGGTCGGCGGGCGCCGTCCCCTCATGCTCCAGCTCGTCACGCTCGGGGCGTGCTCCGGCGCGTTCGTGGCGCAGCCGCTCCCCGAGCCAGAGTCCCAGGCCCAGGGCGATGCCGATGACGTCGAAGAGCACATCGGTGGCTTCGGCGCCGCGCTCGGGGAGGAGCACCAGCTGGACCAGCTCGATGAGCAGGCCGTGGGCGAACGCGACGATCACGATCCAGCCCATGGGGAAGCGTCGGCGCGGCGCCAGCGCACGCCCCGCGGCCCAGACGGTCAGTGCGAACACCAGCAGGTGCACGAGCTTGTCGAGGCCGGGCATCCCCGTGCCGGGCGTGCCGGCCGGGATCGAGGGCAGGTAGAACCCGATGTTCAGGATCAGGGCCAGCAGGAGCAGGCCGAGGCGCCCGAGGAGGGACCCTCCCGCGCGACGGATCTCGTGGGGCAGGCGGCGGAGGAACTCGGCGACGACGTCCATACCCGGCATTATCCCAGCGTCGGCGGCTGTCTCCGGGGAGGCAGGGCCGCTAGGCTCACGGCAGCACGACATCGACCGAGGGAGTTGCCCATGTCCTCCACATCCGACCCGTCCCGGCTGGATCCGTACAGCGACGATCCCGGGGCCGCGCCGGGCAGCACTGCGGTGCTGGACCGTCAGCTCCAGGAGAAGGAGCAGACCACCGACGACGGTGACCACGACCGGTACGCGCACTATGTGCGCAAGGACAAGATCACGCAGGCCGCGCTCGGCGGCACGCCCGTGATCGCCTTGTGCGGCAAGGTGTGGGTGCCGGGTCGGGATCCCGAGAAATACCCGGTGTGCCCGGAGTGCAAGGAGATCTACGAGGGCTTCCGCGACCCGCAGGACGGCGGCGGCGACGGCAAGGGCGGCTCCGGCGGGAAGGGCGGCGGTTTCCGCGGCTTCTTCGGCGGCCGGCGCTGACCGCTCGCCGCTGCGGCCCGGGTGATCGCCCGGGCCGCGGCGCGCTCGCGGACTTCCTCACATCGCGCTGGTGCGCGGGTCGTCGTACCGCGGCGGTACGGTGGATCACGCCGTGAATACCACCCCTTCCTTGTTCTCCACGAGCGATCCCCGCCAGCCCTCCGAGGCGGCCGCGCGATCGCTTCCCGTCGCCTACCCGGAACGCGCCGCCTGGGGCACCGTCCCCAAGCTGCGTGCCTGGCAGTCCGAGGCTCTCGAGCTGTATCGCAGCCTCACCCCGAAGGACTTCCTGGCCGTCGCGACCCCCGGCGCCGGCAAGACCACCTTCGCCCTGCAGGTCGCCGCGGGGCTGCTTTCCGAGGGGACCGTCCGCCGCATCACGGTGGTCGCCCCGACCGAGCACCTGAAGACCCAGTGGGCCGACGCCGCCGCACGGGTGGGCATCTCGTTGGATCCGAACTTCTCCAACGCCCAGGGCGCCCATGGCTCCCACTATCAGGGCGTGGCGGTGACCTATGCCCAGGTGGGCATGCACCCTGCGCTGCACCGAGCGCGCACCGAGGCCGATCGCACGCTGGTGATCCTCGACGAGATCCACCACGCCGGCGACTCCCTCACCTGGGGTGACGGTGTGCGCGATGCGTTCGATCCGGCGGTGCGCCGCCTGTCCCTGACCGGAACCCCGTTCCGCTCCGACGCCTCGCAGATCCCCTTCGTGATCTACGAGGAGGACGGCGAGGGCTTCTCCCGCTCCAAGGCGGACTACGTCTACGGCTATGGCGAGGCGCTGCGCGACCATGTGGTGCGCCCCGTGCTGTTCATGACCTATTCGGGGCGCATGCACTGGCGCACCAAGACCGGTGATGAGGTCTCGGCGCAGCTCGGCGCGCTCGAGACCAAGGACATCACCCAGCAGGCCTGGCGCACCGCCCTGGATCCGAACGGCGAATGGATGCAGTCGGTGCTCTCGGCGGCGGACCGGCGACTGACCGAGGTGCGTCGCCACGTCCCGGACGCCGGCGGACTCGTGATCGCGACCGACCAGAAGGCGGCCCGCGCCTATGCCGGGACACTCCAGGACATCACCGGCCAGGCACCCACCGTCGTGCTCTCGGACGACGCCGGCGCCGGCAAGCGCATCGAGGACTTCTCCGCCTCCGAGGATCGCTGGATGGTCGCGGTGCGCATGGTGTCCGAGGGCGTCGACGTGCCGCGCCTCGCGGTCGGCGTCTACGCCACCTCGACCTCGACCCCCATGTTCTTCGCGCAGGCCGTCGGCCGCTTCGTGCGCTCGCGGACCCGCGGTGAGACCGCGAGCGTCTTCCTGCCCACGGTCCCCATCCTCATGGCCCATGCCGCGGAGCTGGAGGCCGAGCGTGACCATGTGCTGGACCTGCGCCCTGCGAGCGGCGACGAGGTCACCGGCCTGGACGAGAGCCTGATCGAGGAGGCGAACCGTCCCGAGGAGACCAGCGATCAGCTGGAGATGACCTTCGAGGCCCTCGAGTCCGAGGCCTCGTTCGACCGTGTGCTGTTCGACGGCGGCGAGTACGGAGCCGGCGGTCTGGCCGGCAGCGAGGACGAGCAGGAGTTCCTGGGGATTCCCGGCCTGCTCGACGCCGACCAGATGCGCACCGTGCTCCAGCAGCAGCAGGCCCAGCAGCAGGAGCGGCGCAAGCGCAACGGCTCCGCGGACCAGACCGTCACCCCCGGGGTGGTGGACCACCGGCAGCTGATGGAGCTGCGCAAGGAGCTCAGCACGCTGGTCTCGGCGTGGGCGAAGAAGTCCAGCATCCCGCACGGTTCGGTCCACAACACCCTGCGCAGCCGGTGCGGAGGGCCTGCGGTGGCCCAGGCCAGCGCGGAGCAGATCCAGGCGCGCATCGGCGTCGTGCGAGGCTGGTTCGTCGGCCGCCGCTGAGCTCATCCGGCGCGTGCGGTGACCTCATCCGGCCCGCCCGCTGAACTCACTCGGCCGCCGCTGACCCGTCCGTCGCGCGGCTGTCTCAGCTCAGCACGCGGGCGGCCTCGACGCCGTCGGTGACCGTGGGGATGGCGGGAGGGCCATCCGGGCCGTCGTCGGGGGACAGGCCCAGCTCTGCGACCGAGGCGGCATGCCGCGCCCGCGCCGCCTCGACCACAGCGGGTGCTCGCAGATCGTGCACCGGCTCGCCGCCGAGGATCATGGGCTTCTGCAGGGGCCGCAGCGAGGTGCGAGCCCACTCGGGGTTCGCCTCGCCGGACGTCAGCTCGGCGATCAGCTCCCGCTCGAACTCCGCGACCTCGGACTCGCCGGGGAGCACCAGCTCGGCGTGGGCGCGCTCGCCCACGATCATGCGGTAGGCGGCCTTGCCCGCACCGAGCGTGGCCTTGTCCTGGGACCGCTTGCCGACCGGGTGCATCGCGCCGTCGGCCCCCTCGCGCTCGACGAGCTTGTAGACGAAGCCGGGGGCGGGATGGCCCCCACCGGTGACCAGGCGGGTCCCGATGCCGTAGCCGTCCAGCGGTGCCTCGGTGAGCTCCTCGACGCGGTACTCGTCGAGGTCGCCGGTGGCGGTGATCCGCGTGTCCGTGGCGCCGAGGGAGTCGAGCAGGGCCCGCACCTCGTGGGCCTGCACGCCGAGGTCCCCGGAGTCCAGGCGCACCGCGCCGAGCTGGGGGCCGGCGATCTCGACCGCGGTGCGCACGGCGGCCTCGACGTCGTAGGTGTCCACCAGCACGGTGGTCCCCGCCCCCTGGGAGGCGATCTGGGCGCGGAAGGCCTCCTCCTCGGTGTCGAACAGCAGTGTGAACGCGTGGGCCGCGGTCCCGGCGACCGGGATCCGGTAGTGCGCTCCGGCGGCGAGGTTCGAGGTGGAGTGGAAGCCGACGATGTACGCGGCGCGGGCGGCGGCGATGGCGGCGTCCTCATGCACCCGGCGCCCGCCCATCTCGATGCACGGGCGGCCGCGGGCGGCGGTGATCATCCGCGACCCGGCCGAGGCGATGCCGCTGTCATGGTTGAGGATGGACAGCACGACGGTCTCGAGCATCACCGCATCCTCGAAGGTGCCCTCGATCCGCAGCACGGGCGAGTTCGGGAAGAACAGCTCACCCTCCTCGTATCCGTGCACGTCTCCCGCGAAGCGGTATGCCGCGAGATGCTCGAGGGTCTCCTCGTCGAGCACCCCGGCCCGGCGCAGGTAGCGCAGGTCGGCGTCGTCGAAGCGGAAGTCGGCGATGGCGTCGAGCACGCGGCCGGTGCCGGCGAGCACCCCGTAGCGCCGGCCCTCGGGGAGCGAACGGGTGAACACCTCGAAGACGCAGCGTCGCGATGCCGTGCCCGCCTCGCGGGCACCGTGCAGCATCGTCAGCTCGTAGAGGTCGGTGAGCAGGGCAGAAGTCACAGTGTCCACGGTAATGCGTGCCGGGCCGACCGAGTGACGGACGCGCCCCGTAGACTCGACCGGGCCGCTTGCCGAGGACCATGTCAGCTGTCATGGGACGGCGAGCGGCGGGATACAGGAGGAGCACGAATGCCGGTGGAGCTGCGGCGGGCCGACCCCGGGATGGGCTCGTTGACCGACCCTGCCGGTGCCGTGCAGGAGGACGTCGGGACCAGCGGCCCGTGGTGCACCGTGGTCTGGAACGACCCTGTGAACCTCATGAGCTACGTCGTCTTCGTCCTGCGTCGGCACTTCGGGTACTCGCGGCTGGTCGCCGAGCAGCTGATGATGCAGGTGCACGAGGAGGGCCGGGCGATCGTCTCGCGCGGCTCCCGGGAGCGCGTCGAGACCGACGTGCAGGCCATGCACTCCTTCGGCCTGCACGCGACCTTGGAGAGGGCGGGGGAGGACTGATGGCGCACGCATTCCGACGCCGCCCCGATGGCAGCCTCGCCTGCCGGCTCGACGGGGAGGAGAAGGCGATCATCGCGCAGGTCGCCCAGGAGACCGCGGATCTCATCCGGGCTGACCTGGGGATCGACGCCGATCCGGGTTTTCTGCAGCGCGCGGCGGAGAGCGACGATCCGCTGCGCCGCCTGGAGGCCGAGTTCGCCGGCCGCGATGCCCGGGAGCCCGCGGACTCCGCCGTGAAGCGGCTGTTCCCCGCAGCCTCCGAGGACCCGACGCTCGCCGGGGAGTTCCGGCGGCTGGGCCAGCAGGATCTCGCCGACGGGAAGCTCGCCGATCTCGCCCAGGTGATGGCGATCATCGACTCAGCAGGCCCGAGCCACAGCGAGATCGTGCTCGACGACGCCCAGGCGATCGCCCTCCTGCGCGCCCTGAACGACGTGCGCATCGTGCTCGCGGACCGTCTCGATCTGCAGCGCGACGGGGACTTCGACACCGTGCGGATGCTCCAGCAGATCGGGGAGCGGGTGGAGGAGGCCTCGGAGCCGGAGGGCGATCAGGTCGGGTCCGACATCGTGATCGCCGTGTACGAGCTGCTGTCCTGGCTCCAGGAGAGCCTGCTCCGTGCGCTGGACTGATGTCCGCGAACTGTGAAACAGCACCCAGTGAGGGGGCAGTCACTGCCCCGAACGGCAATCGACACTAGCCTTACCGGGATGAACAACGCGCCGATCGGGATCTTCGACTCCGGGGTGGGCGGGCTGACCGTGGCCCGAGCCATCCTCGACCAGCTGCCGCAGGAGGAGCTGGTCTACATCGGCGACACCGAGCACGGACCCTACGGGCCGCGATCGATCGCCGACGTGCGCTCCCTGACGCTCGACATCATGGACAACCTGGTCGACCACGGTGTGAAGATGCTCGTGATCGCCTGCAACACCGCCTCGGCCGCCGTGCTGCGCGACGCCCGTGAGCGCTATGACGTGCCCGTCGTCGAGGTCATCCAGCCGGCCGTGCGCCGTGCCGTCGCCGCGACCCGCAACCGCCGGGTGGGAGTGATCGCCACGGAGGGCACCGTCACCTCCCGCGCCTACGAGGATGCCTTCGCCGCGGCTCCCGATCTGCAGATTCTCACCCAGGCCTGCCCGCGCTTCGTCGAGTTCGTCGAGAACGGGGTGATCACCGGCGATGAGGTCATCGAGGTGGCCGAGGAGTATCTGGCGCCGGTGCAGGAGGCCGGGGTGGACACCCTGGTGCTCGGCTGCACCCACTACCCGATGCTCGCCGGTGCGATCAGCTATGTCATGGGTCCGGAGGTCACGCTGGTCTCCTCCGCCGAGGAGACCGCCCTGGACGTCTATCGCCAGCTGCGCGGCGGGTCCCTGCTGCGCGTCTCGGAACGGGGTCCGCACCACGTGTTCGCACAGACTGCGGAGGGCGAGGGCAGCGAGTCCTTCGTGCGCCTCTCGCGCCGGTTCCTCGGCCCGATGCTCGATGTGACCACGAGCCTGCCGGTGGTGACGGCATGAGGATCCACGTCATCGGCTGCAGCGGCAGCTTCGCCGGCCCGGACAGCGCCGCCTCCAGCTACCTCCTCGAGCACGAGGACGAGAACGGACGCACCTGGCGCGTGCTCATGGACCTCGGCTCCGGCGCTTTCGGACCGCTGCAGTCCGTCATCGATCCTGCGGACCTCGACGCCGTGATCATCTCGCACCTGCACCCCGACCACTACCTCGACGTCACCGGGCTCGAGGTCTTCTGGGCGTACCACGAGCGCACCGACCTGCCCCAGCTGCCCCTGTACGCGCCGCGGCCGCTCCCGGACCGCATCGCCGCCGTGCTGGGCCGCGCCGGGAACATCCCGGACGGCGTGGACTGCGTCCCGTTCGAGAACCACGCGCTCGAGGACCACCAGCGGTTCACGATCGGGCCGTTCGACATCCAGGTGCGCGAGGTGCTGCACCCCGTGGAGGCCTACGGGTTCCGGATCACCGCAGGCGGCGACGTGCTCGCCTACTCCGGTGACACCGATGCCTGCGAGGCGCTCGACGAGCTGGCGGCCGGCGCGGACCTGTTCCTCTGTGAGGCCGGCTACATCGAGGGCCGCGACGACCGCTTCTCCGGCGTGCACCTGACGGGCCTGCGCGCCGGGCAGGCCGCGGTGACCGCGAACGCCGGGCGCGTGGTGCTCACCCACATCGCCGCGTGGACGGACCCCGCGGTGCCGCTCGCCGAGGCGCGCAGCGTCTACTCGGGCCCGCTCGAGCTCGCCGTGCCCCAGGCGGTCTACGACACCACCAGGACCGACGCCACCGCCTGAGTTCGGCGTTCCGGGTTCTGAGGGCCCGGTGCCCGGCGGCTATCCTCGATCAGTACGCCTGAGCGACACCGAGGAGAACCTGCTCCATGAGCACCCAGAACCCCACCCCGACCGGCGACCGCGTCGACGGTCGCACCCCTGACCAGCTGCGCGAGGTGCGCATCACCCGCGACTGGCTCGACCATGCCGAGGGCAGCGCCCTGATCGAATTCGGCCGCACCCGCGTGCTGTGCGCGGCCAGCTTCACCGAGGGCGTGCCGCGCTGGAAGAAGGGCTCCGGCTCCGGCTGGGTCACCGCCGAGTACGCGATGCTCCCGCGCGCCACCAACACCCGCGGCGCCCGCGAGAGCGTCAAGGGCAAGATCGGCGGCCGCACCCACGAGATCTCCCGCCTGATCGGTCGCTCCCTGCGCGCGGTCATCGACCTGGACGCCCTCGGCGAGAACACCATCCAGCTGGACTGCGACGTGCTGCAGGCCGACGGCGGCACCCGCACCGCCGCGATCACCGGCGCCTACGTGGCGCTGGCCGACGCGATCTCCTGGGGCAAGAAGCACACCGCCGTCCCTGCCGCCCGCGAGGTGCTCGCCGACTCCGTCAGCGCGATCAGCGTGGGCATCGTCGAGGGCCGCCCGCTGCTGGACCTCGAGTATCGCGAGGACGTGAACGCCGAGACCGACATGAACGTGGTCGTGACCGGTTCGGGCTCCTTCGTCGAGGTGCAGGGCACCGCGGAGGGCGCACCCTTCGACCGCACCGAGCTCGGCGCCCTGCTGGACCTCGCCACCGGCGGCTGCGAGCAGCTCGCCGCGATCCAGCGCGACGTCCTCGCCCAGCAGCGATGAGCGCAGCAGCGTCGAACCCTGCTGCGATGCACGAGGGGACCACGAGCGTCTCGGCGGGGGCCCGGATCATCCTGGCCTCCCACAACCTCAAGAAGCTCCACGAGCTCCAGCGCATCATGACCGCCGCCGTGCCGGGGCTCGCGGCGGAATCGATCGTCTCCTCGGCGGGCATCGAGCTGCCCGACGTGGTCGAGGACGCGGTCACCTTCGAGGGCAACGCCCTGCTGAAGGCCCACTCAGCGGCCGCGGCGACCGGGCTGCTCGCCGTCGCCGACGACTCCGGTCTCGCGGTCGACGTCCTCGGCGGCTCGCCGGGCATCTTCTCGGCGCGCTGGAGCGGAGCTCACGGGGACGACGAGGCGAACAACGACCTGCTGCTCGCCCAGCTCTCCGATGTGCCCGATGCGCACCGCGCCGCGCGCTTCGTGTGTGCGGCGGCGCTGGTGGCCCCGGACGGCACCGAGGTGGTCGAGCGCGGCGAGATGACGGGGCACCTGCTGCGGGAGCGGCACGGCGAGGGCGGCTTCGGCTACGACCCGCTGTTCCGGCCCGACGGCCAGGCGCGGACCGCCGCGGAGCTCAGCCCCGAGGAGAAGGACGCCATCTCCCACCGCGGAACCGCGTTCCGTGCGATCGCGAAGCACGTGGCTCCGCTGCTCGACTGATCCGGGCCCCGCTGCTCCGAGATGCGTCGAGCTGAACCCTGGCCGGTACACGCGGCGCCCCTGATCCGAGCGGATCAGGGGCGCCGCGTCGTGGTGGTGTCGGGCGTCGGGTGCGGAACGTCGGGCGTCCCGTGCCCGTCGGCGAATCTGTCAGGCGGCGCCGACGTGGGCGAGTGCCCGGCGCACGATGAGGTCGTGACCGCCGCTCATCTCGTCCAGCGGGGAGGACTCCGCGAGCAGCTCGTCGATCCCGAACCAGGTCAGCTCCAGGGCGTCCTCCTGCGGGGCGGTCTCACCGTCGATCGGCACCACATAGGCCATCGAGATCGCATGCTGGCGGGCGTCGTGGAAGGGCGAGATCCCCGGGGTCGGGAAGTACTCGGCGACGGTGAAGGGCACGGGGGAGACCGGGATGCGGGGCATCGCCATCGGTCCCAGATCCTTGTCGATGTGGCGGGAGATCGCTTCGCGGATCGTCTCGTGGATCATGATCCGGCCGGAGACGATTGCCCGCACGATCTGGCCGCTGCCGGAGGCGCGCAGCAGCAGGCCCACCTCGACCACGGAGCCGTCCACGTCGGTGCGCACGGGCACGAGGTCCAGGTAGGAGATGGGCAGATGGCGGCGGAGCTGCGCGATGTGCTCGGGCTCGAACCAGGCGCCCTCGGTGTCCACAGCCGTGCGGGGGCTCATCGGGTCGCCTCCGCGGAGTGGTCGTCCCTGTCGGCGGCGGCCGCCGCGGCCAGCGCGGGGGCGAGCTGGCCCTTCTCGACGTGGAAGCGCGGGTTCTGTTCGCGACTGGCGACCTTCACGGCGTGGTCGACCTCCTCGCCGGCGATCATCCGCACCCGCCAGGTCGTGCCCTCGAGCTCCACGAGCGACAGGGTGGCGTTCGGGATCGAGGGCAGGGGCTGCTCGATGATCCCCGACAGGATGAAGCGGATCAGGGTGCCATGAGCGACGACCAGGACCTTCTTGCCCGGGTAGCGCTCCTCGAGCGCCTCGAGTCCGTCATAGCCGCGGTCGGCGACGGCCTGGTGGTCCTCCCGTCCCGGGAAGGAGCGATCCGGGTAGGCCTCCTGCATCTCGTCGACCGGCTTGCCCTCGGCGAAGCCCCAGTCGATCTCCACGAACCGCGGATCGGTGCCGCCGAAGGGGATGCCGTGGTCCTCGCCGATGATCCGGCCCGTCTGCTCGGCACGCTGCAGGGGTGAGGTGACGATCACGTCCCAGTCCACGGGCGGGAGCTGGTCGAAGGCGGCGTGCGCCTGGGCGATCCCGGTGTCGTTCAGCGGGATGTCCGAGGACCCCTGGAAGCGGTTCTGCAGGTTGTAGTCCGTCTGCCCATGGCGGACGAGTCCGAACAGCGTCATGAAGCGTCTCCTCGATACGGGGATGGTGCGTGCCCCAACCGGGAGAAAACTGTATCCTCGTTCGTCATCTTGAAATCGTTGATTTCACGCGGATCTTCTGACGGTCAGGGCGTGTCGGTTTCCAGTCTAGCTGCGCCTCGAAGTGATGTTCGTGGGCCGGTGGTGACGCCGATTGAGACGGCTGGAACCCCGGTCGCTCCTGAGGTGCTGCAGGAGATGATCGCCTCCTACGAAGCCGGGGAGTCCCTCATCTCGATCGCTACCGCACGCCGGTTGGGCAAGCAGACCGTGAGTCGTCTGTTCTCCGAGGCAGGTGTGCGGATCCGACGACAGGGCTTGGACGAGGAGCAGGTTTCGCAGGCCGTCGGGGCGTACCTGTCTGGGAAGACGATACGTGAGGTCGCTGCCGAGCTGGGGGTGGGTCATTCGATGGTGTGGCGGGCGCTGAAAGGAGCCGGGGTGGAGCTTCGGCCGAACGTTCGGCGGGGAGGGCGACCAGCGAAATGAGAACCGACAGAAGGGGTAAGGAGACGACGATGTCAGATCTAGCGCAGAGGGCCACTCTCAGCGATAGGGCCGGATCGATGTATGGCTATGCCCGCACTAACCGGCCGGATGTCGACGTGGAGCCACAGCATCGCGCCCTGCGTGAGGCGGGCGTGCGGGAGGAAGCGATCTTTACGGATCTCGTCGTGAGCGGCCTGAACATGGACGGGCAGACGCAACTCGAAACGCTACTGGGTGTGGTTCGTGCGGGTGACACGATCGTCGTCGATCACCTGTACCGGCTGGGCCGTGACGCTTGTCGCATGGGTGCGCTGCTCGCCGAACTGAAGCACCGCGATGTCATGGTTTCTGCGACCGACCATGTCTCCAGTTCCGTCTTTGCCCGAGCAGGCTGCGCTGTCGGCATGTGCGAGGCCACCGGCGGGCCCGTCCCGAGGGCGAGGTAGCGTGAGTCGGCTGCCGGACAACGCGGGATGCGATAGGGGTTGTTCGTTGAACGCACAGAGTTCGGCCCCTCTGAGCGAGCGCTGATCGAGAACCACGTCGGTCAGTTCCTTGGAGGAGGCGGGCTGTTACGGGCTGTGCGAACGTCACTGCTACAGCGCTGCGCGCGCTGAGGGCATTCGGTTTCGTCTGCGGATGCGTGCCTCTTGCGTCCGCACACGGATCAGCAGGATGAGGCTCCACGGGCCGAAGAGGAGGAACTTCAGGCCGTTCCACAGTGCCCAGATGAAGGCCAGGTAGAGCCATTCGCTCCAGCCCTGGTCGATGAGTCCGGTGCAGGTGGCGGCGATGAGGAGGTAGACGACGCCGAGGAGCATCGCTGGCACGCCCCATTTGAGGCCACGCCGGGTGCGGAGTCGGTCGAGGAGGATGTTGGTGGGCATCCATCGGCGCAGGAAGATGCGGGTGTGGATGCTGGCGTTCCAGAGCCGGTTCAGGAGCATGGTGTGGGCCTCACTTTCGCACGCAGGACTATCGCGGTGTGGCTGGTCCTGAGTGGTTGAGTGCCCGAGACGCTGCTCGAACGGTCTGCGTCACCCCTGAACGATGTCCCGGGGCTCGGCGTGTGGTTGCTCCTGCCACCATCAGAATACCGGCGCCCCTGTGACATAGGAAGAGCAATCCTTCCCCGGACGGTCCGTGGCGCTCACAGGGTGCGGCCGGTGCGCCGCTCCTGAGCCTCGGGTGCCGTGTCCTGCGGGGCTGGCTGGTGGCTCATGAGGAGCCCGCGGGCGCGTTCGTAGTCGACACGCTGCGCGTCATCGTCGGGGACGGGTCCGAGGGGGCTGGTGGAGGTGATGCCCCACCGGTCCCGATACGCAACCACCACCCGCACCGCCGCCAATCTCGCTTCGGGGTCGATACCGTCGAGGGCTCTCATCCACGGCTCAAGTCGTTCAACGGCCGTGGTGGTGAGGGTGTCGAGGCGTTGCTGCATCAGCTGCTCCCGCTCCTGGAGCGCGTGCCGCATGACAGGGTCGGTGATGCCCGCCGCACGCGGGACGAGGCCAGCGATCAGCGACACCCGACGAGCCGAAGGCTGGTAGGTGGCCGCGACCTTCTGGACCCGGTAGCGCAGCAACGACCCGAGATCCTCCACCCCGTCCAGGCCTCCGGCGCGCGTGATGCGTGGGAGGAGGTCGTCGATGTTGTGGCCATCGGCTTCGAGGCGGCGGAGTTCGGTGGTGAGGATCCCGAACGACTCCGTCTCCACCAGCTCGTCGATCGCCTGTGGGGTGAGGTCGCCGTGTTCGAGGAGCGTGACCCACCGGTCCTGCTGCGCTTCTTGGGCGATGGTGTCGTACTCGGCCGCCAACTGGGCCAGCGACCCCCACACGTCTTGCTCCGCGGTGATGGTCTCGTGGGCGGACTGTTCGGCACCGACATGCTGGAGGATGCCGTAGAGGATGCTCCGGGCGGTCATCTGCAGGTCGTCCCGGTGCTGGTGCTCCTCAAGGTGGTGCTCGTCGGTCGCGATATAGGCCCGGTTGGACTCCCGTCCTCGGGTCATGGCGACATAGAGGGATTCCCGGGTCATTTCGGGTGAGTGGACGATCGCGTGCGCGGTATCGACGGTGGCTCCCTGGGCCCGGTGAGCGGTGATCGCGTACCCAAGTTCGACGTGCTCGGTGACGTACGCGGCGGGAAGGGTGATTGTGGTGCGCCACCTCGAGTGGGCTCGGCGGACGGTGAGGGATCCGTCATCGTTCGCTTGGGTGACGGTCCACCGGTCGCCGTTCTTCACCCACCCCCGCCCAAGTGCGAGTCGCCGGTCGTTCTGCCTTGTGATGATCAGGTCGCCGCGGGATGCCTCGTTCCCGTCATTGAGCCGCACGCCGTCGAGGGCGACATCGCCTGCGAGGATCCGGTCGGTGCGGGCGCGGGTGTTGAGCTCGGAGACGGCGTCGAGGGTCTCCGCGATCAACACCGACTCTTTCCCCGCAGCCAGGTCAGCACGCCACGCCTGGTACGCCTGTTCGAGGATGTCCTCGTAGCCGCCTGGGGTGACGCGGTCGTGGTCGAGGTAGGTGTCGATGACGTCGGTATCGCCGATGCGCAGGCCGAGGGAGGCGTGTTTCTCCCACTCGTTACGGAACCGCCTCACGTCGGTGAGCTCAGGGGCATCGTCCCGGTCGCGGACGAGCATCCCGAACGCCCCACCCGCATCCACCGCGGCGAGCTGCGCCCAGTCACCCACGAGGAGCACCTTCGCACCGGCCTGGGCAGCGTGGGTGGTGATGGTGTCGAGTGCGAGAGTCCCGGCGAGAGAGGCTTCGTCAATGATGACGAGCTGGCCGGGTGTGAGGTTCCAGTTGCCGTTGCGGTGTTCGTGGAGCCACTTCGCCGTGTTCTCCGTCGAGATCCCCAAATCCCCGGCGAGAACATCCGCTGCCGCCGCGGATGGCGCGAGGCCGATCACGGAACCGGTGCCGTGGCGTTTCTCCCATGACCGCCGCAACGCCGACATCGTCGTCGTCTTCCCCGTCCCCGCAGGACCGACAAGAACGTCGAGGGTGCGGGCGGAGACGCCGATCTTCGCGATCGCCCGCTCCTGATCCGGTGACAACACATGCCCGTCTCGGTTCCTCGTCCGTGCCGCCTGCTCGACCCACGCGAGCGGCACGGTCGGTGCGCTCCTGTCGTTCGACGCGGCCAGGAGACGATCCTCTGCCGCGAGCACCAGTTCAGACGAGAACACCGTTGCGGCCTTCGGGCGGAACACGCTCGCCCCAGCCGGGCGGCGGAACGTCGGCGGGCTCGACGCGAGCTCCGGCGGAGTCAACTGCAGCGAGACGCGTTCTGCAGTGTCGACGATCTGTTCGGTGATGTGGTCGCGGTCAGTCGCGGACGCGAACCGGAGCCCCATCGTCTGCCGGACAGCCTCCGCATGAAGATTCCATCGCTTCCACGTCGCCCGCCGGTCACCCACCCGCGCCACCACAACCTCAGCAACCTGATCAAGATCGCCGAGGGGGATGTCGTCCGCGCGCAGCAATGGCTCCCCAGCACTCCCGGCCAGGAGCGTTGTGGCCCACGTCGGAGCGTCCTCCCCGAGAACCTCGGTGGCGCGTTCCCGCCACGCGGTGGTGAGGTCGCTGAGGGAGTGGTGCTGCTTCGGAGGCCGCGTCTCCAACGTGGCCTGCTGCCGGAACTGCCACAACAACTTCGGCGACGGCTGCCGCCCATGCTTGGCCACGTACTCGTTGACGAGGCGGTCTGAGGTGCCGCGTGGTTTTCGGACAGTGGGCCCTCTTACGATGAGGGTGCTACTG
>NZ_JABUXW010000095.1 GCF_014897585.1 Brachybacterium tyrofermentans | reverse complement strand
CACCCGGCAGAGAGGCTGTTCGACCGGCCCCTTACACAGAAAACTTGACACCTCCCCGGGTCCCGCAGCGGCGTCGACGCAAGCGCGTCGGGTCCTCGACCGTCGACGCGCCGACGGCGGACGCGCCGAACGTGGTGTGGGCAGTGGACTTTCAGTTCGACGCCGACGAGCACGGCCGACCGATCAAGATCTGCTCGATCGTCGACGAACACACCCGGGAGTGCATCGGCGGCCTCGTGGAGCGCTCGATTACCGCCGACCGACTCACCGCCCACCTCGAGGACCTCGTCGCCGCCCGGGGCGCCCCGGCGGTGCTCAGGTCGGACAACGGGCCGGAGTTCATCAGCGAGGCGATGGCCGACTGGGCCGGCACCCGCACCGGCCTGTCCTACATCCCTCCGGGCTCGCCGTGGCGCAACGGGTACGTCGAGTCGTTCAACAGCCGGATCCGCGACGAGTGCCTCAACATCAACAGCTTCTACTCGCTGCTGCACGCGCAGGTCATCATCGGCGACTGGAAGGACGAGTACAACCACCACCGCCGGCACTCCTCGCTCGGCTACCTACCCCCAGCCGAGTACGCTCGACAGTGCACCCATCAAATGGAAACCGACGACTCACAGAACGTCCGGACCGAATGAAGGGCGCGGCTCACGCCGGCCTCGTCATCATCACGCTCACCCACCATCTCACTCATGACATCCAGCAGCTATCTGAATCGCCCCGGGTTTGTTAGAGGCTCGCAAGGGCCGCGTCGGCGGGTGCCGGTGCGGGGTGGTTGTGATCGTAGGTGTCCTCGAGCT